>CAWDJN010000016.1:0-88922 GCA_963802695.1 uncultured Acidobacteriaceae bacterium
GATAGCCAACAAACCACTTTCCCGATACAAACGCTTGCGGCAACTCTGTTGCGAATGGGAGTGAGTGTCCCTGCGTCTTCGATCAGAGTGCAGAATTTAGCCGCGGTCTTTGTGTCCGCCACATTGCCTCCTTTCGCCAGATCCGGGACAAAGTTGGACATCACTGTGTCGTCCGCGGGTGACGCAAGGAGCCTTGAGGGCGGTCTTCTCTTGATGACTCCATTGTATGGGGCGGACGGCAAGATCTATGCCCAGGCACAGGGTTCCCTTGTCGTCGGTGGCTACTCGGTTACGGCAAACGGGAATGTGAAGCAGTTCAATCATCCCAACACAGCAAGGGTTCCATTCGGAGCGATGGTGGAACGCGGAGTTCCCTTGGAGTTGGAAGGTAAGAACCAGTTCTCGCTATTGCTCAACGATGCTGACTTTCGGAGCGCAGAGGCTGTGGCGATTACGGTCAATCAGGTGTTGGGTCGAAAGGTTGCACACGTTCTGGATAGTCGGCGCATTGAGCTGTCAATTGCGAGTGGTGAGGATATTCCGGCTTTCCTGGCCGAGGTTGAGTCGATTGAGGTTCCTGTCTTTCCTCGGGCGAAGGTTGTGGTCAATGAGCGGACTGGAACGGTTGTCATCGGAGGGACTGTCGTGCTTCAGCCGGTATCGATCCTGCATGGAGGGCTTGCGGTGAACGTTGTGAGTGAGTTTCAGGTCTCACAGCCGAACGAATTCTCGTCCGGAGGAACGACCCAAGTCGTCCAGCAAACAAGGATTGAAGCACAGGATAAGCCAGTCAACAGGATCGAGTTGAAACAAGGTGCAACGGTGGATGATCTTGTCCGCAGCCTACAGACAATCGGAGCTTCCGCTCGAGATGTCATCTCGATTCTTCAGGCTATGAAGTCTGCCGGTGCGCTGGAAGCTGAGATTGAGGTGCTATGAGGGTCAGCTCGGATATTGCAGGTAATACAGCCACCGCTATGGATGGAATGAAGCAGGCCAAGCTGGTCGATGCGGCTCAACAATTCGAGGCGACGATGCTGCAGGAGTTACTGAAACCTTTGCAGCATGGCCAGAACAGTTGGGGCGGCGATGAGAAGGGCGATGACTCTTCTACTGATTCAATAAGCAGCTTTGGAACAGAAGCGGTTGCGAAGGCTATCTCAAAGGGAGGCGGTTTCGGGATTGCGAAGCAGATTGTCTCGAAGGTAACGTTGGAACATCAAAGAAATTCCGAAAAGACAACGTCTTAGTACTAAAGTTTGTGGATTCGGGGCCGATAGAGTCAAGTAGACGGAGGCTTACTATGAGTTACGCAAGCGGAATCGGCAGTCTGCAGGCGATCAATTCGATCTCCTCAACGGAGACGAAGCCAGCGGCACCTGCCATCACCCCGAACGGCGACGGATTGGTCGCAAGCGTGGAACAAACCGACGATGCGAACCTTAGCTCCGCTGGCGGTATCGTCGCCCAGGCTCTTGAAGGTTCGGATGTGAGGACCGACAAGGTCGCGGCCTTGCAGCAAGCAATTGCTGCCGGCAGCTATAACGTTTCGTCGTCCGACGTGGCGGAAAAGATGATCCTGTCGCTTCTGGGCTGAAAACCCTTGTCTCGCTTGGGCGCATTTCGAATTCTTCTTCCGAGCGGTCGAGTCGATCGTGACGCATTTTTACGCCTTCTTTCGGTACTTTTGAGGAATCAATGGGAACAATTACGTCGTTGATGGATATTGCCAGGCAGGCCCTGATGGCCGACCAAGAGGCCCTGAATGTTACCTCGAACAATGTGGCGAACCAGAACACCGCCGGGTATACACGTGAGATCGTGAGCTTTCAGGCGGTTGACGAAGTGACGCTTAGCGGCGGCAGCTTCGGGGACGGCGTAACGGCTACGGCCACTTCGCAGAGGGATCGGGTACTGGAGCAACAGGTACAGCAACAGACGCAGGTGCAAGCCCAGTCCGGCGCGCTTGAATCGGCCTTGCAGCAGATTCAGAACGTCTTTGGCTTGAGTTCGACCACCAGTTCAGCCAGCTCTACTGATTTGGGGACTGCGATCAACTCCTTTTTCAGCTCACTCTCTTCTTTGGCCAGCAACCCGTCGGATACTTCGACGCGCCAAAATGTCCTGTCGACGGCCAAGACGTTGGCCAGCGCCTTCAATTCGGCATCGGGCCAGCTGGCGCAGGTGTCTTCGGACCTCGATCAACAGGTCTCCGGCGACGTCAGCCAGGTGAACTCGCTAACAGCTACGATTGCGTCTCTCAACGCTCAGATCACGAGCCTTAGCCCGAATGCAGATCCTGGTACTCTCGAGGACCAGCGCCAATTGGCGATTTCCCAGTTGTCGCAGCTGGTCGGCCTGGATCAGATTTCGAACCAGCAGAACGGTATCACTCTGACTACGACCGGCGGCGCAGTGCTGGTGAGCGGCGATCAGTCGTTTACGCTCGGCACGACCCAGGTGGGCGGGGTTACACACATCGTGGCCGGTGGCCAGGATATTACCTCTACAACGTCAGGCGGCGACGTTGGCGGGGCGCTGCAGGCTAGCGATCAGATGTTACCGGGTATCAGAGTTCCCTCGATAGTCTCGCCTATGACATCGGCACGCAGGTGAACCAGCAGAATGCTCTGGGGCTCGATGGTAACGGCAATCCTGGCGGTGCGCTGTTCAACCTTTCCCCGTCCTCGCCTGGTGCTGCGGCACAAATCCAGCTCGCGACGACGAGTCCGGCAGCAGTTGCTGCGGCCGGTCCGGGCGAGGGTTCTGCAGGGAACACGAATGCTCTGGCGCTGGCAAACCTTGCGACCGGGACGATTGCGGGCGGTCAGACAGCCTCTGGTTTTCTGGCCTCCTTTCTTGGTCAGCTCGGCAATGACACAGCGGCGGCCACTAGCGATAACACCGCGCAGCAGGTGACTCTGACACAACTGACGACGCGGCGAGACTCGCTTTCTGCTGTATCGCTCGACGAGGAGGCGTCGAACTTGACCCAGTATCAGCGGGCGTACCAGGCAGCGGCGCAGGTCTTCAACATAGGGAACTCCATAATGGCCAGCGCTCTGAATCTTGGCGAACAAACGACAGTGACCTAAGACGTGATGCAAACCTTACCGGATTCCAAGATTGAAGCTCAGGAGCGCCATCATGCGTGTTGATCCAAACTACATTTCGAATTTGACGGCTGCCGTCGATCAGTCGGCCAGCGAGGAAGATACTCTGACCTCGGAGTTGTCGAGCGGCCTCCGAGTTGCGACCCTCCAGGACGACCCGGTGGCCGTAGCGCAGAGCACACTGCTGGGCAGCTCGATTGCCGCAGACGACACGTTTGTCCAGACATCCTCGGGCGAAATCTCGCGGATGCAGGCTGCTGACTCGACGTTGGGCGAGGTTGTCACGCAGGTTACGACGGCGTTGTCGGTTGCAGTTTCGGGCAACAACGGCGCGGCGTTGAATCCGAGCGACATCGCCAGCATTGCTCAGGAGCTTGGCGGGATCCGCGACCAGGTACTTTCGCTGGCGAATACCAGCTACCAGGGGCAGTACCTTTTTGGCGGGAGCGTGGGATCGACTCCTCCTTTTACCTTGAATACCGGTACAAATCCTGCAACGGCGAATTACAACGGCGATAACAACCTGCAGTACATTGAGACTCCGACAGGGCAGAAAATTCAGGTTAATCTTCCAGGATCGGCTGTTTTCGGTACGGCTGGCGGGGGTGTATTGGGTGCCCTGAACCAACTCATCTCCGATTTTTCCGGCGGTGCGACGTCGGCCACGCTGACGGCGGATACCTCTGCGCTGACGAATGCGCTGGGCCAGCTGTCGTCGCAGCGGAGCACGCTGGATAGCTCACTAAGCCGGCTACAATCGACCAGTTCGTATGCTCAGACCGAGGAGAGTCAGCTTCAGGTGGCCCAGGGGAACCTTGTTTCGGCTGACCCGGCGGCGGTGGCGACTCAGCTCTCGCAGGCGGAGACGCAACACCAGGCTTTGCTCAGCGTGATCAATGCGCTCTCAGGCACGGATCTGTTCAGCCTTATGAAGTAAACAGTTTAGTTTAGATGAGGTACCCCCCTCCCCCCTCCCCGCGCATAAGTGTTGTGCATTCATAGATTTACGCATTTTGTAGTTCCGCAAAATCGTCATAACAAAGGGGTTACAGCTAAAATAGCCAGAATCAATAAGTTAGCCCGACTGGTCGCCGGGCCTTTTCTTTTCTTCACTCTATAAGTTAATTATATGGATTTGAGCGTAACTAAATTTCATTTTTATTCGGTTTGTTTTGTTGGAGTTGTGGGATTTTGGACTTGACAAGCGAGTTTTGGGTTGTTTTTGAAGAAAAAAATTGTAAGTGGCTGCAACGGAAAGAGATGATCCGCCCGCTTAAAAATAGTCCGTTCGTCTCCGTTCAAAGGCGAAGCAAGAAACGGTGGATGAAAGGGGTCAGCCCCGGCCAAGGCAAGCAGGATGCTTCGGCCCAAAAGGTGCGGTCGATTTGGGCTGGATCAAGGGTGTCGGGGTCCTTCGACTTCGCTGCGCTTCGCTCAGGATGACACTTTCTGGGTTATGGGAATGATTTTGAGGCGAAGGCGAGGTAACCGCAACGGCAAAGGCAATCCACCCTTCACGATGAGGCTGTGAGGGATGGGCCACCCGGCTCAGGATGACATTTTCTGGGGAAAAGCGCGCCGAAGAACAACAGCGACAACAAAAGCCAACGCAGGTCCTTCGACTTCGCTGCGCTTCGCTCAGGATGACACTTTCTGGGTTATGGGAATGATTTTGAGGCGAAGGCAGAGGTAACCGCAACGGCAAAGGCAAACCCACCCTTCACGATGAGGCTGTGAAGGATGGGCCACCCGGCTCAGGATGACATTTTCTGGGGAAAAGCGCGCCGAAGAACAACAGCAACAGCAAAAGCAAACGCAGGTCCTTCGACTTCGCTGCGCTTCGCTCAGGATGACACTTTCTGGGTTATGGGAATGATTTTGAGGCGAAGGCAGAGGTAACCGCAACGGCAAAGGCAACCCACCCTTCACGATCGAACTGTGAAGGATGGGCCACCCGTGACGGGGAAGGACCTTCCCTTTGGAGCGGTGGTCAGTTGGTGATGCTGTTGAAGAAGAGTTTGAAGGTGCCGTAGGTCTGGGCGCGGTGCTGGGCGCGGAAGCCTATGAGGACGACTTTGCCTTTGCCTACCTCGGCGGAGATCATGGCTGCTTTGCCGGTGATGTTGCCTTCGCCAACCAGCCAACCGCTCTGGAGGATGTCGCGATTTTCGTAGCTGACGATGATGGAGTAGCGCTCGTTGGAGGAGCTTGGAGTGATCTGGAAGACGGGGTCGCCCTGGAGGTAGAGCGCGAGGCTCTGTTTGGGCATGCCGTAGCCGAGTGGGTTGGTGGGGTCGATTGAGACCTTGAGGGTGGAGCCTGGGCACCAGAACTGCTTGGTGGGCAGGTCGCCGACGATGTTGCGTGCGTGAACACCGAGCTTTTCGATGGCGAAGTCGCTGGCGGTGCCGAGGGTGACGATGGTGCCGCCCTTCTGGACGAAGGATCTGAGCGCGGCTACGCCTTCTTCGCCGAAGCCGCTGCGATACTCGGGGGCGAAGTCAGTGGGGGTGCGCCCGAAGCCCTCGCCGCCACCGCCTCCGCCACGACGTCCGCCGCCAGCAGCAGCGGCTTCGCCGGTGAGGGTGGAAGTCGAGTCATCGGGGATGATGATGACGTCGAATTTCGCGTTGAGATCGCCCTTCTTGAGTTCGGGGTCGAGGAGGCTGGTGGGGTTATAGCCCCACTGTTCGAGGAGCCAACGGGTCCAGCCTTCATCGACGTTTCCGCCGTAGTAGTGCTGGTAGAGGCCTACGCGTTTGGATTTGAGAGCAGTGGTGCTGTCGGCGGGAATGGACGGGGCCGGTGTGAAGTCGACGCCGACGGTCTTGGCTATCGAGGTCAGATCGGCCTCCGAACCTTTGGCTACGACGAAGTCGCCGAGGCTGGCTCCTTCGACTGGCTTGATGACTCGGCTAATGGCGACGCCTTTGGCCTGGAGGAGGTTGACGGCTTTGTATGAGGCGTCGAGCTTGCCGCTGAGGAGATAACCGGACGAACCTGCTGCTACTTTGCCAGGCGTGGTCGGAGCTTCGGTGATGAGTTTGGTTTCGACGTTGAGCGGGCCGGCGACGTGATCGACGCGGACGCCCATGAACTCGGCTACGTTGTCGGTAGAGAGGTCGTAGGGACGGATGGGATCGCCGTTTTTATCGCGGGTCCAGTCGTTGTCGGGGAAGAAGTTGCGATCGAGGAGATTGCGGATGAGGCCCATCTTGGGCTGGGCGAGCGAGATGATGTAGGAGCCGGCGTCATAGGCGTGTCCGTCAGCGGTGGTGAAGGGTTTGGTGGCTTTCTGGATGTCGATGCCCTGGACGAGGAGCTTCTGGATGAGGAAGTTCGTGGTGATGGGGTCGTCCTGGATGGTGGGGATGACGTAGTTGGGAGTGTCGGCCGCTGCTCCGCGAGCGGTTTGGTTTTTGGCCTTCTGGTAGGCGTTCCAGAGGACGGTTTCGCGGTTACGGGCGGAGATGTCGAGCGCTGCCCAGGCTGCGGTCTTCTGCATGTTGACGATGTCGCGGAGATGCCACCAGCCGCCGGGCCATGGGTCGGGAAAGATGGTCTCGGCTTCGTACTTGGGCAGGTTGCGAGCGCCGCCTGAAAGCTGCTCGGGGAGGATGTACATGGGCGAGGCGAGCTTTGCGCTGGCGGATTCGGTGAGCATGCCGTCGATGTTGTGGAAGGGCGTGATCCAGTGAAAGCCGAAGTGTCCCCAGCCGGAGTAGATGGCGTTGTTGATGGCTCCGGTGTAGCCGTTTTCGGTTTCCTTGTAGGCCATCTGTGCGCCGTACCAGGCTACTTCGCGCCAGATGAGTGGGTCGGCGTAGGGGCGGGTGGGTTCGGCGTAGGGCGGGAGCGAGATGCGCGCGCCGTAGCTGCCCATGTGGTGGTGGTCGACGTAGACCTCCGGCCGCCAGCCGGTGAAGAGAAGGCTGGCCATGTACTGGCTCTCGTTCATGGAGGTGAGAAGGGCGTCGCGGTTGTCGTCGTGGCCGATGTATTTGGCGTAGAGAGAGGGATAGTTGGAGCCCTCGTATGGAGTGCCGAGGGTGGAGTTGTAGTAGTCGGTGACCATGATCTCGCCGTCGGGGTTGAAGCAGGGGACCTCGATGAGGACGACGTTGTCGAGGATGCGCTGCGCGTCTTCGTCGGTGCGGGATATGAGGTCGTAGGCGAGTTCGGGGGCCATCTGGGTGCCACCGATCTCGGTGGCGTGCATGCTCATGGACTGAACCTGAATGACCTTGCCGGTGGCGACGAGCTTTTTGATCTCGGCCTCAGGTGTGCTGTGCGGATTGACGATGGTGAGGTTGTTCTTCTTGATGGTGTCGATGTTCGCCATGTTCTTGGCGGAGGTGATGATGACCATGAGGAAGGGATTGCCGTTCATGGTGGGGCCCATGTTGATGACCTTCATCTTGCCGCCGCTCTGCTTCTCGATGAGGTTGTAGTATTCGACGATCTTGTCCCAGCGGGCCATCTTGCGATCGGCACCGAGTTGGAAGCCGAAGAATTTATCCGGGGGCGTGACGGGGGATTGGGCGAGGAGGGTAGAGGTGAAGGCGGATGTTGCGAGGAGGCCGACGAGAGCGAGGGCAAAACAGGCTGAACGAATAGAACGCATAGACGGAAGAACCTCCGGGATCGGTGAGAGCTTCGACGTGCAGAGACAGTGCGGCTATGGTCGCGGAACAGCCCGAAGGCAAGCTCAGCGACGAGATAGTGAAAGAGATGAGCCTGTACGCAGAGAACACTCCGAGTACAGCACTTTCCAGCTATTGCTCAGTTGTAAGGGTTACGGGGCAAGTCTAAATGCAGTACGAATGAAAGTCCAGAAAGACGCAGATCAAGTTGCGAATCGCGTCTGAATAATAAAAGCGCTCGATCCTTTGTGAGGACCGAGCGCCGGTTTGCTGAACGCTGCGAGAGTGTTTTGCTCTGCAGTTATTTCACTACGGATTGGAAGAGCGGTGAGGTGAGAAGGCTGGCGAATTGGCTGTCCGAGGACGAGTAGGCGACGGTGAGGGTGCCGGCGTTCGAGTCGATGGTGGTTGCGTCGAGAGCAGACTTTTCGAGCGGCGAGCCTGAGGTCTTGCGCATGATGGCTACGCCCTTCATCAGGGTCGCGGCAGTGGCGGCGGTGAGGGTGTCGGACATGACGACAGCCATGTCGAACTTGACGCCGTTCTGGAAGTCCATGGTGTAGCGGCTGCTCTTCATGCGGTTCTTGACGGTGTCGTAGTCTGCGAGCTGAGCTGCGTCGCCGAGAACGCTCTTCATCATGGTCTGGGTGCCGCGGGCGTCGAGCAGGCTCCAGACGGCCTTGGTGTCGACCTGGCCCATCTCGTTGACCATGTCGCCGTTGGCGAGGAAGTCGGGAGCTAGACCGTCGCGGGCGTCCATTGCTTCGGTGACAGCGTCACGGTCGCCGAAGACCATGGTGGTCTGGTTAAGGAAGACGACGCTCATTCCGCTGGATGCCCATGGGGTAGATGCTGTTGTTGCGGAGCGTGGCGGGCTTGGTCTTGTTCTTGGTGAAGTTGGCCATCACGTCACGGGTATGGAACTGGCCCTGGGCGATGCCGACGATGCGGGTTCCCTGCCCTTTGGGGTCGCGGAAGGCGGCGAAGCAGAGGACGTCAGCATCCTGGTCGACTTTGAGGCCGGAGCTCTTGAGGGCTGTCTCGAGGCGCTTAAGCTCGGGGGGAAGGACGCGGTCCTTGAGTTCCATGGCTGCGCTGGAGTTCTGCATGGCGCGGTAGTCGACGACGATGAGCTGCTGAATGTCTTTAGGGATCGACGACTTGGCGTCGTTGGAGAGCTGGGCGGCGGTGGCGAAGGTGGGCGCCATGATGGTCGTAAACGCGACGGCCGCGGCGAAGATGTTTTGCTTGATGGTGGTCATTGTTTCCTTTTGCTCCTTGAGCTACTTCCTACTGTAGTCTCACTACCTTATTGTTCCGTGAATGGGCTGCAGTTGCAAGACGAAGCCAAGGCAGGTTCTGTTAGCGATACTGCTACCTTTGTGGTAGCCAAAATTGGTTCGAGGTTAGAGCTCAGGCCATGCGATGGGGGCGTGGAGTCTGCGCTCGAGGACTTTGGCGTCGGGATCGAAGCCAGTGATTTGACGAGCCCAATCGGAATCGGGCTCATAAGCGGCCTGGGGGATTAGGCCGATGAGTTCTGCGTCGTCTATGAGGGCTCCATGGCGCTGGGCGAGGTGTTGGATGGTGGCGTGGACGTGGCGCATGGGGGTGATGTTGAAGTCGGTGATGTTCATGGTGACCTGGGCGCGGCCGTTGGCGAGAACGCCGAGGGCTTTGACGCCGTGGAGGCCACCGTTGGCGGCACGGATGTCGCGGGCGATGGCGCGGGCGGCGGTGACGTCGGGCTGCTTGAGGTGGACGTTGTAGGCGATGAGGAAGCTGCGCGCGCCGACGGCACTGGCTCCGGCGGTTTCGTGGAGTTCGGGGCCGCCTACGTCGGGGCGGCGGGCGGTATCGCGGCGGACGGCGTCACGCAGGCCTTCAAACTGACCCTTGCGAACGTCTTCGAGGTTGATGCGGTCGGGGCGCGCGGCGGCTGCTCCGTAGAAGTAGACGGGGACTCCGTAGCGGCGCCAGATGAGAAGGCCAGCCTGGCGGGCGAGGACGGCGCAGTCTGCGAGAGACGCTCCGCTGACGGGGATGAAGGGGATAACGTCGGCGGCTCCGATGCGTGGGTGGACGCCGTTCTGACGAGTGAGGTCGATGAGTTCGGCGGCTTTGCCTGCACCGCGGACGGCGGCTTCGACGACTCCAGCGGGAGTGCCTGCGATTGTGACGACGGAGCGATTATGCGCGGTGTCGAGGGACCAGTCGAGGAGGCGGACGCCTTCAACGTGCATGGCGGCTACGATCTGCTTGACCTTGGTGGCGTCGGTTCCTTCTGAGAAGTTGGGGACGCATTCGATGATGGCTTCGGGATTCATAAATCAACTATTAGCGAGTGAGCTGGTCAGCGGGGTTAGCGGGTTGCAGATCGGCGGGTTTGCCACTGGAGAAGATTGCTTTACTTCCACCAGGTGTATCCGAGGGAGAATTGTACGCTGGCGTTGACGCCGGGGTTGCGGTCTCCGAGCGATGCGCTTGAGATGTGGATAGCGTTGGCTCCGAAGTCGATGGAACGGCGGGGGCGGAGGAAGTAGTGGACGCCTACGCCGCCCTGTGGGGTGAAGTTCCAGACGCTGGCGTCGGCGTTGGGGCCGTCGTTTTGTTCGTTGTAGGGAGGACCGCCGAAGGCGGGGTATTTGTGATTGGTCCAGAGGACACCTCCGGCGCCTTGTCCCCAGAAGGAAAAGTGCTTTGTGCCGGCGATGTTCCATCGAAGGATGATGGGGGTGATGGAGGCTCCGGTGAAGGTGCCGCCTACGGTGTAGAGAGGCGTACAGGCGGGTGGTGCTCCGGGTGGATTGGTGCAGAAGGCGCGCTGGAATTTGGGGGTGTAGGACTGCCAGAAGGGGAAGACTTCGACGGCGTACTCGAAGTTGCTGCGGAAGGCGGAGTGGCCGTGCGTGGTGGCGAGGACTTTGCCTGCGTGAACGCCTGCCATGAAGAACTTGAAGTCGTCGCGCTCTTCGGTGATGCCGAAGCCGCCCTGAGCGAGAACGCCGTACTCCCACGGGAGAGTGGCGGAGTCTTCGTGAAAGGGAGTCACGTCGCTGGTGGCGACGGCCTGCGCGGAGGCGAAGCGGGCGAGGAGCAGGAGAGCGAGGGCCCAGAGGGGCGATGTTCCGGTGCGACGCGGGTTTTGGGTCAAGCTTGACTCCTGCCTGCAGAAGAAGGCCGCCGGTGAACGGCGGCCGATGGGTTCAGCTACCGTTTCGATTATTGAGCGGCTACCGCGGCTTCGTCGAAGTCGAAGTTGGAGTAGACATTTTGTGTGTCGTCGAGATCTTCGATGGCTTCGAGGAGGCGGATCATGGCGTTGGCCTGGGTGCCCTCGAGCTTGGTGTAGGTGGAGGCGATCTTGGTAATCTCGGCGGTCTCGGGGGTGATCTTCGCGGCCTTGAGGGCTTCGGTTACAGCTTCGAAGTCCTTGGGGTCGGTGAGGACCTCCCAGTTGTCGCCTTCGTCACCGAGGTCTTCGGCTCCGGCGTCGAGAACAATCTCGGTGAGCTTGTCTTCGCTGGCGGCGGATTTGGCGATGGTGATGACGCCCTTCTTGGTGAACATCCAGGCGACTGCGCCTTCGGCGCCGAGGTTGCCGCCGTTTTTGGAGAAGGCGTGGCGGACTTCGCTGACGGCGCGATTTTTATTGTCGGTGAGGACTTCGACGATGATGGCTACGCCGCCGGGGCCGTATCCCTCGTAGGTGATCTCCTCGTAGGAGACGCCTTCGAGCTCGCCGGTGCCGCGCTGGATGGCTCGCTTGATGTTTTCGGCGGGCATGTTTTCGGCCTTGGCGGCGGCGATGGCGCCGCGGAGCCGGGGGTTTCCGTCGGGGTCTCCTCCGCCCTGCTTGGCGGCGATGGTGATTTCTTTGATCAGACGGGTGAAGATCTTGCCGCGCTTGGCGTCAAGGGCGCCTTTTTTGTGCTTAATTGTCGCCCATTTTGAGTGGCCGGACATGAAAACTACCTCTACTGATGATTTATGCAGGTGCTAGCAACCTTGCGATTTTAGCATGTTTGGGGCATCGGGGCTGGGGTACCCCCTCCCCCGTACTTTGGTGTGCAAAGTATTCGATTTATGGGGGTTAGGTCTGGACTTCGGAAGGCTGAGGGGGACTTCTGGTGCAAAGTATTCAGGGGATTCGGGTTAAGCTTGCTGTGGGGGGTGTGATCTGTTTGGGTGGGCGAGGCTTCCATCTTGTTGGGATCAGTTGGGTTATCCGATTCCTGGAACAACCGCAACGACGGACGCAATCGAACAAACACCTCGGGCGACGGGTCAACTCCGAATTGCCCGTTACTTACTAGAACCCGAGAGATTGAAAACCCTCCAATGCGAATCTCAAACGCTCGCTGAGTGACTCGGCGATTTAGCGCGAAGCAAGAAACGCTCCAGCTTCCCGTTTTGCCGGGGCTGTTGATCGGAAGATAATTTCCGGGATAGGAGACGACTCGCCCGGGACTGTGAGAATGCTTTTTCCGGGCCGAGCGTCAACCATACGTCTGGTCGGTGCTTTGTCCGACCTCGATGATGTAGCCGTCAGGATCGCGGATGTAGCAGCGTATCTCGCCGTACTTGGGGATAGGCTCTGTGATGAAGTCGGCTCCTCGACTCTTCCATAGCTTGTAGCAGGCTTGAATATCCGCAACGCGGAAGTTCAGAAAGCTGTTGAGGTGATTCGGGTCGGGGACGCTGAGCGATACCGTCGGCTTATCCGGAGTAGGCCCGCCCCCTACGTTAATAATCATCCAGATATTCGCAAGCTGAAGGTACCCCGGCGCGTTGCCGTCGCCTCTGCTCAGAATGCGCGCGCCGAAGACCTTCTCGTAGTAATCGAGCGATCGGTTGATGTCGCCCACGGTTATAAAATGCGCGATGCTCATCCCTTCTTTCGGGGGCATCTCAAAGCTCTTCTGATCGATTTGTACGCTCATTGAAGACTCCAATCCGGATAGACTTGCAAACAGGGGGACCACGGAACCAGCCCCTACTTACCGACTCACTTTTTCTTCTCGTTGAGTGCCTGTAGAAGAAGTTTCAGAACTGCTTCATCAGAGAACGGGTTCTGGCCCGAGATCAACTCTCGATCTTGAAGGGCGTAGCTCCCCCATGGAGCGACCACACTAACGTCGCCGCCCGCCGTACGCAAGGCGAAGTCCGGGTAAAACAGAACCTTGCCACCAATCTCAAGCGGCTCCCGCTGCTGTTCTTCCGCCGTCGCAAAGATAGTCATCTTATATCCGGCATAGATCCAGCCTTGAGCCTTGGCGTGCGCTCGGGCGACATCGCCCGCTGCCAGCGCTGCGACGAACTCCCACGAATTCGGAAGAGCCGAGAGCAGTGAAATCGGGCCATGGCAGAGCACAGCCGTAGGCTTGGACGTTTCGTGAAAGTGTCTCAGCACGATGCCGGCATTGGGATCATCCAGAAGATCGATCATCGGGCCATGGCCGCCCGGAACGAAAACAGCGTCATATTGATCCAGGCCCGACGCGATGACATCCCTGATGCGAACTGGATCTCTGAGCCCAAGCAAGCCGTCGCGGAATAACATGTAGTCCTGCAGCTTGGCCGCGTCCCCGCCGAAAAAGCCGACTACCTCGGAATGGACATCCACCTGCGGCGTATTGCCGGTGGGGTTGGCGAAGGTGATTTCGTAGCCCTCCTTCATCAGGGCGCGAACCGGAACCGTCACTTCGTTGAGGTAGTAGCCGGCGCCGGTATAAATCTTGCCATCCTTCAAGGGCAAACCGCGACCGCTCGAGATCAATGCCAGGATTTTTCCTTTTGTTGCCATTTTGTTCTCCTTTTTGAAATCGGAACTAAGACTTGGGACAGACGGGACGCGCAAGCGGGCGCCACCGCGGTTGATGTGAGTTATGCCCCGGGGAATCCGAACATCAGCCACGACTGATTGGCTACCCAATCCGGATATAGCTCCGTCATCTGATCGAAGAGCTCCTGGTCGGATGTCGCGGTCTTCTGTAGTCGATCAAAATCCTGCAGGTAACGCTTGGTGTCCTGGATCGCCGCGGGAGAGTCGGGCGCGCCAGGCTTCTTGTGACCGGCCACAACAATCGCCGGGTTCAGCGCGGCTAACCGGTCCAGCGCCGCGATCCAATTCTGTCGGCTCTCGGGGGTGGTGTCGCCGACGTACATCCGGCATTGGTTGTACACCACGTCGCCAGCGACGATCAGGCCGATCGATGGAACATAGAGAGACGTCGAATCGGGACAATCGGTGCGGCCCTGCTCGATGATGCGCAATTCGTGGCCCTCAAGCGTGAAGGTGTCGCCTGCTCATAGGGCTCAGGTCCAACCAACTTCGTGGGCACTTGGCCAGGAAACATTCGGCGGGCTAACTGCTGCACTGGGGGAGACAAATACATCTGTATGCCCTCCACGGTCTTGGGCGTTGCGATCGCCCGAGCGCGTGGAAAACGGTCGAGCAGAACGCTCAGACCGTAGAAGTGGTCGAAATGCGCATGCGTTATATAGATGGTCTCCAGGTTGCGGTTGTGCAGCGCAATCCAGTCCGCGAGCGCCTCGGCCTCGGCCACCGTGGTCATGGCGTCCACCAGTACCGCGTCGTGCTCGCCGAAGATCAATGTCGACGTGGCCGGATCAAAGCCGAGCGGCTCGCCGAAGGGCCTTGGCCGCTCGCCAACCATAGCCTTTCCCGGGGCGGTAAAAACGTTCACGCCAAGCGTGTTCGAGGCGACAGGCGCGGTCACGCGCGTGGTCTCTTTCAGTCCATTTGCGCCGTCCATCTGGTACTCCCTTCGATGTCAGAGCGAGCGACTGTTCAAGGAAACACTAGCAGAAGCGCGACGACGAATCCATTGGACGAACGTATCGATCCATACGAAAGTGTTGGTTGGGCGTTGCGGTCAGGAACGGGCATCGTTATATTCCAACGGGCGCCGCTCGATCGACCGCAGGTCCTTCGACTGCGCGGTTCGCAAAGTGCGCGAATCGCTCCGCTCAGGATGACAAACAGAAAAGCTAAGGCTTCAAAGCAGTGGGGATTAGTTGAGGAGTTCGGGGGCCAGGAGGTCTTTTAGGGTTTCGCGGCGGCGGATTAGTTTTGCGGATTTGCCTTCGATGAGGACTTCGGCGGGGCGAGTGCGGGTGTTGTAGTTGGAGGTCTGGGACATGCCGTAGGCTCCGGCGTCGAGGAGGACGACGAGGTCGTTGGGTTTGATGGTGGGCAGGACACGGTCGCGGGCGAAGAAGTCGCCGGATTCGCAGACTGGGCCTACTACGTCGGCTGTGAGGGAGGACTTCCCTGCCGGTTGTTTTACAGGAATGATCTCGTGGTGGGCGTGGTAGAGGGCGGGACGGATGAGGTCGTTCATGGCTGCGTCGGTGATGACGAATGTTTTGCTGCCGTTCTTCTTGACGTAGAGGACGCGGGTAAGGAGGGCTCCGGCCTGGGCTACGATGAAGCGGCCGGGTTCGAGAAGGAGGTGCGCGGGTTCTTTGGCGAGGCCTTTGGCTAAGGCTTCAGCGTACTTTTCTACTTGTTTGTCGGGGTCGAAGTGGTGGGTGCCGTAGTCGATGCCGAGGCCTCCGCCGGCATCGACGTAGCGGATGTTGTGGCCGTCTTTGCGCAGGTCGGCTATGAGGGCAGTGACGCGAGCGAGAGCGGCGGCAAAGGGGTCGACATTGCGGATCTGTGAGCCGATGTGGACGGAGACTCCGGCGGGATCGAGGCTTTTGTATTTTTTTGCGGCACGGTAGATGGCGCGAGCGGCTTTGATGTCGATGCCGAATTTGTGTTCGCTGAGGCCGGTGGAGATGTAGGGGTGGGTCTCGGCGAAGACGTCTGGGTTGACGCGGAGAGCGAAGCGGGCGACTTTGCCCAGGGCTGTGGCACGCGCGGCGAGGAGATGGAGTTCCGCTTCGGATTCTACGTTGAAGAGGAGGATATTCGCTCGGAGGGCGAGGTCGATCTCCCAGGTTTGTTTGCCTACACCGGAGAAAACTACTTTTTGAAGAGCGGGTGGGTGGGCTTTGCGGACGCGCTCGAGTTCGCCGCCGGAGACGATGTCGAAACCTGCTCCCTGCAGTGCGAGGAGACGGAGGATGGCGAGGGAGGAGTTGGCTTTGACCGCGTAACAGATGGTGTGGGGGCGGTGCGCGAAGGCTTGCTGGAAGAGCTGGAAGCGGTGGGTGATTTGGTTGGCGGAGTAGACGTAGAGAGGCGTGCCGAATTTTTCGGC
Organism: uncultured Acidobacteriaceae bacterium; assembly: GCA_963802695.1. Classification (GTDB taxonomy): domain Bacteria; phylum Acidobacteriota; class Terriglobia; order Terriglobales; family Acidobacteriaceae; genus Edaphobacter. The sequence continues at coordinate 15,991 of CAWDJN010000016.1, forward strand.
GAGGGCGATGAGGCTGGCTCCGTCGCAGTGGAGGGTGTGGTTGCGGTAGGCGAAGGGGCGGGGATTTGTTTGGTGAGGAGTGGTCTGCTTTGGCATGTTTTGTTTTTATTGTCCCATTGTTCGCCATGCGAGCACGAAGTGGACCCGACAAATGCCCAACCGCAAAGACAAAAGCAGCCGCAGGTTCCTTCGACAAGCTCAGGACAGGCTCTTCGACTCAGTTTGGCGCAAAAACGCGCCAAACTTCGCTCAGGATGACAATCTATCTGGAGGGGCAACTTGGCTGCTACAGGGTTTTGACAGGGAGTGGGTAGGGGGCTTCGGGGATGATGACCCAGGCGACCAGATAGGCGACGGCGCCGACTCCGGTGAAGAGAGCGAGAAGCGCGGTGAGGACTCGGACCAGGGTGAGGTCCCACCCGTAGTGGAGGGCGAAACCGGCGCAGACACCGGCGATGACGCGATTCTCGCGGGGGCGGGTTAGTTGGCCGGGAGCGGGATAGGCGGTGTAGGGGGGCGGTGGGGGTGCGAACACGGCGGCTCCGCAGGCTGGGCAGAAGCGGGAGGTTGGGTCGACTTGCTTGCCGCATTGAGAACAGTACATGACGGGGTCTCCGGGACGATTCTATTTTGCCACAGGGATGTACGCGTGGTTGGGGTTGTTCGTTCCACGGTGAGTGGGGACGAATGGCGGTAACGGCAAAGGCGGCGACAAGAACAGAAGCAGATCCTCCGCCTTCGGCGAAGGATTACAACTAAAATGCAACCGCAACCGCAACGACAAGAGCAAAAGCAACGGCAAAATGCGGGGATCCTTCGCTCCGCTCAGGATGACGACTCTTCCTGGCGATTATTTTTTTGATGTGTCCTAAGGTTTTAGTTGACAGGTTGAGAGACCCGGCCTATAGTCCTAATTGTTTAGGAGGTGCGTGGATGGCGAAGCGGGAGAAAGAGAAGCTGACGGGGCTGGAGCTTCAGATTATGCAGGTTATCTGGCGGCTGGGGCCAAGCAACGTGGGCGCGGTGCAGGAGGGGTTGGAGCAGCGGCTGGCTTACACGACCGTGCAGACGATGCTGAACATTCTGGAGAAGAAAGGCAAGCTGAAGCGGAGGCTGCGAGGGCGGGCGTTTGAGTACAGCGCGGTGGTGACGGAGGCGAGGGCTTCGAGCCATGCGGTGCGCGACCTGGTGGACAGGATGTTTGGGGGATCGAGTGAAGAGCTGGTGATGAGCCTGATTAAGAGCAAGCAAATCGATGCGAAGAAGATTGCGGAGTTGACGAAGCGGCTGGAAGGCGGCGAGGAATGAAGGCTCTCGAGTTGTGGGTGATGGGATATGTGTTGAACTCGCTTTGGCAGGTGCCGCTGGTGTTTGCGGCGGCCTGGGTTGCGGCGCGGATGTTGCGGAGTGCGGGGCCTCGGGCGGAGCACAGAGTATGGGTGGGTGCGCTGTTGCTGGAGGCGGTGGTTCCTGCGTTTCACTGCTCCGGCGTTTGGGATTTTGGAGTGCGTGAAGCGGCTTCTGCCGTGGGGATCGGCAGGTAGAGCTGGCGGCGGAGCAGTGCAGGTGTTGATTGGCGCGGGCTCGCAGGCTACTACGGAGGTAATGCGGCTTCCTCGGCTTGTACTGAGTGGGGCGCTGGTGATTTATGCCGGGTGTTTGCTGTACTTCGCCGGGCGACTGGCTTGGGGAATCTGGCGGACGGTTGCTATGCGGCGGGCGAGCGAGCGGGTGGAGCTTGCGGGTGAAGCGGAGAGGATATGGAAGCGCTGCCTTGAGTCTTTTGGTTTGGAAGACAGTGAGGCGGGGATTGAGGTGTCGCCGATGACGCCGGGACCGGTGACGATGGGGGTCGTGCGACAGGTTCTGCTGGTGCCTCCGGGATTTCTGGAGCGCGTTGGGGAGGATGAGTTGGAGGCGGTGCTGGCGCATGAGTTTGCGCATGTGCGGCGACGGGATTTTGCGAAGAACCTGGTGTATGAGGTGGTGGCGCTGCCGGTGAGTTTCCATCCGCTGCTTTGGCTGACGCGGATGCGGGTGGCGGAGAGCCGCGAGATGGTTTGCGACCGCATGGCGGCGGAGGCGGTCGCGGGCAGGGAGAGATATCTGCGGTGCTTATTGCGGTTGGCGACGATGCTGTCAGATCGGCGGCCGGCTGGAGTCCTTCACGCCATCGGAATCTTCGATGCCAACATTTTCGAGAGGAGAGTTATGAATCTGACACGGCGGGATGTGCGAGTGAGTGGCGCGCGGCGGGTTGCGATTGCTGCGGCGTGCGTGGTGATTGGAGCGGTGACTTGTGTTTCGGCAATGGCGTTGCGGATGGAAGTGTCGGCGGCGACGGTGCAGAGCGACGATGCGAAGGGGAAGAGCGTGGCTCCGAATGCTCTGTCGGTGTCGGGGGAGAAGATGGCGGGGTCGCTGATCTACAAAGTCCCTCCGGTGTATCCGGCAGAGGCTAAGGCGAACAAGGATACGGTGAATGGCGCAGTTATCTTGTTAGTGGTGGTGGACAAAGAGGGTGTACCACAGACGGTGAAGGTAAAGAAGAGTCTGCGCGCGGATTACGACCAGAGCGCTGTGGATGCGGTGAGTCAGTGGCGATGGAAACCGTTTTTGCTGAATGGGAATCCGACTGAGGTGAAGACGACGATCGAGGTAAATTACCAGCTTGCGGATTAGAGTATCGAGCCTTGCGGCGGCGCGATGATTGCTGCCGCAAGGCCTCATTCGACAGCGAAGAAGGCATACCCCAGGGGCTAAAAGCCCCTTTTTCTGTGCGACATTTGAGAGACCCAAGGCTAAAGCCTTGGGGTCCCTGGAAGCGAAGGTAACGCCTGCTGTAACTGTGGCTCTTAGGCAGAGAGGGCGAAGCCATTCGTGGCGGAGTTATTCGTGGCGGAGGGCTTCCATGGGTTCTACGCGTGAGGCGCGGAGGGCGGGGATCCAAGCAGCGAGAAGAGCTATGGCGAGCAGCAGCAAGGCTGCAGCGAAGAAGGATGTTGGGTCGGTGGCAGTGAGACCGTAGAGCATCGATTTGACGAGTTGGGCGAGAGCGAAGGCTGCGGCTAGTCCGGCGAGAACGCCGAGGATGGTGAGGCGGCTGGCTTCGCTGAGGATCATGGAGCGGACTTGTGAGCGTTCGGCTCCGAGAGCGAGGCGGATGCCAATCTCGTTGGTGCGCTGGGAGACCGTATAGGCCATGATGCCGTAGATTCCGACGCAGGCTAGAGCGAGAGCGAGGAGTCCGAAGCCGGCGGTGAGGCTGGCGAAGATTCGCTCCTGTTGGGTGGTGGCGTCGATCTGTTGTTGCTGCGTGCGGATGTCCATGAGCGGCAGGTTGGTGTCGATCTTCTGGACGGCGGCGCGCAGGGAGGGGACGATTGATTCGGGCGATATCTGTGTGCGGATGACGTAGGTGACACCGCCGATCTCGGGGAGCTGGTTGTAGAGATCGAAGTGGATGGGGGGAGGCTCTTCTTTGAGGTTGGAGTAGCGGGTGTCGGCGATGACGCCGATGATCTCGGTCCATTTGGGATCGGGCTTGCTGGTGTCGTCGATGGAGAAGCGCTTGCCGATGGGGTTCTGGCCGTTGAAGAGCTGACGGACAAGAGTCTGGTTGACGACGGCGACCCGCTGGGTGGAGCTGACGTCCTGCGCGGTGAAGCCGCGGCCGATGAGGACGGGGATGCCCATGGTGGAGAGGAAATCGTGGCCAACGTCGCCGGAGTAGGTGATGCCAGTGCGGTCTCCGAGTTCGCGCTTGATCTCGGGCGCTCCCTCGATGTTGAAGTCATCGCTGGTGGAGTTGTTGGCGACGAGCGGTGTGTCGGTGAGGGAGACGGATTGGACTCCGGGGACGGAGCGGAGGGCCTCTTCGACGCGGGCTTGGAGGGCGACGTCCTTGGGAGCGGGATATTGCTTGCTGGGCGGGTTGAGGTCGAAGAGGAGGAGATGGTCGGTGCGGAAGCCGGGGTCGATGGAGTTGAGATTGATGAGGGTGCGGAGGAAGAGCGCGGCGCCGACGACGAGCATGGTGGAGAGCGCGACTTGGAAGGCTACGATGGCGCGGCCACTGAAGCCTCTGCGATGACGGGTTGCGGTCTTGGTGCCTTCTTTGAGGGCTGTGCCAATTTCGGCGCGAGTGGAGGCGTAGGCGGGAGCGACGCCGAAGAAGATGCCGGTGAGGATGGTGACCGCCGCTGTGAAGGCGTAGACGGGCCAGTGGAAGGGCAAGACGAGATCGGGCTGCTCCCATGAATTGATGAAGAGCTTGGGAAGTGAAGAGCGGCCCATGAAGTAGAGAAAGACTCCGAAGAAGCCGCCCATGGCGGAGATCATGAGGCTTTCGGTGAGGACCTGGCGGAGGATGCGGGAGCGGCCTGCTCCGAGGGCGAGGCGGACACCCATCTCGCGCTGGCGAGCGGAGGCGCGGGCGAGCATGAGATTCGCGATGTTGGCGCAGGCGAGGAGGAGGACGAATCCGACGAAGACGAGGAGGACGTAGAGGGGCTTGGCGAACTCGCGTCCGGAGTGGTTCAGGCCCTTGCTGCCGTCGTCGAGGAGGAGGGTGGGCAAGGTGTCGTCTTTGTTGACTTTCATGGTGCCGCGTATGGCGGCGGAGAGGGAGACGTCGAGTGCTGCGCGGGCCTGCTCGTCGGAGACTCCGGGTTTGGTGCGGGCCATGAGCTGGAGCCAGAACTCTCTTGTGCTCGATAAGAAGGAACCATTGGTGCCGATCTCTGCGCGGAGAAGCGGGATCATCGAGAGGGGCATGAAGAGGTCGGGCGAGCTCTGGACGCTCTTGGCTCCGGTGAAACCGCGCGGGTTGACCCCGATGATGGTGATGGGGATGGTGTTGACGGTGATGACTTTGCCGAGGACAGTGGGCGAGCGGCCGAAGCTGCGCTGCCAGAAGCCATCGCTGATGACGGCTACGGCTCCGGTGGCGGGAGCGCCGTCGTCGGAGGGAAGGATGGTGCGGCCGATTGCGGGCCTTACCTGCATCTGGTCGTAGAAGTTGCCGGAGACGAGCTCGAGTTGCATGGCCTGCGCAGAGCCGTCGACGGTGACGTTGATGCGGCCGATGTCTTTGAAGGCGAAGATGTCCTGAAGGGCGTGGTTGTCGCGGCGCAGCTGCTGGTAGACGGGGTAAGAGAAGGAGTGAAACGCCGGCCGCCGCCGGGGAGCGGGTTGAGATCGCCCCAGGTGGAGTGCACGACTACGTTCTTGTCTCCGCGGAAGGCGAGGAGGCGGAGTTGTTCGGGATGGGGGACGCCGAGGCGCTCGTAGAGCATCTCGTTGGCGACGGAGAAGATGGTGGTGTTGGCTCCGATGGCGAGGGCGAGGGAGCCTACGGCGATGGCGGTGAAGCCGGGGCTCTTGCGGAGGATGCGGGCGGCGTAGCGGAGGTCGCACCAGGAGGTCGTCTGCCCAGCGGAGGCCGAGCGAGGTGCGCATGCCGTCTTTGTGGGAGGCGATGGTGCCGAATTCGAGACGGGCCTGGCGTTTTGCTTCTTCGGGGGCGAGGCCCTGCGGATGAGGTCTGCGGTGCGGGCATCGATGTGGAACTGGACTTCGGCTTCCATGTCGTCTTCGAGGCGGCGACGGCCAAGGATGGAACGGAGCCAGGACTTAAGACGTGTGATCATGATTGGACCTCGGTGAGGTCGAGGATGTTGCCGATGATTCCGGCCATGCGGTTCCACTTTTCGGTTTCGGCGGCTAGTTGTTTGCGGCCTGCGGGGGTTAGTGAGTAGTACTTGGCGCGGCGGTTGTTTTCGCTTTCGCCCCATTCGCTTTTGATGGCGCCTTCGTGTTCGAGGCGGTAGAGCGCGGGGTAGAGGGAGCCCTGCTGGATGACGAGCTGCTCGCCGCTGATCTGCTGGATGCGCAGGAGGACTCCGTAGCCGTGGAGTTTTCCGAGGGAGACGGCTTTGAGGATGAGCATCTCGAGGGTTCCCTGCATGAGGTCTACTTGTTTGGGCAATGGTCTCTCCTTGGTTGTCTAGGAGAATTCTGCCGGGGCTCTCCTAGTTTGTCAAGGAGAGCGGTGGAATTAGATTCGTTCTCCGCTGCGCCTATGTCATAGTGCTGAAGGTGAAGAGGTTTAATATTCGGAATGAAGATCGGCGACAAGATACGAATCGTCAAAGTTCCTGAGGGACTAGTTGACGATAAGGAACTCCAAACAAAGTCTCTATTTGCGCTTTGCCTTGGGCGAGTCTTCCCAATAGTCGGGATCGTTCCAGCGGTTGAGACTGGTGGCATGTTGATAGAACTTGAGGTAGGCGAAGTCTTGGGCAAGTTACCCGTTATGCATTCCGTTTGGATCGAGTCGGAACTAGTTGAATTCGTCGAAAGTTCGGACTGACCCGTCACAGGCCATTGTTTTCCGTTGGTGATTTTAGAGAGATAACCAGCAAAACCGCCGTTGGCGAAGGATGACAGGCAAAACAAAGGCAGCGGCAACAGCAAAATGCGGGGGTCTCTCCACTCCGCAACAGACGATGAGACCATCTGTTGCTCCGGTCGAGATGACGCCATTCTTAGTTGCGTTAGGAGGCAACAGCAAATGCAAGGGCAAAAGCAGATCCCCTTCGGGGATGACAAGCAAAAAAGCAAATGCAAAAACAGGCTAGTGGCCGGTGTAGGGGGTTTTGAGGTAGCGGTGGGCGGCGTCGGATTGGGATTGGTCGCCTCCTCCTGCGGAGGCCAGCTGGTATTGCTGGACGGCTTTGTCGCGCTGGTGGAGAAGGTCGAACATCTGGCCGGCGTTGAGCTGGGCTCGGCGGCGGAGCCAGTCGGAGCAGGTGGGTTGGGAGGCTGCGTTGAGGTAGTTTTGTGCGGCTTCGGCGATCTGGTTCTGGCCGCGCTGGGTGTCGGCGAGTCCCCAGTAGGCCATGTGGAGGCGGGGTTGGACGAAGTAGCCGGGCTTTTGGGCGTCAGCAATGACCTGCTGGTAGAGGGCGATGGCCGCGGGGCCGTTGCCGGAGTCTTTGGTGAGGTTGGCGACTTCGAGGCGGAAGAGATAGTCGTGGGGGTATTGGTCGGCGAGGCCTTTCTGGACGACGATGGCCTCCTGGTAACGGCCGTCGTGTCGGAGAAAGAGCGAGAGCGCGGTGCGGGATTCGATGGGAGTGACGATGCCGTGGGCGGCGGATTCGCGGAGGAGGTTGAGGCCTTTTTCCTTGTTGCCGCCGACTCCGGCGATGCCGACCATGATGCGAACGAAGCGCGGAAGGCTGGCGACGGCGAACTGCTGGATGCCGACGGCCATCTTGGCGTCGTTGTAGTTGGGGTCGATGCGGAGGGCCTGCTCGCTGTCATTGCGGGCGGCGAGGCCCTGGCGGGCGGCGGCGACGTAACTGTGTTCGGCGAGGGTGATGAAGGCGGCGTGCATGCCGCGGGCGTATCCGCGGGCGAAGTACGCGTTGGCGTTGTTGGGATTGGCTTTGATCTGCTGGTCGGCGAGGGTGATGGCGGAGTTGGTGACAGATTCGATGCGGTCGCGTGTGGCCTGGGGAATGTTGACGGGTCGTTTGTTGGTGAGGAAGGAGTCGTGCGCGTAGTAGGTGGTGTCGAGGAGGTCCTGATTGTAAAGCTCGCGGAAGACGAGCGTCTGGAGGATGTAGGCGATGGCGATGGGGCTTTGTGGATTGGCTTTCTGGATGGCCTCGAAGCGGGTAAGGGCTCCGTCGTAGTCGAGGTTGTAGAAGCGGTCGTGGGCTTCGCGGACCTGGGGGGTGAGGTTGATGGGGTCGGTGTGGGCGGCGGGATCGTAGGTCTGGGCGTTAATTGAAGCCGCGAGGAAGAGGGCAACAAGAACGAGGGGGAGGATTTTTGCGCTGAGTTTTATGGTTCTTCTCCGTGGGCTCGTTATGAATTTATGTTCGATGGGGGGATAGAGCTTCTAAGGAAATGATACTTGTAATTGCGCGGCAACAATGATTGGACGGACGCAGCGGTTGACTATAACCTTTGGATGCTCGAGTTTTGCTTGAGCTGAACGGATCTTTATGACACGGGTTGAACTGCTTCAGCTTTTGATCGCACAGGCGCGCAGCAACGGGTTTGAATTTCGAAGGTGGTACGTGAGCAAGCTGGGATTGCCATGGGAGACCTCGCGGCAGGCGGTGGAGGCGCTGGCGGCGCAGAGACGGTATTACGCTCTGCTGTTCTCGCATGAGTTTGCATCGAGCTTCTGGAAGCCGGGTGAGGTGATGACGTTTCAGGTGCCGACGCAGACTTTTACACGCAGGATGAAGGATGGGACGATCGGCACGGTCAAGCGGAAAGGATATACGCGGCGGAGTACGCGGGAAGATGCGTGGCTGTATCACCTCAAAGAGCTGGCGGCGAGCGAAGAGCCACTGCGTTATATGCGGCGGTATCTACGGGTGGAAGATGATCTGGCGGAAGAGGATGCGGCGGCGATTGAAGCTCAGGAGCGGAGCGCGAGCTAGAGGTTGTGGGCTTTGCGAATGGCGGCGATCTGTTTGAGATGGTGGCGGCCGTGAATGAGCTGGAAGCGGCGCCACTGCTTGACGCTGAGAGGGCCAAGGACGTTGTGGGCAGCGAATTGAATGACGCCGAAGAACTGCTCGCATTCGTTGCAGAGGTCGTCGAGGCGGGAGAGATGGTCTTCGGTTGCGGCGATGAGCTCGGCACCTGAGAGGTGGTGCGCTGTTGGCGGTGGCGTGACCATCTCGGGCGCCTGGCGGCCATGGGGGAAGTATCCGCAGTTGCAGACGGCGAACTGCTGGATGCGCTGGAAGGTGCTGGGTTTGGCGAGGGTGGGGCGGCGCTTGGCGAGGCGGGCGTTGAGGGCCATCTCGGCCCCGGTGTAGGTGAGGAGGAGATGCTCGATGATCTGCTGGGTGCTCCACTTGTTGGGGGTGAAGGGGCGGAGTTGGGTCTGTTCGGCGTTTAGTCCGTGGAGCGAGGATGCGATTTCGCGCTGAAGTTGATTGAGAACGGTGTTCATAGCTGCAGGATCACGTTACACCGGTTGTGGCGTGGGGGCTAGTTGTAGCTAGGGCTTCTTTTTTAGGTTAGTGAAGTTCGGCGAGGGCTTTTTTTGCGTCTTTGGCTTTTTCGCCGTCGGGGTCGAGCTTGAGGTAGAGCTGGTATTCGGCGACGGCTTCGTCTTTTTTCTTCATCTTCTGCAGAACCTGCGCGAGGGTGAAGTGAGCGAGGGAGTAGTCGGGCTGGACGCTGACGGCGTCTTTGGCACGGAGGTAGGCGCCCTGGTAGTTCTCGTCATTCATGTAGAACTTTGCGACGGTGATGTCTTCGTCGACGCGCTCGTCGTCGGTCTGGACTTTTTTGACCTTGGGGAGTTTGTGGCGGGTGGGATGAACTGTGTCGTCGCTACTGGGCGGCTGGGGTGCGGTATCCGGATCGTCGGCACTGGAGCTGCTGCTACTGGAGTCGGGGTCTGGGTCCTTGGGGGTTGGGGTTGTCGGGAATGGATGTTGCGCGGCGGCGTCGGATGGAGTGCTTGAAGGTGCGGGGGTGTCCGGCGGAGCGGCGGGTTTTACGTCGCCGGGAAATGGATGTTGCTCGGCAGCGGATTTGGCCGGTGCAGGGGTTTGAGGGGTGCACGGCTTGGCGGTTTGATCCTGCTTCTGGTTGGGTGCGGGGTTCGAGGCTGGGCAGGGTGCGGCAGGAGGGTTCTGCGCAGGGGTGGTTTGGGCGAAGCTGGCGGCTGAGAGGAGGAAGGCGCCGAGTATCGCTCGAGATGTGGTGTGGAATGGCACTTGAGGTTGGACGTTTTCCTAAGGTGGTTTGTTATAGTCTGCAGACTCAGGTGGTTTCCCTGCGGCGTTTGGCGAGGAATATTCCTGCACCTATTTTATTGGATGGAAGTTTTTGACTATGGTGGATGGACTGGTGATTCGCTCTTCGTCGATTCATGCGGCGGGATGTTACACGACGAGACCGATCAAAAAGGGCACGCGCGTGGTGGAGTATGACGGGCCGCGGTTTACGAAACCTGAAGCAGATGAACGCTATGCGGACCGAGACATCACGTATCTGTTCAGCACGGGTGAGAACGGGACGGTGATTGATGGGTTTGGGACGGCGATGTTTATCAACCACTCGTGCGATCCGAACTGCGAGTCCGACAGCATTGGCGAACGCGTGTTTATTGTGGCGATTCGGGATATTGCGGCGGGTGAGGAGTTGACGTACGAGTACAACCTGCATGACAGCGATGATGAGGATGCGGATTGTTATTGCGGTGCGGAGAAGTGCCGGGGGACGATGTTCAGCGATGATGAGGTGAAGCGGCGGGCTCGGCGGGCGAAGCGGGCTGCTGCGAAGAAACGAAAAAGCTAAGGCGTGCGGCGCACGGCGCGATCTGCCATCGAGGCTGACGCGCCTTCGGCGGCTAAGAACGAAGCCTCGCGGCGGGCGATACAATAGGGCTGCGGTCCCGCTCGATTGAGTAAGTCGTAACGGGACGCTTTTCTTTTATTTCTTATATGGCATATCAGGTTCTTGCACGGAAATACCGGCCACAGCGCTTCGCGGATGTTGCGGGGCAGGATCATGTGACCGTGACTTTGATGAATGCGCTGACGCAGGGGCGGATTGCGCATGGGTACATCTTCAGCGGGCATCGTGGGATTGGGAAGACGACGATTGCGCGCATCCTGGCGATGGCTCTGAACTGCAGGAATGCGATCGGGTCGGCGGTGCGGCCTACGGCGGAGCCTTGCGAGGTTTGTGAGAGCTGCACGGAGATTCGCGCGGGGAATGCTGTCGATGTGATTGAGATTGATGCGGCGACGAATCGTGGGATTGATGAGATTCGCGAGCTGCGAGATGCGGCTCGGTATAGGCCCGCGCGGGATAAGTACAAGATTTACATTCTGGATGAGGCGCACCAGATTACGGATGCGGCGTTCAATGCGCTGCTGAAGACGCTGGAAGAGCCACCGGAACATATTGTGTTCATGATGGCGACGACGCAGCCTGAGGATATTCCTCAGACGGTGCGGTCGCGATGCCAGCACTTCAGTTTTCATGCGGTGAAGCTGGTGGACATTCTGGGGGAGCTGCGCGGGATTGCAGAGCGCGAGGGTGTGGATGCGGATGATGCGGCACTGAGCCTGCTGGCGGAGGCTGGCGATGGGTCGATGCGGGATGCGCTGTCGATTATGGATCAGGCGATTGCGAGCGCTCCGGTGGAGGATGGGCGTGCGCGGTTGGATGTGGGACAGATTCGGGAGCTGATGGGGACGGTTCCGAATGCTGTGTTTGAAAAGATTCTTGAGGCGGTGGATGGGAATCGCAGTGCCGAGGTGATTACGGTTGCGAATGAGCTGCTGGATGCTGGGAATTCTCCGGCGCAGTTGGCGCGGCAGTTTGTGCGGTATCTGCGGAACTGCGTGATTGCGAAGATTGTTGGTGTCGGGGCGGATGGCTCGGGGCTGGATGGGGCGGCAGCGGAGTTGCTGCAGATTTCGGCGGATGAGCAGAGGCGCGCGGGGCGGTCGGCGGCGCTGTTTAGTGAGGAAGAGTTGTCGCGATTCTTGCAGGTGATGCTGCGGACTTTTGATGAGTTGGGATATAGGCAGGAGCAGCGGTTTCATTTTGAGTTGGGACTGCTGAAGCTGGTGCATCTGCGGCGGTTGTTGCCGGTGGAAGAGTTGTTGAGTCAGTTCCCTGCTGGAGCGGGTTCGACGCAGGGGCGTATTGCGGGTGGTGCTGCGAAGTCCGTGGGTTCCGGAGCACCGGCTTCCGGAGCTTCGAAGATTTCTGCGGTAAGTACGCCCGCTGCGCCTAGCAAACCGACGTTTTCTCCGTTTGAGCAGGATCGGAAGCGGTTTGACGAGAGGGGTTCGACGGGTTCGCCTGTGGTGCGGATGGAGGCGGCTGCTGCTCCTGCGGCTGTGGCTCCTCCGGTGAAGGCTCCGGTTTCGGTTAGCGTGTTTGAGGAGAGGGTGTCTACCGAGGGGAATGCTCTGAGGGTGGAGTTGCCGAAGGTCGAGGGCATGGTGGATATCTCCGCTGTCGCGACGCCTGCGGTGGATTTGCAACCAGCAGCGTTACATTCTGCTGAGGGTTTGCAGAAGGCTGCGGTTGCGGCTTTGATTTCGGCGAAGAGCCAGGAGACGGCGGCCGATGCGATGGCCGATGCAGAGTGGGTGGTGGCTGAGGGGGAGGTTCGGGTCCAGACTGAGATTTCTAAGACGATGTTGTCTATGGTGATCAATGCAGAGGCGGAGAAGCTGATTAAGAATGCGCTGCGGGACGCGGGGGCGGGGGCTTTGAAGCTGGTGCTGCTGCCGGGAGCGAAGAAGGCGGATGGGGAGAAGAAGGTACGGGCTCCGAAGAGCGGAAGTGCGCAGGCTAAGGCGATGGAGCATCCGATAGTGCAGCGGGCGCAGACGTTGTTCAATGCGGAGATTCGAACTGTGATTGATCTGAGAGAGAACGACTAAGGAAGACGGCCGGGTAGAGCGGTTGGCGAGGTGCACGATGGATTTTTCTGATCTGAGCAAGATGAAAGAAATGATGGGGCAGGCGAAGCAGATGCAGGAGCAGATGGAGAAGAAGCTCGCTGCGACGGTGGTGGAGGCTTCGAGCGGCGGTGGTGTGGTGACGGTAAAGATGAATGGGAAGAAGGAAGTGCTGCGGATCAAGATTGAATCTACGGCGCTGGGGAGTTCTGCGAGCGACCTGGAGTTGCTGGAGGATCTGATTGCGGCGGCAGTGAACGAGGCCGGGCGGCGAGCGGATGAGGCGATCAAGTCGAGTATGGCGGGGATGATGAGCGGGCTGGGTCTGCCTGATCTTCCGGGGTTGCGATAGGTGGCTTTTACGTCGAGCTCGAGCCGGTTTGCGGAGCCGATGGCTCGTTTGATTGAGGAGTTGCGGAAGCTACCGGGTATTGGGACGAAGAGCGCGCAGCGGCTGGCGTTTCATGTGCTGCGGTCTTCGAGCGAAGATGCGGAGGCGCTTTCGGCGGCGATCCGCGAGGTGAAGCTGCATCTGCGGCTTTGTTCGGTTTGCAACAACATTACGGATGTCGACCCTTGCGTGTATTGCACGAATCCGGTGCGGAACCAGCGAGTGGTTTGCGTGGTGGAAGAGCCTACGAATATTGCGACGATCGAGAAGACTCGGAGCTACAACGGGGTTTATCACGTGCTGCATGGGACGCTGTCGCCTATTGGCGGGGTGGGGCCGGAGCAGTTGCGGATTAGGAATCTGCTGACTCGTTTGCCGGAGGTGGATGAGGTGATTCTGGCGACTTCGCCGACGACGGAGGGTGAGGCCACTGCGGCATATCTGGCGCATGAGTTGCACGGGGCGAAAGCGGATCTGCGGGTGACGCGGATCGCTACGGGGGTTCCTGCAGGGAGCGATATTGAGTATGCGGATGAAGTGACGATGACTCGGGCTATGGAAGGGCGGCGGGAGTTTTAACATTTCTCTGCGCGGCTTTGGGTCGTGTGGGTTCGTCTATGGTTTGAGGGCAATTGATGAGTATGAATGATGTTGTTTCGCGGCGGCGGTTTCTGCGGCAGAGTTTTGCTTTTAGCGCGCTGGCTGGGCTGGGTGGTCTGCCTGCGCTGGCGGCTGCGAAGCCTTCGGGTGTGGGTGGGTCGCGGTTGTTGATGGTGGGTGATTGGGGCGCGGAGGATGATTCTGCGCAGAGTCGCGTGGCTCAGGCCATGCGAGCTTATGTGAAGCAGCAGGGCTTCAAGACCGAGGCTCTGTTTATGCTTGGGGACAACTGGTATGGGCCGCTGCCGGGTGGGGTGAAGGATAAGCGGTGGCAGACGCAGTTTGAGGAGATGTATCCGAAGAGCGTGTTTGATTGCCCGGCGTATGCGATTCCTGGGAACCATGATTATCAGAGGATGCCGGAGAGTAAGGTCGCGGCGGAGTTGGAGTATGCGAAGGCGGGTGGGGCTCGGTGGACGATGCCTTCGCTTTGGTACAGCTTTCAGTTCCCTGCTAAGAAGCCTTTGGTGACGGTGATTGCTCTGGACAGCAATATGCCGTCAGAGGATGGGAAGTGGGATCGGGGGACGAACTTTACGCTGAAGCCAGAGCAGGCTGCGGAACAGCTGGCGTGGCTGAAGAGCTGAGTTGGAGAAGCCGCGGACGACTCCGTTTACGATTGCGATGGGTCATCATCCGATCTTTTCGAATGGGCCGCATGGGGATCACAAGGTGCTGATTCGGGATTGGGAGCCTTTGCTGAGGGAGCATAAAGTTCACATGTACCTCGCGGGGCATGACCACGATATGCAGCACCTGGAGTTTGAGGGGCATCCGACTTCGTTTGTGCTTGTCGGGTGGGGGTGGGGCGGACCTGTACAACCTGAAGATCGCTCAGGCTCAGCGTGGACCGATGGCGGAGAAGGTTTATGGGTTCAGTGAGTTGGTGGTGGCTCCGGAGATGCTGACATTGCGGCACATGGATGAGAACGGGCGCCTGATTCATTCGTTTGCGAAGAGGCCGGATGGAACGGTGAGTTTGCTGGGGTGACGTGCGAGGCGATTCGCTTATTTGCCTTGTAACTCCTGCCCGGTCGAATGGTCGAAGACTAACGTCTCTGCAACCTGCACGATTGCGCCGTTGATGGCAGCCATTTCCTTTGTGACTCGGCGAATCTCGTACTCTGGTATTCCACTCTCCCTGAGGACACTGAGAGCGACAGTCAGATTAGGGTACTTCTGAGGGTCGTGTAGCAGTTTGCAATCGTGGGTCGAGATGTAGGTCGTCTCCTCTGCCGAGTTTCTGTAGATCCGATAGCGGGTCAAAACGCCCCTCCCTTCTCGTGCCGGCACTCCTCGGATTTGGAGGCATCTGTACAGAATCTTATCGGCGGTTCTGTTGCGAAGATGAGTGCTGAGCTAAAAAAACGCTAGTCTGTGGCGACCAGCAGGCCAAGCTCATCGATATCTTGCGGCCAGTTCGAGGGCGGTGGCCTCGTCTTCTTCGTCGGAGATGATCTGCTGTGTGGACTTCTGCAGGCCATGCTCAAGCGCCACGTCAGACACCACGTTGAGAGTGACGGCGGCAATCCAGCGTTCCACATATCTGCTGGCATGAGCCCGTCCGCAGAAGTGCCGCGTGCGGCGCAACATCTTTGCATCCCACTTCGGCAGAATTACGAGGTTGCCGTTTCTTTCGTACAACATTACCCAGTGGTTTGCGAATGACTTCTGCATTTCGCACTCTTCGCATTTACAGGTCTGGATCAGAGACATCGATCTTGTCCTTTCGCCGATTCCGGAACGCTTGCGCACTGCTGCTCCCTTTATCGGCGGCAGTGTTATTTTCGCTATGTGTTGGCGATTCCTCTAGGGGATGCCTTTTCAAAGAACAGACAACGGCAAGAACAACAGCAAAATGCGGGGCCAGTCGATTTCGCTCAGGGCAGCTAGCGGCGGCAAAAGCGCCGCCTCCGGTCGGGATGACGCCTTCGTGGACGTCGGTGTGACTCCACAGTTTCGGCTGCTAGCTGTTGCGGAGGTTGCCGCCGGTCATCTGGTTGGGTTGGTCGAGGTTTAGCAGAGACAGAATCGTGGGGGAGATGTCTCGCAGGCTGCCGCCTTCGCGGAGGGTGGGTTTGTTGCCTTCTTCGGTGATGTAGAGGAAGGGGACGGGGTTGGTGGTGTGGGCGGTGTGGGGGCCACCCGTGGCGGGGTCGATGAGCATCTCGGCGTTGCCGTGGTCAGCGGTGACGAGGAGGCTGCCGCCGCGCTGCTGGATGGCTTGGTAGATGCGGCCTAGCTGGGTGTCTACGGTTTCTACGGCTCGTATGGTGGGTTCCATCTTGCCGGAGTGGCCGACCATGTCGGCGTTGGCGAAGTTGACGATGATGACGTCGAAGGCGGTATCGCTGACGGCTTTGATGACAGCGTCGGCGATGCCTGCGGCAGACATTTCGGGAGCGAGATCGTAGGTGGCGACCTTTTGGGAGGGGACAAGGGAGCGGTCTTCGCCGGGGAAGGGTTTTTCGATGCCTCCGTTGAAGAAGTAGGTGACGTGGGCGTATTTTTCGGTCTCGGCCACGCGGAGGTTGCGGAGGTTGGCCTGGGCCATGAGGTTGGCGAGGAGGTTGTCCATCGATTCAGGCGGGATGACGATGGGGAGCGCGAAGTTTTTGTCGTACTGGGTCATGCAGACGTAGTGGAGGTTGGCGGGGATGTCTGCGATGGGGATGGCGGTGTCGAGCTCGGCGGCTTTGGGGAGGTTGAGGCCCTGGCTGCCTACGGGGTCGTTGGTGAGGCCGGAGCGGCGGGTGAGGACGCGGGTGATCTGGCGGACGCGGTCGGCGCGGTAGTTGAAGTTGATGACTACGTCGTGGTCGCGGATCAGGCCCACCGGAGTGTCGTCGGTGGGGTTGATGCATGTGAACGGCGGGATGAACTCATCCGTGATTCCGTTGTTGTAGAGCTCTTTGATTCGCTCGATGGGGCTGACGTAAGTGCCGCCTTCGGGATGGCCAGTGACCATGGCATCGAAGGCAGGTTTTTCTTTCTCCCATCGGAGATCGCGATCCATGGCGTAATAGCGGCCGCTGACACTTGATAAGAGACCGACTCCGTACTCGTAGAACTTGCGCTGGAGTTCCTGGAGGTAGCCTAGGCCGCTGGTGGGGAGGGTGTCGCGGCCGTCCATGAAGGCGTGGACGAAGACATGGGTTAGGTGGCGTTGCGCGGCCATGCGGAGGAGCGCGTAGAGGTGGCGCTGGTGGGAGTGCACGCCGCCGTCGGAGACGAGGCCGATGAGGTGGAGGGCTCTTCCCTTCTGGGCGGCGAGGTCGTAGGCGCGGACGAGGGTGGGATCGGTGTAGAGGGAGCCGTCGAGGATGGCGGTGTCGATGCGGGTCATGTCCATGCGGACGATGCGGCCGGCGCCGAGGTTGAGGTGGCCGACTTCGCTGTTGCCCATCTGACCGTCGGGCAGGCCGACGAAGTGCTCGGAGGCGCGGAGGAGGGTGTTGGGGTATTCGCGGAGGAGCTTGTCGTAGATGGGTTTACGGGCTTGAGCGATGGCGTTGCCGTGGGTCTCCTGGCGGTAACCCCAGCCGTCGAGGATGGTAAGAACGATCGGTTTTGACATGCTTCTTCAGCATACCAAGTGGCGCGAAGGTTTGACCGGGGCGGCCGAAGGGGACTGGGCAGCGAGAAGCAGTTCTCCACTCCCCTTCGACTCGCTCTGCTGGCTCGGGGTTTGGGTTGGGTTGAGGCTCAGGATCGTGGAGGGGTGGAGTTTTTGGGGCGGGGGTAGGTGGCTTCGACGATGGTGGAGATGCCTCCTCGGGGACGGAAGTCTCCTGTGACCTTGGCCCAGATGGGGTTGGTGGCTTTGACGACGTCGTCGAGGACCTGGTTGACGATGTTTTCCTGGAAGATGCCGAGGTTGCGGTAGGTGAAGAGGTATTCCTTGAGGGATTTGAGCTCCAGGCACTTTTCGCGGGGCATGTAACGGATGAGGAGACGGCCGAAGTCGGGGAGACCGGTCTTGGGGCAGACGCTGGTGAACTCGGGGTCATCGACGAGGATTTCGTAGGCCTGAAACTGGTTGCGCCAGGTTTCGATTTCGGGGAATTTGATGTCGAGGCCGGCTTTGGCGTGGTCGTCGGTGTAGCCGGTGGTGTGCTTTTTGTTCTTTTTGGGCATTCCTCTATTTTATCGGGTTTGGACAAGGGAAGGCGACCGCGGATTGGCGCGGAATTCGCGGATTAAGGGCATGAATTTTGATTGCCAACTATTGCCAATTGAACATAGGATTGAGTTGGAGGGAGTATGCCTACTCGGAATATTAACCTGACGCCGCAGATGGATAAGTTTGTTAGCAAGATGATCAAGAAGGGTAATTATGCCAATGCCAGCGAAGTGATGCGCGCGGGTTTGCGTGCGCTGGAGCAGGATGAGCAGGAGAATCAGGCGAAGATTCTTGCCCTGCGGGCGGCGTTGCAAGCCGGCGAGGAGAGTGGGATTGCCGAAGATGGCGTCTTTGACCGGCTGGACCAGTACATTGACCGGTTGGCGGCGCGAAAGGTGAACGTTGCCTAAGTTCCGCTTGTCACGGCTGGCAGAGGCCGACCTGCAACACATCGCGCAATATACTTTCCAGACCTGGGGTGAGGAACAAGCCAGGCGTTACATGGGTGATTTGAGACGGTGTATCGAGCGTCTGGGGGATTCTCCAATGTTGGGCCGCGCCGACAGCCTATGGGAAGGACTTCGGCGTATTGAGCAGGGGAAACATGTGGTGTTTTATCGTGTGGAAGGTTGGGGAGTTTTGATTTTGAGAGTTCTGCATTGTCGAATGCTGCCTGACAGACACGAGATAAAAGGGACGGAATAAAGCAAGAGCCGCGATGAGAGTTCTCGTCGCGGCTCGTTTGATTCTCGAAGAGGCGTTTGGGCGGCGGTTTAGTTGCGGCGGCCGAGGGTTGGGCGGTCGTCTGTGCTGCTGGATGGGTTGTTGGGATTGTTGGGGTCGGTGTTGCCGCTGCCGCTGCTGGCGCGACGTAGAGTGGGCTTGTTGCCACCCTTGCCGTCGTTGATCTTGCGCTTGTTTTCGAGGCGGGCGAGGCGGGCTTTGACGTCGTCGAACTCGCTGGTGGTAACCATGTAGTCGGGCCGGGCCGGCATGATGGTGGCGATCTCTTCCTCAGAGTGGAGGATACGGTCGGGGGTCTGGGGGTGGTCGGCGAAGACCTTGGCGAGGGTACCGGGTTTGTGCTTCTCGAGGGCGTCGATCTTTTCGAAGAATTGAATGAAGGCTTGCGGGTCGTAGCCGGCCTTGTACATGTACTGGAGGCCCAGCCAGTCGGCCTCGGCCTCGAAGCTACGGGAGAATTGGAGGAAGGTGATGGGGATGGCGAGCTGCGCGGCTTCGTAGATGCCGTAACCGGTCCAGCTGCCTTGGGTGAAGATGATGAGCGGGATGGAGCCGATCTGCGCGTAGTTCATGCGAGTCATCTCGCGGGCGGCGTGGTGGGCGCAGACGTGAGCGGTCTCGTGAGCCATGACGCCGGCGAGTTCAGCCTCTTCATCGGCAGCGAGGATGAGGCCGGAGTTGACGTAGAAGAAGCCTCCGGGCAGAGCCATGGCGTTGATCTCGTCGGAGTCGATCACCTTGATGGTGAAGGGGACTTTGCAGTCGGAGTTCTTGACGATATTCTGGCCGACGCGATTGACGTACTCGACGATGACGGGGTCGGTGACCATATGGGCAGACTTTTCGATCTCCATGGAGTACTGCTTGCCCATGCGGATCTCAGAGTCGGTGGAGTACCAGTTGCCGACACCGCGTCCGCCGATATTGCGGGTGCCTACGGCGTTGACGTCGTCTTCGCTACCGGGCTTGATGTGGGGATCGAGAGCTTCACCCGGAGAGGGGAGCGAATCGGTCTTGTTTTCGGATGCGACCTGTTTGTTGGCTTCCTTGAGCTGTTTCTTCGTGGCCTTGGGGTCGGCGGTGGTGGGCTTATCGGCGGGCGCGTCGGAAGTGACCTGGGCGTTGACTGGGGTGGCCTGATCGTCGGGCTTCGCGGAAGTCTGCGTCTGGGACGCTGGGGTTTGCGCCTGGGTTGAGTCTGGAGCTTGAGTTTGGGTTGATGCAGTTGGAGTTTGCGGCTGAGGAGTCGTCTGGGTCGAGGCTGGAGTCTGAGCGTAGGCGGCGACGGAGAGTGTGAAGGCGGCGGTAAGGCCGAAGCGCGTAAAGGAACGCATAGGAGTTCTCCTGCGGGCCGCTTCCGTGTTGGATGGACGCAGCTCGACGTTGTCTTAGACGTTAGTATGCGCCTTTTTGTGAGCGGTGGCGAGCGGAGGGATGAGCCGGGAAGGTGCCGATGCTTACCAGGTGGAGTAGGAGGTGCCGTCAGAGCCGGTTAGCTGGGAGCCGCTGTGAACGTCGTTGATGCCGGATTCGGTCTGGTCGATGGTCTGGAGGGTGTCGTCCTGGGCTGGCATCCAGGTGTCGGTGCGTTCGGTGAAGGGATCCTTGGGGATAGCTTTGATGTAGCCGCCCTGGACGAGGTCGTCGAGGGACTGAGGGGCTTTTTGTTTGTCGACGGTGTAGGAGTCAATGGCCTGACGGAGGACATGGAGGTCTTCTTTGAGGACCGCTTCCTTGGCGTGGCGGATGTTGGCGGTGTAGGCGGGGACGGCGATGGCGGCAAGCAGTCCGATGACGACCATGACGATCATGAGCTCGAGGAGGGTGAAGCCACGGTCGGAGCCGGAACGACCTTGCGAGTTGGGAGGCATTCTTACCATGTGGAGTATTTTGTACCGTCGAGGGCGGTGCCGGTGCTCTTGGAGTGGACGTCGAAGACGTTCTGGCCGCCGAAGGAGTCGGAGTCGGCGTCGTCCTGGTTGGAACGAAGGCCCCAGTCGGTGTTACCAGTCATGGGGTCGGTGGGAATTTTGCGTAGGAACTTCACTTTTTTGTCCTGGATGTCGACTCCGTTGACCAGGGTTTCGAGATCGGGTGGGTAGCCCAGGCTGTCGGTTTTGACTTGCATGGCTCCCTTGTCGGCGGCGTCTTTGTAGCGGTCGATGGCGTCGCGCATCTCCCATAGGTCGCGGCGGAGTTCGCGCTCCTTTTCCCGTTTGACTTGAAAACGGGCGATGGGGAGAGCAGCGGAGGCGAGAATGGCGACGATGGTGATGCAAATGATGAGCTCGACCAAAGTGAGGCCGGACTCGGGGTTGGATTCAGACCCACCTGGCGAAAGTGGAGCCCATGTCCCAGAATCGGGACATGGAGCACCCGCAATCGGGTTAGTGCAGATACTCACTTGACATGCACCACGGCCTGCGAACCGACGGCCGGAAGATTGGCCTGCGTGCTGTTATGGGCACCGACTTTGACGAGGGTCAAGTCGGAGTCACCGGGGGCGATGGCTTTGAAGGTGAGAGTGCAGAGGCTTCCCTGCCCGCTGACCCCTGCCGTGTTGGGTGGACGCTCGGTGGCGATAGCGACCAGACCTTTGCCGTCGTCGCGGTGGGTGATGGCGACGACCTGGCCGTCGCGGCTGAGGAAGTCGCCCGAGTCGACGTTGACGAGTTGAAGGACGGCTGAGTTGAACTGCAGCTGGAGTGGCACGGAGAAGACGTCGCGGCCGTTGCCGAGCATGACGGCTACCTGGAAGGTACTGCCGACGCTTTGGTTAGAGGCGGGGGGCACGACAGTGAAGCTGATAGGCGGCCCTGCGGCTGTGGGGGTCTGGTTTCCGGACTGGCCGGGGACTGGTGGTTTGGGTGGTTCAGTCTGCTGGCCTAGCTGTTGAGCCATGGCGGAGGCAGCGTTTGCGGCGGAAGTAGGCTGCGCGGGGTGCGGACGAGGACCGGAGCCGACGGGCTCGGAGTCGTGGAGGCCGGCGGAGACGTCGCGGCGGAGTTCGAAGGAGCCACCAGTGCCGGTGTCGATGGCACGGGTGTTGAGGCGGCTGAGGACGGACTCGCGGACGATGTGGGGGACCAGCATGAAGACGATTTCATCCTTCTGAACCTCTTTGTTGCGCGAGGTAAAGAAGTACTTGAGCAGGGGCAGCTCGCCGATGCCAGGAGTGCCGGAGATGTTGAGGTTGTCCTGCTTGGTGATGATGCCGGCGAGGAGGCTGGGTTCGCCGTCCTGGAGCTGGATGAACTGCTCGGTGGAGCGCTGGCCGATGATGGGCTCGGTGACGCCGGAGATGGTGACCTGACCGGCCTGGGAGAGGACTTCGATCTTGAGCTTGAGGGCGACCTCGTGGTCGTAGTGGACAGTGGGGGTGATATCGATGTTAACGCCCACGTCCAGGTAGGTGAACTGGGTCTGGACACCGATACTGGCTACGCCGGTGGAGACGCCGGCGTTGTAGGAGCCGGTAGCCACGGGGATCTTCTGGCCGATTTTGAGGATGGCGTGCTGGCCGTCCGTAATGCGGATGCTGGGGTTCTGAAGGATGCGGGTGTCTGCGTCGTTGAGGAGCGCATTGACTGTGGCGGGACCGACTGTGACAGCGACGTTGTTAGCGTTGAGGTGGGCGAGGGTGTTGAGGGTGAAATTTGAGGTTGTGTTGGTAGTGGTGCCACTGGTTGACGTGCTACCGCTGGAGGTTGTGGTGCCCGGAGTGGCCTGCAGTTGCGCGGTAAAGGATTGCGGCAGGGTCATGCCTATGTTGCGCATCGTGTCGCGGTTGACTTCGAGAACTGCGACATCAACAACGACTTCGGGTCGGGCGCGATCCAGATCGTTCAGGACTTTCTGGGCGAATAGAAGCTCGTCTGGCGTGGCGCGCATGACGATGGCGTTCTGGCTGGGGACGAGATAGATCTTGACGCTGGGATCCAGCAGGTTGCGGATGGCCACGACAACTTCGTTGGCGTCATTCTGCTGGCTCGCGTTGGTGAGGTAGAAGGTCTGGACCGCCTGCTCGTCGAGGTCGGTGCGCTTCTGGCGCGTGTTCTGGGCAACAAAGATGGTGTTGGAGGTGACGGGCTTGTAGAAGGTACCTGCGAGAGAACCAACGATGCGGAGGGCGTCGGACCAGCTGACGTTATTGAGATCGACGGGAATACGCTTGGAGGTGTAGTCGGGGTCGAAGAGGACGTTGAAGCCAGCGGCTTTGCCGATGGCCTGGTAGATGACCTTGACGTCTTCGGTCATGTGGATTGCTGGGATGGGTTCGTTGGAGATGGGCTTCAGTTCGATGGGGCCGGAGAGATTGCCGACGCTCGAAAGAATCTCGTTCTGTCGGGACATCTGCTCGCTGAGGGGTGGCGGGCCAGCGGCCTGCGGAGTGCCGGGTGGAGACTGCTGCTGCTCCTTTTGAATCTGGTTAATCTCCTGCTGGGCGACCTCGTAACCCGGATTGATCTGGAGGGCGCGGTTGTACTCGGCCAGAGCTCCGTTCAGGTCGCCGTTCTGACGCAGGACCCTTCCGCGGTCTACGTGTTGGGCTGCGGCGAGAAATCGCGTGCGGTCGAAGCGGGTCTTGTAGCGGAGGTCGTTGGGTTTGAGTTTGACCGCATTCTGATAATCCGTAAAGGCGGTGTCGTAGTCCTGGTGTGCCTCAGCGGCCTGGCCGCGCTTGTCCCAGGTTTTGGCGGACTGTGCATGCGCCGCATGCGAACCAAAGGCGGCGAGGCAGCCCAGGATCAATAAGGGAAGCGTGCGAAGAGGGAGTGCCGATAATTTGCCGATTGATTTGTACTCACTACCCATGCTGCTTCCGCTTTCGTCCTTTACACCGTACAAAGTGTGGTGCTCGCCGGAGTACTCGCCTGCCGGGAAGATGATGTTGTTGTGCGAGGCTATGCCTGGCAGGCTGTTGCGCTCGGGTGAGTATAGCATTCGGGGAACGTTCGACCTCACGGAAAGGGTAGTCTTTGCTGGTCTGCGGACGCTGAAGAGTTACGGCTCGCGGCCAGGAGTTGGAGTGGTCTTCGGGGTGGTATCGATAGTGTGGCCCGAAGTTGATGGTTAGACGTGCGTTTGGATGGCGGGTGAGTGCGGCGCGTGAGACTTAAGTTGCATACGTGTTAAAGTAAAAGGTTCGTGGCACGCTCATTGTCCAATCCGACGGCCGCTCACCAGCCGAAGCCTGTGGTGAAACAGAAGGAACGGGATCCGATTGCGGCGGGTAAGCGCGATGCTGCGTTCAACCGGTCGGCAAGCTTCAATTATTTTCTTTCGGATAAATTCGAAGCAGGAGTTGCGTTGCGCGGGACCGAGGTGAAGTCGATCCGCGAGGGCAAGGCCAACCTGAAAGACGCTTATGGGTTGCTGAAGGACGGCGAGGCGTTTCTGCTGAATGCACACATTGGCCCGTTTTCGCATGGAAACGCAATGAACCATGATTCACTGAGGACGCGAAAGTTGCTGCTGCATAAGAGCGAGGTGCGGAAGCTCGAGGGAATGACCAAGCAGAAGGGCTATACGTTGATTCCTACGCGGCTTTATTTTCGCAATGGTCGGGTGAAGTGCGAATTGGCGCTTGCGAAGGGCAAGCAGGAGTGGGACAAGCGCGCGACGGAGCGGAAGCGCGAAGCGGATAACGAGGCCAAGGCGGCGGTGGCGCGGAGTCAGCGGCAGTAGTGTTTTTTTTGCCGGGCTGGCATTTGGGCGATGGCTGTGGGTGGCAGTCGCGCTACGATAGATGGCATGGATACTAAGCTTCTGTTTCAGGATGCCGCTGGATTTACTACGCCTATGCTGGCCGTCTTCGCGGTGGATATTGCAACGGGCAAGGATGCAGAACCATTGCCTGCGCTGCTCGCAACCTCGGATGCAGTGACGGATGCGGCGGCGAAGGTGCTGGCATCGGGGGATTTCAAGGCGGCAGTGGGTGAGACGCTGCTACTGCATGGGCCGAGCGGTTTGAAGGCGGAGCGGCTGCTGGTGGTGGGATTGGGCAAGGCGAAGGCGCTGTCCGTCGATGAGGTGAGGAAGGGCGCAGGGACGGCGGTGCGTGCAGCGAAGCCACTGGGTGTGCGGGAGATGGCGATTGCGTTTCCGGAGGACCACGCGCTGGATGATGAGCACCTGGATGACCTGCCGTGCAAGCTGATGTCGCGGGCGCTGGTGGAGGGCGCTGAGCTGGGAGAGATGGACTGGGATACGTACCGGAGCGAGAGGAAAGACCGGTCGGTGCGGGGGCTGACGGTGGTGGCGCATGAGGCGGAGAAGATCACGCGCGAGGAGATTCAGGAGGGTTTTGAAGAGGGGCTGATTCTTGCGGAGGCGCAAAATTTTACGCGGGCACTGGTGAATGAGCCTGGGAATGTGTTGACTCCGACGGAACTGGGAAAACGCGCCGCAGCGATGTGCGCGGAGGTGGGATTGAAGTGCGAGGTGCATTCCACCGAGAAGCTGCATGAGTTGGGGATGGGAGCCTTCTGGGCAGTGGCGCAGGGGTCGGAACAACCGCCAGCCCTGATTGTGATGACCTATGAGCCGGAGTTGGCGAAGGGTGAGGTCGCGGCGAAGGAAGCGCCGGTGATGGGACTGGTGGGCAAAGGGATTACGTTCGACACGGGCGGGATTTCGATTAAGCCGGCGGACGGCATGGAGAAGATGAAGTACGACATGGCGGGAGCGGGGGCGATGATTGGCGCGATGCGGGCCATTGCGAAGCTGAAGCCGAAGGTGAAGGTGATCGGGGTGGTGTGCTCGGCGGAGAATATGCCGGATGGTGCGGCGTACAAGCCGGGGGATGTGGTGACGGCGATGTCGGGCAAGACGATTGAGGTGGTGAATACCGATGCGGAGGGCAGGCTGGTGCTGGCGGATGGGCTGCACTATGCGAAGACGCTTGGATGCACGCATCTGATCAATGCGGCTACGTTGACGGGGGCTTGCGTGGTCGCGCTGGGGATGATTAATGCGGGGTTGTTCTCGAATGATGAGGCGACGTGGCAGAAATTTATGGACGGGACGAAGACTTCGGGGGAGAAGTTCTGGCGGCTTCCCTGCACCGATGACTATCGGGATCATATCAAGAGCCAGATTGCAGACATGATGAATACGGGGAAGAACCGTTATGGCGGGGCGATCTCGGGAGCTATGTTTCTGAAGGAGTTTGTGGGGGATACTCCGTGGGTGCATCTGGATATTGCGGGGTGTGCGTGGAATGAAGAGACGAAGCCTTGGATTGCTTATGGGCCTAGTGGAATTGCGGTGAGATCGATTGTGGAGTGGGTGCGGGGATACGCGGGTTAAGGCCGACCGCGGATTTGCACGGATTGACACGGATTAAAGCCAAAAGACAAAGACGGATAAAAGCTCAGACGCTCGCCCTGCTTTTATCCGGTCTTCGATCCGTTTATTGTGTTTTTGATCCGTTTCTATCCGAGCTAATCCGCGGTCGATTGTTTTTGTAATCTATCTGGTTACATTACTGGTGGCGCTTCGATGCCTAGGTAGGCGAGGGCGCGGGTCATTTCGCGTTGGGCTACGGCGGCGGTGGTTAGCAGAAATGCTTTTCGGGTGGGGTTTGTCTCGTTGAGGATGTGGTAGCGGTGATAGAAGTTGTTGAATTGCTGCGCGAGTTGGAAAGCGTATTTGGCGAGGTAGGCGGGCTCGGCGGTATTGAGGCACTGGTCGATGAGGAGGGTTAGTTTGGAGGCGAGGAGCCAGGTCTCCCATAGGCTGGCGCCGTCTTCGGTGTCGAGGATTTCGGCGAGAGCATCGTTAGACAGCGTGGCGAAGGCGGTTAGTGCAGCTTCGGGGGTGGTGTTGGCTTTGCGGAAGATGTTGGCGGCGCGGACGATGGCGTACTGGACGTAGGGACCGGTCTCGCCCTCGAAGCTGAGGGCGTCTTTGAAGTCGAAGGCGATGACCGTGTTGCGGGTGTAGCGGAGCATAAAGTAGCGGAGGGCTCCGACGGCGATCTGTTTTGCGATGGTTTCGCGTTCGGTGTCGGTGAGGTCGGGGTGGCGAGTGTCGACTTCGGATTTGGCGGCGGCAGTGAGACGGTCGATGAGGTCGTCGGCCTTGACGCCGAAGCCCTTGCGGCCGCTTACTTCGATGTAAGGGCGCTTCTGATCTTCTTCGCTGATCGGATAACCGAGGTCGATGGCGCAGCGAGGGGTGAGGGCGACCATCTCGTAGGAGAAGTGTGTGTAGTTGTCGGCAGCTTGGGTGTAGCCCATACCGCGGAGGGCTGCGATGACGTTGTTCTGGGGGTCGTTCTGGCGGGAGTCGATGACGTTGTAGATGTGGTCGGCGTGGCCGAAGGATGGGTGGCCGGGCTCGCTCGGGCCTGAGGTGGAGATCCAGCAGGTGTGGGTTACTGGTTGCAGGTTGTCAGTTGCAGGTTGCAGGTTGCCGGATGTAGGTTGCAGGTTGTCGGATGTAGAGTGACGGGAGTATTCGAAGAAACGTTTATAGCCGAAGTCTTTGCCGGGAAGGAGACCGAACTTCCAGAGGTGGTAGGCGATGTCTTTGCCGACGTAGGTGACGGTGCCGTTGGAGCGGACGATGACCTTGGCGTCTTCGTCAGGCTGATCGGGATCGGTCCCTTCGTGGGCGATGAGGTCTTTCGGTCCCGGCTCGGCGCATGACGTAGCAGCCTTTGTTTTTGCCGGCGGTTTCGAGGTAGAGGACACCCTTTTCGAGCATGAGGGTGCGGGCGGCGTCCCAGAAGTGGAGGTTGAGAATTTCGCTCTCGCGGGGGAGGAAGTCGTACTCGATGTTGAGGCGCTGCATTGTCTCGAGATGTCGGCGGAGGACGGCAGTGGAGACGAGGTCGGCGATCTCAGCGGTGTCGTTATTGCCGGTTTCGAGCGCGTGGAGAGTGTCGAGGCGGATTTGTTTGCGTGCGGCGATTTGATCGGGGTCGGCTGTGTACCACTGGGAGACGCGGGCATAGAGATCCCAGCAATAGAAGTCGATGCGCTGGTTGGTTTCGAGGAGTTGTGTGAGCAATTCGCGGGTGCCGGCTAGATTTTTTCCTTCGAGGTGGACGAGGCCAACGACTACGTCAGCTACCTGGACACCAGTGTTGTCGATGTAGTTTTGCACGCCTACAGGGAAGCCGGTTTTGTATGTGTCCGGACGGAGGAGACGCTGGAAGGTGTCGCCGAGGATGGCGTTGCGGAGGTGGCCGATGTGGGCGGCTTTGTTGGGATTGATGCTGGTGTGCTCGACTAGGCGGAAGCCGGGGCCTCCGATGTTGGCGTGCTGGTCTGCGGCGATCTGGCGCGCGATGGCGGTGCGGTTGAGACGGATGTTGAGGTAGCCTGCTCCGGCAACTTCTACGCTGGAGACGCCTTCGGGGAGTTGGGTGGAGAGCTCGGTGGCCAGTTCGGCGGCGATGGCTCGGGGGGCTTTGCGGAGACGCTTGGCGAGTTCGAAGGCTACGGGAAGTGCCAATTCGCCGAGGGCGATGCTGGGCGGCTGCTCGACTGCCAGGTTCGTGAGCGTGATGTCGTATTTGGATTGCAGGATGGCCTGGATGCGGGCCAATAAGGACTGCTGAATTGTGCGATACATGCTCTTGAGTTCACCCGATGTGGAGTAGTTTCAGTTTACTAGAGGCTGTTGTCCTGGCGGACGGGCCCGCTGCGCGCGGGCGGCCACTTCGTGGCGTGTGTACCGGTCTTGGTGATACGAGCGGCTTGGGCCTCGGTTTGCTCAACGCGTAAGTGCTATGGGAGTTCGGTGGGGAGTTGTTCGATCTCTACGAAGAGCGGCTTGTGGTTGTGGATGCGGATGCGGTGGATAAGGAAGATGATGCCGCCTGCTCCGGTGATGGAGATAAGCATCCACGCGTGAAGGGCGAGGCCGAAGACAGCGGCCTGGCCCATGGGGGCGCCGTGGGCGACGAGAGAGGTTTTGACAGCGAGTTCGAATGGGCCGATGGCTCCGGGCGAACTGGGGATGAGGTAAGAGAGATTGGCAAAGGAGACGGCAAGCCATGGAGCGATGCGATCGACGGGTATGCCAAGCAGGTGGATGGCGGAGACGTAGATTATGCCGTCGCAGGTCCAGATGATGATGGTTTGCAGAAGGAGGAGGAGCGACTCGGACACGCCGAGACGTCCGGTAGCTTCGAGAGCGAGGTTTATCCAGTGCTCGACCTTTACTAGTTTGGGGTTATCGGGCAGTCGAGTGAAGAGGCGCTGGATGGGGCCTTGAAGGCTGCGGGCGAAGACCAGAAGGACGATGAGGCCGACCGCGGAGATGGCGAGAGTGATGTCAGCAATGAGGCGAAGTTGTGGAGTGGCGACGCGGCCAACAGTCGAGACGAAGAGAAGAACGAGGACGAAGATGTCGAGGAGCTTTTCAAGGATGACGGTGCTGAGGATCGTTGAAGGGGATGCGTTCAGGTCATCAGAGTAGGTGAAGACACGCATGATGTCGCCGATGCGGAGGGGGAGAATGTTGTTGGCGGCGAGGGACGTCATCAGGACGCGGGCGCAGACCTTGAAGTGGTCTTGGATGGAGCGTCCGCCGCGCGGCATCATCTGGCTCCAACGGACACAGCGCAGGCCGTGACCGGCGAAGGTGAAGGCAACGACGCCAAGGATCCATGCGGGATGGACGAGACGGAGAGCAAGTATCTGGTTGAAGGAGATTCCGCGGAAGGTGTACCAGAGGAAAAAGGCGCTGATCAGCAGGCCTGGAACGGTTTTGTAGAGGTTGCGGCTTTTGGGTGGAGCGGCGGCTACGGTGTTCATCGAGACACCGAGCCCGGGGCGCTTTGGAGGGAGCGCGAGAGAGGTTTATTGACGTAAGTGTGATGCCGGAAACAATACAACATGCCTATTCGATTGTATCGTCTGGGGCTCTCGTTGCCAGCATTTGAAATGGTTATGTGGGCGCGGGATGATGGATGCGGGATACGCGGCCGCAACATTCGAACTACAGATATGGTCTAACTGAAAGCAGGATTGCTGTAGGGTTGGAAGAGCTTTGTTTGCAGTGGCAGTGATTCTATTGACGGCGGGAGTAACGGGTATTTGGCGACTTCGTTAGCATCACCCATCTCATCGAAACAGCTTAGACGTGAGGACAGCCGGCGGGAGCGTGGTTTCGCCATGGCCCTGGTGACCGCGCTGACATTTTTTGCGGTCCTGGTGCATGGGTACCATCCCTATGCTGAGGATGGCGGCGTTTATCTGCCGGAGATCAAGCGGTTGCTTGATCCTGCGCTGTATCCGCGTGGGAGCGAGTTTGTGATGGGGCATCTGCGGTACTCGCTGTTTGCGCCGGCGATGGCCGCGCTGGTGCGTGAGTCGCGTCTAAGCGTTGCGACGACGATGTTGCTGGTGCATCTGGCGGCTTATTGGCTGACGTTGTTTGCGGCTTGGCTACTAGTGGCGCGGTGCTATGCGTCCCGTGTGGCGCGGAGTGGGGCGGTGACGCTGCTGGCGGTTTGGATGACGTTGCCGATCGCCGGGACTTCGCTAATGCTGA
Source organism: uncultured Acidobacteriaceae bacterium (assembly GCA_963802695.1). Taxonomy (GTDB): domain Bacteria; phylum Acidobacteriota; class Terriglobia; order Terriglobales; family Acidobacteriaceae; genus Edaphobacter. Next base: position 45,893 of record CAWDJN010000016.1, read on the forward strand.
TGGATCCGTATGTGACGGCTCGGAGTTTGTCGACTCCATGTGCGTTGCTGGCGCTCGTGGGGGTGATGGAGTTTCTGCTGCCCAGGTTTGAGACGGAGGACGGAGAGGCGCGGTGGGGTGGGGCTGTGCTTTGTGTTGGGGCGCTGGCGGGAGCGTGTGTGATGCATCCGCTGATGGGAGCTTATGCTGTGGGGTCAGCATTGGTGCTGGGGGTGTTGTTGTCGGAGAGCAGCGTGGTGCGGGTGTGGGGGACGGTCGGGCTGGCGTTGACCGCGGTGGCGATGGCCTCGGGGTTGCAATTGGCAGCGGCTCCGGAGAGCGAGATTTACCAGAGAATTATGCTGACGCGGGACTACTGGTTCCTGAGCCAGTGGCATTGGTATGAGTTGGCTGGACTGGTAGCGCCGCTGATGATTTTGTCGGCGGTCGGATGGGCGTGGAGGCGAGAGGGCGCTACAGCACGGATGGGATTGGCGCGCACGGCAGTGGTGTGCGGAGTGACTGCGATGGTCGTGGCTGGGCTGTTTGCGCGGATGGGATCAGGTTCCCATCTGGTGGCGAGAATGCAGCCGCTGCGGATCTTTCAGCTGGTATATATCGTGATGGCGTTGGTGCTGGGGGCGGAGTTGGGAGAGCGCGTGTTGCAGCGGCGACCGTTGCGGTGGGTGGTGGTGTTTGCAGTGCTTGCTGGTGTGATGGTGGTGGCGGAACGGAAGACGTTTCCTGCTTCGCCACATCTTGAGTTGCCGGGAGTGGACGGTGGGGGCAATGCGTGGGAGCGAGCTTTTGTTTGGATTCGGAGAAGCACGCCGAAGGATGCGGTGGTTGCTCTGGATGCGGAGTACATTACTGGGCCGGGAGAGGATGCGCAGGGGTTTCGGGCGATTGCGGAGCGGAGCGCTCTGCCGGATTATTCGAAGGATGGCGGGGTAGTGACGAATAAGCCGGAGTTGGCTGTGGCGTGGCTTGAGGGGCAGGTGGCGCAGGCAGGGTTGAATGTGGAAGAAGATGCACGGAGAGTGGCGCGATTGACGGCCTCTGGGAGTTTCGTGGGTGGTGCTGGAGCGTGGAGCGGTGACTAAGTTTGTTTGCGAGTATGCGAATGAAGCGGTGAAGGTTTGCCGCCTGCCCTGAGATGCGGGGCAGACGGCGGGTCTCAGTTCCCTGCCGGCTTGGCAGAAGCAGAGGCGGTGGTGAGGACTACGTTTTCCTGGTCCTTGGCTTCCATCTTGGAGTAGAAGGCGCGGAGGTTGGGGTACTGTTGCGTGGTGAAGATGACGTCTCCGACGGCGTAGTTGCGGCGGATTGTGAAGCTGTTGGGAGTGGACTCTGTGGAGAGGGCGTAGGCGATGGCCTTCTCGAAGCTGTCCTTGTTGGTGGCGGGAAGCGATTCGACGGAGAGCGTGGCTGGATAGGTGATGCGAACGGCGTCCTGGGTGATACGGGTGTACTCGAAGTAGACGGCGACTTCGCGCTTCTCGTGCGGGAAGGCGGGTTTAGTGTTGGCCTCGAAGATGTCGCCGGGGAGAAGGATGCGTTTGCCGGTTGAAGTGCCGAGGGACCCCTCCACGTTGAATGTGGCGGTGAGTGGCTGCTCGTAGTTGTCTACATTGTCGATGGAGACGACTTTGAGTTGAAGGCTGGTGGGCACGAGCTCTTCGACGCTGGTGCGGATCTCACGCTCGAGGCTTGCGGAGTCGCCTACGAGGGCGCGATGACGCCAGCTTACGCCCGGGTCTCCCGTGTAGATCATTGTGATTTTGCCGGAGAGAGCGCCTTGGGGGTCGAGCTTTAATTCGGCGATGCGTTGGACGCGGGAGAAGGTGTAGGGCTCTCCCGGGAGTGTTGAAGAAGTCGGAACCACTGTCGGTCTGCCGAATCCCGCTCGCAAAAGTGTGCTTCCAGGTGAGGTGGCCATAAGGGCAATAGCGGCTGCCGGGATCGAAGAACTGGTCTTTGCCGTCGATGTTGACGATTGCGATCATGTCGTCGAGCTCGGAGAGGCTGAGATAGTTCTTGACGAAGACACTGCGGTCGCGGCTCGTAACATAGCCGACATAGGCTTTCAGGCCAGCGGCGCGAGCCATGGAGACGAAGAGGCCGGTGAGCTGGTCGTCGGATCCTCGCTTGCGGGACCAGATGTCGTCGGCGTTGTGCACCTCTTTGAAGCCCTGCGCTTTTTCTTCGGCAGAGGAGTGAGTGCGGGTGTAACGCGTATTTTCGAGCTTCATGACGGCGGCGTAGATCTTGCGGAGCTTCTGGTCGGGCGTGTCGGAGGGGGCGACGATCTCTTTGACCGCGGCGCTTACGACAGAGCCGGGGCCGATGAACTTATCCTCTTGTTTGGCCCAGTACTTCCCTTCGCTCTTCCAGAACTCGTCGGCGGTGCGATAGGCAGTGAAGTAGAAGAGCACGCGGTAGGAGAAGCTGCCGATCGGTGGCATGTAGTCCTCTTCGGGCATCGGGGGGATGTCCTGGATGTTGAGGTCGATGATCGACTGCTCGCTTCCGGGGACTTTGGACTGGACAATGTTCGCGCCGGTGGGCAGGACGGTGGTCCAGGAGATGATGTTGGAGGCTTGCCCGCGTGCGTTGACGAGGGAGTGGACGCTGAGGTCGACGGGGCGCCACGTGTAGTGGGCCTTGCGGGTCCAGAAGTTGGATTGGATGAACCAGGCGGGTGCCTCGTAGTACATGTCGTCGTAGCGAAGCTTGTAGCGGTACTCGAGGATGCTTCCGATGGTGACGTCGGGCATGCTGAAGACTTTTGCCATGATTTTGACGCCACTGGTCTTCTCAACGAGTTTTTCGTAGGGTTTGCCGGTGAACGGGACGATGGTTCCATCGGGGTGAATGGTGCGGCCCTGGATATCTTCGACGCTGAAGCCGCTTCCTTCTTTGCCGCGGAAGTAGTTGAGTTCGACGTTGCCCTTCTCTTTGCCCAGCTCGTTGAGTATCTTGAGGCGGACGTAGATGCTGAACATGTGCAGCTTGTCGTCGGTGGTCTCTTCGCGGAAGAGATAGACGGCGGCGGCGCCGGGGACCTGAGGCTGCGAGGTCATGGAGAGTTCTTCGGGAGTGGGCGGGGTCCATTGCTGGTCAGCGCGGGCGGCGGCGGTGAGAGAGATCAAGGCAGAGAGAAGAGAGAGGCGGAAGAGTCGGCCTGAGACGTTCATGATTTGGTTCGTTCCTTTGTTGCGCATTCGAGAAGGCGTTTCTGTTTGCGAGACGGGTCGGGGTGCGGGTTCTACTGTTTTTTCAGGACTGCGCTTCGTTGTTCGTCGGCGCCGATGACTCCGGCAAGCTTCTGGACGTCGGGATATTTGTCCGCGGGGAGGGTTACTTCGCGGACGGTGTAGGTGCGGGTGTAGTGGAGGACGTTGTCTTTTACGGTGCTGGAGCTTTCGTAGGAGGCGAAACCGAGGTCGAGCTTGATCGGGTCGGGGATCTCATCGACTTTGTAGCCGGCAGGAAGCTGAATGGTGAATTCGTCCTGCGCCTGCATGGCCTGATCGAGGTTGATGGGGACCTCGTGACGCTTTTTGTGGTCGACGTAGAGGTCTTCGGTGCCGAGAACGCGAGGGCGGATCATGAGAAGTGGGCCCATGGGTTTGCCGAAGCGGTCGGCGGTGAGCGAATAGGTGGTGGTGAGGTCTTTGTTGAGCGCTTCTACGTTTTCGACTTTGAAGTCGGAGACGGTGAAACTTGTGAAGTCCTGGCCGAGGACGTGGTCGCGATACTCGCTTTGCTGTTTCGCGTCGGCCATGGTGTAGAGGTAACGGTCGTCTTCGGAGATATCGCCGAAGCGCTTCTCAATGACGGTGCCCTTGAGGGAGCCGTCGGGCTGGAGCTGAAAGGTGGCAGTGCGGCGGACGGTGTTGAGTTCGGGAGCGAGCACTGGAAACCGGATGGCCTGGCTGTCGGGACCTTCCATCAGAACTCCGTAGCCGCCCTGGAGGTTGTGCTCGAGCTGACCGAATGCGGTTTTTTCCCAAGTGGGGTCGAAGATGAGGTACTGGCGGCCGGTTTTGGCAGTCACGACGCTGCGGAGTTTGGGCGAGGTGTAGCCTTTGGGAATTTCGATGGCGGCGATGGCGTGATTGCCGACGATGGAGGGTGCATCGGGGTCGACGACGCCGCGATCGGTATCGACTATGACGAGAGTCGCGTGAATGCCGACGGCGGAGAGCATCGCGGTGAGAAGGGTCGCCTTGTCCTTGCAGTCGCCGTAGCGGTTGCGGAAGATATCGGCAGCGTAGTGAGGCTGGTAGCCACCGATGCCTAACTCGATGGCGAAGTAGCGGACTTGCTTCTGGACAAATTCGGCGATGGCTTCGGTTTTGTCGTAGAAGTCGGACTTGCCGGCTGTGAGTTCGTTCGCTTTTGCGGTGATCTCCGGCGTGGCGACGATGCGGTCCTTGTAGAGGACCTGATACCACTCGCCGATGCTCTTCCAGGTGCCTTCGGTTGAAATGGGGAGACCCGGGCCCGTGTAATGCACGGTCATGCGGCCTTCGAGTGAGTCGATCGCGGGGCGGAGACGGACGTCTTTGAGGTCGATAGCCGGGGTGTCGTTCATGACCCAGCGCCAGTGCTGGTGCTCGAGGTCGACTGGAGGCGTCTGCTTGGCGTGGGCCCATACGGTTCCGTAGGTGAAGTTGGGCGGCAGTTCGAGGGTGAAGGTCTGGTTGAGGTGAGGGAGATTGTCCTGGAAGAACCAGGTCTTCTCGGTGAGGTAGGGATGGCAGCGCTGCTCGTACTCGTAGGCTACGATGCCGCCGGGATCGCGGCCGGGGGCCTGGGCTACGCGGACTCTGTCGTCGGCAAAAAGATTTCCTTCGCCGTAGCCGTGCTCGGTCATCTCGTTGTCCTTAACGGCGTACTCGTGGCCGTCAGGACCGATACTCCAGACGTGCATGGAGAGGATTTTGGTGTCCTTGTCGAAGGGGACTTCGACGATGGCTTCTTTGCGGCCTTGCGGGCGGAGGATTTTGAGGACCTGGCGGCGGTGCTCAACGGCACTGCCGTCGGGGGCGACGGTGTAGGTGGTGTCGTCGAGAAGAACTATGGCGTTGGTCTCGGGTGAGTAGTCGGGGAGTTTCTGCTGGGCGGCGGTGCGGACCCAGTCGGGGACGGAGTCTGATTTGAAGGCGAGGGCTGGAACTGCGGCGAGAAAAAGAAATATCGCTGAAGCGGTGAGGCAGCGTAGGTGCTCGGCTGGCTGAGTCGGTCGTTCTGTCATAGGGCCCTTGAGACACCGCTCGGATGCTCGTGAATTACGAAGCAAACGCAAGAGCTCGAGTGAAGGTGTACCGCCAAGTTATACGTGTGAAAGAAATGCAATTCAAGGAAAAACAGACAGAGAAAGTGTTACCCAAATGGGTGATTTATGGACCTCGAAATTTAGCTGCGAGTATGCGGGATTCGATCGCGCGATTACTGCGCTGGCGACGTTCTATGGGAGGCGCAGTGCGCGCGTGCCTGCGACCGGGAAGAGGCCGGTGGGGTAGCCCTCGGTGGGGTATTGGGATTTGAAGAGATAACGGACGAAGAAACCGCCGGAGACGTTGTTGTAGTTGTTGGTGTTGTCGGCAGAGAGAAATGCCCCGACGAACCAGTGGTCGTTGAAGAGGTAGGCGCCCTCGGAGTTGAAAGAGTAGTTGACGCTGGTCGTGCTGGTAGAAGGAGTGAACGGATTGTTGAAGTCGGTCTGGAGAGGCACGTCGAGAGGAAAGTAGGGGGCCTTGTCCTGCTGGAAGCTCTGCACCCCGGCGGCTCCGGCGATGCTGTAGTGGAGATTGTTCTTGTAGTAACCAGTGTAGGTGACAGGAACAGAGCCAAGGAAGTAGACGTTAGGGCTGAAGTAGCCGCCCTGACCGTAGGTCATGCTCTGCTCGTTGTGTTCGTAATGCATGCCGACGAAGTTTCCGCCGACGTTGAGGGCGCCGTGACCGGGCCACTGATGGACTCTGAAGGATGCTCCCATCTGGCCGTCGTAGCGGGTGTTTTCAAGGACGTGGGTGCCGGTCAGATCGGCAGCCTCACCGGTGACGTAGAGGCTGGATTTGGGTCCGCCGATGTCGAGGCGGACGCCACCGCCCGTGGAGACGACGCCGCCCCAGATGTTGCCGGCAGAGAAGTGAGTGCTCAGAGCCGGGATCGCGCATTCCGGCGTAGGAGAGCTGTGTGTCTTTGACGGAGTCGCGCTCGCCATAGAAGGTGAGGCGCCCTTTGAAGGTACGAAATTGGCCGCGGCCGATGACGTTGCCGACGAGGAAGTCGTAAGGGGTGAAGCCGACTGCCAGCGCGTAGTTCCTGGAGGTGAGTTGGAGTTCACCCCCGATGCCGCTGGCGTACTGTTGCGGCGGCGCCACGAGAGCATTGGCGGGAAGGGTGCCGAGGACGGGAATGGTTCCGCCGGAGCTCTGGAAGTAGGTGTTGTTGAGGGGGCCGTTGTTGAGTGAGATGGGCCGGGTGACGATGGTGGCGCGAGCGGCTTTGCCGACGACGGCGGAAACTTCAAACGGGGACTCGAGGTCAGTGAGGCGATCGAACCCGGAGGTGCCGGTGCGGTATCTTGCATAGCCGGTGCCGCCGAGCCAGCCGCTGTAGGAGCCTTCGAGAGCGTTGAGCTCCGTCTGGGTTTGGGCGCGCAACGAGAGTGGGGGCTGACCTCCAGCGGGCGCGTTGGGGTCGTACAAGCCTCGCAGTGCGGGTTCACCTCTGGCAATGACTTCGGCGTCGGTGGGTGGCTCGACGTGCGGAGAGGTTCCAACGAGCGAAGAGCCAGCGGCGGTGGTCGATGGCTGGGCTACGTTGGGTTGAGATATGTTGACGTCGCTCATCGGCCCGGAGGGAGTGGAGGATGAAGGCCCGGTAGTATGGGGTTGATCGGCGAAAGTCTGCGTGGTGGAAGACTCGGTGGGAGGCGTGATTGTCGGCGAGGTGCGATGGTGCGTTGAGCCGCCCGTCGTTGCTTCAGGCGGGGTCTCAGGCTGGGGATATTGCTGGCCGTGGCTGATCCCGGAGGACAGTAAGACGTGGTGTCGGGGAGTGTATTGGGCATCACGTGTTGTCAGTGAGTCGTCCTCTGCGGGTGGGTTGTTCTGACCACTGAGAGGAGCGGTGGAGAGATCAAGTTGCGCTACGTTGCGGGTTGTCTGGGCGTTCGGCATGTAGCGGGCTGTCGGCAGGGCTTCGGTAGCTTCGGCCTGGGGGCTGAGGTTTCGTGAGCCGTTGTCATTTATTTGAGTTGAGGCTGCGTAGGGGACGTAGGGACCGTAGACTTCCTGCGGCTGCTTGGTGAGTGGTTGGGAGCTGATGGGCTGCTGAGAAGTTTGTAACTGAGCCTGAGCGTCTGCAGAATTGCCGTAGCTGGGTGGGGAGGACTTTTCAGACTCGACGGGCTGCGACTTGCCGTTGGTGGCTGCGGGAGTGCTGAGGAGAGTGGCGAGATCCCGGGACTGGGAGGGAGTCGGCAGATGGTTTGCAGGTTGCGGTTGGTTGAGTTCGGCGAGCAGTTCGGCGACGGGGTCTTCAGGAGGAAGGGCTGCAAGCGTGGCGTGGTAGTAGCCGGAGGCACGGCTGTCGTTGCCCCGTGTGCGTTCGAACTTTCCGGCGAGGAAGAGCATCTCGGGGTCTTTGGGATACTTCTCGAGGCCGGAATGGAGCCAGGCTTCGGCGTCCTGGTCGTCCTCAGCAGCGAGAGCTGCGCCAACTGCGGATTTGTAGTCGGAGACGCTTGCGGTGGTCATGTCCTGCGACTTGAAGAGAATGACGGCCTGTTTGGGGAGATCGGCGCGAGCATATCCGGAGGCGAGGGCGCGAATAACGTCGGGATTGCGGGGGGCGTAGCGGGCCGCGGCATAGAGAATGGCGAGCGAACGCTTGGTGTCGCCGGCGGCCGCGGCCTGCTTGGCGCGACGGAGGGCCCAATTGGTCCAGATGGTTTGAATCGTGTCGCGCTGCTCGTCACTGAGGTCGGAACGACCACCGAGGAGTATGAGTTGACGATAGAGGCCGGCGTCGTCGCCCGTGTTGAAGAGAAGTGAGGCGTTCTGAATATCGATAGCGGCTGGGGCGGCGGTGGGCTGAGCGGCCTGTGGTTGATGGGCTTTGAGGAGAGCGGCGCTGAGACCTTTGAGGGCCTCGGGGCTGTCGCTGCGCATGGTGAGGGCGGCGCGGTATCTCTGCTCGGCGATGGGGAGATTGTTCTCTTTTAGAGCATCCGAGCCCTGACTCACAAGCTGGTCGAAGTGGGCACTCTCGAGGGCAGAGTCGAGGGAGGAGTCGCGTGCGCCGTTGTGTTTGGCTTGCTCGAGGAAGCCGATGGCTCCGTCGTAGTTGGACTGCTGCAGGCGGATGTAACCCATGCCCGCGAGCGCCTGCGCGTTTTCGGGATCCACGGCGAGGATCGCTTTGAAGCGGGTCTCGGCCCCGGGGAGGTTTCTGGCGTTGAGAGCCTTGTATGCCTCTTGTTCCAGCATGGGCTGAGCGACCATGTGTGTGGTCATGACGGGCTGTTTGGGGAGGGCCTTGTTGACGCCGGCGATGCTGGGATTGATGGAGTGGAGGCGATCAAGGTAGATGCTGGCGAGAGCCGGGCTGCCGTTGAGCCTCGCGGAACGGGCTAGACCCGCGAGCGCTTCTTTGTTTTTGGGATCAGTGAGAAGCACTTGCTGCCACGTTTGCGCGGCTACATCGAGATGACCGTGAACTTCGAGGTCGCGGGCCTTGTCGAGGAGAGATTTTGTCGTCGCGTCAGCGACTTCGGCCCGTAGTGTTTGCGCGCACGGAACAAAGCCGACGGCAACGAGCAACAGCACTGCAGCGCATGGACGAATTGAGGATAGATTCTTCATGGCATTCGTAATGCCTGATGCTTTGTCGGACGGCGACCGGGAGGTTAAACCACAATCGACACGTCTGCATCCTCCGGAAGCTTACCTTGGGTTTCCGGTTTTTGTGCCTGTTTAATGGTGGTATTTACTGGTTTGTTACTGACGACTTCGCATACCCTAAAGGTGTCATAATGCGGCAGTTCCGACAAAAGCCAGCCGACGTTACGTGTAGATTCGCGTCTGCTCGTCGCCTTGAAGACGGGCCCGCGCCTTTCTGCGAAGGATGGAACGGATGACGATAGCCATGAGGAAGCAGGCGACGAGAGTCGAGACGACCATCAGCCACTGGTAGTCCTGAAAGAGGATGTTGATCCAGATCCACCAGGAGAGTGAGCCGACGTGGTAGACGTCGTTGCCGATGCGGAAGGAGCTGAATCGTGAGCCGTGAAGGACGCTGACAGATTGCGAGATGTCAGCGGACTGCGAGGTCTTGAGGAAGACGTTGAGGAAGTTCTCGACGACGCTTTTGTCTCGGAGGGCGATGACGACGACCGATTTGCTCGAGTCGCGTGGCCACTCGATGCCTTCGATGAGTGCGTCGGGGAGACCGCCGGCGGTTTCGAGCTGGCCGGACTGGACGCGGTCGGAGCTGCGCACCTTCCACCATGCGTGCTGAAGTTGGGCAAAGAAGCCCTGGGTGTCCTGAATGTGCAGGCCGCTGCCGTCGACGCCTACGGGGAGCGACGGGTTGAGCGTGCCGATGGCGGATTGATCGTCGACGGTGCCGAGGACGAGGTAGTCCTTGCCGCGATCGGACTTCATGCCGTCGGCGTTGGTGACGGTGACGTTGAGGACGGGGTAGCCGGTCTGCGCGCCGAAGTGTCCCATGAGGGTGAGGTAGAGCTCGATCTCTTCGGCGGCGGGAGTGTCAGGCAGGACGACGGCGGTGTCGGCGAGGTCTGCGAGACGGGTGAAGGGGTAGCCGGCGTTGGCGAAGATTTCGAGGTTAGGGAGCGCTGTCCAGTGGGGGATGCCCCGGATGTCGAGATAGGAGTTTTTGAGAATGGCGCCTTGAAGGTTGTTTGGGGCTGTGTCCTGGCACTCGCCTCTGTTGGCAAGGAGGAAAGCGAAGCGCATCAAGAACGAGTTGGAGTAGGGGCGCAGGCCGGAGATGGGTACTGGGACGACGGCTTTGAGCTCCGCGGAGGCGTTGTCAGAGTGAGGCAACGGGGTTGAGCTGATGAAAGAGCCGTTCAGCAGAACCTGGAGGGTGCTTTCGTTGGAGATGGGAATGCCGTTGTAGCGATAGTTGAGGTGGAAGGCGAGGTTCTGCTGGGCGCGGGACGGGTAGAGGTCTGGCGGCAGGCGCATGGAGACGGCGACGGGAACGGTGCCGTCTGTATCGAAGTTGCCGGCCTGTGGGATGTCGCCGATGCGGGTGATCTTTTCGGTGCTGAGCCAGCGCGGAGCATCGTCAGGCTGGCGGGCCGCGGGCATCTTGATCGATGGGACGCGGACGGAGGCGCCTGCGAGGAGGTCGCGCTGCAGCGTGAAGGCGAGCGCGGCGGTGAGGACGTCGTCGGCCGTGTCGCCGGTGAGGACGAGGACTTTTGAGTAGGGGTCGGACGGGTTCGACCGCATTGCGATGGCGGGGCCGGAGACAGCTTCCATCTGAAGCGATGCGGGAAGGTTAGCTCGGTTTTCGCCGATGACGATTGCGTTGCCGACGGGGATGGTGCCAACGGAGACGGGAAAGCGCACGGGGCGAGAGTCGGCGAGGATGCCGAACCAGGAGGCGATGATTCCGGCAGCCTGCAGGGCCTTGGGCGAGGGTTGGGTCAGGAAGACTATGGGAACGACAGGGCGCAGGTTGACCGCGCTGTCGTAGAAGGGTGCTGGGAGGAGCTTGAGCTCGTCGTGAAGTTGGATGAGGGAGCCGGAGAACTCGAGGGTGGAGTTGGTGTCGACGTGGCTCCAGAGGACGGAGTTGGAGGGGTCTTCGCACTTGAGGGCGTAGTGGCCGACGAACTCGAAGGTGAGTTGGTTATCGCGAACGAGCATCTCGGAGGGAAGAATGAGGGTGGTCTCGAGGAGCTCGTTGTTTTCGTTGTGGACAATGGCGGGTTGACCGTTCGTGGGCTGATCGCCGGCGGTTGGTTGCGTGGTGACTGGGAGAGTAGCGAGGAGCGTTCCGTTAAGGCTGACTTTGAGGTGGCTCAGCAAAGGGAGGAGACCGGGCGAGAAGTGATAACGAAGATGCAGAGTGGCGGTTTTGACTGCCTCGGTTTGCGGCAAGGAGAAACGAACTGTGTTGAAGGCGTCTGTGCCGTGGAGGACGATTGTGTCAGGTACTCCGAGGTCGGAGAGGGTGAGGACTGAGTTGAAGGTGCCAGTGGCTGGCTCGGCTGCTCCGGAAAGCGCAGCGGCAGCCTGCTGCGATGTTTTGCCGGAGAGGATCGGGCGAACCTGAGACGAGAGATTTGTGGCGGAGAACAGGATGGTGAGAAGAAGAACCGGCACTATGCTGGTTGCGAGTTTTCCTTCAGGGGTGGCGGATTTTTTTTGCTTCTTCATGGCTCGTACGGATTGCTCGAAGCCAAAGAAGGCGAGTTTGACGATGCGGGCGAAACTGGTGAGGGGTTTGTCTGCCTCGCGGGTTTCGCCCCAGCCGAGCCAGGCGTCGGCGCGGGAGTAGAGGACCATCGTGAGAGCTTCTTCTTCCTGCATTGTGAGGGGATCGAACTGGGCGCGGAGGACGTTGCCGTTGACTCCGACGAGCGTGGCGGGAAGAGTTGCGTTGCCGTCGAGGACGGGGAGGGTGAGTTTGACGGAGTCGCCCGCGGAGGCGATGAAGTCGCGCTCCATGCGGATCATGAGGCCTCCGCCAGAGACGTCGGTGGTTACGCCGTGAACGATGCTGCCGTTGGCGAGCTGGACGCCAGCCGGGATGGTCATCGGAACGCGGACCGACTGGCGGCGCTGACGGCTCTCCCAGGCGACCGAAGTTGCGACGCCGAGGATGATGAGGTTGAAGCACGCCCAGGCGAGGTTCATAACGATGGTACCGATGTGGTGGCCGTCGTACATGCGGGCGAGGGTGTTGAATGGCCAGATTGCGCCGGAACCGGGAAATTGGAAGAAGCGGGGGACAGCACAAAGGATGCCAAAGACGTTCATGGCGATCATGAAGAGGAAGGGGCGCGCGATGCGGTGGTCGAAGAAACTCTGGTTGACGACTCCGCCCTTCGCGGTCACGTTGAAATGGCCGAATTTTGGGTTGATGAGGGCGAGCAGGGTGGGGAGCAAAGATGTACGGCGCAAGAACCGTCTCGTAGATCTCGTTCCAGAAGGAGTGGCGGTGCTGGCCCTGGATGCGGGAGTTGGTGACATTGGAAAGAACAAGATGCGGGAGCGCGTAGGCAAGGATGGCTGCCCAGTAGCCGGGGATGCTGACGTGTCCGAAGATGAGATAGATGAGCGGCGCAGTGAGAAAGATGAGGCGCGGAAGCGCGTAGAGGAAGTGCGTCATCGCGTTGAAGTAGCAGAGACGCTGCGGCAAGTGAGAGCCCACGGGCGAAGAGCGGGTTGTCGATGCGGATGATCTGGATCATGCCGCGCGCCCAGCGAATGCGCTGCCTGACGTGGGCGCTGAGGCGCTCGGTGGCGAGGCCGGCAGCCTGCGGAATGTTGATGTAGGCGGTGTTCCAGCCGTTCATCTGCATGCGCAGCGAGGTGTGGGCGTCTTCGGTGACGGTTTCTTCGGCGATGCCACCGATCTCGTCGAGGGCGGAGCGGCGGAGAACCGCGCAGGAGCCGCAGAAGAAGGTGGCGTTCCAGAAATCGTTGCCGTCCTGGACGATGCCGTAGAAGAGCTCGCCCTCGTTCGGGATCATGCGGAACTGATCGAGATTGCGCTCGAAGGGATCGGGCGAGTAGAAGTGATGCGGCGTCTGCAGCATGCCGAGCTTTGGGTCGCGAAGGAACCAGCCGAGCGTCACCTGCAGGAAACTGCGCGTGGGGACGTGGTCGCAGTCGAAGATGGCAACGTAGGGCGAATCAAGGACGGGCGAGCGCATGGTTGATGTTTCCGGCCTTGGCGTGCTTGTTGTTGTCGCGCGTCATGTAGCCGATGCCGGCCTCTTCGGCGAACTTGCGGAATTCGTCGCGCTTGCCGTCGTCGAGGATGTAGACGTGGAGCTTGTCGGACGGCCAGTCGATGTTCATCGCAGCGAGCGCAGTGTACTGCACAACGCTGAGCGGCTCATTGTAGGTGGGGATGAGGAGATCGACAGCGGGCCATTCTGCGGGATCATCCGGCAGGGGCACAGGTGTGCGACGCAGGGGCCAGAGCGTCTGGAGATAGCCGAGGAAGAGGGTGACGAAGGCGTATGTTTCAGCGAACAGGAGCAGCGCGATGAAGAAGGCGTCGAGGAAGGTCCAGACGGAACGCGGGTTGAGGAAGAATTTGGTTGTGGTCGCGAATCTCCAATAGCCGTAACGGAAGGTGGAGAACATGGAAACCAGCAGGAGAGTGAGCGTGACCAGGTAGGAGCTGGAGCTGCGGTCGAGCCATACGACCAGGGCTATGGTGAGAATGCTGAGGACGATCTGCTGGGGCCAGGTCAGGTCCAGAACTCCGGTAAAGCCCAGCAGAACGATGCCGCCAATCAGAACGATGAATCGAAGCAGCTTGAAGAAGAGCCCGTCACTCGATTCAAACTCCCTGAAGAGAGGCAAACCCTTCATCTTTCACTCCACCGAACATTTCTGAACCCTGCGGTGGCGGGCGCTGCGACGGTGCGGAGCCAGGTGGCGAGATTGAGATAGTCTTCAGCGACTGCTGCGTCGGGCGCGTAGTCGACGACGGTCATGCCTTCGGCGAGAGCTTCGCTGACGGCGGGCGCGCGACGTACGACGAAGGGCAGAAGACGATCGCCGAGCTGTCGGCGCAAGACCTCGCGGACGTCGAGATGCAGAGGCAGTGAGGTGTCGAACTGGTTGAGGACGTAGTAGGGCTGCATCGGCCGGCCATCGCCGTCGTTGACTCCGGCGAAGAACTTTTCGACCATCTGGAGACTGATGACGGAGTTCATATCGGGCGCGACCGGAACGAGGATGGTCGGGTTCATGCGCGACATGCGATGGACGATCCAGCTGGAGGCTGAAGTGAGATCAAGCAGAATGCGATGCATGCCGCGGCTGTTGGCGATGATCTCGTTAGCGAGGTTTTCGCGCGCGGCTTCGTCGCTTCCCTTCTGGTCGATCTCGTAGCTGACGAGATAGATGGGTGCGTCGGTGCTGCCGCTGGGTGGTGAAAATGTGCGGACGGTGCCCTGGCGGAGTTCGCTTGCACCGAAGTAAAACGGCAGGAGACCGTGCGAGGTGGTGTCGGTGAGGAGAACTTTTTCTCCCATGGAGGAGAGTGCGCGGCCAACGGTTGCTACCAGGCTGGTCTTGCCCACTCCCCCGGCGAGCGAGAAGACGGCGAGCACGGGCGTGCGGGTCTCCTTCTGGCGGACGGGTGCGGACTCGGATTGCTCCTGCCCGGGCTGCTCGAAGACGCCTTTGAGGGCGAACCAGCGGGCGGCTACGCGCTCGCGCGAGTGCTGCAGCGTGTCGGCAACGGAGGACTGGATTGGTGGCGGCGACGATGGAACGACCGGCTTCTGCTGCGTCTGAGGGGCGGATGGCGGAGCGTAGAGCCATGCGGGGCCGGAGGGCTCGGCCTGGTATACGGGCCTTTGCCCGGAGAGTGTGGTCGGATCTTCTACTGGAGTGCGGCGCTCGGGGAAGCCCTGGGACTGCTGGTAGTCGAAGTCGTCCTGAGCGCGGCGGCCGCGAGTAGAGTCCGACGGAACGAGTGCTTGGGAGAATGGCGAGACTGGACGAGGTGTGGCGGGCCTGGGCGAGATGCGTGAAGATATCGCCGGCCTGATTGCGGAGGGCCTGGAAGATGGCAGGCCAGCGTGAGGCTCACGGCTGGAGATTGCCGAGGGATCGGTAGAGGACTGGGAGCGCTCGGATGCGCTTGGAGGCCATGATCCGCTCTGAGCGGGCGCCGAAGGTGTTGCCGGCTCTAGTTGAGAGGAGCGAGCGGCGGAGTTTTGCGGATCGTCGTGACGGTGACCCATGAGCGGAGCCTGACTTTCGTTGACGCTGGGAGATGGTGGTGCGGGAAGAATGGATCGGGTTGGCGAATCGATCTCGCGGAAGCCCGGAACCGCGGACATGGCGCGGCTCTCGGAGCGTGCAGAATGGCGAACCGAACTGTTCGATGTGTATTCGGTCTGGAGGCTGTCGTAGTCGGGGCCGCGGTAGATCTGGCGGACTCCGGATGCGTCGTCGGGGTGGTAGCCCTGAGGGCGGCGCGATGCTGAAGGACTTTCCGAGGCGCGCCGGTCGGTTTGAGTTGTGTAATCGCGCCGGTCGCGGCCGGTGGCGCTCGACTCGGGTTGCGGAGTTTGGGGAGCGTTCTCGTGGGCCGGACGCAATGCCGGTTGGGAGTGAACCGAAGGTGGAGTGATGGAGTGAACGGTGTATGGGTCGTCGATCTTGCCCGGAACCTCGGACGTCGCCTGTTGTGCGGCAGAGGTTTTGTTACGAATCTCGGATTCGGCGTACCGCGCCGCCTGCCGCTGGGCGGAGGCATGAGCTTCGGCGATCTCGCGTTCTTCACGGCGTGCGGCGGCTTCGGCTACGGCTGCTGCTTCGGCGCGGCGTGCGGCTTCGACACGCTCGGCGGCAGCGGTGCGGGCGGCCTCTTCGGCCTCGCGCAGGGCGCGGCGCATCGCGGAGTCGGCATCTTCGGCTTGATGGGTGCGGGCTGCCTCCGCTGCTTGACGTGCGGCCGCGTCAGCAGCAGCGGCGGCGGCTTCCGCTTCGGCCTGGGCGAGCAGAGCCTGCTCGCGGACCTGCTCGGCGGCGCGATGCCTCAACTGAGCGCGATACTCGCGGCGCGATGCGGAGAAGTCACGATACTTTGCTCCGTGAAGATTGGCCCAGGAGTAGAGGACTGCTACATCTTCGGGGGTGTCGTTTGCCACAGGATCATCGATCCTGTCCGTCTTGCGTGAATCCATAATTCTGGTCCCTGTACTTCAGCCTGCGGCGTTTGGTTTCCTGTATTGTGCCCGTTTTCTGCCAGTTGAAAACGCGTGTTTATACCTGTTGTCATTCAATAGCCTGAGGCTAATGTGGGCGCTACCTCAAGTCAATGAAACCGTTGTGCGACTTTAAGTGTGACCGGAAAAGGAGGTTGGGTGATTTTTCCCGCGCCATTTCTGGTCAAAAGAGACGATGCGTTTGTGCAGCCGACGAAAAACAGAAGGCGCCATTGCAGAGGATTCTCAGAGAGGTCGCGCATGCGTGGCGGGCCTCAATTCCCTCACCTGAATGTGCTAACTTGGTAGTGTGGTTTGAGAGCGTAGCTCAGTTGGTAGAGCATCGCCCTTTTAAGGCGTTGGTCCTGGGTTCGAGCCCCAGCGCTCTCACCATAAAATCAATAACTTACAGACGAGCAACTCAGAGTGGACAGAGGGCATCGGACTTACCGAAGGTAATCGCCATGGAAACCCCCAACGGCCCGCTGCAACTTCTCAGACAGAAGCGTTCTTCTGCCATGATAGATGTCGGAAACATCGAAGCAAGACTTACTTGTCTCAGCAATTCGACTGCAACAGCCGGAATAAAAACCAGCCTACTTTGCATCGCGGGAATGTTCCGTGAGTACATCGCCACGCTGGATGAGGCCATAGCGACTGCAGTCGTGTGCTGACAGCGCAGATCCCCTACAGCCAGCCCGTTCAAAATACCAATGGACTCCACAGCCGTTGCCACGCTGAAGGTGCGTCTGGCACGGCGACTCGGTCAGGAGACGGCTTCGTCCGCGAAGGTTTGTTTGACGCCTTCTTCCAGCGAGGTGAAGGGCGCGGTGTAGCCGGCGGCGCGGAGACCGGCGATGTCGGCCTGGGTGTAGTGCTGGTAGCGGTTCTTGAGGTCGCCGGGCATGGGAATGTACTCGATCTTTCCTGGACCGTGGACCTGCATCAGGGCTTCTGCGACCGCTTTGAAGGTGCGTGCTTCGCCAGTGCCGGCGTTTACGACGCCGTGGAAATGCCTATGTGGACCTTGGGGCAGTAAACAGGCGAAGAACATGTTGATGCGGCAGAGATCGTTGACGAAGACGAAGTCGCGGCGCTGCTCGCCGTCAGCGTAGCCTCCAGAGCCTTCGAACATGCGTATGGTTCCAGTGTCCTTGAGCTGGCGGGTGAAGTGGTGGATGACGCTGGCCATGCGACCTTTGTGCTGTTCGCGCGGGCCGTAGACGTTGAAGTAACGCAGGCCGACGACGGTGCTCTTCATCTCCGGAATGAGGCGGCGGACGTAGTTGTCGAAGACGAGTTTGGAGTAGCCGTAGATGTTGAGCGGACGCTCGTTGACGGGGATTTCGGTAAAGCTGGTGCTGGCTCCATAGACGGCAGCGGTAGAGGCGTAGACCAGCGGGATCTTGCGGTCGAGGACGAAATGGAGGAGTTCCTTCGAGTAAGTGAAGTTGTTGTCCATCATGTAGCGGCCGTCGTCCTCGAGGGTGTTAGAGCAGGCGCCTTGATGGAGGATGGCGCGAATCTTTGTGTTCTCGAAGTAGCCCGCCTTGAGCGCGGCGCGGAACTCGCGTTTATCCATGTAATCGGCGTATTCGGCGCCGGCGAGGTTGAGGAACTTTGGGCCGGACAGGTTGGGAGCCGGGGCGAAGTTGTCGACCAGCAGGATGTCGCTCTCGCCAGCCTGATTGAGCTGGTGGATGAGGTTGCTGCCGATGAAGCCTGCTCCTCCGGTCACGATGATCACTGACGGGTCTCCTGAGTGGGCGCGGGGGTCGCGGTAAGTTTTTTGACAATGTTGGTGGTGGAGAAGCCTTCGACGGTCGGGACGATTTCGACGCGGCCGCCGTAAGCGAGGACATCTTCGTGCCCAACCACAGTTTCGATCGTGTAGTCGCCACCCTTGACGAGAACGTCTGGCTTGAGAGCGCGGATGAGGTTGAGCGGAGTGTCGTCTTCGAAAAGGACAACAGCGTCAACTGCGGCGAGGGCGGCCATGACG
This sequence comes from uncultured Acidobacteriaceae bacterium, assembly GCA_963802695.1. Classification (GTDB taxonomy): domain Bacteria; phylum Acidobacteriota; class Terriglobia; order Terriglobales; family Acidobacteriaceae; genus Edaphobacter. Next base: position 63,835 of record CAWDJN010000016.1, read on the forward strand.
CGGGCACGTTCGCGCTCGGAGACGATGGGGCGGGTGGGGCCTTTGAGGCGGCAGACGGAGGCGTCGGCGTTGAGGCCGAGAACGAGTTTGGAGCCGAAGCGGCGGCAGTCTTCGAGGAGAGTGATGTGGCCGACGTGGAGGAGGTCGAAGCAGCCGTTGGTAAAGACGATGGTTTCGCCGGAGGCACGCCACTCGGCTACGCGCAGCCTGATGCGCTCGAGGTCGAGGATTTTTTCACCGGCGGTGATGTTTGAGCTGGGGGTGAGGGCGGCGACGAGTTCGTTGCGCGCAATCGGGACGGTCCCGACTTTGCTGACCACGATACCGGCAGCGAGGTTGGCGAGTTCGACGGCGGTTTCGATCTGAAGACCTGCCGCCAGGCTTGCAGCGAGAGTTGCGATGACGGTGTCGCCTGCTCCGGAGACGTCGAAGACCTCGCGGGCGCGGGCCGGCGACTGGTAGATGCCGGTGTCTCCCGGAGCGGCGGGGCGAAGGACGCTGATTCCCTTCTCGCTCATCGTGACGGTGAGGAATTTGAAGTCGTGCTCGGGGACGAGAGCCTGGCCTGCCGCGAGGAGTTCCGGAGTGCGGTGGGCAGGAATGCCCGTGGCGGCGGAGAGTTCGCCGAGATTTGGACAGACGGTAGTTGCGCCGTTGTACTTGCTGAAGTCGGGGGTTTTGGGATCGGCGAGGATGGGAATATTCGCGGCTCGCGCGGCGCGGATGAGAGCTTCGCAGAGAGCATTGGTAAGGGCGCCCTTGGCGTAGTCGGAAAGTATGACCGCGTGGACCTTCGCGACCAGGTCGATGGCGCGCTGCTGAAGGTCGGCGGCTTCGGCAGCCGATGGAGTATCGCGGCTCTCGATGTCGAGACGGAGCAGTTGCTGCGTACGGCCTACGATACGGGTTTTGGAGATCGTAGGGAGAGAACTGGTGACGACGCCTACGGTGTCGATGTCGTTGTGCTTCAGGATGGCGGCGAGCTCAGCTTGCTCTGTGTCGTTGCCCCAGAAGCCAGCGAGGATGGTCTGGCAGCCGAGCCCGGCGAGGTTCATTGCGACGTTGGCTGCGCCGCCGGCTCGTTCGTAGCGGCGGGCGTGGCGAAGTACGGGGACAGGAGCTTCGGGCGAGATGCGCTCGACATCGCCGTGGATGTAGCGGTCGAGCATGATGTCACCGACGACGAGGACCTTGAGCTGGCCGAAGCCGCCCTCCAGCAGATTGAGAATGGAATGAAGCTCCGGCAACATGCGTAAGACTATCTCCTGCAACCATCATCGCATCTTCTCGTCGGTCATCGGGTTCGAGATCAGCCGAGTGAGCGCGCGAACCTCGGTGATCACCTCGTCGACGGTGATGGAGGTGAGGCATTTTTTCTTTTCGATGATGCAGGTTTCGAGGCCACAGCCCCAGCAGTCGGTCTGGTGGTAGAGAACGCGGTGCTGGTTGCCGTAGGGGAACCAGACGCGGGGCTTATTGCGGGCGGCGAAGATCGCGACGCAGGGGGTTTGGACGGCTGCTGCGAGGTGCATGGGGCCGCTGTCGTGGCCGAGGAAGGCTCGGGCGTGGGCGATGACAGCGGCGCTCTCGCGTGGAGTGAGCTGGCCGCAGAGGTTGATGACTGGACTGGAGGAGTTTTCGCGCCAGCCCGCCGCGGCGAACTCGCTGGCCTCGGCCTCCTCTGGGGCTCCGAGAAGTGCGATTGCGAAGTTGGGGTAGGAGTTGGCGAGGCGATTGAGGAGAGTGCGCCAGTTGTCGCGGCCCCAGTCCTTGGATTGAACTTTGGTGCCCACGCTCACAGCGAGTATAGGATGGCCGGCTGCGGGCGCGAGCACTTCCCTCGCCCGTGCGTTCTCTGCTTCGGTGAGATGCAGGTCCCAGCTTGCGGGCTCGTCGAGGTGGCCTTCGCCCAGCTCGGAAAGATTGCGTGCGAGGCGGGATGCTTCGGGTTCCAGAGCCTGGGCGGAATCGTCCCATCGATTTTGCTGCATGTCTTCGGTGATGGGGACGCCGATGAGGCGAGAGATGCCGCAGAGGCGGAAGAACTTTGCGTCCCTGACAGCGGATTCGACCCCTCGGGCTGATCCCATGTAGACGAGCACCTCCGGACGCCACCGGAGAAGTTGCCACCACAGACCGAAAAGCTCACGTGGACTACGCGTGCCGGCAGCGTAGCGGACATAGCTGTGCACCAGGCCAGTGCTTTCGAGGATGGCGGCTGCCGGCGGGGCTTTGGCGTTGACGGGAAAGTTGGTGAGGAGGCGCCGTTCGGCGTTGGGGAAGGCTCGGGCGACCAGATGGAGGGCGGGAAGTGCAACCAGCGTATCGCCGAGGCTGCCGAGCCGGTAGATGAGGACCCGTTTTGTCGTGCTTCCCATGGTCTGACTTTAGTCTGCTTGGTTTGGAGCCTTCGAGCAAGCGATACCGGGAACTAAAATATGTGCGAGGATGAGGACCGAGTGAGTATGCTGGACGCGCTTTTGATCACAGGGATGCAGGCCGAGATGACGACGGCCCTGCATGCAACCGAGGGCGAGCTTGAAATTGAGACGGGCGCGGATGGCTTGATGGCTCTGGCGATGGCGCAGCACCGGGCGAACTTTGACCTGTGGCACGAGGAGGACAAGGCTCGCGCACCGGAGGTGACAGATGCGGAGATCGCGCGGGTGAAGCGAGCCATCGATACGCTGAATCAACGACGGAACGACCTGGTGGAAAAGATGGATGCCTGGCTGATGGAACGGCTGGACCAGAATGAGGGCGCGCCGCTGCACTCGGAGACGCCGGGACTGATGATCGACCGGCTATCGATTTTGGCGCTCAAGATTTATCACACGCGTGAGGAGACGCAGCGGGCAAGCGCGACGGAAGCTCACAGGTTGCGGAATAAGGAACGGCTGACGTTGCTGGAGGAGCAGCGAAGAGACCTGGCATCCTGCCTGGATTCGCTGTGGGCAGAGGTGCTTGGCGGGACACGCAGGTTCAAGCTCTACCGGCAGATGAAGATGTACAACGATCCCGAGCTGAATCCGGCGGTGTATGGCGGAAAGCGGCGGACAGAGGCCGGTCGAAGAGTTGACAGTTGACCTGAGAGGCCACGTCTGCGTATAAAACCGACACAAGAAGAAACTATTATTGCTCCGGTTAGAATGGGAGCTCAGAAACAACCAGGCGACAGGAAAGACTCATGGCTCAGACCAAAACAGTAAGCGCAACCATAGCAAAACGGAGTCCACGCACCTTGGCAGGAACAACCCTCACAACTGATAGTGCCCGCGCGCAGATCATCGCGCAGTACGAGGCGGCACTGCGCCTGATGCAGGAGGGAAAGTTCGAAAAGGCGCAGGCGGCGTTCGACAAAATGCTCGTGGCAGGCGCGGGAGACCTGAGCGATCGTGCCAGGATGTATAGCAATGCGTGTGTGCTCCAGGCGACGAAGAAGAAGAACACCTTCGCCAACCATGAAGAGCACTACGATTATGCCGTCTCTCTGCTGAACGATGGGCACTATGAGGACGCGCGCGAGCAGTTCAACCAGATTCTGAAAGAAAACGACAAGGCTGACTACGCGCTGTATGGGCTGGCTGTGCTTTCGAGCATGACGGGCGATTCGCACCGGTGCCTGGAGCATCTGACAGAGGCAATCCGGCAGAATCCGCGGAACCGGATTCAGGCGCGGTCGGACTCGGATTTTCAGGACATGGCGGACGATCCGCGATTCACGGAACTGCTCTATCCCGAGGTTTAATCATCTCTTGTATCCAGGCCGAAACAGCTTCATTTAGGCTTGGGTAGGAGATCGCGGATGTCTTTGCCAAATTCGACCGACTCAAAACAGAAAGAGCTTCGGGTTGTCGCTATTGGCGGCGGCACAGGGCTGTCTACGCTGTTGCGGGGGCTGAAGCGCTATGTTGCGACGCCGGACCGCAGACGTGGGATTCGGATTGGGCGTGCTCCGGAGGCCCCGGCTGCTTCTTCCCAGCCCTGCCCGTCGCTCCGATGCACTGTGCGCGAGCTTTCCGCTGTTGTGACAGTGACCGATGACGGGGGGTCGTCGGGCCGGCTGCGGGAAGACATGCAGATGCTTCCGCCGGGAGACATCCGAAACTGCCTGGTGGCGCTGTCGGAGGATGAGCACTTGCTGTCGAAGCTGTTTCAGTTTCGGTTTGAGCAAGGTGACCTGGAGGGGCATAGCTTCGGCAATCTTTTTGTGGCTGCGTTGTCGCACATCACGGGAGATTTTGCGCAAGCAGTGCAGATGTCGTCGCAGATTCTCGCGACGCGGGGCAGAATTTTTCCCGCGACAAATGTAAACGTAAACCTGGCGGCCGAGATGGACGATGGCTCCATTGTGCGGGGCGAGACAAACATCACTGCGAGCAAGCGGAGCATTGTGGAACTGCGGCTCGAGCCTGCGACTGCCGATCCTCTCCCCGAGACGTTGGAGGCGATTGCCAACGCGGACCTGATTACCCTGGGGCCAGGGTCGCTGTACACGTCGTTGATTACGAATCTGCTGGTTCGGGGGATTCCGGAAGCACTCGCGGCTTCGCGGGCGACAAAGGTCTATGTGTGCAACCTGATGACGCAGGCGAACGAGTCCCTGGGCCTGACGGCGTCACAGCATATCGAGAAGATCATGCAGCATGCGGCGAGTGCGGAATCGCCGATCTTTGACTATGCGCTGATCAACACGGGCGCGATCTCGGCAGAGCGGCTGGCGCAGTACGCGCGCGAGGGTCAGGAGCCAATTGTGGCCGATCTGGACCGCGTTCGAGCGCTGGGGGTCGAGCCGGTGACCGGGAATTTTGTACACGAAGGCGATGTCCTGCGGCATGACTACGACGGCGTGGCGGAGAAGGTGCTCTCGCTTGCTCTTGAGCGGATGGCGGTGGCAAGCCTGACGGCGTAACAGTGATAAAAGGGATAACGGCTGATCAAGGCGGATGAGACGAGGTTCTCTTTTTATCTGTTTTATCCGTTTTGTATCCTTTTGATCACCGTTACGCCTCTACGTAGCTGATGCGATTTCGATGAGAGCAGGGGCAGTGGTTTCCACCGTTCGCTTGAGCTGTCCGCAGGCGGCGTAGATGTCGCGTCCGCGGGGACGGCGGATGTAGGTGGGCATGCCGCCTTCGATGAGCATTTTCTGAAAGATGGCTACATCTTCGGGCTTGGGCTGCGTGTAGGCGATGTCGGGGCCTGGGTTCCAGACGATGAGGTTCACCTTGGCCTTCATGCCGCGGAGCAGGTCGAGGACCTCGCGGGCGTGCTGGGGCTGGTCGTTGACTCCGCCGAGCAGGACATACTCGAAGGTGACCCACTCGCGCTTGCCAAGGGGGAGGGTCTTGACTGCGTCGAGCAACGCCGCGATGTTCCATTTGCGGGTAATGGGCATCACCTGCTCGCGAACAGTGTCGTTGGAGGCGTTGAGGCTGAGGGCCAGCTTGGGGCGGAGGGGCTCGTTGGCGAAGCGGCGGATGGAGGGCTCGATGCCGCTGGTGGAGACGGTCATGCGCGATTCGGGGATGCCGATGGGTTTGACGAGGAGGTGCACGCTGGCGATGAACTGGTCGTAGTTGAGGAAGGGTTCGCCCATGCCCATGAAGACGAGGTTGATGCGATCGGCTCCGATCTTGACGCCGTGGCGGTTGAGGACGGCTACGACCTGGCCAGCGATCTCGCCTGCGGTGAGGTTGCGCTTGATGCCAAGCTTGGCGGTCAGGCAGAACTGGCAGTTGACGGCGCAGCCTATCTGGCTGGATATGCAGATGGTGGCGCGGCGTGTAGCCGTTGCGCTCGAGGGCTCCGAGGTTGCGGAGATCTTTGCGCAACGGAGCGTTGCCTTCGAGGCCGTCCGTCGCTTCTTCTTCGGCTGCTGCTTCGCTCCCGTCGCCCCGCTCGCCGCCGTCGCCATCGGGCATCCAGACGGTCTCGACGGTCTCGCCGTCGGTCATCTGGATGAGGTAGCGCTCCGTCCCGTCGACCGACCGGGCAGTCTGAAGGATTTCGGGTAGTCCTACGGTGTAGCCTTCGGCGGCCATTGAGTCGCGGAGGGGCTGGGGGAGGGTCGTGATCTGGTCCAGCGAAGTGACGCGTTGGCGATAAAGGGCTTCGTGGAGTTGCGTGGCCCGGTAAGGCTTCTGGCCGAAGCTGGCCATGAGGGCGGTCAGTTCGGGCAGAGTACGACCGAACAGCGGTTTTTCTTCAACTTTCGGTTTTTGATAGTGGTTCAAGTTACTCATAATAATAATCTTGCTGTAATCTGCATTTTAACGGACGAAACGGCGTCGCGAGGGCTAAGATGCTTGTGCAGCGGCCTTTAACCAGTCTACTCCGACGAGCAGAGAGTCAGCCGTCACTGTGAAAGAATGGAGGGGAAGGAGCCTCATGTCTGTCTCTCTGATCGAAGAAATCCCTGTTTCTGGAAATGCCTCCCGCAATATCCGAAAGACAGTTCTGCCAAACGGTCTGCTGGTGCTGACCGAGCGGATGCCGCACCTGCGGAGCGTCTCGATGGGCGCCTGGGTGGGGTCGGGGTCGCGTGACGAGGCGGCCGAGGTCAACGGGATCTCGCATTTCGTCGAACACATGGTCTTCAAGGGAACAACCTCGCGGCGCGCGCAGCAGATTGCGCGCGAGGTCGATACGATCGGCGGAAATCTCGACGCTTTCACCGGCAAAGAGATGGTGTGCTTCAACATCAAGGTGCTCGATGAGAATGTAGCGCCCGCGCTGGATGTGCTGGCGGACCTGGTGCTGCACCCGACGTTTACGCCGGTGGAGCTCGAGCGCGAGCAGGGCGTGATTCTCGAGGAGATCAAGATGGACGAGGACAACCCGGACTATCTGGTGAATGAGGTCTGGACGCAGAACTTCTGGAAGGGCGACGCGCTGGGGCGGCCCATCCTGGGTACTGCCAAGACGGTTACGACCTTCAACCAGCGGGTGCTGTTCGACTTTTATGCGGGGCGGTTTACGGCGCGAAATATGGTCTTCTCTGCGGCCGGAAACCTGGACCATGATGCTTTTGTGGCACAGGTAGAGCGGGAGTTCAGTTCGCTGACGGCCGGCGGCAGTTCGTACGCCGAGAAGATCGATGCGCCCATGGCGACTCCGCACATTACGCTGCAGGCGGAAGAAGTCGCTGGAGCAGGTGCAGTTCTGCCTCGGGGTGCCGGCGCCTCGGGTGAACGACCGGCGGCGGTATGGGGTTTATCTGCTGAATACGATCCTGGGCGGCGGAATGAGCTCGCGGTTGTTCCAGACGATCCGGGAGGATGAGGGTTTGGCTTACTCGATCTTCTCGGAGATGAATCCGTTCCGCGATACGGGGTCGCTTTGCGTGTATGCGGGAACCTCGGTGGACAAGACCCAGAAGGTACTCGAGCTTACGCTGAAGGAGTTGCGGCGTCTGAAAGAAGAGACGGTCAGCGACGTGGAATTGAAGCGGGCCAAAGACCAGGTGAAGAGCAATATGGTCATCGGGTTGGAGAGCTCAGGCAGCAGGATGTCGAACCTGGCGCGCCAGCAGATGTATTTTGGCCGTTTCTTCGGCGTGGACGAGATGATGGAACAGATTGACGCTGTGAAGCCGGATGAAGTGCAGGAGCTGGCGCAGGAGCTGTTTCAGCCTGACGTGATGGCTCTGACGTTGCTCGGAAACCTCGGATCGATGAAGATCGAGCGTGGGGATTTGGCCTGTTAGGACGATGCTGATAGAGTTTTGTTCGGAGCAAGAAGACAGGGCCGGCCAAGAATGAGGAAGACAATGAAGGTAGTGGAGCGGGTACGGGCAAAGCAGCAAAACGAAGAGGGATTCACGCTGATCGAGCTGCTGATTGTGATGTCGGTGATGCTGATTATCATGACATTTGCGGTTCCGCAGCTTTTGAAATTAAGGAAGCAGTCGCAGGAGCTGTCGGCAGTTCAGTCGTTGCGGGCCATCGGGCAGGCGGAGTTGCAGTACAACTCACAGTATCCGGCTAACGGATTCTCGTGCTCGCTGGCGGCCCTGGGAGGCGACCCCAAGACGGGTGCTCCTTCGCCGCAATCTGCCCAACTGATCGCTCCTGACCTGGCGGCTGGTCAGAAGGCAGGTTATACGTTCTCGATTAGCAACTGCACCAAGGTGACGGTGAACAATCAGGACATGTACACCTCTTACGAGATTACGGCGGTGCCTCAGTCGATCGGAAAGACCGGTGACAACGGCTACTGCGCGGACGAGAACAACACGATCCGCAAGGATCCGGCGGGCGGAACCAACTGCACTCAACCTATTCAGTAATGCTGGCGAAGGCTGCGCTGTTGCTGGCGGCCTGGGCGCCGGTGTGTCTGCTGGCGCAGGCAAATGACACGATCGTTCGCAAGGTCGATGAGCATTACAACCATCTCAATTCGCTGCGCGCTCATTACTCGGAGCGGTACTCCGGCATGGGGATGGACCGGACGGAAGAGGGTACGCTGCTACTGAAAAAACCGGGACGTATGCGGTGGAGCTATACGGCACCGGTGGGCAAGGTGTTTGTTCTGGATGGGAAGTTTGGGTGGTTTTATACCCCTGGAGATGCTCAGGCTACACGGGTTCCGGCGAAGGAACTGGATGATCTGCGGTCTCCGCTGCGATTTCTGCTGGGGCATACGCAGTTGGCGAAGGAACTCGATAACTTGGCGGTGGCAGCGGAAGGGTCGGGATTCCGGATTTCTGGCGTGCCGAAGGGGATGGCACAGCGGGTGAAGTTGTTGTCGCTGTGGGTGACCGGGACTGGGGCGATTGAGCGGATGCGGCTCGAAGAGGTGGATGGAGCGGTGACGGAGTTCGCTTTTTCGGGGATTGAGGAGAATATTCCGGTGAAGGACTCAGACTTTGGGTTTGTGCCGCCCGCCGGGGTGACGGTCGTGCAGGGCCTGGCACCTATGTAAGTGGCGCTCCCGCGTACATGCCATCAAGTCTAACCGATTCAACATGTTAGATAGAAAGAATGACAGCGCAGCATTCAGAATAGAATGAGTCCACGGAGAGATTTCTTGAAAATGTCACGTCTTTTTGTTGGGTTTTTCGTGAACGCGTACGATAAAGACAGACAGGAAAGAGAAGACACGCGGGATGGCCGCGTAGAAAAGTTGAGTGGATTTTGTGAGTGAAGCAGTTGCAGTGAGCCGTTTGAGTACAGAAGAGTTTCATGCTGCCGTTAATGCGTTGTCGCCCAGGGTGGCAGTCTTTGATTGCGATGGGACGCTGTGGTCGGGAGATGCCGGGTCTGGATTCATGCACTGGACCGTCGAGATGGGACTGGTCTCGCGGGAGATGACGGATTGGATCGACGGACGCTACCGCGGGTATCTGAAGGGCGAGGTGTCGGAGGTCGCAATCTGCGGGGAGATGGTGCAGATGTACCAGCGGCTGCATGAAGACGAGATGCGCCGGGCAGCGCAGATGTTCTTTAGAGACCGGATAGAGCAGAATATCTTTCCCGAAATGAAAGTCGCTGGTGGACGAGCTTCGCAGCAAAGGGGTGGATATCTGGGCGGTGAGTTCGACGAACAATTGGGTAATTGAGGAGGGTGTACGGCGGTTCGGGATTCCAGCGGACCGGGTGCTGGCGGCACGGGTAAAGGTGCGTGATGGTGTGGTGACAGACAGGATTATCGATGTGCCGACCGACGAGGGAAAGGTGGCAGCATTGCGGCGGGTAGATGTTGTGGCCCCGGACGCTGTGTTCGGGAATTCGGTGCACGACGCGGCCATGCTGGAGACTGCACGGCGGGCGTTTCCGGTGAATCCGACACCGGCGTTGCTGGAGCGGAGTGCGCACGAGGGGTGGCCGGTTTACTTTCCCGCTTCAGTGATGCTGAAGTAAGTGCCGGTAAATGGAGCTTTTAGGCTTGGGCGTCGTCTAATCTAAAGGTAGATGCGAGAGCCCATCCGTAAACTCGACCAAAATGAGGGAACCAAGCTAACGAGACCAGTGCGGCTCGTGGTAGCGGCGCTGATTCTTCGCGGGAACGGAACAGGGATGGAAGTGCTGATCTGTCAACGGAAAGCGGATCAGCCGATGAGCCTGAAGTGGGAGTTTCCTGGGGGCAAGATCGAGTCCGGCGAGAGCGCGGAGCGGGCACTGGCACGGGAACTGGACGAGGAACTCGGGATTGATGCGGTAATCGGCAAGCGGGTGGCGCGCGTTCGGCATAAGTACCGGAATGGCGGGACGATCGATCTGCAGTTCTTCGCGGTGAGGGAGTTTCAGGGTGAGATGGAAAATCGAATCTTCAATGATGTACGGTGGGCTCCGCTGGTCGAGCTGCCAGGGTATGACTTTCTGGCGGCGGACCTGGGGTTGATCCGGGATCTGTCCGAGGGCAAGCTGCTTTAGGTCAACCGCGGATTAACACTGATTAACGCGGTTAAACCAAGCAGATAAGAAACAAAGACGGATTTCAGGACAGGACCAATGGCTTTGTCCTTTTGCTTTTTAAATCGTTCTTGTCTTTATCCGCGCTAATCCGCGTCAATCCGCGGTCAGCTAGCCGTGGACGGTGTTCCAGACCAGTACGAGGGAGAGTCCCGTGACGATGATGGCCGTGGCCCAGGCAATGACATTGAACCAGCGGGTGTTGGTGTATTTGCCCATCAGATCATGCTTGTTGATGAGCTTCAGCATGAAGACGAGGACCAGCGGGAGCAGGATGCCATTGAGGACCTGCGAGAGAATGCTGAATTTCACTAGCGGGAAGTTGGGGATTAGGACGACAGCGGCCCCGGCGAAGAGCAGCAGGCTGTAGAGCCAGTAGAAGAATTTGGCGTCGCGGAAGCCTTTGTCGAGGCCGCTCTCGAAGCCGAGACCTTCGCAGACCGTATAGGCGGTGGAGAGCGGCAGAATGCTGGCGGCGAAGAGCGAGGCATTGAAGAGTCCCGCGGCAAAGAGGATGAAGGCGTAGTCGCCGGCGAGGGGCTTCATTGCCTGAGCGGCGTCGGAGGGGTCGACGATGTTGCGCATGCCGTGAGTGAAGAGAGTTGCGGCGCAGGCTACGATGATGAACCAGGCAACGATATCGGTAAAGAATGCAGCCAACGATGACGTCGAGGCGCGAAGCCTTGTACTGCTTGACGTTGACTCCCTTATCGACGATGGAGGCTTGAAGGTAGAACTGCATCCACGGCGCAATAGTGGTGCCGATGACGCCGACGGTCATGTAGAGGTAGTCTTATCGGACCAGACTCTGCGTGGAGGGAGCTTGACGGTTTCGATGAGGGGGAGGTGCCAGTCTGGGCGGCTGAGGACTCCGGCGATGATGTAGGCAATGTAGAAGACGCTGGCGATGAGGAAGATCTTTTCGACGCTCTTGTAGTCGCCTTTGACGACGAGCGCCCAGACGATGAGGGCGCAGATGGGGACGCTGATATATTTCGTGATGTGGAAGAGCTGCATGGAGCCGGCGATGCCGGAGAACTCGGTGACCACGTTGGTGAAGTTGACGATGACCAGCAGGATCATGATGAAGAAGGTCATGCGGAGACCGAACTCTTCGCGGATGAGGTCGCTGAGGCCCTTGCCGGTGACGACGCCCATGCGGGCGCACATCTCCTGAACCACGATGAGGGCTAGGGTGATGGGGATCATCGTCCAGAGAAGGGCGTAGCCGTACTGGGCGCCAGCCTGGGAGTAAGTGAGGATGCCACCGGCGTCGTTGTCGACGTTCGCGGTGATGAACCCCGGGCCGAGTACGGCGAGGACGAGGATGATCCGGGTTCTCCAGTTGCGCCAGGTCATGGCTTTGGTTCCTTTTCGCTGGTTGGGGAGAACTCGTTGGCTCGCCTGTCTCAGGCTAAATCAATTTTTGTTTAGTGGGCTATGTTTGGAGGTTGAGGATGAGGTTCGGTTCGGATTGGATGAGGTGGTAGAGCTCGCGGGCCGGCGCTTCGAGGGTAGAGTCAGCCACGATGCGTGCGTTGGAGTGGATGTGACGATGGTTCTTTGAGGAGACGAGGATGATGCTGGAGGGGTTCAGGACAAGCGCGGCCTTGAGCATCAGGTTGGCGAGAGATTCGGCGTTGCAGAAGGTCGGCGTTGGTGGACTCGGACCACCGGCGGCAGATGGGTTGGTTGGTGGAGAGGGATTTGTGGAGGGCGCGGAAGTTGCAGGTGAGAGCACTGTGGCGGATGCGGAAGGGTCGGGTTGCGGGGACGGGGGCTGCGAGGACGGACCACTGGTATCGAGGGTGCGGGCAGTACGCGGGGCGCCTGCGATCAGCGCCGGGATTGAGTTGACGGTGCTGCCTACGCCGAAAGATCGAGTGGTTCCCTGCCGGACTTCGGGGAGTGGAGAGGAAGGCGAGGAGTCGTCGTCAGTAAGATCGTTGGACTCGGCTTCGTGAAGGAGCCAGAGATCGATGTGATCGGTGCGGAGAGCACGGAGGCTGCGGTCGAGCGAGGCTTTCGCCTCGGGAGGCGCGTGAGAGCGGGGGTCGCTCGGCAGGCCGGTATGCGGTCACGCTTGGCGCGCTCGAGCGAGTTTTCGTTTCACGCTGGGGGACCCGCCGGACGAGGTCAGGGCCGGCCTATGACGGGCTGCTTTGCACAGGAAGGGTCGAGTGCTTTGGCGGAGCGATGCCGAGTTTCGTGGTGACAGTGAGTTCGCCCGGCGTGGCGCTCGAGGAATTCTCCAGGCAGGCTTCGGCGTGGCCATAGCCGTACATCGGGCAAGGTCGAAGTGGCGGATGCCCGCTTTGTAAGCTATTTCGAGGACTTTAGCGAGTTGTTGGCGGCGAGAGGCACTCATGTAGGCTTCGAACAGCCGAAGCCGAGGCGGGTGGTTTGGCGCCCAGTCTCTGCAAGTTCGATTTGTTCACGATCGCGCTCCAAGCCGAGCTGCCGAGGTGATCGCTCAGACGGACAGCCAATGCGAGAACGGTGTGAGTGGGGTTGGAGGAGAGCCGGAGCTTGGGGAAGACGGCGCTCGAGCAGATGCAGGGTGGACGTTGCGGTGCCGAAGAGAGGGAGAACGTTAGGCCGTCGACGACGCCGGTGCAGCTGCAGGGTGGACAGGCGCACGCCGCCCATTGTGGGGGTGACCGTCGTCGCAATCGAGCGAAGAACTTCGAGCTCCCATACATGAGGTCTTCATCGGGGACGAGTGGCGCGCCTCCAGCGAGAGCGCCTGGTCGAGGAGGACGTATTGGTGTGATGGATTCGAGTGCCCGTGTGGCACACTGCGAGTGAAAGCGGATGGAGGAGGCCGAGCGGGTCTCCTGGTCTGTAAGGGTGAGGTTGCTGCGCGTGGTCGGCTCCTGCTTGGCAGTGGCACGCGCAGCATAGGATGTGGACGGTGGGTGGGAGCGTATGCGGGCTCTGGACGTGGCACCCCCAGTGCTGGCCGAAGAGAGCATGGGAGAGAAGTGTTTAGCAGTATGCAAGACATTGTCGCCTTGTGACCTCCCTGAGGTGGCCGCGCATGATGTTGCGGATGGTGAGTTTGGCCTGGTAGCGAGCCTTGCCGGTGTCCTCAAAGGACATGGTGGAACCTGAATATTGAGGGTGCCAAGCTCAGCTTGAAGATGCGGGCGGAGGCGGAGCTTGGGGAGGTATTTGAAGCCGTGCGTGACGATGGGGTCGAAGGTGTCGTGGAAGCTGGGAGATCGAAGGGCTCGATGCGGGCGGCGTTGCAGTCGATGTGATCCTGAAAGTGCCGGCCCAGGAGACCGCTGCGGTTCCACGGGTGCCCGCCTTCGCGTGGCTGGAGAAAGAAACGGGAGCTTTCGATGCCGCCGAGGGCAAAGATGTATTGGCGGGCGCGGAAGATGGTTCGATGCCGGAAGGGCGTGACAGCGGATGCCGGTGGCGGTTTCGCCTTCGAGCAGTAGCTAGGCTTTCGACGGCGCTGGAGTGGAGCCAGAGGTGGATGTTGGGGTGGGTGGAGAGGGTGTCTGCGAAGGCGGGCGAAGTTCGGTTCGGGGCACCATCGGGAGAGATAGGATTCGAGACCTTCGAACTGAGTGAAAGGGAGCTTGAGGTCGCGCCAGACCTCGGCATCGCAGCGCTCGACGTTGGCGAGGCCCTCGAGGGTGAGGGCGCGCTCGTAGAAGCTGGTCAATTCGGATTTCGGAAAGGGCCAGCCGCTTTCGGGGATGCCGGGGCGGGGGTTGAAGTCGAGGGCGTCGAGCTCGAGGATCTGGCCGCCCCAGCGGACGGTGGTGCCGCCTTTGACGCGGATGCGGCCAGTGTGGATGCCGCGGTGCGGGAGGCCAACGATCTCGCTATCGTAGATGGCCTGCGAGGAGTCCCCTCGGACAGCGCCCCCGCCTTCGAGCAGAAGGACGGTTTTGCCTTTGCTGGCGAACTCCACGGCGAGCGTGATGCCCGCGGCTCCCGCACCGGCGATGCAGATGTCTGCGTGGAAGCCGGCGGGTGGTGTGTCTTTGAGGAGGTCCCAAATCACGGTTGGCCCGCGAGAGTTGGATTCGCGGAGGGGGTCGCGGTGTTGCGGCTGGCGAGGATGGACTGGATTCGTTCGACGATGAGGCTTACCTGGCGGTCGTTATGGTAGCCGTCGCGAGCGGCGCGAAGGTTACCGGCATGCGCGATACGCTGGCGCGAGGCCTCGTCGGGGAGGTAGCGGCGGATCTTGGCGGCGAGTTCGTCGAAGGTGGAAAAAAAGACCGCCTCCTCGTCTTCCTTGAAGCGCTGGAGGTGGCCTGCGGAGCGCTCGGCGAGGAGAAAGCCTCCGCAGCCTGCGATCTCGAAGCTCTTATGGACGAACTCGTCCTGGTTGGAGTGGGTGAGAAAGCTGAGGTTGATGCGCGAGCGCCAGATGGCCTCACGATAATCGTCCCGATAGAGCTCGCCGTTGCGGAAGGTGGCTTTGAAGGCATCGGGCTGCATGGCGCGAGACCAGAGTCTCTCGCTTCCTGAGACCGCAACAGGGAAACCGCACTCGCGCCAGAGGCGGCCGAGGGTCTGGGCACGGTCGTCGTAGGGGGTGCCGATGAAGGAGACCTGCCGATCGCGGTCTGCGTCGGACCAACCCGAAGGTGGTGGAAAGTGCAGCGTGGGCTCGTAAGCGGTCTGGATCTTGATTACGTCGCGCGCGCCTCGTGAAGTGTAGTCGGCGATGTTTTTGTCGCGTTGCACAACGTGCAGGTCGTAGTGGGGGATGTTCTTCATGTAAAGCCGCCAGCCGGGATCACGGCGCGGGCCGAAGGGATTGTCGATCATGTAGCTAACGGTGGCGATTCCCATGGCGCGCAGACGGTCGATTGTTCGAGAACGCATCGTAAGTAACTTATCGGCCCAGAACAGATCGGGTTTATCCGCCGCAGCGATACGGAGGAGATCGCGATTGAAGCGGTCGACGGAAGGCCCGATGGAAAGGCGGTGGGCAGCCTTGCGGATGAGCGGATGCGGATGCAGATAATCGAAGGTGTTCAAGGGGATGACCTGGTGGCCAAGGCGCTCAAGTGCCCATAGGCGGTAGAGGGATGACTCATCAGGCGACATGCCGGCGGCGTACAGAATCTTCATCGAGTACTGCGTTTCCTTTTGGGTACCTTAATGCTTGAATCTCCGGCTGTGAAACTTCGATTAATGGTTGGCCCGCAACAGGGCGATAACCTGTTCGGCGTGAACAACCCCCACGAGGCGCCTCTCGTGATCGACGACCGGGAGGGAGCGGAGGTTGTATTTGTCAAAGAGTTCGGCTACTTTGCGGCCATTGGTATCGACATTGCAGCTTACGATGTGGCCCTGCGGCAGAGAATCGAGCGCTGCCCCTGACCCGGCCAGGAGGAGTTGCACGATCGGGACGAGCCCGGAGATGCGTTCATCGGAGTCGAGCAGGTAGATGTCAGTGATTGTCTCGAGGTCGCCCTCGAAGTCACGAAGGGCCTTTATGGCCTGATCGACGGTGGCGGTTGCGGGCTGGGCAATGTATTCGGTGGTCATGCGGCCGGCGGCGGAGTCTCCAGAGAACTCGAGGAGTTCTTCGACCTCCTGGCGCTCCTCCGGGTCCATCTCTCCGAGGATGGCCTCGGATCGCTCGTCGGGAAGCTCGGAGAGGAGGTCGGCAGCGGCGCCGGGGTCCATCTCTTCGACGATGGCGGCGACATCCTCGGAGTCGAGCGACTCGATGAGGGACTGCTGCATCTTCGGCTTGACCTCTTCGAGGGCCTCGGCGGCGACTTCTTCGTCCAGTGATTCAAAGAGCGCCTGGCGTTCGGCAGGGGCCAGGTCCTCGAGAATGTCGGCAATGTCGGAGGGATGCATCGCGGAGAGGCGGTCCTGCTCGATATTGAGCTTGACGCGGCGGGCGGGATCCCGGTCTATCAGGTCGACAAAGTCCCAGGGGATGACACTTGCGCCGAAGCGGCCGGCGATTTGGAGGACCGGTTTTTCGGGGAATCCCTTGAGGAGACGGCGTACCGCGCCGCGCATGCCAACTTCGACTTCCGCGATGCGCAGGGCGAGGTCCGGGCCATCTTCCTGCTGACAGTTCTCCCAAACCAGGTCCACGTCGTTGACGCGAACCACCTTGCGGCCATGGACATCGATGATCTGCTGGTCGAGGAGGTCTCGTTCTAGCAGCAGGAAGCTTTCATCGTCGGGCAGAGGTCCGGGCTGGGCGGATTCGCGGAGTTGGAGGGCTCCGCTGGGGGTGAGTTGCAGGTGGGTAACGGGAACGAGGGTGGGACGATCGCCGCGCCTGGCGGAGGGCCGCCTGAGGACGATGCCGTGGACATGGGCGGAGTCGACAGAGGGCGCTACGGCAATCTCGCGGACATGGCCGAAGGTGTCGCCGCGCGCGTCGATTACCGCTGCCCCCATGAGCGCGGAGACGCTTGTCCTTTGATTTCCATGTTTAGTCATCGACCGCCACGCCTCGAACCACTTTATCTGATACCCCGCATGTTAGCCCAACTTGCTGACGGGAAAGCGTCAGAGGAGCCGGTATCGTCAAGGGACCAAATTTTGACAAGTCTGTTCTGGAAAGATTAAAGAGTGAATCTTGACATTCGAGAAATCCACAAGCACACTGCCATCAATGCCGTAATTCGGGGTCGACGACCGGATACCCGGAAAGATAAGGATATTTTTGGCCGACTCTAACTCAAGCCGCATCAGCTTCACCCTTCCTTCGTCCCTCGACAGCGTTAATAAAATCGAGTTGACTGCAGAGCAGGTCGCACAGCGGGCCGGATTTGACGAAGATACGATTCCGCACGTTGCGATGGCTGTACGCGAGGCGGCGGTGAACGCGGTGCTTCATGGCAATTCGTACGATACGAACAAGATCATCAAGGCGTCCTTTGAGACGACGTCGGACTCGCTGATTATTCGGATCTCCGACCAGGGCCCAGGGCTCGACCCGGACAAGATTCCCGACCCACTGGCACCGGAAAATATCCTTCGCGGCTCGGGTCGCGGCATCTTTCTTATCAAGGCTTTCATGGATGAGGTAAACTTTCGGCAGCTACATCCCGGCACCGAACTTACATTGATCAAACATCGAACACCCGCGCAACCTGGAACCTAAGGAGTCGGGGACGACCTAAGGAGAAGACGACACATGAGCATGAAAGTACAAACACGCCAGGTGGATGGAGTAACCATTCTGGACCTCAGCGGCCGTATTACCCTCGGCGAAGGTAGCGTAACGATTCGCGATGCCGTTCGCGATGTGCTGGCAAAGGGCCAGAAGAAGATTCTGCTGAACCTGGGCGACATCAGCTACATCGATAGCTCGGGCATTGGAGAGTTGGTCAGCGCCTTTACGACGGTGAAGAATTCAGGCGGCGAACTGAAGCTGTTGAACCTTACCAAGAAGGTTCATGACCTGCTGCAGATCACGAAGCTCTACACCGTGTTCGACATCAAGGACGACGAGGCCACTGCAATCTCTGCGTTCACGAAGTAAGCGCTTCGGGCAATCCAGCCCAATCATCTAAGCCCAATAAAAAAGCCGCCGCTAATGCGACGGCTTTTTTATTGGGCCGGGTCAGTTCGCTTCGTCTACTTTGAGAAGTCGACCTTCGGCGCCACGCTGTTTTCCGGGTTGCCCTTGAAATATTCGTCCCGGACGTGAAAACCTGCCATGTTGGCCCAGATGCTTGCTGGGAACTGCTGCACGTAGGTGTTGTAATCCTGCAGCGTGGTGTTATAGCGCTGTCGTGCAACCGAAATACGATTCTCCGTCCCGGCAAGCTCATCCGTCAAGCGCATGAACTGTTGATTTCCCTTAAGGTCGGGATATTGCTCCTGCAGGCGGAAAAACGGGCCCAGGGCGACGTCCAATTTGGTGTTCGCGTTGATGTTGGCGGCGTGGTCGCTGCCTGCCGCCAGAACTCCGGCGCGGGCGTTGGCGATGTTGGTCAAAATGGTCGACTCTTCAGCGACATAGCCCTTCACCGATGCGACGAGATTTGGGATGAGGTCAAGACGGCGCTGCTGCTGGACGTCAACTTGCGAGAACGCAGTGTTGACGGCCTCATTCTTCTGGACAAGAGTGTTTTTTGCGCCAATGTAACTGCCTCCAACGACGAGCAGTCCGACAATAAGGAGAGCGACTAAACCAAGCCCTATCCATAAACCTTTCATGTTTCCTCGATTTCCCTTCGTTTAGATTTCGATGCTGTTTGTGGCTGGCCTGTTCGGGTGTACTTTATCATCGTTTGCCGAACTGCATGCCCTTCTTTGCCGCAAAGAATCTCACATTCTGATCCCATCAATAATCTCCACTGGCTCCTCCTCCCCCTGATCCTCCGCCGCCGAACCCTCCAAAACCGCCGCCACCACCATCGCGTCCGCCCCGGCCGCCGCGATAGCCTCCGCCGCCGCCTCCCATCAGATTTCCAAGAAGAAAGAAAATGAGGCCGGCGTTTCCGGTTTTGACGAGGAAGAAAAGAATCAACAGGATGACGCCACCGCCCAGGACTATCTCCCCGAGGCTGAGCTGAACGGGAGCAGGCTGACGGTGATACTGATGGACCGGCTCGGTCTGGGCGAGGGTGACGCCTGCGTCGCTGGCAATGACCCCGGCGATCTGTCGGACGCCCAGCGGGATGGCGGTGTTGTAGTCGTTCTGGCTGAGCGCAGGCACCATTGCACGGCCGATGTCGCCGACCTTGGCGTCGTTGAGGATACCTTCAAGACCGTAGCCCACTTCAATGCGATATTTGCGCGGTGCGATTGAGACGATCATGAGAACGCCGCGGTCTGTTCCCTTCGGGCCGACCTTCCACTTGTCTTCGAGTGCAGTAGCAAACTCTTCGATCGACTGATCGTTGTCGAGGGACTTGATGGTGACGACGGCGATTTGGGCATGGGCCTGGCGGTCAACCTGGGTGCAGAGATCTTCGAGATTGTCTTTGGTGGCGGGAGAGAGAACTCCGGCGAAGTCGCTGACATAGCCTGTTGGGGCCGGGAGACTGCTCACTGACTCGGCCGTCAGAACGACCGACGGAGCGAAGAAAAACAGGACGATCGCGAGCCAGCGAGAGAGGTGGTTCATCGATGTCATTCTACGCTTTGCGTGTTGTGGGAGCTCCCTGTCCGGGGCCTAGAGACTCGGGGCAGGAGTGGGGTGTTTGTTGTGCGCCGGAATGGGAATACCCTTCTCCCGCGCGAGTTTGTCGACCATGACTGTGTGGTCATGGATGACGCTCTCCACTTTGACGACGGCATCGTGCAAACTCGCATCTACGTGGGTGTTCGCGGCTTCGACGCGAAACTCGTGAAGATCCTGGTGGTGATCTTTCACCATGAAGGTCAGGTACTCCGTATCGAAGTCATTTCCGGAGAGGCCCTTGAGTTTGTCGTACTCGGCCTGGTCGTCCTTGTCCATGCTCTTTGGAAGCATCACTCCCATGGAGTCGGCGAGCTGCGCCATGTCGTTGTTCATCCTGGTGTGGTCCTCGACCATCTTTTGGGCGAAGGCCTTCACGTCGTCACTGCTGGCCTTCTGCACTGCGAGTTCTCCAAGCTTCACCTCGGCGATACCACCCTCCGCCGCCTTGCGCAGAAACATCTTGTCCTGCATGACCTGGCCGACGTCGCCGGCATTGGGGCCAGAGTCCTGCGTAGCGGGAGTGCCCGGGGGCTGCACGCGCCCCGGCTGTGCCTGAGGGACTGGAGGAGCCATTGGGTCGAACTGAGCGAAGAGCAGGCCAGGGGAGACGACGACTGCGCCGAGGAGAAGACAACAAGCGTGGGCGAGCTTCATTGAGGTGACTCCTGTGACGAACTGGCAGTAAATGCCGCTCGCCTTTGGTCATACACCGATTTGGTGTAAGAGCATACCCTATGGTTGCCTCCCGGGCCTAGTCCAACACTGTATTCTGTCTGCTGGAGCTTCGATTGATGACGCAAAGAACGACCCCGCCACGCGCCCGCCAGGAACCAACACCCACGACACTTCACGGACAGACTCTTGAGGACAACTACCGCTGGATGAGGGACAAATCCTCACCGGAACTGGTGGCTTATCTGCAGGAGGAGAACGCCTACGCGCTCTCCGTGATGGCCCAAACCGAGGCGCTGCAGAAGAAGCTCTACGCTGAGATGTTGTCGCACATCAAGGAGACCGATGTCTCGGTTCCGTATCGCGACCACGGGTGGTTTTACTATGTTCGGACCGTCCAGGGGAGCCAGTACCCTATCCATTGCCGACGACTCGCGACCGGCGCAAAGTTCGATGAGTCGCAACCCGAGGTTGTGCTGCTGGACGTGAACAAACTGGCTGAGGGCCAAGCGTTTATGGCGCTCGGAGCGCTCACAGTTAGTCCGGACGGTTGGAAGTTGGCGTACTCCACCGACAACACCGGCTTTCGGCAGTACACCCTGCACGTTCGCGATCTGCGAACCGGCGAAGATCTGCCCGACACGGCGGAACGGACAGGCTCGATCGCCTGGGCCGCAGACTCGCACACGCTCTTCTACACAACTGAGGATGAGATAACGAAGCGGCACGATCATCTGTTCCGCCATCGGCTGGGCGATCCGGTGGCCGAAGATGCGGTGATTTATGAGGAGAAGGACGAACGATTCAATCTTGGAGTGGGAAAGACCCGCGACGGGAAGTATCTGCTGATGGAGGCGGGTAGTCACACGACGAACGAGTGCAGCTACCTCGATGCGGAGACTCCTGGTGGGGTGTTCCTTGTGATCGCGCCGCGTGTTGATGAGCAGGAGTACTCCGTGGACCATCGGGATGGATTGTTCTACATCCGAACGAACGACGTGGGGAAGAACTTTCGCGTGGTGACGACGCCAGTGAATGACGGAGGCCGGGAGTCGTGGACCGAGTTGATCCCGGAAGACAAGGAAGCACCGCTCGAGGACTTCGATCTATTCCAGACGTTCTGCGTTAGCTCGCGCAGAAGGCTCGGATTGCCGACGCTCACCGTGACGAGGTTTGGAGCGGATGGAAAGCTCGCGGACGCGAGAGAGATTGCGTTTCCTGAGCCGGTGTATTCGGCGGCTGGGCATGCAAATCCGGAGTTCGATACGGAGGCGTTTCGATATAGCTATCAGTCGTTGGTGTCTCCGGCTTCGGTATATGAATATGATCTCGCGACGGGAACATCGACGCTGTTGAAACAGCAGGAGGTGCCGGGAGGATTTGATTCTTCGCGCTATGCTTCGGAGCGGGTTTGGGTTACGGCTGCCGACGGCGTGAGGGTTCCAGTCTCGGTGGTTTATCGGCGGGATTCCTTCAAGCAGGACTCGAAAAATCCTCTGTATCTCTATGGATATGGGTCGTATGGCTATCCACTACCCATTGGGTTTAGTGCGACCAGATTGTCGCTGCTGGATCGGGGTGTGGTGATCGCCTATGCGCATATTCGTGGTGGTGGCGAGATGGGCGATTCATGGCACGATGCTGGAAAAATGATGGTGAAACGCAACACGTTTTCGGACTTCATCGCAGCAGCCGAGCAGTTGGTCGCGAAGGGATAGGGCGAAGGGCCGGATCGCGATCGAGGGTGGAAGCGCCGGCGGGTTGCTGATGGGTGCGGTGGTGAATGAGCGGCCGGATCTGTTTCGAGTGGTGCTGTCCCATGTGCCGTTCGTGGATGTGATGAACACGATGCTGGACGCTTCCCTGCCTCTAACGGTGGCGGAATATGAGGAGTGGGGAAATCCGAATGAAGCGGCGGCGTTTGCTTATATGCGGTCATACTCGCCTTACGACAATCTGAAGGCGGGACCGTATCCGGCGATGCTGGTGAAGACGAGCTTGAATGACTCGCAGGTGATGTACTGGGAGCCAGCCAAGTATGTCGCGAAGCTGCGGACGCTGAAGACGAACGACACTCCGTTGCTGCTGCACATCAACATGGATGGGGGCACGGCGGTGCGTGGGGGCGGTATGACTACCTGAAGGAGATTGCGTTCGACTACGCGTTTCTGCTGACGCAGTTAGGCGTGGAGACTCCGGACGTGCCCGCCACGAGTTGAGCGGGGGGGAGCTATGAGCGTAGTGCCGGTGATTCGCTGCTCGGATATGGCTCGTTCGCTCGCGTTCTACACGGGTGTGCTTGATTTCCGTCTGAAGTATCCGGGGCAGTCGCACGAAGACGTCGTCATCGACATTGTGAATGACGTGGCGGAGTTGCAGCTCTCGGGCTTCGTGGCGATGGGGTGTTTGGCTCGGCTACAAATATTGGCGTTATGGATGTCGATGAGCTTTTCAAGAGCTATCTGGCGCGTGGACTCGACACTTCGAGGAAAGCGGCATCGCCTGTGCATCAGGGGCCCGTCGATCAGACCTGGGGGAAACGGGAGTTCTATGTCACCGATCCGGATGGGAATACGTTGCGGTTCGGGCAGGTGATCGGGTGAGGGCTCCCAACGCTAAGCGCCCGCGTTAGGCCTTGGCAGTATCCACTTCTTCAACAGAGTCGCCTTCGCCGGGCGCGAGGAAGAGGTTCGCCTCGAGGCCGTGCTGGCGGGTGTAGAGGTCGTAGTAGCGGCCTCCGAGCGCGTAGAGGGTGTCGTGGGTGCCGCGTTCGACGATCTCGCCGTGTTCGACCACGAGGATCTGGTCGGCGCGGCGGATGGTGGAGAGGCGGTGCGCGATGACGAACGTCGTACGGCCCTGCATGAGGAAGCTGAGGCCGTTCTGGATCATGGCTTCGGACTCGGAGTCGAGGCGAGCTGGTGGCTTCGTCGAGGATGAGGATGCGCGGGTCGGCGAGGATGGCGCGGGCGATGGAGAGGCGCTGGCGCTGGCCGCCGGAGAGCTTCGACGCCGCGCTCGCCGACGATCGTGTCGTAGCCTTTCGGGAAAGCGCTCGGCGAACTCGTCGACGCGGGCGATGCGGCAGGCCTCCATGAGCTGTTCTTCGGTGGCGTTGGGGCGGGAAAAGAGGATGTTCTCGCGGATGGTGCCGTCGAAGAGGAAGGTGTCCTGCAGGACGACGCCGAGCTGCTCGCGATAGCTGGAGAGCCGGACGGTGGCGAGGTCAATGCCATCGACCAGGACCTGGCCGCTGTCGCGGTGTGGAACGCGCAGATGAGCGAGATGATGGTGGACTTGCCGGAGCCGGAGGAGCCGACGAGCGCGGTGACGGTGCCGGGCGTGGACTCGAAGCTGATGCCGTGAAGAACTGGCTTTCCGGGTTCGTAGGGAAGGTGACGTCGTCGAAGGCGACGTCGCCGCGGATGGGGGGCAGAGCGACGGTGCGGCGGGCTCCAGTCTCCTCCTCTCGTTGAGGATCTCGGTGGTGCGGTCGAGGCCGGCCAGGGCTTCCGTAACTGAGTGCCGATGGAGACGAGTTGCACGATCGGGATGCGTCATGAAGGCGAGGAACATGACGTAGGTCATGTAGCCGCCGGGGGTGAGCTGTCCCGCAACGACGCGGTGCGCGCCGAGGTACATGACGAGTCTCCGACGACGCCGAGAACCGCAGTCGAGGCCAGCGACATGAGGCGACTGCGCGGTCAGCGAGGAGATGACGTTGTTGAGCAGGCGTTGGCACCGGCGGCGAAGACGTTGGCCTCGCTCTCTTCGGCGTGGTAGCCCTTGACGACGCGAACGCCGCCGAGGGATTCGGTGAGGCGACCGGTGACTTCGGCGTTGATCTTGGCGCGTTCGCGGAAGATGGGTGCGGATGGTCTTGAAGGCACGCTGGAGGATGAGGCCGAAGACGACGAGAACGAAAGCTCACGATCGTCATCTGCACGCTGAGCTTGATGAGGTAGCAGAAGGCGAAGATGGCGGTGAGGATGCCGCCGAAGAAGTCGATGACACCGGTGCCGATGAGATTTCGAACGCCTTCGACGTCGGTCATGATCCGGGCGACCAGGGTGCCGGTGCGGTTTTCGTCGTAGAAGGCGACGGGCAGGCGGCCGATGTGGGCCTGACCCGCATGCGCAGCTCTGCGATCAGGCGCTGGCCCTCTTTTGACAGGAGTTGGTGAGGGTGTAGGAGGTGATGCCCTGGATGATGGTCGCGAGCAGAACGACGCCGACGATCCACGGAAGCAGGGCGAGGTTCTTGCCGTACATGACCTTGTCGATAAGGGGCTTGGTCGCAGGGCAGGATGAGGCCGCTGAAGCGGTTGATGATCATCAGGAGGAAGCTGCCGCCGAGGAGCAGGCGACGAGGCTTGATGAGCTTCCAGACCTCGGGCAGAACTTTCTTCAGATTGGGCTTGGGTCGGCAGGCGGCGGAGAGCTGCGCTGAGGCCGGCTCCGCCGCCGCGCGTGGGCGGTCAACGGCTTTCATGCCGCCGCCGAATTTGGATGGTCCATAGGATGCCATTGATTTTGTCGATTCTACGCTTGAGCTGCAGGAGTTCGCGCCCTGCGCTGACGGGGTCCGAACTTTGGTGCTCCGCGATGCAATATCATGCGATCCGGCTGCGACGGGCGATTGATGAAGGACCGAACGCAAAACAGCACGTAGATCAGGCTGAAGAGTGCCCAGCGTGGCCTTTGATTCCACGGCTGCGGGATAGGGAAAGAGACGCCGTGGGCAAGGCGGAAGACGTCGACCATGGCGGGAATCATGCCGAGAAGAGCGAGCAGGGCCACTGTGACCGAGATGTGCATCCAGAGCATGCGCTTTTTGGAGTCTTCGGTGTTAGCCAT
>CAWDJN010000017.1:0-83504 GCA_963802695.1 uncultured Acidobacteriaceae bacterium
CAACCAGACCTATGGCGCGGCTCCCTTCACGGTTGCAGCCACCTCGAACTCGACCGGCGCCTTCACCTACACGGTGGTCTCGGGCCCCGCAACCATCACCGGTTCGACCGTCACCCTGACCGGAGCCGGCACCGTCGTCCTCCAGGCCTCCGAAGCTGCCGACAGCAACTACACCGCCGCCAGCAAGAACGCCACCTTCACCGTAGGCCTCGCCGCCCCCACCATCAGCTTCACCGTATCCAACCAGACCTACGGAGCCGCTCCCTTTTCCGTCGGTGCCACCTCGAACTCCACCGGCGCCTTCACCTACTCGGTGGTCTCCGGCCCGGCAACCATCACCGGATCCACCGTCACCCTGACCGGAGCCGGCACCGTCGTCCTCCAGGCCTCGGAAGCAGCCGACTCGAACTACACTGCAGCGACCAAGAACGCTACCTTCACCGTAGGCCTGGCCGCCCCCACCATCAGCTTCACCGTATCCAACCAGACCTATGGCGCGGCTCCCTTCTCTGTCGCAGCCACCTCGAACTCGACCGGCGCCTTCACCTACTCGGTGGTCTCGGGCCCCGCAACCATCACCGGATCCACCGTCACCCTGACCGGAGCCGGCACCGTCGTCCTCCAGGCCTCCGAAGCAGCTGACTCGAACTACACCGCCGCCAGCAAGAACGCCACCTTCACCGTAGGCCTCGCCGCTCCCACCATCAGCTTCACCGTATCCAACCAGACCTACGGCGCCGCTCCCTTCACGGTTGCAGCGCACGTCGAACTCGACCGGCGCCTTCACCTACTCGGTGGTCTCGGGCCCCGCAACCATCACCGGATCCACCGTCACCCTGACCGGAGCCGGCACCGTCGTCCTCCAGGCCTCGGAAGCAGCCGACTCGCAACTACACCGCAGCGACCAAGAACGCCACCTTCACCGTCGGCCTCGCCGCCCCCACCATCAGCTTCACCGTATCCAACCAGACCTACGGAGCGGCTCCCTTCTCGGTCAGGCCACCTCGAACTCGACCGGCGCCTTCACCTACTCGGTGGTCTCGGGCCCGGCAACCATCACCGGATCCACCGTCACCCTGACCGGCGCCGGCGCCGTCGTCCTCCAGGCCTCCGAAGCAGCTGACTCGAACTACACCGCCGCCAGCAAGAACGCCACCTTCACCGTAGGCCTGGCCGCCCCCACCATCAGCTTCACGGTGCCGAACCAGACCTACGGCGCCGCTCCCTTCTCGGTCAGCTGCGACCTCGAACTCGACCGGCGCCTTCACCTACTCGGTGGTCTCGGGCCCCGCAACCATCACCGGATCGACCGTCACCCTGACCGGAGCCGGCACCGTCGTCCTCCAGGCCTCCGAAGCAGCCGACTCGAACTACACCGCCGCCAGCAAGAACGCCACCTTCACCGTGGGAGCAGCTACCCTTACTGTTACTGCGACGAACGCCAGCCGCTCCTATGGAGCACCCAACCCCACCTTCACCGGCACCTATAGCGGAGCGATCGGTACCGATACCTTCACCGTAGCGGGAAGCACGACGGCAACAATCAGTTCGCCGATCGGCTCCTACACCATCACCCCCACGGTTACGGGCACCAACTTGGCCAACTATACCGTGGTCTATAACAACGGCACGTTGACTGTCGGTCAGGCGACCCTCACTGTCACCGCAGCCAACGCCAGCCGCTCCTATGGCGCACCCAACCCAGTCTTTTCGGCGTCAGCCACTGGGTCCGTCAACGGCGACACCTTCACCTTCACTGAGTCCACTACCGCAACTCTTGCCTCACCTGTTGGCACGTATCCGATCGTGCCAGTGGCAACTGGAACCAACCTCAGTAACTACAACGTGGTCTATAACAACGGCACCCTCACCGTCGGTCAGGCGACCCTCACTGTCACCGCGGCCAACGCAAGCCGTAACTACGGAGCGCCCAACCCAACCTTCTCCGCATCTGCGACCGGAGCGGTTAACGGCGACACCTTCACCTTTACTGAGTCGACGACGGCAACTCCTGCCTCTCCTGTTGGCACGTATCCGATCGTGCCGGTCAGCGGCGGGCGCTAATCTCGCCAACTACACCGTCGTCTACAACAATGGCACTCTCACCGTAGGCCAGACCATCCTCACCGTCACCGCAGCCAACGCCAACCGAACTTATGGTGCAGCCAACCCAACTTTCTCCGCTTCCGCAACCGGAGCGGTCAACGGCGACACCTTCACCTTTACAGAAAGCACCACCGCCTCTGCTACTTCCCCAGTCGGCACTTATCCGATCGTGCCCGTCGCCGCTGGAACTAACCTCGCCAATTACACCGTTGTATACAACAACGGCACGTTGACTGTCGGTCAGGCGACCCTCACTGTCACCGCAGCGAACGCCAGCCGAACCTACGGCGCCCCCAACCCAGCCTTCTCCGCCTCTGCCAGCGGAGCGGTCAACGGCGACACCTTCACCTTTACTGAAAGCACCACCGCCACTGCCACATCGCCAGTTGGTACTTATCCGATCGTGCCCGTGGCCGCCGGCACGAACCTCAGTGACTACACTGTCGTCTACAACAACGGCACTCTCACCGTCGGCCAGGCCACCCTCACTGTGACCGCCGCAGACGCCAGCCGAACCTATGGCGCACCCAACCCGACCTTCTCAGTTAGCTCGACTGGAGCGGTCAACGGAGACACATTTACTCTTTCGGCAGCCACCGCCGCAACCCCCACCTCAGTTGCGGGCACTTACCCGATTGTTCCCACCGCCACCGGCACCAACCTCGCGAATTACACCGTGGTCTACGTCAACGGCACTCTGACCGTAGGCCAGGCCACCCTGACTGTAACCGCGGCCAACGCCAGCCGCACCTATGGCGCTCCCAACCCGACCTTCACCGCCTCCGCCATTGGCGCCGTCAACGGTGATACCTTCACCTTCACCGAGAGCACCACCGCCACCGCAACATCTCCAGTCGGAACTTATCCGATCGTCCCGGTAGCCACTGGCGCGAACCTCGCCAATTACACAGTTGTCTATGACAACGGCACTCTGACCGTCGGCCAGGCCACCCTCATCGTCACCGCTGCCAACGCCAACCGAGCTTACGGTGCGGCCAACCCAGCCTTCACCGCCTCCGCGACCGGCGCAGCCAATGGCGACACCTTTACCTTCACTGAAAGCACCACCGCCAACGCCACATCTCCAGTCGGAACTTATCCGATCGTCCCTGTAGCCACCGGCACGAACCTCAGCGACTACACCGTCGTCTATAACAATGGCACCCTGACCGTCGGCCAGGCAACCCTCACTGTGACCGCTGCCAACGCCAGCCGCACCTATGGCACTCCTAACCCAACCTTCTCCGCCTCCGCCACCGGCGCCGCCAATGGCGACACTTTCAGCTTCAGCGGCACCACCACTGCTACAAATAGCTCGCCTGTGGGCACCTACCCGATCGTACCCGTCGTCACTGGAACCAACCTAGCCAATTACGCGGTGATCTATAACAACGGAACCCTGACCGTAGGCCAGGCTACCCTCACTGTAACCGCGGCCAACGCCAACCGCACCTATGGCGCCGCTAACCCGGTCTTCACAGCATCCGCTACCGGTGCGGTGAATGGCGATACCTTCACCTTCGTTGAAAGCACTACCGCCACCGCCACATCTCCAGTCGGAACTTATCCGATCGTTCCCGTAGCCACGGGCACCAACCTTGGCGACTACACCGTCATCTACAACAACGGAACCCTGACCGTAGGCCAGGCCACCCTCACCGTAACCGCGGCCAACGCCAATCGCACCTATGGCGCCGCTAACCCGGTCTTCACAGCATCCGCTACCGGTGCGGTGAATGGCGATACCTTCACCTTCGTTGAAAGCACTACCGCGACCGCTACATCTCCCGTCGGTAACTATCCGATCGTTCCCGTAGCCACGGGCACCAACCTTGGCGACTATACCGTCGTCTACAACAACGGAACCCTGACCGTAGGCCAGGCCACCCTCACCGTAACCGCGGCCAACGCCAACCGCACCTACGGAGCAGCCAACCCGACCTTCTCCGCCTCAGCAGTTGGAGCGGTCAACGGCGATACCTTTACCTTCACGGAAACAACCCCGGCCACCACCACATCTCCAGTCGGCACTTATCCGATCGTTCCGGTAGCCACCGGCGCGAACCTCAGCGACTACGCCGTCGTCTACAACAACGGCACACTCACCGTGGGCCAGGCCACCCTCACCGTAACCGCGGCCAACGCCAACCGCACCTATGGCGCAGCCAACCCAACCTTCTCCGCCTCTGCTGTAGGAGCGGTCAACGGCGATACCTTCACCTTCACCGAAACCACCCCCGCCACCGCCACGTCTCCAGTCGGAACTTATCCGATCGTCCCCGTGGCCGCCGGCACGAACCTCAGCGACTACGCCGTCGTCTACAACAACGGCACACTCACCGTGGGCCAAGCCACCCTCACCGTAACCGCAGCCAACGCCAACCGCACCTATGGCGCCGCCAACCCGACCTTCTCCGCCTCAGCAGTTGGAGCGGTCAACGGCGACACCTTTACCTTCACCGAAACCACCCCCGCAACCACCGCGTCTCCAGTCGGAACTTATCCGATCGTCCCCGTGGCCACCGGCACGAACCTCAGCGACTACACCGTCGTCTACAACAACGGCACCCTCACCGTGGGCCAGGCCACCCTCACCGTCACCGCTGCCAACGCCAACCGCACTTATGGAGCAGCTAACCCAACCTTCACCGCCTCCGCTGTAGGAGCGGTCAACGGCGATACCTTCACCCTTACCGAAAGCACCACCGCCACCCCTGCTTCACCGGTCGGCACTTATGCGATCGTCCCCGTAGCTACCGGCACCAACCTCAGTGATTACACCGTCGTCTACAACAACGGAACCCTCACCGTGGACCAAGCCACCCTAACCGTAACCGCTGCCAACGCCAACCGCACCTATGGCGCCGCCAACCCAACCTTCTCCGCCTCCGCTATCGGAGCGGTCAATGGCGATACCTTCACCCTCACCGAAAGCACCACCGCCACCCCTGCCTCACCTGTAGGAAATTATCCAATCGTCCCCGTAGCCACCGGCACGAACCTCAGTGACTACGCCGTCGTCTACAACAACGGAACCCTGACCGTCGGCCAAGCCACCTTGACAGTGACCGCAGCCAACGCGACCCGTACTTATGGCGCCGCCAACCCAACCTTCTCCGCCTCAGCAATCGGAGCGGTCAACGGCGATACCTTCACCTTCACCGAAAGCACCACTGCCACTGCTGCTTCACCGGTCGGCACTTATTCAATCGTCCCCGTAGCCACCGGCACGAACCTTAGCGACTACGCCGTCGTTTACAACAACGGCACCCTGACTATCGGCCAGGCCACCCTTACCGTTACGGCAGCCAACGCGAGCCGTGTCTATGGCATCGCCAACCCTGCCTTCTCAGCCTCCGCCGCTGGAGCGGTCAACGGCGACACCTTCACCTTCACCGAAAGCACCCCTGCAACGACCACGTCTTCGGTCGGAACATATCCAATCGTTCCCATAGCCACCGGCACGAACCTCAGCGATTACGCAGTCATCTACGTCGACGGCGCCCTGACCATAGGCCAGGCCACTCCATCCATTACCTGGGCCAACCCCGCTCCAGTTGTCTACGGCACCGCCTTGGGAATCGCTCAACTGGACGCTACTGCGTCGGTCCCCGGCACTCTGGTCTACACCCCCGCCGCTGGCACGATTCCGCAGGCCGGCAACGACACGCTCTCGGTTACCTTCACTCCCACCGACTCCATCGACTACACCACCGCCACCAAATCCGTGCAGTTGACCGTCAACCAGGCCACTCCAGTCATCACTTGGGCGAATCCTGCAAATATCGTCTACGGCACCGCCCTCAGCAACGTTCAGCTTGACGCCACGGCTTCCGTCGACGGCACATTCGTCTACACCCCGCCGGCCGGAACCGAATTCATGGTTGGCTCCCACCAGCTTTCAGTAACCTTCACTCCCACCGACCTCGCTGACTACACCACGGCGACCAAGACTGTATCGATCAACGTTACGCAGGCCACCCTCACCGTGGCGGCGAACAACTTCACGCGCCTCTACGGCACACCGAACCCCACGTTCACTGGCAGCGTCACCGGAGCTCAAAACGGTGATACCTTCACCGAATCCTTCTCCAACTCGGCGACCACACTGTCGACGGTGGGCCAATATCCGATCATCCCCTCGGTCGCTGGCACCAACCTCGCCGACTACATTCAGGTAGTCCAGAACGGAACCCTGTCCATCACCAAGGCCCCGGCACTTACGACAACGACTCTAAGCACTACAAACATTGCTTATGATTTGCCTGTCACAGTCAACGCGACCGTAGCCTCGACAACCAGTGGCACCCCCACCGGCACCGTCAGCTTCTTCGACAACGGCACCCCGCTGGGAACGGGAACTCTTTCGAACGGAACCACGAGCTACACCACCACCTCGCTCTCGGTGGGGACGCACGTCATCACTGCGATCTATAGCGGCGATGTCAACTTCTCTTCGAGCACCGCCTCGGGGACGTCCGGCACGAACACTGTCCTCATCACCCCACTCGACTTCTCCATTCAACTCACCAGCCAGGCCACTGTCGAAGGAACTTATGGCTCCACTCGCACATTCACCTTCCACATTGCTCCAATCGGAGGAACCTACCCGGGTGTCGTGCAACTGTCGGCAAGCCCAACCGGACCGATATTGGCCACCTACACGTTCTCTCCGAACAGCATCGGCAAGGTCGCTGGCCCGATGGACGTCACCCTCACCGTCGCAACCCAGAAACTCGCCTCGTCTGAACCGAAAGGTTGGCCGAGCAGAATATCTCCCATCTCCCTCGGTCTCTTCCTGCTTCCGCTCCTGGGTCTGCGTTACTCCCGACGCTCGGCCGGAAAACTCTCGCGGATCCTCACCTACTCCGCCTTGCTCCTGATGTCTCTGGGAGCGATCGGAACCGTGACGGGCTGCGCCAGCGGTTACAACGATCACAACTATCCCATCACCATCACTGCAACAAGCAACGGTATTCAGCACACCGTCAGTGTCGACTACCACATCGACCAGGCGCCGCAATAGAAATCGCACATTGAGAGAGATGACGAGTATGAAGAGGTTTTTTAGAAAACCCGCAGACGGCGCAAGACACGTCCTGGCGATAGGCAGGTTGCTCCTGCTGATCTGCATTGCAGGCACCACGGCTACGCGTCTTAACGCCCAGGCAACTCCAACCGCTGAACGAGAAGGAAACCTGCAGATTGGAGCGATGTTCAACCTCGCATCCCCTGACTACTATCCCGATAAATTCAAAGGGTACGGTTTCTACACCACCTTCGATTTCCAGTACCACCTCGGCATCGAGGGTGAGTTTCATCAAGTCAACGATCCCGATTCCACCCGCGCGGTTTATGAGCGCACCTATGAAATCGGGCCGCGATACGTGTTGCGCCATCAACGTTACAACCCATACGCCAAGGTCCTTTACGGCAGAGGCGTCTTCAACTATCCATCGGAGCTGGATTCCAATGGCAAGATCGTGCCAACTGCGAACCTCGCCTACAACATCGCAGCGATCGGAGCTGGATTGGACTACATTGTCCGGCCTAGATTCAAGGTTCGAGTGGACTATGAATACCAGAGCTGGTTCGGGTTTCCTCTTCACGGCCTGACGCCCCAGCTAGTAGGCATTGGCGTGGCCTACCGCTTTCACTGATCAAATGTTCTGGCCGAGTTCTCAAAATTCGCCAGGGAAGTCTCGCGTGAATTGCTGTATTTCTGATCAGCCCCGATGCTTCGCCTTGGATCGCGACAATTCCAATTTCAATATGTCAACTCGTCGTAAAAGACTAACTGCAGACATGTGTACTCCTGTTGGTCACTCCGCCCAGCACCTTCGTCCCTGTAAAATCCATCTCGTCACAGGTTCTGGAGAACGATAGTAAACTCCTTAGATTCTATGAGTTAACGGAGTATTTTAGAGAATTTTACCGCCCCCTTTTCCTCGTCTCATACTGTGTGTCTTTCTTCTCCGGGAAAGTGCGGTTCGTCCCATTCAAGGGGCCAGCACCCGGTTGTCTCTATCTTGCAAAGAGATACTCTCCACGAGAATCTGAACTCAACTCTTTGCGCGACTCCGATGAACGACAACGTTATGTTTTTTCGCAAGCATTGCAAACTCAAAAAGTGCATTGGCAACAGAATTGCCTCTCTTTGAAAACCTAGCTGACTGATTCGACCCATGGAATGCGATCAGTTTGCGCCTGGAGGCAATATGCGACGCATACCTGTTTTCATCGCAGCGGTAGCAATGGCCCTCACTGCAAGCATCGCCTTCGCTCAAACCACGAGCGGAGATCTGGTAGGTACGGTGAAGGACTCCACTGGAGCTGCCATCGCCAACGCAGCCGTTACGGTAACGAATCAGGCCACTGGTGTGGCTGTTTCCATCAAAGCCGGGGCCGAGGGAGAATTTCGTGCCGGCAACCTTCTGCCGGGCACCTACGACCTCACGGTCAACTCTCCGGGCTTTCAGCCTTACACACGTCGTGGAATCACGGTGGAACTCAACAGAACATCCACCGAGAATGTGACCCTCACTATTGGCGCCACGACTACAGTGGAGGTCACCGCCGAGGCCGGAGCGGCCCTCGATACAACGACCATCAATTTGTCGCAGGTCATGGGAAATGAGGAACTTTCGGAACTTCCATCCACCTCGTCTGGCGGATCGACCGGCTTTGGCGTTTTGAACGCATCGCTGCTCAGTCCCGGAGTCGCCTCAAGCGGTGGCATCGGCATAGGCATTGGACCCTCCATCGGCGGACAACGCCCTCGCAACAACAACTTCACCATTGAAGGCATCGACAACAACAATAAGGCCCTGACCGGCCCGCTGGTTTACATACCCAACGACTCCGTGCAGAACTTCACCCTCATCACGAATCAGTTCTCGCCGGAGTTTGGCCACTCATCAGGCGGTCAGTTCAACACCAACGTCATCTCGGGAACCAATAAATTCCACGGCCGCGCTTATGAATACTTCCAGAACCGCAACCTGAACGCAGAAAGCGGAACCCAGGGCGGCAAGCCTGCTATCAACCCGCGCTTCGACAACAATCGTTACGGCGGGCAGATCAGCGGACCGATCCTTCACGATAAGCTCTTCTTCTTCGCAAACTTTGAGCGCAATTCGATAGGAACCAACCCGGCTACTTTCTCCTGCGTCCCGACCGCCGCCGGGCTCGCTACACTTCAATCCCTGGGCACCACATATGGCCTCAGTGCAAACAACCTCACCGAGTACGTGAAGTACACCCCGGCCGCCACCATCACCGGCGCCGGCGGTGGACCAATCGATGCTGCGCATGACCAGTCCTGCGGCAACTCAGCTACCGGACCACAGTTCCTTCAGGTCTACCAGGGAACCGCATTTGACTCAGCGTCCGGGATCTTTGGTGGCGCATCACCCT
This sequence comes from uncultured Acidobacteriaceae bacterium, assembly GCA_963802695.1. GTDB lineage: Bacteria > Acidobacteriota > Terriglobia > Terriglobales > Acidobacteriaceae > Edaphobacter. The sequence goes on from CAWDJN010000017.1 coordinate 9,523, forward strand.
CCACCAACATCCCCTTGGGGAACTATCAGACCACTGGGGGCGCGCCCTCGAACTTCGACGTATTAACGACAAGCGTCGACTACACCATCTCGCCGAAGGACAGCTTTCGCGCACGCTACATCTACAATCGCCTGGCTCAGACGGACACTAACACCTTCACCATACAAAACGAAGTGTTCTACACTGCTGAGCCATTCCGATACCAGCTTATCGCCCTCAGCGAATACCACACCTTTACGCCGAACCTCACCAATGAATTCCGCCTTGGTTACAACCGCTACTCCAACAATTTGATCGCGGGGAACTTCACGTTCCCTGGCCTGGACTCGTTTCCCAACCTGACCTTCTTCGATCTGGGAGGGGTTAACATCGGTCCCGATCAAAACGCGCCACAGTTCACGATCCAGAACCTCTATCAGTTGACCGACAACATAAGCTACGTCAAGGGCAGGCACACCCTCACGATTGGCTTTGACGGACGAAAATATATCTCCCCGCAAGGATTCACCCAGCGAGCTCGTGGCGACTACGAGTGGAATAACCTCACCGAGTACCTGCACGATCTCGCACCTACCAGCTTCGGAGAGCGCTCGACCGGCAACCTGACCTACTATGGTGACCAGACCGCCCTCTATGGCTACGTAAACGACACATTTCGTATGACCCCGAAGATCACCCTCAATGGTGGTCTCCGGTATGAGTTCACCTCAGTACCTGTCGGCGAGCGCGCGCAGGTCTTGAACGCGGCGGCCTCCATTCCTGGCGTCATTACCTTTGGTACGCCACAGCCAGGTGGCAAGAACTTTGCTCCTCGTATCGGCGTCAACTGGGCTCCAAATGACCTGACCGTGGTTCGAGCCGGTTTCGGCATAGCCTACGATGTCCTGTTCGATAATCTGGGCACCCTCTCCTTCCCGCCGCAGTACTCTGCAACGAACGATGTCGGCAGCGGCAACAATCCCAATCCTGGTGCCCCCAACTTCCTTGCGAAGGGAGGCCTTCCGCCCGGAACGGGATCTGGTGTAACGCAGTACTGCATTAACAACATCACCAATCCCTGCGTGCCTGACCTCGTCGCCCAGAGAGCAGCCACATCGGCATACATTCCCAACCAGGTACTGCCGTATGCCGAAACCTACACCCTCACCGTCCAGCGCACCTTCGCAAGGAACTATACCGCTGAGATTGGATATATAGGCACACGCGGCATCCACCTGCCGACACAGGACCAGCTCAATCGACAGCCCAAAGTCACCGCCGCCAACCAGCTTCCTACCTCGCTGACTGGTTCTACAACTGTTATCGCTCCCCCGGGCGCCAGCACTCTGGCTCAAATCAACTCACTCTCCAATATCGTGCCGTCTTTCCTTGTTCCCGGAGGCGGTTTCACCGGAAAAATTACCTCCTACCAGCCCTACTCCAGTTCCAACTACAACGCGTTGGTCGCGAACGTGAGCCGACGCTTCACCCAGGGACTGCAGGCCAATTTCTCCTACACTTACAGTAAGACCATGGATGACGCGACGGCTGAGGTCTTCGCCACCACGCTCACTCCGCGCCGTCCGCAGAACTCGCAGAACGTCGCCGCTGACTACAGCCGGTCAGCGCTTGATCGCACGCATCGCATCTCTCTCGAAGCGGTCTACGACGTGCAAGCCTACAAGCACTCGAACTCGTTCCTCCTCAAGAACGTCGTCGGTAATTGGACGATCTCGCCAATCTATACCTACGAATCGCCTGAGTATGTCACCATTCTCTCTGGCATCAACTCAAACCTGAACGGCGACAGCGCGGCTTATATCGATCGCACTATCATCAACCCCAACGGAGTGAAAAATACCTCGTCCCTCGTGACGCCCCAGTTTGCCTCCAACCTTGCGAACCTCTGCGGGACGGGTGCAACGCAGTGCGCCGCGAACACTGTTGGTTATGTCGCCCTCAACCCGAATGCATACTACATTCAGGCCGGATCGGGTACGCTCCCGAATGCCTCACGTAACACGATGCCCACGCGCCCGATCAATAACTTTGATCTGGCGGCCTACAAGCGCCTCACCTTCCTCGAGCGTTACTCGATCGAGTTCGGTGCCCAGGCCTATAACGTCCTCAACCATGCCCAGTACACCCCGGGTACGGTCAACAACATCAATCAGACCTCCAACGTAAGCACGTACATCAACTTCCAAACGGTCGGTAACGGATTCTTCGGTCAGCCTGGAAAGGTCTTCCTGAACAACGGACGCACGATGCAGTTGTCCCTCAAGTTCCTCTTCTAGCGAACCGAAGCAGGCAAACGCAAAGGGACAGGTCAGTACCTGTCCCTCTCTTTTTGCTCTCCGCATTCAATTTAAATTGAGTGTCTCTGAATCATCGCTTTGGTTGCGCCAGTGGAGATTCCCCCGTCAACCAGCAGCGTCTGTCCGGTCACGTAGCGGCTGCATTCCGCAGCGAGAAAGAGCAGAGCACCGTCCAGGTCGCCCGGTCGCCCCGGCCGTTTGAGCGGAATCCGGTCGCACAGATACTTCACCCACTCCGCATCTTCATACAACACCGCATTCTGCTCGGTGCGAAACCATCCCGGCGCGAGACAGTTCACCGTGATCCCATGAACTCCCCAGTCGTCGGCCAGGCTCATCGTCAACTGCTTGATGCCTCCGCGACTCGCGCCATAAGGGCCAAGCCCCGCATACCCGGCCACACTCGTCACAGAGCCAATATTAATAATCCGGCCGTATCCCCGACGGATCATCCCGCGTGCCACAGCCTGCGCAACAAAAAATGGTCCCCGAAGATTCGTCTCGAGTATGAGATTCCAATCTTCCCATGTCACATCAAGCGCCGGCTTACGCACATTGCATCCGGCATTGTTCACAAGGACGTCAATGCGTCCCAGGCGCGATTCCACTTCCGACACAGCCGCCTTGATACTCTGCTCGTCGCGAACGTCAAGCGCAACGGCCACAACCCGCCGTCCCATCGATTCGATCTCATTCTTTATCCGCGACAGAGAATCAGGATGCCGGCTCGTCAACGCCACATCCGCCCCGGCCTTAGCCAACACACGCGCGAAGCCCTCTCCCAAGCCGCGGCTTGCTCCTGTAACCAACGCCACGCTTCCCGTCAAATCAAAGAGATTGTCCATCACGAAACCGCCGTCCCGGGCTGCAGGACAACCTTCATCAATCCCGCTTCCCGCCGGTAGAGCCGGTCGAACCAAGCCGCCCCCTCCTCCAGTGGAGCCACTGCCGACAGCAGTCCTTCCACCTGGATCGCGCCGCGCGACATCAGAGCAATGCTCGTCGGATACTCCCCTGCTGAGGCGCAGGATCCCTGCAATCGTAACTGCCGCGTGACGACGGATTGCAATCCGATCTCAATCTTAGGCGCAACGTTTCCCACCAGCGTTACGGTGGCTCCCTTGCGCACGCTCTCCACAGCAAGCGTGACCGCCGGCCCTGTCCCAACGCACTCAAGCGCAACATCCGCGCCTCGACCCTGCGTCAGTTCCAGAATCTCTGCAGTCACCCCTTCTTTGTTTGTATTGAAAACCCTCGTCGCCCCCATCTCCCGCGCCAATGCGAGCCGAGTGTCGTCCAGATCAAGCACAATCGCCGTTCCAGCTCCAGCGCGCAATGCAGCCTGCAGCGTCAGCAGCCCGATCATCCCCGCTCCAACAATCACCGCAGTATCATTTAGCTCAATCCTTGAAAGTGACACCGCGTGCACAGCCACCGAGACGGCCTCGATCAGCGCGGCATGCGCAAAGGGCATCTCGTTCGGTAACCTGTGCACAATTCGTTCGGGCACGGCAATGTACTCTGCAAACGCTCCCATGCGCCGGAACTGTGCCGTGGAAACACCAATCACCTCGCGCGCATCACAGAGATTTATCTCTCCACGCTCACAGAAGAAGCACCGGCCGCAGTACACGGTTGAATCGAACGTGACCCGATCTCCTTCACAAAATGCCGTCACCGATCTCCCGACGGCGGCAACCGTGCCGGCGGCCTCATGACCCATCACCAACGGAGGAATCCTCCTGCCGGTGCTTCCGTCGTAGCCGTGAACGTCGCTGCCACAGATGCCGCATGCGCGCACGGCGATCAGAACCTCGTCCTCATCAGGCGCCGGAATGGGGAGATCGACCATCTCCAGGCGCTTGTAGTCCGTGAGTTGCAGTGCCCTCATACCTCTCCGTTCGTGGAAGAGAAATCGCTCTCACATGATATGTCAACGCCCCATGCAATCTCGGCATCATGCAACGTCGATACCCCGACCCTGCCGGCCCATCTGCACGATAATCTTGGCAAAAGGCCCGGATTTGCTGCCCGCGCGCCCAATACCGCAGGCATCTCTTCACATCGCGAAACTCTTGAGGAAGTCTCCACGTCCTTAAAAGAACCTGCACTGACTTCAGATATCGTTTGAACGATCACGTCTCGTGATCTACCATGGCGCTGATTCACATAATCTTTGACGAAGTATCAACGACTGGCGAGCATCCGCCGATGTTCCGCCAAAGTTGTTTCCGTTATAGAAATCCACACCCCCGGCCTAGAGGAACAATGTCAGATCAATTCGTACAGAAGAGCTTTGCGAAACGGAACTTCGAATTTACAGCCCTTTCCCTATCGGCACTCCTGATTGCTGCCACCTTTCCACTGACCGCCCACGCACAGGAAAAGCAGGAGAAGAAGTCAGACTCTCCGTTCAACGGGATTCAATTCAGACAGATCGGCCCTTTTCGTGGCGGACGCTCCGGCGCGGTCACGGGAGTTCAGTCCGAGCCACTTACCTTTTATTTTGGAGCGACCGGCGGAGGCATCTTCAAGACAACAGACGGCGGCAATCACTGGCTCCCCGTAGCGGATGATCAGCTGAAGCTCGGCTCAGTCGGCGCAATCGCAGTGGCCGACTCCGATCCCAACGTCGTCTACGCCGGCATGGGCGAGGGAGATATCCGCGGAAACGCCTCGCACGGAGACGGCGTCTACAAATCGACCGATGCCGGCCACACTTGGACCCATGTCGGCCTGACGGACACGCAGCAGATCGGCGCACTGCGCATCGACCCGAAGAATCCGGACATCGCCTACGTCGCAGCTCTCGGCCACATGGCCGGACCAAACGAAGAACGCGGCGTCTTTCGCACAAAGGACGGCGGTAAGACCTGGCAAAAGGTGTTGTACAAGAGCAATGTCGCTGGGGCAATCGACGTTTCAATCGATCCGACAAACTCCCGCGTGCTCTATGCCAGCATCTGGCAGGTCATTCGCAAGCCCTGGACGTTCGAGAGCGGCGGCCCCGACAGCGGACTCTACAAATCGACCGACGGCGGCGACACCTGGAAGGAGATCACTCGCAACTCTGGTCTGCCGAAGGGAGTAATCGGAAGAATCGGCATCGCAGTCTCGCCCGTCAAGGCCGGCAGTCTCTGGGCCCTCGTCGAAGCCGAAGAAGGCGGCATCTTCCACTCCGACGACGGCGGCGCCACTTGGACGAAGGTGAATGATCAGCGCGAAGTTAAACAGCGCGCCTGGTACTACTCACGCATCTTCGCCGACCCCAAAAATGCGGACACGGTTTATGCGCTGAACACCAGCTTCTACCGCTCCATCGACGGCGGCCGCACCTTCAAATCCATCCCCACCGGCCATGGAGACAATCACGACCTTTGGATTGCGAATGACGATCCGAACCGGATGATCGAATCGAATGACGGCGGAGCCAACATCACCTTCGACGGCGGCAAGAGCTTCAGCACGATCATGAACCAGCCGACAGCTCAGTTCTATCGCGTCGTCACCGATCAGGACTTCCCGTATCACATCTATGGAGCCCAGCAGGACAACACCACCGTCGAAATCTCAAGCCGATCCAACAACGGTTCCATCACCGAGTCGGACTGGCATGAGGTCGGCGGCGGCGAAAGCGGTTGGATCGCACCCGATCCCACCGACTCCCGCTATGTCTACGCCGGTTCCTACGACGGCCTGCTCACTCGCTACGACGACAAGACCGGAGCGCTTCGCAACATAACGGTCTGGCCAGATAACCCCATGGGCTCAGGCGTCGAGGCGATGAAGTACAGGTTCCAGTGGAGCTTCCCTCTAGTGTTTTCCCCATGGAATCCAAAGCTCCTCTACGCGGGCGCGAATGTTCTTATGACCACGGAGGACGAGGGACAGCACTGGAAGGCCATCAGCCCCGACCTGACGCGGGATGACAAATCGAAGCAGGGTCCCGTTGGCGGCCCCATCACCAAAGACAACACAGCGGTCGAGTACTACGACACCATCTTCACCATTGATGAATCAACGGTAGAAAAAGGAGTCATCTGGGTAGGCTCCGACGACGGGCTTATCCACCTCACGCGCGACGGCGGCAAGAGCTGGACCAACGTCACGCCGAAGGACTTCCCCGACTTCATCCGCGTCAACTGCATCGCCGCATCGCCGCTCGACGCCGGCACAGCCTACGTCGCGGCGACGATGTACCTGTCCGACGACTTTCGTCCCTTCCTCTATAAGACGAAAGACTACGGAAAAACCTGGACGAAGATCACCAACGGAATTCCCGCCGACGACTTCACCAGAACCATTCGCCCTGACACAAAGCTGAAGGGCCTCCTCTTCGCCGGAACCGAAGCGCATCTGTATGTCTCCTACAACGACGGAGACAACTGGATTCCTTTCCAGCTCAACCTTCCCAACGTGCCGATGACGGATCTCACCATTCAGAAGCGCGAAGACGATCTGATTGTGGCAACTCAGGGACGAAGCTTCTATGTCCTCGACGATCTCCCGATGGTCCGCGCCTTGGCGCCCGGAAAACTTCCAGAAGATTCCGTGCATCTCTTCGAACCCAAACCATCCTATCGGTATGCAGGCGGCGGAGGCTTCGAAAGAGCCCAGCCCGGAACCGGAAAGAATCCTCCGAACGGCGTGGTCGTGTATTACTACCTCAAAGCCAAACCCACATCCGATGTCGTCCTCAAGTTCACGGATGCCTCTGGCAAGCTGGTGCGAGAGATCTCTTCAAAGCCCGAGCCAAAGGAGGCTGCAGGATTGGAAGAAGATGAAAGACCTGCCGCTCCGAAACCCTCCACTAAACCAGGGCTCAATCGTTTCGTCTGGGATCTCCACTACGCGGACGCCACTCGCTTTCCCGGCATGATCTTCTGGGCCGGCGGCGTTCGTGGACCGCAGGTCGTTCCCGGAACTTACACTGTTCAATTGACTGTGGACGGGCACACCGAGACGCAGAAGTTCGTCGTCAAGAAAGACCCCAGAACGCCGACTACTCCTGACGACTTCAACAAGCAACTCGAACTCGCGCTCCAGATTCGTGACAGGCTAACAGCAGCAAATCAAGCCGTGATCGACATCCGCGCCGCACGACACCAGCTCGAGGAGTACAGCAAGAGCACCGATGCGAAGATATCGGCCTCAGCGAAAGCCATTCTCGCTAAGCTGGACACAATCGAGAACGCGATCTATCAGACCAAACTTCGAGCAAGCGAAGATGCACTCAACTTCCCCATCAAGTTGAACAACAAGTTAGGCGCGCTTCTTTCCACGGTTACGGCAACGGACATTGCACCAACGTCGCAAAGCTACGAAGTCTTCAAAGAGCTTTCGGCTCAACTGCAGGTCCAGCTTGACCAGCTGAAACAAGTAGAAACGCACGACATAGCGGAGTTCAACAAGGTTGTGCGAGACCAGAACATACCAGCCGTGCCCGTAAAATCCTCTGAGTAGAGAACTAATCAGGTAGAGCTAAACCCGGATCGGTTGTGCGTTCCGCAAGGAAACGCATAACCGTCCAAAAAATAGATGGAAGCAATGGATCTGGTTGACCTCAGCGCTTACGCAGGCCTTGCTGCTGTTGCTCTGGCAACGGCAAACCTGCTCATCGGGCTGCTTATGGCGGTTCGCTACAGTCCGGTGAAATACTGGCCGCACCGTCGCTTCAATATCTTCTACGCCCATCGAATCACCGCCTATGCGACCATCACTCTAACCTTGATTCATCCGCTCATCCTCCTCTTTGTGGGGCGCGTGCGTTTTCGCGTCGTGGATATCCTCCTGCCCATCCACTCTCCTCTGCAGCCGGTGCAGAATACACTCGGCGCGATCGCCCTCTATCTCCTGGCGATCGTCGTCGTAACATCGCTCTATCGTCTCAGCATCGGACGGAAGTGGTGGAAGAGAACCCATCTTCTCGTTTACCCTGCCGCCATTCTGCTCTTCATCCACGGAGTGTTTACCGACTCCGAGTTGAAGACAGGCCGTGCCGATCTGCTCGATGGAGAGAAGGTCTTCGTCGAAATCTGTTTCCTGGTGATCTTGTTCGCCTCTCTTGCCTCCATCCAGATTCGACGGAAGCGCATAATGAACTCAACTGTGACTTCAATCCCGTCATGACAGACTCTCGCCGGCACAGGAATCCGTTCAAACTCCTTCTCCTCGGCTCGCTTGGAACGCGAGGTGCTTACTCTCGTTTGCGAAACTGGAGGTGGAACCGTGCGCGATATCAGCAACTGCCTGACCAGGCCGCTCGCATACACCACAGTCATGACAACACTCGACAGACTGTATAAGAAGGACCTGCTTATCCGGCAGAAGGAAGGGCGCGGGTTCCGCTATGCGCCTCGTGCCGCCGAACCAATCGATCGAGACAAACACGCAGCGAATCGTGCCGCACAATCCACGCCCGTCGCTCGAGTCCCTCTCGTTTCCTACCTCCTCGACGCGGTCGGAACCTACGATGAGTCTCTTCTTCAAGAACTGGAGAAGAAAATCGCAGCAAGACGACGGCAGTTCGAGCGGGAGGAAAAGCGATGATTGCACCCTATTCCATAAGACTTGCAATCCTCTGTCTTGCCTCTTTCTTCCTCTTTCATCTCGCAATCGGCCTGCTGAGTCTTGGGCTCTTTCCCCGGATCGCGCGCGCCGCCGCATCCATGCGGCCGCGACAGGCTTCGAGAATATTGATCCTGCTGCGGCTCGGCCCCGCTTGTCTGTCACTCCTTCTAGTCCTCATCGCGTGTCTTCCAAGTTATCTGCGCTATGAGGAGAATCACGCCTCAGAGGAGATCGGCTTGCTGTGTCTCGTACCGGCGTGCCTGGGTCTCCTCATCTGTCTAAACGCCTTCGTCAGAGCAATGCGCGCCATCATTCAGTCATCTTCCCTGAGCGATACGGTTTGCGCAGCGAAAGACTCGACCTCGTGGCATCTCGCCAACGAAACCCAAGAGCTTCCATCGCTTGGCCTCGTTGGCCTTCTCAAACCCAAGGTTGTTGTCTCGCCCCGCGTTCTCGAAGTGCTTACCGCCGAGCAATTTCAAGCAGCACTCGACCACGAGCGGGCTCATCGTTCCTCCGGCGACAATCTCAAGCGCCTCCTGATCCTTCTGGCGCCCGACCTGGTTCCGTTTCTACGCAGCTTCCGGGTATTGGAGGATCATTGGGACCAATATGCCGAACTGGCCGCCGACGATCTCGCGACGCGAGGTAACCCGGTCCGCTCCATCGCACTCGCCGAGGCCTTGATCAGACTAGCTCGCCTGGAAGGCACCCAGGCGCAAGCTCCGTTAGTGAGCGGACTCTTCGCTGCCCGCGAAGGCCTCGCCCTTAGAGTCGAACGCCTCCTACGAGTGGATCCAGTAGCGAAACCGCCCACACGCTTCCCGACGCTCTTCTGGGTTGCGCCCTCTCTTTTGCTAGTCGGTTCAGCATTGCTATTCCCGCAACTCCAGGTCTCCCTCGGAGTCTATCGTCTGCTCGAATCGCTCCTGAGGTAAGCCGGCTAGTTTGTCGGCACTCCCTAACCTCTCATCTACTACCGCTGGTAGTACTTCGCCAGATGTCGTATCCGTATATCTATCCACCTGTCAGTCAACGACTTGAGCTAGCACACCGCTACCTCCGATAGAACACACATCCGTTGCCAAACAAAATTGGGAGACACATGTTTAAGCTTTCCTCTTTGCTCTCCGTCCTTCTCGTCTGTGGCTCTTTGAATCTGATTGCACAGACTCCAGACACCGCAACTCTGCGCGGCCACGTTGTCGACCAGACGCACGCAGGCATTCCGGGCGCGGAGATCACGATTGTTAACACGTTGACCGGCCTTCAACACGTCACGAAGACCAATGCATCCGGAGACTTCTATCTGGGCGCGCTCCCCGTCGCTGGCACTTACAAAGTGACCGCAATGAAACCAAACTTCACAGCTGCGAATGTCGACGGCATCGCGTTGTCCGGTGGTTCCACGGCCAGCATCGAAATGCACCTAAACGTATCTGGCGTTAGCACCGAACTCACCGTAACGGGAACGGTCGGCGAGGCCAGAACCGATCAGCCGCAGCTTGGCATTTTTCTCAATGCCGCAAAGATTCAGGAAACTCCTCTTTACGGTAGCAAGATCACCTACCTTCCTCTTCTCAGCGCCGCCAATCGCCCTGCCATCAATCAGGGAGACATCTTTATGAATCAGAATCTCTTCACAACCAATGGCGCCGGCCGCAGGCAGGCATGGTTTGAAGTGGATGGCGCCAACGCAATCGACAGCTGGGGACGGCAGACGATCTTCACCAATATCCCCGTCGTCGCCGTCGATCAGATGTCTGTGCTCACTAACAGCTTTTCCGCGGAGTACGGCGGAAGCACCGGAAGCGTCGTCAGTGTCGTCACCAAGAGCGGTGGCAATTTCTACCACGGACAGGTCTTCGGACTCTGGCGTCCTTCCGGTCCCGAAGCCGCTCTCTCTGGATTCAACTCCGGAAACGCGACCAGCGGAAACGACATCACCAACGACACGCTCGGCCAGGGCGCGGGGTCTATCTCCGGACCGATCGGAGAAAAGAAGCTAACGCACTTTTTTGTGGGAGGAGAATACAGCAGCCAGGACCGCGCCTCTCCGGTCACCTCCCCGCTCGATCCCGGAAACTTCATCGGCCATTATCGCGACTGGCTCGCCACGGCACGACTCGATCATCAGCTCTCCACAAACAACAACGTGTTCTTTCGCGGCAGCGCAGATGGCTTCTACGACACCAATCCCAACGGCATCGTCGGCGGCAGCAGCCTTCCCAGCGTCGCCCGCACCTTTCGCCGAAAGACCTACACCGCTGAGCTCGGAGACACCGCCGTACTCAGCCCGACAATGGTCAACAGCGTCAGGCTCCAGTTCCAGCTCGCCTCCCCCATCACCGAATTCGACCCCGTCATCTACGGCACACAGTACGTCGTTCCCATCTCCTCTGGAGGAACCTTTACCTCCGGAACATCGCAATCCGCACTCCTGATGAACCGCCAGTACGAGTTAGCCGAGACGCTCTCCCTCTCAAAAGGCAAGCACCAGTTGAAGTTCGGAGGCAACGCGATCTACGCCCACAACGGCGGAAACAGCAAGGAGTTCGGTGGCCCCATCTACCTCGGCAAATTCACCTACAACACCTGCACTCAAAGCGCCGCATACTGCGAGAGCCAGGCCTACCTCGGCAATATCGCAAACGTTGCCAACTATCAGCAAAGCTACGGAAACGCCGCCTACACAGTAAACGACACGCTATGGTCGCTGTTCGCGCAGGACGACTACCATGTGACACCCGAACTGACAGTTAACCTCGGCCTTCGTTACGAGCAGCAGACCTTTACCGATTCACGTGGCGATGTCGCTCCACGCGTCGGCTTCGTCTACGACGTCAAAGGCGCAGGCAAGATGGTAGTGCGTGGCGGATTCGGCATCTACTACTCTCAGATTGTCGATAACTCCGAGGCAAACTACGCACTCACCGGCCCAACCGGGGTCTTCAATTACACCGCCACCCCGGGCCAAATCGGCTTCCCAACATCTGTCGCATCGGCGCCGCTCCCTGCCTTCCCTCCCGGCGCTCAGGTGCCTCTCCGTAGCCTCTACATCCGGCCCGGTCAAAGCGCCTACCTCAATCAGTTCTTCCCCACATCAACGCTGATCGGATACCCGAACAAGCTCCTGAATCCTTACTCCGAGCAATGGACCATCGGAGTCGAGCAGCAACTCGCGCCAACCTGGGTTCTGGCGGTCGATTACGTCGGCACGCACACGATTCGCATCAATCGCCCGCTGGACGTCGACTTGCCTTCACCATTCGTTCGCACGGCACCAAATCAGATCCGCACAGCACAAGCGGCCAACTGCACCCGGCCTTATTGGATCTACTGGTACGCGCATGCAGGCAAGACCTGCAGTCCCACCACGGCCAGCAATCCTCAGCCTCCCTATAGTGTCATTCAGTCCGACGTCAACGATGGCTTTGCTTACTACGAAGCGCTCGACGTCAACCTGAACCACACCTTCAGTCATGGACTCTCGATGCTCGCTAGTTACACATGGTCCCACGCCATCGACAACGTCGACCCCGATATCCCGAGCCAGAACCCCAATGACCCAAACTTCCCCGGATGGGCCGAGGTCGGCAACGCCATCTTTGATCAGCGCCATCGCTTTGTCCTCAGCGGAACATATGTCGCGCCACTCAAGATCCAGATCGGCGGTATCGCTACTTTGGCCAGTGGCCTTCCGTACAACTATGTAACAGGCACAACCAACAGCGGCGACACAGGAGCCACAACCGACCGGCCCGTTATCAACGGAGCTGTAGTAGGGAGAAACACCGGCCGCGGCGGAGATATCTATGATGTCACCCCCTTCGTCGCCCGCAACTTCCCAATCATCCACGAACGACTGCAGCTCTATCTGCGAGCCGAGTCGTTCAATGTGCTGAATCACGCCAACTTCGTCGGATACAGCGGAACATGGGGCAACGGCGCAACCGCTGGACCAGGCTTCGGCGCCCCCTTGGCTGGCATCACCAACCAACTCCCGGCACGTTCCTTCCAATTCTCCGGCAGGCTCACATTCTAATGCTGCGGAAAATGGGCCCCGTCCTTCTTGCAGGAAGCGTTCTTCTCGCCGGTGTATCCCGTCTCTTCGCCCAGGCGAATACAGCCTCCATTCGAGGTACAGTCGTCGACCCGCAGAACCGGCCCGTTGCCGGAGCAACAGTAGTCGTCAACAACACCGATCTGTCTTCCAAACGCACCACCGTCGCCGACACGGAAGGCTCGTTCGTCATCTCGAACCTTGTGCCCGGTGCATTTACGGTAGAAGCTACGGGAAAAGGCCTCGTCTCGCGGCGCCCCGTACGACTCACAATCAGCCTGGGAAGCACAACTCAGGTCGCATTGAAATTAAGTGTCGCCGCAGTCTCGCAGAGCACAACGGTCACCGGACGCGGTGCCACATCGGAGGGAAATACAGTCGCACCGCCGGTCAATACCGACGACCCAGCCGCCAAGATCTTCTTTCCCGGCATGGAAGTCACCTACCTTCCCAACCGCGACCGCGACTTCAGCCAGTTCGGTCAACTCGCGCCAGGCGTGAAGGAGGACACATACAGCAACGGTGTCATCGTCGCGGGGCAACGCTCTTCGGCCGTCATCACCCAGGTGGACGCCGTCAACTTCAACGATCCTCTGCTCGGCGGCCGCAGAGGAGCAGGCGACGGCACCTTCTTCCTCCCCCAAACCGTGGTCCGCGAATTCCAGATAGTCCGCTCCGGCGTAAGCGCAGAGACTGGCGGCACCAACGCCGGCTTCATCAACGTGGTCACGAAAGAAGGAACCGGCAAATATCACGGCGAAGCCTTCTACACCGGCCGCCCCTCTGCACTAACCTCTGCCGATGCCTTCGGCAACTCGCTCGATAACGTGCAAAACGCCTTCGGAGGCTCCATCGGAGGCCCCATCCACGGCACCCACGCATTCTTCTACACCGGCATCGAGCAGGATTTTCTCCACGTTCCCTACTGGTCGCAGTTCGAAGCACAGGCCCCCGGCGTCGTCGTACCGGGAAATCTCACCAGCTTGCAAGGCCAGATCGTCGAGAAGAACTCTCCTACAGCATTCTTCGAACGCATCGATGAAGTGCTGAACCCCACGAACACGCTCAACCTGCAACTCGCCCTCAACCGCGTCAGCTCCTCCGATGTCGGGAACGCCTCGACCCGCAGCCTGGGCACTCTGGACCAGGCCTCATCTCTCAGTGGTCAAAGTATCTGGGGCAAAGCCGCGTGGACCCGCGTGCTCAATAGCCGCAGCGTCAACGAGGCGCTCATCTCCTGGTCTCAGGACCACAGGAACCTGACGCCCAACTCCATCGCACCCGAGATCGAAATCAACGGCTTCGGCGTCCTCGGCGGCAACAGCCTCGGGCCACACCTCTACTCCTCAGATCAACTTCAACTGAGCGACTCGGTATCCATCAGCCGCGGTTCAGCCCTTTTCACGTTAGGCGGCAGCTTCGCCTACGATCCCGCGCACGAGCAGCGCGAAGCCAACCTGAATAGTCGCTTCGACTACAACTCCCTCACCGACTATCTCGCCTTCCACCCCCGTCGCTTCCAGCAGACCTTCGTCACGGGCAACACTCTCTATGACGGAGCGGTTCGCGAACTCGCCCTCTTCGCCAACGCAAAAGTTACTCTTCGCCCACGTCTAACCCTGACCGCTGGACTGCGCTGGGCCGGCCAATGGAATCCACAGCCTCCCCATCCGAATCCTGCAATCACTCAAACGCAAATCATTCCAAACGATCTCGCACAGTGGCAGCCGCGCGTAGGCCTTGCGTGGACCCCGACTGCGAAAACAATCGTTCGCGCCTCAGCCGGACTCTACGCCGCCCCAACTCCGGCGACCTTCTTCCATCGTGTCACCGCAGACAACGGTCTGCAGACCATCGTGGCTGACAGCTACTTCGATCCGCAGGTCCTCGCACTAACGGGTGCACTCTCAGGAACACCTCACGCTCTACCGGGACCACCCGTAGGGCTAACCACGCCTCAGGCGCTGATCGTCGGAATCACATCAGGCTTCCGAAATCCAACCTCGTTTCAAGCCGCAGCAGACGTAGAGCGTGACATCACGACGAAACTGAACCTCGCCGCAGGCTACGTGCACAGCAGCACATGGGATCTGCAGCGCGCAGTCGACCAGAACCTCGCTCCACCAACCGTCAACAACGTCGGCATCCCCGTATTCCCGAAGATAAGGCCCAATCCGGCAATCGGCCGTCTGCTCATTAACCAGTCTTCCGCTCACTCTTCCTATAACGGGCTGCTCCTGACGGCGACCTCACAGATCTCCCGCCGCACAACGATCACCGCCAATTACACTCTCTCGAAGACGGTCGATAACGACTCGAACCTGGGACCCTACAGCATCGATTCCGCCCTGAACCCCTACGACCTCGAGATCGAGCGCGCCGACTCGCTCCAGGATGTCCGCCACAACTTCAACCTGAGCGCAGTGCTCAACCTGCCCGTCGGATTCAAGTTCAACCCAATTCTGGTAGCCCGCTCCGGCCAACCCTACACACCACTCATCGGCTTCGACACCCAGAACGACGCAAACGATTGGAACGACCGCGCCATCATCAACGGCAAAGAGGCCCCACGAAACAGCATGAGGCAACCCTCCTTCGCCAACCTCGACCTCCGCATCGTCAAAGACTTCACGCTCAAGGGCGTCGGCCACCACCTCGACCTCTTCATGGACATCTTCAACGTAACCGGAACAGGAAACCGCAACTTCGGCGCCGAAGGCGTCAGCCTCTTTGGCCTGCCGGGCGCGCCCGTCTTCACGGCGGGACAGCCCTTGTTTGCGCCCAACGTAGCTCACCTCGGCGGCCCGCGCGAGGTTCAGTTCACAGCCCGCCTCGTGGCCTTCTAGCACCGCGACGAAGAGCGGTCGCCGATTCCTTTACCCGGCAATCTGAGACTTTCTTCCATCCCGCTGCGTTTCCCATACACTACATAGAAATTCTCCAACCGAGGAGCCGCGGTCCGCAAAAATGGACGCCGCGCTCCGTATCTCGCATCTTTCAGGAGTCAACGTGACAAGGAACGGCCGCAATCTTCTCCTCTTCTCTCTGTTTGGAATCGGCGCAATCGTCAGCGCCTCGGCCCAGAACACCGCCTACTCGCCCCAACTCTTCTCCGACATGCGTTGGCGTCAGATCGGCCCCATGCGCGCCGGCAGAACCCGCGCCCTCGCAGGAGTTCCCAGCCAGCCCGCGACCTTTTATCTAGGCGCGGTAAACGGCGGCGTCTGGAAGACCACCGATGCCGGAGCCACTTGGCACAGCGTCTGGGACAACGAACCCTCCGGCTCCATTGGCACCATCGCCGTCTCCGACAGCGACCCCGAAACCCTCTACGTAGGCAGCGGCGAAGGCCTCCAGCGCCCCGACCTCTCGACCGGCGACGGCGTCTACAAATCCACCGACGGCGGCAAAACCTGGTCCCACCTTGGCCTCAGCAACGGCCAGCAGATCGGCCAGATCGCCATCGATCCCGGCGACGCCAACCGCGTCTTCGTCGCCGTCACCGGCCACCCGTACGGTCCCAATGATGAGCGCGGCCTCTACCGCTCCACCGACGGCGGAAAAACCTGGAAGCGCGTCCTCTTCACCAACGACCGCACCGGAGCATCCGAAGTCCAGATCGATCCCAAAGATCCCAAAGTCGTCTTCTGCGGCATGTGGCAGCGTCAGGAGGCCCCATGGGAGAACGGCTCCTGGACCGGCGCTGAAGGCGGTCTCTACAAGTCCACCGACGGCGGCGACACCTGGAACAAACTCACCGGCAACGGTCTCCCCGACGACATCCTCCAGGTCCAGATGACCATCTCCCCCACCGATCCCAAGCGCATATACGCAGCGATCGCGACCACTCACAACACCGTCGGCATCTACCGCTCCGACGACGAAGGCGTCAACTGGGTCCACACTCCCGACCACGATCCGCGCCCCGAGGCCCGCATCGGCGGCGGTGACGTTCCCGTCCCCAAAGTCGATCCCAAAGATCCCGACACCGTCTACGTAGCCAGCGTCGTCACCTGGCGCTCCACCGACAAAGGCCGCACCTGGTTTGGTCTTCGCGGCGCCCCCGGCGGCGACGACTACCAGAACGTCTACATCAACCCCAACAACACAAAGATCATCGCCCTCGCCAGCGACCAGGGCGTCATCATCTCGCAGAATGGCGGCGAAACCTGGACCCAGTGGTATAACCAGGGCACCGCGCAGATGTACCACGCCACCACCGACAACGCCTTCCCCTATCGCGTCTGCGGAGGCCAGCAGGATAGCGGCAGCGCCTGCGTTCCCAGCCGCAGCGATGACGGCCGCATCACCTTCCACGACTGGCATCCCGTCGGCATCGAAGAGTACGGCTACGCCGCACCCGACCCCCTGAACCCCGACATCGTCTACGGCGGCAAAGTAACAAAATACGACCGCCGCACCGGTCAGATTCAGGACGTTGAGCCCAAGCCTCTCCGCACCTACCGCGTCCTCCGCACCGAGCCGCTCCAGTTCTCTCCCGCCGACCCACACAGCCTCTACTTCGCCACCAACACCCTCTGGCTCACCAAGGACGGCGGTAAAAACTGGAACGAGATCAGCCCCGACCTGAGCCGCGAAACCTGGGAGATTCCGCCAGTCATCGGCACCTACAAAGACACTCCCGCCGCGCAGCCCACCCGCCGCGGAGTCATCTACTCCCTCGGCCTCTCCCCGCTGGACGTCAACCGTCTCTGGGCCGGAACCGACGACGGCCTCATCTGGACCACCGCCGATGGTGGCGCGCACTGGACCAACGTCACCCCACCCGAACTGAAGCCCTTCTGGAAGGTCTTCAACATGGACGCCGGCCACTTCGACGCCCTCACTGACTATGCCGCCGTCAACACCCTCCGCCTCGACGACATGCGCCCGCATCTCTTCCGCACTCACGACGGCGGCAAGACCTGGAAGGAGATCAACAACGGCATCCCCGACGGAGCAGCCACCAGCGCCATCCGCGAAGATCCCAAGCGCAAAGGCCTCCTCTACGCCGGCACCGAAACACAGGTCTACGTCTCCTTCGACGACGGCGACCACTGGCAATCCCTCCGTCTCAACATGCCCGCCAGTTCCGTCCGCGACCTCGAAGTCAAAGATGATGACCTCATCGCCGCAACTCACGGCCGCGGATACCTCATCCTCGACAACGTAACCCCACTCCGCCAGGCCGCCGAAAAAATGGCCGCAGCCAACGCCCATCTCTACGCACCACAAACTGCCATCCGCATCCGCAACAACATGAATCCTCCAACCCCCTGGCCGCCCGACATGGCAACCGGAGAAAATCCCCCAGTCGGCGCCATGCTCGACTACTATTTAGGCCCGAACTTCAAAGGCGTCGTCACGCTTGAAGTCCTCGACAACAAAGGCGCAGTCATCAGCACCTTCAAGAGCACCGACCCGGTCCCCCCGCTCGACCCGCGCTATCCCGACCCGACTCTCTGGGCCCGCCCACCGCGCATCGTCTCAGCCGAACCCGGACATCATCGCTATCTCTGGGACATGCGCTATCCCGCTGTCCCCGGTATGTCCACCGGCCCCGACGCCAGCGAAGCAGTTCCCTACAACACACCCTCCGTGCCAACTTCACCCTGGGTCATGCCCGGCGACTACACCGTTCGCCTCACCGCCGGCACGGAGACCCAATCGCAGCCCTTCAAAGTCATTATGGATCCACGCGTAAAAACCTCGATGGCCGAACTCGAGCAGCAGTTCACCATCTCCAAGGCCATGTATGACGACATGCTCAAGGCCACCGCAGCCATCCACGAGATCACTGTCCTCCGCGAGCAGATGAAGGCACAGGGCTCCGCAATATCTAGCTCCAGCGCGGATCTCAAAACCAAACTAGACGCCATCGCGGGAGCAGAACAGGGAGGCTTCCGTCGCGGCGGACCCGCCGGCCCACCAACCCTCAACTCCCTGCGCCTCCAGCTCTCGCGCCTGGAGCACTCCGTCCAGAACGCCGACGTCGCCCCCACCACCGCACAGATTGAAGCAGCACAAACCACATCGAAACCTCTCGACGGCCTCCTGCAGCAGTGGGACACCGTCAAGAAAACCGACCTCAAAGCCCTCAATCAGCAGTTGCGAACCATGCATCTGCCTCTGATCGTTCTCAACACCAACAAAATCGACCACGACGTAGAAGATCAGATCGAACTAGGCGACGAACCATGACGAAGCCGGGGTGGCCCATCCTTCACCGTCTCAGGTGAAGGGTGGGTTGCAGTCGCTTCTGCTCTTGCCGCTGTTTGTTCTTCCTCAACCAACCAAAAGGCCGGGGTGCCCCATCCATCGCGCGCTATGCGATGGGTGGGATCGCAATCCCTCCAGTCAGCCAACAGCTCGCCGTTGCCTGTTCTTCCTTCGCCCAACCCTAAAAACGTGTCATCCTGAGCGAAGCAGTTCGCGCACTTCGCGAACTGCGCAGTCGAAGGACCTGCGGTTTGCAGTGCGGTTGATTTTTGCCGTTGCCTTTTAGTTGTCATCCTTCGCCGAAGGCGGAGGACTGCTGCTTTTGCTTTTGCTTTTGCTTTTGCTCTTGCTGTTGCTCGTCCTTTTGCTTGTCATTCCGCAGCGAAGCGAAGGAATCCGCTTTTTGTCTTTCGCCTTTGCGTTAGCCCCACACTTGACAAACCCACCCCACAAAGCTGTCCTGAAAGCGAACAAGCCCGGGCCTACATTAGGGCTAACCCTCTTAGAAAGAATATTTTGGACGTAAACCCTTTCTTATGACTATTTTGCCGACAAAGACACCCGTTAAACCAATGAAAATAAGCAACTTACGCGCAGGTAATATGGGGGGGGAGGGGACTCCCTGGACCAAATGAAAGCGCAGAAAAGAAATAAAAAGAGGCGGCCCGCAAAGGCCGCCTCTCACAGTAGACCAACAACCCCACTTACATCTTCAAAGCACTATCGAGCTCTGCAGTAGCTTGATCAATCTGCTTCCGAAGATACTGATACCGCTCTACAGCATCCTTCCCAATCTTCTGATCGGTCCGGTTAGTCATGCCGTAAAGATACTGAACATGCGCCTGCAACCCTGGCTGGCTGTAACGAATCGGCGGAGTCAGCAACTTGTCCGACAACGCCTGCAGCTTCTTGCCCTTCTCAGAAGACTCAGCATGACTCGCCTTGATCTCCTTCTCAGCATCCTTTAGCCGCGCGACTGCTTTATTCGTGTCATTCACCAACGCCAGAACGCGCTCATTATGGTCGAACTGCTCCTGCAGATCCGCCGTCGTCACACCATCCTTCGTCACCCGCGGATCCTCGATGACATGCAGCGGCTGAGTCGCAGTCCACTCTCCGGCCTTCAGACGAACCTGGTAGTCGCCCGGAACCGCAACCGGCCCGTTCGTCGCCGGAGGACGCGAATCGCTCGTCCATCCGCCCGTATATCGCAGGTCCCACGTAAACCGATGCATCCCGGCCTTGCTCTCCAGCACCGTTGGCCAGGTAGGACGGAACCCACCCTCCTCCTCATCGCCTCCACCAGCATCGTCCTCCTGCCCCGGACGCGCAGGCCGAGCCGGAGGAGCAACGCTGGTGAAGCTACGCACCACCTTGCCCGACTTATCCAGAATGTCCATCGTCACAGGCCCGGTGCTGTCCGCCGCAAGTGAATAATCAATCTGCGCCCCCATCAGCGGATACTGCGCGCCCTCACCTCTCCGCCCCGCATCTCCGCTAGCCGGCACCCGCACCGCAAGGCGAGGCATATAAAGCGTATTCTGCGCGCCCGGCTTCAATTGATGTAGCACAGTGAGGTTATCCAGAACCCAGAAACCGCGCCCTTGCGTAGAGATAACCAAGTCTTTGTGCGCGACCTTGACGTCCGTCACTGCAACAACCGGAAGATTCATCTGGAATGACTGCCAGGTCCCACCATTGTTGAATGAAACATACATCCCAAACTCAGTCCCCGCATACAAGAGTCCCGCACGATCAGGATCCTCTCGAACCACGCGCGTCGGCTCATCGGCAGCAATCCCATTGTGCCCATCCGTCAGCTTCGTCCACGTCTTGCCGTAGTCATCCGTCTTGTAAATATAAGGAGCAAAATCCCCCAGCAGATACCGGTAGATCGCCACATAAGCCGTCCCGGCCTTGAACCGCCCCGGCTCAATATTCTGCACACGCCCACCCGGAGCAAGTCCAGCAGGCGTAACATTCGTCCACGTCTTCCCGTTGTCCCGCGTCACATAAACAGGCCCATCGTTCGACCCCGCCCAGATAACGCCCTTCTGTATCGGCGACTCACGAATCGAGTAGAGCGTGCTGTACACCTCTTCGCCCGTAGCATCCCTGGTAATCGGCTCTCCGCTCCCATATTGCGTCCCTTCAGGATGCGCAGTCAGGTCCGGACTGATCTTCTCCCACGTCACACCACCATCCGACGTCCGATGAACATACTGCGACCCGTAATACACCACGTTGGGGTTGTAGGGAGAAACCTCCATCGGTGACACCCGCTGGAACCGATACATCAACACACTCGGTTCATTGCCATAAAGCGATTCCCCACCAACCCAATACCGCTCCTCATTGTTATTGGTCGAGACGTTGAGCCTGCTGAATTGCCCTTTGCACCCGCCCCAGACAACATTCGGATCATCGATCTTCGGAATAATCGGTCCAGTCTCGCATCCCGGTCCCTCGCGAAACTCCTGCCCATTCCCCAGCGGCAAACTCGGCACAATCACCGTCGTATTGTCCTGCTGCGCGCCATAAACCCTATACGGAAACTGGTCATCGATCGCAACCTGATAGATCTCCGCCGTCGGCTGATTCGCCTGCGTGCTCCAGCTCACCCCACCATCCAGCGAAACATTCGCCCCACCGTCATTCGACTGAATCATGTACTTCGAGTTCTTCGGATTGATCCAGACATCGTGGTTATCCCCGTGAGGAGTCCGCATAGTGGCAAAGTTCTTGCCCGCATCGGTGCTCTTCATCCAACGCTCATCCCCCACATAGACAACGTCGGCATTATTCGGATCCACTCCAAGCGTGTCGTAATAAAACGGCCGAGTCGTCAGCTTCTCCTGCCCATTCACCAGCGTCCAGTTCGCGCCCGCATCATCCGATCGGTAAAGTCCCGCACCAGGCTTTGCCTCAATCAGCGCATAGATCCGATCAGGAGCCGCCGCCGAAATGGCAACATTACTACGTCCGAAGAGCTCATGCGGCAACCCATTCTCCAACTTCTTCCATGTATCTCCTCCATCCGTGCTCTTATAAATCCCGCCATCTGTACTGCCGCTGATGATCGTCCAAGGCTTTCGCTGCCCATACCACATCGAAGCAAACACCACGTTCGGATGCCCTGGCTGCAGTTCGAGATCCGCCGCACCTAGCTTGTCCGTCAAAAACAAAACCTGCTTCCAAGTCTTGCCGCCGTCATTCGAGCGATAAACCCCACGCTCCTTATTCGGCACAAACGGATTGCCGCTCGCCGCAACAAAAACAACGTCCGCATTCCCCGGATCGACACGAATCGTAGCAATCTGCCCCACATCGCGCAGTCCCATAAAACTCCAGGTCTTTCCAGCGTCAGTCGACTTATAAATACCCCTTCCGATCGAGATATTGCTTCGAATCTTCGAGGAGCCAGTCCCCGCGTAAATCACCTTCGGGTTCGACTGGGACACCTCCACCGCCCCCACCGGGCCAACCGAAATCTGCCCATCTGTCATCGGCACCCACGTATGCCCCGCATCAGTGGTCTTCCAGACACCTCCGCCGACCGTGCCCATGTAAAACGTGTAGGGCTCGGTAGGAACGCCCGTCACTGCCGTCACACGGCCACCGCGAAACGGGCCAATCGTGCGGTAATGCAGACCCGCCCACTGCGAAGGCCCATACGTTGTTTGTGCGAAGGCAGGCGCTGCGCAACTTGCGCACAGCACCATGGTTGCAAGTACTCCATAAAACAAACTTGGCTTCGATACACTTCCGGTTCTCATCATCGGGTCCTCACTGCTGGGTTGGGAAAAGGAACAGAGCTTACACGGATCGGCGGCCGGGAAGCGGAGATTTCGCGCCGCAGTTTAATGTTCGGTGAAAGGTGGTTGTCCGATGGAGTTTATTGTAAGGTAGGTGCGCTCGCATCCGGCTCCCAATCCGAATACGGACAAGCCGGCGATTAAGACGCAGCGTTTTAAATCACGGCTGTTGGGGCTCGCCGAGGTCGGGCTCACCCACCACTCCGAATCTGCCATCGGAAAGCCTAATAAGCGTCGGGGCATACGCACCAAGCAGTTGACGTCGCCACCAAACACCTTCTCTGCGCTTCTGCTCCAGACTGCTAAACCAATATTGCCACAGCACCGCGCGCACCATACGTGGCGCCTCATTGGGGAAGGGGTTTCCCGCAAAGAGTCCCAGTACGTCATGATCGTTCTCGAGAAGAAGCTCTTCCGTTCGAGGAACTATAAGATTCTGTCGCCACGAGCCGAGCGAGGCAAACCAAAGATTCCAGTCGAATCGCGGCTGGTAAGGAGCATAGATACGCGGCCTGTCCTTCAATTCCTGCGGTTTATACCGGAACGGATAAGCGACCCAGGTCTCTCCGTCGTTCGACCCCTGGAATTCAATCTCATAACGGTGCGGAGTCATCACCGCAAACAATCCATACTGATTCGCCACACGAAAGGGTTCCAACATGGCCACCGGCTTTAGCGGAAGCGGCACTTCTTGCCATGACATCTGCGCGAGCGGAACTACAGTCGCGTAAAAGATCCAGGACAGCACGACTGCAAAAGTTGCCGTGCGAAGCGTCGCCCAAAGGTTGGATATCCTCTGTGTCGCACCCTCGTCGACGGAAGTTGTCCCTTGCAATCCTGTGCCGCTTGGGTCGGAAAAACCCCGACAATGGTTAAGTCGCCAGCGTCTTGGGATGAATCTTTGCAGAAACGCATCATCCAGCAACAGGATGGCGAGTGCGAGAACAAGATAATTCAGAAAGGTGTAATTCGCTGTCGCAATAACTACGATCTGCCAGGTCGTAACGATGAAAAAGCAAATAATCTTCCATCGGCGCGAAAGAAACGCCATCCAGACAATGCCAAGCTCCATGAACAACGTCGCTCCCGCAGTGGCGATGTGAAACCAGTGCGGAAGGTGCTGCAGATACCAGCCGACCCAAGTGGGCAGCGGACCGTTCTGATAATACTCATATAAAGCGGTCAGGTTTCGCCAGGTCGGATCTCCACTCGCCAGCTTCACCACACCCGACTCGAAGTAAATTCGAAACCACTCCCACAACAGTAAGAACATCGCGGCCCGGGGAGGCTTCTGCGTCGCCCCCCAGCCAGGAAAGAAGCCGGAGGGCGCGAGAAACAACGAAAGGAAACCAGCCTCCAACAGCATGCCATCCGATTGATACCCAGAGAAATCCTGCGCTGCGCTAACGAACGACAGAAAACACAAAAAACATACAAGCAGCATCATCCGGGGCCAGATGTTAACGAATAGAAGAAGAGAAGCAACCACGCCGCCCCAGCAAATTGCCATGAGCATCGTGTTGCCGCTTGAAAACCAGAGAAGCGTAGGCGCATACCAGAACCGCAGAGCACCCAGGCTGGTGACAGCATGCAGATATTCGTCCGCCGGAAGAATGCCCTGTGTCCCGATAAGGCCACGCACCTGAAAGAGCAGCGCGAAGAATGCCGAAAAGTAAATCAGGCCCAGCGCCCGCAGGAAAAGCCAGCGCGCTATAAAGTGATTCGGGGACCCACGCTCCGGATCGAATAGATAGCGATAAGCACTCTCCGTTGTCTGCATTGCACACCGTCCAAGAGTCTGCGATGCGCTCGCTAAGGACTGCTCCCAGCTTCCGCGACCCGCATTCTCGCGCGCACAATCTCTACTCCCTCTGCACTTAAGCGGTAGGATACGGATTTATCGCAACTCAGCCTGCACCTTCCCAGGCCAACGTCAACTTTAAGTCCATCCACGCCGTGATAATCGCGCAGATCCCAGGAAAACGTTTGCGCTCCGGCCACGCCGGAGATCAGGAACGCGCAAGTCAACGTGCACAAAAACTTCATCGGACTCTCTCTGATCGGTTTCCTTCGAAATAATGCGCCCTTTGAGCCAATCAAAAAAGCAACAAAACAGCCGATAGACGTCTCAACTGAGAGCGTCTGGAACAGCCCGTTCGTCAATTTGCATCCAGATCGCGCAAGACTGCCATCGCGGCGTTACGGCCATTGATTCCGATGACGCTGCCTCCGGGGTGCGTGCAGGCTCCGCAGAGGTAGACTCCCTTCATCGGGGTTCTCGTGGCCAGGCGATTGCTCCACATGTAGCCGGGAAGACATTCGCCCTGAAAGATATGTCCGCCTGTAAGGCCTACCTTCTTTTCGATGTCTGGCGGACCCAGGACCTGAGCGTCGACAACAGCGTCCGGCAGATTGTTGCAGAAGCGGCCGATCGAGGCGAGCGCCAGGTCCATAACCTCATTCCGGCGTTCGTCCCAAGTGCCCGATGCGAAGGCATACGGGACATATTGGGCAAAGACGCTCATCGTGTGGAGGCCGGCTGGGGCCACGGTTGGATCATGCATGCTCTGGAAGTAGAGCTCGCACCAGAGTTGCTCCGGTAGACGGCCTTTCCGCGCTGCGGCGTAGCCGGCCTTCCACTCAGACTTCGTAAGCGGAGCGTTGATCTGGCCGTAGTGATGCGGCTCGTTGACTCCGGGCCGTGCAGTGAAGTCCGGCGGTTGGTGCAAGAGGACGTTGAGTTTGACGGTGCATCCTTCGATCGGTACGGAACGCACTTTCGCAGCCCATGTTGGGTCTGCTGACGAGTCGAGCATGTGCAGAGTGCGGATTGGATCGGCGTTGGAGACGATGACCGGGGCAGCGATTCGCTCTCCACTTTCGAGCAATACGCCTTCGCCGGGAAGGATACGCGCAACGTTGACTCCCGCGGCGATGACTGCTCCAGCGTCGCGAGCGGCGTCGCAGAAGTAGAAGGAGACCATTCCCATGCCGCCCTTGACGTAACCCCACATTCCGGGCATTCCGCCGAGGCGGCCTGATGCGTGGTGGAAGCGGATCGAGGCGGTGCCGGGATCAAAGGGGCTTGCGTTGGTGCCGATGACTCCCTGGCCGAGATAAGCGCATGTGCAGGCGTTCGTCGGAGAGGTAGCGCTCGACGAACTCTGCCATCGACCAGTGGAAGAGGAGACTGCGGGCTTCAGGATCGGCTGCGAGGAGGTCTTCGAGCTGCTCCTGCGTGGGCGCATCGCCGATCCATAGATCGTGTGGACCATGCGGGTCGTCGCGATCGATGGCGATTGCGGGGCGAATCGCGTCGCGTAGGCGGCGAATCACGTCGTTCATCGCTCGCCAACCTTCAACATCCTTGGGTGCGAATCGGCGAACCTCTTCTTCGCACCGAGCATCATCGTCCCAAAGCTGAATGCTGCTGTCGTCGAGGAATGGCACGAAGAGGCCGTTGACAGCAGGTGACCATTCGAAGCCGCGTTCAGGTAGATTGAGTTCTTTAATTACGAGCGGATGCAGAAGCCCCGCGAGGTAGGCGCAGGGGGACATGCGTACGTTGGGGAATGGCTCTTCGATGGTGCAGGCACCGCCGATCCGTTCGCGGCTTTCGAGCACCAGCACCCGCTTCCCTGCGCGTGCGAGATAGGTGGCGCATGCCAAGCCGTTGTGGCCTGCTCCGACGATGATGATGTCCCACCGGCGGGCGGCCAGCTCCTTGATTGGAGCTGGGAGTCCGATCCTTCCCAGGACTGCTGCTGTTGCCGACATAGTGGCAGTCTAACGTTCCGATCGGATTGTGGCACGGACTCCGGCTAATCTCCGGAGCTTGAATGCCCCACTTCTGCGTGAGAGTATCTCCTAAGCGGACGGTGAGAGTGTGCGTCCAATCATCAGGAGAACCCTTCTCTTGCAGCGGCGCGACTTCCTCAGGTTCGGCAGCCTCACCCTCGCCCAGGCAGCAGCGGCGAGAGTTCTGCCTGCTCAGATGGCGTCCCAAATGTCTGGGCAGCCGCAATCTCATAACGGCGGCCCGTCCCCTGAAGGCAAGGCTGACCATACATTGCGCATTTCGCCGGTAACGGTTGAGCTCTCGCCGGAGCGGATTCTGAGCACTATTGGGTACAACGGTGCCTCGCCCGGCCCCGTGCTTCGGATGCGCGAGGGCAAGAGCGTCACGGTCGACATCATCAACTCGACTGACATTCCTGAGCTCGTCCACTGGCACGGGTTGCTGATTCCAGCCGATGTGGATGGTACGGAGGAAGAGGCTACGCCCTTCGTTCCTCCGCAGGGACGGCGGCGGTATCAGTTCACGCCCCGGCCAGCAGGTTCGCGGTGGTACCACTCGCATGCGATGGCGTACTCGGATCTGCATCGCGGGTCTTACACCGGGCAGTTCGGCTTTCTCCACATCGACTCCGGTAGCGATCCGGGGCAGTACGATCAGGAGATATTTCTCGCTCTTCGGGATTGGGAGCCGTTCTTCACCTCGAACATGGAGGACACGGACGAGGAGGGCCAGAGCGACCCGCAGCTCGAGAAGCCGGCGGTTCTCAATACGGATCCGAATGGTCTCGAGGTGAACTCGATGACGTATTCGATCAACGACAAGTCCCTCGGCTTTGGCGAACCGATCCGCGTGAAGGAAGGTCAACGCGTCCTCCTGCACCTTCTTAATGCGAGCGCGATTGAGAACCGGCGTCTCGCCCTTCCCGGGCACAAGTTCAGGGTCATCGCGCTGGACGGCAATCCCGTTCCTACTCCTCAGGCAGTTGAAACTCTCTTCCTCGGCGCCGGAGAACGGATCGACGCGGTGGTGGAGATGAATAATCCTGGCGTCTGGATCCTCGGCGCTACCGAAGATGCCATCCGGGCCGCGGGACTGGGCATCGTCGTTGAGTACGCGAACCAGCACCGGCAGCCGCAGTGGATGAAACCCTCGACTTTGCGCTGGGACTATACCGTCTTTGGCAGACCAGAGAAGGACCAGCTCTCCCGCACCCCGGACCACACGTTTGACATGGTCTTCGAGAAGATTCCCGGCGGCGCCGGCAGGTTCAATACCTGGCTGGTAAACGGCAAACCCTACCCGCATGAGAACGAGTTTGTTTTGCAGCAAGGCGCGCGATACCGGTTGATCTTCAGAAACCGAACCGACGACGCCCACCCCATGCATCTGCACCGTCACCAACTTGAGCTGACGGAGATCAATGGCGTGAAGACCTCGGGGATACTTAAGGACACGGTTGTGGTTCCGTACTACGGCCGTGCCGCGGTCGACTTCACTGCCGACCAGCCTGGACTCACCTTGTTCCATTGCCACATTCAGCAGCACATGGACTATGGGTTCAAGGCATTGTTCCGGTACTCCTGATCTTCTTTGAGGTACCCCCCACCCCCCCCCAGGGGTATACCTTCTAAGTCATTTATATTCATTAGTTTGCCGAGTTTAGTGTCTGCAAAATAGTCATTCGAAATGGTTTACGGCTAAATTCGTCTTTCTGAAGGGTTTATGTCGATTAATAGGAAAACCCCGGCGGATGCCGGGGTTTCTTGTTTGATCTATATCCTTATTATAGCGGTTTGGGAGTAACTTAATTTCATCTTGGATGTTATTGACTACAAGCGGATTAGGTGCTTTTTGGACTTGACATGCGAATTTTGGGCTGTTTTTGAAGAAAAATATTTTGCCTGGATGGAAAGTATTGATATGAAAAGGATTGTTGACGCCGCCGTTCCGGTGGGTTGACGTGACGGCGGCAAAGCAGATTCCTTCGCCGGGATTGACAGCAAAGGACGGGCAACGGCAGTTGCAAGAGCAAAAGCAACGACAACTGCAGGTTCCTTCGGCAAGCTCAGGACAGGCTCTTCGACTCCGGCTGCGCCTCCGCTCAGGATGACAATCTCAATTTTAGGGAGCTGACTTTCTGGAAGCGGGCTAGAAATCGAAAATCCGGGCAGACGAGGCGGCCTGCGGAGTTGGAGTTGTAGAAGGCGCCGGCGGGATGCAACAACTTGGGGTGCTGTTCGTCTATAGAAGCACCGCTGCCGAGGCCGGGGCGGAAGAACGGCATATCTGTTAGTCTCGCGCCAATAACAACCACAGCCGGGTTCGCCTTTGGGGTTCGCCGATGAAGCTTTTGCAGGCAGCGATGTTCTCCGTGATGACTGCGGTGTTCTGCGCGACGGTGGCTGCTTACCAGCGGACGGCGGATTGGGGATACCAGCCGGAGCAAAGCAATGTAAAGGCTGAGTTTGCGTGGTCGCGGCTGGCTTATAACTCGAATCTGGGATATTCGGGATATGGGTATGGGCGCTGGGCAACGTGGTCGCGGGATTATCCAAAGGCAGACCGGCAGTTTTTGATTGCGTTGAACCGGTTGACGCGGATTCAGGGGCGTCCGACCGAGCAGGTTGTGAATCTGGATTCGGATGACATCTTCAACTACCCGTGGGTTTATGCGGTGCAGGTGCAGACGTGGTCGTTTACGGATGAAGAGGCGAAACGGCTGCGGGAGTATCTGCTGAAGGGCGGATTCCTGATGGTGGACGATTTCCACGGCACGGCTGACTGGGAAAACTTCATGAACGGCATGCGGCATGGTCTTCCCGAACCGGCCGGTGGAGGACCTGCAGAACAGCGATGAGATTTTTCACGTGCTGTATGACCTGGACGACCGGTTTCAGGTGCCGGGCGAGCAGTACATCCGCACGGGAAGGACTTACGAAAAAGACGGCTACGTGCCGAAGTGGCGCGCGATTCGCGATGACAATGGACGCATCGTGGTGGCGATTTGCCACAACATGCACCTGGGCGATGCGTGGGAGTGGGCGGACGATCCGGAGTATCCGGAGCAGTTTGCTTCCATGGCGTTTCGCGTGGGGCTCAACTACATCATGTACGGCATGACGCATTAGAAAAAGTTGCAGGTTGCAGGTTGTCAGTTGCGAGATGGTAAGTAATGGTTGCGACCGGTGGGTGCTGGGCTCTTTGCATGTTTGAATTTTTCTTCAAGTATCCGTGGCCGGTGTTCACCAAGGGGAAGTTGGTGCTGCTTGGCTCGTGGCCGGTGTGGGTGCTGGTTTTGCTGATTGTGGCGAGCGTTGCGGGGTTAGGCTGGTTGATCCGGAGGAGTCTGCCGGAGGCTGCTCCGAAGATGCAGACGTGGCGGGCGGGCGTGGTTTGGGCGCTGCAATCGCTGCTGGTGACGCTGGTGCTGGTACTGCTGTGGCAGCCGGCGATTACGGTGGCGGAGTTGAAGTCGCAGCAGAACATGATTGCCGTGCTGGTGGACGATTCGCGGAGCATGGCGATTGCGGATAGCGGGACGCGATGGGAAGACGACGCGGGAGGCGGCAGCGGTTCAGGCGCTGAATGCGGGGATTCTGTCGGGATTACAGAAGAGGTTTCAGACACGGGTGTATCGGCTGGACGGAGGGATTGCCCGGGTTGGGAGCGTGGACGGGATGCAGGCGACGGCTGCGGCAACGCACATCAATGACGGGCTGAAGCAGTTCGCGGCGGAGACGGCGGACCTGCCTGTCGGGGCGGTGGTGCTGTTGAGCGATGGCAGCGATAACACGGGCGGGATCGATGTGGAGACGATTGGCGCACTGCGGAACAGGCGGCTGCCGGTGCATACGATCGGGTTTGGCAAAGAGCGCGTTTCGCATGATGTGGAGATCGATGAGGTGAGTGTAGCGTCGCGTGCTCTGGCGGATTCGCGGATGAAGGCGACGGTGAGCTTCGCTCAGTGGGGATATGCGGGTGGGAAAACGACGCTGGTGGTGAAGGACGGAGACAAGGCGCTCGCTTCGAAGGACGTGACACTGGACGCGGATGGAGTGGTTCAGACGGAGACGGTGTTTTTCAACGCAGGGACGGCGGGGGTGAAGCGCGTGCAGTTTTCGCTGCAGCCGATGGCGGGTGAGGAGAATGTTGCGAATAATGCAACGGCTCGGCTGGTGAGTGTAAGTGGCGATAAGCGGCGGATTCTGTACGTGGAGGGAGAGCCGCGGTGGGAGTACAAGTTTATCCGGCGCGCGGCGGATGATGACCACAGCGTGCAGATCGTGTCGATGCTGCGGACGACGGAGAACAAGATTTACCGCCAAGGGATCAGCGATCCATCAGAGCTGGCGGATGGATTTCCGGTGAAGGCGGAGGATTTGTTCAAGTACGACGGGATCATTATTGGGTCGGTGGAGGCGGGATACTTTACGCCGAGGCAGCAAGAGTTGCTGCGGGAGTTCGTGGACAAACGTGGTGGCGGCCTGCTGTTTCTCGGCGGGCGGTTTGCGTTGTCGGATGGAGGTTGGGGCGCGTCGAGCGACAGTGAGTTGATTCCGACTTTTCTGCCTAATGGGAAAAATACGTTTCATCGCGATCCGGCGACGGCGCAACTTACTCCGGCGGGAACGGAGAGCGCGGTGACGCGGCTGGTGGATGATTCGGCGAAAAATGTAGAGCGATGGAAGAAGCTGCCTTACATGATGGACTACCAGGAGGCTGGGAGTCCGAAGCCCGGCGCGACGGTGTTGGCGGAGATGAATGCGGGGCGAGCGCGACTGCCGCTGCTTGTTACGCAGAACTATGGAAGAGGACGCACCGCGTTGATGGCGACATCGGGGACTTGGCGATGGCAGATGAGCCAGGCGCTGGGCGATCCGACGCATGACATGTTCTGGCAGCAATTGTTGCGATGGGTGGCGGGGGATTCTCCGGGACCGGTGCAGGTGTCGATGCCGGTGCAGCGGCTGATGGATGACGGGCATGCGCGGCTGAGGGCGATGGTGCGGGACAAGGAATTCACGGTGGCGCCAGATGCGAAGGTAGTTGCGCATGCGAACGGGCCGGAGGGTGTGTCGGCGATGGTCGATATGGCGCCGGTGCCGAATGACCCGGGATCGTTTCAGGCGGAGTGGACGGCGGAGAAGCCAGGGTCTTACCTGGTGGAGGTGACGGCGACTCGTGGGCCAGATGAGCTGGGGCGCGATGTGCTGACCTTCGAGCGAACCGATGGTGTGGCGGAGAATTTTCACACAGGGCAGAACCGTGAGTTGCTGGAAAAGCTCTCTTCGCAGACGGGCGGAAGATATTGGAAGGCGGATGAGTTGGCGCGGCTGCCGAAGGAAATTTCGTACTCGGAGGCGGGAATCTCGGTGCGAGATACAAAAGAGCTTTGGGATATGCCGATCGTGTTTCTGCTTCTGCTGGGTTTGATGGCGGGAGAGTGGATGCTGCGGCGCAAGTGGGGTGTGATTTGAGAAGCCGGTTGCTCGTTGTCGCTTGTTGGCTATTGGTTACGCCCTTGCGTGCGAGCGTGTACTACGTCACGGTGGCTGGGCTTGGCGGTGAGCCGGACTATGAACAACGCTTCACGGCGAATGCGAAGGAGTTGGATAAGGTGTTCCGCGCTGCCAGTGGTGCGCATGTGTATACATTGACGGGCAACCAGGCGACGCGGGCGCGGTTGTCGGAGACGATGGCTCAGGTCGCGCGGGAGGCGAAGCCGGAGGACGATCTGGTGTTGACGTTGATTGGGCATGGCTCGTTTGACGGTGTCGAGTACAAGTTCAACCTGGTAGGTCCGGATATTTCGGCTGCGGATTTGGCTGCGATGTGCGATAAGGTGCCGGCTCGGCGACAGCTTGTGGTGAATACCACGAGTGCGAGTGGGGGTTCAGTGGCGGCGCTGGAGCGGCAGGGACGTGGAGTGATTGCGGCGACGAAGACGGGAACGGAAAAGAACGCGACTGTGTTTGCGCGGTATTGGGTAGAGGCGCTGGAGGACCCGACGACGGATGTGGACAAGAGCGAGTCCATCAGTGCGATGGAGGCGTTTCAGTATGCCGAGCGGAAGACGGCTGCGTTTTATGAGTCGCAGAAGAGGCTGGCTACGGAGCATGCAGTGTTTGAAGACACTGGGCATGGCGAACCGGTACGAGCGAATGCAGCGCAGGGGCGCGAGGGCGCGTTGCTGTCGAGCCTCACGGTGCTGCGCATTGGAGCAAGCCAGGCCGCGATGAATGACCCGGCGAAGCGTGAGCTATTAGCGAAGAAGGAGGAGTTGGAGCAGAAGATTGATGCACTGAAGTACCAGAAGGCGGCGATGGATCCTGCTGACTACAAGAAACAACTGACGGATGCTCTGTTGCAGTTAGCGACGGTGCAGGGGGAGTTGGAGAAGTGAGACGCCTGCTGCAGTGCGCGATGATGACCGCGTGGATTGCGGCCGCAACGTGCTATTGCTGCGCTGCGCCGCTAGCCACTCCGGAGCATTGCCGCGAGTTGAAGAAGCATGGGCAGAAGACGGAAGCTACGAATTGCTTCGAGTCGTTGAGCCGAGCGGCTGATCCTTATCTGCGTGCGGAGGGTTTGTGGGGCCTTGAGCAGTATGATCAGGCGAACGAGGCGTTTCGCGCCGCGGTTGCGCAGCCGGGGAGCAAGGCAATCTATCGGGTGCGATGGGGATTGCTGCTGCATGACCGATTCAACAATAAAGAGGCGGTGGATCTTTTCAACGAGGCGTTGCAGCAGGATCCGTCGAATGCACAGGCTTATCTGGGATTAGCGGTTGTGAGCGCAGACGGATTTGATACCAAGGCGGAAGAGTATGCGGCGAAGGCTTTGACGCTCGATCCGAAGCTGGTGGAGGCGCATGAGCTGATGGCGAATCTTGCGCTCGAGAATGCGGACCCGAAGGACGCTGTGGCCGAGGCGGATAAGGCTCTTGCGATTTCGAACGAGGCGCTGGAGGCGATGGCCGTGCATGCTGCGGTCGAGGTACTATCGGATCGGACTCCGAATCGGATGCGTGGTTCGCGAAGATAAACGCGGTGAATCCTTCTTATGGAGAAGGGTATGCACTGGTTGGTTATCACCTGGTGCTGCACATGCGATATGAAGATGGCATTAGGTACTATCGCAAGGCGATTGAGGCGGACCCGAGGTTGTGGTCTGCTCGGTCGCAGTTGGGTATCAACCTGATGCGGCTGGGTCAAGTCGAGGAACCTTTGAAGCAGTTGGAGATGAGCTACGCCAATGGCCAGCGCGATGCCGCGACGGTAAATAGCCTGAGATTGCTGGATAGTTACAAGAACTTCGTTACGTTCACGGACGACACGACGATTCTGAAACTTCGGAAGAATGAGGCCGAATTGCTGCGGCCTTATTTTCAAGCAGAGCTGCACAAAATCATGGCGACCTACGACAAGAAGTACAAGATGAAACTGCCGGGGCCCGTGCAGGTTGAGGTTTATCCAGACCATGAGGATTTTGCGGTGCGCACGATGGGTATGCCTGGCCTGGGCGCGCTTGGAGTGACGTTTGGTGAAGTGGTCGCGATGGACAGCCCGTCGGGGAGAAGACCGGGCGACTTCAACTGGGGCGCGACGCTGTGGCATGAGATGAGCCACGTGTACATTCTGTCGGCGACGAACCATCGTGTACCTCGGTGGTTTACCGAGGGACTGGCGGTGCATGAGGAGGGTGAGGCATCGCCCGAGTGGAGCGACCGGTTGACTCCGGAAATTTTGATTGCGATACGCGAGAAGAAGCTGTTGCCGGTCGCCGAGATGGATCAAGGATTCATCTTTCCGGAGTATCCCGCGCAGGTGCTGGTTTCGTACTTTCAGGCGGGCAGTATCTGCGACTATATCAAGCAGCGGTGGGGCGACGACAAGCTGCTGGAAATGGTGCATTCATTTGCCGCGTTGAAGACGACTCCGGAGGTGATTCAGAAGGACCTGCAGATGTCGCCTGAGGATTTCGATAAGGCTTATCTGGCGTGGCTGGATAAACGCGCTGGACAGACTGCGGCAACCTTCGATGCGTGGACAAAGGGCCTGAAAGAACTTGCCGGGATGGCAAAGGCGAATCAGAACGATGCTGTGGTGAAGGCGGCGCCGGAGGTGCTGCGGTTGTATCCGGAGTATGTGGGGGATGCGAATGCTTATGAGTTTCTCGCGTCGGCTCAATTGGCGAAGGGAGATAAGAAGGGAGCGACGGCTACGCTGACGGAGTACGAGAAGATGGGCGGCGAGAGTCCGGAGACGCTGATGAAGCTGGCGTCGCTTGAAGAGGAATTGGGCAATGGAAAAGATGCCGCCGCGACGCTGGATCGCATCAACTATATCTACCCGGAGACGGAGGGGCTTCATCGCCATCTTGGGGAGTTGTGGCTGGCGCAGGGGAACTACGTAGGCGCGGTGCGGGAGTACACGGCAGTGCTTGCGCTGAATCCGCTGGACAAGGCATCGGCGGAGTTTGAACTGGCACAGGCTTACTTTGCTGCGGGACAGAAGGACAAGGCGGAGGAGAGTGTGCTGATGGCATTGGAGACGGCTCCGGGATTTCGTCCGGCGCAGAAGTTGTTATTGCAGATTAAGTCGGAAGAGGGCAAAGGGACAGCGGCAAACAAGTCTGACAAACCAAATTAAAGGGGACGTCAATCGATGGAGATTACTGCAGAACTGACTCAGGACGCAGCTCAACTGCAGCAGCGCGTGGAACGCTTTCAGGTGGTGCGCGACGGCATTCTTGCCCAGGTGCGGCAAGTCATTGTTGGGCAGGATGAGGTGCTGGACCAGATATTGATTGCCCTGTTTGTTGGCGGGCATTGCCTCATCACTGGAATGCCGGGTACGGCGAAGACGCTGATGGTGCGGACGATTGCGGAGACGCTGGGGCTGACCTTTCGGCGGATTCAATTTACGCCGGACCTGATGCCTTCGGATATTACCGGAACCGACATTATTGAAGAAGATGTGACTACTGGCCATAGGAAGTGGACGTTTGTCGAAGGGCCTATCTTTGGAAATATCATTCTGGCGGACGAGATTAATCGGACCCCGCCAAAGACACAGGCCGCCATGCTGGAGGCGATGCAGGAACGCTCGTGCACGGTGAGGGGGCATGTTTACAGGCTGCCTGCGCCATTCTTCGTGCTCGCGACACAGAATCCGATTGAGCTTGAGGGAACGTATCCGCTGCCAGAGGCACAGCTGGATCGGTTTCTGTTCAACACGCTGTTGGATTATTTGAGCGCGAGCGATGAGTTGAAGGTGGTCGACCTTACGACGACTACCAAAGTGGCCAATGTCAAAGCAGTGACGAGCGCGGAGGAGCTTCTGGAATTTCAGCAACTGGTCCGAATGGTGCCGATTGCTGAATCGCTGGCACGGTATGTTGTGGATTTGGTGCGGGCGACGCGGCATAAGAGCGAGAACGCTCCGGACTTTGTAAAGAAGTATGTGAACTATGGCGGGAGCATCCGTGCAGCGCAGTTTATCGTGCTGGCGGCGAAGGCGAGGGCGCTGTCGCGGCGACGCTATCACGTGACGTACGACGACATCACGGCGCTGGTACTTCCTGTGTTGCGGCATCGGATTCTGCTGAACTTTCATGCAGAGTCGGAGCGCATCGATGCGGACGATATTCTGCGGCAGGCTGCTGGCTCATATGCCTCCGCCGAAGGAGGTGTAGGCGTGCAACGCTTTCTTGAGCCTTCGGTGCTTGCGGGTATCTCCGGACTGGATCTGATTGCGAAGACGGTGGTGGATGGATTTGTTGCAGGACTGCACCGCTCACCGGATTTCGGATTCAGCCAGGAGTTCGCGGAGTACCGCGCCTACACGCCAGGCGACGATCTGCGGCACGTGGACTGGAATCTGTTTGCGCGAACGGAGCGTTGCTATCTGAAGCGATATCGCGGCGAAACGAATACGCAGCTGACGATACTGCTGGATGCGAGCAACTCGATGAACTACGGCTCGCACAGCGTCTCGAAGATGGATTATGCGCGGTATACGGCTGCGTCGTTGTTTTATCTGGCGCTTCACAATCAGCATGATCCGGCGGGACTGATTGTGTTTGACGATGAGGTGCGGGACTATATTCGGCCCTCGACGCGGCAGGGACAGCTGCATCGCCTGTTGAGCGGCCTGGAGCGAGCTGAGCCGCGGGCGCGTACGGACTTTGCGAAACCGCTGATGCACTTTCAGGAGTTTCTGCGAAGACGTGGGATGGTTTTAGTGATCTCAGATTTTTACGAGTCGCCAGAGACGATTGTGAAGACAATTGAGCCGCTTCGTTTTCACGGGAGCGAGGTGGTGCTTTTTCATGTGCTGGATCCGAAGGAGATTCGGCCGGATCTTCGCGGGCCTTCGATTCTTGTGGATCTGGAGACGGAGCAGCGGCTTGAGGTGGTTCCGGAGTATGTGAAGGGAGAGTATCGCAAGAAGATTGATGCGCATCTGCAACAGATGCAGGAAAGAGCCAAGGCTGCGGGGCTTGGACTATTACCTGCTGGTGACCGACCGTCCGTTGGACGCGGCGTTGAGTGAATATCTGTTTTTGCGACCGGGAGGGAGATGATGGGGTTCCTCGCTCCATGGTTTCTGGCGGCGCTGGCAGCGGTTGGGCTTCCGGTGTATATCCATTTGCTGCGACGTCAGACGACGACTCCGAGGCCGGTGAGTTCGCTGATGTTTTTTGAGCGAGGGATTCAGAGCTCGACGCGGCATCGGCGGTTGCGATATTTGCTGTTGTTTGCGCTGCGAGCGCTCCTGGTGATTTTGCTGGCGCTCGTTTTCGCGAATCCCTTCGTGCGTCGATCGGCAGCGTCGGCGAATGACCGATTGATGCTGATTGCGGTGGACAACTCATTCAGCATGCGGGCTGGGACTCGCTTGGCGGATGCAAAGCGTGATGCGCTGGAGGTGCTGGCGACGCGCAGACCGTCGCAACGAGCCCAGGTGATGGCGCTTGGGGGCGATTTGCAGGTGCTGACGCAGCCGATCCAGGATGCCGGTGCACTGAAAGCAGCGGTAGAGAATATTCAGCCGGGGGATTCGCACGGAAATTTTGGAGAGTTGGGCCGCGGCATGCGGGCTTTGGCGGAGACGGTGCATACACCGGTTGACCTGCATCTGTTCAGCGATATGCAGGCCTCGAATATGCCGGTGAACTTTGCCGATATGGTGATGCCGGGCAATGTTTCGCTGATCCTGCATCCGGTGGTGAAGACAGTCATTCCGAACTGGACGGTTGAGAGTGTGGATGCGCCGGGATTGCTGGTGGACCCGAAGAAGGCGCGGGTGTTGGCGGTGATTGCCGGACATCTAACTCCAGCGGCGACGCGAACGGTTTCGCTCGTGATTAATGGAATGGTGGCTGCGACGAAGAAGGTGGATGTGCCAGCGGATGGACGGGCGACGGTTGCGTTCGAGTCGCTGGATGTGCCGTATGGCGCGAGCAGATGCGAGATAAGGATTGATGCCGCAGATGGATTTGCCGCGGATGATTCGAGCAGCTTTGCGGTGAAACGGGCAGACCCCGAGCGAGTGCTGTTTGTGCATCAGGCGGGAGACTCGCGGTCGCCACTTTACTTTGGCGCGGCGCTGTCGGCTGCGGCGCAGGCCTCATTCGTTCTGCAGCCGATCGTTGCGGATCAGGCAGCGGATATCGATCCGACGAAATATGCGTTTGTGGTGTTGTCAGACGTGACCTCTATTCCGTCGATCCTGGAGAATAGCCTTCTGCGGTATGTGGAGAATGGCGGGAGCGTTTTGATTGCCGCAGGATCGTCTGAGGCTCATCACCAGAAGATTCCGGTGTTTGGGGAGAACGCCGGAGACGCGCGTTATTATTCGCGATCGGGCGGTTTCTCGGCGGTTGGGCAGATGGATTCTTCACATCCGGCGATGAAGGATTCGGCTGGGTGGGCCGATGCGAAGTTTTATTACGCGACGGTAGTGGATGCAGGGCGGTCGCGTGTGGTGGCGCGGCTGGCGGATGGTCGTTCCGTTGGTGATGGATAAGCAGATGGGACAAGGACATGTGTTGCTGTTTGCTTCGGGATTCGACAATGTGACGAATGACCTACCGCTGAATCCTGCGTTTGTGCCGTTTGTCGATGAGTCGGCGCGATATCTGGCCGGCGTCGAGAGGCTCAGTGGAGCGCGAGTGGTTGATTCGTTCATTCCGTTGCGAAGCGTGACAAATGAGGCGGGTGGGACTGGCGCCACGGTGGAGGTTATCGGGCCGGATGGGAGGCGGCCGCTTTCGTTGCAAGAGGAGGCTACCGCGCAGTCGTTTCAACTGACGCATGCGGGCTTCTACCAGATTCGGTTTGCGAACGGGCGTGACGCGCTGATTGCGGTGAATCCTGACCGGAGGGAGTCTGGGCTGGATCTGGTTCCCGATGATGTGCTGAAGCTCTGGAGCGGAAGCGCAGGCACCGAGGCCAGTTCGTCACAAACAGCGGGTGTAGCGGCCGCGGAGCAGAAAAAGAGCGCCTACAGTCTTTGGTGGTGGATTATGCTATTGATACTGATCGCGGCGGTGGCCGAGTCCGTGTGGCCAGCCGCTACCTGGGTACACAGCGGGAGGAAGCATGAGCCGGCGAGAGCAGCTCAACCGCTACATCGCAAAGGTGCAGCAGCGACTGCGTCTGGATGCCGGTGTGCGGGGCGCCGCTGTCGTGGCCGCAACTGCGCTTGTGGCGACCATCCTGCTAACGCTCATCCTGAATCATTATGCGTTTCCCGAGCATGCGCTTACTCCTGCGCGTTTGGTGCTGCTGGCGATTTTGTGCGCGGCGGTGGGATTCGGGCTTGCGCTGCCTTTATTGCGGTTGGACCGACGGCGGTCGATTCACGAGGCAGAGGCGGCGTTTCCGGAGCTCGACCAGCGGTTGCTGACGTTCTCAGAGAGGGAGCAGGAAGGCGATCCATTTATTGAGCTGCTGGCCGCAGATACGCTAGCTGTTGCCGGAGATG
This sequence comes from uncultured Acidobacteriaceae bacterium, assembly GCA_963802695.1. Taxonomy (GTDB): domain Bacteria; phylum Acidobacteriota; class Terriglobia; order Terriglobales; family Acidobacteriaceae; genus Edaphobacter. The sequence continues at coordinate 49,278 of CAWDJN010000017.1, forward strand.
CCCAGCCCGTGCGACTGGTGCCGCAGCGCCGCCTGCTGGTGCTGATGGGAGTGGGAGTGGCCTGTGTAGGCGTTCTGACCTGGATGGTCTTCAAGGGACCCGGCTATCTTGGCTATGGAGCGTCGATACTGTGGACCGGGCCGAAGCCAAATGTTCCTCCGCTGTACGAGATTCGAGTTACCCCGGGAGATGCAGCGGTTCGGCGGAACAGCGACCAGCTTGTCACTGCGGAGGTGGTTGGACTCGATGCGAACAAGGTCAATCTGTTTGCCCGATACCAGAGCACTTCGAAGTGGGAACCGGTGGCGATGCAGCGACAGGAAGGCGGAAAGGGTTTTCAGTTTCTGTTTGTCGGGTTGCCGGAGAGCGTTGAGTATTACGTCGAGTCGGGGCCGGTGCAGTCGAAGCACTTCAGCTTCCGCGTTGTCGATCTGCCGGCGGTGAAGCAGATCCAGGTGACGTATCACTATCCGAAGTGGACAGGAATGCAGCAGGTCTCTGAAGAGCATAGCGGCGATCTGCGCGCGTTGGAGGGTACGGACGCTGCGCTGACAGTCGTGATGGATGCTCCGTTGAAGGAAGGCGAGCTGGTGATGGACAATGGCCAGCCGCTCCATCTGACAGGAGGCGAGGGTAATCGTTATCAGTCGACGATCCACATGCAGAAAGATGGCGCGTACCATGTGGCTGCAACTGACCAGGGGCAGCAGGTGAGGTTGTCGGAGGATTACTTCATCTCGACGAGCAAGGCGAATCCGCCGGAGATTTCGATTGACAGGCCGGGTCAGGACTATCGCGCAAGCCCGATTGAAGAGGTCACGATTGGAGTGAGGGCCGGCGCGGAGTTTGGGCTGCGACAGATGGATTTGCACTACTCGGTGAATGGCGGACCCGAGAAGACGGTCGATTTGCTTAAAGAGCCGGGCGCGAAGACCTCCAAAGGAACAACAACGCTCAGCCTTGAGGATTTCAAGCTTGTGCCGGGAGACGTGGTGAGTCTGTATGCAACGGCGAAGGATGCTCATGCGGAGTCGCGTACGGAGATCAGCTTCATTCAGGCGGACCCGTTTGAGCGGGAGTTCTCGCAGTCGCAACAGATGGGTGGAGGTGGAGGCGGCGGAGGAGGACAGAATGCCGGCAATCAGACTGACATCTCGCGTAGGGAGAAGGAGCTGATTGCGGCCACATGGAAGCAGCAGAATGACAAGGCCGCAACCGCGCAGCAAGCTGCGGACATGGGCAAGGTTCTTTCCGAAGCGCAGGCGAAGTTGAGAGAGCAGGCGTTGGCACTCTCCGGCAGAATGCAGAGCAGAGATCTTGCTGATGCCAATGAGGAATTCAATAGCTTCGAGAAGGACATGCAGGCGGCAGCGGCGGCGATGGTGCCTTCGGCCGAGAAGCTGAAGCAGCAGGCGTGGCGCGATGCGATGCCAAACGAACAAAAGGCGTTACAGGCCTTGTTGCGTGCGGAGGCTACTTTCCGGCAGATCCAGGTGGCGTTCGGCCAACGCGGCGGTGGCGGTGGTGGAGGCGGCGGTAGCGCGGGGCGTGATCTTGCGAGTCTTTTTGACCTGGAACTCGACACGGAGAAAAACCAGTATGAGACGGCGCAGACTGGCTCTCCTGCAGAGGAACAGGCGAAGAAGGTAGACGAAGCGCTGGAAAAGCTCGACGCTCTTGCGAAGCGGCAGGAGGAGTTATCGCAACAACAGCAGAATAAAGCGCAGAATTTCCAGCAGAGATGGCAGCAGGAGATGCTGCGCCGTGAGGCCGAGCAGTTGCAGCGCGAGATGGAACAGATGCAGGGGCAGCAAGGCCAACAGGGTGGACAGCAGAGCGCGAGCGGCAGCGCGTCAGGCCAGGGGAAGCAGAGTCAGTCGCAGCAAGCGCGAGCAGGGTCGCAGAGTGGCGCGGATTCGAAGGATGGAAATGCCGATCCTCGTGTACAGCAGGCGCTGGAGCGTCTGCGTGCTGCAAACGAAGCGATGCGACGCGCAGGGGACCAGGGACAAGGAGCGCAACAGAGTTCCGAGGAAGCGCGGAAGGCCGCGGACCGTCTTCGTGAAGCAACGGGTCTCCTTGGCGGTGCGCAGAAGCAACAGGCTTCGAGCAAACTGGATTCGTTGTCGCGCGAGGCGGGACGTCTCACCAAGGAAGAGAGCGCCCAATCGGACCGGATACGCTCGCTGGCAAACCAGCAGGATCCGGATGGCGCGCAGAATCCCACGCAGATGGCCTCCCGCGCACAGGAACTTCGCAAGCTGGCGGACGACCGGCAACAGCTTTCAGACGATTTGTCGCATCTCGAGAAAGGTTTGCGTGACACGGCACGAGAATTAGCACCGAACCAGCCGGGCACCTCGTCGAAGCTACGCGATGCGTTGAGCGAGATGGATCAGTCGGACCTGGGGAATCGCGTGCAGCGGACTGCGGACTGGCTTCGGCGGGGCATTAATCCGAACTCCAACGGCACGGAAGAAGGAATCGCCTCGGGCCTGAAAAAGCTCAACGACCAGGTGAGGCAAGCCCAGCAGGGGATCGGCTCGGAGGGCGATGGTCAAGGGAAGTCCGGTCAAGGAACACAGACGGCCGAGTTGGATCATGTGGATCGGCTGCGCAATGAAATTCAAGGTTTGTCAGCCGGACGAGGACAGAACGGTCAGCGAGCCGGAATGCAACCGGGGCGTGCAGGGCAACAGCAAGGGCAGACTGGGCAACAACAGGGGCAACGCGGTCAGAACGCTCAGCAGGGACAGATGGGGCAGAGCGGTCAGCAAGGTGGACAACAAGCTGGAGGCCAGCAACCGGGACAGGCAGGTCAGCGCGGACAGGCGCAGGGGGGACAACAAGGCGGCGCACAACAAGGTGGGCAACAGGCTGGAGGTCAGCAGAACGGCGGGCAGCAGAATGGTCCACAGGGCGGGCGTCAGATTGGCCGAACCAGGTTACCGTGGTGGCGACCGGCAAGATGGGCAAAGTGGCGATATAGGGAATTACACTCCGCAGGGCGGTGGGACCGGCACGATCACCTACAACGTGAATACAGGGAACAATCAGTTCGATCCAGCGCGGCGCGCAGCGACTCCTGATAATTCAGGAGTACCTGCCGATTCGGAACGAATGATTCGTCAGGGTTTGCAGGAGCTCAACCAGTTGCGTCAGTTGGCGAAGAATGATCCAGCGGCGTTGCGTGAGATTGAGAGTCTGGTGAAGGAGATGCAGCAGCTTGATCCGAGCCGTTTTCCGGGGAATCCGGAGATGGTGGAGCACTTGCACACGCAGGTGCTGAACGACGTCGACAAACTGGAGCTGCAGATACGCAGGAACAGCGATGATCCGCAGGTGGGGCAGGTCAGGACGAGCAAAGCGCCTGCCGTGCCGGCGGGATATCAGGATGCGGTGGCCGAGTATTATCGGCGCCTCGGTAAGTGAACCGCCATTCTCCTCTCTTTGGTGTACAAGCAACACTCAACGCACCCACTGAATGCTCCATCCATGGATCGCAAATGTCATTCTTTTGATTAATTCAGTGACCAATGCTCGGTCTTCCTCGAGCCCACACTCTGATTTTTGTCATTCCAATGTCAACTTTCCGCGCAATCTTTGTCAGTCGGCAGACTTTGACATGTCGGTGACAGCGCGATGACAAATCCGCTCTTCCGTCTTCCCTATACTCGATTTCGTTCGATGATGTCGCGGTCGCGTTGCACATCGAAGGACACTGAACGTCAACGGAAACGGAAGGGGATTTGTGCGCTTACGAGACGCAAGACAACTCGCGCCGATTGCATTGATCCTGTCTCTGGGGCTCGTGTGGCTACAATGCGCAGTTGCGCAGGACTCGCAGACGCCTGAGACTCACGCGGGATTCATTCCAACAATATCCGGCGGCGCAGGATATATCTACCACGTCAACGGCGGGGTTCCGACGCTGATGCCTCAGATCAATCCCGTTCTGCTTGTGCCATTTGGCGCGCATGTTCTCCTGGAATCCCGTGCAGGCTTTGACGGCTCCTTTCAGCGCGAGGACCAGACATCAGGACCCTACCAAGGCAAGATTTTCAAATCGGTCGCCTACGCTCAGTTGGACTGGCTTGCCAACACTCACGTCATCGGGGTCGCCGGAAGATACCTTCTGCCCTTCGGAATGTATAACGAACGCCTCACAACATTCTGGATTCGCAATCTTCAGGACGCTCCTATCACTTACCCGATCGGAACGCGAACGAGCGGCTCCGGGGACGGCTTCATGCTTCGTGGTGTCGCCACCCAGCACGACACGTACTCCATCCAGTACACCAGTTATTTTTCTGCAAGCAGTAACATCAACCAGCTGGAGGCAGGACGCGTAGCAGGCGGCGACACCAGCGTCTTCTTCCCTCACGAGCGCTTCGAAGCAGGAGTTTCGTATCAGCGCTTCCTCCAGGGCCAGAACATCAACAGCGTCGCAACCTATATCGCCTGGCAGCCGCCATCGACTTCTCTCGACATCAAGGCTGAGGGAGATTACAGCCACAACGGCCGCGGCTATTGGATCGAGGCGGCCTACCTCTTTGACCAATTGCCCATCCCCTCTTTCTTCCGGCACACGCAGGTCGTCGGTCGGATGCAACAGTTCTATCCCTTGAACGGCGGAGGAAACAGCCTTCCCCGCGTCGCTACCCAGAGGGTCGATTTCGGCCTCAACTATTACGTGCGAGACGATCTTCGTTTTGTCTCCAGTTATGGGCGCAGTTTTAGTTCCCAGGCCAACGCTAACATCTGGAACGTCGGCTTTACCTATCGCTTCATGTTTCCATTATGGCCAGCGAGGAAGCAATGAAACGCATTCTATTCAGTATCTTTTTGCTCGCATATCTCGCACTCATCGGCTCCGCAACCATGGCGTTGCAGACAAGCCCGGGTTCTGCGCCCGGCACGAAACCTGACGCGCAGAACACTCAGGTCCGTTCCAATGGATCGAAGCCGACGGGCGAAGAGGTCTTCAAGGCCAATTGCGGGCGCTGCCATATGCCGCCGATGGTTGTGCTCTCCGCGCATTACCGGCACTGTTGTCATGCACATGCGAGTACGGGCTCGCCTTTCGCGTCAGGATGAGCAGCTTCTGCTCAAATACATGGCGCCTTAAGCGACTCGCGCCAAATTCTATAGAAGCAACCAGGAGGAAAGTACAAGGTGAAATGCACGATTCAAGTTCTATCGGCACTGCTCATTCTTAGCCTCGGCATGCTGACATCATCTGCTACCAGCGCTCAGGAATCGACACCCACGATTGAGATTCATGCGCGTAGATTTGCGTTCGCACCTTCAGAAATCACACTCAACGCCGGGAAGCCGGTGAAACTTGTGATCATCTCTGATGACGTTCCCCACAGCCTTCTCGTCCCGGGTCTCAAAATCAACAAAGAAGTGACCAAAGGCCATCCCGCAGAAATCACCCTTACCCCGGACAGCCCGGGAGATTTTCGTGGCGAATGCGGACGTTTTTGTGGCAGCGGTCACGGATCCATGCTCTTCGTGATTCACGTCAAGGACTAGCCATGCGCCGTTCCAGCGTAATTGCAGCTATCGCAAGCACAACAGCACTCGTCCTAAGCGCCTGCAAAGCCACGCCCCCTAATCGCGCGGAGACTACGGTCATCAATTGGACCAAGCACTCCATTACGGTCAGGGGTGGCGGCGACAAAAATCCCATCCCGGCCACCGCGGACAAAATCGAGGCGGGCAAGGTGGCCTTTGGGTATTACTGCGTTGTCTGTCACGGCCGCGACGGACAAAACACCGGCGTACCTTTCGCGAACACCATGTCCCCGCCTATTCCGTCTCTTGCCTCGCCGGACGTTCAACGTTACAAGGACGGTCAGTTGAAGTGGATTATTGAAAATGGCATTGAGCCATCCGGCATGCCCGCATCCAAGGGAATTCTTAGTGATGACGATATGTGGACCATCGTCGTCTACCTCCGCCATCTTCCACCGGCGGGCAGCCTTGGCGAACCGCGAACCTACTCAGGGGACGAATATGCAAAATAGCATGGAATCCAAATTGCAAGGAGCCAGCCAGCCCCCTCGGCGCCGGAGCACCGAATGACAAGCTTGCAAGAAACCGGCTCAGAACAATTGATTACACCGGAGACGAGTTTTCATCTCTCCGAGACGTCGCTCCCCATGCGTGCGACTTTTTTCCCTTTGGGTTTCCCGGTGGCGATCGCGACTAATTCATCTGCTGTTCTCGAAGCAGCTTCTCAAAGCTGGGCGAAGTTTGAGCCGAAATTCGACTACGCTCCACTTTCACTTCACCTTGAAGTTACGCCCAATGCAGAAACATCTTCCGCGCTTCCTCCCACTCCAGCCTGCCGCGCGTATCGACATCTCCTGTCAAACATCGCCGATGCCAATAACTTCACCTATTGCGATCTGAATACAGGTATTGCATTTGGACGTGTCACCCAACGAGCTGTCGAATCGTCACTTTATTTTCGGTATCACATCCTCGAAGCAACTGTTTTTTGCATGATAGGTGCCCTCCGCACAGTACCTCTTCACGCAGCCTGCGTCTCTTCCAATGGATTCGGCATGTTGTTATGCGGCGACTCTGGAGCGGGCAAATCCTCCCTCGCGTTCGCCGGCTCGCGTTTGGGGTGGGCTTTCACGAGTGACGATGCGAGTTATCTGCTCCTCGACGGCGCGAACCGAACCGTCCTGGGCAACTGCCACCAGTTTCGTCTCAGGAGCTCCGGCCCCCAACTCTTCCCTGAACTGAAAGGCCGATCCATCACGCCCCGCGCTTCAGGAAAACCTTCTATCGAAATACCCACAGCGGAGCTGTCTGGACTCGCTACGTCGGAATCCGCACAGGTTCAATCCATCATTTTTTTGAACCGTCGCAATGGAAATAGACCCGAACTAGTCCGAGGCTCACAGGAACATGCGAGGTCGTGGTTTTCGCAGTTCCCCTATCCGGGCACTTCCAGACACAGGGCCCAACAAGAAGCAATTGATCGTCTGCTCGAAGCTCCGGTATTCGAACTTCGCTATACCGATCTCGACTGGGCAATCGAACGTCTCAACATGCTGGCGCGCACAGGTAATTAGGTCTTCCATGGCGACTCCTGCTCTCAAAACTCGCCTGAACACGCTGAGAATTCCTGAAGAAGTCGCAGCTCTTCTCGCCGCACTTCAGGTGAGAGATCCCGACCTGAGCCTCCTCGCCAAACTCTCGAACGAAGCCTGGTCGCGACTGCTTGCGTTCTGCAACATCGCACACCTCACACTGCCTCTGGCGCAACTCCCTTCGGGCGATCTCCCGCGGTGGGTCGCCGAAGAACTCCAAACGATCCTCACCAACAATGCTCTTCGCTTTGAGCGAATTAAGGCAACCTATCGCGAGGCCGCAGACGCTCTTGATCGTGAGGGCCTGGAACACATCGTCATCAAAGGCTTTACCCAGGCTCCCGATTACGTAGCGAAGCCGTCACTGCGTTCGCAATCGGATATCGACCTCGTTTGCCTTCCTCAGGACATCGAATTCGCCAGAAAAGCTCTATTCGCTATCGGCTATAAATCGGACGAGAGAAATGATTCGTCGCATGCGGATCATATCCCTCCCCTTGTGCGTCTTGGCGAATGGACGTGGAGAGGCAATCCTTACGATCCAGAGATGCCAGTCGGAATCGAGTTACATTTTTGTTTCTGGAATCAGCGCATCTCACGCATATGCATTCCCGAAGTCGAGTTTTTCTGGGAGCGGCAGACCACACGCAGCTTCGACAACTTCTCATTCCGGTGTCTCGATCGCATCGATCACCTCGGCCATCTCGCACTCCACATTCTGCGCAACCTCTTCCTTCACGAATGGATAGTGCATCACGTATACGAACTCGCGACCTTTCTTCATGCTCGTGCCAACGACGATGCCTTCTGGCAGAGTTGGACCGAGATGCATTCGTCTTCGTTGCGATCACTGGAAGCCATCGCGTTCCACCACGCCCGCGCCTGGTTTAATTGCGATCTTCACGCTCTGGCAACGCGCGAGATAGATAGCCTGCCGGCAGCGCAACTTAACTGGCTGGATCGCTTCTCCAACTCCGGGCTGGACGTAATGTTCCGCCAGAACAAGGACTCGCTGTGGTTGCAATTGAGTCTGATTTCTTCACGACGAGATCAATGGGAGATATTCAAGGAGACAATCCTTCCACGTCAGGTCGCCCCGATGAAGTCCCCGAGAGTGCAGGTTCGCAATAAGAGGCTCGCGCAATCCAGCAAAAATCATCCCTGGCAGCAATACATCTCCTACCTTGTGTCACGTTCCACCTCGCACGGCCGCGCGAGCGTGGTTACGCTCTGTCGAGGCCTGCGCTGGTACATCGCTCAGCAGCGGCTGGCTCCACAGTCTTGAATCTTCTTCCCGGCTCCTATCTTCAACTTCAGCGTGGCGATTAATAGGGAGATTCGGACGGCGGATGGTACTCTTCACCAAATTTGTTCTTATGGCCGACCATGGAACTGGAGGTCTCCTCCATGTCGATCACGCCCAGGCTTGTATCCGTTGCGGAGACCTGCACCTCGCGCGGGAACGCAGCGGTATTCACCGCTTTCGCTTGCTCGCTCCAAATCTGAAGCTTGTAGCTTCCCGGGGGAACTCCGTGAATCACTACCTCGCCCGTGCCGTGGGAAATCGCATAAAACGGTGTATTCAGAGCCAAGACCACAGCTCCCATCTGAGGGTGGATGTTGCAGAAGATATAAGAAACTCCCTCGCGATCGAATTTGACTGAGCGACTCGTCCCCGACTCATACAGCCCCAGATCGAACCGCTTGCCATTGAACAGCGAAAAAACATTATGGAAGAAGGGATCGGTGTTCGGAAATTCAACATTGCTTCCAGTTTGCACTACTAACAAGTGCGGTTTGAACTCCTTATTTCTCTGCACGAGTCTGTATGGGGCATGAGGCGCCAAGGGCGGCTTCGATGACAACGGTTGCACCGAGGACAACCACACCACAACGTCGGGCGTGCTCGACGTTTTTTCGGCAGCATTAGAATGTCGTCCGCCCCGAACGACTATTTTCATCGACACATCGACTCCCTGTCCCCATGCAACCGGATTTAACACGGCGGCACAGATTCCAAGAATCATCGAGCCAAATATCCTGCGTACCATGTTGCTCCTAGAACTGATATCCCACCGAAAGCGTAAAAATATTTGCCGTGTTTCTTGTTCCATAGATGGGCCACGTCCAGATCCTGCGATACTCCGGAGAGAAAATCAGGTAGGTCTTAGGCCTATAAATCACATTGGCATCCAACATACGATTTCGCGCGCGCAGTTGAGGCGGAGTTGACGATCCCGGAAGTACAACCGCATGAAAGTCGCCGGCGAAGCCGTTATCTTGTCCAATCGAAGCATTTGCCTCAAGCGACCTGGTGAATTTGGATTTTAGTTGCGTCCAGCCGCCGATATCATTAAGACCACGAATCACCGGAGCGCCCGTGATGGGATCCGTCCCGGACAAGACGTCCTTGTAGACGCCGCCACCAAGACCGCCGAGAGACTGTCCGCGATATCCTTCACCACTCCACTCAAACCGCCGTGCGAAGGGCAGCCCGCCAATCGGTTGTAACAGCCCATGAGTTATTGCCGAACGCGTAGGGAGTCCCGCTCGCTGTCGTCGTTGGATAGCTTTGCCGACTGTAATAGCCCCCTACACCGAACTGAAATCCTTCTCGTTCAGCGGAGCCGTAAGAAACCCGGCCCTCATAGCCAGGTTGGCCTGATCGTTCGGAGGGACTAGGGATGCGAAAAGTAGCCGTCGAATTAGATCCCGGAGCAGGGGGATCCCATAGCCCCGCCTCTATTTCAAAGTGCTGTTCGTTCGTTCTCACAAACTGATGCGCATAGCGCAATTGAGGAGCCCACGTCCAAAGGTTTCCTGCCCAGGCCATGGCGGGCTCTGCCACCATCGCGTAGGACGTTGGCGAGAGCGGCGAAATAAGCGGCGTTTCCATGCCGCCTTCCAGAGAATCTCGCTCCCAATCCATGTGAATACTGGCTGTCCTCATCCTCGCAATCCCGGCCGCAGTGACGTAGTTGCTGTAAGGAAGGCCCCCAAAAAAATCGAAGCTCACATTAGCGGAAGTCTTGGCGCCGGCGATTCGAGGCCCAAACCCTTCGACGCCAATAATCGTCTGGCGCATGGTTGCACCCGTGCTCCCACTTGTACCTAACGGTGGCTGCAGGGCGACCGTGGGCAAATCGACGTTATCGACTGCACCACGATTGATAAAAGCGTTGAGCAAAACAAGTCCATTCACCCGAACTGGATACTTTGAGTTGCTTTCAACCTTGGTCTGGTCGTGAAGCTTTACCTGCGCTTCCAACGCCTCCACGCGATCCTTCAGATCGCCGCTGGTAGTGGGCTGCGACTCTCCCACGGTAGAGTCCGTCGGTGGAACCGATGTCGAGACGCCAGACTGCTTTCTCATCTGACTGAGTTCTGCCTGCAGCTGCTCAATCTGCCGCTGCGACTCCTCCAGTTGCTGACGAGTCGCAGTAAGCGTGGCTGAGATGCTCTCCAGCTTCTGCTCCATCCGCACGGTGGTAGCGTCATCCAGAGAAACCATCTGTTGGCTTTGGCCCCACAAGGCGTGTGGCATTGAGCACAACAGAAAGAAAACGAGGAAGCGGCTTACAAGGTCTTTCATCTTCAACCTCTTCAGAAGGTGTGGGCTTGCGTTCGCTCTATCTTCTTCTCAGTCATGTTGTTCGCGCCAGGCAGCCCGGTCTTAGGCAAAACAATAATGAAGGACGTATAGTGTTCCTCAGTCTCGCCGAGTTCAATACTCCCGCCGTGTTCCTGAGCAATCTGCTGTGCCAAAGTAAGGCCGAGACCGACTCCGCTTTCACGGCCCTCGCTCACGAAGGGAAGAAATATCTTTTGGCGAATGGCTTCAGGTACTCCAAGGCCATTGTCCGCAATCTGAATGCAGATCGCCTGGTCCTTTTCAAAAAGAGTAAGGGTCACAGTCGCAGGCTTACCGCCGCCGCGGCGCGCTGCCTGACAGCCATTCAGTAAGAGGTTATAAACTGCCCTGCCGATCTTCTTTCCATCGACCCAGGCCATCAGCGGCGAAAGTCCATTCAGCGAGATCTTCACATCGCGCGAAGCCGGATGCGAACGAACCATATTGGCAGCGTTCTCAACAATCGTATCGAGCGATTGATATTCGGGGTAGAGCGCCCGGCCCGTCTGCGTAAACAACAGCAGGGAGTCCAGCAAGTCGGTCATGCCCTGAACCGCGATTCGCACCTCTTCGAGCAAGTCGTCACGCTCCGCTTGAGGAATCGCACCATCACTCATGAACTCGGCGTTGGCATACATCGCAGACAGATAATGTCTCAGATCATGCGAGATCGAACTCGCCATTCTGCCGATAGTGGCGAGGCGCTCGGTGTCGATCAGTTCAGCCTGCGCGCTGCGAAGTTCCACTCGCATTCGATCGAATGCGCTGCTCAACTCTCGAATCTCCTCTGCTCCGTCTTTGCTGAGCCGATATTCAAAGTTTCCCTGCGCCAGGGCACGCGTGCCTTCCACCAGCACCTTCAAGGGTCGCGTAAGGGTTCGCGAGACGGAGATGAACATGGCTGTGCCCACCAGCAGCGTGAGTAACCCGAGCGTGAGAACCCAGCGGTTCACCTCCCCCACCAGTTGGCTTGCCTGTTCAAACGACTTCAACACCACAAGCCTTGGCCCGACATCCGCATCCGCACTGGGTTGCGAACTTGTCAGATTCGATGATGTAACCAGATAATCTTCGCTGCCAAGCCTGATCTTTTGATTGCCCGCAGGGGATCGCGGCAAACTCTGCAGCTTATCTGCCAACTGCCTTTGCATCTCGGGCTGTAGAGTACTTGCGACAACTCTGCCATCCGCGATGAACGCGACCTCTGCGGCCGCGGCTTCACTCACCTCGCGAGCAACCTGATTGTCGATGGAGTATCCAACAGCAACGGACCCAAGGAGTGTGCCGCCCTCTCTGCTGCCAAACCACAGAGGCTGCGTCGCTACTTCGTAGAGATGGCCATCGAGTATTAGCAACAGCGGGTCGTCCGGCGTCTTTGAAGGCTGCTCCAGGGCCTGCTCGACGCGAATTCGGTTGAGAGAAGCTCCTCGATCATAGACGGCAACCAGTTTGCCGCTTTGATCCAGCAGTGCAAACAAATCGCTCCTGCTCAGTTGCCAGAACTCCATTCCTCCGTCTTCGATCGTGCGGGCATCCGCGGTCGTCATGAGAGCTTTGAGAGGAGGAAGATTCGCCAACAGAGCCGATTCACGAGAGAGTAGTTCTCGCCGCTGGCGCTGCAGATTTTGATAGGTTCTGACGGAGTGTCGCAGATCCAGAGCAAGGTTCGCCTCGATCTGCCGCTGCACAATCGTACGAATGACCAAAAGGCTCACGACAGAACAGCCGAAGGATAGGAGAACGAGCGGGATAAGCAGCGTCGTTCTCATTCGCAGCCTGTCCATCAACTCTCCTATCGTATTTCCGCTCGTATTTCTCTTCTATTTTTCTTTTTAGTCGCCGCGCACAAACTTGTAGCCGATGCCGTGCATCGTGCGGAAGTAGATCGGCCTCGCTGGATCGGGCTCCAACTTCTGACGCAGCTTCATAACGTGGTTATCTACCGTTCGCGTGGTTGGATACGAGGTATAGTGCCATACGTCGTTCAGCAACTCTTCGCGGGTAATCACGCGCTCAGGATTCTCTACGAAATATTGAAACAGTTTGATCTCGTGCGCCGTAAGCGGAACCGGAACTCCATCTCTGAAAACCTCCATCCCGGAAAAATCCGCTGTGATATTGCCAAATGCGGCCCGGTTGCTATTCGCAGGCCGCTGGGATCTGCGAATCGCTGCTTGGACGCGGGCCATCAGTTCCCGCGGGCTGAACGGTTTCGTCACATAGTCATCCGCGCCCATCTCAAGCAGGAGCACCTTGTCAGCAACTTCGGACACAGCGCTCAGCACGACCACCGGAGTAGTCGCAGACCAGCTCTTAATACCCTTGCAAACCTCAAGCCCCGACATAGCCGGCAGCATGAGATCCAGCACCACCCCCGCAGGCTTCAGGCTTTTGCAATTCGCCAGTCCCTGCTCTCCATCGGAGGCGAGACAAACGTCATAACCCTCGGTTGTGAACTGGCGATGCAGGGCCTTTTGTATGCGTGGATCGTCTTCGATCACCAAAATTGTACTCACAAGTTCATCCTCTCAGTCCGCTCCCTGACGGAAGAGGACCATGGCACCTCTTTCTCTTTATATACCGGTAATCTTTGGTCAAACGTCAAATGGGGACTCTAAACCATTGATATGACATCAAATGACAAAAGGCTGACAATTTGGAGACATTTGGATCGGAGGTCACTATCGGGCATTTTAAGTGAACTGGCAGCAACGCCGCCCCCCTCGAATCACTTCACTGCAGCAGAATCTTTACCGCCACTCGCGGGCCAAGCAGCCAGACCATCCGGCGACCAGTTCTGAATAATCGCTCTGGCCAACTTCGCGATCGTCAGCTCACCCTCCTGCTCCGTCCCCCACGAATGATCCTTGTTGTTGAAGGTGAACGCCGAGATGATCACCATCCCCTTCTTCGTTGACACCGCAGCGACATCGTTCCGCACCGCATCCAGCGAACCCGTCTTGTTCGCAATCGAATCGCCCGTCGCTCCCGGCATCCCATCCAGATACCTCGGTATCGCATTCCGGTAAAACTGCACATGAAGCATCTTCAGAGCCACGCCGCACAGAGCCGCATCGGTCGGCTGCTCAGGTCTGCCCGGCTCAGCAAGCTCACAACGCACGATCTTCGTCATAACCGCCGCCATCTCGCGCGCCGTCGTCTTGCCCAGCCCAAACCGCTTCTGGTCGGCCGGCATCACCACGCCAGCCGGAACCGGCGTAAATATCTTCTTATAGAGATACGTATCTTTCAGTCCCAGCTTCGCGATCCGTGCATTAACGTTCGGAATCCCCAGATGATCCATTACCAGGTTCGAAGCGCTGTTATCGCTCATCACTATCATCATTGACAAAGCGTCCTTCAAAGTCACGGATAGCGGCGTATCGAAGAACAACAGCACGCCAGACCCCGGCACCTGATCCGCCTTCGTCACTGTAATCCGGTCCTCGAAGTGAACTTTCCCCTCGCGCACCTGCTCGAGCGCCTCATACAGAATCGCCAGCTTGATGACAGAAGCAGTCTGCACTGGCGTATCCGGAGAGATCGCCACCGTCTCATGCGTCGCAAGGTTCTCGGCAAACAGGGCAACATCCCCGTGATGCTCCGCTGCAATCGCTTGAACCTGCGCTGCAAGGGACCCTGACGCAACCTGTGCACGCCCCACGGCCGCACAAAGGACACCCGCTAAAAGACCCAAAGTGGATAGGGTACGAAGAAATGGCATGGCAAAAATCCTAGAGCAAGTCATGACTGAATTCCGATAAGTGAGAATGACCACAAAACAAAACGGCGTCCACCCGATCTTCGGGAAGACGCCGCTCTGGTTGAAGAGACAGTAGTCACCTTAGAAGGTGAACTTGCCAGCGAACTGCAGAATACGAGCATCGCGGTAACCGGTGACTTCCCCGAAGGTCGTGGCAGAGCTGATGGCTGTACCGACGGTTTGAACGTTGGTGTGGTTGGCAGCGTTGAGTGCTTCCGCACGAAACTGGAAGGTTACCTGTTCCCAGATACGGAAGTTGCGGAAGATACCGAGGTCCAGCCGGTTGAAGCCGGGCCCCTGGATTGTGCCGCGCTTTGCGGTGCCAGGGACGGTACTGCTCGTCGCTGCAGCGAAAGCGCCGGTGTAATACCACAACTGGTTATATCCCTTATTGTGAATCTTGGTACCGTAACCGTTGTTGGGGTTGCCAATCTGATTAGGCCTGAGACCTGCATTTGTGTTTCCGAGGACGCTGATACCGGCGTTATCGGTAATCATTCCGGTGTTGGTGCGGCCGTTCAAGATGCTTGGCGCGTTACCAGGCAAATTGTAGGAGGGCGAGAAGGCGCTGCTCGCCGAAATTGTCAGCGGAAGCCCCGAGTCGATCGCATAGATGGCGGACACCTGCCATCCTCCGATCAGCCGGCCCTTCAGGTCCTTCTGATCGCGATACCACGGCAGCGCCCAGAGCCCGTCGAGATTGAGGACGTTGTTGCGGTCGACGGCCGCACGGCCGTAGTCGCCGTTGATGTTGTAGATGTTCTGGATGAAGCCGGAGTAATCGGCCTGCGCATTGGTCAGATCGCGCGACCAGGTGTAGTTGGCGTCAATGTAGCTCTGGCCTTTGAACCGCTTGGTGGCCTTCACTTGAAGCGAGTTATAGTTCGAGCTAAAGACCGTTCGCAGCGCATCGATAGCGAAGTAACCGATGTAGGGCTTGATCTGGTTCAGGACGCGGTCGCAGGTGGAGTTGAGGAAGGACTGCTGGCCCGTATCGGAATTGATACACGCGCTGCCGGAGTTCGACGGCTGCACTTTGCCCACCCAGGCGCCCGGTGCGGGCTGATTGATTTCCAGCGCACCAAGCAGATGCGTACCATGATCGCCGAAGTAGCCGACGTCCAACATGAAGCTCGGGGTGATCTGTTGTTGAATATCCAACGAGTACTGTTGTACGTATGGCGTTTTATAGTTGGTCGGAACAGCCTGAATACGCCCTGGCGTTGTCGAAAGCGCAGTAAGGGCGCCGCCGGTGGGGTTATCGAATGAAGTCTGGCCCACCGAGTAGGTGGCGACAGCCGGTGGATTGTTGAAGACCGTCGTCTCGTAATAGCTGACTTCGGCATCGTCGAAAGACCAGCCATAGCCACCGCGGAACGCAGTCCTGCCGTCGCCGAAGACGTCGAGAGCGAAGCCGAAACGAGGAGCGAAGTTCGTCTTCTGTGCCGAGCCCACCTTATTCCCATAGGGCGAAGCCTGGTTGTTGTTGGCGGCGCTTGGGCCGTTGAAGATCATGCCGTTGATGTAATTGATGCCGGCGTAATTCGCGGACCCGTTCGGCGTTGTAGGCTGACCGGCGTTGCTGCCGGCCTGACTGCAAGTCCCGGTGAAGCAGATCAGACCACTTGAAGCAATTGTCGGCGATTTCGACGCGTCATACTTGGTCGGGTCGAAATTGCTCAACAGTCCATTCGCGTCCCAGGGCTGGCCGTAATAGGCATAGCGAACACCCAGGTTGAGTGTGAGACGCGGAGTCGCCTTCCAGTTGTCCTGAACGAAAGCCTCATACAGCGAAGCCTTGATGTCGGTGACAGGATCCTTCGAGAGCTGGCTGAACCCGCTGTTGGCGTTGCCGGTCAGGAAGTTGGCGAAGCCCTGCGCGGCAGCTGCGCCCGAATTAGTGTTGGTCGGAACATTGGTGAACGCTGAGTCATTGCCGAAGCTGTACCCGCCTTGAGTGCCAGTCGTGTTGTTCTCGAGCTTTTGATAATGGTTATAGGAGAAGCCAGCGATAAGGGTCTGGTTGTGGAGAGTCTTGGTGACATCTCCGAAGGCCTGGTGGTTGGTGCCGTGGTCGGTATAGGCAATGCTACCGTTTAGCGTGGTCATACCGCTGATCGTAAGAGTCGGAACAACTCCCACAGTATTCGGGTACACGAGCGGCGGGGTAACGCCAGGCGAATTGCTGGAAGCAAGGAATCCCGATGGCGTGCTCACGATGTTGCCGTTGGAATACGCATAACCGGCGTTCAGCACCAGAGTGGGATTGAAGACGTAGGTTCCGTGCCCAAGCTGCTGGGTTCCGGGATTGACTACGGTTGTCGTGTTCGCACCAGGAATCGGAACCGTCGTGAACTGTCCCTGGGGGAGGACCTCAGGGAACGTATCGTGCAGGTACCGATAAAAGACGGTCAGCTTTTGACCAAACTGCTGGTCGATACGCACCACGGTGTCGTTGTTATTGAAGATGTTCTTGAAGCTGGACAAAATCGTATGTGGATCCAGGTTGTGTGCGATGTCGTAATTGACATCCGGAACGGCAATCTTGCTATAGATGTCCTTCATGTACTGCTGAGCCGTGGGTGAGATGTTAGTTACCTGTGTGCCAGTGGCGGTACAGGTATTTACCTGGGTCGTGGGATTGGTCGTGTAAGCGGTGCAGACCGTTACCGGACCAGTGGTCCAGACGCCATTGATCTTCTGGCCGGACTGCGAGAAGTCGCCGTTGCGCTCCGACGCCATTGGCACTAAGGCCTGCGTGTTGGCCAAGGACTGGACGATGCGCTGCCACTCCTCCGAAACGAAGAAGAAGGTCTTGCCCTTGCCGTTGTAGATCTTTGGAATGTAAACAGGGCCGCCAACCGAGAAGCCAAAGACGTTATAGCGGTACGGCGCGATGTGAGTGCCGAGATAGTCGTTGGCATAGCCGTTGGCATCGAAGTAGTCGTTACGCAGGAACTCGTAAGCACTGCCATGGATGGAGTTGGTCCCGGACTTGGTGACGACGTCAACCTGGCCGGAGGCATTGCGGCCAAACTGGGCGCTGTACTGTCCGCGGAGAGTCTTGAACTCGGCGATGGCATCGGGACTGGGATAGGTGTAAAGCGTGAGATTCGCGCCGCGGTCGAGGTTGTCAGCGCCGTCGAGCGTCCAGCCATTTGAGGTGGTGCGGCCTCCATTGACCGAGAAAGCCACGGTACTGGAAGAGCCGCTGAGCCCGGCAGGACCGCGGGTGAGGTCGTCAGTGGCTCCGCCGAAAGCGACGCCCGGCTGAAGGTTCATCAAAGTCTCGTAGTTGCGGGTGATCAGCACCAGTTGGTTAAGCTGCGTACTATTGATCAGGCCTTGCGAAGTCGCATCCTGCAAGTTCAATTGCACATCATTCGCTGCGACCGAGACAGTGTCTTCGGCGCTACCGACAGCCAGTACACGACTGACTGTCAGCGCATCGTTCACGTGCAGAACAATCCCCGTCACCTCTTCGCTCTTGAACCCGCTCGCCGTTATCTTCACGGTGTAGTTGCCCAGCGGGAGATACGTAGCCGTGTAATAGCCGGTCGAACTCGTCGTCACAGTACGTATCGTCTGGCCACGATCTATATTCCTGATCGCTACCAGCGCGCCCTTCACCGTAGCGCCACTCGGATCCGTAACCGTTCCGCTAATGCTGCCCGTTGATGTGTCCTGGGCCCATGTCACCCCGCAGAACACTGCCAGGATAGCTGTCCATACCAGCGTACATATGTAAAGTCGTTGTTTGGCCATTGATCTGATCTCCTAAGAATTGAAAACTTTTTACCGAACTTGGCCGGCTTAGTTGATGGAATGCCTCGCAGGCCATCTCGAACGGAAAACGTTCGGCTACCCAAAGGCAAAGGCTCTCACCCTCGCTGGACGATATTAATGATTGAGAATCAGTACATTACTCTGAGGCGTCCTTGTCAACCTAAAATTGACGAGCAGCTGATCGATCCAGCGCAGAAGGCCCCCAGGGCCTCATTCGGGCAGTTCCTTTCCGCAGGTTTCTGGGAGGACCAACACACTCAGAGCCATCAACAGGTAGGCGGCTACGGCGAAAAGAGCAATTGCTCCGCCGAGTCGCATATGCGCTCCAGCGTAGCCAACCATCGCCGGGAAAAATGCGCCCACCCCGCGCCCGACGTTATAGACAAACCCTTGCCCCGACGCGCGCAGTGCGGTCGGAAACAACTCGGCAAAAAACGCTCCCATCGGACTGAACGAACCAGACGGAAAGAATCCAAGCGGAAATCCGAGAATCAACGTTGCCGTATCGCCGATCGGCAACACCGTATAAAGCAAAACCGTCACCAGCGACAGCAGTGCAAACAAAATCAGCGTCCACCTGCGGCCAATCCTGTCCGATAGCTGCGCTGCTGTCAGATATCCCGCAAACGATCCCGCAATCACCACCAGCAGATAGCCTCCCGTGTGCGTCGCCGAAAGCCCCCGCGCATTCAAATACAGCGGCAGCCAGGTATTGATCGCGTAATATCCGCCCTGCGCACCCAGTGCCACCAGCGACGCAAGCCCCGTTGTCTTTAGCAGAACAGGCGAAAAAATCTGAAAGAACTCCGTCGAGCCATCCGCCTTCACACTCGCCCGAGCCTTTTCGAAGACCTCCGACTCCGCGACGTGGCTTCGTATCCACACAGCCAGCAGTGCCGGCAACAGTCCCACCCAGAACATCGCCCGCCACGCCAACCCCAGCGGCAGCACCGCAAAAAACAGCGTGTAGAACAAGGCCGACATCCCCCAGCCAATCGCCCATCCACCCTGCACCGTTCCCACCGCCCGCCCGCGATACTCGGTCCGTATCGTCTCGCCGATCAGCACCGCCCCAACCGCCCACTCGCCGCCAAACCCCAGGCCCTGCAAGCCGCGAAGCACCAGCAACTGCCAAAAATTCGTAGCAAACCCGCACAGAAACGTAAACACCGCAAACCAGAGAATCGTAATCTGCAGCACCTTCACGCGGCCAAAGCGATCCGCCGCAAATCCTGCAAGCCATCCCCCCAACGACGAAACCACTGCGGCCGAAGTCCCCAGCAATCCCGCCTGACCTTTGCTGATGTGCCACAACACAATCAGCGTCGGCAGCACAAAGCTGAAAGCCATCGCGTCCATTCCGTCCAGCATCCAGCCCGAGAACGTCGCCCCCAGGGTCGATCGCTCACGCACGCTAAGCTGCGTGAACCACGGCTTGCCTGCCATCGCCACTCCGTCCTGTACCTGCGATTCACTCATCCCGCTCAACCCTTCTACGAACCGCGCCGAGCTTCGTCAACCGCGCACCAAACTCTCTCTAACGCTTTGCTGATCCCCACCCGCCGCCGCCTGGCGTCTCCACCCGGATCACATCGTTCTTCCCAACCTGCAGCGTGCACTTGCCCGGCAGCTCTGTCACTTTTCCATCCGCCGAAATCCACTGCGCCTTCCCCGTCGCTCCATCCTCACCACCCGCAAGGCCATACGGAGCAAACTTTCTCCGGTCACAAAGCAAAGTCACCTGCGAAGGCGCCAGCAGTTCAATCTCGCGCACCAGCCCATCTCCTCCGCGAAACTCCCCCGCACCGCCCGATCCCCTGCGATACCCATAGAACCGCATCCGAAACGGATACGCATACTCGAGCGCCTCAATCGGAGTATTCAGCGAGTTCGTCATGTGGCAGTGGATGCCATCAATCCCATCCATCCCCGGCCGCGCGCCCATCCCACCCGCCGTCGTCTCGTAATACGTAAACGGAGCGTTCGTCCGAGGATCAACTCCACCAACTGTCAGGTTACTCATCGTCCCATAGCTCGCCGCCGGAACCCTCTCCGGAGCCGCCTTTGCCAGCGCACGCAACAGGGCATCCGTAATCCGCTGACTCGCCTCAACGTTCCCACCCGCCACCGGAGCAGGCAGCGTCGCATTCACAATCGTTCCCAGCGGCGCAGTCACCTTCACCGAATTCATCAACCCCGCGGTCGCCGGAGCATCATCACTCAACAAACACCGCATCATATAAAAACAGGCCGAATACGTAATCGGATACACCGCATTCACGCTTCCCTTCACCTGCGGCGACGAGCCCGAAAAATCAATCTCCGCCGCACCCTCCGCCGGATCAAACCGTATCGACACCGCAATTCGTATCGGCTCATCGGTCACGCCATCGTTATCCAGAAAATCCTCCGCCGCAAAAACCCCCGCCGGCATCCTGCGAAGCTCCGCCCGCATCAGCCGCTCCGAATAAGCCAGCAACTCCTCCACCAACTCATTCACCTTCGCCAAACCGTACTTCGCAACGACCTCATGAATCCGTCGCTCACCCACGCGACACGCGCCGATCTGAGCCGCCAAATCCCCTTCACGCTCTCCCGGAGTCCGCACATTCGCCAGCAGCAGCGACAAGATATCCCGATTCATCACGCCCCTCGTCATCAAACGAACCGGAGGAATCCGAATCCCCTCCTGATAAATCTCCTGCGCGGGCCCCATCGACCCCGCATACATCCCACCTACATCCGCATGATGCGCCCGCGAAGCCGCATAAAACGCCGGTCTCTTGCCATCGCCAAGAAAAATCGGCAGCACCAGCGTAATGTCCGGCAGATGCGTCCCGCCGGCATAAGGATCGTTCAGGATCGCCATGTCGCCCTCTTCCAGCTCCATCGCATCCACCACAGCCTTCACCGACATCGGCATCGCACCCAGATGCACGGGCATATGATCGCCCATCGCAATCACTCGCTCTCGCCCATCAAACAGCGCACACGAATAATCCCGCCGCTCCTTGATATTCGGCGAGATCGCAGTCCGCCGCAGCGCCGCGCCCATCTCCTCCGCAATCGAGTGCACCGTACTCTGAAAGATCGCCAGCTCAATCGGGCTTCGCGTCTCTTTGCTCACGCATGCACCTCAATCACGAGATTCCCCAGCCCATCCACCCGCAACACATCGCCCATCGGCAGTACCGTAGCCGAGCTGTACTCCGAAACAATCGCCGGCCCCGCAAACGTATCGCCCGGCCGCAACAAATCGCGATCGTACAAACGCGTCTCATGAAACCGACCATCAAAATACACCGGCCGCGTCCCCACCAACGCCTGCGACCCATCGTTCTCCACAAGCGGCTGCACCACCGGCTCAAACGCCTCCGCCGCGCTCACCATCCGCACCCGCACATTCACCACCTCCAGCGCGCCGCGTCTCACTCGCAAACCCATAACGCCGCTGATGCAGATCATGAAACTGCGCCACCATCTCCGGCCCGAACGGCACATTCAACTCGTACCCCTGACCGCGATAACGCAGATCGACCGAACGAAACGCCTGCCCCGTCAAACCCTCCGCGCGAAACTCCTCCTTACCCAAATCCTCCATCTCGCAAAAAACATTCTCAAACGAAGCATCCACCGGAAGCATCACCGTCCGCGAATACTCACGCATGGTATCCGCCAGCAAAATCCCCACCGCAGACAAAGCCCCAGGCAGAGCCGGCACCAATACGCGAGGCACGCTCAGAGCCCGCGCCAGCGAACAAGCATGCACCGGCCCGCCACCGCCAAAAGCCACCAGCGTGAAATCCCGCGGATCAAATCCCTTCTCCACGGAGATCACGCGAATCGCCTTCGCCATCGAAGTCTCGATCACCTGCACAATTCCCGCCGCAAAATCCTCGACCGTTGCGATCGACCCCTTCGCCTTCTCCATCCACTGCATCATCCGCTCGCGGTCCAGCTTCACCGACCCGCCAAGAAACCGCTCCGTATCCAGCCGGCCGAGCGCAAGATTCGCATCCGTCACCGTAGGCTGCTCGCCGCGCCCAAAGCAGATCGGTCCCGGCATCGATCCCGCACTCTCCGGGCCCACACGCAACATCCCACCCGCATCAAATCGCGCAATCGATCCGCCGCCCGCGCCCGCCGTATGAATATCCAGCATCGGCACACCAATCGGAATCCCCGACACCATCGACTCATTGCTGATGCGCAACCCGCCCGCACTCGCATCCACCAGACAAACATCCGTCGACGTCCCACCCATATCAAATCCAATGATGCGATCGAACCCCGCGAGCGTCGCCAGCTTATAAGCCCCAATCACTCCACCCGCAGGCCCCGACAACACCGTCCGCACCGGCTCAGCCGCAGCCAGCCTCGCCGGAATGATCCCACCCGAAGACTGCATCACCTCCAGCCGAGCCTCCTTGTAGCGCTCCTCCGACACCCTTCGCCAGCCGCGTCAGATACGCCCCCATCTTCGGCGCGAGATAAGCATTCGCCACCACCGTCGATCCGCGCTCATACTCACGAAACTCCGGCAGAATCTTATGCGACACGGACAGCGGCAATCCCAGTTTCTCCAACGCCTGCGCAACCTCGCTCTCATTCCTCGGATTCGCAAACGAAAACAGCAGCGAAATCGCCACCGCATCCACATCCGCCGCGCCTACGGCAAGCACCAACTCCTCCAACTCCGCCGCATCCACCGGGCGCACGCACCTCACCCTCCGCGCTGGTCCGCTCCGTCACGCCAAACCGCAACCCGCCTTCACCAGACACTCCGGCGCAGGCTGAAACCAGTCATACAGCTTCGGCCGCGCCTGCCGCCCAATCGCAATCGTGTCTTCAAATCCCTTCGTGGTCACAAACGCAACCCGCCCGCCTTTGCGTTCGAGCATCGCGTTCGTCCCCACCGTCGTTCCGTGCCGAACAACAACATGCGCGTCCCACAGCAATCTGCCGCAATCCATTTAGCACCGCCATGCCCGGATCCTGTGGCGTAGAAAAAACCTTCAGCACAACAAACCTTCCGTCCTGCAGATAAACGCAGTCCGTAAAAGTGCCCCCTGTATCAATCGCAACGCGCATCCTCGTAGCCTATAGCAATCCCAAGATTCCAGTACCACCCCAGAAGGTGTCATCCTGAGCGGAGGCGGCGCTTTTGCCGCCGAAGTCGAAGGACCTGCGGTTCTCTTCCGAGTAACACATCCCTGAATCCGCTCTGGACGAAAGTCTCGGTCCCTCTTCGCTTCACTACTTCGTCAACGCAGCCTGCGTCTTATTCGTCACGCCCGCCTGCGCGAGATTCTCATAGAGCAGCGCATACGTCGCCAGCCAATGCGTCCCAAGATATCCCGCTGCACCAATCTTGTCGTATCCCTGCTTCCCATTAATCGTCGCCAGCCGCTCGTACACCGCAGTCCGCGGGTCGCCCTTCGGCAAACTCTGCGCGATCGTCAAAAAATCCGCCGCTCGCTGAAAGTTCAACCCAATCAAATGAGCATTCGGCAGCCCTTCCTCATCCGTGCCCGTCGTATCGCGGTTGTTCCCATGCACCGCATCGATATCCTTCCCATACTGCTGAAACTCCTCCGAGTACACCGGCGGCAGAAAACCATCCAGCCACTTCGCGTAGCTCTCCGGCGTCATCACGCGGCCCATCAGCGCCGCCTCCGCCAGGCACGGCGAAGCAAAATCCCCAAACACCGGCTCCAACGCCGTCGCGCAGTTCTTGTCGTTGCCATACAGCCGCATCGCCGTCTCATGTACCGCCGTCTCCAGCGTCTTGTCCCCGGTCTGCTTTGTGTAGTCCAGCACAAACCCCATATCCAAAGCCGTATTCGGATGCACCCCCACCCGCACCGGATAGTTCAGGCTATGCAGATACAACACATACTGCTCCGACACCCACTTCGCCAGTGGCTCCAGCACCGCCGCAGCACGCTGCCCATCCGGATCGTTCCACGTCTTCATCTCGCCATACAGCTTCAGCAACCACGCATAGCCATAAGGCTTCTCAAAGTCCGCCCCCACCCCTTTGAGCTTCGTAAAATAATCCAGCTCCCCATCAATATTCTGTTTCTGCAAATGACTCACCAACTCATTCCGAATCGCCGGAGCCACCGCGATCGTCGGGTCCGCCTTGATCAGCGAGATCATCATCCACATCGAGTTCACCGCCGAGTGCCAGTCAAAGCACCCATAAAAAGCCCGATGCTTGTCATAGTCCTCCAGAATCTGCGGCTTCCCATCGCGCTGCCACAAATACCCGGGACGAATAATCCCCACTGCATGCGGATGATCCTCACAGCCCAGCGGATTCGCCGCCAGAGCCAGCCGCTGCACCTCGCCATACGCCGGAGGCCCCGGGTTAGGCAGACTCTTCAAATACTCATGGACCTTCGCAGCATCGCTCTGCGCCAGCAAACTTCCCGCGCCCGCAACGCAAACCGTCAATACCCTCATCAAAATCCGCATCGAGCCGTCCTTCATCACAAATTCCCCGCACTATCACCAGTCTTCTTCGGCTTCTCCGGCGGTCCCAATGGAGCAGGCCCCACACGCGCATTCTCGTACAACACAGCAAACGTCGAAAGCCAATGCTGTCCCTCATACCCTGCATTGCCGATCTTCTCGTAGCCACGCGTCGCATTCATCATCGCCAATCGCCGAAACACCTCAATCCGCGGATCATCCTTCGGCAGCGCCTGCGCAATCGTCAACAGAGCCGTAGCCCGCTGAAAGTTCAGCCCAATCAAATGCGACTCCGCGGCCAACTGAACCTGAGCATCCGCGCCCGACGTGTTCACATGGCTCGTATCAATCTCCTTCGCATATACCTGAAACGCATCCGAATACACCGGCGGCAAAAAACCATCCAGCCACTTCAAATAACTCTGCTGATCCATCACGCGCCCCATCAGCGCAGCCTCAGTCAGACAAGACGAAACCAGATCCGTATTCTGCGGCTCAAAGTTCGTGTTGCAATTCTTATCCTTCTCGAACAGCCGCATCGCATTCGCGTGAATCGCCGTCTTCAGCGTCGCATCCTCCGACAAATTCGCCCCATCGAGCGCCAGACTCATCGACCAGGCCGTATTCGACTCCACCCCCGTCCGGTAAGGAAACTTCAGATCGTACAGATAAAACACATACCGCTCCGACATCCACTTCGCCAGCGGCATCAGCGCTTCCGCCACCTTCTTGTCCTCTTCCGAGTTCGACCCCTTCACCTCGCCATACAACTTCAGCACCCACGCATAGCCATAGGGCTTCTCAAAGTTCGCATCCGGCCCCTTCTGCTCGTTGAAGAACGCCAGCTCGCCATCCACATTTGTCTTCTTAAAATGATTCGTCGCAATATCCTTAATCGCCGAACCCAGACTGATCTTCGGGTCCTGCTTCCTCAACGACATCAGCGTCCAAACCGACCCCACCGCGCTGTGCCAATCTGCGCATCCATAAAACGCCCGGTTCTTGTCATAGTTCTCCAGCAGTTGCGCCGGCTTCGAATACTGCCATAAATAATTATTCCGGTTCGCCGGAGCCTCATCGGGATGGTCGGTGCAACTGATCGCCGAAGCCGCCAGCGTCTCCCGCTTCGCCTCGTCATAAACGGGAGCCGTCACCGCCGGAAGCGTCTTCAAGTAGTCATTAACCTTCTTCGCATCCACACCCTGGCCCAACACCGCTGGAGCCGCCAAACAACCCATCAACCCTGCAATCAGCACTCGCATCGCACTTCCTTTACTTGCACGCACTCGCACACTCCGCCGTCACAACCGCATCAACCAGGCACTTTTCTGCTTCCCGATAGACTAATCGACCTTGCCCCAACACCCAACGCCTCATTCCATTCCTGCATCCATATAACTGAGCGCCTCTTCCCTGCATCCCTGCCACTCTCTGCCATCTCAACCTTAGGAGCGACCCGCAAACCAGGTGAAAGCCCAGGTGAAAGCCGCAAGTCCATGGCGCGAGCGTCTGCAAGCGCTTCAGAACGTCCCACCCGTACTCCATATCCTCTGGGAGTCCGGCCCCTCCGTCGTCTGTTGGGGACTTGCCCTCCGCCTCATCGTCGCCATCCTCCCCTTCGGCATCGCCAAAGTAGCCGCCTGGATCATCGGCGACATCGCCGGTGTCCTCCGCGGCCAACCACTAGCCCAAAACTTCTGGACTCTCGTCGCCACCGAAGTCGCCTTCAACGTCCTGCTCGGCATCCTCACCCGCGCCATCGACTACTCCGACTCGCTGCTCGCCAACCGCTATACCCAGCACGTCAGCGTCCGCGTCATGGAGCAGGCCGCCCGCCTCGACCTCACCACCTACGAGGACCCCGTCTTCTACGACCGTCTCGAGCGAGCCCGCGTCCAGGCCACCGACCGTCTCGCCATGATCCAGCAGATGGGTCGCCTCTTCCAGCAGGTCATCACCACACTTGTCTTCTCCGTCGCTCTCGCGTGGGCCTCGCCATGGCTCATCCTTCTGCTGGCCCTCGGCGTTCTCCCATCCTTCATCGGAGAGACCCACTACGCCTTCCTCGGCTACGCCAAAAACTTCCGCCAGACCCCCGCCAAGCGCCAGATGGACTACCTCCGTCAGGTCGCCGGAAGCCGCGAAGGCGCGAAAGAAGTCAAACTCTTCGGCCTCAACAAATTCTTCACCGAGCGCTTCCAGGCCCTCGCCAACCAAATCTACCTCGAAGACGTCACCCTCTCCCGCTCCAAGCTCATCATTGGCGGCCTCCTCGGCATCATCGGCACCCTCGGCTACTACG
Organism: uncultured Acidobacteriaceae bacterium; assembly: GCA_963802695.1. Lineage (GTDB taxonomy): Bacteria > Acidobacteriota > Terriglobia > Terriglobales > Acidobacteriaceae > Edaphobacter. The sequence continues at coordinate 76,349 of CAWDJN010000017.1, forward strand.
GAGCCTACGTCTATGTCATCTGGCGCACCCTTCACGGCGCCTACGACATCGGCCAGTTCACCTTCCTCACCGCCGCCATTCAACAAGCAAGCTCCAACCTCCAGCAAGTGTTCTCCACCGCGTCCGGCATCGCCGATCAGGCTCTCTTCCTCACTGACCTCCTCGCCTTCTTCGAGATGCAACCCACCGTCCAATCCAAACCCAACGCCCTTCCCGCACCCAACCCTATCCGGCGTGGCTTCGAGTTCCGCAACGTCTCCTTCACTTATCCCGGCACCGAGCGCACCGTCCTCCACAACTTCAACTTCACCCTCTCGCCCGGCGAACGCATCGCCCTCATCGGCGAAAACGGCCAGGGCAAAACCACCGTCGTCAAACTCATCACGCGGCTCTACGATCCCACCGAAGGCCAGATCCTCCTCGACGGCATCGATCTCCGCGAGTACTCCATCGAAGACCTCCACCGCCAGATCGGCGTCATCTTTCAGGACTTCATGCGCTTCGAGATGACCGCCCGTGAAAACATCGCCGTCGGCCGCATCGACCACCCTCATCAACAGGCCGACATCGAAGACGCAGCCCACAAGAGTCTCGCCGACACCGTCGTCGACAAACTAGCCCACGGCTACGACCAGGTTCTCGGCCGCCGCTTCGAAGGCGGAGTCGAGCTCTCCGGCGGCGAGTGGCAAAAAATGGCACTCGCCCGCGCCTACCTCCGCGACGCCCAACTCCTCATCCTCGACGAGCCCACCGCCGCCCTCGACGCCCGCAGCGAACTCGAAGTCTTCGAGCGCTTCGCCGAACTCACCCTGGGCAAGATGGCTCTGCTCATCTCGCACCGCTTCTCCACCGTCCGCATGGCCGACCGCATCGTCGTTCTCTCCGGCGGCCGTCTCATCGAAGAAGGCAACCACCAGCAACTCATGGCCAAAAACGGCCTCTACGCCAGCATGTTCGAGATGCAGGCCGCAAGTTACAGGTAATCCCCGCGCCGCATCCTAACCAACAGAGCACGAGCAAGCAGTCCGTCACATTCACCGAACGCGATCGAGAAAGACCTCATGGCTTCGCCTGAAAACTTCACCGCAGAACCCGCACTCCCGCCAACAGCCCCCACCTCGGAGGTTCCCACCACAGGCCTGCCCGAAAAACCCTCCGTCTCTGACGCCGACCTCCGCACCCACGCCGAAGCCCTCAGCAAGCACTGGCAGGCAATCCCCCGCCCCACAACCAATGGCCTCACCGAGCGCCTCACCCGACTCCAGCAGCGCCTCACCGCCATCCTCGCCGCCTGCCGCAAGACCACCACCACCACCGAACTCACCCCGCAACTCGAGCTGCTCGAGAGTACCCGCATGCTCGAGGCCCCACTCCTCCACGGCGAAGAGACCACCGCCACCTTTGCCTCACTCCCTCACGTCCGCGTCGATGGCGACAAAGAACTCCCTCGCGTCGTCAACCTGGCCGAAGGCTATCTCTCCGCCGCGCAGGGCATCTGGTCCCCCGAATCCCTAACCGTCTACACCCAGCAAGCCCAGACCCGCGACCCGCTCCTCCTCGAAGAGATCACCGTCCTTCCGCAGGCCCTCAAACTCGCTCAACTCGAATACATCCTCGACCGCGCCGAAGAGGCCTTCAAAGCCGGCGATCTTCCTCCCATCGAGCAATCTCCTTTCTCCGCCACGCTCCACAGCATGCGCCGCCTCAATCAATTCGAGTGGCGCACCGTCCTCGAACCCCTCATCGCCTTCGACGCCATCCTCCGCGAGGACCCCGCCCGGGTCTTCCCCGTCATGGAAGACGAGACCCGCCACATCTATCATCTCCGCATCGCCGAGCTGGCTCGCCACGCCGACGCCAGCGAAGTCGAAACCGCGCAGATCGCCCTCGACCTCGCCCGCCAATCCGCCCGAACACCCGACCCCGACCCGCGCCAGGCCCGCCGCACCGCCCACATCGGCTACTACCTCTTCGCCGAAGGCCTACCCATCCTCAGCCAGCGCATCGACTACAACGGCCCAGCAATCGAACGCCTCCGCAGCTTCCTCCGCAGTTGGAAAGAAGACTTCTACATCCTCGGCATCTTCATCCTCACCTGTCTTCTCATCGTCGCTGTCATCGCGCCGCTCGTCCCGCACAACGCGTTCTGGCCCATCATCGCAGCGCTTCTCCTCTCTCTCATCCCCGCCTCACAAGGAGCCGTCGACCTCATCAACAACACCGTCACTGCCTTGATGAAGGCCCACTCACTCCCCAAGATCGACTTCTCCAAAGGTGTCCCGCCCGAAGCCACCACCTTCGTCGTCGTCCCCACCCTCCTACTGCGCGAGAAACAAGTCCACGAACTCTTCGACGAACTCGAAGCCCGCTACCTCTCCAATCAGGACCCCAACATCCACTTCGGCCTCCTCACGGATCTCCCCGATATCGAAACCCGCCCACTCGACGAAGACACCGCCCCACTCGCCCTTCTCGCAGCCCAATGCGTCGAAGACCTCAACCAAAAATACGCCGGCCAAAACGGAGGCAGCTTCTTCCTCCTCCATCGCCATCGCGTCTTCAATGCCCGTCAGGGCGTCTGGATGGGCTGGGAGCGCAAGCGCGGCAAGCTCCTCGACCTCAACAAATTTCTTCTCCGTCAACACGACAGCTTCCCACTCAAAGCCGGCCCGCTCAATCTCCTCAACGAAGTCCGCTACGTCATCACCCTTGACTCCGACACCCAACTCCCTCGCGGCACCGCCGCCCGCATGGTCGGAACCATGGCCCACCCGCTCAACCAGGCTATCGTCAACCCCAAACTCCGCATCGTCACCGCCGGATACGGCATCCTCCAGCCCCGCGTCGGCGTCAGCGTCTCCTCCGCAGCCAGCTCACGCCTCGCCTCGCTCTACTCCGGCGAAACCGGATTCGACATCTACACTCGCGCCGTCTCCGACGTCTATCAGGACCTCTTCGGCGAGGGCATCTTCGCCGGCAAAGGCATCTACGAGGTCAGCATTCTCCAGCAAGTCCTCGACCGCCGCTTCCCCCGCAACGCGCTCCTCTCGCACGACCTCATCGAAGGCTCCTACGCCCGCGCCGGCCTCGTCACCGACATCGAAATCATCGACGACTATCCCTCCCACTACTCCGCCCACACTCGCCGCAAACACCGCTGGGTCCGTGGCGACTGGCAGATCGCCCGCTGGCTCTTCAGCCGCGTCCCCGACGAGTCCGGCCATCTCGTCCCCAACCCCATCAACACCATCTCCCGCTGGAAGATCCTCGACAACCTCCGCCGCTCCCTCGTCGAACCCGTCACCTTCCTCCTCTTCCTCCTCGGATGGTTCGTCCTTCCCGGCGGAGCCCTCTACTGGACCATCGCCGGCCTTGTTCTTCTCCTTCTTCCCAGCTTCGTCCAGCTAGCCTTCAACCTCGGCCGCGCCCTCTTCAAACTCAGCTTCGTCGGAGCCCGCGAAGGCGTCACAACCTTCGCCTCTTCCTTCGGATTCACAATCCTCAACCTCACATTTCTCCCGCACCACATGCTTCTGTCGCTCGACGCCATCATCCGTTCTCTCGTCCGTAGTTTCGTCTCCGGCAAACGCCTCCTCGAGTGGGAGACCGCAGCCCAGGCCGAATCCGGCGCCTCAAAACACTCCCTCGACATCTACCTCCAACTCTCTCCAGCCATCGCCCTCGTCATAGCCATCGGCCTCGCCTTTACCGGCCTCCCATCTCTGATCGCCGCCGCACCCATCCTGCTGCTCTGGGCCATCGCTCCCCTCGTCGCCGTATGGCTCAACTCCCCTCCAACCCAGGAAGAAGGCCCGCTCACACCACAAGACTCGCTCTTCCTCCATCAACAAGCCCTCCAGATCTGGCGCTACTTCCAGGAGTTCGGCGACGAAAAAAATCACTGGCTCATCCCCGACAACGTCGAAGAAAAAGATCTCCTCCAGATCCGCAAACTCTCTCCCACTAATCTCGGCATGCTCTTCAACGCCCGCCAGGCCGCCGTCGAATTCGGCTTCCTCACCCTCTCCGACTTCGCCCAGGCCACGCTCGGCACACTCGACACCTACGAGCGCCTCGAAAAACAGCGCGGCCACATCTACAACTGGTACGACATCGAAACCCTCCGAGCCATCCCACCTCTCACCATCTCCTCCGTCGACAGCGGCAACCTCACCGCCTCCCTCTACACCCTCCAGTCCGGAGCGCTCGACCTCATCAAGCGTCCTCTGCTAAACCTCGACGTCTTCGCGTGCCTCGAAGAGATGCAGGCCAAACCCCTCCCGCCCGCAGCCGATCAACACCATACCGACGCCGAAATCCTCCGCTCCCACGTCCGCTTTCTCCTTCAACAAGTCGCCGCCCCCGCCGAACCCGTCTCCGTAGAAAACGACCTCGCCAACGCCGGCCGCGAAACCTGGCTAGCCCACGAACTCAACCGGCGCCTCACCGCGCTCTCCATCTTCGCGCAGGACTACGCCCCCTGGACCCTCCCTCAATTCGAAGCCCTCTTCGCGCTCCCCCAGCTCAACCAGCCCGAAGACCACATCATCCCCACCGTCCAGCAGGCCCCAGACTACGCCGCCTATCTCAACGCCAGAATCGCCACCGTCATCCCAACCCTTCCCCAGGACTCCCCGCTCGCCACCTCCGCCACCACCCTCCGCACCCTCCTCACCGAAGCCGTTCCGCGTCTCACCCAACTCAAAACCGACCTCGCCTCCATCGCCTCCGAAGCCGGCCGCCACGCCGACGCCATGCACTACAGCTTCCTCTTCGTCGAATCCCGCCAACTCCTCTCCATCGGCTTCGACGGCGCAAAACAGGAACTCCACTCCGCCTGCTACGACCTCCTCGCCTCCGAAGCCCGCATCGCCTCTTTCATCGCCGTAGCCAAGGGAGACATCCCGCAACAGTCCTGGTTCCGCCTCGACCGCTCCCACGTCCTCGTCGACGGCCACCCCGCGCTCCTCTCCTGGACCGGCACCATGTTCGAGTACCTCATGCCCTCCCTCTGGATGCGCACCTTCCCCGACACCCTCATCTCCCGCTCGCTCCTCTCCGCCGCCCTCATCCAGCGTGACTACGTCCGCAACATCCCCTGGGGCATCTCCGAATCCGGCTTCGCCAAAAAAGATCCGCAGGGCCGTTACAGCTATCAGGCCTGGGGCATCCCCGCCCTCGCGCTCAAGTACGGAGCCGAAGACGGCCCCGTCATCAGTCCCTATTCCACCTTCCTCACTCTAGCCACCCTGCGCAAAGACGCCATCGCCAACCTCCGCCGCATGTCTTCCATGAACTGGCTAGGCAACTACGGCTTCTACGAAGCAGCCGACTTCACCGAAACCCAGCAGCCCGAACTAGTCCGCTCATGGATGGCCCACCACCAGGGCATGTGCCTCCTCGCCCTCACCAACCTGCTGAAAGACAACGTAGTTCAGCATTGGTTCCACGCCACACCACGCATCCGCGCCGCCGAGCTCCTACTCCACGAAAAACCCCTCAGCAAAGAGACCCTCAAAGCCCTCTCCAACCAGACCAAATCCGCAAAAACCAGCTGAATCCGCCTTATCAAGGGCCAAAGGCCCGCCCTATACCAGCCTAGGGCAAAGCCCTAGGTTATCAACGAGCGAGAGAATTGAGGGCTGAAAGCCCGTCCCATAGGACCAACCCGCGCCCCCCAAAACCGCCTGAATCTTCCAGACGCCACCGGCGCAAGTAAAGCGAAAACGCAAACGGCAACCTTTACTTCCCTGCTAATGGAGACATTGATTCAGGCCGCCGATTCAAACCGGCAAAACCACCTGAAAAGCCCGGAAAAAACACTGGATTTGGTACCATCTTAGGTCTGAAGCAGGCATCTCCACTGCTCGCCTGTAACTCTCATTAGTTTTGGAGTCCCTTCGATGGCGCGTCCCTACTGGTCAGGTCAGATCCAAATCTCCCTCGTCTCCTTCGGCGTCAATCTCTTCACCGCCACTGAATCCAAAGCCGAGATCCGCTTCCACCAGCTCAGCCGCAAGACCGGCGAGCGCATCAAGCACCAGAAGGTCTCCGGCGAAGAAGGCCCCGTAGAAAAGGGCGACATTGTCAAAGGCTTCGAGTACCGCAAAGGCGAGTACGTCACCATCGAGCCCGAGGAGATCGAAAACCTCCGCATCCCCTCCCGCCACAACCTCGAAGTCACCCAGTTTGTCGACTACGACGAAATCTCCCCCGCCTTCTTCGAAAAGCCCTACTTCGTAACCCCCGAGAGCGACACACAGGCCGAAGCCTTCGCCGTCGTCCGCAAAGCCCTTCAGTCCACCAAAAAAGTCGCGCTCGGCAAGATCGCCTTCGGAGGCCGCGAGCACCTCGTAGCCGTCATGCCCAACGACGACGACAAGCTCCCCGGCATGATGGCCTACGTCATGCGCTACGAAGAAGAGCTTCGCAAACCCGCCGAGTACTTCGACAAGATCAAAAAAGTCACCATCGAAGCCGACCAGCTCTCGCTCGCCAAAGAGCTCATCAAGCGCAAAGCCGCAAAATTCGCCCCCGAAAAATTCAAGGACGAATACGAGACCGCCCTCCGCGCCATGGTCGAAGCCAAAGTCAACAACGCCCCGATCCCCAAAGAAGAACCCGCTCCCACATCCGGCAAGGTCATCAACCTAATGGACGCCCTCCGCAAGAGCGTAGAAAAAGACACCGGCGCAGAAAAGAAACCACCCGCCTCCGTAGGCAAGAAAGGCATCTCACTGGTCAAGCCGAAAGCGCAAAAACGCAAATCCGCTTAGGCAGCCATTTGTTAGAGAGGCAAATTAGTCGTCTTGGAAATCAGTACGAACAATTATGCTGAGCATTAATTCAAAAGTGTCATCCTGAGCGGAGTTTGGCGCGTTCTTTGCGCCAAACGCAGTCGAAGGACCTGCATTTTGCTCGTATCGCCTGAACAGTACGTCAAGACCGTCCTGCCAATGACCACCCAAAAAAAATCCGCCACCAAAAAATCCACGCCAAAAAAATCAACCACGCCCAAAGCCCCAGAAAAATCCCCAGCCTCCACTGCCCGCACCAAAGCCTCCAACGCCGTAGACGATCAGCTAGCCCGTTACCGCTCCATGCGGGACTTCAAAGTTACCGCAGAACCCAGTGGCGCCTCCAAATCCCAAAAAAC
>CAWDJN010000018.1:0-123624 GCA_963802695.1 uncultured Acidobacteriaceae bacterium
CATCAAACGAAGAAGCAGCACCGCAAGAAACGTCGCGCCAACTCCGATAAAAAGCGCAACCCCGGACAGCAACCAGACTCTGCTGTCCACTGTGAAGTCACGGAGCACTGAACTTTCAGATTTCACTTTCCCTCTCGCTTACTGGCCTTCTTTGGCCCTCTGTGGACTGTCTTCAAAGCACTCAACGTGCGAATCAGCTGCGGACCAAGCACGTTCAACTCACGCGCATGGTCAATCGAAAGAGCCTCAAGCATCTGCCGTCCTTTCGGCGTAACCTCAAGCAGCACACACCGACGGTCCGACCCAGCCTGTCTTCGCGTCACAAGGTCCGCCTCCTCGCATCGATCGCTAAGCTCCACAACCGTGTTGTGGCGCAGCCCAAGCCGATCAGCCAGATACCCGATCGTCACATCCTCACCCTTCGGCGCTCCCGCAATCTGCAGCAGAAGTTGATGTTGTTGTGGATGAAGTCCAGCCTTCTGCGCCGCCGTCTCGCTGAAGTGAAGAAACAGCCGGAGCTGGTGGCGAAATTCAGCAAGCACCTGAAGCCTTGCCGCCGATACAGTCGAGTTTTTCCCGCTTCCCACACTTCTTATTATATCGTAATACGATATATATTTGGAAAGCCGCTAAATATTCTTCCGCCGTCATTCTGAGCGAAGCGAAGAATCCCTGCATTTTCAAAGCCAAGGCACAGTCAAGGATGAGGAGCCTCCACGACCGTCGCCGGCTCTATCGTTGTAGTCACTTTAAAACGCTGATAGTTGCTGAAAATATTGACGGAGTGGCTGCGCAGAAATCGACCCCCCTGCTTCGTGCGATAGAAAAAATCGTCATCGCTCTCGTACGGCAGCAGTACCCCGTTGAACAATCGATAGGTCGTTGTGTAGGTGGTCCCCTTCAGAACGACACCGTCGGGAACAGCCGAATCGTAATCGGCAAGTATCTGGGAAGTGCTGCGCAGCACATTGAGGTTGACCGCGTCGATCCAAAAGCGAAGCCCACGCTGACCGCTGGGGTTAGTGATAGCAACAGCCGGCATCGATTCGAGAACAATGCAGTCACGACCGTCGATAGACTCGTGACCCACGATGCGATTCTGATAAGCCGACGTTAGAACATCAGAAAGATTGCCCCCGCGAGGAGTGAGACCTGCCTCAACATTGGCAGCATGTGCGAGCGCCTGTTTCTTGAAGCTTTGACGATCAGCTTCAAGTTCGCTCGGCGACAGTTTCTTGCCATTGACGACGGCCGATCGTTCGTACGCCTCTCCATTGAGAGCGACGAATTCGCCATAATCTGTGAACCGACCTATTCGTTTATCCTTGGCGTCGTAGGTGTCTGACTGAAAGTCACTGGTACTCGCGTAATGCGTTGCCTCCTCCACCACAGCCTTTAAATGATCCACCGCTACCGCTGCCAGCTCATTTGGAGTCATCGAAGCCGTGGTCTGCGCACGGCCGGAGTGCGACAATGTGAGAACTGCTAACACCGGGACTAAGGAGAACGCGGCCCGCGACATTCGGTAAAGATAATGTTCTTGCGGACGCCGTACAAGCCGAAATTGAGGCCCAGCAAACGAAAATGCCCGGACCAAAGCCCAGGCACTTTCCAACGGAACGGACACCAGCAACTAACTAAACATCTCCTTCACCTTCTCAAACAACCCACGCGAAGTAGGAGTATTCTCCACCACCATCGTCTCGCTCAACTGCCTTAGCAAATCCTTCTGAGCCTTCGACAACTTCGAAGGAGTCTGCACCCGAATCTCCACAATCAAATCGCCCTTCCCATGCGAGTTCAGATGCGGCACGCCCTTGCCCTTTAGCCTGAACGTCTTCCCGCTCTGAGTCCCCTCAGGAATCTTGATCGAAGCCGAACCCTCCAGCGTCTCAATCTCCAACTCCGTCCCCAGCGCCGCCTGCGGAAATGAGATCGGCATTACGCAATGCAGATCATCGCCATCGCGCTCAAAGAACTTGTGCGCCTTCACATTCAACACAACGTAAAGATCGCCCGCCGGGCCACCATACTTGCCCGACTCGCCCTCGCCGCCATAACGAATCCGAGTATCCTGCTCCACACCCGCCGGCACCTTCACCAGGATCGTGTGCTCCATCTGCACCCGCGTCTCGCCCTTGCAAGTCCCGCAAGGATCGACAATCAGCGTGCCCGTCCCGCCGCACACCGAGCAGGTCTTCGCCACAGAGAAAAATCCCTGCTGGAACCTCTGTTGCCCGCGCCCCCCGCACTGCGTACAAGTCGCCGGAGCCTTCCCCCGAGCCGAACCCGTACCCTTGCAATCCGCGCAAGCCTCCATCCGGCGAATCCGGATCTCCTTCTCTTTCCCAAACACCGCCTCTTCGAACTCCAGCGTCAGGTCATAGCGAAGATCGCGTCCGCGCTGCACTCGCGAACCCCGGCCAGACGAGCCGCCCATGTTGAACATCTCGCCAAACAAATCCCCAAAGATGTCCCCCAGATCGACATTGCCCTGGAAGCCGCCAAACCCGCCACCAAACGGACCACCGCCACCGCCGCCGCCATTCTGAAACGCAGCATGTCCATACCGGTCATAAGCAGCCCGCTTATCCGGGTCGCTCAGCACCGAGTAAGCCTCGCTGCACTCCTTGAACTTCTCCTCAGACTCCGCATCCCCCGGATTGCGATCCGGATGATACTGCATAGCCAGCTTCCGGTAAGCCGTCTTCAGCTCCGAGTCGCTCGCATCCCGAGAAACACTCAACACTTCGTAGTAATCAACCTTAGTCACGTTCGCCGTAGCCATATCCCCAAAATCTCTTCCCGCTTATCGCATTGCTGCTGTTCATCGCGTTGCTGTTGCTTATCGCGTTGCTGTTGCTTATCGCCTTGCTGCTGCTTATCGCATTGCTGCTGCTTATCGCATTACCGCTGTTCATTGCGTTGCTGCTGCTTATCGCATTGCTGTTGCTTATCGCGTTGCTGTTGCTTATCGCCCTGCTGCTGCTTATCGCATTGCTGCTGCTTATCGCATTGCTGCTGTTCATCGCGTTGCTGCTGCTTATCGCATTGCTGTTGCTTATCGCATTGCTGCTGCTTATCGCGTTGCTGTTGCTTATCGCCCTGCTGCCTCTTGATCTCTCACTTTCCCCCAAGAAAGCGTCATCTCGACCGGAGCGATGGACGGCATCATCGTCCATCGCGGAGTGGAGAGACCCCCGTATTTCGCTTTTGTCGTTGCATTTGCTGTTGTCTGTTCTTAAATCCGTACTAAGTCTTTGCCTTTAAATCCGTTCTTATCCGCGAAATCCGCGGTCGACCACTAATCCGAAACCTGCCCCGGATTCACAGCAATCCGAACCAACGCCGGCCGCAGCAACTTATCGCGAATCCGATACCCCCGCCGAATCTCCTCCAGCACCTGATGATCCGGAAACTCTTTAGTTTCGATGCTCCCCAACGCCTCATGGACTCGGGGATCAAACTGCGCCCCAACCGACTCAACCGGAGCCACATTCAACCCCTTCAGAGCATCCTCCATCTGCCGCAGAATCAACTCAACCCCCGCACGCAGCTGCTCCTTCGTCCCATCCGCCTTCAAAGCAAGCTGAAAATTATCCATCACGCTAAGAAACGGCTCAACCGTATTCGAGACCGCATAGTCCCGCGTATCCGCCCGCTCCTTCGCCTCGCGCTTCCGCGCATTATCGAACTCAGCCTGCAGCCTCGCCAGCCGGTCCACCAACTGGTTCCGTTCACCCTTCAACTGCTCCAGCTCCGTCGGCGCACCCGCCTCAATCTCATGGCTGGGATCAATCACCGGACTCACGTCTGCCCCCGGATCGGGAATCTCCCGTCCGGCCATCTCTTCCGTCATTGCTCGTTTACTCGTCATAAAGTTTCCTCTTCTATTGTCGACTATCCCAGCCCATCGCGCGAGTCACAGGACACGGGTGATCTTTCCCAAAATCAAAAAGTGTCATCCTGAGCGAAGCGCAGCGAAGTCGAAGGACCTGCATTTGCCGTTGACGTTGCTCTTGCTCCTTCGCTCAACTCCCCCATTCCCAAGGTCGTCATCCTGACCCTGAGCCTGCTTATCTCCCCCTTCGGAGGGTCGTCATCCTGACCCTGAGCCTGCCGAAGGGGAAGGATCCCTGTATTTGTCTTTGCTTTCGCCCTTCCCAGCCCAAAAATAAATCTAAAAAGAGTGACATATTTTAGCGAGCCACAAACCACCATCCAAAACACCACAACTCACCAGCGAATCACCACAAACTCACCACAAAAAACCATCCAAAAACGCTGTGGAAATCCCCAAACCCCCTCTAAAATCAACCCTCTCACCACACCCCAAAAAACCTACTCCCCAGGCTCCAGAATCCTGTCAAAAACCCGCGAAATATAGCTCACCGCATTCATCGTGTTCTCGTAGTGCATCCGTTTCGGCCCAATCACCCCAACAGTCCCCCGCGACTCCCCGCCCATCCGCGCCGGGGCCGCAATCAACACCAACCCACTCATCTCAGGAGCCTGCTCCTCCAGATCAAACACCACCCGCACACTCTCTTGCCGGGCATCAATGTAAGCATTCAGCAGCTCCACCACCCGCTCCTTCGCCTCCAGAGCCGTCAACATCTCCCGCAGCCGATCTCTATCCCCTTCACTTCCAACAAGATTCGCCACTCCCTCCACATACACCGTCTGCACCGGAGAATCCGGCACCGCCTTCACCCAAAGCTGCTCCACCTGGTTCAGCAGCCTCTGATACTCACTCTTCTCCCTCTCCACCAGCTTCGCAATCTCCGCCCGAACCCTCTCCACGCTCCACCCACGAAAGTGTTCATTCAGAAAGTTCCCGGCAACCTCCAACTCCCTCAAAGACAAGTCTTTATCCAGCGCCAGCACCCGATCCCGCACCATCCCGCTCCGTGTCACCACGACCGCCAAAACCCGAGCCTGCGCGAGCCGCGAAAAATGCACATGCTCCAGCATCTCCCCCTCCGCCGCCGCAGCAATCGCAACCCCCACCCCACTCGACAGCGTCGCCAGCACATGCGAAGTCCGCTCCAGCAGCGCCTGAGTCCCTGCAACTCCCTGAAAACTAAGATCAATCTGCGACCGCGACCGAGCCGACAACCGCGCCGCATCGATCCTCGGATTCGCCCCACCGCTCAGCTGCTCCACATACATCCGAAACGCCCGAGCCGTAGGCACCCGCCCCGCCGAAGTATGCGGCTGCTCCAGCAATCCCTCGTCCGCCAGCTCCGCCATCTCATTCCGAATAGTAGCCGAGCTAAGCCCCGCTCCTTCAGCACTCTGCAGCCGAGCAATGGTCCCCGAGCCAACCGGCTCTCCGGTGTCGATATAGCTCTCGATAATGGCCGTCAGAATAGCCCGCTGCCGCGCCGTAACCCGCCCCGCGTCCACCATTCTTCCCTCCACCGTCTAGTCTAGTCCGACCGTCAAGCCACTGGCCGTTAGACTCACCTGACACCCTGTTCCCTGTTCCCTGTTCCCTGTTCCCTGTTCCCTGTTCCCTGTTCCCTGTTCCCTGTTCCCTGTTCCCTAAGTAATCTCCAACACATCCTCACTCTTCGCCGCTATCTCCTTTGCTTTCTGTGCGACCTTGGCCGCAACCTCATAAAAACTCTTAGCCAGCCTGGACTCAGGCCCCGCCAGCGAAACCGGCAAACCCTTATCTCCCCCCTCGCGTATCTGCGGATCCAAATCCACCGCCCCCAGAAACTCCAGTCCGAACTGAGCCGCCGTCCTCTCCGTCCCACCCGCGCCAAAGACGTCGATCACCTGTCCATCCGGCAGCGTCATCTGGCTCATATTCTCAATCAAACCAATCACTTCCACCTTCACCTGATGAAACATCTCCAGAGCCTTCCGCGCATCCTGCAACGCCACGCCCGAACCAGTCGAAACCACCACAGCCCCAGTCAGAGGCACCGTCTGGACAAGCGAAATCACCACATCCCCTGTCCCCGGAGGCAGATCCACAATCAGAAAATCCAGCTCCCCCCACTCCACCTGCTGCAAAAACTGCCGAATAATCTGGTGCAGCATCGGCCCACGCATCACCATCGGCTTATCGCCCGGAGAGATCAGCCCCACCGAAATAAACTTCACTCCATGAGCCAGAATCGGCTCGATCCGGTTCTCCCCCACAATATTCGGCTGCCGCGAAACTCCCATCATCAAAGGCACATTCGGCCCATAGATATCCGCATCAATCAGCCCCACCCGATACCCCAGCTTACCCAGCGAAACCGCCAGGTTCACCGCAACGGTCGTCTTCCCTACGCCACCCTTGCCACTTCCAACCGCCACAACATGCGCAACTCCCGGCAAAGGCTGCGGCCCCTGCGGCGCTCCTGCTCCCATATGTCCCATAACAATCTCCTGAATCAATTATCCGTTGTCGTCATTCTGAGCGGAGCGAAGAATCCCCGCATTTAGCCTATGCAGCCGCAACTTTCAATCGCCAACTCAAATATGCCAACCTGCACCCAGAGCAGCCCTGATCTCTTTCTTCCTCTGCGTCTCCCCTGCCCGCATCTCCCGTCGCCGCCCCGCGTCCTCATACCGTCTCTTCTGATGTTCCGTCTCCGGCACAACCTGCGGGACCAAAAGCTTCTTCCCCTCGCGATCCACCGCCACAAACGTCAGATAGGCCGAAGAAACATGCCGCAGCCGCTGCTCGCGCACATCCTCCACCATCACCCGAACCCCGACTTCCATCGAAGTCCGAAACGCCCTGTTCACACTAGCCTTCAGTATCAGCAACTCTCCTAGACGCACCGGAGCCACAAAATCCAGGTGGTCCATGCTCGCCGTAACCGTAAAAGCCCGTGCATGCCGGCTCGCTGCCATCGCCGCAACCAAATCGATGTACTGCATCAAACGCCCGCCAAACAGATTGCCAATCGCATTCGTATCTGCCGGTAAAACAATCTCACTTCGCTCCGACTGGGACTCGGAAACCTTACGCGCCAAAACCTCATCGTTCATATCTACCAGTCTAAATCCCGAGCACTCTCAGCTCGAAGTTGTCACCCGTCGCGCGACCAAGCACGTGCAGTTGCCTGTTTCTGAATCGGTGTCATCGGTGAAAATCCGTGTTAAGCCTCTCTCACAGCTTGCCAACAATCTCCCCCAAACCGCACCATCAATCATGGACAAGATCGCCGCCCTCAACGAAATCCTGCAACTCGACCCCGCCAACGCCTTCGCCCGTTACGGCCTGGCCATGGAATACCTCAGCCACGGCAAGTCGGACCTCGCCCTCACCGAATTCACCACCCTCATCGAGCACAACCCCGCCTACGTCCCCGCCTATCAGATGTCCGCACAGACCCTCGCCAAACAAGGCCGCACCGACGAAGCCATCGCCCGCCTCAACGAAGGCATTGCCGCAGCCCACCGCACCAACAACGCCCACGCTGTCAGCGAGATGCAAGCCATGCTGGATGACCTATCCTAACTTTCTCGGTTAGGATGCCTTATGCGAATACTATCCGCGATCATCGCATTCGGCCTTTACACCTCGTTATGTACCGCGCAATCAACCAGTGACGACGCTTCGCTGCTACAGCAGGCACGCTCTAAATATGACAATCCCTTCGAACATGGATTGAAATCCTTCGATTGCAAAATCGACTTCGACTGGAAGAAACATTGGACAGAAACTTATCGCGTCGGGGATGAAGGAACGGATGAAGAAATCGAGAAGTTCATTCAGCCCATTCCCAACCGCGTAACAGTCACGCCCGAGGATGCCGTCATGTCATCCGGCATGACGGAAGAGCAGGAGCATAACCTTCCCCACGGAGGGATGGCTGAAGGTCTCCTCAAACACGCTGTTCGGTTCAGCTTGCGCACTTGGCTGGTCGCCAGCAACAATGCCTTGCTCCCGTCCACTGGCACACCTGTCCACTTCGAATCATCCGCCTCCGGCTACAAACTCGAATCTCAAAATCCAGACATTTGACGTCGCGATGATGCTCACGCGCGACATGAGCCTTCAAAGCATGGCGGCCAAAGGCTCCGATTCCGACCGCCAGGAATTCGCAGTTCCATCCCGGCCCGCAAGGTTTCCTTTTAGGCTCGTGGACGATGGGCGAGGACGGAAATTTCAAGAAACGGAAATCGCCTCATCTTCAACTACACCTACCAGACTGTCGGCGGCTTCCAGATCCCAGCGCAGCGGTGTTGTCAACCGCGAAAGCCACCATGAGGCGTGGCACTACACGCTCTCCGACTGCAAAGTGACCACTGACAAATGACCCGAGGCCGAGGTCAGCGACGTAACCTCGAATCCTCCCCCTCCGCCGAACATCTATACTTGAACCATGGCGACCCCTCTCCCGGCAACTCTCGGTGCCCTCCGCGTCAGCGACTACACTCCCTCCCGCCTCGCCCGAAGCGTCAAAGACGAGCTCCGCGAGAACCTTATCGCCAAACTCCGGAGCGTCGGCACCAACGGCGCCCGCAGCACCGACGATCAAGCCCCTCTCTTCCCCGGCATCGTCGGCTACGAAGACACCGTCGTCCCTCAGATCGTCAACGCCGTCCTCAGCAAACACAACTTCATCCTTCTCGGTCTTCGCGGACAAGCGAAATCGCGCATCCTCCGCGCCCTCACCACGCTCCTCGATCCGCATCTCCCCTACATCGCCGGCTCCGAGGTCCACGACAATCCCTACGCCCCCATCTCGCAGTTTGGCCGCAATCAGCTCGCAAAGTTCGCCGATGAGACTCCCATCGCATGGCTCACTCCGGACCAGCGCTACGTAGAAAAACTTGCCACCCCCGACGTCACCGTAGCCGACCTCGTCGGAGACATCGACCCCATCAAAGCCGCCCGCTCCAACCAGGACCTCGGCAGCGAACTGACCATGCACTACGGCCTGCTGCCCCGCGCCAATCGCGGCATCTTCGCCATCAACGAACTCCCCGACCTCGCCGGAAAAATCCAGGTCGCGCTCTTCAACATCATGCAGGAAGGCGACGTCCAGATTAAGGGCTACCCCGTCCGCCTCCCGCTCGATGTAGCCATCGTCTTCAGCGCTAACCCCGAGGACTACACCGCCCGCGGCAAGATCGTCACCCCTCTCAAAGATCGCATCGGCAGCGAAATCCGCACTCACTACCCCGAGGACATCGAAGAGGGCATCACCATCACCGCGCAGGAAGCATGGAGCGCCCGCGGCTGGGATGGCGCCGCGGCAAAGACAAAGACGGCGGCCCCACCCCCAACATCGAAATCCCCCATTACATCCGCCAGATCGTCGAACAGATTGCCTTCACCGCCCGCGAAGAAAAGAAGGTCGACAAGCGCAGCGGTGTCTCCCAACGCCTGCCCATCAGCACCATGGAGCTCGTCCTCTCCAACGCCGAGCGTCGCGCTCTCCTCCACGGAGAATCTCTCGTCGTCCCCCGCGTCGGCGACATCTACACCGCGCTTCCCGGCATCACCGGCAAGATCGAGCTCGAATACGAAGGCGAGATGCGCGGCGCCGACAACGTTATCCGCGACATTATCCGTGCCTCCGTCGCGACCGTCTTCGACAAGTACTTCGCCAACACCAACACCCAGCAGATCGAGCAGTGGTTCAACCTGGGCGGCACGGTACAGCTCAACGACACGCAACCCTCCATCGGCTCGGTCGAAGAGCTGAAGCAAATTCAGGGCCTCTTCGAGAAACTCTCGCCGCTCCAGATAAGCGCCAAAGCCAAACCCGAAGTCGCCGTCAGCGCAGCCGAGTTCCTACTCGAAGGCATGTACGCCCACAAACGCATCAGCCGAACCGAAGAGCGCAGCTTCACCGCCGCCGAGAAAAAATCTCGCAACGACCAGGCCGCCAACTACGCCGAGCGCATGCGCGAACGCGAGATCGAACGCGACGAAGCCATCCGCAACCGAACCCGCCGCGGTTTCAACTAACCAATAGCTCCGCGTGGCGCCGGTTTTTTTTCTTGTCATTCCGCAGCGCGGCGGAGGAATCTGGTTGGACTCAGAATCCAAGCTGCTTTTTGGATCATTTGGAATCGGTTTATGCTCTTGAGCGCAGTCCTCGGTTTCTTTCTCTTCACCGCGCCCCAGGCGTCTTCACGTCCCCACCTCCCTGCAACCCAACTCAACGACATCGCCACCATCCTCGCCCACGACGAAGGCTGGCCCCTCGGCAATCCCGACTACACGCTCGATCCCATGACACCCGACGCCGACGATGGCTTCGACTCCATCGGCGTCTACAAAAAAGCTCACCTCGTCCGCATGTATTCCATCGACCGCACCACCGGACAGATCGTCGACTTCATGCGCGGCTGCCAGGTCTTCCGTTTCCCCGATCTCGCCCGCTTCGAGCAAAGCATCCGCGCCCAAACCAACGCGGCTCCGCTCACCGATCAGGAGCTTGCAAAAAAAGCAGGCTGCCCCAAACTCACCGTCGT
Source organism: uncultured Acidobacteriaceae bacterium (assembly GCA_963802695.1). Taxonomy (GTDB): domain Bacteria; phylum Acidobacteriota; class Terriglobia; order Terriglobales; family Acidobacteriaceae; genus Edaphobacter. Next base: position 10,444 of record CAWDJN010000018.1, read on the forward strand.
AAATAAGCGCTGGGTCAACACGCAGTAGTTGTTAGACAATACTTCTATGATCAGGAACCTGTCCCCCTATTGGATTGCCGCATCAGTCGTCCTTGTCACCACCTCGGCCCTCGCACAAAAGGTCTCGAGCCCCAAAGCGTCCTACATCGACGTGCAACAGCGTCACGCGCAGCTCGCGAGCACAACCGACCCACGCACGAAATCCGCCATAGCTTCTCTCAGCTCCTGCATCGCCCTACCTGTCATTGAGCCGCCGACAGGCCGCATGATTATCCCTCCGCACTACATCAGCGGTGGTCACGGCCCTGTCAACCCCGCCGAAGCCCCCGCTACGCGCCCTTACAACAACTTTGAGCATCGTGTCACCGCCGGCATGAACCAATGGCTCGTCAGTGGCAACAAAGATGAAGCCAAATGCGCTCAGCAACAGATCGATCTATGGGCTGAAGCCAAAACTCTCCTCGACTACGATCCCAAGGAAAGCTCCCAGGCCTGGTTCCAGGTCGAATGGACCCTCAGCTCCATTGCCATCAGCGAATCCGTCCTCCTCAACGAGCCTTCTCTGGACAAAGCCATCGTCAAACGAGATATCAAATGGATGAATAATGTCGCCCACCGCACCGTCGACTTCGACAAGGCCGGCAAACAAACCAACAACCATCACTACTGGCGAGGACTTGCCGCCGTCTCCACTGGCGTCATCTCCTCTGACGACGACCTCTTCAAGTGGGGCATCGACGTCTTCAAACAAGGCATCAACGAACTCGACGAGCGAGGCGCACTCCCACAGGAGATGGCTCGCCACGAACGCGCCATCCACTACCAATCCTTCGCGCTTCAGCCCCTCGTCCCAATTGCTCAATTTGCCGACCGGCAGCACGTACCCCTCTATGCCTTCCGGTCGCACACCGGCCGCACCATTCAGGACGCCGTCAACTTCCTCGGCCGTGCCCTCGCCGATCCCAGCATCATCAAAAACTACACTCCTGACGAGCAGATGATCGACGAAAAGGGAGGCGACTTCTTCTCCTTTGCCGAGTTCTATTCCCATCACGTCTCATCCGCCGATATCCCCACCACGATCCTCGACGGCCTCAAGAGACCCACCTTCGCAACCCGCATCGGCGGCAGCACCACCGTGATCGACGGCTTCGTCCCCGATGCGTCTAACTAGCAGCACCAAAGCAGGTATTCCATGAAGCGAGTCCGCTACACAAAGTTTACCGGCGATCTCTCCTCCAGCTTCGGCCTCGAGGACCTCATGCAGGCCCTCTCCGACTTCCTGCTCGACTCAGGCTTCAACGATCCCTATTCCTCATTCCACGAATTCAACGACCAAACCCTCCAGAACCTCCGCGAGGCCATCCGCGAAGCGCTCGACTCCGGCGAGCTCTTCGACGAAGAAGCGCAGGAGAAATACGAGGCCCTCTCAGAAGAACAGGTCGAAGAGCTCATCGACCAGATCATCCAGAAGATGCAGGAGCAGAACTTCATCAACGCCGAGCAGCCGCAGGAAGGCCAGGGTCAACAAGGCGACGGCAACGCCGAAGCCCGCTTCGAAGTCACCGATAAGGGCATGGACTTCCTCGGCTACAAAGCCCTCCGCGAACTCCTCGGCCCGCTGGGCAAATCAAACTTCGGCCGTCACGACACCCGCCACGAGGCCGCCGGCGTCGAAACCAACGGAAGCAGCAAGCTCTACGAGTTCGGCGACACGCTCAACCTCGACCTCACCGCCACGCTCTCCAGCGTCTTCACTCGCGAAGGCATCGCCTCAGTCGTCGAAGGCGAAGAGAACACTCCGCTCAACATCGAATACTCGGACCTCCAGGTCCACCAATCCGACTACCAGTCCTCCTGCGCCACCGTCGTCCTGCTCGACTGCTCCCATTCCATGATCCTCTACGGCGAAGATCGCTTCACCCCAGCCAAACGAGTCGCGATGGCTCTCTCCCACCTCATCCGCACCCAGTTCCCCGGCGACACTCTCAACCTCGTCCTCTTCCACGACACCGCCGAAGAAGTTCCCATCTCACAACTCTCCCGCGTCAAGGTTGGCCCGCATTACACCAACACCCGCGAAGGCCTCCGTCTCGCCCAGCGCATCCTCGCCAAACAAAACAAGGACATGAAGCAGATCGTCATGATCACCGACGGCAAGCCCTCGGCGCTCACCCTCCCCGACGGCCGTATCTACAAAAACGCCTTCGGCCTCGACCCCCTGGTCATCGAAGAAACCCTCCAGGAAGTCAGCCGCTGCAAGCGCTCTGGCATCATGATCAACACCTTCATGCTCGCCAACGACTTCACCCTCATGCAGTTCGTCCAAACGGTCAGCGCCATGTGCCGCGGCAAAGCCTATTTCACCACTCCGCAGACCCTCGGCAACTATCTCCTCATGGACTTCATGTCCCGACGCATGAAGACGATCCACTAAATCCAGCGGCGCGTCTAATGCGCCCTTCGCGGAAGATGATGCCGTTGCCTTTCTTGTTGTCATCCCCGAAGGGGATCTGCTGTTGCCGTTGCCAAACATCGAAATAACACTATCTCGCTAAAATGAGGCAGATGGGAACCAATTGGGCGCACATTGGAACGTCGATCGCCGCATCCTTCCTCGCCTCTCTCGTCGAGTGCGTCGAAGCCCTGACCGTCGTCCTCGCAGTCGGCAGCGTTCGCGGCTGGCGGTCCGCATTAACCGGCAGTGCCGTCGCTATCGCCGTTCTGCTGATCATCATCGCCGCACTCGGAACAGCGCTAGCCCGCATTCCGCTGCCCATCGTCCAGCTCGCCGTCGGCACGCTCCTTCTGTTGTTCGGCCTGCGCTGGCTGCGCAAAGCCATCCTCCGATCCGCCGGCCAAATCCCTCTCCACGACGAACAGGCCGCCTTCCAAAAAGAAACCGAGGCCATGCGCCGCCTCAGCGCCGGTTCCCCCACATGGGACAAGATCGGCTTCGCAGCCGCCTTCAACATCACCATGCTCGAAGGCACGGAGGTCGTCTTTATCGTCATCGCCATCGGAGCAGGCCGCACCGGAATGCTCCTCCCCGCCAGCCTGGGAGCCGTCGCCGCCCTCTTCGTCGTCATTGCCCTCGGCCTCATCCTGCATCGCCCGCTCGCCCGAGTCCCCGAAAACACCCTCAAGTTCATCGTCGGCGTTCTGCTCTCCGCCTTCGGAACCTTCTGGGTCGGTGAGGGCCTCCACCTCGAATGGCCCGGTGCCGACTGGTCGATCCCGGCTCTCATCGCCGCTTATCTCGTCCTCGCACTCGCTATCGTGCCCCTCTGCCGTACCCGTTCCCAAGCCGTTTCATCCAACACTTAGGAATCAGACATGAAGTGGCTGAAAAACATTCTTCGCGAAATTTTCGGTCTGTTCGTCGATGATGGCAGTTTCGCCCTAGCCATTCTCATCTGGCTCGCCGTCGTGCGATGGGCGACACCGCACCTCAACATCCCCTCCCGCGCGACAGGCATCATCCTCTTCGCTGGCCTGGCCCTCATCCTCACCCAGAGCGCAACCCGTTATTCCCGGCGCAAACAGTAGGCTTGATTTTTAGAGGAAGTGTCATCCTGAGCGAAGCCTCTTGCAGTTTTATCGCGAGAGGCGCAGTCGAAGAGCCTGCCCTGAGCCCGTCGAAGGGGCCTGCGGTTACTTCCCCTTGTGGTGCAAATCCAACCCAAACTTCGGTGCAGATTTCGTCCCACTAACCCTCACCGGAATCTCCGCCCCCGCACCATCCTTCTTAAAGAACGGATCCACCGGTTTCAGCAAAAGTGACTTCCACTTCGAAGCCACCATCTGAGATACCTTCGCATTCGTCTTGATGTTGCCCGCAAACTCAAACTTATCGCCACTCAACGAGTATTCACCCTTCAGCGTGACATCCGCACCGGGCAAGGTGTAATTCAATCTGCTGAAACTCAATTCCCCTCCCTCCATCACAAACTGACCCACCATCTGCGAGCTGACATCCTCCGCGCCTGGCTTCGCATCCTTCGGATCACCCTGCGCCCGCAAACTCAGCATGTCCACCTTGTCCTGCGTCTCAGGATTTGTGAAGTGGATTTGCCGCAGCGTAAACGTGCTCTTCAGTCCCATCTTCTTCGTCACGCTCTCTTTGCCAGGAGGAATGTGCAGCTTCGCCTTCATCGTCAGTCGTCCTGTCATCACTACTGGAGTCGTCTTCACCCCCAACTCAAGAAAATCCTCTATCCGCCCATTCGGCACATTCGTATCGAGATCAATAATGTGCCCCTTACCCTTCACATTAATCACCGCGCCACTGCAGCTGAAATCCGAACCACCCAACCGCGCCTCCACCGGCTGCAGGTAAGTGTCTCCGCTCGTCCCATCCACAATCGCGTGAAACTTCGTATGCAGCGGCATCGGATGATTCGCCGTATCCAGAGAGAAATCCGGTGTCTCGGTCGTCCCGTCCACAGTGATGTCATTCAGTTGCCCTGTAAAATCGCCAACCGACGACAGAATCCCGCCAATCCCCTTGATCGTATTCAAATCCGCATGATCAAACGTGTAGTGCCCAGTCACTGCTGAGTCTCCCGGGCTATCGTTGTTCCATGGCCCAAACGTTCCCTTCGCCTGGATATCGCCCTTCGGAATCGCATTCACGAGCGTCGCATCATAGTCCCACGGCTTCTCAGGACCAACATCGCGCAGCACAATATGTCTCAACTCAAAGTCCTGCGGATCCTTGTTCGGCTTCAACGTCCCAATCACAAGCCGCGAATCGTCGCACACAATCTCATCCACCACAATCCTGATCTGCCCAAGATGCCGCCGACCCTTCGGCGCCTGCGCCCGCATCTCCTTTGGCGGAACCTGAATTTCCATTCCCGTTACATGCACGGTCCCAACGTGCATCGGTTTCTTAAACAACCCTTCCCAATCCGCATGAAACGAAAAGTTCTTGAGTGAGATCAGCGGTTGAGTAGCCCCTGCCGCAACCACCTCATCCTCCGGAAAAATCCGAACCCGCTCCCTGTAACCTCCAGCCCCTTCACCACCGAAACATCAAACCCATCCAGTTCCACCCGGCTGTTGAATCGCGCACTGAGCGTCTCAATTACCCGCCCCTTCAAAATCGGCGCCGCCCGATGCGCCACCACTTCACCAATCACTGCCAGCACAATTACAGCAACTAGTAGCGAGACACCCACCCACCCCCACACGCCTCGCTTTCGTTTGGGAGTTGCCTCTTCACTCACCCTCTTGTGCGTTTCTTCTATCAAAGTCTTCGCCAAAAACTTTGATGCAGAAATGCATCTTCAGGTAAAGACCCTTTACCTCCCGCAACAAAAATCGCTAGTTCACCGCATAAAGATTTCCATCCGCGCTCCCAAAATAAATCACGCTCCCGGACACAACTGGCGAAGAAAGTATCGTCCCCACCGTATGCAACTTCCCAAGCCCGGCAACGATATCGTCATAAAAGCCCGCGCGAAAGACTCCCTCATAGTCCGGCGCCCCGTCAGGCTTAGACAGCGCAGCCAGATTTTTACGCGAATCCTCCGTCTGGAACTCCCACACCTGCTTACGCTCATTCAAATCAATCGCAACCAGCTTCCCATCCTGCCCCGCAACATACAACGTCGAACCTGCAATCGAAGGCGAAGCGAAGATTGGCCAGTGATACTTGATTGAATAAATCGATTCTCCCGTCTTCGCATCCAGTGCATGCAACAAAGCCGTATCCGAAGTAGCCATATACACCCTGCCATCCTGCACCACAGGTGAAGTAATCACCCACGAGCCTTTATTCGGAAACATCCATATCTGCTTTCCTGTAGCCGCATCCAGCGCATAAAACTTTGAGTCGCGGCACCCAAAATAAACCACTCCATTCACCACCGTCGCCGAAGACTGAATCCCCACCTGGTTATGAATCACCGGATCGTCACCCGTCTTGAACCGCCACACTTCCGCGCCCGTCGCGGCGTCCAGCGCATAGAAATACGTATCCCAGCTCCCCACATACAACCTGTCATCCACGATCGCTGGCGATGCATGCACCACATCGCCCGTCTGGAACTTCCACTTCTCGGCGCCGCTGCCCGCATCCAGCGCATACACATTCCCATCGCCGCTGCCAAAGTAAACCACGCCCTTCCACACCACAGGCGAGGATAGATAACAATCAAACGGATCAGGCATAGTCTCACCCGCCGGCAGCGTCCCATGCAGATGTGTCGCCGCATACCGCCGCTCGCCCGCATTTTTGAACTTCCACCTCACCTTGCCCGTCGCTGCATCCACCGCATAGAAGTTCCCGTCATAACTGCCAAAATAAACCACGCCATCCGCAACCGCCGGCGACGAAGTAATCCGTGCTCCCGTAGCAAACTTCCACTTCAGTGCACCCGTAGCCTCATCAATCGCATACAGCCGCCCATCGTTGCTTCCAACGTAGACGACGCCACCCACCACCGCAGGAGAAGAGATCACCTCGCCTCCCGTCTGAAACTTCCACTTCACTCCATGAAGCTCCAGGACACCCGCCGACGAATAAACACCTGAATGAGCAGGATCACCGCGAAACATCGGCGAGTCCTGCCCATTCGCCACTCCGCAGGCAGCAACAAGACTCAAACCAAGCGACACCATCTGTCTTATCAACATGTCTCTCCTCGCTAACCTCGTGGAGAGATTCTAGGCACACCTCATCCTGCAACCGAGAACAAAGTGACAAACCCTGCCATATTCGGGACGAACCATCACCGCAATCGACGGTTTACCGGCCGGCCGGCACATCCGCCACGCTGTGCCCTTCGTGATACACGGCAACTATCTTCTGCGTGTTCCGAATATCCGCTAGCGGATCGGCATCCACAATCAGCAGATCCGCACGCTTGCCCACAGCAATCGTCCCGCGGTCAGACAAGTGCAGCAGCTTAGCATTGCTCTCCCGTGGCCGCGGTGATCGCCTGCATCGGCGTCAGCCCCGCACGCACCATCAGCTCCAGCTCACGATGCTCCGCAAATCCCGGAATCCTCCCCGGCAGCGCGCCTGAATCTGTCCCAAACCCAACATTCACTCCCGCATCAAACAGCTTCTTCAAATTTTGCTGACCAATTTCAAAATCTTTTCGATGCTGCACTGTCTGCGGATCGCCATTCACCTTTTCCGCATAACCCGGGGAATCGAACTTCGTCAGTAGCTCAGGTCCCGCAGCTTCCTTGAAGAACTCAGCCTGCATAAATGCTGGCCGCTCCGCGTAGACAAAGAACGATTCATCCACCGTGAACGTCGGAATGTACCAAACCCCACGCGCCTTCATCGCGCCCACAAACGCATCATCCACGACCTGATCTCTCACGGAATGCGCCAGCACATCAACGCCATCTGCCACCAGCCGCTTCGCATCTTCCAACGCATACTCATGCGCTGCCACTCGTAACCCCTTCGCATGAGCCTCATCGATCACCGCCTTATAAATCTCCGGCGACATCTCCGGCACCGTTCCATGCATCTTGTCCACCCATATCTTCACAATATCCGCGTGATGCCTCGCCAACTCATCCACATCCTTCCGCGCCTCCTCAACCGAAGCCGGCCTATAAATCTGATCGGGCGCTGCAGGCAGTGGCGGAGCGCCACCGGGCACCCCAATCCCGCGCCCCGCAGTAAGAATCGTCGCCCCGCCCAGCCGCCCTGCACGCTGCTCCTCCCTCAGCTCATACACCAGATCGCGATTTACGCCCAACGACATAATCGTCGTCACGCCATACCGCTCAAACTGTTTCAACTGCGCCGTCACATTCTCCCGCGTGTAAGCTGTCGCCGAGTTCTCGGCATCATTCACTAGTAGCCCTAAGTGAGAGTGAGCACTGATCAATCCAGGCATCACCGTCTTACCTGTCAACTCACGAATCTCAGCCCCCGCAGGTGCACCAATCCCCGCTCCACCAATTCGCGCAATCCGCCCATCACGAATCACAATCGAAACATGTTCCCGCGGACCGGCCCCCGTCCCATCAATCAGCCTGACATCGCGCAACACCACGACCTGCTGCGCCCGCGCACCCAAACCCCAAAGACCCGCCACCGCACCCAGCACCACTAAACCGGCTCGCAAACTCATAGAGCACTCCTACCCCATAAGATGCACCACAGCTAACCGAGAATCGACCAACGAAGAGCTGACAACCGCCTCTACCGCTGCCGCTCCCGCCAAAGCCGATACAGCCCCCACGCAGCCACCGAGCAGTTGTCCACAATCGTTCCATCCAGAATCATCTCTTCGAACTCTGCCACACTCACTCGCCGCACTAGCAGATCGCTCTCCTCCGCATCCGGAGTCGCCGCTCCCATCTTCAACCCTTCAGCCAGAAACACATGGTGCTTCTGATTCATCACCCCATACGCAATCTGCAGCGTCGAAAGATGCGTCATTCGCTCTGCCGTCAGCCCAGTCTCTTCTTTCAACTCCCCGCGCGCCAACTCCTCCGGAACCACCTCCGCCGTCTCCCAACCGCCCTGCGGAAACTCCCAATACCGCCCGCCCACCGTATACCGGAACTGCTCAATCAGATAAACAAACTGACCCTCCGCCGTCACATCCAGCGGAACAATGATCGAAGCCGGATCCTTATCGATCACTCCATATATCCCACGCGTCCCATTCGCGCGTTCAATCACATCCTCGCGAACACTGGTCCAGGGATTCCGATAAACCTCCCGGCTGCTGATCGTCTTAATCATCCCCACCACCCCCCAACCCACCTGCCTGTAGTCCCTGGTCCCTAGTCCCTAGTCCCAAAAACCTACTCCGGAACAGAAAACTCCAGATGCGACGGATACGCCGCCGACCCATAAATCGTCTGCGTAGCCGCCTTATACGCGCTCGCCGGAGCCGTCATAATATTCGGCACAAACGTCTGCGGATTCCGGTCATACAGCGGAAACCAGCTCGACTGCACCTCCACCATAATCCTGTGCCCCTTCAGAAACGTATGGTCCGCACCATGCAGACTCCACTTGAACTCCGTCACCTTCCCCGGCGTCAACGCCTCCGGCTTCTCGTAGCTCTTCACATAACGCCCGCGAAAGATCTCATCCACAATCATCAATTGATACCCCGCCATCGGTGCCGGCGCATCATCCGGATACACGTCAATCAGCTTCACCACCCAATCCGAATCCGTACCCGTTGTCGCGGCAAAAATATCCGCCATCACGTCGCCCGTGATGGTCACATCCTTGTCCAGCACCGGCGTCTCAAAGTTCGCCAGGTCCTTCCGCGAGCTCACAAACCGCTGGTCCTCCACCAGCCACGTCCGCCACTTCGACCCATCTCCATACGTCGGCTGAATCGGCCTGTTCCGGTAAGGAATCGGATTCGCAGGATCCGCCACATACGTCCCCGCAACTCCACCCTCCTTCGGCGCTGAAAAACTCAACCCCGCTCCCTTCGTCAAATAAAGCTTCTCTTCATGAAATTCAGCCTTCGGTGGCCACACATCATATCGCTCCCACTGATTCACACCTGTCCGAAAACTCGCAGTATTCTTCAGCTCAAAGTTCCCGCGATCCTTCAAGTACTTCTCAAAAAACGGAGCCTCAATCGTCTTCCTGTACTCCTCACCCGCATCCACACCAAAATTAATCGCACCCAGACTCAACGTCCGCCGATTCCATCCGCCATGGTTCCAAGGCCCCAGCACCAGAAACACGTCGTGGTCCTTGTCATGCGGCTCCAGCGCGGCATACTCCGCCTGAGTCCCCCACATATCCTCCTGGTCCCACCATCCCCCCACCTCCAGCGTCGGAACCTCCACCTTCGTCAGGTGCTTCTCCACCGCCATATCCTGCCAGAACTTCGTATAAGCCGGTTGCGTCAAAAAGATCTTCGCCGTCGGCAGATTCTCCATCTTCGCCGCCTGAGCCGCACCGGCAAAGTTCACATTGCGCAGAAAGAAGTCGTACATATCCTCTTTGCTCTGCACCCGCACATCCGTCTTCTGCCCCTCTAGCTGTTGCACATAGTCAAACCCATACGTCTCGCGAAACGCGCCGTTATGAAAAAAATCATCGCCCATCCACGTATTCGTCATCGGCGCCTGCGGCGAAATCGCCTTTACGGCCTCATGCGCATCAATCCCCGCCATCATCGCCAGAAATCCCGGATACGAAACCCCGAACACCCCTACCTTACCGCTGTTATTCGGAACATTCTTCAACAGCCAGTCAATCGTGTCCCGCGTATCCGTCGTCTCGTCCACATCGTTCTTCGTCGTATGCGCCACAATTGGATGGTTCATTACAAACTGCCCCTCCGACTGATACCGCCCGCGAATATCGCAGTACACAAAGATGTATCCGCTCGCCGCCAGCTCTGGCTTCGAGATATTCACGCTCTTCGAATTGCTGCTGTCCGTCCCGTATGGCGTCCGCTCCATCAAAAACGGCAGCGGCTCCCCAGCGCTCTCCGACCCCACCGGCCGCAGTACCACCACATGCAGCTTCACCCCATCGCGCATCGGCACCATCGCCTCACTGCGCGAATACTCTTTCGCGTCCGCCCGCTGCGGAGCCTCCTGCGCCCTCAACCCGCCAACCGAAACTACCAGACCTACCGAAAGAACCACCCTGCAGCAATGGCGAATCCACATAGAGCGCTTACCTCGAAATGAAATCAATTTGGCGAAACTCAAAATTTTATGAATCTCTAAGACGAAGCCGCCGGAATGAAAGCTTCCGGCGGCTCCTACACTCATCCCAGCGCGATAGGCTCCGTCGGAATCGGAGTTGCCTCGCACTTCCATCCTTCTCTGCCATGCGTCCCATCGCAGAACGGCCGCTTCGACGACATCCCGCAGCGGCAAAGCGAGATCGCAGGCTTCCCCGTCAAATCCCACTCATTCCCATTCACATCCACCAGGGAGATAGGTCCCTCAACCCGGAACGGCCCATTTGGACGAACCGTAATCTTCACTGCCGTTGCTGCCGCTGGTACCGCATTCAACACTTCGTCCGACATAACAATCCTCTGGTCTCTCTTCGAAAGACATCTTTCCAATAGAGCCAGAATAGCAAACGTCGAAGAAGCCACTTCCCTTCTTGGTTGTCATTCCGTAGCGCAGCAGCCTGCCCTGAGCGAAGCCGAATGGGAGGAATCTGCTTTTCCACTCAACGCCACAATAGTCATTGAGGGCAATTCAAGCTTCACCTCTGCAATGCCGCACTCACACGCATGTCACCTACGAAGGCCACTTCTCGTCTACCTCGATCTCATCGATATAGCACCAGCCCCAATCCTCCCCAGGCTCCATCGACCGCATAATCGGGTGCTTCGTCGCATGAAAGTGCTTCGTCGCATGTTTATTCGGAGAGGAGTCGCAGCACCCCATATGCCCGCACTCCATGCACATCCGCAGATGCACCCACCGCCCGCCAATCTTCAAACAATCCTCACAACCCTTCGCCGACGGCTTCACCTTATGAATGTGGTCAAGATGAGTACATTCCATTCGCAGCACCTTCCTTCGCCCAAATTCTAATCCCTCCATCCGATGCGCCATCCCGCCAAAAGAGACCATACTTTTGCTTCTGCTTCGAACAACTCCACCGCCCAGAACGTGTCATCCTGAGCGAAGGCGCCACGCCTGGGAACCTGTCATCCTGAGCGACGGCGCAGCCGGAGTCGAAGGACCTGCGGTTTTTTTTATTGTTCACTCCATCATTCCTGTGCAACCCACTAATCCCCCAACCCCTCCGTAATCCCATACTCCTTCAGCTTCCGGTACAGCGTAGTCTTCCCAATCCCCAGCAACTTCGCCGCCATCAGCTTATCGCCCTTCAACTGCCGAATCGTCCCCAAAATAGCCTGCTTCTCCATCTCCGCAATCGACACAATCTCTCCGTCCCCGCCAAGCACACTCTCCGCCCTCGGCAACCGCTCTTCTTCCTCACGTACCTCCGGCCCCTGCTGCAATCGGAAGTTCTGCAGCTGCGTCGGTAGGTCCCCCATGTGCAGCACCGGCCCCGACGACAGCGCACAAGCCCGCTCAATCGCATTCTCGAGCTCACGCACATTCCCCGGCCAGTCATAATCCGACATCACCCGCAGCGTCGCATCCGAGAACGTCCGCTTCACCCCACTCTCCTTCTCCATCCGTTCCAGAAAATGCATCGCCAGCGCCGCAATGTCCACTCGCCGCGCCCGCAGCGGAGGAATCCGCAGATTCACCACATTCAACCGGAAGTAAAGGTCCTTCCGAAAACTCCCTTTCTCCACCATCGCCGCCAGGTCGCGATTCGTCGCCGCCAGCACCCTCGCCGAAATCGGCTTAGCCACCGTCGATCCCACCGGCCGCACCTCCTTCTCCTGCAAAGTCCGCAACAACTTTGCCTGCAGATCCAGCGGCAACTCCCCAATCTCATCCAGAAAAACCGTCCCACCTTCAGCCGATGCCAGCAGCCCCTCTTTCGCGCGATCCGCCCCTGTGAATGCTCCCTTCACATGACCAAACAACTCGCTCTCAATTAGCGTGGGCACCAGCGACCCGCAATCTACAGTCACAAATGGCTTCGCCGCATTCGGCCCATTGAAGTGAATCGACCGCGCCACTAGCTCCTTGCCAGTTCCGCTCTCCCCCAGAATCAAAACCGGGTGCGTCGAGTAAGCTACCTTCGACAAAATCCGATACAGCTTCTCCATCTCCGGAGACCGCCCCACGATCCCGCCCATCCCCTGCTGGGTGCGCAACCGCTCCCGCAGCAGCCGGCTCTGCACATCTAGTTCCAACTGATGCGCCGTCCGCTCCAGAACCGTCGTCAGCTCCTCCAACGCAAACGGCTTCGTCAGATAATCCTCCGCACCGATCCGCATCGCCTCCACCGCCGACGCCACCGTCGCAAACGCTGTCATCACCACCACCGCCGTATCGGGATACAGCGCCTTCACCTGCTCGAGCAGTGCCAACCCCCCACCACCCGGCAGCTTCAAATCCAGCAACAGCAAATCAATCCGCTGATGCTTCAAAATCCCCCGCGCCGCTGTCGCACTATCGGCGCCCAGCACCACAGCAAACCCCATTCCCGAGGCGATCTGCACACACGCCTTCCGCACCGCATCGTCATCATCGACCACCAGCACATGCAGCAACGCCAAATGCTCCGCCGAGCCCTTCACCGGCGCAGCCGCAGCCTTCACCGGCAAAACACCTACTAGAACTCCCGACGGCTCCTGTTCAACCAACTGCCCCGACGCCGTACCTTCCACTCTCTCGCTCAACATCGCCGCATCTCCCGCAACCTTTATCTCCGAACCAGCTCCCGACCCCATAATCCTCAACATGCGATCCACCCCGCCTCTCCCTTCAACACCGTCTTCACTCCCGTCTCCATCGTTCGCTGCTCCCGTTCACACACGTCATTCTTTCCAACCCCGTACCACTCCACTGAAATACTCGTCCCCACCTCCAGCTGGCTCTCAATGTTCAAACAACCACCCGACATCGCGACCAGCTCCCGCACCACACGAAACCCCAGCCCGCGCCCGTTCGCACTCGAGATCCCACCCGCCTGCATCAACCTCCGCACCGCTGACTGGTCCATCCCGCATCCACGATCCCGCACCGTCATCACCACCCGCCGCCGCTCTTCACCCTCCACCGTCTCAACCACGCCCTCCACATGGATCGAAATCGCTCCCACCCAAGGCGTGGCTTCCGAGGCATTCTTCACCAGGTTCGTCAGAATCCGCTCCACCGCCTCCACCGGCACCCGCACCGGCTGAAACGCCCCAACCCCATACGAAATCTCTACCGTCCGCCCGGCCACCCGGCTCAACACGCCCTTGCACCGGTCCACCACATCCGGCAGCACCGAAATCTCATCCTGTACCTTCGCCGGCAGCCCGGCACGCGAGTGGTTCACCAGACGATTGATCATCGCCCAGCTACGATCGCTCAACATCCGCAGTTCGTTCGCATACTCCCGATGCTCTTCGTTCAGCACACCCGGCATCGCCAGCAAATCCGAATAAAGACTCAATGCCCCCAGCAGATTCCCGGCGTCATGTGCCAACCCGGCACCCTCGGCTACACCCGCGACCGCTGCCGCATCCCCCAGAGCCGGAGCCGCCGCCCGCCGCACCGGCATCGCGCCGTCGCCAAGACTCATCTGGCGCGTCACATGCCGAAGCGCCGCAAACTTCCCTGAATAGACACCTGGCCCTGAGGCAGTACTGCTCTGCGTTGCCTGCATTCCTTCTTCCGCCAATCCCTGCTCAACGTTTCATGACAGCAGATGCACTAACGTAATCACGTTGAGTGCCAAACTGGAACTCCGTCGCTAAGTCCTTTCACATCCAGCCACATACTCCGCCCAGCCGCATCCTCTCCGAAACCCAGCGATTCCCAATATAGAACTCCGCTAACCCAAAACCCGCAAAAAACTTGAAGAAACACCAACCCAGTAATCTTTCCCATTCTGGAACAATCCCATTTTGGAACGCATTCACCGCCCACAACGAACCGCTCCACGCCCCAGCCAGCCGATTCCTAAGAAAAATCTCACAACCATAATCTCCCTATAATCGCTCTATGTCTCTTGCCACCGCCCCAACCCAGATCTTCCGCCCCGACAACCGCCCCGCCGACGCCCTCCGCCCGATCCGTCTCACTCCCAACTACGTCGCCATGGCCGAAGGCTCCGTCCTCATCGAATCCGGCAACACCCGTGTCCTCTGCAACGCCACCATCGAACAGGGCGTCCCCGGCTGGCTCCGCAACTCCGGCCGAGGCTGGGTCACCGCCGAATACGGCATGCTCCCCCGCGCAACCCTCACCCGCACCCCACGCGAATCCGAGCGAGGCAAAGTCGGCGGCCGCACTCATGAGATCCAGCGCCTCATCGGCCGCAGCCTCCGCAGCGTCGTCGACATGAAGGCCCTGGGCGAGCGCACCATCATCCTCGACTGCGACGTCCTCCAGGCCGATGGAGGAACCCGCACCGCCGCCATCACCGGAGCAGCCGTTGCTCTCGCCATGGCCCTGGGAAAACTAGTCGCCGCCGGCACATTAAAATCATCTCCTCTGAAACAAATGATCGCAGCCACCAGCGTAGGCATCGTTGACGGCAACATCCTCCTCGATCTCTGCTACGAAGAAGACTCTCGCGCCGAAGTCGACATGAACGTCGTCATGCTCGCCGACGGAGGCCTTGTCGAAACGCAGGCCACCGCCGAACAAAACTCCTATACCCGCACTCAGCTCAACCACATGCTCGACATCGCCGAAAAAGGCATCAGGGAACTCCTCACCGCCCAGCGCGCCATCCTCGATACTGTTCTCTAGCGCACCGCGTTCATTTGGGAGGGCCTTCCCCTCCCAAATGAGCCATGGCGGCTCTGTTACACTCGCGAAGAAATAAGCACGAAGTTCCGGATCTTGGTATTTGGAGACTTACAGTGACGATTTCCTCCCCTCCCCGCAAGGCTCCCTTTCTACTCGGCGTCTTTCTCTTGACCTTCGCGATGCTCATCTTTCAGAGCGTCCAGACTCGCATTCTCTCCGTGATGGCTTGGTACTATCTGGCCTTTTTCGCCATCAGCGTCGCCATGCTGGGCATGACGGTGGGTGCCGTCTGGGCGTACCTCCATCGCGATCGCCTCGCCTCGACTCCATTGTCCGTCACGCTCACCAACTTCTCCGTCGCCACAGCGGTCGCCATCCCCGCATCCATCATCCTTCAGTTCAGCATTGTGACCGGAATCACCCTCACCCTCAGTACGGTCTTCGCCTGGAGTCTTCTTCTCATCGCCATGGCGATCCCTTACGTCTTTTCCGGCGTCGTCGTAAGTCTCGCCCTCACCCGCAGTCCCTTCCCCACGGGCCAGGTCTACGGTGTTGACCTTCTCGGCGCGGCGCTCGGATGTCTCGCCGTCATCTTCGTGCTGAATCTGGTCGATGGACCCACCGCAGCATTGATTACAGGGCTCATCTGCGGTCTGGCAGCCATGATCTTCGCCCGCAGCGCCGCATCCGACGACCAGGCGCGCCTCCAATCCCTGCCTGCCTGGCGGCGACCCGGTCCGATCACCGTAGCGATCGCCCTTCTGGTCTGCTTCAATACATTCGCCTCCAAGGTAGGAATCCGCCCCATTCTCGTCAAGGACGTCATCGAGGCCCCCCTCCATAACGCCTTCGAAAAATGGAACTCCTACTCTCGCATCGTTGCCAGCCGCCCGCAGTCAGGCAAACCCTTTCTCTGGGGACCCTCTCCGAAACTCCCCCAAACTCCCGTCCCCCAATCCAGCCTAAACATCGACGGCGCCGCAGGCACCAACATGTTCCACTACGATGGCACTCCACAGTCCATCTCGTTCCTGCAATACGACCTCGTAGGCCTGGCCTATCGTCTTCCCAACATCCATAAATCCGCCGTCATTGGAGTAGGCGGCGGACGCGACGTCATGACCGCCCATTACTTCGGCGTCCCCGACATCACCGGCGTCGAACTCAATCCCATCTTCATCTACCTCGACACCCGCGACCCCGTCTTCCGCGACTTCAGTAACCTCCGCACCATCCCCAACCTCAAGCTCCACGTCGATGACGCCCGCAGTTGGTTCGCCAGCACCCACGAAAAATTCGACCTCGTCCAGATGAGCATGATCGACACCTGGGCCGCCACCGGAGCTGGCGCCTTCAGCCTCAGTGAAAACGGCCTTTACACCATCGAAGGATGGCGAGCCTTCCTCCACACCCTGAACGACGATGGCATCTTTACCGTCAGCCGTTGGTATAGCCCCGAGAACGTCAACGAAACCGGCAGAATGATCAGCCTCGCCACCGCCGCACTTCTCGAGTCAGGCGTCCACGACGCTCGACCCTACATTTACGTCGCTCGCGCCAACGAGATCGCAACCCTCGTCCTCTCCAAAAAACCCTTTACCCCCGAACAGTTGAAAATCCTCAACGATACCGTCCATGATCTCGGATTCAGCGTCCTGCTCGCCCCCGGTCAGCCTCCCGAGTCCCCGCTCCTCCGCGCCATCACCGAAAGCAGCAGCATCGACCAGATCAACAACGCCGTCAAAGACAGCCACCTCGATCTCACCGTCACCACCGACAATCGCCCCTTCTTCTTCAATCAACTTCGTTTCTCCGACATTCCCAGTGAAGCGAAATCTACCCTTCAACATCACGCCACAGTCGGTGTCATCCGCGGTAATCTCACCGCCTCAGCCGTGCTCGTCCTCATCCTCTTCATCTCCATCATCGCGGTCATTCTCACCGTCATCGTTCCCCTCCGCAGCATCGCGCTCGAGTGTCCGCGTCCCCTCGCCATCACTGGAACCCTCTATTTTTCAGCCATCGGCATGGGTTTCATGCTGGCCGAAATCGCTCTCCTCCAGCGATTCAGCGTCTTCCTCGGTCACCCCATCTACTCGCTCAGCGTATGCCTCTTCAGCCTTATCCTCGCCTCCGGATTCGGCAGCCTCGCCTCGGATCGGCTCAAGCTCAACACCCCGGGCAAGCTCGCCGCATGGGCCTCCCTGCTCGTCCTCTACCTCCTTCTGCTGAACTACTTCCTCCCCACTATCTTCGAGCGCACCACCGGTGACGAACTGCTTGTCCGCATCGGCGTCTCCATCGCGGTCATCCTGCCCCTCGGCTTCCTCCTCGGCTTCGCCTTCCCCACCGGCATGCGCCTCGTCGAAGCCATCGACCCCCTGCCCACCCCATGGTTCTGGGGGATCAACGGAGCCACCGGCGTCCTGGCCTCCGTCCTCGGCGTCATGATCAGCATGGCGTTCGGCATCAACGTAACCATGCTCGTCTCCGCGATCTGCTACCTCATCCTCATCCCGATCGGCCTCGCCCTACTGAAGGCGGGACAACAAAAACCCGCCGCCTCACTTCAGCAAATGGTATGAGTAAAAACATCCTCGCCTTGACACAGCCACGTAAGCCCCAAGCCACACGCTCTTAAACACTCAACGAGCAAACCCCACACTGCGCCCCAGTCGCTTGCTGTCATACATCCGGCCATCCGTAACCACGCTCACGACGCGTCGAATATCGCTGATCTTATCCAGCGGATTCCCATCCACCAGAACCATGTCCGCCCGTTTTCCCACCTCAATCGAACCCGACTCGCCATCCATCTTCATCACTCTCGCCGGCACAATCGTCGCCGACTGAATCGCCGCCATCGGCGTCATCCCAGCCTGCACATACAGCTCAAGCTCCCGATCCAATCCATATCCCAGAAGACCCGTATCGCTGCCCGGCACAATCGTCACACCGGCACGATAAAGTGCCCCGACAACCTTAACGTTCGTCTCCATGCGTTCGTGAAACTTAGCTTCGTCCGCAGCCGGCACGCCAAGCGAACGAAACTTCGACGACAAAGTGAACGGCGCCGCATCAATCCCCGGCTCAAATGAAGCCACATCGACGTTCTTCGGATGCCCAGCCATCTCACCCCAGCCCAGCGTAGGGTCCACCACAATCTGCTTCTCCTTCAGCAAAGCAATCAGTTTCTTCGCCCGCTCCGACTCCAGGTCCACCGGCCCCGAACTCCCCGGCTCAACCATCGCCCGCGTCACAAACTGCAGATGATTAATCTGGTCCATCCCATCCGCAATCCCCCCAAACGCATCCACCGCCGCCGGAACATGCCCCGTCACAGTCATACCCTTCTGGTGAGCCTCTGCCGTAATCGCCTTCAGCACATCCGGCTGGATCTGCGTATACACCTTGATCTGTTCGAACTTCGCGTCGGCGTACATATCAACCGCCGCCACTGCCTCTGCGGACGTCTTCACATCCACATACCCAAACGCCAGCGGCCCACCGCTATCGATCAATCCCGCAAGCAGTAGCCTCGGTCCGAGCGCATGGTCCTTATCGATCTTCCTCCGCACCGTAGTCAAAAACTCGTACTCTCCCCCGCAGTCCCGCGCCGTCGTCACTCCCGCCGCCAGCAGAGCAGGCCCAAACTCCACACCCGAGTAGTGCACATGCATCTCCCACAGCCCCGGCAACAGCGACTTCCCCTCCGCATGAATCACCCGCATCCCCGCCGGAACCTTCACCACCCCTGCTCTTCCCGCAGCGACAATCCGCCCATCCCGCACCATCACCACAGAGTTCTCAACCGCCGCCGCACCCGTGCCGTCGATCAATCGAGCGCCCACAATCGCAAACGCCCCGACGGCCTGCGCCGGCACCTCACGATCCAAATCATCCAGGTCCAGCATCTCCTGCCGCACGCCGCTGTTCTCCAGCTCCGGCTCAACCGCCTCATACCCCTCAAGAATCTCCTCCTGCGGCAACCCTCCCGCAAACGTCATCAGCGCGGCAATCCGCCCGCTATCGTTCATCCACACAATCTCGCGCCCAAACATCAGGTTCGCCACCGTATACCGTGTCAGGCGAACCATCCGTCCGCTCACCGAGAACGCGTCATGCCCCACCAGCTTGATCTCCAGCGGCAACGCCTTCTCACTCGCCCGCACAATCGGCAACCGCACCGGCTGATGATGAAATCTCCAATAACGCATCATCATCATCTGCAGCGAAGCCGGCATCGTCCCAAACCCCATGAACGCGACCGTCGGCTTCCGCATCGTGCGCGCGACACCCCGCTCCACCACCGACACCGAGCCGCCTTCAACCTCAGTCCGCGACTCCTCCTCTACCGCCCCGCCCGAAGACCTCTGCTCCAGCAAAACCGGAGCGTACAGCGGCCCCATCATCTCCAGCTTCACATCACTCGTCCGCTTCATCCCCCGGTCCGATGACGTCGACGTAGTCGTCATCACCAGCCGTTCCGGAGCCGTCTCCGTAACCGTATAACTCTCAGTTCCAATCTTGTGCAGCAGAAGATGAATGGAATATCTCCCTTGCTCAACCACAATTGGTTTGTTCTCGCCATACAGCGACGCACCACCCGCAAGCAGCAGACACAGCAAGCCTGCCGGAACAAAACTCATTCGCATGAAGATCGAACCCTCTCTGGACAAATCCTCTCGGAGTTATCTGTCCATCCTAAAAGAAGCCCCACAACCCGCCCGTCGATGGAATCGATTCCTTTTGCTTGTCTTTCCGCCTGCTTTTTCTTGCTTGTCATTCCGGATACTCATTTGCGCGTCATTCCGCCTGCTTTTTTGCTAGTCATTCCGTAGAGCAGCGGAGAAATCTGTTTTCGCCCTTGCTGATACCTGATACCCGATACCTGAATTCCTAAAAAACAATTCCATTCTGGGCACCGCACCATTAATCTGCCAACATAGCCAGGAAGTCTCATCTGCACAATCACTTACAAATTTCTTCTTCAAAAACAGCCCAAAAAACGCTTGTCAAGTCCCTGAGCCCGGGAAATTCACCCCAAAAATCTCCTAACCATCTCAAACAAAATCACATCCGCCACAAAAAGAAATCACGCCCAAAGTGACATTTAGTTACGCTCAACTCGATATAATTAACTTATAGATTGGAAACGAACCCCGGCCTTGGCTGGGGTTCTCGCATTTAACCCATAACTCGTTTGTTAGCAATATTTTGGACGCAACCCCTTTGGATGCAATATTTTGGCGGGAATCATCTCCGCTAAACCATTGCATCCATTTCACTTACACGCAGGCAATAGGGAGGGGGGGCACCCCTCAAGGAGAATCACCATGCAACTCTCACTCTGTCGCCACATCAAGACCAACGGAAACCGCTGCAAGGCCCCGTCCCTCACCAACGGCCTCTGGTGCTACTTCCACCACCGTCTCCATGAGCGCCACAAGACCTACCGCCACACCGAAGCCACCCGCGGCTACCTCGTCCCCGGCCAGCACATCGAACTCACCGCCCTCGAAGACCGCGAGTCCGTCCAGCTAGCCCTCTCCTGCGTCATCAACGCCCTCGCCACCGGGCGCCTCGAGACCAAACGAGCCACTGCCCTCCTCTATGGCCTCCAACTAGCCAGCAACAACGCCGCCACCCTCCGCAACGAACCCTACGCCCCCGTCCGCACCGTAGAACCATCCCCAGAAGGACTCGACCTCGCCGAACCCCGACTCGTCGAAGAAGAACCCGAGCCAAACCTCACCTTTGATCCCGTCGACGAGGACGATGAAGACGAAGAGGAAGACGAAGAACGTGCCGAATCAGAAAAACTCACGGCCGAAAGTGAGTAGGAATCAAAAACAGCAAAGAGACAACCATCGGTTGTCTCTTTGCTGTTCGACCTTCAGCGAACGCCCCTCAACGAAACCTAGGCATAGATGCCGCGTTGCTTGGTGGTATAAGCCACCCGATCGATGGCCAGCATGTATGCTGCGATCCGATTGTTGACGTTGTGGGTCTTTGCGTAGGTAATTACGTCGCGGAAGCTCTCGCTCATGATGTTGTCGAGGCGCTGGTTCACTTCGGCTTCCGTCCAGAAGTAGCCCATCCGATCCTGCACCCACTCAAAGTAGCTCGTAGTGACGCCGCCTGCATTCGCAAGGATGTCCGGGATGATGAACACTCGCTTGTCGGCAAGAATCTCGTCCGCGATTGTGGTCGTTGGACCGTTGGCGCCTTCGCAGAGAATCCTGCAGCGAATGCGTTCGGCGTTTTTGCTGGTGATGACGTTCTCAGTGGCCGCGGGGATAAGAATGTCGCACTTGTAGGTGAGGAGCTCGTGCTTGTCGGCAGCTTCGGCCTCGCGGAAGCCGTTGATCGTGCCGGCTTCAGCGCGGTGCTTGATGAGTGCCGGGATATCAATACCGTTGGTGTTGTAGAGACCGCCATCGTACTCAGCGATCCCGATGATCGTATAGCCCTTTTCGTGGAGAAGCTTTGCGGAGTTGGAACCAACGTTACCGAAGCCCTGGATGATGACGCGAGTGCCATCGATCGACATGCCGAGGTGCTTGATAGCCTCGTCACAGACGACAGAAACGCCGCGGCCGGTGGCTTCTTTGCGTCCGCGCGAACCGCCCAGATTGACGGGTTTGCCGGTAACAACGGCATTGACGGTCTGGCGCAGGTGCATGGAGTAGGTGTCCATGATCCAGGCCATAGTCTGCTCGTCGGTGCCCATATCAGGCGCCGGGACGTCTTTCTCCGGCCCAATGAACTCGATGAGTTCAGCAGTGTAGCGGCGAGTCATTCGCTCGAGTTCACCCTGCGACATCTTCTTGGGATCGCAGATCACTCCGCCTTTGGCTCCCCCGAACGGGATGTTGACGACGGCGCACTTCCAGGTCATCCAGCGAAGCGAGAGCGCGGACTTCGTCGAGAGTGACGTCCGGTGAGTAACGGATCCCACCTTTGGCTGGGCCGCGAGCGATGGAGTGTTGAACGCGGTAGCCCGTGAAGACTTCGATGGAGCCATCATCCATGCCGACAGGGATATGAACGATGATTTCGCGGGAGGGGTAGCGGAGAACTTTCCAGATGCCGGGGTCGAGGTTGAGTTTGCTTGCTGCGAAATCGAATCGAGCAGCCTGGGCCTCCCAGGGGTTTGTTTCCTGCTCGAGAGTGAGAGTGTGCATTGTGTGATCCCTTTGTTCTGTTGCTGGTACCAGCGATTCTCCGGCCATCGTTCGCCTCCATCTACTGAAAGCAAGGATACAGCTTTAGCCAGACCGGTCTGTGGCCAAACCTCACGGAGTATAGGCTGGCCGACAGACGATAGGCAATGGACCGAACGGGGTAGTTAACCCTCTGTGGATGGACCATTTACGGTTCTGGGAAGACGGCTCTAAGGGTGGGGTTATGATGAAGAGAATCATGCCTTTAGCCGATACAAATTCCCTGCCCTCCGAGCGTGAATTTTTGAAGTTGAGCCGCAAGCATTCCCTGGTGCCCGTTTATCGGACAGTGACGGCAGACCTGGAGACGCCGGTGTCGGCTTTTTTGCGAATTGCAGCGGAAGAACCAGAAGCATTTCTGCTGGAGTCGGTCGAAGGCGGCGAGCACGTGGGACGCTATACGTTCATCGGAATCGCACCTTACAAGAAGATGGTGGCGCGGGGACGAAGGATTACTGTTCGCGAAGGACGGCGGGAGAGAGAGTTTGATGGCGATATCTTTGAGGAGCTAAAGAGGGCACTCAGCGGTCACACGCCGGCGCGGTTGGCAGGACTGCCGCCGTTTACTGCTGGAGCGGTTGGATTCTTTGCGTATGACGTGGTCCGCCAGATTGAGAAGCTGCCTTCGGTTGCTAAAGATGAGTTGGAAGTTCCGGACGCTTGCCTCATGTTCTTCGATCAGGTTCTGGCCTTCGATCATGTGAAGAAAGAGATTCACTTGATTGTGACGGCGGATCTGGCGCGGGAAGGGCGAGAAGGAGCGTATGCCCGGGCAGTGCGGCGTCTGAATAGGCTGGAGAAGCGGCTGGCGGAGGCTTTGCCGATGCGACGGAAGAAGAAGGCGCTGGGCAAGCTGAAGGTTTCGGCACGGACTCCGAAGGCGGCGTTCTTGCGCGCGGTGGAGAGGACGAAGGAATACATCGCTGCAGGAGATGTGTTCCAGTGCGTGCTGTCGCAGCGGTTCGATTGCGTGCCGGGAGTGGATGCGTTTGAGATTTATCGCGCGCTGCGGATTGTTAACCCTTCGCCGTATATGTACTTTTTGCGTTTCGGATTGGAGAGCGAGAAGAAGAAAGCAACTGCAGCGCACATTGTAGGGTCGTCACCGGAGCTGCTGGTAAGAGTACATGGCCGCGACGTGGAGTACCGGCCGATTGCAGGAACAAGGCCGCGGAGCGCGGATGAGGCGGAGGACAAGGCTCTCGAGGCCGATATGCGAGGGGATGAAAAAGAGGTCGCCGAACACATCATGCTGGTGGACCTGGGGCGGAATGACGTAGGCCGGGTGAGTGAGTTTGGATCGGTGAAAGTAAAAGAGCTAATGGTGGTGGAGCGGTATAGCCATGTGATGCACATGGTGAGTTCGCTTGAGGGCAAGCTGCGCGCGGGATTGAATGCGATCGATGCGTTTCGGGCTTGCTTTCCGGCGGGGACGCTGAGTGGGGCTCCGAAGATTCGGGCGATGGAGATCATTGAGGAACTGGAGCCGGCTCGACGTGGGGTTTATGGCGGGAGTGTGCTTTACGCGGACTTCAGCGGGAATCTGGATTCGTGCATTGCGATTCGGACGCTGTATATGAATGGCGAGCAGGGACACTTTCAGGCGGGGGCTGGGATTGTGGCGGATTCGGTGCCGGAGAAAGAGTTTGAGGAGTCGGTGAATAAGGCGCGAGCAGTGGTGAGGGCGATCGAAAGGGCGCGAGGATGAGTCTCTGCCCGCGGCGTAGAATCTAACTAATTGCTATGGTCTTTGTTCTCGACAACTACGATTCGTTTACTTACAACCTGGTGCAGTACATGGGTGAGCTGGGCGCGGAGATGGTGATTCGGCGCAATGATGAGCTGACTCCGGCTGAAGTGGAGGCTCTGCGGCCGGAGAAGATTGTGATTTCGCCGGGGCCTTGTACTCCGCAGGATGCGGGAATTTCGATTGAGCTGATTAAGCACTTTGCCAAGGCGAAGCGGCGAGTGCCGATTCTGGGGGTTTGCCTGGGGCATCAGGCGATTGGGGCGGCGTTTGGCGGGAACGTGGTGCGGGCTCCGAAGCTGATGCACGGCAAGACTAGCGAGGTGGAACACGATGGGAAGACGATCTTCAAGGGGATTTCGCCCGGAATGACGTGCACGCGATACCACTCGCTGATTGTGGCGGAGAAAGGGCTGCCGGAGGAGCTCGAGGTGTCGGCGCGGACGGCGGATGGAGAGACAATTATGGCGCTGCGGCATCGCGAGCTGCCAATCGAGGGCGTTCAGTTTCATCCCGAAAGCGTGCTGACGGCGGACGGGAAGAAGTTGATTGAGAACTTCTTGAAGATGTAAGTTCCTACGCAGGTCGTTTGCAGTCGACGCCGAGGCAATCGGGCCACCGCTCAATGGACTCCACTTCTTTGAAGCGCGGATCGGGCGAGTCGCCCATCTGAGCGCGGCGGATGTCAGTGAAGCCAGCAGCAGCTAGTTGCTCGGCAAGGCCTTTGTAGTCCCACATCCAGAGGTGACGAGCGCGACCGAAGAGTGCGGTAGGCAGGGATTTGAGTCCGCGGGTAAGGTTGGACTCGCCGAGAAAGCTATCCTGCATAAAGCGGGATGAGGCGCCGGGAGTGGGATCGTTTTTGTAAGTGTTGATGAGCTGCTCGAGGTCAGGAAGGACCATGCGAAAGGTTCCGCCGGGACGAAGATAGCTGTAGATGTTGCGGAGGGCTCGGCGAAACTCATCAAGGGTCATGTGCTCGAGAACATGAGAGCAGTAGACCGCCTCGGCGGACTGCGGAGGCACGGGAAGACCCTTAATGACGTCGCCGTAAAGAATGTTCTTGGGGTACGGCGGGAAGCCTCGTTTCACCAGGAACGGGGTGAAAAACGGGAAGCGACTCTGGATCCAGAAGGCAGGACCGGCGTCGAAGTTTAGCCACGTTTCAGGAGCACACATGCCACAGCCAAACTGCACATACCGAGGTTCCATGGTCGTATTATACAAAGCGTAAGAGGCGATTCCGGCTTGAGATACGGGCGGTAGCTAGGTGAAACAGGAATACCTCGCCAATATTTGCGATGATGTTTGTAAGGCCGGGAAGAGAAATCGATGAAGATTCGGATTGCGATGGTCGGCCTGTTCCCGGTGCTGTTGACTGCCGTGGCGAGAGCGCAGCAGCCGCCGATTGGAACGGTTGGGGTCCAGGACGCAACGGTCGCGGGTGCGCTTGAGGTGAGCAATGGGCGTGCGCTGCTGGTGGGGAATACGACGGTAACGGCTAAAGACAGGACGGCTGAGATTGAGTTGACCCGCGGCGGTACGGTGAAAGTCTGCGCGACAAGCGGTCTGCATGTGACAGCCGGCAAGAGTGCCGATGGGACCGCCGCTCCATTGATGCTGGCGCTTGATCGCGGAGCGATTGAGGTTGAGATGGCAACGACGACGCGCGATGTCGTGACAACTCCGGATCTGCGATTCACGATGGGCGGGGATGGCCCGCTGAATCTGCAGCTGCGCGTGACTCGGAATGGCGATACGTGCGTTGAGAATCGTGGCGCGAAGGCTCCATTGCTGAATATCGCGGACCAGTTTGGGGAGTCAGCCTATCAGTTGCACGCGGGGCAGCATGTGCTGTTTGAACATGGGAGTTTGAAGGAAGTTGTCGACCACGAGAGCTCGGCGTGCGGCTGTCCGCCGGAGCCAACGATGACGGTTGCGGATGCTTTGTTGAATGCAGGCGCTGCCGGGAGTGGCGGAGCGCCGAAGACCACGGCGGAGGAGCATCCCTTCCCTGCTGCGGTGAGCGCGGGATTAGCACCGGCAACAGTGCCACAGGCTCCGGCAGGGCAGGCGCATACTCAGGTTTCGGCTGCGCTCAGCTCGGGCGGGGACGCCGATAGTACCGCGGAATCGGCTAAGCCCGCGAAGCCTGCGGATGCGGCGCAGACTCCTCCTGCTCCGGCGGCGCCGAACCAATCGAAGGACCTGGTGCATGTGGTGGGGCGGTTCTTCAAACGCCTGTTTGGCGGCGGTTGACGGCGACCGTGGGAGAGCGAAAGCGCGCTTCGCTGCGATACAATCAAAGGGTTGCGGGATTTTCGGCTGGCAAGCCAGCGCGCCCGCGGACATATTCCAATAACAGCTGAATTCAGCACAGATCAGGGGTTTTTTATGGCGATTCCCGCAACGCAGATGCGCCCGGGCATGATTATCAAGTTCAAGGACGACCTCCACCTGGTGTTCTCGGTGGAGCACCGCACGCCGGGCAATCTGCGCGCGTTTATTCAGGCAAAGCTTCGCAATGTTCGCACCGGTGCGATGTTCGTGGAGCGGTTCCGGTCGCCTGATCCGATTGAGCGCGTCATCGTGGACGAAGTAAAGATGGAGTTCCTGTACAGCGACGGCGACGAGTACTACTTCATGGACGAGAACTTCGAACAGACGATGTTGAAGCGGGATACGCTGGGCGATGCGGTGGAGTATTTGCTGCCGAATCTGTCCATCAGCGTTAGCTTCCATGATGGAAAGGCTGTCGGCATCGAACTTCCGAACGTAGTGGAGATGACTGTAGTGGAGACGGAGCCGGGGATTAAGTCTGCCACGGCTTCTTCGGTGACGAAGCCTGCGAAGCTCGAGACGGGGCTGGTGGTGCAGGTTCCCCCCTTCATCAATGAGGGCGAGAAGATTCGCGTGGATACGGCGGAAGGCGCCTACATGAGCCGGGCGTAATTGCGATCAAGATGGAGAAGGCGGAGCCTGTTGGTTCTGCCTTTTCTTTTTGTTTGAGGCGGTTGCGCGGGCTTAGCCGCTCTGCGACACTGGAGCTTCCATGGTGTGCCATTACCTTGTCAAAGGACGCGTGCAGGGCGTAGGGTTTCGCTGGTTTGTGCAGCGGGAGGCGGCGGAAATTGGGCTGCGGGGGTGGGTCCGGAACACTGAGGATGGGCATGTGGAGATTGTTGCGGCAGGAAGCGCGGAAGACCTGGCAGAGCTGAAGATTGCGCTGCATAAGGGTTCGCGGGGCAGCCGTGTGGATGCGGTTGTGGAACATGAGCTGGCCGAAAGCGAAGGCGCGAAGCTTGGATCATTTGAAATTGAAGGAGCCTGGTGAAGACTAATGACGTTACCGATTAATTGTGAACCACTGAAGACGCTGATCCGGACAGTGCCGGACTTTCCTAAGCCAGGGATTTTGTTCTACGACATCACGACTGTGCTGAAAGACAAAGCAGGATTTGCAACCTTGATTGACGCGTTTGCCCAGTACTACATCGGAAAAGAGATCGACCTGGTGTTGGGAATTGAGGCGCGCGGATTTATCTTTGGCCCTGCGCTGGCCTACAGGCTGAATGCGGGATTCGTCCCGGTGCGGAAGCCGAAGAAGCTGCCGGCGCCGGTGGCTCGGGTGAATTATGACCTGGAATATGGTACGGATTCGCTGGAGATTCACATGGATGCGATTGAGCCGGGGCAGAGAGTGGTGATCGTCGATGACTTGCTGGCTACGGGCGGGACGATGGAGGCGACGGTTCGGCTGGTGAGGCAGTTGGGTGGAGAGATTGCCGGGCTGGGGTTTGCGGTTGAGCTGGATTTTCTGAAGGGGCGGGAGAAGTTTGAAGGATATGACGTTCTGAGTCTGCTGCACTATGACGAGTAGCTCATCGTTTTGGTTTTCGTCCATTTCATCAGTTCGATAGCGAATCATTTTAAACGCAAATTGAAGATCGAGGGAGCTTGCAGATGAAGTCACATGGATATGCTGCACACGATAAGACTTCGGCGCTGGTGCCGTTCAAGTTCGAGCGTAAGGATCCGGGGCCGAATGATGTGGTGGTAGAGATTGCTTATTGTGGAATCTGTCACTCAGACATTCATCAGGTTCGGGATGAGTGGAAGAATGCGATCTATCCGATGGTGCCTGGGCATGAGATTGTTGGGCGCGTGACGAAGGTGGGCTCTTCGGTGAAGAAGTTCAAAGAGGGTGACCTGGCGGGCGTGGGCGTAATGGTAGATTCTTGCAGGATCTGCGCGAACTGCAAGGCAGGGGAAGAGGCTTACTGTGAGAAAGGGATGGTGGGGACCTATAACGCTCGCGACTACAACGGCCAGCTGATGTTCGGTGGGTACTCGAACAATATCGTAGTGGATGCGCGTTATGTTCATTCGATCTCGCCGAAGCTGAATCTGGCGGCGGTGGCTCCGCTGCTTTGTGCGGGGATTACGACCTACTCACCGCTGAAGTTTTGGAAGGCGGGTAAGGGCAAGAAGGTCGGGATTGTTGGATTGGGCGGGTTGGGACACATGGGGTTGAAGTTTGCGCATTCGATGGGCGCAGAGACAGTGTTGTTTACTACTTCGGCGGGCAAAGTTGCGGACGGGCAGAAACTGGGAGCGGACGAGGTTGTCGTGACGAAGGATTCCGCGGCGGTCGCGATTCATAAGGGAAGCTTCGACTTTATTCTGGATTGCGTTTCGGCTCCGCATGACGTGAACCAGTATCTGGATCTGCTTCGGCTAAATGGGACGATGTGCCTGGTGGGGCTGCCCGAGACTGCGCCGACCATCTCGCCGTTTTCGATCATTACGAACCGGCGGTCGTTTTCGGGTTCGATGATTGGAGGTATGGCTGAGACACAGGAGATGCTGGACTACTGCGCGGAGCATGGGATTGTTTCGGAGATTGAACTTACTTCGATGGATAAGCTGGGGGAGGCTTACGAGCGCGTGGTGAAGGGCGATGTGAAGTACCGATTTGTTATCGATATGGCTACACTGCCGAAGGGATAGAAGACAAGGCAACGACAAAAACGAATGCGGTGATTCTTCGCTCCAGTCAGAATGACGACTCTTTTATAGCTTCAATGAATGGCCTGCGTCAGACGAAGAGGGTGTAGAGGGGCGAGTCGAGGGGGATGGTTTGGATGGGGCCGTTTAGCTTTCCGGTGGCGGCGTCGCGGCGGAAGATGGTAATGTTCGCAGAGTCCTGATTGCCGCAGAGGAGCCACTGGGCGGTAGGATCGAGCGTGAAGTGGCGCGGAGTTTTGCCGCCGCAGGAGATGCGCTGGACAAGATCAAGCTTGCCGTCTTTGGGGCGGATGGAGAAGACGACGAGGGAGTCTTCGCCGCGGTTGCTGGCGTAGAGCGTAAGGCCATCCGGTGAGATCGCCAGTTCGGCGGCTGTGTTTTTTTCCGCAGGAAAATCAGCTGCGATCGTTTTGACGGGCGTGTTGGTGTTGACGAGGAGGCCTTGGGGGTTGTCGGCGAAGCGGGTGGCGGTCCAGAGATAGTGGTCGATGGTGGAGTCGATCTCGTTGATGCCGTAGACCCAGCGGTTGTTGGGGTGGAAGGCCAGGTGCCGGGGACCGGAGCCTGGGCGATCGTTGGTGAAGAGGTGCGGGTCAGTGAGTTCACCGGTTTCGGGGTGGATTTGAAAGACGGTGATGTGGTCGGTGCCCAGGTCGCAGACAAGAAGGAAACGGTTGTCGGGGGAAATGGTGACACAGTGGGGGTGAGAGGTGTCCTGGCGGGCAGCGACGGGGCCGAGTACGCCGAATTTCTGATGATCCTTGAAGTCGATGCGGTCGACGGGCTGGCTGAGGGTGCCATCGGGCTGGATGCGATAGGAGGCTACGGTGCCGCCAAAGTAGTTGGCCACGAAGGCGGAGCGGTTGGTGTCGTCGACGGAGATGTAGGCAGGCCCCGCGCCTGCGGAGGTGACCTGGCTGGATTGATGGAGGGTACCGGTTTGGGGGTCTATCGCGAAGGTGGTCGCAGTGGCAGCTGGGTCGTTAATGGCGTTGACAGCGTAGAGGAAGCGTTTGGTGGGGCCTGCAGGAGTTACCGCGAGATAGGAGGGTCGGACGGTAGCTACGGCTAGCGCCGGGACGGTCAACTTGCCCTGAGTAGTATCAAAGCGTGCCTGGTAGATGCCTTTGCTGACGCCCTTGGAGGTGTCGGTGCCGATGTAGACGATGAGGGGTGGCGGGGGCGGCGCTGGTTTCTTTTTTGCAGGGGCCATGATGATTTCGGCCCTGGCCGTAGCGGCGAAGGCTGGAAAAAGAACGAGGAATCGGCGGCGGGTGAACGACATGAACAATTCCCCTGGGAAGACTATGCTGGTTCGCCTGGGAGATGGATACCCATCTCATCTTCGGGACGGATGTTCGGATTAATAACGGGAAGGCTGGGAAGATGGTCGGTGCGGCCAGCTTCCTTGACGACGGCGTTCGCGTGTTCGAGGACTTCGTCGACGGTCATGGTGTACATCTCGCGGCCGTTGTCGTAGCCGGATTCGATGGCGCTGCTTGAGATAGCGGCCGGCAGTCTGTGCGGCGAGATAGTCGGTGATGACCTTGCCGGTGCGGCGTTTTTGCTCGACCCAGGCCAGGTTGGGCATGGCGATCCAGACGGGCTTGCCGTTGACGTCGAAGCGGATGTCGGTGGCGTCGGCATGGCGGGTGGCAATGGCAACGACGGTGCCCTTCCAGGTGCAGTGGAGGTGCTCGCCGGTCCAGCGGTCGGTCACGGTGAAGTCTTCGTACATGGTTGATTTCAGCTTAGTTCAGGGGAATAGTTATGAGCAAGGCAGCTCATAGCGGGAAATCCCCAAAAGTACTGCCAGGTAACAGGTTAGGGGGATATCCCACATTGGAGAGAGAAGTGTAAGTTACTTTCGTAAGCTATTGAAAATCCTTCTGGCTATGGAAAGTTACCACGGATATTCTAACTTTTTACATAACGGTGAATAATGAACGTGCGTCGAACGGAAGCTGAATCGGCTAGTTTGCGAGCGATTTGGACCAGGGATTTACTGGACTCCCAGCCAGAAGTCGAATGCGAGGAGTTGGTGCAGCTTGCGGCTGCAATCTGTGGGACTCCTGCGGGCTTGGTGACGCTGCTGGATGAGAGGCACCAATGGTATCGCGCATCCGCACACCTAAAACTGGGAGACACACCGCGAGAGGTTGCGTTCTGCGCGCATGCGATCCGGGAGACCGGGCTGTTTGTGGTGAAGGATGCGCTACTGGATTCTCGCTTTGCGAGTAATCCACTCGTGATTAGCGACCCCCAGATACTTTTCTTTGCTGGGGTAGGGCTGTTTACTTCAGACGGCGAGCCATTAGGGATCCTGAGCGTAGTGGATATGACGTCGCGAATTCTGGCACCGGAGCAGGCGAATGCTTTGGAGGTGCTGGGGCGTCAGGTGAGCGTGCGGCTAGAGGCCATGGTGCAGCGCAAGGCGCTTGCCGAGGCGATTGCTGAAAGAGACCGGGCGGCTGGGAACCTGCGCGCCAGTGAGGAGTTGTTTCGGGCGTTTATGAACGCAAGTCCGTTCCTTAGTTACATCAAGGATGCTGCGGGGCGGCTGTTGTTTTATAACCGGGCTTTTGCGCAGCGATTTGGAGTGAGTGAGTATGCTTGGCTGGGGCGAACGGATGATCAACTATGGTCGCGCAAACTGTCCAAATCGATGCGGACGCATGACCTCGAGGTAATGGCAGGCGGACGGATTGTGGAGACTGAGGAACACATCCGGAATACGGATGGGACGGTGAGTTCGCTACGATCATTCAAGTTTCCGTGTCATGATTCGGTGGGCAATGTGCTGTTGGCCGGTGTGGCAGTAGATGTTTCGGAAGAAGTGGCGCACCAAATTGAGCTGGAACGTTATCACCGCGAGCTCGAAGAGGCGAATGATCAACTGCGAAAGCTGGCAGTGACGGATGAGTTGACTGGGTTGAGGAACCGCAGGTCGTTTGAGGAGCGTCTGGTGATGGAGTTCTCGATGGCGCGGCGGAGGAAGCGCGAACTGTCGGTGCTTCTGATTGATGTCGATAACTTCAAGACGATCAATGACCGGTGGGGACATGCGGCGGGTGATGAGGTGCTGCGTCGACTGGGGACGATTCTGCGGACGACAGTGCGGTTGCCCGATCTGCCGGCTAGATATGGGGGCGAGGAGTTTGTGGTGTTGCTGCCGGAGAGCGGCGAAGAGAGTGCCATGGGGCTGGCGCGGCGCGTAATGCAGCGGGTGGCGACGGAAGAGTGGGAGAACGAGCCGCTGACGATAAGTGTGGGAATGGCGGCCATGAACGAGTCGCTGGAGAGTGGGTTTCAGTTGGTGGAGCTGGCCGATGAGGCTCTGTATGCAGCCAAGCGGGCTGGTAAGAACCGCGTGATGGTGCACAGCGGATGATAGGTCCTGCCGGACAAGTCCCCCTGCGCGTGGAGCGGCGACTTCGTGGCGTGTGTAACGGTCTTGGAATGGCAATCTTCTTTGGCCAGAACGTTGGTCTGGAGCGAACTGCTTATTGAAATAAAAGAGGCGCACCTTATCAGGTGCGCCTCTTTTATTTAGTTGCGAAGGTTTTTATGCTTCGGCGTTCGGGTCGCCTTCGTGGCCGGCACCCTGCTCTTCCATCTGCTTGGCGAGCTCTTCGCGCTTCTTGGTGCGGGCTTCGGCGCGCTTCTGGGCCTTTTCGTTGAGCTCGTGCTCGGCTCCGAGGAGCTCGATGTAGGCCATCTCGGCTGCGTCACCCTTGCGGGCTCCGAGGCGCGTGATGCGGAGGTAGCCGCCATTGCGTGCTCCATAACGCGGGGCTACAGTGGCGAAGAGACGGTCGACCGACTCAGGCGTCATGAGGTAAGCCGCGGCCTGGCGACGGGCGTGAACGGTGCCCTGCTTGCCGAGAGTGATCATCTTCTCGATGAGCGGACGGCTCGCTTTGCACTTGGTGATGGTGGTCTCGACGCGATCCATCAGGATGACGGAGGTGACGAGGTTGCGCAGCATGGCGCGGCGATGGCTGGTGTTGCGGCCTAGTTTGTATCCTGCATTACGGTGACGCATCGGTGATCTCCTTCGACTGGGCTTTGAGCCGTGAGTCGGTATTGCTTAGAATTCCGCGGGCCGAAGCCTATCGCGGGTGAAACTTGCCTCGAGTGTTGTTGAGGCTGATTGCTTCGCGGCTTGCGACGCGATTTGAAGCAAGACGGCGGCGGATGGGACTCCGCCGCCGCGGCTTGTTAGAAGTTCTCGGTCTCGGTGGGGAGCTCGAGGTCTTCGTCTTCTTCTTCGTCCTCATCGTCGTCATCGAAGTTGCCGAAGCTGGCGGCGAGGGTGGCTGCCGGCAGTACGGAGGTGGGTCCGGGCTGCGGGTTGCCGTTCTCGTCGATCTTCATGCCGAGGGAGAGGCCCATCTGCGCGAGGATTTCCTTGATCTCATTCAGGGACTTGCGGCCGAAGTTCTTGGTCTTGAGCATCTCGGCTTCGGTCTTCTGGATGAGTTCGCCGATGGTGGCGATGTTGGCGTTCTTGAGGCAGTTGTAGCTGCGGACGGAGAGCTCAAGCTCTTCGACGGAGCGGTTGAGGTTCTCGTTGCGCATTGCCGGGCCATCTACGCTGCCGTCGTGACCGGCTTCCATCTCCTCTTCAAAGTTGATGAAGATGGTCATGTGGTCCTTGAGCAGTTTGGCGGAGAGGCCGAGCGCATCGGCGGGGAGCACGGTGCCGTTGGTCCAGATCTCGAGGGTGAGCTTGTCATAGTCGGTGATCTGACCGAGACGGGCTGCTTCGACGAGGTAGTTGACCTTGCGGACGGGCGAATGGACGGAGTCGACCGGGATGAAGCCTAGGCCGAGGTCGGTATCGAAGTTCTTGTCAGCCGAGATATAGCCACGGCCGCGCTTGAGGCGCATCTCCATGTCGATCTTGCCGCCTTCGGAGACGGTGCAGATGTAGACGTCCTTGTCGAGGATCTCGACGTCGCCGTCGGCTTCGATCATGCCGGAGGTGACGACACCGGCCTGGTCGGCGCGGAGGTAGAGGGCCTTGGGGCCTTCCCCGGCGAGTTTGAAGGGGATCTGCTTGAGGTTCAGGATGATGTCGGTTGCGTCTTCGACGACACCGGTGATGGACTGGAACTCGTGCAGAACACCTTCGATGCGGACTGCGGTGACAGCTGCTCCCTCGATGGAGGAGAGCAGGGTGCGGCGCAGAGCGTTGCCGATGGTGGTGCCGAAGCCGCGCTCAAATGGCTGCGCGCTGAACTTGCCGTACTTCTCGTTGAGTGTTTCGCTATCGACTGCGAGGCGCTTGGGTTTCTGGAAACCTCTCCAAAGCATTTGTTTCTCCTTTATCCGTCCTAGACGCGATGCATTCTGCGAACTGGCGGGTGGTTCGGTTGCGGGTTAGGTTGGGGGTTACGCGCCGGGGCGAGGGTTGACCCCCTTCCCCGGCAAAAAGTGCCAAAGTATTCGAAACAAGCGACTTAAGTCTGGACTTCAGTACGAGTCCGAAATTAAGAGGTACTTTATTTCGAGTACAGTTCGACGATCAGCTGCTCGTTGACAGGCAGGTTGATGTCTTCGCGCTTCGGCAGGGCGATGATCTTCCCGGAGAAGTTGTCGCGGTTGATATCGATCCAGACCGGGGAGTTCTGGCCGGCGGCAAAGTTCTTCGACTCCTCGAATACCGGCAGGGTCTTGGAGCCTTCGCGGAGGGCGATCTCGTCGCCGACCTTGACCTGGTAGGACGGGATGTTGACCTTGCGACCGTTGACGGTGACGTGACCGTGGCGGACGACCTGACGGGCCTGGCGGCGGCTCAGCGCGAAGCCGAGGCGGTAGGCGACGTTGTCGAGGCGGGTCTCAAGCTGCTGGAGCAGGAGTTCGCCGGTGACGCCGGTCTTGTTGGAGGCCTTCTGGTAGTAGGCGCGGAACTGGGTCTCGAGCGTGAAGTAGATGCGCTTGGCCTTCTGCTTCTCGCGGAGCTGTAGACCGTAGCCGACGACCTTCTTAACCTTGCGGGACTGGCCATGTTGGCCTGGGGGGAAGTTGCGCTTCTCGACGGGGCATTTTTCTGAGAAGCACTTGGCTCCCTTGAGGAAGAGTTTGGTTCCGTCGCGGCGGCAGAGGCGGCAGACGGGTCCTGTGTAACGTGCCATTTCGTAGTCTCCTGACTTCGGGTGTCGATCGTTTTACGCGCTGGCTGCGCTTCGTCGCGATCCGGGGTTGAAGTTGCAGGTTGCAGGTTGACAGTCGACAGTTGCAAGATTACAAACCTGAAACTGACAACCTGCAACTCGTTCTTATACTCTGCGGCGCTTGGGCGGACGGCAGCCGTTGTGCGGCATCGGCGTGACGTCGCGGATGCTGCGAACCTCGATGCCGGCGGTTGCGAGAGCGCGGATCGCGGATTCACGGCCGGAGCCGGGACCGGAGACGCGCACATCGACCGAGCGAACGCCGTGGTCGCGGGCTGCATTGGCTGCACCGACGGCGGCCTGCTGCGCGGCGAACGGGGTTCCCTTGCGGGAGCCGCGGAAGCCGAGCGAACCGGACGATTTCCAGCTGAGCGTGTTGCCCGTCTGGTCGGTGATGGTGACGATGGTGTTGTTGAACGACGCCTGGATGAAGACGAGGCCGAATGGAACGTTCTTGCGCTCGCGCTTCTTGAACTTCTTGTTCTTGCCGGTCTTTGCGGCGGTGCCTTTGGTGTTCTGAGTCTTCGCCATGGGTTATTTCGTCGCTTTCTTCTTACCAGCAACGGTGCCCTTGCGCGGGCCTTTGCGGGTGCGAGCGTTGGTGTGGGTGCGCTGGCCACGGACAGGAAGGCTGCGGCGATGGCGGAGACCACGGTAGGACTGAATTTCGATGAGGCGCTTGATGTTGAGCGAGATGTCCTTGCGGAGATCGCCTTCGATCTGGCCCTCGGCTTCAATGACCTGACGGATGCGGTTCAGCGCGTCCTCGTCGAGCGTGCTGAGCTTCGCGAAGGGGTCAACATTTGCCTTCTCGAGGATCTTGGCAGCCCGGGAGTTGCCGATTCCGAAGATGTAGGTGAGACCGATGCGTGCCTGCTTGTTGCCCGGGACATCGACTCCAGCAATACGTGCCATGGGGTTCCTTTTCGGTTGGGCTCCTGTAGCTTCGCCACGGAGCGGGGTGATTGGTTTACGGCGGGTCCGACGGGTTCAACGCAAGCCTTGACTTCGGCTAACTAGCCCGGCGGGGCCGGTAAGAACAGTTGCAGGTTGTTAGTTGGCGGTTGCTGGTTGGGAGCAACGACGAACTAGCCCTGGCGCTGCTTGTGCTTGGCGTTTTCGCAGATGACGCGAACTACGCCGCGGCGGTGAATAACCTTGCACTTGTCACAGATCTTCTTTACTGACGCGCGGACCTTCATGGTGATTCCCTTCTTGTTTTCGTGCTACGTGGAGCCGGTGAAACGGAGGCCATACCGATTCGCGCATGGCCTGAATGCCGAGTTGAAAAACTCGGCCTACCTAAAGCCAAAATAAAGACCTGGCGATCAGGGAGTGGAACGGTGATTCTTCGTCTACTTGTAACGGTAGACGATGCGGCCGCGGTTGAGGTCGTACGGGCTGAGCTCAATCGCGACGCGGTCGCCGGGGAGGATGCGGATGAAGTTTTTGCGCATACGTCCGGAGACGTGTGCAAGTGCCTGATGCTTGTTTTCAAGCTCGACCTTGAACATCGCGTTTGGCAGGGTCTCGACGACGACTGCCATTACTTCAATTGCATCTTCCTTCGACAAACGGTCTCCTTTGGAAAGGCGGGAGGCTAAGCCTCTTTGTTTCCAGTAATTCTGTCTTGGTTGGGGCGTTTCGCCTCAGCCGGATGTGCCGTGCTGCACACTTGTACACACAGCATCTCTTATAGTACCTCAATTTGGCCCTATTTTTCCAGTTCCGACTACCTTTTCCTAGAGGGTGAGGACCTGGGGGCCGTCCTTGGTGATGGCTACGGTGTGCTCGAAATGGGCGCTGTAGCTGCCGTCGACGGTGATGGCGGTCCAGCCGTCCTTGAGGACACGGACTTCGGGGCGGCCGGCGTTGATCATGGGCTCGATGGCAAGGACCATGCCTGCTTTGAGGCGGGGGCCTTTGCCGGCGGGGCCGAAGTTGGGGACCTGGGGGTCTTCGTGCATGGCGCGGCCGATGCCGTGGCCTACGAATTCGCGGACTACGCCGAAGCCTTCGGCCTCACAGAGTTGCTGGACGGCGGCGGAGATGTCGCCGAGGCGACCGCCGACCTGGCACTGCTCGATGGCCTTTTCGAGGGAAAGTTGAGTGATCTCGAGAAGGCGGGCGGTACGGGGGGCTACCTGACCGATGGGGTAAGTGACGGCGGCGTCGGCGTAGAAGCCGTCGATGATGACGCCGCAGTCGATCGAAAGGATGTCTCCGTCCTTGAGGACGCGTTTGGCGTTGGGGATACCGTGGACGACCTCGTCATTGACCGAGGTGCAGAGAGCGGCCGGGTAGCCGTGATAGCCCTTGAAGGCAGGAATGGCGCCTAGTTCGGCGATCTTCGCGACGGCGATCTCCTCGAGGTCCATGGTGGAGGCGCCGGCGACCACGTGGGGTGCAATGGCGTTATGGACCTTGCGGAGGGCCTTGCCGGAGATCCGCATCTTCTCGATCTCCTGCGACGTTTTGATCATGATGGCCATGGTTAGGGATTAGGGACTACTGCTGCTGCGTTCGTAATGCTTTTAGTGCCTTCGTTATTGCGGCGGTGACCTGCTCGACGGGTTGGTTGCCGTTGATCTCTTCGAAACGACCTAGTTTGCGGTAGTGCTCGACTACCGGTGCTGTCTGGGCTTCGAACGTCTTCATGCGGTCGGCAAAGACGGCTTCGGAGTCGTCGGGACGCTGAACTAGAGGAGAGCCGTCTACGTCACAGATGCCGGGAACCCGTGGTGGATTCGAGTAGATGTTGTAGATGCGGCCCGCGGGAGAGATGCGGCGACCGGTGATGCGGTGCATGAGTTGTTCGTAGTCGACGACGATGCTGAGGGCGACGACTGGGAGAACGTTGGGGGCTGCGGCGAGCTTTGCGTCGAGCCAGAGGGCTTGATTGAGGGTGCGGGGGAAGCCGTCGAGGATGAAGCCACGGGTCGTGTCGGGCTGCGAGAGACGGTCGGCGACCATTTCGTTAACCAGATCGTCGGAGACTAGTTTGCCCTGGTCGATGAGGGCCTTGGCCGCCTTGCCAAGTGGGGTGCCGTTGGAAATGTTGGCGCGAAGGATGTCGCCGGTGGAGATCTGCGGGATGCCGTAGGCGGCCATGAGGGCCTTGGCCTGTGTGCCTTTGCCGACGCCGGGAGCGCCCAGAAGAAGGACCGGCCCGGGCAGGAAGTTCTCTGCTGGGGCCGGTTGTTTTGCTACGGAATCAATGGTCAACGTTGACACGTCCTACCAGCTCTTGCGTCCGCGGATACGGCCGCTCTTGGGGGTGAAGCCATCGTAGTGGCGCATGATGAGCTGCGATTCGATTTGATTGACCGTATCCATTGCCACGCCGACGACGATCAGCAGGCTGGTGCCGCCGAAGTAAAAGTTGACACCGAGGCCCTGGGTCATCCAGGTGGGCAGTCGATCAAAGACTCGTCCGACGACGAAGAGGTGGTTGAAGTGAATTCCGCTGATAAGGAGCTGCGGAATGATGGTGATGATGATGAGGTAGATGGCGCCAACGAGCGTGATGCGGGTGAGCACGTCGTTGATGAAGTCGGCGGTGCGCTTGCCGGGACGGATGCCGGGGATGAAGCCGCCGTACTTGCGCATGTTGTCGGCGATGTCGTCGGGACGGAAGACGATGGAGATGTAGAAGTACGCGAAGAAGATGATCGCGGCCATCTGGAGGATCTCGTACCAGGGTTCGCCGGGGGCCAGGGCGCGGAAGATCGGCCCGAAGAACGGGGAGTCCTGAAGCGAGTAGCCGAAGATGTGGACGCCGGCGAACAGCAGAGGGGCCGACAGGATGGAGCTGGCGAAGATGACCGGCATGACGCCGCCGGAGTTGACCTTGAGGGGAAGATGCGTTGACTGGCCGCCCATCATCTTGCGGCCGACGATGCGCTTGGCGTACTGGACGGGGATGCGGCGCTCGGAGCGCTCGACGAAGACGATAAAGGCGACGACGGCGATCATGCCGGCGACGAGCAGGATGAGGGCGATGGGAGTGAATGCTCCCCATGCGGCGTCGCGGAACTTCTCGTAGAGGTTTTCAACGCCTCGCGGCAGACCGACGACGATGCCCGTAAATATGAGCAGGGACATTCCGTTGCCGATGCCGCGCTCGGTGATCTGCTCGCCGAGCCACATGATGAAGGCGGTGCCGGCGGTGAGGGTGATAACGCAGAGGGGAATGAAGGCTGCGCGCGAGATGGTGACCATCGTCTGGCCGGTGCTGGTGCTGGTCAGAGTAAGGGCGATGGCGAAGGACTGCACGATGCCAAGCAGGACCGTGACGTAGCGGGTCCACTGGGTGATCTTGCGGCGGCCGAGTTCGCCTTCCTTCTGCAGCTTCGCAAGCGGCTCATAGATGACGGTGAGCAACTGGAAGATGATCGACGCCGTAATGTACGGCATGATGCCGAGGGCGAAGACGGTGAGTTTGCGAAGGTTGCCGCCGGAGAAGAGGTCGACCAGGCCGAGGGCTGAGCCGGAGTTCTGATTGAAGAACTGAGCGAGCATGTCGGCGTTGATGCCAGGGGTGGGGATGTGCCCGCCGAGGCGGTATACAGCCAGCATGCCAAGCGTAAAGAGGACGCGCTTGCGCAGATCGGGGATTTGGAAGATGTTTGCGATTTTCTCGAACATCGGGTGCTGGGACCTCGGGTGAAGACGGTTGGTGCTGGTAAAACGGCGATGCGAGGGCGCGTGCCCTCGCCTGCCACACTATTCTACAGGGTACTTAGCCGATCAGGATGGCCTTGCCGCCAGCCTTCTCGATCGCCTCCTGGGCGGTCTTCGAGAACTTGTGGGCGTGGACGGTGACGGCGGTCTTGATCTCTCCATTATTGAGGACCTTGAGGAGAGCGCCCTTCTTGCGGAGCAGGCCGAGCTAGATGATCTTGTCGAGGGTGAACTCGGTGACATTCTCGGCGGCGGCGATTTCGGCGACGCGGTCGAGGCCGAGGACCTGGTACTCGACGCGGAAGATGTTGGTGAAGCCGCGCTTGGGCAGACGGCGGTGAAGGGGCATCTGGCCG
The DNA here is from genome assembly GCA_963802695.1 of uncultured Acidobacteriaceae bacterium. Lineage (GTDB taxonomy): Bacteria > Acidobacteriota > Terriglobia > Terriglobales > Acidobacteriaceae > Edaphobacter. Next base: position 50,987 of record CAWDJN010000018.1, read on the forward strand.
CCTTCGAAGCCGCGCATGAGGGAGGAGCCGGAGCGGGAGCCCTGACCCTTGTGGCCGCGGGTGGAGGTCTTACCCATGCCCGAACCCATACCGCGGCCGACACGCTTCTTGTTTTCGTTCGCCTTTTTGGGGGCGCGTAGATTGGAGAGATTACGGATTGCCATTGTTTTTCCTCGCTATAACGCCGCTGGAGTTTTCAGCGACTCGCATGATTTGGTGATGCCGGGCTAAAGCCCCTTGATTGATACGGAATCGTGGGGTTGAGCCCCACGATTAGTCCAAGTTACTCGGCGTCCAAAACTACTCGACGATCGCGAACCAGGTGCGGCACCTTGTCGACCATGCCACGAATGGATGGCGTGTCTTCGCGCTCGACGATCTGGTTGAGGCGGGTGAAGCCGAGGCCCTTGATGACGAGCCTTGTGCTTGACCGGGGTGCAGATCTTCGACTGGAAGTACTGCAGTTTGATCTTGGCGATTGCGTTCTTGTTAGCCATGTACGAGAGCTCCTAAAAATCTTATTGGAGCAAAGGAAGCTTAGAGCTCTTCCTCTGCCTTGCCGCGCAGGGCGGCGACTTCGGCCTTGTTGCGAAGCTGGATGAGAGCGTCGAAGGTGGCCTTGATGACGTTGTGCGGGTTGGCGGAGCCGAGGCTCTTGGTGAGCACGTTCTGCACGCCGGCGGCGGTCATGACGGCGCGAACCGTCTTGCCGGCGATGACGCCGGTACCTTCCGGGGCGGGCTTGAGCATCACCTGGCCGGCGCCGTAGTGGCCGAGCACCTGGTGCGGAATGGTGCGTCGCGGTGAGGTTGACCTTGTGCAGGTTCTTCTTGGCGGACTCGATCCCCTTGCGGATGGCCTGGGGAACTTCCTTGGCCTTGCCGGAGCCGTAGCCGACCACGCCTTCGCCCGGATCGCCGATGACGACGAGCGCGGCGAAGGACATGTTCTTGCCGCCCTTGACGACCTTGGTGACGCGATTGATCGAAACGACCTCGTCCTTGAGGTTGAGGCGGTTCGCGTCGATTTTTTTCTTCATTGCCATAATGTCCTATCCAGCTTTCTGGCGGCCGGTGGGCTCGCCTTGGGAAACCTTAGAATTCGAGACCAGCTTCGCGGGCTGCGTCGGCGAGGGCCTTGACGCGGCCGTGATAGAGATAGCCGCCACGATCGAAGACCACCTTCTTGATGCCCTTCTCCTTGGCGCGCTCGGCGATCAGCTTGCCGACTTCAGCAGCAGCGGCGACGTTGCCGCCGTAGTTCTTGCTCTTCGCCCTTCTTGCCGAAGGAGGAGGCGGAGGCGATGGTGACTCCGTTCAGGTCGTCGATGAGCTGGGTGTAGATGTGGTTGAGCGAGCGGTAGACGTTGAGGCGCGGACGCTCGGCGGTGCCGGACATCTTCTCGCGGATGCGCGTGTGCACGCGCTTGCGGATGACGTTGCGTTGACGGGGATTGATCATAATTCTCTTTCCTTCCTAGTGGCGTACCCAGAGTGCCGGGGACGTTCGGGTTGGTGATGCAGGGAACAGTGAGTTCAGGGAACAGGGCATCGACGCAACTCCTGCTAACCCTCCCTACGATTTACTTCGCGCCGGTCTTGCCGACCTTCTTCTTCAACTTCTCGCCGGTGTAGCGGACGCCCTTGTTCTTGTACGGATCGGGCTTGCGGAGCGAACGCATATCGGCGGCAACCTGGCCGACCTTCTGCCGGTCGATGCCGGAGATGGTGAGGTGCGTCTGCTTGGGGTCGATCTCGACCGAGATGCCGGTGGGCAGAGGAAACTCGATGGGGTGAGAGTAGCCGAGGGTGAAGACGACCATGCTCTTGCCCTTCATCTCGGCGCGGTATCCGATGCCGACGATGTCGATGTCCTTGGTCCAGCCGGTGGTGACGCCGGTGACGGCGTTGAAGACGAGCGCGCGGGCGAGGCCGTGGAAGGCTGCCTGCTTGTCGTTCTGACGCTCAGCGACGAGCGTGCCGTCCTTCTGGACGAGGGTGATGCCGCCGGGAAGCATGGCGGTGACCTTGCCCTTGGGGCCTTCGACCAGAACGGTGTTGCCGTTCTCGGCTGACCGTGTACTTGACGCCGGCGGGAAGAGCGATCGGCTTCTTACCAATACGTGACATGATGAATCCTTTTGATGGCTTGCGAGTCGCCCGGGGTTAGCCTGGTTCCACTGCAGCCTGGGAGCCTAGGGCTCAAATGCAGAAAACAAAAGGCGACTGAATCTGGCTTACTTTTCATTTACCAGACTTCGCAGAGAATCTCGCCGCCGACACCTTCGCGGCGGGCCTGACGGCCGGTCATGACGCCCTTGGGGGTGGTCATGATGGAGATGCCGAGGCCGCCCTGGACGCGGCGAATCTCGTCGCGGCCGAGGTAGACGCGGCAGCCGGGACGCGAGACGCGCTGCAGGTCGCGGATGACGGCTTCGTTGTTCGGGCCGTACTTGAGGTAGACGCGAAGGACCTTCATGCCCATTCTCTTCGGTGGGCTTGTAGTTGGCGATGTAACCCTCTTCCTTGAGGATGCGGGCGATCTCGGTCTTGAGCTTGGAGGCGGGGACGTCGAGCTTCTGGTGACGCGCACGGATGGAGTTGCGGATGCGGGTCAGAAAGTCTGCTACTGGATCGGTGAGGTTCATTCATTCTCCTTCATCCCCCGTTCGCTCACGCGTGGTACACACGTCGAGAACCAGCGGAGATGTTTGTTTCGGGTAGTACTTCCAGACTTCTGCATCAAAAGCTTGTGCCCTGATGAGGTCTCTGGAGTGAGTGCGACGATGAATGCTGCGCGCGGAACAACTTTACAAGTCTACCAGCTTGACTTGACTACGCCCGGAATTTCTCCCTTGAGCGCGAGCCCGCGGAAGCAGAGACGGCAGACGCCGAACTTGCGCAGGAAGGCGCGGGGACGACCGCAGAGCTGGCAGCGGTTGTGCTGGCGGGACTTGAACTTCGGCTTCTTTGCGTCTTTGACGCGTTTTGCGGTCGTTGCCATAATTTTTGCTCTCTATCCTGATTCAAGCTAGAACTTCGGTGATCTTCGTTACGCGCCGACGCGGAAGGGCATACCGAATCCCTTGAGCAGAGCGCGGGCGCCGTTGTCATCCTTCGCGGTGGTGACGATGGTGACGTTCATGCCCTTGATCTTGTCGACCTTCGCGTAGTCGATTTCGGCGAAGATGAGCTGGTCGCGGAGGCCCAGTGTGTAGTTGCCGCGGCCGTCGAAGCTCTTCGACGAGACGCCGCGGAAGTCGCGGACGCGGGGCAGCGCGATCGAGATGAGGCGGTCGAGGAACTCGTACATCGTGTCGCCGCGCAGGGTGACCATGGCGCCGATGGGCATGCCCTCGCGCACCTTGAAGGCGGCGATGGACTTCTTCGCCTTGGTGGTGACAGGCTTCTGGCCGGCGATGGCGGCGAGATCGGCCACCAGCGGATCCATGATCTTGACGTTCTGCGTCGCTTCGCCGAGACCCATGTTGATGACGATCTTCTCGAGCTTGGGAATCGCCATCGCGTTGGTGATGCTGAGCTCTTTGGCGAGCGCCGGCCGAATCTCTTTTTCGTACTTCTCTTTGAATCGTGCTGCCATGATGTCTTCTTCGCTTTCTCCACGGTTGCCGGAGTGGGTTGAGCCCGTCTACCGATTCGTGGGGTGAACCTTGTTAGATTTGAACTGCTGTTACAGGAAAACTTTGCTTACTTTTCTTACTTCTTCTTCTCGGGAATCGCGTTGCCGCTTACCTTCGAGAAACGAACCTTCTTGTCGCCTTCGAAGCGGGTACCGACGCGGGTCTTGTTGCCCTCGGCGTCGACCAGCATGACGTTCGAGATGTGGATGGTGGACTCCTGCTCGGCGATGCCGCCCTTGATGTTGCGCTGCGGGTTCGGCTTCACGTGCTTCTTGACCATCATGACGCCCTCGACGAGGAGGCGGTTCTTGTCGGCGATGACGCGCAGAACGCGGCCCTGCTTGCCCTTGTCCTTGCCGGCGATGACTTCGACCTTGTCGTTACGCTTAATCTTGATGCCTGCCATGTTCTTTCTCTTCCTCGACGATCTGTCGGAGCCGGACTCCGCTTGTTGCACCGAAGCGCGGTGAATGCTAGATAACTTCAGGCGCGAGCGAGACGATCTTGAGAAACTTCTTCTCGCGAAGCTCGCGGGCCACGGGGCCGAAGACGCGGGTGCCGACCGGCTCGTTCGCATCGTTGATGACGACGGCGGCGTTCTGGTCGAAGCGGATGTACGTGCCGTCCCGGCGGCGATACTCCTTGCGGGTGCGCACGATGACGGCCTTGACGACCTTGCCCTTCTTGACGGTTCCATCGGGCGAGGCTTCCTTGACGGCCGCGGTGACGACATCGCCGAGGCCGGCCTTCTTGCCGAGACCGCCACCGAGGGGCAGGATCACCTGCAGCTTGCGCGCGCCGGAGTTGTCGGCTACGTCAAGCATTGTTCTCATTTGTACTGACATCGTTCTTCTCCTGGCTATCTACGACGGTGAAACGGCCGGGGTCACCCCAGGCTTCGGGTCTACTTGAACTTCGGCGACGGCTGCCTTCTCGTCGGCAAGCGCGAGCGAGGAGCGGCGGACGATCTCTTCGAGCGACCAGCGCTTCAGCTTCGACAGCGGACGGGCCTCGCGGATGCGGACCACGTCGCCGACGCGGGCCGAGTTCTGCTCGTCGTGCGCGTAGAACTTCTTGTTCGACTTCATGACGCGCTTGTACTTGGGGTGCGCCTTGCGCATCTCGATCTCGACGACGATGGTCTTCTGCATCTTGGTCGAGACGACGAGGCCGACCTTCTCGTTGCGGCGGGAGGCTGGCTTCGGTGTTGCGGCTGCGGTGGTGTTGGTTGTGTCTGCCATGATTAGTCCTTCTTCGCTTTCTTGCGGGCGGTGCGGGTGCTCTTGGCCGGCGCGACGTTGGCGACGACGGGGTTGGCCGCCTTCTCGGCAGCGAGGGCGCGCTCACGGGCGATGGTCTTGATGCGCGCGATGTCGAGCTTGAGCGTGCGCAGCTTCTTGAGGCCCTCGTTGTTGCCGAGGCTCTTCTGGAAGCGGATGCGGAAGAGCTGCTCGGCGGCCTTGGTCTGCTGCTCTTGAGCTCTTCGTCACTGAGGTTACGAATCTTTTCGAGTTCCATTGTCTTTTCCTTCAAACTGCAAGCTACTTGGCGGCTACCGTGACCTTGACGTCGTGACGCTGACGAAGCTGGTCTTGAGCGGCAGCTTGTGCGCCGCGAGACGCATCGCCTCTTTGGCGAGCTCCGGGGAGACGCCTTCCATCTCGAACAGGATCTTGCCGGGGCGAACGACGCGACCCAGTGATCCGGAGCGCCCTTACCCTTACCCATACGGGTTTCGGCAGGCTTCTTGGTGATCGGCTTGTCCGGGAACAGACGGAGCCAGACCTTGCCGCCACGCTTGATGAAGCGCGTCATCGCGATACGGCTGGCCTCGATCTGGCGGTCGGTGATGTAGCCGCACTCCATGACCTTGAGGCCGAAGTCGCCGAACGAAAGATCGGAGCCGCGCCACGCCTTGCCGCACATGCGGCCGCGCTGCTGCTTGCGATACTTGACCTTCTTTGGCATCAACATAAGAAAACCCTCTTCACTCTTTCAGGGAACACAGTCCCCGGCAACTCCGGCTCCGCCGAGCAAAAACCTTACGATGCGAACGCGCCAGTGGTTGTGACCCTGATCGCGGCGCTTCTTCTGCTCGTAGATGTCGCCACGATAGACCCAGGTCTTGACGCCGATGATGCCGTACGTGGTGTGCGCCTCGGCAGAAGCCGTAGTCGATGTCGGCGCGCAGCGTGTGCAGCGGCAGACGGCCCTGGAGGTACCACTCCGAGCGGGCGATCTCGTTGCCGTTCAGACGGCCGGAGACGCGGACCTTGATGCCCTTGCAGCCGAAGCGCAGCGCCGAGTCGACGCGACTTGCGCATGGCGCGGCGGAAGCTGACGCGCTTCTCGAGCTGCAGCGCGATGTTCTCGGCGACGAGCTGCGCGTCGAGCTCGGGCTTGTTGACCTCGAGGATGTCGATGAAGACCTCGCGCGAGGTGCGCTTCTGGATGTCGGCCTTGAGCTTGTCGATCTCCGCGCCCTTGCGGCCGATGATGATGCCCGGACGCGCGGTGCGGATGATGAGACGCAGCTTGTTGCCGGGGCGCTCGACTTCGACCGAGCTGACGCCGGCGGCCTTCAGCTTCTCGCGCAGCTCAGCCTTGAGCTTGACGTCTTCGACCAGCAGTTTGTCATAGCCGCGCTCTACGAACCAGCGTGACTTCCACGGCTTGTTGATGCCGAGGCGAAACCCATACGGATGGACTTTCTGTCCCATAGCTTCCCTTTACTCCGTGCCCTCTCCGGTTGAGCCGGCGGGCGGTAGTGCAAAACTTTAAGTTTACAAGAAACCCGCTTACTTCGCGGCCTTCTTGGCTGCAGGCTTCTTGGCGGCTGCCTTCTTTGCGGCGGCTTTTGCTGCAGGCTTGCCGCAGTCTTGGTGGCTGCCTTCTTCGTGGTCTTCTTCGCGGCCGGGGCTGGGCTCGGCGGCTGCAGCAGATTGCAGTGGCCGACTTCTTCTCCGCGACGGTGACGATGATGTGCGCGAGCCTGCGCTGGTAGCGGAACGCGCGGCCCATCGGAGCAGGGCGGATGCGCTTCATGCGCGGGCCTTCGTTCGCGACGGCGGTGCGGACGTAGAGGTTGTCGACATCGACGTCCAGCCCCTGCTCCTGCGAGACGTAGGTGGCGTTCTGGATCGCCGAGCGCAGAACCTTCTCGATCACCGGCGCCATGCGCTTGGTGCTGAAGTGGACGGTGTTGAGCGCCTGCTCGACGCGCAGGCCCTTGATGAGGTCGAGGACGAGCTTCGCCTTCTGCGGGCTGGTGCGCTGGAACTTCGCCTCGGCGCGGAACTCTCGGATTTTTTCTACTGCGTCTTCGCCATGACTCTTCTTCCTTAATTCTTAGAAACTAAAAGCTAGAGGTTCTGCTGTGAAGCTCTTTATTTCGGCTTCGCGGAGGTCTCAGCGGCACGCGCGGAGTGGCCCTTGAAGGTGCGGGTGGCCGCAGAACTCGCCCAGCTTGTGGCCGACCATGTTCTCCGTCACGTAGACCGGGATGAACTTGCGGCCGTTGTGGACGGCGATGGTGTGGCCGACGAAGTCCGGGTGAATGGTGGACCGGCGGGACCAGGTGCGCACGACCTTCTTGTCGTTGGTCTGGTTCATGACGTCGATCTTCGTCATGAGGTGACCGTCGATGAAGGGACCTTTTTTCGCTGAACGTGACATTGTGCTGAGCTCCGACTTTCTTTGTTGCGATGCTGGATACGACGAATCTCTTAGCGTGCGAGACTTGGTGTTGCCTTGTTGCGGAGAGACATAAAAACCAAAACTAAAAACGACTTTGCTGAAAAACTTTTCTTTACTTGCTGCGGCGCTTGACGATGAATACATCGGTCCGCTTGTTGTTGCGGGTCTTGTATCCGCGGGTCGGCTGGCCCCAGGGAGTTACCGGGTGACGTCCGCCCGAGGTCTTGCCTTCACCACCACCGTGCGGGTGATCGACCGGGTTCATCGAGACACCGCGGTTGGAGGGACGAATGCCCTTCCAGCGGTTGCGTCCGGCCTTGCCGACGGTGACGTTCTCGTGGTCGGTGTTGCCGACCTGGCCGATGGTCGCCATGCACTCGACGAGCACCTTGCGGGTCTCGCCCGAGGGCAGCTTGAGCAGCGCGTAGTCGCCTTCCTTGGCGACGAGCTGGACCTGCGCGCCGGCCGAGCGGGCCATCTGCGCGCCCTTGCCGGGACGAAGCTCGATGTTGTGAACCGTGGTACCGGTCGGAATGTTCTTCAGCGGCAGAGCGTTGCCGACCAGGATGTCGGCGTCCGGGCCGCTCATGATCTACTGGCCGACCGTGAGACCGATCGGCTGGATGATGTAGCGCTTCTCGCCGTCCGCATAGTGAATCAGCGCGATGCGGGAGCTGCGGTTCGGATCGTACTCGATCGTCGCGACGGTGCCGGGGATGCCGTACTTATCGCGCTTGAAGTCGATGAGGCGCAGCTTCTGCTTGTGACCGCCGCCGTGATGACGGATGGTGAGCGCGCCGGTGCTGTTGCGGCCGCCGGTGCGCTGCTTGACTCCGAGCAGAGGCTTATGCGGCTTGTCCGTCGTGATGTCGTCATTGACGAGCTTCGTCGCGAAGCGGAGTGATGGGGTAATCGGTCGAAATGATTTGATCGGCATCGTCTTTATTCCCTTGCCTGCGTTGCTGATTTCTCAGCGGCGCTTCGTTTCCTGAATTCTGTTGCGGCGAAGACAACTCGCTTAGAGGCTGTTGAGATACTCCGGCATCTTCTCGCCCTCTTTGAGGCGAACATAAGCCTTCTTCCAGTCGGGGCGGTAGCCGGCGAACTTGCCCCGGCGGCGCTCTTTGCCTTCGACGGTGGCTGTGCGAACACCAGAAACTTTTACCTTGAAGAGGGTCTCGACAGCCTGCTTGACTTCGGTCTTGGTGGCCTTGAGGGCGACTTCGAACACCAGGGTGTTCTGCGTCTCCTTCACGGTCATGCCCTTCTCGGTGATTAGGGGGCGACGAATGACGGTGTAGAGGGTTGGCATTACGCAACCTCCTTCTGCGCGGCAGCTTTGCTGCGCTTCGATACAAACTTCTTCAGGGTGTCCTGCAGCGCCTCGATGGCATCCTTCGAGAAGACGGCGTGCTCGTAGCGGAGCAGGTCGTAGGGGTGAACCTCGGAGCTGAGAACCAGTTCTACACCAGCCAGGTTGCGCGAGCCGAGGTAGAGCTTCTCGTCAAGCTTGCGGCTGCTCTCGACCAGCAGAGTGGTCTTGCCGGCGTCGAGCTTGTCGAGCGCGGTGCGGTAGAGCTTGGTCTTCGCCTCGGCAACCTCGAACGAGTCGACGACAGTGAACTTGCCGTCTGCGATCTTCGCTGCGATAGCCGAGCGGAGTGCGCCCATCAGCTTCTTCTGCGGGAAGGCGTACTCATAGCTGCGCGGCTTGGGTCCGTGGACCGTACCGCCGCCACGCCAGAGTGGAGTACGGATAGATCCGACGCGAGCGCGACCGGTTCCCTTCTGCTTCCAAAGCTTCTTGCCCGCACCTGAGACCTGGTTGCGGTTCTTGGTGGAGGCAGTTCCCTGACGAAGGGCTGCGCGGTAGTGCTTGACCGACTCCCAGAGCAGTCCGTCGTTGATCTCGCCTGCGAAGACTTCGTCGGCGAGTTCGAACTCACCAACCTTCTTTCCGCCGAGATTAACTACATTGATGTTTGCCATCTTCTTCTCTCTTCGTGCCCGCCATCGATGCGGCGGGCCTTGACTTTGTTAGGCTGCGTTGTCCGGTCTGTTCTCCGCGCAGCGTTTGCAACGAAATGCAAAAGACTTTGCTTATTTTTCTTTACTTCTTCTTCGGTGCAGCCTTCTTCGAAGCCTTCAACGCGTCCTTGGTTGCGGCACCGGCGAAGCCACGACGCTCGCGCGGCGGAGCCTTGGCCTTAGAGATAAGCACGTAGCCATCACGCGGCCCCGGGACTGCGCCTTCAACCATCAGGAGGTTGTCTTCAAGGTCGATACCACGAATGCGCAGGTTGCGAACAGTGATCTGCGCGTGGCCCATGTGACCCGGCATACGCTGACCCGGGAAGACGCGCGACGGAAATGACGAAGCGCCGATCGAACCCTGGATCTGGAACATGTGACCGTGCGACTTGGGACCGCCACCGAAACCATGGCGACGAACAACGCCGGCAAATCCGCGGCCCTTGGAAGTTCCGATGACGTCCACGAACTTCTCGTCGGAGAAGATGTCGACCAGGATGCGATCGCCAGCCTTGACCGAAGTTGCTTCTTCGCCTTCTACGGGCTTGGCGGCTTCGATGGCAACCTCTTTGATCATCTTGACCGGAGGAACGTTCGACTTGGCGAAGTGGCCGGTCATGGCCTTGTTGACCTTCGAGGCCTTGACGAAGTCGACGTAGCCGATCTGGGCGGCGTCGTAGCCGTCCTTCGCGAGGGTCTTGAGCTGGGTGATGACGCAGGGACCCGCTTTGAGCACGGTGACCGGGTGAATGTCGCCGCGGTCATCGAACAACTGGGTCATGCCGATCTTTTTTCCGAGAATTCCGACTACTGACATTGGAGCTTCCTTTCCTCATCATGCTGGCCGAATCGCTCAGCACTGCCGGGTTGAACTATAAAAAGCAAAACTAAAAACGTCTTGCCGAAAGATCTTTTACTTCTGAACCGTCTTGATCTCGACGTCAACACCGGCGGGGAGATCAAGTTTCATGAGCGCGTCTACTGTCTGCTGAGTGGGCTCGAGGATGTCGATCAGCCGCTTGTGCGTGCGAATCTCAAATGCCTCGCGCGACTTCTTGTCGACGTGGGGCGAGCGGAGGACGCAGTACTTGTTCTTCATCGTCGGCAGCGGAATAGGACCCGCAACCTGGGCGCCTGTGCGCTTGGCAGTCTCGACGATCTCTCCCGTGGAGGTGTCGAGTACGCGGTAGTCATATGCCTTCAACCGAATTCTGATTCTCTGTCCAGCCATGATTATTCTCTTTCTCACTTCAAAGAACTGTTGGAGTAGCTGCCGGTCATTTCCTGCTCACCTCTCAATGGGCCGGCAGCCCTCGTGAATCTTGAACTGCTAAAAAACTAAAAACGCTTCGCCGAAATCTTCTTTACTTGATGATCTCGGAGATGGTTCCTGCTCCGACGGTCCTGCCGCCTTCGCGGATGGCGAAGCGGAGACCCTTCTCCATCGCGACCGGAGTGTGCAGCGTGATCTCCAGCTGGATGTTGTCGCCGGGCATGCACATCTCGGTGCCTGCAGGAAGCTTCGCCGAACCAGTCACGTCCGTCGTGCGGAAGTAGAACTGCGGGACGGTAGCCGTTGAAGAACGGAGTGTGACGTCCGCCTTCTTCCTTCGACAGCACGTAGACCTCGCCCTTGAACTCGGTGTGCGGCGTGATCGAACCCGGCTTGGCCAACACCATGCCGCGCTCCACGTCTTCCTTCGCGATGCCGCGCAGCAAGGAGGCCGGCGTTGTCGCCCGCCAGACCTTCGTCCAGCTGCTTCTTGAACATTTCGACGCCGGTGACGACGGTCTTGCGCGTCTCGCGGAAGCCGACGATCTCGGAGTCTTCGCCAACCTTTACCTTGCCGCGCTCGATACGGCCCGTGACCACGGTGCCGCGGCCAGAGATCGAGAAGATGTCTTCGATCGGCATCAGGAACGGCTGATCGATGGCGCGCTCCGGCTGCGGAACATACTTGTCCACCGAATCCATCAGCTCGTCGATCTTCGCTTCCCACTTGGCTTCGCCGTTCAGCGCGCCAAGAGCAGAGCCGCGGATGATCGGGGTGTCGTCGCCGGGGTAGTCGTACTTCGAGAGCAGCTCGCGAACTTCCATCTCGACCAGCTCGATCAGCTCTTCGTCCTCAACCGCATCGCACTTGTTCAGGAACACGACGATGTACGGCACGCCAACCTGGCGGGCGAGCAGCACGTGCTCCTTGGTCTGGGGCATCGGGCCGTCGGTGGCCGCAACCACCAGGATCGCGCCGTCCATCTGCGCAGCGCCGGTGATCATGTTCTTGATGTAGTCGGCGTGGCCAGGGCAGTCGACGTGCGCATAGTGGCGCTTCGGCGTCTCGTACTCCACGTGCGAGGTCGCAATCGTAATGCCGCGCTCACGCTCCTCGGGAGCGTTGTCGATCGTGTCGAAGGAGCGGAACTTGTTGTTCGGGTTGTGCTTCGACAACACCTTCGTAATCGCCGCCGTCAGCGTCGTCTTGCCGTGATCGATGTGCCCGATCGTCCCTATGTTTACGTGCGGCTTTGACCGGTCAAACTTTTCCTTCGCCATGACTCTCTCCGTGTTTCCTATTTCTAAAGTTCAACTTCCAAACTGGCTGCGCCTCGCGGCACAAGCTTACTTGCTTTCCTTGCCCTGCACCTTGGCGATGATCTCTTCAGAGACCGACCGCGGCGCTTCTTCGTACTGCTTGAACTGCATGGAGTAATTCGCGCGGCCCTGCGTCGATCCGCGCATTGCGGTGGCATAGCCAAACATCGTGCTTAGCGGCACTGTGGCCTTGATCGCCTGGACTCCGCCAACCATCTCCATGCCTTCGATACGGCCGCGACGGCTGTTCAGGTCGCCAATGATCGTGCCCATGAACTCCTCGGGAACCGTGACTTCAACATCCATGACGGGCTCAAGCAGAACTGGTTTGGCCTTTCTTGCGGCTTCCTTGAAGGCCATCGAACCGGCGATCTTGAACGCCATTTCGTTTGAGTCAACGTCGTGATAGCTGCCGTCGTAGAGCGAGACCTTGATGTCGACCATCTCGTAGCCTGCGAGAACGCCACGAGTCATCGCGTCCTGAATGCCCTGGTCGATCGGCTTGATGTACTCCTTGGGAATCGTGCCGCCCTTGATGTCGTTCGAGAACTCGTAGCCCTTGCCAGGCTCGTTCGGCGCGATGCGAATCTTCGCGTGGCCGTAGTTACCCGAGCCGCCGGTCTGACGGATGTACTTGCCTTCGGCCTCGGCGTTGGCGCGGATGGTTTCGCGATAGGCAACCTGCGGCTTGCCGACGTTGGCCTCGACCTTGTACTCGCGCATCATGCGGTCGACGATGATCTCGAGGTGCAGCTCGCCCATTCCGGAGATGATGGTCTGGCCGGAGTCGGGATCGGTGTGGACGCGGAAGGTTGGATCTTCCTGCGCGAGCTTGGCCAGAGCCATGCCCATCTTTTCCTGGTCGGCCTTGGTCTTCGGCTCTACAGCGACGGCGATAACCGGCGCGGGGAAGTCGATCCTCTCGAGCACGATCGGGGACTTTTCGGTGCAGATGGTGTCGCCGGTGACGAGATTCTTGAGACCAACCGCGGCGCAGATATCGCCTGCGAGGATCTCGGTGATCTCTTCTCGCTTGTTGGCGTGCATCTTCAGCAGACGGCCGATGCGCTCGGTCTTACCGGTGCGCGGATTGAGGACGGAATCGCCCGTCTTCAGCTGACCGGAGTAGACGCGGATGAAGATCAACTGGCCGACAAAGGGGTCGGTCATGATTTTGAAGCCAAGCGCAGAGAAAGGCTCGTTGTCGTCGGCTTTGCGAACGAGGTGCTCTTCCGGGTTGTCGGGATTGATGCCGGTAACCGGAGGAATATCGAGCGGGCTGGGCAGGTAGTCAACAACTGCGTCGAGCAGCGTCTGCACACCCTTGTTTTTGAAGGACGAGCCGCAGAGGACCGGGAAGATCTTCATCGCGATGGTCGCCTTGCGAATACCGACCTTGAGCTGGGCTTCCGTTGGCTCCTGGCCCTCGAGATAAAGGTGCATGAGTTCGTCGTCGGACTCCGACACGGCCTCGATAAGGAGCGCGCGGGCCTCTTTGGCCTTCTCGACCAGGTCGGCGGGAATCTCTTCGACGGAGTACTCGGCACCCATGGTCTCGTCGTGCCAGTAGATGGCCTTCATGGTGACGAGATCGACGACACCGGCGAATTTGGCTTCCGCACCAATCTGAATATTGATCGGAACAGCGCGAGCGCCGAGGCGATCGACAATGGTCGAAGTCGCGTAGACCGCGTCCGCGCCGGCCTTGTCCATCTTGTTGATGAAGCAGATTCGGGGAACCTTGTACTTATCGGCCTGACGCCACACAGTCTCCGACTGTGGCTGCACGCCGGCAACCGCGTCGAAGCAGGCAACCGCGCCATCGAGCACGCGGAGCGAACGCTCCACCTCAGCCGTGAAGTCTACGTGCCCGGGGGTATCGATGATGTTGATGCGGATGTTCTTCCAGGTGCAGGTCGTCGCGGCGGAGGTAATGGTAATGCCACGCTCCTGCTCCTGCTCCATCCAATCCATGGTCGCAGTGCCCTCGTGCACCTCGCCGATACGGTGCGTAATGCCCGTATAGAAGAGGATGCGCTCGGTCGTCGTCGTCTTGCCGGCGTCAATATGCGCCATGATCCCGATATTTCGGCAACGATTCAGAGGTGTAGTGCGTGCCACGGTCAATCTCTCATCTGCGAGCATCCGCTCGCGGTAATTACCACGTTGAGCCTAAAATCTTGAAAGACAAAAGCTTCTACAGTGAAGCTTTCTCTTTACCACCGATAGTGCGCAAAGGCCTTGTTAGCCTCAGCCATACGGTGAACGTCTTCCTTCTTCTTCATCGCTGCGCCACGGCCATTGGCCGCATCGAGCAACTCGGCGGTCAACTTCTCGACCATGCCCTTTTCGCCACGAGCCCGGCCGTAGGTTACGAGCCAGCGAATCGCCAGCGAGGTGCGGCGCTCGGGGTTGACTTCGATCGGCACCTGGTAGTTCGCACCACCGACGCGGCGGCTCTTCACTTCAAGCAAAGGCTTCACATTCTCGACAGCCTTTTTGAACAGCTTCAGGGCTTCGTCGCCACCCTTCTGCTCGAGGTTCGTCATCGCCTCGTAAAAGATGTTCTGCGCGGTCGACTTCTTGCCGCCCCACATCATCGAGTTCACAAACTTCGTCACCAGGGTCGAGCTGTAGACCGGGTCTGGTGCAACTTCACGCTTCGCGATGTAACCTTTTCTCGGCATTACTTTCCTTCTCTTCTTCCTCCAGGGCCGTGAACCTCTCAAGACCTGGACTTGGCTATGCGGCGAACCGCGCTAATTCAAAAAACAAACTTACTTGGCAGCCGCCTTCGGACGCTTCGCGCCGTACTTCGACCGGCTCTGCTTGCGGTTGGCCACGCCGACCGAGTCGAGCGTGCCGCGAACCACGTGATAGCGAACACCCGGCAGGTCCTTCACACGGCCACCGCGGATGAGCACAATCGAGTGCTCCTGCAGGTTGTGACCGATACCCGGGATATAGGTCGTGACCTCGATCCCATTGGTGAGGCGAACACGCGCAACCTTGCGGAGAGCCGAGTTCGGCTTCTTGGGGGTCTGGGTGTAGACGCGGGTGCAGACGCCACGGCGCTGGGGCGAACCCTGAAGCGCGGGGCTGGCGGTCTTATAGCGGGTGGGCGTGCGGCCCTGCTTGACGAGCTGATGGAACGTAGGCACTAGAACTCCTTAGTTAATGCGCGCAAAACCGTATTACGAAACTCATGTCAGACGCGCAGAGGGGTTAGGCTTCGCTTTTTGCCGTACACGCAAAAAGAATGAGGACGCTGAAGCGCCTCTTGGCCGAAGTTCTTCCCTGCTTTGCGTCTGTGAAGCGGTACAACAAGCCAGACGTAAACAGTCGACGGTGATCGAGCGTCTTTCCCTAATCTCTCAGGAGGAGCCGACTCCGTTTCGCTGTTCCGGCCCGCATAGCCCATCCAAGGTGGAGGGTGTCGCAGGCACGATTGCGATGGGCCGCAGACTTACGACATTCAGTTCAAGGAACCGGGAATGTCCTACGGTGAATCTCTTGCATTCAGTATAGCGCAAATCGCCATTTCCTGCTTTGCGTCAGGACATGACTTGAGATTGCGTGGGCTTTTCTCCGCCCTACCATGCGTCTGGTTTCCCTGACGGCACGGACCGAATACTCGCGGAACCTTCTAACAATAGCAATCTGCGCGCCTCGCGTCAACTTTTTGCCCGAATTTCGGCTGATTTTCACATTCCGACTGGATTTCTAGAGTAATTCGCGGGCAAGTTGGCGTGCTACGCTTTTTGAATGACTTTTTCCGCTTTTCGTGTGCGTCCGATCGCTCTTTTCCTCTCAATTGCTCTTTTTGGTTTCGCCATTCAAAATGCCCCGGCGGCGCAGGCTCAAACCACACCAACGGCTAAGGACGCCCGGATTGCTTCGTTGATTGAGTCACTTGGCAAGACCAAGACACCTAGCTCGGCGGCTATTTCACCGGATGGAGCGACGGTGGCCTGGGCTGTCAGGGCCGACGGCAGATCCCAGATACACCTCAGCGACGTGGCAAATCCGGACCCTGCCACCGAGAAGATCGTTGGAACGGGATCGAGCGCGACCGATTGTGGGAGTTCGGAGCCGAAGTGGTCGCCGGATGGGCAATGGCTGGCATTTGTTTCTGATTGCACAGCAGAGTCGGAAAAACATGGTCAGGACCAGGTGTTCGTTTGGTCGAAGAAGACGGCTGAATCGAAGCAGTTGACGCATGTTATTGGAGAGATGGACTCGCTGACCTGGTCGCCAGATGGCAAGTCGATAGGATTTCTGTTTGTTGAGAATGCTACGCGTAGTGCCGGCGCTCTTGCGGCGATGAAGCCGTGGGCTGGGGTGATTGGTGAAGATGGAGTCGAGATCCAGCGCGTGGGTGTCGTCGATGTGGCGAGCGGATCGTTTACACAGGTAACTCCTGCGACGCTGCATGTGTATGAATTCGGTTGGTCGCCCGATGCGAAGCACCTTGTCTTCGTGGCGGCGAATCCGCCGGGAGAGAATAACTGGTGGGTGGCGCAGCTCTATACGGAAGATATTGCCGGGGGACAGCCGAAATCCATTCTCGATACGGCGAAAGTGAAGGGATCGCTGCATGGATTGCAGATTGCGGTTCCGCGTTGGTCTCCCGATGGAAGCAGGATCGCCTTCATTGGTGGGCTGATGAGCGATCAGGGATCGACGGGCGGAGACGTTTATGTCATTCCGGCTGCGGGAGGCGAACCGACGAATATGACGCCGGGACGTGCCGCTTCGGTCGCGTTTATCGGCTGGCTTGGACCTGATGCGCTCGGTATTGCAGAGCACATAGGAGGAAACAGCCATCTGACGGCTCTGAACCTGAACACAGGTAAGGATGTTCTGCAACTCAGCACTACATTTCCGGAGTCGATTGGCGCAGGTGGGTTGGTAATGAGTGTCTCTGCCTCAAACGTGCACACGATCGCACTAATCCGAAGCTCCTTCGAGATGGCTCCCGAAGTGTGGGCGGGACCTCCGAACGCGATGAAGCAGATTACTCACTTGAATGATGGGCTGAAGCCTGCGTGGGGTAAGACGGAGTCGATTGAGTGGACTAATGATGGGTTCAAAGTGCAGGGTTGGCTTCTGTATCCGGCAAATTATGATCCGGCGAAGAAATATCCGATGATCGTGAGTGTTCATGGAGGTCCTTCGAGTGCGGTGACGCCGCGCTGGCCGGGTGTTGGATATGGCGGAGTGCCGTTTTCGGCGCTGGGATACTTCGTCTTCATGCCGAATCCGCGGGGAAGTTATGGACAGGGGGAGAAGTTTACTCAGGCCAATATCCGGGATTTTGGATATGGAGACTTGCGGGACATTCTGGCGGGAATGGATGTGCTGGAGAAGCGATTCCCTATCGACAAGAACCGCGAAGGACTGACGGGCTGGAGCTATGGCGGGTTCATGACGATGTTTGGAGTGACGCAGACGACTCGATTCAAGGCGGCGGTTGCGGGCGCGGGAATCAGCGACTGGAAGAGTTACTACGGAGAGAACTCGATCGATCAGTGGATGGTTCCGTTCTTCGGCAAGACGGTATATGACGATCCTGCGATCTATTCTAAGAGCTCCGCGATTGACTACATCGGAAAGGTGAAGACTCCAACGCTGGTTGTGGTTGGCGACCGTGACGGAGAATGTCCGGCGCCTCAGAGTTTCGAGTTCTGGCACGCGCTGCGTGCTGAGGGCGTGAAGACGCAGCTGGTGGTCTATCCGAATGAGGGACATGCGTTCCGCGATTCAGCGCATCGACTGGATGTTCTGGAACGTGCGCTGAACTGGTTCGAGAAGGAGATGCCAGCGAAGTAGAAGATAGTTCGCATCCGATTGCGCGGGAAGCGATACAAAACGTTGGAAGAGTTCGTCTAATGCACATCTGGAGATTTGCTTCCGTTGTGCGCAGCTTTTACACTATGGGTTCAGCTATTCAGCGGTTGCGGTGTGACCGTTCAGCTTGAGTTCGGGTTGAACGGGGAGGTTCAATGCGTCGGTTTGTCACGTTAGCAGTTCTTTTATTTTTCACGATTCCTTTTGGTGTCTCGATTGCGGGCTGTTCGAAGAAATCGCCAACCGTCTTCTGCAATGGCACCGACTCCGGTATTCCTGTGGGTCAGGTAACGAAGATTACGCTTGAACCGAAGCTCACCGGCATCTCGCTGAACTTTGCGGAGATAGGCCAGGTAAGTTCGCCGACCGCAACCGATTGCAAGGGCACGGCGGAATCGGTTGCCCACTATACGTACGGGACGTTCTTGGCTAACGGCGTCCCGGATATGACCATCGCCGACGTTGACCCGACCAACGGGAAACTCTGCGCGGGGACATGGAACCGAAATACGGGCGGCGGAATTCCCGACTTCACCACGTGCAATCCGACGAACAAGAGTGGGACTGTGTATGTCATCGCGAGTGGAGATGGCGCGACGAGCAATCCTCTTCCAATCTATATCCATCCTGTTGTGACGAGCGTAGTACTGGGACCGCTGTCGACGGATTGTCTCAACGACCCGGCGACCAACTGCAGTCCGGCGGCGTTCGCCACGCAACAGGTGAGCTGCACGATCGATGCGGGAACGGGCTGCTGCACGACTCCCCTCTCGGGAACCGCAAATTCGATCAACGGCTGCGTCTCGCAAGGAACGACGGGACAACTGGCGGCACGTGTTTACCAGAATGCATCGACAACTTCTGCCAACAACATCAGCTGCAAGGTTGGGAATCTGTCGTATACAGCTCAGGCGGGATCGGTGGTTACGATTGACCAGAACGGCGTGGCAACGGCACAGCAGCCGGGATCGACGGTCATCACGGCGAACATCTCGAATGCAGGCAGCTCGGCGGGCTTCTTTTCGACGTGCCCTCCTACCTCGATTACGCTGACGGTGCCCGGCATTAGTGGTGGCTCTGGGACCAGCGTTGTCGTGAACCAGAACTTCACGCAACCGATCAGCGCGACCGTCATGGACAAGAACGGAACCATTCTGACCGGGCTGGGGCTAACGTTTGAATCGACAACTCCAATAACGATTCCTGTGGTTGCGGCCGGGACTGTGACTCCTGTCTTCCCAGGCGCCGCCTCGATCACTGCGGTGTGCCAGCCTCCGAGCTGCAATCCTGCTCCTTTCAACCAGATTGGTCTATTTGGCAACGGCAAACCGGTGACTTCAAATCCGATCACTGTGACTACTCCCGGCTCGAACAGCACAAATCTCTATATTGCGAGCACCAACTCGCTGTACCTCGTGCCAGTGGACTTCACGCAACCCCAGCAGGGCGCACCGGTTCGTCTGCCGTACGTTCCGAATTCGATGGTAATCAGCAACGATGGCAGCTCAGTCTATATGGGCAGTTCGTACGAGTTGATGACCCTGAGCGCGCTCTCGAACAGCGTGACGGGCCAGGACCCGTCAGTAAATGGGCTGGTTCTGGCTGTATCGCCCGACGGCTCGACGCTGGTGATCACGGATCCGATACGGCAATTCGTGTATCTCTATAATCCGGGCAGCGGAGGCGGGATCACGACGCAGTTTGGCGGCGTTGGCACCCATGCGGCGTTTTCGCCGGATAGCCAGACGGTATACATCACGCTGGGCGACTATAACGCTTCGACTGGCGTGACAACCCCGAACAATTCGCTGCTGGTGCACTCCTCGTACACGGGTTGGTATCTGACGACCTCGTCGCAGGCGACGACCGATGTTGCGCTGGGCGTTCCGTCGGTGGGAGCATTCTTTGGCGGCAATCCCACTACTGCTCGCTCGTACTGCCCGCTGACGACGACAACAACTTCCGGGGGAACGTCGAGCTCCTCGACAACGAATCTCTTCTATCCAGATGCCGGCGTGATAGCTCCGGCGACGAGCCGCATTGCTGCAACTAACGATGGCCTGCACGTTCTGGGGGCTACGACTGCAGCGTTCACCGACCTGGCAATTCCTTCGGGGCTGCCGATTGGCGCTTGCCCGGTGGCGGATAATACTCCGGTGAAGTTCACGACCAGTCCGGTTTTCAGCGGTGCGCTGCCTGGTGTGACTGCGACTGCGATTACTGGAGTGTTTCCGACTTCGGACTCAAAGATCGCGTTTGTAACCTACACGGGCACGGGCGGCGTGTTGCCGACCTACGCCCCGCAGGCCGCAGGTGCGGGAACTCTTGGCAGCATCGCATTGTCGACTGCATTGGGAACGCCGATCGCTCCGGTTGCTGGTGCGGTGAGCGCGGATAACCTGACATTTTATGCCGGGACTTCGGGAGATAATGCGGTTCACCTGATCACGAAGCAGAGCGATGGGTCATATAAGGACGTTACGACGCCGATCGCTCCCAAACTACCGGATGTGAACGGGAATATCGTTGCGCCGAATCTGCTGGTAGAGAAACCGCGTAAGGCTACCTCGTAGTTCTTCTTCCTTCTAATGAAAGAGCCCTCTCCGTGGAGAGGGCTCTTTTGTTCTGTAAACGCCGGTTTCCAGAGGGAATACCCGCCTCCCTTTGTTTTAGGTTCAATATTTATTGAAGAGTGTAGACATGAGTTCCGCTGCCGATTTTGGCGGTTTTGCCGTTCGGGAGGGTGATTTTTGCGATGGTATTTGGTGGTGTTTTGATGGTGAATTGGTGGTTGGCGCTGGTCCAGTCGGTGGTGATTGTGCCGTAGGGAGAGTCGTACTCGGTGTGGAGGGTCGGGAGCGTCGGGTCGAAGTGCGGGGTGATGGTGAGGTGGTGGAAGCCGGGGCCTGAGGGGTCGGTGTCGATGCCGGCGGCTCGGCGGAAGACCCAGGCCATGACGGAGCCGAAGGCGTAGTGGTTGTACGAGTTCATGGAGGGGTCGCCTGTGTCGCCGTTCCAGCGTTCCCACCAGGTGGTGGCTCCCTTGGCGACCATGTAGCCCCAGCTTGGGTAGGTGTTCTGCAGGAGGAGTTTGTAGGCGACGTCGGGGCGGTGGTTATCGTCCAGGACGAACATGAGGAAGGGTGTGCCGAGGAAGCCGGTGGTGAGGTGGTTGTCGTGGGCTTCGATGTCTTTGACGAGGCGAGCGGTCATGTTGGCGCGGAGGGACGCCGGGGCGATGCCGGAGTAGAGGGTGACGACGTAGGCGCTTTGGGTGTTGCCGGTAACGGAGCCGTCGGGCTGGATGTACTTGGCTCGGTAGGCTTCGGCGATGTGGTTGTAGAGGGCCTGGTATTTTTCGGCCTCGTCTTTGCGATTTAGGGCGAGGGACATTTCTCGCATGTCGCGGGCGACGATGGCCCAGTAGGCGGTGGCGATGAGGTCTTTGGGGGTGTTCTGGTCGGGGGCTAGCCAGTCGGCGTAGTTATTGCCGAGCTTGTTGCGGCGGATGTAGTCGGGGTTGGTCTTGAGGATGAAGTCCATGTAGCGTTGCATGTTTGACCATGAGGATTCGAGGAGGGTTTTGTCGCCGTATTGCAGCCACCCGGCGTAGGGGACGAGGATGCCGGCGTCTGCCCAGCCGGGCGCACCTTCCTGAGGACCGAGGACGTTGGGGGAGACATCGGTGAAGGCGTTGTCGGCAGTCTGGGCGTCGTCGATGTCGAGCATGAATTTGCGGGTGAAGCTGGAGATGTCGAAGTTGTAGGTTCCGGTGCGCCAGAAGACTCCGGCGTCTCCCATCCAGCCGAGGCGCTCGTCGCGCTGAGGGCAGTCCGTGGGGATAGAGAGGAAGTTTCCGCGCTGGCCCCAGATGCCGAGGTTGCCCATGCTGTTGAGGAGTTCGCTGGAGCTTGTGAAGCGGATCGAGGGAGTGGCGGGAAGGCTGTTGTAGGCGAGGCCTTCGATGGTCGCGACGGTGGGGGTATCGGGGTAGCCGGAGAGCTCGACGTAGCGGAAGCCGTGGAAGGTGAAGGCGGGGGTGTAGGTCTCGTCGCCGTTGCCGGAGAGGATGTAGGTGTCGGTGACGGTGGCATTGCGGAGGTTCTCGGTGTAGATGCTGCCGTCAGGATTGAGGCGCTCGGCGAAGCGCATGCGGATGACAGTGCCGCGGGGGCCGTGGACGTGGAGGACGATGTTGCCGACCATGTTCTGGCCCATGTCGTAGATGAACGGGTGGGCTTCGTTTGCAGGCGTGAGGGTGATGGGATGAAGGGTATTGGAGACCGCGATGGAGAGGTTGGGTTGGGCAGTGAGCTGGAGGTTGGGTGGAGCTTCTGCTGGAACGGCTGGGGTCCAGTTAGTGGTTACGAAATTTGGAGCGTTCCAGCCGGGTGTTTCGAGGCGGGCGTCATAGACTTCGCCGGCGTAGATCTCGGAGAAAAGTGTCGGGGCGGGGGCGGTCTGCCAGGTTTCGTCGGTGGCGATGGTTTTGTTGGTGCCGTCGGTCAGAGTGATTTCGAGTTGGGCACGTAGGGCGTCGGGGCCGGGGTAGGCTCGGGTGCCAGCCCAGGTCATGGGAGAGCCGTGCCAGCCAGCTCCGAGGACGGCGGCTATGGTGTTGTCGCCTTTGGAGAGTAACGAGGTGACGTCGTAGGTCTGGTAGAGGACGCGCTTGTCGAAGTCGGTCCAGCCGGGGTCGAGGAGATTTTGTGCGGCTATGGGTTTGCCGTTGAGAAAGGCCTGATAGGCGCCGAGAGCTGTGATGGTAAGGCGTGCGGACTGGATCGCGGCGGGGAGTTGAAAGTCTTTACGTAGGAGTGAGGCTTCGGAGGCGATGCGGTTGGGACCAACGGTGATAGAGTGGCGGTCGTTGGCGAAGACGAGAGGTGTGGCGAGGGTTCCGATCTCCTGCGCGGGCTGCCATTCGGCGGTGCCGGTGCGGGCTTGCCAAGTGGTGTCGCTCGGGAGGCGGCGTTCGGTTCCGTCTGCGGCGGTAATGCGTAGGGAGGCCGCGAAACCCGCGGGAACGGTGGTTGCGGGTTGGCGGGCTCGTGGGCTGGTGACGTGCACGAGAATTTCGTTGTCGCCCGGCTTGAGGAGGGGGGTGATCTCTTCCCAGTCGAAGGCGCCGAAATCAGTGTGCTGACCAGTGGGGGTTCCGTTAACGGTAGCGGCGAAGTGGCCCACGGCGAGGATGTGAAGGCTGGCTCGGGTGGGAGCGGCGTCTACGTGGAGGGTGTAGCGGAATTCAGCTTCGGTGCTGGGTGGGATGGCTTTGGGGTCGGTGTTGGGAAGCCAGAGCCAGCGGACGGCTGCTAGTTCGTTGTCGGCGTCGGGATCGGCACGGCGAATCCATTTGGATTGCCAATCGGAGGGATTGAGTAGGCCGGTTTCGAAGAAGGCTGGGGTGGAGGTGGTGAGTTGGTTTTTGTTGTCCCAGACACGGACCTGCCAGAAGTAGCGGGTTTGAGATTTGAGGGCTGGGCCTGCGTAGGGGATGTTGATGGAGTCGGAGGAACGGATGCGGTGCGAGTCCCAGATGTCGGGTTGGGCGAGATTGGCTTCGGTGGTGGCGATGAGGATCTGGTAGGCGGATTGGGTCCAGTTGGGGGTGGTGGCGTCGGATTGCCAGGCGAATGTGGGCTTGGGGCTGTCGATGCCGATGGGGTTGGTGAGGTGGTCGGTGCGGAGGTTGATAGGGGTTGCGGCGGCGGGGAGAGTGACGAGAAGAATTGCGTGAAACAGACGCATGCTTTGGCTCCGGGTTCGCTGGCAGAGCGAATGATACCGGATTGGAGTGGAGTGGAAAGCGGATTCCTCCGCTGCGCTGCGGAATGACAAACAAAAGAACAGGCAAACGACGAGCAACCGCAGGTCCTTCGACTGCGCAGTTCGCAAAAGCGCGAACCTCCCATTCGATTACGCTCAGGGTCAGGGTGACACGATCTTTTGGTGGGTTGGAATTGTTCCAACGGCAAAAGCAAAACAAGGGCAAACAACAGCAAATGCAAGAGCGAAATGCGGGGGTCTCTCCACTACGCGACGGACGGTGAGACTGTCCGTCGCTTCGGTCGAGATGACGCTGTTTGTGGCGGGGCTGAAGAAGACCCACGATTATTGAAGAGCTGCTTTAGGTGAGAGGTTTGAGGTCGCCCAGGACGGTGGGTAGGAGTTCGGAGACGGTGGGGTGGATGTGGACTGCGCGCTCGCATGCTGGTGTAGGGGGCCTTCGCGTACATGTGTCGAGGATGCAGTGGATGGCTTCGTCGCCGCCGGTGCCCAGGATGTTGGCTCCGAGGATTTGTTTGGTGGTGGCGTCGACGAGGATTTTGATGAAGCCTTCGGTCTCGCCTTTTTCGACGGCGCGGCCTACGCGAGTCATGGGGCGGATGCCGATGAGGGCAGGTTTGCCGGATTTGCGGACTTCGGTTTCGGTGAGGCCGACGCGGCCGAGGGGTGGGTCGGTGTAGAGGGCGTAGCAGGGGATGCGGTCGGTGACGCGGCGGGGGTCGTTGTCGAGGAGATTGGCGGCGACGATTTCGTAGTCGTTCCAGGCGGTGTGGGTGAAGGCTCCGCGGCCGTTGCAGTCGCCGATGGCCCAGATGCCGGGGACGCTGGTGCGGAGCTGGTCGTCTACGGTGATGAAGCCGTGCTCGTCCTGGGCTATGCCGGCCTTTTCGAGGCCGAGGTCGTCGGTGTTAGGGCGGCGGCCTACGGCAAGGAGGACGTGAGAGCCGATGCTCTCGGACGGATCGTCTGTGCAACTGACGCCGGCGGCGATGTCGTTGCCCTCGCGACGGAAGTGGATGCACTCGGCGCTGGTGCGGACCTTGATGCCCTCTTTTTCGAGGAAGGACCGAATCGTGGCGGAGACGTCTTCGTCTTCGCGGTGGACCAGGCGGGGGCCCTTTTCGATGACGGTGACTTCGCTGCCGAAGCGGCGGAAGATCTGCGCGAATTCGAGGCCGACGTAGCTGCCGCCGATGATGACGAGGTGGCGCGGGAGGGTGTCGAGGTCGAGGATGCCTACGTTGGTGAGGTATGGGACCTCGTTGACGCCGGGGAAGTCGGGGACGACGGCGCGACCGCCTACGTTGATGAATATCTCGTCGGCGGAGAGGAGATCGTCGTTGACGCGGACTTCTTTGGGGGATTCGAAGCGGGCGTGGCCGTTGAAGACGGTGCATCTTGGGCATATTGCGCAGATAGCCTTCGACGTCCAGTGCGGGAGTTGAGGACGATCTTGTCTTTGCGGGCTTTGACGGCCTTCATGTCGACCGAGATGGGGCCGGCGACTACTCCGTAGTCCGCGGCGCGTGCGGGCCTTCTGGGCGACGTAGGCGCTGGCGACCATGGCTTTGGTGGGAGTGCAGCCGGTGTTGACGCAGGTTCCGCCGAAGAGCTTGCGCTCGACGTAGGCGACGGTGCGTCCGGCCTGGGTGAGCCGACCTGCGAGGGTGGGCCCGGCCTGACCGGCTCCGATGATGATGGCGTCGAAGTGTTTGGGCATCAGACTCTAGAGACTATAAAGAGAGCGCCCAACAGAGCAACCGCGTCTTCGAGCAGGGCTGCGGGAAGGTCGCGGCCGAAGGCTTTGGCGAGGGCTCCGCGGACGGCGGCTCCGCCGAGAGTGCCCAGGACGGCGCCGATGGCTCCGGCGATGAGGCCGCCGAGGAGTGAGTCGTGGGCGAGCGCCGAGGGTTGCGCCGGCGAGAGCTCCCATGACGACGCGGGCGATGAACTGCGGCGGGACTGTGCGGCTGGGGGTTTTGGGAAGCTTGTCGTTGATGAGTTCACCGATTTCGGCTAGGGTGAAGATCCAACGGGTGACGGCGTAACTCATGAAGTTGAGGGGCGTGCCTGCGAGGGAGAACCAGCCGAGGCCTGCTCCCCAACTGGCGATAGCGGGGGCCATGAGAGCGCGAAGGCCGGCGATGATTCCGATGAGAAATGCGAGAACAAGGATCGACAAGGAAACCTCCGGGTGGATCAGTCTGGTGACGGTCTACGGAACTGGCGGGATTGCCGAATTCAGTGGAAATGCTTTTAGATGGTCACGGCTAGGATGCTGCGGGCCCGGGAGTGGACTTGCTTTTTTTGGAAAAAATCAGCTGAGGCGCTGTTTAAGGAGGTCGCGAGCGATGGCGTCGAGGACTCCGTTGAGGAAAGAAACGGACTCGGGCGCAGCGTAGCGGCGGGCGATGTCGAGTGACTCGTTGATGATGATTGCGGCGGGAGTGTTGGGGAAGCCGAGCATTTCTGCGACAGCGGTGCGGAGGAGGTTGCGGTCGACGACGGCCATGCGCTCGATGCGCCAGTTCTGGGCGTGAGCTTCGATTAGCTTGTCGATTTCGTCGGCACGGGTGGTGGCCACGCGGTAGATGTCTTCGGTAAAGGAGCGGGTTTCGAGGTCGACATCGGCGACAGAGGCCCAGAAGAGCTTGGAGACCTGCTCGGGGGAGTGCTTGCCGAGATCGCCCTGGAAGAGCATCTGCATGGCGAGTTCGCGGGATTTTCGGCGGGTGCCCATTATTTTTCTGTCAGCTTTCTTTGGATGGAGACCATCTCGATGGCGGCGATGGCGGCTTCGAAGCCTTTGTTGCCGGCTTTCAGGCCGGCGCGGTCGAGGGCTTGCTCGAGGGTTTCGCAGGTGAGGACTCCGAAGGCGTGGGGGATGCCGGTCTCCTGCTGGGATTGTCCGATGCCGCGGGCGACTTCGTTATAGATGGCCTCGTAGTGGGCGGTTTCGCCGCGGAGGAGGCAGCCCAGGGTGACGATCGCATCGAATTTTTTGACTTTCGGCTAGCGTTCGGGCGGCGGAGGGGATCTCCCAGGCTCCGGGGACGCGGACGATTTCGATGTCGTGTTTGGCGGCTCCGCTGCGGTGGAGGGCGTCGAGCGAACCCTGGAGGAGGCGGTCAGTGATGACGGTGTTCCAGCGGGTGGTGACTATAGCGAAGCGCATTCCGGCGGCGCTGAGGTCGCCTTCGACTGCCATGGGTTGGCCGTGAAGGGGGTTTTCGGACTGCCAGAAGGCTAAATTGAGCCCCGGAGTGAGCTGAACGGTGAAGAGGCGGCTGTTCCAGTCGGTAGATTCGACGGGAGATAGAAGGGTGGGTAGCTCCTCGGTGCGGTGGTCGGCAAGCAGCCATTTTTCGACGAGAGAGTGGATATGGTCGAGCTGGGTCACCTCGATGATGATGGGTGGCACAGAGGGAGGGCGGCCAGTGACGAACTCCACGCTGCCGGTGGGTGCGGTGAAGATGGCGCCGCGGCCCTGGGCATCCTGCCAGCCCTTTCCCTGCTCAAAACCAAGTGCGGCGAAGAGGGCGTTAACTTTGTCAAAGTCGGCGCTCTGAGCGATGGCGCTGACTGACGTGATTCCCTTAATCATAGAATTCGATTGTATCGTCTGAGAGTATCCAGGACCTTGTTTCGCTTTGAACTCAACTGCCATGGGAGAGCACTGTGAACTACGAGACGCTGTTGTGTGAGGTGAAGGATCAGGTCGCGCGTGTGACATTGAACCGTCCGCAAGTCCTGAATGCGCTGAACTCTACCGTCTTCAACGAGCTGGAACGCTTGTTTATGGCGCTGATGGACGATGTGGATGTGCGGGTGATTCTGTTGACGGGCGCTGACGAGAAGGCGTTTGCCGCAGGTGCGGACATCAACGAGCTAGTGCGGCTGGATATTGCGACGGGCGAGGCGAAGTCGGGACGCGGGCAAGAGGTTTTCCGGATTATCGAGACGTGCGGGAAGCCCGTGATTGCGTGCATCAATGGCTTTGCGCTGGGCGGCGGATGCGAGTTGGCGCTGGCGTGCACGATGCGGTTGGCGAGCGATACGGCAAAGCTGGGGCAGCCGGAGGTGAAGCTGGGGCTGATTCCAGGTTACGGCGGGACGCAGCGGCTGCCGCGGCTGGTGGGACACTCGGCGGCGCTGAAGTTGTTATTGACGGCGGAGATTATTGGAGCGGCGGAGGCTTTGCGGATTGGGCTGGTGGATGAGGTGGTTCCGGCGGCGGGTTTGATGGCGCGGGGGGAGGAGTTGGCGAGGACGATTGTGGGGATGGCTCCGCTGGCGATTGCCGGGTGCATGGAGGCGGTGCGGTGGGGCAGCGAGCTGGGACTGGTGGCGGCGACCGATGTGGAGGCGGAGATCTTCGGGCGGCTGTGCGGGACTGCGGACAAGAACGAGGGGACGAAGGCCTTTTTGGAAAAGCGGTCGCCGGTTTGGACGGGAGAGTAACGAGTTGGCGCTGGGCGGATTTTTCAAGGATTTTTTGGGTTCTGAAGGGTGGGGGAGCTTGGTATGCTGGTATCCGTGCGTAGATTTCTGTTCCCCCTCCCCGCTGTTCTGCTTCCGATTGCCCTGACGGGCTGCATGCGGACGGCTGCGTCCAGCATGGCCGATACGAAGGCTATTGCCGAGCAGCAACGGCAGGAGATCAATCTGGCGCGGCAGCAGATGGAGTTGATTCCGCCGCCTTCGAAGACTCGCTACATGGCAGTGAAGAGTCTGACGGCGTGGGAAAATCCTTACCTGACGGTGCAGGGCGGGATGGTGACGCTGCACGTATTACAGGCGGATGCGAATACGACCGACCTGGGTGTGGGCGGAATGCTGCGGCCGACGGGCGCGCGGCGGCAGGAGTTGAACGTGCGGGTGAGTGACCTGGCGACGGCGCTGAATGCGATACCGCAGAACTACTGGCCGTATGGGCGGGTGGTTGCGGTGGAAGAGGCGCATGAGGTTCCGGCGAGCGCGCGGCCGCAGGTGAGGCGGAACGTGGAGACGGTGATCAAGACGCTGAATGATCTGGGTGTGGTGGTGTATGAGTGGAGCGACAGCGGAAGGAGCTAGTTACGCTGCTGCTGAACTTGCGTGGTGGGTTGCGCTAAGATGCTCGTACTTCTACTTACGATAAATCCTTGAGGCTGGTGAACGATTGGAACTGCATTCGACGGCTCTGGTGGTGTTCTGTTTCTTTTTTGCGCTGGTGACGCTGGCGGGATTCTGGGCGGCAAAGTGGCGAAGGCCGAAGGCGGGCATGGGGTCGCTGGAGGAGTGGGGGCTGGCGGGGCGCAGCTTTGGGACCTGGGTCACGTGGTTTTTAATCGGCGGGGATCTTTATACGGCTTATACGGTGATTGCAGTGCCCGCGGCGCTATATGGCGCTGGGGCGATGGGTTTTTTTGCGGTGCCGTATGCGGTCATTACTTATCCCTACATGATGATGGTTTTGCCGCGGCTTTGGACAGTATGTCACCGTCATGGTTACATAACTTTTGCAGATTTTGTGAGCGGACGATATGGAAACCGCTGGCTGACGATCGCGATTGCTCTGACGGGTGTGCTTGCGCTGATGCCTTATATTGCGCTGCAATTGGTGGGGATTAAGGTTGTGATTGCCGCGATGGGGGTTCATGGGGAGTGGCCGCTGGCGGCGGCTTTTGTGATTCTTGCGGCTTATACGTACTCGAGCGGGCTGCGGGCTCCAGCGGTGATTGCGATTGTGAAGGACGTGATGCTGTACATCATGGTGCTGGCGGCGCTGATCTATATTCCGATCCGGCTGGGTGGGTATGCGAAGGTTTTTGAGACGGCCAATGCTTTGCTGGGGACGCACTCGCCGGCGGCAACTATTTTTCTGAAGCAGGGGCAATTTTTGGGGTATTCGACGCTGGCGATTGGGTCGGCGATTGCACTGATGCTTTATCCGCACACGGCGACTGCGGTGCTGAGCGCGCAGAGTGCGAATGTGGTGCGGCGGAATGCGGCGATGCTTCCGGCATACAGCTTTATGCTTGGGTTGATTGCGCTGCTGGGGTATCTGGCGCTGGCGGCGGGTGTGGTGACTAAGGATCCGAACTCCGCGGTGCCGCTGCTGTTTTTGAAGATGTTTCCGGAGTGGTTTGCGGGATTCTGTCTGGCGGCGGTGGCGATTGGAGCGCTGGTTCCGGCGGCGATTATGTCGATTGCGGCTTCGAATTTGTTTACCCGGAACCTTTATGGGGCGCTGGTGCGGCGGACGATGACGCCTGCGGAGGAGTCGGGAATGGCGAAGGTGGTGTCGTTGGTAGTGAAGTTCGGTGCGCTGCTGTTTGTGCTGAAGCTGCCGGCTACCTATGCGATTGAGATGCAGTTGCTGGGTGGGATATGGATGGCGCAGTTGTTTCCGTCGGTGGTGGTGGGGGTGTTTTCGCGGTGGTTCAATCCCTGGGCACTGCTGGCGGGATGGGCAGCGGGGATGGCGAGCGGGACTGGGATGGCATGGTCGCTGGGGCTGAGGAGTTCGGTGTATCCTTTGCACCTGCCTGCGGCGCTGGGCGGGACGTATGCGATGTATGCTGCGGTTCCGGCTTTGTTGCTGAATCTGGCGGTGTCCGTGGTGCTGACTTTGGTGTTTCGTGCGATAAAGGTTGGCGAGGGCGTGGATGTTACGGATGCTTCGGCTTATGTTGGCTAGACCATGAACGACCAACCGCAGGTCCTTCGACTACGGCGGCAACAGCGCCGCCTCCGCTCAGGATGACAATTTCTATTCTGAGCTTGAACATCCTGGAATTGGTTTAAGCAGTGACGTGGGGATGCTGGGCTGCATCTCACGGCTGAGAGAGTTTCCTGAGGCGGATTGATGACGAAGAAAGCTAAGTTGGAAGAGAAGACGCGTGGGAGGTCGCTGGCGAAGGGGTTGCTGGCGGGATTGATTGGTGGGTTGGTAGCGACGGCGGCAAAGAAGGTGGCCGAGAGAATCTATCCTCCGCGGACGCACGGTGAGCCTGAGCCGTTTGAGGTCTTGGCGGAGAAGATTGCCGGGCATGAGTTGGCGGTGAGGCAGAAGACTGCTGCGGCGGAATCGATTCACTGGGGATTTGGTGCGCTGGCTGGCGCGGCTTATGGCGGGGTGGTGGAGTACTTCCCTGCTGCGACATCTAAGGATGGGGCGGCGTTTGGGATGGCACTGAGTTCGCTGACGCATGGGACGGCTCTGCCGGCTATGGGCTTATCTGCCAAACCGGAGGATCAGACGACCCGGGAGCGGACCAGTGAGATGGCTACGCATGTGGTGTTTGGTGTGGTGACGGAGACGGTGCGGCGTGTGGTGAGGAAGATGCTGGGGTAAGGGCTCTTGGGTGCAGGTCGCTTGAAAAGCAACGCTACCTAAAAATCCCAATTTTTTCGGCCGAGCCTGCTGTGTACTCGTGACACAATCTCGACATGTTCTCTCTGAACCTATTGAACCCTTCTAAACCTGTAGAAGTCATGGCAACCCTTCGTAGCGTGTTGACGATTACCTTCCTATCCATAATGCTCATCATTGTCGCCAAGGGACAAACTGATCTATCCGGCAGATCCACGATCGTCGATCCATCACATCCGCAAGATTCGCGGGGCGAAACAGTCTACAGAATTCAAGGTAAACAGACAGATTTTCCGGTCGTCCCAGGCGTTCTGACTCTACCCCAAGCGATAAGAACTCCTGACGCAAAGTATCCAAAATCACTTACGAAGCCTCACGCTATTGTCGATGCGACTGTTGACGGAATAGTTGCTGTGAATGGCGACTTTATAGATGTGAAGATCGTCAATCAAGTCGATCAAGACATTTCCAAGTGCGTGCTGGATGCAACCTCAAAATTTCGATTCAAGCCAGCAACATTGGATGGTAAGCCGGTAGCGGTACCGCTGCGGATTGATGTTCATTTCAAGTGAGTTGTAACGAATCGTTTACGCCTATGTCGTGAAGGCAGAGAACCAGTGTTGATTGACCCAGAGGCGTTCGCCGCCGTTGTAGCGTTGGGCGAAATTGGCGATGAGGGTGCCGGTTTCGTCGTCGATCTGGGAGGCGTAGCCGAGGACTAGCTTGCGCTTGAGTTCGATGGCGGAGTCGATTTCGGTAGGTCGACGGGAGTGAGAGGGTCGTTGCGTTCGGCGGCGGCTTCGCGCAGTACTTCGAGATCGGTGGCGGCGCTGGGGTGGGTGGTGGCGTAGGGTAGGTCTTCGTAATAGGCAGTGGGGAACGTTGCGGTGAAGGGCTGCGCGGCTTCGCGGACGGTGAGGTGGTCGACGTGATTGCCTAAGGCCGCGGGGATGACTAGCGCTTCCATGGCTCCCGCTTCGGATTGTTTGGTGAGTGCTTTGCGGATCTTTTCGATGGAAGGATCGATGGGGTTGACGGGGGTGTCGCTTACTTCTTCGAGAGGGATGCGGAGGCGAATGGGGGCGTCCTTGAGGTTGAGGTCGGCCATGTGGAGGTGATTCTTGAGGCCCTTGGGCAGGTTCTGCGTGATGCGGCGGAGGAAGGCCTCGTCTTCGCGGAGGCGCATGGCGGTGACGTAGGAGAGCTCGTCGTTTTCGTGGACGAAGGCGGCGTCGGAGTAGGGGGCGTAGCGGCTGCGGGTGAAGATGTTCAGGATAGTGACGGTGTGGCGCGCGGTGAGCCAGTTGGTGATGGCGATCGAGAGCGAAAAGGCTGCGTCGTCGCGGTGCGGAGAGAGGATGAGGATCTTCAGGTGCGGCTCCTGGTGGATGATTCTATATGCGAGTGTCCTGCCGGACGGGCCCGCTGCGCGCGGGGCGGTCACTTCGTGACTTGTATACCTTGTCTTGCTGAGTGATATGCATGGGGCCTCGCGTTGCTCGGCTTCGGATGCCTATTTTGTTGGGATGTGGTCGCGGGTTTGGGGCCAGTTGGCTACCAGCGAGTCGACTACGATGTGGCCTACTCGGTAGGCTGCTTCCAGTGCGGGCATGTAGGCGCTGTACTGGCGGACTTTGGTTTCGGCGAGGCTTTCGGCTGCAGTGACTCCGGGGCGCTGCTGGTCGAAGTTGGAGGCGGTGCGGAGGATGAGCACGCGGTGGATGTCGATTTTGTTCGCATGCGCCAGCCATGTGAGGGATTGCATGGTGCCGGTGTCTTCCATGCCGCAGATCGCGTAGGTGCCGTGGCCGTCGGTCTGGTATTTGACCCAGTCGCGGGCCCATTGGTTGAGGAGCTTGCCATGCCAGAAGGTGGCAGCGGAGAGATTGTCGGCACGAAGGACGAAGGGCGGGCGATGTGCGGCGGCTTCGGCGTACATCATGCGGCGGTCTTTCATTTGCGGGGTGTCGGGGAGTTCGGTGTCTTTGGTGAGGTTGAAGGCCCAGTCCACGAGCGCGGGGTTGAGGTGGTAGACGTTGCCGTCGTCGCCGAAGCGGGCGGCGCGGGGCTGCTCGTAGGGGGTGGATTTGCCGAGGGGCACGTAGCCAGTGGACCAGTCTTTTGGGATCTCGCGGGCGTCGATCTCGTGCGCAAGGTCGCCGTCGACTATGTAGTCGGACCAGACGGCAGAGCCGAGAGAGCCGATTTGAGGGTCGATGCCTCCGATGCCGGCGACGAGAAAGTAGGCGTGGGTGAGGTCGAATCGCGGGTCGAGACCGAGAGCCATGATGGTGGCGGCGGTGCGAGCGGTGCCTACTCCGGTAAGGACGCCGAGAACTTCGGTTTTGGGGTTGAGGCGGAGGTCGTGGTAGCCAGCGGGAAAGGGGAGGATGGTGTCGAGGTGCTCGCGCTCGACCCAGTATTGGTATTCGCCGGGGGCGTCGCCGGTGTCGGCGCCGACTTCGAACATGTTGATGACGACGACTTTGATTTCGAGGGGTTTTTGGGGTTGCTGTGCGATCACGCAGGCTGGCACCAGGACCAGACAGAAAAGTGCAGAAAGGAGGCGCATGGTTAATCGTATCGCGCTTAGAGGTAGCTCAACCACGGATTGTTGCTCCGCTGGCGGAGGAGAGCGAACCAACGGCAGAGCGGATAGAGGGCGATGACGACGGCGATCCAGATTAGGTAGACCCACGGCAAGCTAAGGCCCCAGCCGGGTGGTTGGGTGACCGGGTAGTGGGCGAGGTCCGGGGATTGGAACATGGAGTGGATCTCGCCAAATCGCGCGTAACAAACGATGACGGCAATGAGGTGAATGAGGAAGAAGTGCAGGAGGTAATAGAACATCGGCACTTTGCCGTAGATTCGTGCGGGACGGAGCGGACTTGGGGTGTGAGTGTCGACCAGCCCGAGGAAGAGTATTGCGGGGCCGAGCGTCATGAGTAGGAAGAGCAGGGATGGCGGGTATTTGGTGGTGTTGAGGAAGGAGAGAACGGTGTAGACCGCGGTGCGCTGGTGTACCCAACGGGAGGGGTCGCCGTAGATGTTGATGGCTCGGAGGATGATGAAGCCTAGGGTGAGAAGTACGCCGAGGCGGAGGAGAAAGGTGCGGCGGCGGGTCTCGTCCCAGGAGTAGATTTCGCCGAGACCGTAGCCGGCGGCGGTGACTCCGATCCAGGGGATTAGCGGGTAGGCGAGGAAGACGGTGTGGGTTGAGGTTTTGATGAGGAAGTTGGGTGAGTGGAGGATGGTCCAGATTGGATTGGCGGATTGGACCGAGTCGAAAAGGTTGTGCGTGGCGATCATGACTACACCGAATGCGGTGATGACCGATGTTGGTAGCCAGATGAGGAGCGAGAGCGCGATCATAGACCAGCCGAGTGCCCAGAGAACGGTGATCACGGTGACGTGGTAGTCCAAGTTGAACTGCACGATGAGGCAACGGAAGAGAACGAGATCCAGAAAGATTAGCCAAAGGCCTCGGGTGAAGAGGAATCGCGCGAGGTCGGTCTTTGAACGCTTGCGGAGAGATAGTCGGGCTCCGGTTCCGGTGAGCAGAAAGAAGACGGGGGCACAGATATTTGTAATCCAGCGGGTGAAGAAGAGCGCGATGCTGGCGGTGGCGAGGTTTGTGGGCGCGCCGGGGACGCCGAAGAAGTCGCGGGTGTGATCGAGCGCCATGATGATCATGACGACTCCGCGTAGGAGGTCGACCGATTCGATTCTTGAGCGCTTGGTGGTAACGGCTTCAGCCAGGGTGGCCATTTGTGCCGCAGTTTATCAAGGCCCAGGTGCGAGGGGCTGAATAAATCTGGGCTAGACGCCCTTCTTCATGGGCTCCCAGATGAACTTGTGGATCTGGAGGGAGAGCCGTGCGGGGAGGCCATCGGCGAGCATCCATTCGACGAGCTGGCGCGGGTCGAGGGTGATGTTATCGGCGGTGCGGAGCGGGCTGGGAGATTTGTTGAAGGCTGGGCTGAGGAGGATCTGGCCGGCTTTTTGTTCAAGCGCGTGGGTGCGGATAAAGTCTCGGGCGAAGTCGTAGTCTGCGCGGTTGGTGAGGACGAATTTGACCTCGTCGTTTTTGGTGAGGGCGTCGAGGTTTTCGAGGCGGAAGGTGTTGGCGGCAGAGCCTGCGCCGGGACATTTGACGTCGACGATTTTGTGGACGCCTTTGGGGACTTCGGCGAGT
This sequence comes from uncultured Acidobacteriaceae bacterium, assembly GCA_963802695.1. Lineage (GTDB taxonomy): Bacteria > Acidobacteriota > Terriglobia > Terriglobales > Acidobacteriaceae > Edaphobacter. The sequence continues at coordinate 86,139 of CAWDJN010000018.1, forward strand.
GGACGTTCGCCGGAGGTCTCGATCATGAGCGTGAAATTTTGAGCGAGGAGGCGGTCCATCAGGGGCAAGAGTTCTTTAGACTGCAACATCGGCTCGCCGCCGGTGAATTCGACGAGGGTACATGGAGCGAGGGCTTTGATCTGCTGTTCGACTTCGTCGAGCGTGAAAGGCTTGCCGCCGGTGAAGGTGTACTCGGAGTCGCACCAGGCGCAGCGGAGGTTGCAGCCGGCGAGGCGGACGAAGATGCAGGGCAGTCCTGCGAAGGAGGATTCGCCCTGAACGGATTTGTAGAGTTCGATGAGGTACATTTCTGGGCGGCTTACTCGTAGTAGCGGGCGAAGCTGGTGTCGGTCTCGTAGAGGGTGCAGTCTTTGACGCGGACGCGACCGTTGGTCATCTCACGGACCTGGGCACTGGTTTGACGGAAGAAATACATGGCCATATTTTCGGCCGACGGATTGAGCTCATTGTCGAAGGGAGGGAGGTCGTTGATCATCCTGTGGTCGAGGTACTCGACGGTGGGGCGCATGACTTGTTTGAGGAGCTTGAAGTCGAGCAGGAGACCGGTATTGTCGAGTTCTTCACCGACGAGAGTGATGTAGACCTTGTAGTTGTGGCCGTGCGGGTTCTCGCACTTGCCCTGATAGTTGCGCAGGTAGTGACCGGAGGAAAAGCCGGCTTCTACGGTTACTTCGAACATGACTCTATGGATCCCTTCGATGGCCGCGGCTGTAATTGAGATGGGGTTGGGAGGGTCGCGGCTTCAGCTTATTTCGTTCTTTAAATTGTACTGTTTTATGCGGTTTTTAGCGTCGGCGGCGGGCGCGGCGCGACTCTTCATCGCGGCGTTCGGCTTGCTCGAACAATGACGACAGGACGCCCGCCAATGCGACGAAGAGACCGATGACGAAGAGGCCAAGGCCCATGGTGCGCCAAAGGGAGACGTCTCCGGGTGAGCCGGGCTGCCTGGCAATGTTGGTGTAGGCGATGCCGCAGGAGATCAGCGCGAAGAGGATGAGGCTGCCGGCGAGTATGTAGAGATTGCGTCCCATGCGGATGGAACTATTTTATTTGATTTGTCTTGCGTAGATTTTCTTTCCGGATAGAATGGCTCGAATCTGCATCCCCCATAGTTGAACGAAAGCGGGCCACTGTGCGCAGCGTTTGCGAACGGGTACGAAGGAGCGCTGTGCAATGATGTCCACCGAAACGGTGGCGCGGGAGATCTCTCGCGCCGACGAGGGGCGATCCCTGCCTGCAAACGGCGCCGCAATTTTGCTGGGTGCGGTGATGATGACCTGGCCAGTTTTCTATAACGGATTTCCGCTGCTGTATCCGGACTCGATGACCTATCTGGGCGATGGATCGCTGGTGGCGCGAAAGATCTTTCTGCATCAATCGTCGAACTACTATGGCATGCGATCGCTTTTTTATAGCCTGGGGATCCTGCCGCTGCACTGGAACGCTACGGCGTGGCCGGTTGTTGCATTTCAGGCGATCCTGACCGCGTATGTGTTGTGGCTGGTGGTGCGGTCGATTTTGCCGCGAAGGACCGTTGCGGCGTACCTCGGACTGATTGGAGCGCTGAGCCTGCTGACGAGTTTGAGCTGGTACGTCAGCATCGTGATGCCGGACATCACCGGCCCTCTGCTCTATCTGGTTTTTTTTCTGCTGGTGTTCGCGCGTGAATCGCTTTCGCGGGCGGAGCGTGTGATGGTTGGAGGAATTGCCTGCTGGGCGGTGACGTGTCACGCAACGCATTTGATGCTCGCAGTTGGATTGTGCGGCTTATTGACTGCCGTGATGGTGGTGCAGCGGCGGCCGATGCGACGGATCGTGCAGGCAGCGGGAGAGATGGCGGGGATACTCGCGGTTGCGGCTGCAGCTCAACTTGCGCTTTATGGGTATCTGTATGGCTCGCCATCGCTGAATGGCGAACGGCCACCTTATCTGATGGCGCGAATCGTCGCCGATGGCACTGGAAGGAAGTACCTGGCGGAGCATTGCAGCGACGAGAGATGGGCGCTCTGCAATCGCCTGCAGGATCTCGCGGGAGATGCGGACCATTTTCTTTGGGACTCGGATGGTGGATGGGGAGGAGCGTCTGCGGAAGTACAGAAAGAGGTGCGGCGGGAGGAAGTGCCGCTTGTGCTGGCGACGATTCGCGCTTATCCGCGCGAACAGCTTGGCAAATCAATGGAGGGGTTTTGGCAGCAACTGCAGGCCTTCGGTATTGAGGACCTGGATCCAAGCACATGGGTGGCGAAGCAGTTTGATACTGTGTTGCCGGGAGAGCGAACGCACTATCTTGCAAGCAGGCAGGCGCGGAATGCTTTGCATATTGAAGGCTTCACGGCGTTTCATATCTGGGTGGTGCGGTCGTCGCTGGTGTTGCTGATTGCTTTTCCGCCGTCTGGTGTGGCGGCGCGTTTCTCCGCGACTCATCGGGCTCAGCGTGGTGGTGGCCTTCGTTGTTTTTGCCAACGCGTTTGTTACCGGAACGATGTCGATGGTGGATGAGCGGTATGGCAGCCGGGTGATCTGGATGGTGCCGTTTCTGATTGGGCTGTTTGTGCTGGACTGGTTCCAGACACGTGGCAGGAAAGATGTAAGGGTCAGCGTTGAGGTTGCGGCTGGAAGAATCGCTCAACATCAGTGATGTCCTGAGTGAGACGGTAGGGCGGGAGCGATTCGAGGAAGATGCGGCCGTAGCGCTGGCGCTGGATGCGTGGGTCGAGGAGCATGAGGACGCCGCGGTCGTTGAGCGAGCGAATGAGGCGGCCGAATCCTTGTTTGAGCGTGATGACGGCGTTGGGGACCTGGTAGTCGAAGAAGGGTTTGCCGCCGAGCGCTTCGATGGCCTCCATGCGGGCTTCGACGACGGGATCTGATGGGACGGCGAAGGGGAGGCGGTCGATGATGACGCAGGAGAGCTGCTCACCCTGGACGTCGACACCTTGCCAAAAGGAAGAGGTACCGAAGAGGACTGCGTTGGGGGTGTCGCGAAACTGCTGCAGCAGGACGTGGCGCGGTGCGGTGCCGTGGAGGAGCAGTGGGTATGGAAGCTCGGTGAGGAGGCGTTCGTAGGCGTTGCGCATTTGCGCGTAGCTGGTGAAGAGGCAGAAGGCTCGGCCCTTGGTGATCTCGAGGACTCGACGGATGCGCTCGACGGCTTTTTCGGGGAAGTCGGGCTCGCGCGGGTCGGGCATGTTGGGCGGGAGATAGAGGAGGGCTTGTTTTTCGTAGTTGAAGTGCGAGGGGACGACTAACTCTCGTGTGGTGGTGAGGCCTAGGCGGCGGCGGATGTGGTCGAAGCCACCGGAGACAGTGAGGGTGGCGGAGGTGAGGATGACGGAGCTGTAGTTGTCGAAGAGGGTTGAGGTGAGGAGTTCGGAGACGTCGATGGGGGTGGCTTGCAGGTGGGTGTGGAACGCGGCGTGGGCGGCTCCGCGGGCAAGGTTGCGGACTCCTCCTGCGGCGCGGCGCTCGATCCAGAAGACGGTGTTGCGGTCGGGTGATTCGAGAAGGAAGGCGAGGTGGGCGCGGATATCGGCGGCGCGTTTGCGGAGGCCGGGGGCTTCTTCTACGTTCTTGAGGTACTCTAGTTCGCCTTCGAGGCGGGTGAGGGCGTTGAGGACTCCAGTGTAGTAGTCGCCGCTCTCTTCGAGAAAGGCCTCGCGGTTGTGGAAGGGCATGCGGCCTGCGCCCGCGGGGAGACCTGCGATTTCGGAGGGCAGGATTGCGAAGAACATGCGGGAGCGCTCTTTGAGCGTGGCGGAGGCGCTTTCGATTGCGGCGGTGCTCGCCTTTTTGGCTCGCAGCATGATCTCGACGTCGCGAGCCAGCTCGTCGATGCGCTGGTTCGAGAGGCCGATGCCGAAGTAGTTGCTGGCGATCTCTTCGAGCTCGTGGGCTTCGTCGAAGATGACGGCTGCGGCTTCGGGGAGGACTCCGGCGTCGGGTGCACCTGCTGCTTGCTGCTTGATGCTGAGATCGGCGAAGAAGAGGTGGTGGTTGACGATGACGATGTCGGACTCGAGCGCTTTGCGGCGCATGGTGGTGATGAAGCAGCGCTCCCAGTCGGGACAGGTCTGGCCGAGGCAGGCTTCGCTGCGGGCGTCGAGTTTCTGCCAGAGTTGCGAGGTCTCGGGCAGGACGTCGATCTCGGCGCGGTCGCCGGTTTCGGTGGTCTTTTCCCACTGCGCGATGTGGTGGAACTGATCTATTTCCTCCAATCCATTCAGGATTGGGTTGTCTCTGAGCGCGTAGAGCTTGTGGCGGCAGAGATAGTTGCTGCGGCCCTTCATGTAGCAGACCTTCAGCGGGCCGAGGAGCGATTCGAGGAAGGGGACGTCCTTGAAGAAGAGCTGCTCCTGCAGGTTTTTTGTGCCGGTGGAGATGATGATGCGCTGTTGGCGTTCACGGGCGAGACGGAGGGCGGGCAGTAGATAGGCGAGGGTCTTGCCGGTGCCTGTGCCGGCTTCGACGATGAGGTGGCGTTTTTCTTTGAAGGCGGATTCGATGGATCGGGCCATCTCGTACTGGCCGCGACGGTGCTCGAAGGCGAGCGAGGAGCGGGAGAGCATGCCGCCGGGGGCGAAGAAATCGTGAAGCGAGGGAAGGCGGTCCGGAATGGGCTCTGCGGCGGGTGTGATCGAGATGGGGAGCGAGGTGGACATCGGGACGGGCTAGCTAATGATAGCTGTACCCTCCCCCCTCCCCCGGCAAAAGTGTGCAAAGTATTCGAAGTAGAGACTTTAAGTCTGGACTTCGGTGGAGACGGGTTGGACTTCAATGAATGAAGGTGATTTTGACAGGAGCAATTTGAGTGGCCATTTTGTCAAGTAACGATTGCCGAGAAAAAGAACGCCACGATGAATGTGCCACCTTTGATTTCAAACTGAATTGCCTGTCATCTTTACCAGCCCAACTGAGCAAGCTCCCTATAATGAGTGTTGGCGCTGTTGCGTCGGAAGGCTTTAGACAAATGGCGCGAGAAAAAAAGAGATTAGGGAAAAAACACCGGCAGGCGAGCACTCGGCCGAAGAAGGGGCGTGCGCCTAGGACGGCACCGACGACGGGAGCGGTCGATCCACGGAAGAGAAAGATTCTTTCGACCAAGCGTGCGGCGGCGGAGAAGGCTTCGCGGGTGACGAAGAAGTCGCCGGACAAGGAGAGAAGCAAGGCGATTCAGCCGGATCGGCATGCGCCGAAAAAGCCTGTGGCCGGTGAGCGAAACGCGTTCTCCATGCCGGCGGATGGAATCGTCGGGAGGCAGACGCCGCGATCTCAGAACGTCGCCGGGCGCGAGAGGATCGACGACGAGGATTGGCGCGAGGTTGAGCTGCTGGCCTCGCAGATGGCGACAGAGACCGAGAGTGTTGCTGCGCGCGAGCTGCCGTTGGTGGCGATCTGCGGACGGCCGAATGTGGGCAAGAGCACGTTGTTTAATCGACTGACGGGGTCGCGACGGTCGATTGTGGGGGATGAGCCGGGAATTACGCGTGATCGCATCTATGGCGAGATTGAGTGGATGGATCGGGCGGCGCGCATCGTCGATACGGGCGGAGTCGTGCCGGATGATGAGGCGCTGATTCCGGCAGAGATATTCCGGCAGGCTAGAGTTGGCTTAGATGAGGCCGATGCGATCGTGATGGTCGTGGATGGGCGGACGGAGCTTGCTTCGCCGGACATGGAGCTTGCGCGGTTGTTGCTGCGTGGGGGCAAGCCAGTGTTTCTTGCGGTCAACAAGATGGACACCGAGGCGATGCAGTCGCAGGCGGAGAACTTCCGGCGGCTGGGGTTCAGGAATGTGCTGCCGATTTCGGCTGAGCATGGGAACGGGATTGGGGATCTGCTGGACGCGGTGTTTGAGGTGCTGCCGGAGCCTGAGGTGATCGAGGAGCCGGAGGTAATGCTGACGGAGAATGACGAGGCGGAGGAGGATGCTAACGGGCCTGACTATAGTATTCCTCCGGGTGCTTCGGCAGAACCGGCGAAACGGGTGCGGAGGCTGCGGTCGCATGGAGAGTATGAGAGTCGGGAGACGAAGATTGCCATCATCGGGCGGCCGAACGCGGGCAAGAGTACGCTGCTGAATGCGCTGACGGGGACGGAGCGGGCGATTGTGTCGCCGATTGCCGGGACTACGCGCGATGCGGTGGATGAGGTTGTAGAGCGCGATGGGCATGCGTTCCGGTTTGTGGATACGGCGGGGATTCGGCGGAAGGGCAAGACGAAGCTGATGGCGGAGAAGCTGTCGGTGATTATGGCTCGGAAGCACCTGGAGGCGGCGGATGTGTCGCTGCTGCTGATCGATGCTACTGAGGGTGTGACGGCGCTCGACGCCAACATCGGCGGGTATGCGCATGAGAGCGGGCGGTCGGTGATTATCGTCATCAACAAGTGGGACCTGATGACGAAGACCGGGAAGGATGGGATGCGGCTGTTTGATGGCAAGCCTCCTGCCGACCAGAAGGCTTATGAACAGCAGGTGCGGGATCATCTGAAGTATCTGGACTATGCTCCGCTGCTGTTTATCTCGGCTGCGGATGGGAAGAACATTGAGTCGGTGTTCAAGAAGGTGGAGTTGGTTGCGCGCGAGCGGCGGAAGCGCGTGACGACCGGACAGATGAATAGGTTTCTCGAGCGGGTGGATTTTCAGAAGGCTTCAGTTCCGATGAATAAGCGCGTGCGGATTTATTACATGACGCAGGCTGCTGTTGCTCCTCCTACGTTTGTGCTGTTCACCGATAAGGATGTGAAGCTGCACTTTGCGTTTGAGCGATTTCTTGCAAACCAGATTCGGGAGAGCTTCGGATTTATCGGGACGCCGATCTGGTTCAAGGTGAAGGCGCGGAATAAGAAAAAGGAGTAGCGATTGACTCCTATCCTCTGCATTGTCCGACCAAGAACTAGAACAAACAACTGCAAATGCAACCGCAGGTCCTTCGACTCCGCTGCTCGCGATAGTGCCGTGAGCAGCTTCGCTCAGGATGACAACTTCAGAGGGTTTGCGCGAGCCATGCGGCCCAGGCCTCGAGGGCGCGGTCGCACTGGATGCGATGGCGTTCTTTTTTGTCGCGGATTTTTTTGCGCAGGTCTTCTTCGAGCGGGGGGAGCAGGTCGAAGGTGATGTTGGCGGGTTGGAATTTTTTTGTTTCGGAGTGGGTGATGTAGTGGGTCAGGCTGCCGTTGGCGCTGAGCCGGGGGGCGGGTGTGGGGGTTTCGCCGTCTTGCGATGGCTGCGGCGTAGATACCGGCTAACATGCCGCTGGCTATGGATTCGGTGTAGCCTTCTACTCCGCTTAGCTGACCGGCGATCATGATGCTCGGGTGGGCTTTGAGCTGGAGGGTTTCGGTGAGCAGCGACGGGGCGTGGATGTAGGTGTTGCGGTGGATCTGGCCGTAGCGCAGGAAGGTGGCGTTTTCGAGGCCGGGGATGAGCTTTAGGACGCGGTTTTGTTCGCCGAATTTCAGGTGGTTCTGGAAGCCTACGAGGTTGTAGCTGTCGGCGCGGAGGTTTTCCTGGCGGAGCTGGACTACGGCGTAGGGCCATCTGCCGGTTTTAGGGTTGGTGAGGCCGGCGGGCTTCATGGGGCCGAAGCGGAGGGTGTCGCGGCCGCGGCGGGCGGTCTCTTCGATGGGGAGGCAGCCTTCGAAGTATTGGAGTTTTTCAGAGGCGTGGGTGGCTACCTGTATCGAAATGCGGGGGTCTCTCCACTCCGCTTCGCTCCGGTCGAGATGACGCTCTTCTGAGATGGGTGGCTGCTCGACGGTGGGGATTTGTTCCCAGGATTTGGCGGGGACGGTTTCGGCAGTGGTGAGGGCTTCGAGGAAGCGGTCGTACTCTTCTTTGGTGAAGGGGCAGTTGATGTAGTCGGCGGTGCCTTTGTCCCAACGGGCGGCGAAGTAGACCTTGTCCATGTCGATGGTGGTGGCGTCGACGATGGGGGAGATGGAGTCGTAGAAGGCCAGGTGGTCGGAGCCGGTGAGGCGCTGGAGTTCTGCGGCCAGTGCCGGGCTGGTGAGGGGGCCTGAGGCGAGGATGGTGAGGGTGTTGGGGTCGTCTTCGTCAAGGCGGGTGACTTCTTCGCGGTGGACGGTGATGCGGGGTTCGGCGGCGATGCGGTCGGCTACTCGTTTGGAGAACTCGATGCGGTCGACGGCGAGGGCGTGGCCGGCGGGGACGGCGGTGGCGTCGGCTTCGGCGAGGAGGATGGAGCCGGCGCGGCGCATCTCTTGTTTGAGCAGCCAGGGGGCGGTGTTTTCGGACTCGGATTTGAGGGAGTTGGAGCAGACGAGTTCGGCGAAGTCGGAGGTTTGATGGGCCTCGGTGGAGCGCGTTGGGCGCATCTCGTAGAGGTCGACTTCGCAGCCGCGTTTTGCGGCCTGGAGGGCGGCTTCAGGGCCTGCGAGACCGCCTCCGATGACTCTGATCTTCCTTGCCAAGTACGCCTCCCCGGCTCCCTACAATTTGTGTCAAAGTCTTCGAAAGAAATACTTTAGGTCCGGACTTGCTTCGAAAACTATTGATTTTCCAGGGTGGAAAGTCGCAAAGTATTCCATGCAAATGGGTTAGCTGCGTCTCGATCGCAGCCAGCCTGCCTGGATTTCTGGACTTGCCCCCTGTTTTTATTATAGCGGCGGCGTCAAGGGTCTGAGTGCGGGTTTGAGGGTGAGTGTGGTGGGCGGACTAGCAGAAATGGCAGTTATGCGGTGGCCGGATTCTCTTTAGTATCAGACCTCTGGCGATGGCTCCCGGGCAGGGAAGTTTCACTGCGCCTTGGCTTTTGCCGGAGGCGGAGGCGAAACGGATGCTGGCAAAGATGAGCGCGGCTGGGAGGACGATACTCCTCACGATTCTGTTGTGCGGATTGGCTTGCGGTGCCGTGTTTTGCGAGGCACAGGAGGCTGCGACGCAGCCGGCAGCGACAAAACCGGCGGTGGACGATGCCGGCGGAACAGCCGATCTGGCGAAGGCGACGCAGAACCCTGTGTCGAGCCTGATCAGCGTACCGGTGCAGAACAATGACAACTTCGGGATCGGGCCGTTTAATCGCACACAGAATGTGCTGAACATTCAGCCTGTGGTACCGCTTCAGATCAGCAAAGACTGGAACATGATCATTCGCTGGATCACGCCGATTATCTTCCAGCCTGCTCCGGGCACGGCGAACCTGGAGGTTTATGGAATTGTAGAGAACACGCCAGCGTACTTTGCGGCACAGGATGTTCAGAACGCGGCGGGGGTATCTGGATTTGGAGATATGGTTCCGACGTTTTTCTTTACGCCTGCGAAGACGCACAAGCTGATCCTGGGTGCAGGCCCTGCATTCACGTTGCCCACAGCGACGAGCAAGGTGCTGGGACAGGGGAAGCTGAGCATTGGGCCATCCGTTGTGGCGCTGGTTCAGCCGGGTCATTGGACGCTTGGCGCGCTGATCAATAATGTGTGGTCGGTGGCAGGTTCGGGGAGTCGCACCGATGTGAACCAGATGATGCTGCAGTACTTCATCAACTACAACATGTCCAAGGGGTGGTATCTCTCGGTTTCGCCGATTGTTAATGCGAACTGGAAGGCCTCGCCGGGGAATGTGTGGACGGTGCCTGTAGGTGGCGGCGCGGGGCGCATCATGAAGCTTGGATTCCAGCCGGTGAACATCTCGGCATCGTTTTACGGGAATGCGGTACATCCTGTGGCTGGGTCGTCGTGGAACATGCGGCTGCAGATTGCGTTTTTGTTCCCGAAGATTCCGCCTGAGATGAAGGCGAAGATAGCGGCGGCGATGAAGAAGTAAAGGCGATTTGGCAGCCTCGTTTTGGCGGCCTGCAGGGCGGCTTCGGGACTGGCGAGGCCCCCGCAGAATGACGTGAATCTTCTTCACGGGATCGAGTTTTTCCGGAAAAATGCGATTTATGGAACCGGCTCCGGTTTGTTGGCGTATTCTTCTGCCGGGCGCTGCTGATTACGCGCCTGTCACGAGGATCGTCATGCTTTGCCTGATTCTAGTGGTTCTCTTATTGAGCCGCCGCTGCTGGTGCGGTTACAGATACTATCCCAACTATTACGGGGCTTACCCGTATCCGTATCAGTATCAGTATCCGTATGGAGCGTACACTCCGTACGATCCGTATTGGCGGGCGCGATACTACGGATACTGGCACGGATACCGTGGGTGCTACTGGTAGGCGAGTCCATTCAGTTTCGGTTCGACCCTATCCGCCAATATAGCCACGAGTTAGTTGCCGCTCAGAGCCTGGTGCCGGAGACGATGAATGCGGTGAGGCCGCAAAAAAGTGTTCCTTCGTCGCTGGCTTTTGCGAGATGGGTCCACCACTGGTTGGCTTCCTGCTCCGAGAGAATGCCAGCGGAGACGGCTTTGGCGACATGGCCGCCCAGGAGCAGTTGGAGGAAGCTGTATGGAAAGGTGACTGTCATAAAGGTGATCGAGACGTCGGTCATTCCGACTTCGCGGAAGAGGCGAGGGAGCTGGCGGCCGATCCAGCCGTTCTTCATTCCGTCGCTGAAAGAGATCATGATTTTGCGTGTCGTGTCCTTGTAGGGGGAGTCGCAGAACTGGGAGTCCCAGTCAAAGTCGTGGACCGCCATGCGGCCGCCGGGGCGGAGGACACGGGCCATCTCGGAGAGAGCTTGTTTGGCGTTGGGAACGTGCATGAGCATGCGCTCGGTGCGGACTGCATCGAAGGTGCCGTCCGGGAAGCGGAGGGACTGGGCGTCACCTACTTCGAAGACGACGGGGAGATTGCGGGCGGCCGCGCGGCGGGTTGCTTCGGCGATCAGGTTTTCGCTGAAGTCCACTCCGGTGACGAGACCGTCGGGGCCGACTATGGCGGCAACGTCAAAGGAGTCCGCGCCCATGCCACAACCGATATCCAAGACCCGCATTCCGGGCTCAAGGCGAAGGCCGTCGATGATGACTTTTTTCCAGTGGGCGATGCCGGGTAGTTTGTTGACTTCGTCGAGGAAATGAAGGAAAAAGTTGGGGTCGGCAGTGCGGTCGACCGTAGTGAAGTCCGTAACGTTCTCGGTTGGCATGATTGCCCACGATATCAAGAAAACTGATAAAGAAGCAGCTTTTTCAGCATCTTGGGGAGCGCGCGCGTGTATTCTCTTTCTGAAACTGTGCGGGCCTCAATAGCATTTTTCATCTCAGGATGTGTCCTTTGAGAAAGCCTACGTCTGTCTCCCGACGACAAGTCATGTCCATGGGGCTGGGAATCATTGCCGGCGCCGAAATTGCGTTTAACCCATTGGCTCATGCGGCTTCGAAGCGCAGCACCTTTGTCCTGGTTCACGGTGCGTGGCATGGCGGATGGTGCTGGCGGCGCGTTTCTGATCGCTTAACGTCCAAGGGCCACTATGTCATCGCGCCAACTCTCTCCGGCGTTGGGGAGCGTTCGCATCTTTCACCCGATTCGATCGACCTTTCTACACAAATTGACGACGTGGTCGGGGAGATCAAGTGGAAGGATCTCAATGAGATTGTGCTGGTCGGACATTCGTATGGCGGGATGGTCGTTACAGGTGTTGCCGAGCAGCTTCGAGACCGTATTTCGGCAATCGTTTACCTAGACGCGTTCCTTCCGGGCGATGGTCAGTCGCTGTTCGACATGACTCACACGAACCCACCAACGGTCCACGCGATTCCGCCTCACATGGCGGCATATTTTCACGTGAACGCGGCGGACAGCGCATGGGTAGACACCAAATTGACGCCGCATCCGGCTGGTTGCTTTACCGAAAAACTGAAGGTTACAGGCGCTTATCAGACCATCGCTAAGAAGGTTTACGTTCGCGCACCACTGTTCAAGAGCGCTCCGTTCGACGCTGCTTTAGAGCAGTGCCGGGCCGATCGCTCGTGGAAGACGGAAGTTGTGACCTGCGGTCATGACGTCATGATCGACCAACCGGAAGTGCTGACCGCAATCCTTGAGAAGCTTGCGTGAGGGCCTTCGCTGGCAGCGCCAACACGATGCGAGGGTACGGCTCGCTTGAACGGGAAGCTTTAATTCTCCGGCCTGATGAGATATCTGCTTTCGCTCAGATGCCGATAGAGGTTGGCTAAGTGGAAGAGGTATTGGCTGAAGCCTGCGGCCATCAGCTTCATGATCCTTTCCCTCTTTCCTACCGCCGCCATGAGGTAGCACTCCCGGCCCATGTGGGAGTAGAACTCGATGTTGTGGCGGTCTTTATTCTGGCTTTGGAAGAAATCCGGCGTAGAGAAGAATGTGGGCGCCGGCGGACTCCATCCAGAGTGGGTTTCTGGCGGTGGTGAGCTGCTGCATCATGAGTTCGGCGATCTGGGTGAGGTCGGCGAATTGGCGGAACTCCTGATCGCTTGGGCTGTAGTCGGGAGAGAGGATCTCCATGCGGTCGATCGACTGCAGGCAGAAATGCCCAAGCACGCTGGCGAGATAGACACCTGTCGAGTCGCGAATCTGAGCCCACTGCTTCGTTCCTATGGCTTCGTGGAGATTCGTGGCCCAGAAGTTGAGAGCTCGTTCTTCGGTGACGCCATAGAGATCTTCAAAAAAGTTAGAAGATGGCATATCGGTAACCTCGGCCCAGGTTTTAGATCAATATGCGTATTTTTATCCGGTCCTTCTTAGGTTTCAAAAAGATTAATTTACCTGAGCGCACCCAACTCGGTACATTCCACCTTGGTATGAGATCGAAAAGTCACGACGAAGACAGAGTTTCCGGAAACTTCGGGCAAAGTCACCCTTTGCCGCTGGAGTTTTCCGAAAATCTTCGATGACTACCGCGTCGATCGCGGACACTCAGGCAACGTTAATGCCGTGGTCTTCGGCTTGACTGAAGACCGACAGGAGGTTTGTCATCTTCAGCACGTTGCGAAGCTGCTTGCCAAGGTGAAGCAGCTTGAACTCGCATCCCTCTTGCCGGGCAGATGCGTAGAGTCGCACCAATGTGCCGAGTCCCATGCTGTCGACGTAGGTGAGGTCTGCCAGGTCAATGACCACCACTTTTGTCTGAGGCAGTAGAGGTTTCACCGCCTGGTAGAGTTCTTCGGAGGTGCCCAGCACCAATCGGCCGTGACATTTGACGACGGCGGTGTCTCCGTCACGTTCGATTTCAAAGGACAGAATTTTTTCGGATTGCTCAGGCATATGGGTTGCTCCGGAAGATGACGAGCGTTGGGAGAGTGTTGACCTGAGAATTCTCGCATATCGCAACCGAATTGTGCAGGGAGGTAGGGCAAAAGGTGGGATTTCAGCGTGAGCAGAAGCGTTTTAACATGACGCATCTGCCAGACGGTCCTCACGCTTGCGAAAAACGGGTTATCGGAAACTTCACCGAACTTGGCGAAAACCCGACTTCGAAGGAACTTAGTTTGAAAGTTGGTCCTTAGGTGGAAGCCGTTCGGGGAGGAAAGACGCAACAACCAGTAGAACAACCACGATCCAGAGGCATTTATCCAGAGCCATGTCTGTGCCCCAGAGAGTGTTTGCGCTCAGTCCTCCCCCATACACATGAGCATCTGTGTACACATGCGCGAAAAGAAGAAGTAGCGCAGCGACTGCGGTAGCACGCAGCGACCAGATCGTTAGAAGGAAGCACGGCGTCAGAAGCGTCCAAGCGAAGGTGTGTGGCCAGCATTCGATCCCGGGACAGAATCCCATCAGGATCGTACCGAAAATAGAGACATATAGACTCATTGATCCGGCGACAACGAACACGATCCACCGAGCCTGCTTAGAGACCCTTACATTTCTCGACATGGGGAACAGTGTACCCGGGAGAACTGGCCTCACGGAAAACGGGATTTCCGGAAATTAGATTCCGCTATTTGCTCTGCGCGGCGAGGGCGGCAAGTGCTTCGCCGGAGACCTGCATGCCCTTCCACTCGGACTTCATGACGGCTCCCAGCGATTGATAGAAGTCGATGGAGGGTTGGTTCCAGTCGAGGACACTCCATTCGTAGCGGGGACAGCCTTCGGCTACGGCGATCGCGGCGACACGGGTGAGGAGAGCCTTGCCGATTCCCTTTCCGCGATGCTCGGGATTGACGTAGAGGTCTTCGAGGTAGATGCCCGCCCGGCCTCGCCAGGTGGAGTAGTTATGGAAGTAGAGGGCGAAGCCGACGGGAACGATCGCGCCGTTCTCGTTGAGCTCGGCGATGATGCAGTCGAAGCGCTTGACCGGGCCGAAGCCGTCGCGGAGGAGGTCGGCTTCGGTGGCGAGGACGGCGTCGGGCTCGCGTTCGTAGGTGGCGAGGTCGCGGATGAATTGCAGGATTTGGGGGACGTCGGCGGGGGTGGCGGGACGGAGGTTGAGAGAGTTGCGAGTTGCAGGTTGCAGGTTGTCAGTTGTCATAGGTTGGTTTTTGGTCGATTTGTGTGAATTTCTCTTGCGAGGTAGGCAGCGAGTCCACCGAGCATCTTTCCAATCTCGATGGAGAGAGCCTCAGCGGAGGAGAGTTTCGCGGGGTGGCCGAAGCCGAGACGTCTTGAGATCGTTAGTTGAGTCTGCAGCTCGCAGTTGCTGCCTTCGGCCTGTTTGACAAACTGCTTGAAGTCTTTTCGGGTTCCACGTGCTGAACCTTCGGCAATATTGCTTGCGATCGAAACGGCTGCGCGACGCATCTGCGAGGTGAGACCATAGATTTCCTGCTTGGGGAATTCGGTTGTGAACTCATAGACGAGAGCGGTCAGGTCGATCGATCTCTTCCAGACTTCAAGATCGCGAAAGGATTTTGCCAAGACTTCTCCATTGTTAGTTGTTTGGTTGAATCATCTCTCAGCAATCGACAACTAGCAACTGTCAACCTGCAACTAACAACTGCCTTAGTGGTTCGCGGCGAGCCATTTGTCGAAGGGGATGTTGAAGTCGAAGAGCTGCTTCTTTTCGCCGTTCTTGTCGGGGACGGTGTAGACCATCTTGATGTAGAGTTCGGCGCCTTTGAGGGGGTGGTCGTTTAGGGGGAGGATGTCGTAGAAGAGATAGCCGGCGAGGGTGCTGTGCGGTTTGACGGTGGTGGTTGTGAAGCCGAAGTCGTTCTCGTCGGCGAGTGATCTTTTTGTCGACGGGAGGATGATGGATGGTGATGGGGACGACCGGGACCTTGGTGCCCATGGCGGAGTGGGTGGAGAAGAGACGGCGGTTGATGTCTTCGTCGGTGGCGGCGGGGATCTTGTCGTTGTTGACGGAGATGAACTGAATGCGGACGTCGTCGAGGGTGAGCGGGGAGTCGCTGTCGTTGGTGAAGATGACGCGGACGGGCAGGAGGCTGTGCGAGACGTAGGGGAGACGGAAGAAGTCGCAGTCCTTGATGTCGTCGCAGGGCTCGGCGGCTACGGTGACGTGCTCGTTGGGGTGGGCGTCGAAGGCGGCGTATTGGTTGGCGGGTTTGGGCGGCGGGGCCTTCTTTTCGTTGGCGAAGGACGGGGTTGTGAGGGCTGCGAAGGTTGTCGCGCAGAGTATCAATTTAGGCAGGATGGAAAGGGACCGGTAGGACTTCATGGGCAAGTTGATTATCATCTTCGCTGGCGCACAAGGTAAAGCGAGGGGCTGGCTACGGTGATGATGGTGTACAGCGCGATGCTGCTGGCGGTCCTGGTGGTGGGGGCTCCGTACTGGCTGGTGCGCATGGCGACGAGCGGGCGTTACCGTGCGGGGTTGCCGGGGCGGCTGGGGCGGGTTCCGGAGGGCTTGCGGGAGGCTGTTGCGGGGCGCGATGTTATCTGGGTGCATGCGGTGTCAGTGGGTGAGGTGCTGGCGGCGGCGCAGCTGATTCGCGAGTTGAAGGCTGCGCTGCCGGGTTGGGTGGTTGCGGTTTCGACGACGACGGAGACAGGACAGCGGCTGGCGAAGGAACGGCTGGGGGATTCGCCGGTGTTCTATCTGCCGCTGGATTTTGCGTACAGCGTGCGGCGGTATTTAGACGTGCTGCAGCCGAAGATGTTGGTTCTGATGGAGAGCGAGCTTTGGCCGCGGTTGATTGTGGAGTGTTCGCGGCGCGGAGTGCCGATGGCGGTGGTGAATGCGCGGGTCTCGGACCGGTCGTTTCCGCGGTATATGCGGCTGCGGCGGCTTTGGCGGCCGTTGCTGGAGAAGATTTCGCTGTTTCTGGCGCAGAGCGACGGAGACGGCGGAGCGGCTGGTGCGGATTGGCGTGCCTGCGGAGCGGGTTCGGGTCGCGGGGAATTTGAAGTATGACGTGCAGGTTCGGGATGCGGGTGCGATGACGAAGCGCATCGGCTCGCTGCTGGGTGGGGCGAGGCTGGTCGTTGCGGGGAGCACGCTTGACGGCGAGGAAGAGGCGTTGCTCGCGGCATGGCCTGCGATTCATGAGGCGGTTCCGGATGCGGTGCTGTTGATTGCGCCGAGGCATCCGGATCGGTTTGGCGAGGTGGAGGGGCTTGTGCGGAAGACGGGCTATCTGTTTTTCCGGTGCAGTCAGTTGATGCTCGCGACCGAACCGATTTCTGGCGGGACGATTCTGCTGCTGGATACGATTGGCGACCTGGCGTCGGTGTATGGGGTTGCGACGGTGGCTTTTGTAGGGGGGAGCCTGGTGGCGAAGGGTGGGCATAATCCGCTGGAGCCGGCGCAGTTTGGGGTTCCGGTGGTGATGGGGCCTTCGTATGAGAATTTTCGCGAGGTAGTGGAGAGAATGCGGGAGGCGATGCCATCCGGATTGTGCCGCGTGAGAGACTGGAGGGGACGCTGGTGGCGTTGTTGCGGGATCCTGCGGGGGCACGGGCTTTGGGAGAGCGGGGGCGCGATGGTTTTTGAGCAACAAGCGGGAGCAACGGGCCGAACGGTAGAGGCGCTGACAACTTTGCTGAAGGAAAGGCCCGTGAGCTGACGATGAGCACGCGACGACCGCTGCTTTTGCCGCTGGTTCCGCTGTACGGGGCGGCGCTGGCGGTGAAGCGGGGGATGTTCCGGCTGGGATGGCTGCAGCAGCACCGGCTGCCGAATCCGGTGATCAGCGTGGGGAGTGTTTCGGCGGGGGGCGCGGGGAAGACTCCGATGGTGCTCCTGCTGGCGAAGATGCTGCGGCAGCGCGGATATGCGGTGAGGATTTTGACGCGGGGGTACAAGCGAGGCTCGGCGGTGACGACGCGGGTGGAGCCGTTCGATGATGCGGCATGGTATGGAGATGAGCCGGTGCTGCTGGCGCAGCAGTCGGGCGTGCCGGTGTTTGTGGGCGCGGACCGCTATGAGGCGGGCGTGCTGGCGGAGCGGAATGAGCCGTCGGAGAAGCTGGTGGTGCATCTGCTGGATGATGGGTTTCAGCACCGGCAACTGGCGCGGGATGTGGACATCGTGCTGCTGACGAAGGAGGACGTTGAGGATGCGCTGCTGCCGGCGGGGAATCTGCGCGAGCCGCTGGCGGCGCTGGCGGACGCGGACATCGTGGTGCTGCGCGAGGAAGAGGTGGACTCGCTGCGGAGCGTGGTTTCGGGACTGAGTTGGAAGAAGGCGCCGGTGATCTGGGTGATTCGGCGGAGGTTGAGTCTGGGCAGGGCGGAGAGGTGGCGATGCCGTCGCGGCCGCTTGTGTTTTGCGGGATTGCGCGGCCGGAGGGGTTCACGAAGATGCTGGCTGCGCAGGGTTATGAGCCGATGGATACGGTCTTTTTTCCTGACCACCATGCTTATGACGATCGTGACGTTGCGATTATTGCTGGAAAGCGCGCGACGGGTGGGGCGAACGGGTTTGTGACGACGGAGAAGGATGCGGTGAAGCTGACGCCGATTCTGCGCGATCATCTGGAGACGCTTGGGCCGATTGTGGTGGCTCGGCTTTGCGTGGAGCTGCTTCATGAGAAGGAAGCGCTGGCGCAGCTGGTGGGGATGGTGGGGCGGCTGGATCGTCGTAAACACTGAGCGGCGAAAGTGTTGATTGCGGCTCGAGTGATTTTGCGTGCGTGAGAAAATTAAGGCTTGGCCATTGAACCCAATCTGTCGCGTCGTGTTGACGGCTCCGCGGGGAGTCGTGCGCTTCGGGTGCTGATTGTGCGGATCGGGGCGATGGGAGATGTGCTGCACGCGATGCCCGCGGTTGCGGCGCTGCGGGAGTTGCATCCGGAGTGGCAGATTGACTGGGCGATTGAGCCGGCGTGGAGTGAGCTGCTGGAGACCAGGGCTGGGGGACCGCGGGCGGTAAGAGATGCTCGACGCCCGCTGGTGGATCGGCGGATTTCGGTGCGGACACGGAAATGGAAGCGACGGCCATGGACGGCTAAGACTGTGCGGGAGATTCTTGAACTGCGCGGGAGGCTGCGCGCGGGGAGTTATGATCTGTGTGTGGATATGCAGGGGTCGATCCGGTCGGCGATGGTCGGGCGGATGGCTGGAGCGGCGGATTTTGTGGGGCCGGCTGAACCGCGGGAGGGCCCGGCGCCTGGTTTTATCGCCGGAAGGTGAAGGTGACGGCAGCGCATGTGGTCGAGCAGGGGTGTGAGTTGCTGGGAGCAGCGATGGGAGAGAAGCTGCAGCCGGCGAAGGTGACGCTGCCGGTGGATTCTGCGGCGGAGGCGTGGTGCGATTCGATGCTCGTCTGAAGTTGGGCAGCGGTTTGTGTTGATTGCGCCGACGGCAGGTTGGGGCGCGAAGCAGTGGCCGGCGGAGCGGTACGGCGCGTTGGCGGCGGCGTTGGCGGAAGCGGGATTTCGCACGCTGGTGAATGCTTCTTCGGCGGAGGATGCGGTTTCGAAGCGCGTTGTGGAGGCGAGCGATGGAGTGTGCGGTGCTGGTGCCGTGCTCGGTGGGGCAGATGATTGCGTTGGTTCGGCGGGCGGCGCTGGTGATTGCGGGGGATACGGGGCCGTTGCATCTGGCGGCGGCGCTGGAGAGGCCGGTGGTGGGGCTGTATGGGCCGACGGATCCGGCGCGGAATGGGCCGTATGGGGCTGTGTCGCGGGTGTTGCGGCATGCGTCGAGCCGGGTGGATCACTCGCGGCATTCGGAGACGGAGAAGGGGTTGCTCGAGATTACGGTGGATGAGGTTCTAAGGGCCGCCCTCGAACTGCTGGCCGTTCAACAAAATGCGGGACAGGATAAGGTGTACCTGTGAAGACCAGATGGCAGAGGGTTGCGCGACGCATCCGGGTTCCGCTGGGATTTGTCTTCGCGGGAGTGTTTCTGTGGATGGCGCATCCGACATGGAAGACGATGCTGGTCAGCCTGTTGCTGGTGGTGCCGGGCGTCTGGTTGCGGGCGTATGCGGCGGGTTATGTCCGTAAGAATGCCGAGCTGACACGAACCGGGCCTTATGCCTACACGCGGAATCCTTTGTATCTGGGCTCGATTTTGATTGCGTTTGGGTTCGCATTGGCGGCGGGCAGTCTTGTGGTCTTCGTGTGTCTTACCCTTCTCTTTGTGGCGATTTATCTGCCGACGATTCGATCGGAGGAAGTCTATCTGCGGCAGCACTTTGCGGGGTTTGATGAGTATGCGGCGAAGGTTCCACGGCTTCTTCCACGGCTTACTCCGGCCCATTTTCCGGCGAATGAGAACGCGAGCGGGGGGCAATTTTCACCCGCGCAATGGCGGCACCACCGCGAGTACAATGCTCTTATGGGTGCCGGAGCCGTTTATTTGGCGCTGGCGGTCCGGCTTTTTCTCAGTCACCATGGGTGATGAGGGTTCGCGCTGAAGGCGTGGAGCTGGCGCGAAAACCGCCCCCAGATTTCTTTTGTGCGAGTTCAGGCCTTTGCTGAAGCGTTTCCTCTCTCCCGGGTTGATTTTATTCATGGTTTGCGGCGTCGTCTCGCTGCCAGCGAAGGCGCAGCTGCTGGGTATGACACCTAAAGCGCCGGTGGTTATTCCGACGCTCGAGCCACCACACCCGGATTTTTCCTTCCCTGTACGACGAACCCTGAATTACACCGTTGACTGGCGTGTCTTTACGGCGGGTACGGCGACCTTCCAGTTGGAACAGGATGGCTCGGTGCAGAAGATTATCGCCTCCGGCGGCTCGGTCGGGGCGGTGACGATGCTGTTTCCGGTGATCGACAAGTTTCAGGCAGGGTTCGACACGAAGACGGGCTGCTCGACCGGATTCAGCAAGCAGTTGCAGGAGGGGCACCGCAAGGTTTCGAGCGACCTGACCTTCGACTACTCGCAGGGCAAGCAGAAACAGGTGGAACGGAACCTGGTGAAGGGGACAGCGAAGGAGCAGACGGCTTCGATTCCGGCGTGCGTCACCGATTCGCTTTCGGCGCTCTTCTATGCGGCGTCGCAACCTATGGTTGTGGGCCAGACGATCAAGTTTCCTCTGGCCGACTCGATGCGCACCGTCACGGTCACGATGAAGGTCGAGGCGAAGGAAGAGATCAAGACGCCGGCCGGGACATTCCAGACGATTCGGGTTGAGCCGACCGCGGACGAAGGCATTGTGAAGAACCGCGGCAACATCTGGATCTGGTATACCGACGATGCGCGACGGATTCCGGTGCAGATTCGGGCGCACCTGTTCTGGGGAACCATTACGGCGCATCTGCAGTCGTACGAAGACAAGTAACGAGACAGGAAATCTTTCATGACGGAAGTAATTGCAGATCCCGACAAGTTTGTGAGCGTGGGGAAGTTCCTCGAGCCGACGAACGCCCAGATGGCCAAGGGGATGCTCGAAGCGGCTGGGATTGAGTGTTTTCTGCAGGGCGAGAATGCCAATAGCCTGCTGGCGCTGGCGTTTCGGGCTCGCCTGCTGGTGCACAAGCAGGACGAAGAGGCCGCGCGGGAACTCCTGGGCAGCGACGGCGACGAGACGGCAGAGGAGCAGAGGGAGTTGGAGGCGGGTGATGGCGAAGCCTGAGACGGGTCGCCCGCGGGCTGTGCTTTGCCTCTCCGGCGGGATGGATTCGTGCGTCTGCGCGGCGCTGGCGGCTCGGGACTACGACGTTTATGCGGTGCACTTTAGCTACGGTCAGCGGACGGAGGCGCGTGAGCTGAAATCGGCCCAGGAGATTGCCCGACTCACCGGAGTGCGCGAGTTGCTGCATCTGAAGATCGACCTCTTCCGGCGGATCGGCGGATCGGCCCTGACGGATGCGTCGATCGCCGTTCCGGACGCTCCGGCAAATGAGGCGGCAATTGGGAGCGAGATTCCGGTGACTTACGTTCCCTTCCGAAATGCGCATTTTCTTTCTGCCGCGGTGAGCTGGGCAGAGGTGCTGGGGGCGAAGACAGTGGTGATTGGGGCGGTGGAGCAGGACAGCTCGGGTTATCCGGACTGTCGGCCAGCCTATTATGAGGCTTTCAACGCGCTCATCCAAAAAGGCACAAAAGAAGGGGATATTCGCGTGAAAACGCCCCTGATTGCGATGCGAAAAGAGGAGATCGTCCGGCTGGGAGTTGAATTGGGCGCTCCATTCCATGTAAGTTGGTCATGCTATTCCGGCGAGACGGAAGCCTGCGGCGTCTGCGAGAGCTGTGTCCTGCGGCTTCGGGCATTTCGTGAGGCCGGCGCGGTGGATCCTATCCCGTATGGGGTCGCTGCCAAGCCGCATTAAGCATCCAAATTCGGTAGCAAACGTTGTTGGTCAGAGAAGATTTACGCCCGTGTCGATGGGCCAGGAGAAAAGAAAGCATGAGACGCATTGGATTGAAGGTAAGCACACTGGCAGCCGCTCTTCTGGTCATCGTGGCGATGGCCCAGCCCGGCAGCCTGGTCGCTCAGGGAAACGTGGGCAGCGCAACCATTCACGGCCACGTACAGAACGCCGCCGGAATGCCGTTGACCTCGGGCGATATCAAGTTGACGACCGACAGGGGCTCGCAGCCGGCCGATCGCAAATATCAGTACACGTTCCCTATAGATGCGAATGGCGATTACAAAGGCTCCGGGATCGCCCCGGGCAACTATGTCGTCTTCGTCTTCCAGGGTGATAAGAGCGTGGACTTCAACGAGAGCGTCATCTTCGCGAATGGCGACGATAAGGTCGTGAACTTCGACATGACGCGGCCCGAGTATCTCGCCAAGATGTCGCCGGAAGACCGGAAGGCGCTTGAGGAGTACAAGAAGAAGAATGCCGAGATTGTGGCCACCAACACGAAGATCCAGAACCTGAACGCGCTGCTGACCCAGGCGAGGGCCGACACCAAGGCTGGTAACTACGATTCCGCCATCAAGGCGATGGAGCAGGCGACTGCCGCGAAGCCGGACGAAGGAATCCTGTGGCTGACGCTGGGTGACGCGCAGTTGGGTAGCGCCGATGCAGCCGCCAAGGCGGCCAAGGCGGCGGGCACGCCAACCACCGACCCGGCGATCGCACAGAAGTATTCGGATGCCGTCGCGTCGTACAAGAAGAGCGTCGACCTGAATGCGGCCGCGAAGAAGCCTAGCCCCGAGGTTGCGGCTGTTGCCTACAACCAGCTTGGCCAGGCTTATGCCAAGATGGGTGACACCAAGGGTGCCGCCGACGCCTATGAGCAGGCGGCGAAGGCGATGCCGGCGAACGCAGGGATGTACTACTACAACGAGGCGGTCACGCTGTACAACTCGGGCAAGCTTGCTGAAGCCGACGCTGCGGCGGACAAGGCCATCGCGGCCGACCCCAAGAAAGCCGACGCCTACTACATCAAAGGCCAGGCGCTGATCCCACAGGCGACGGTCGATCCGAAGACGCAGAAGATTGTCGCACCGCCGGGATGCGTTGAGGCGTACCAGACTTATCTGGAGCTGGCTCCGGATGGTGCGCATGCTGCGGATGTGAAGGGCGTGCTCGAAGGCATTGGTGCGCAGGTGAAGTCGAGCTACAAAGCTGGAAAGAAGTAGCGCTCGAAAGCAGGATAACCAGAGCCCCGGGCGAAGATGCTCGGGGCTTTTTCTTTCATTCTTTCAGGCGGGAGAGACGAATGAGCAAGGTTGCGGTTGGCGTCGTTGGCTTTGAGGAAGCGCTGGAGATCGTGCTGCGTCACGCCGCTGGGCTGCCGGTGCCGCCGTCGGAGTCGCTGCCGCTGCTCTCTTCTGCGAACCGCGTTCTGGCTGAGGCGGTTTTGGCGGACCGCGATCAGCCGCCGTTTGATCGCTCGACCCGCGATGGGTTCGCAGTGCATGCCGGGGAGTTCGGCTCATCGTCGCTGCGGGTGGCCGGTCAGGTGAAGGCGGGCGAGCTGTGGCAGGGCGGTGCGCTCGAACGCGGTGCTGCTATCGAGATCATGACCGGAGCCCCCATCCCGGAGGGGGCCGATGCTGTCGTGATGATTGAGCATGTCGAACATGCCGATGGAACGATTCGAACGCTGGCCGGGCGGACGATTCGCAGCGGCGAGAACATCGTCCCGCGCGGAAGCGAGGCTCGCGCCGGGCAATCGGTGATTCCTGTCGGCACGGTGACTCGGAGGTGCGGAGATCGCGCTCGCGGCTGCTTGCGGTCAGGCGCAACTGACGGTCTATCGCAGACCACAGGTGGCGATTGTTGCGACCGGCGACGAACTCGTGGAGATAGAGGCCACGCCCGCACTGCAGGAGATTCGCAACTCCAACAGCTACGGTCTGGCTGCGTTGGTGGCTGAGGCGGGAGGCGAAGCGGTGCGGCTTCCCATCGCTCCTGATCGGCGAGCCTATCTGGAGGAGACGATTCGCGCGGCCCGGCGGTGCGATCTGATTCTGCTGTCGGGCGGCGTCTCCATGGGCAAGTATGACCTGGTCGAGGAGGTGCTCGAGTTGTTCGGCGCGGAGTTCTTCTTTACGGGCGTACGGATGCAGCCGGGAAAACCGGTCGTCTTCGGGCGTCTGCCTGCCGATGGCGGCCGTCCTGCGCAGTATTTTTTTGGACTGCCGGGAAATCCTGTCTCCACGCAGGTGACGTTTCACTGTTTTGTGGAGCCGCTGTTGCGGGCAATGCGTGGAGCCGATGTTCAGGGGCCACACTTTGCTCAAGCCACGCTGGCGGAGGATGCTCCTGGGAACCGTGGATTGATGCGCGTACTGCCGGCTCGGCTCACGACAGCAGGTTTGAAGCCGCTGGTACGCCTTGTGCCATGGCAGGGTTCGGGCGACCTGACCGCGAATGCCCGGGCGAATTGCTATGCCGTTCTTCCTCCGGAGAAAGAACGATTTGCGGCGGGAGACGTGATTACGGTTCTGCTGCGGTAGTAGGCTGGAAGCATGAAAAAGAAGGACGCAATTTATGCGGCCGAGCTGATCGTCGACGATCTCGCCGATGGCCTGCCCGATCCAACACCGCAGTTGTCGCACTTCGACGATGAGGGCCAGGCCTGCATGGTCGATGTCAGCGCAAAGGCTATGACCCGTCGTGAAGCTGTCGCTGCGGCGTTCGTGGAACTCTCCCCGGCTGTGCTGGCGGCGCTTCCGCAGAACCCCAAGGGCAATCCGCTGGAGGTTGCGCGCTTCGCCGGAATCCAGGCAGCCAAGCAGACTTCGAACCTGATTCCGATGTGCCATCCGCTGGCGTTGAGCTTTGTGGATGTGCAGGTGACGCTTGCGGAGGGTGGGGTTGCGATTGAGGCCACGGCTGCGACCGTTGCGGGAACCGGAGTCGAGATGGAGGCCATGACGGCAGCTTCTATCGCGGCGCTCACCGTTTATGACATGACCAAAGCGCTCGACAAGGGCATTCGGATTCGCGATGTGGTGCTGTTGCGCAAGAGCGGCGGCAAGAGCGGCGATTACAGGCGCTAAATGGCAGCGGCCAGCGTCACTGCGAAGAGTCCCTGCGCGTCCTGCCACGACCTCGTTGCGGAAAAACCGGATGAGGAGAGCAACGCATTCACCGCGGGCGAAGTGAATTTGTAACTGTTCTCGGTGTGAATCGTCTCGCCTGCAGCGAAATCAATCGTTAGCGCGGGAGCGCCGTTGGCCGGGAGGTGAACCTGCTGCGCGATGCGTGACTCGAGGTGCATCTCGATGCGTGAGGCTGCGGGATTCCATAGCACTTTGTGGCGGAAGTTCTCGACGTCGAAGTCGGTGCCAAGATCGCGATTCAATCGCGTGAGGACATTGAGATTAAAGGCTGCGGTGACTCCTGCGGCATCGTGGTAGGCGGCGAGCAACGTGGCTTTAGTTTTGTTTTTTCCGGGGACCAGGTCCGTACCCAGCAATAACATGTCGCCCGGCAGAAGCTGCGCGCGCAGGTTGCGCAACACCCCCTGCGCTTCGTCAGGCGTAAAGTTGCCGATGCTCGATCCGATATAGAGCGCCAGTGTGCGTGTGTTCGGCAGGCGATCCAACGGAAGCCCCTCGCGCGTGTAGTCCGTCACCTGAGAACGTACGGAGACGCCGGGAATGTTGGTCAGGATATTTTCGCTGGCCTCGGCGAGCGCCGTCTCCGACACATCGACGGGTTGATAGACAATGCTTCCCTGCTGCCGCACCGCCTCGCGAAGCAGGATTCCCGTCTTGGTAGCTGTTCCGGCGCCCAACTCAATTAGCGTCAGCTTCCCTGCCGGGTGCGGACCGTGCGATGCGGCGGCCTCGCGGAGAATCTCTTCAGCATGATCGGTGAAGATGCCCCGCTCGGTGCGGGTCAGGTAGTACTCCGGCAGTTCGGTAATCTGCTCAAAGAGATGCGAGCCCGCTTCGTCATAAAAGAGCCATGGAGAAAGCGTCTTGGGGGTTGCAGTCAGGCCGGAGCGGGCCTCACGGCCTACGGCTTCGTTCAGACTTGTCGATACGGTTTCCGCAGCGATGGCTGTTGGCACGTAGGCTCCCGGGGTGCATTAGTTATGCACGGCAGGATAATTGAAGGCCCACCGCTGTTTGGGTTGGATGCATCTCAAAACGGATTCGGCTTATTCTTTACCTTTTTTATGAGATCCGCCGTGCCCCTGCAATAAAAGACAGCCAAAATCCTGCAAAATCATCAATTTTCGACCTGAATCCTTACTTTTGGCCGTCTTGCGCTAACCGCAGGCCTGAAAACTGCCATCGCGTCCCCGGCGAAAAGAAGTTGCGATACGTTGCCCGGATGTGCGTCGCAGGTGTGACGCACGAACCGCCGCGCAGAATCATCTGGGACGACATGAACTTGCCGTTGTACTCGCCCAGTGCCCCAGGCAGCGGCTTGTAACCGGGGTAGCCGGTGTAGCCGCTCGCGGTCCACTCCCATACATCGCCGAAGATCTGCTGCAGGCCGGGCAGTCCCCGCGCCGGCGTGGGATGCAGGTTGCCGGTCTCGAGCAGGTTCGCAGGCACCGCGGCGAGCGCCACCCGGCTTCTTCGCGGTCTCGATCTTTGGATGGGTCAGCAGCGCGGGCTGCGAGTCCACCTCTTTTCGCAGCACGCCGAGCCGACTGGCCGCGTGCTCCCACTCGAACTCTGTCGGCAGACGCTGCCCAGCCCACCGAGCGTATGCGTCGGCCTCGAAGAAGCTGAGATGGCAGACCGGGGTCTCGCTCAGGTCGTCGAGCGACCGGAAGCCGCGCATCGTGTAGATGCTCCAACCGGAGTTCGTATTGTTGTCGTGCTGCCAGTAGAGCGGTGCCTGCCAGCCCTCGGCGCGCATCGTCGTCCAGCCCTCCGACAACCATAGTTCGGGACGGCTGTAGCCATTCTGCTCGATGAAGGCCAGATACTCCGCGCAGGTTACAAGACGGGTTGCAAGGCGGAAGGGTGCGAGATAAACGGGATGCTGCGGCGTCTCGTTATCAAACGCAAAGGTATCCGTCGAGGCGGGATCCAGCGTCAGGCCGATCTCGGCCAGACCTGGCGCGAAGTCGACCCAATCAAGCGGGGGCGCTATCGTATCCAATCTTCCCGTCGCCTTTTCTTCGAGGTACGCCGGATGCAGCGGATTGGTGAAGAGAGCATGCTTGATGTCGGTGGCGATGAGCTCCTGGTGCTGCTGTTCATGTTCCAGGCCGAGCGCGATTCGCCGCGCGGCTTCATCCTCCAGCGGATACTGCATCACAGCCAGCATCGCTGCATCCACATGGCTCCGGTAGGCGAGAATGTCCTCAAGCGGAGGCCGCGAGAACGATGCCCGCAGCCGCTTCTCCGGCATGTCTCCCAGCGAATTGTAGTAGCTGTTGAAGAGCCAGCGAAACTCCGGATGGAAGGGCTGGTATCCGGCGACAAACTCACGCAGAACAAACGTCTCAAAGAACCAGCTCGTGTGTGCGAGATGCCACTTTACAGGGCTCGCCTCCGCGCACGACTGGACCATCATGTCCTCAGGCGACAGCGGACGACAGAGTTGTTGCGTGCCCAGCCGAACTGCCTTGTAGCGGGCTGACAAAGAAGTTGCGGCGGCGTTTGTTTCTGCAGTCCTGGGCATGGGGTCCCCTCGCTTGTTGAGGAAAATCAAACAGAGTTGAGATGCCGGATGAGACTTGAAAGTTGCCGAAAGGTTACAGGGGCAGCGATGGTTCGATCTTACTCCCGGACTCCCGCTAGGGTCTCGCGATGACGCCTAAGTCCGCCATTCCATTCACAAAATACTGCACGGCCAGCGCCACCAGCAGCAGCCCCATGATGCGGACCAGGATTCTTACTCCGGTCTCGCCCATCGCCCGCGCGACTCGGTCAGAGTTGCCGAGCACGAGATAGCAGATTGCCGCAGTGATTGCGATCGATGCCAGAATCGCAGCCATTCTCTGCCACTGCCCCTGCGCCTGGCCCACCAGCACCATCACGGTGGTGATGGAGCCAGGACCGGCGAGCATTGGAATCCCCAGCGGCACGATGCCTGCGTCTTCCTTCATGCGCGGCCTCCTTTGCCTCCTCGTGCGACTCCTGCGTCGGCGACCGCTTCGCTTCGAGCATGTCCAGTCCGATCAGCAGGAGAATGATTCCGCCCGCAATCTCAAACGCCGGCAGCGTGATTCCGAACATCCTGAAGATGATGTGCCCCGCCACCGCAAACGCGCTTAACACCACCAGCGCGGTGATCGAGGCCTTCCAGGCCATCTTGCGCCGGCGGCCCGCATCCGCCCCCGCCGTCACCGCCAGAAACGTGGGCAATGCTGCGAAAGGGTCGACTAGAAAGAAGATGGAGCTTAGCGCCAGCGCAGAAAACTGCACATATGCTGAACTTCTCAGCCCCGCAAGGCTCATGGAATGAGGATTGAAGATCACTCCCCATTGTTTCATGTGATTTGCTCATCGGCGACTCGTCAACTTGCCGACTCGTTATAATTAAAACCAGCTCAGGAGCGCGCGAATGACCTTACAGTCCACGGCAAATATCTGGCACAACGGAAAGCTCATCAAGTGGGAAGACGCGAAGATTCACGTCATGTCCCACGTCATCCACTACGGCTCGTCTGTGTTCGAGGGGATCCGTTGTTATACGCCTGGCGTCTTCCGTCTGCCGGAGCACATGGCGCGCCTCTCGACTCCGCGAAGATCTACCGCATGCCTTTGCCCTACACGGCAGAGCAGCTCTGCACCGCCGTCGTCGACGTCATCGAAGCTAACGGTGTCGTTCCCTGCTACATCCGCCCCATCGCGTTTCGCGGCTACGGCGAGATGGGCGTCAATCCGCTCAAGAGCCCGGTCGAGGTCTACATCGCCAACTTCCCCTGGGGCAAGTACGTCCCCGGCAATGACGGCGCCGACGTCTGCGTCTCCAGTTGGAGCCGTCTCGCGCCAAATACGATGCCGTCGCTCGCCAAGGCCGGCGCCAACTACATGAACTCCCAGCTCATCCGCATGGAGGCCGAGATCAACGGCTACTCTGAGGGCATCGCGCTCGACACGAACGGCTATCTGTCCGAGGGTTCGGGCGAGAATCTCTTCCTCGTCCGCGGCGGCGTCCTGTACACCACGCCGCTGGCGAACTCTGTGCTGAACGGCATCACCCGCAACTCCGTTATCACGCTGGCCCGTCAGCTTGGCATCGACGTCGTCGAGCAGGCGCTGCCCCGCGAGATGCTCTACATCTGCGACGAGGCCTTCTTCACCGGTACCGCCGCCGAGGTCACGCACCTGCGCTCGGTCGACCGCATCCTGGTCGGCGACGGCAGCATGGGCCCGATCACGAAGGCGCTGCACGATGAGTTCTTCGGCATCGTGAACGGCACACGTCCGGATCGCCACAACTGGCTCACCCCGGTCAACGTCAAGGTTGCGGAGCCAGTCGGCGTATAAGCTACGATTGCTTTTGCAAACAGGAGGGGTGGCCGAATCGGCTGTCCCTTTTTTTGCCTCTGGTGGCGGACTTTTACCTCACCTGCGGTACACTGCGGCACACACCCTCCAAAAAGGAGCTCCACTTGAGCCCAGTGACACGCCGCTTCCTGCAGACGACGTTGAAGACCCTCGCACCCATCTTCCTGCTTACGGGCCTTACCCAGGCACAGAACACCCCGCCGCGTTCCGCGGCACCCTCCGCAGCCCCAGCTGGCGGTGCCCCCGCGGCCGCCGGTGGCGCAGCAGCCGCTGGCGGCGGCGGCAACGATGTCATCCTCAAACGCATCGACGATCTGCTCTGGTACCAGAAGCTCGGCGACATCGCTGAGATCGACAAAGATGAGTACACCGGGCCTCCGAACGAGCACATCAAGAACAAGAAGGCCCCCGGCGCCGTCAACCCGATCCTGCTGCACTGCTACACATTCATCCCCAAGAATCTCGACCGCAGCAAGAAGCAGCCGCTCATCGTGTTCGTCCACCAGGGTGTTCACGCCTCGCTCGACACCACCATCGACGCGCATCTGGTCCGAGAGCTCGTCGAGCAGGGCTACTCCGTCGTCGCCACCGACTATCGCGGCAGTACCGGCTACGGCCAGGGCTTCTATCAGAACATCGACTACGGCGGCCGCGAGGTGGATGATGTCTACCTCGGCATGAAGTTCATGCTTGAGCGCTACAGCTTCCTCGACCCCAAGCGCGTCGGCATTGTCGGTTGGAGCCACGGCGGCCTCATCACGCTGATGAATATCTTCGCTCACCCACACGATTACGCCGCAGCTTACGCGGGCGTACCCGTGAGCGATCTCGTTGCCCGCATGGGATACGAGCCCGACACCTATCGCCAGCTTTACTCCGCGCCGTATCATCTTGGCGAAGATGTCCACGACGATATCGCCGAGTACCGCAAGCGCTCACCCGTGACCCACGCGGCAGAGCTCGATACACCCCTGCTCATCCACACCAACACCAACGACGAAGACGTGAACTACCTCGAAGTCGAGCACCTCATCCAGGCTCTCAAAGCGGAAGGCAAGAAGTTCGACTACAAGGTCTACGACAACGCGCCGGGCGGCCACTACTTCAACCGGATGGACACACCGCTGGCCATCCAATCACGCAAGGAGGTCTACGGGTTCCTGGCGAAGTATCTCCACCCGGAGCATCCGGTTCAATAGCCCGCACACATGCAGAGAAAAAGAGGCGATCCGAACTGGCATCGCCTCTTTTCTTTGTCACAAAATAAATTGTTTGTCTTTTAGTTACAGATTACTTTGCCGCCGCGACTACCGTCGCCTCTTTCACAAACTCCTTCGCGTGCGCAAGCGAAGGCCGAGTGGAGTTCGTCCCATCGTCCGTATTCTTCAGTATGGTCGCGTAGTACTGCCCCGCCTCCTTCTTCATTCCGAGCGCCTCCGACGCTCGTCCTGCGCCGTATAGCCCATTTAGCCGATTCGGGCTCAGCGTCAGCGCGACCTTGTACTCCACCAGCGCCTCCTTCGGGCGATTAAGCTCCATCAGCATGTCGCCAAGCATCTCCCGTGCAGGCAGATCGACCTCGCCCTGGCCGAGTTTGTCCTGCTCCTCGGCGGCCTTACGCATGGCTGCCAGCGCCTCTTCGTTCTGGCCCGCGCCGTAGTGCTGCCACGCGACCATCTCGTCGCGGTAGATGTGAAACGTTGAAACCATCCCCATGTACTGGGATTTGGTCAGGTCTGCCAAACCGTTATCGAAGTTCTTCAGGTCGTCCGCGGCCTCATTTGTGCGATGTAGACGGCCATCTGCGATTCCGCGCGCCCAGTATGTCAGCAGTGCGAACTTCGGCTCCGACTTCGGAGCGGGCTGCAATGCAGCCGCCGCCTTCCAGTCGCGCATCTCCAGATCGTAGAACGCCGGAAACTCGTTGCGCACATAGCCGGACATATCCTTCATGTCGTCCATGCCCGGCATCGCATCCAGCTTGTCGGCGAGTGGATTGATGCCGTCCACAAGGGCCTTCGCCTTGCCGTCCTGACCAGTCTGCAGGTACGCGTAAAGCAGAAACTCCTCTGCGTGATACATGTGATGTGTCCCCGGCATTCCCGCAGCCTCGGCCTTCTCGCTCGCTGCGACAGACGCCAGGTTCGAATTGATGTCTTCCTGCCACATTCCGAGTCGCGCAAAGATGTGTCCCGGCATATGCAAGGCATGCGGAGACGATGAGGCAATCTGCGCATACTGTTGGGCCGCAGACAAACCCTGCGGAGCCAGCGCAGGTGTGTCGCACGTGTGGATGATGTAGTGCGCCAGCCCCGGATGGTCCGGGTTCTTCTCAAACAACGGCACCAACACCGCCAGCGCTTTGCGCTCTTTCACCAGGCTTGTATCGTCGGGAGCAACGTCGGCCAGCAGCGACAACGCATAGAACGCCGAGGCCTCCACGTCCTGCGGATACGCCTGATGCAGCGCGAGCATCCCGGCCGTGTAGGCATCGACGCGTGCCTGATAGTTGTCTCCCTTCGCCGGATCGTAGAAGCTGCTAAGCGCCGCGATGTACATCTTTTCGCGCTCCGTCTTTCCGCCAAGCTTCTGGGCCTCCTGCATCTGCGCCCAGCCCTTTTCCAGCGTAGCCTTGTCCGGCCTCTCCCATATCTCATGGAACTCGCTCATCGCGAGTCCCCACTGCGCCATCGCACACTTCGGATCGCTCTTCGTCAACTCGGTAAACTGCTCCGTCGCCTCTTCGTACCCAAACGAATGCAGCAGCGCAATTCCACGCTCCATCGGAGCCTTCGTCGCCTCCGCGCACACCACAGGAAACGACACTGAACCCAGCTTCTCCGGCGCGTCATGGTGGTGATGCTGCATGCCCGGCATCTCCCCCATCTGCGCTCCCGCTACACAACAACCCGCTACAAAAACGCAGCTCATCGCCGCCGTTCGAACTATGGTCAAACCGGTTTTTCTCATGCCAAGAAGCTTATTCCATCGGTCACAGCGGGTAAACAGAACAAAACCCTTCCGCCTTGCCGCGCCCTGTGCGACCATACCCTCCACATGCCCCCAACTTTGTCCACCCACGAGACCAGCCTCCCGCGCCGGCTCCGTCTACGAGACCTCGTCCTCACGCAGGTCCTCTGCGTCGTCGGCAGTTCATGGGTTGGCATCGCCGCCGGGCTCGGCCGCGCCCAGGCCCTCACCTGGATCGCTGCCATGGTCCTCTTCTACCTGCCCATGGCCGTGTCGGTCATCTATCTCAACCGCGAGATGCCGCTGGAAGGCGGCCTCTACGTCTGGGCCCACACTGCATTCGGCGACCTCGGCGGTTTCATGACTGCGTGGAATGTCTGGTTCTACGGCGTCGCCGTTACCGCCACCATTCTCTACGCGATCCCGACTGAGCTCGCTTACCTGATCGGCCCCATCGCCGCTTGGCTGCCGGAAAACCACCTCGCCTCCTTCGCCATCACCGCCGTCGTCGTCCTCGCTATCACCTGGGCCGCACTTCGCGGGCTCGAACTCGGCAAATGGATCCACAACATCGGCGGCATCTCCATCCTCATCGTCTACTGCACGCTGATCGTACTTCCCTTCTGGGCGATCGCACGTCACCAGCCCATTCACTACGAAGCTCTGCCACTCCAGCTTCCGCAATTCAACATGATCTCCCTCGCGCTCTTCGGCCAGATGCTCTTCGGCGCTCTCTGCGGCCTCGAGTACATCGCGCTCCTCGCCGGCGAAAGCAAAGACGCTGCGCGCTCCATCGGCCAGTCGGTGATCCTCTCGTCGCCCATGATCTGCGCGATGTTCATCGCCGGCACCAGTTCCGTGCTCGCCTTTGCCCGCGGCCACATCGACTACATCGCGCCCATCCCCCAGACCCTCCGCTACGCCCTCGGCAACTCCGGCCTCGCCAATCTCTTCGCCATGACCGCGATTCTGCTCGTGCAGGTCCGTCTCATCGCTGCCGCCAGCTTCATCTTCACCGGAGTCACCCGTCTTCCGCTCGTCGCCGGCTGGGACCACCTCATCCCCGCTGGTTCACACGACTGGACCCGCGACGAAGCACTCCGACAAACGCCATCGCCTTTACCTGCATCCTTGTTCTGCTGCTCCTCATCCTCGCCAACATCGGCGTGCACGCGCAGGAGGCCTTCCAGGTCCTCACCAACGCCTCCATCACCCACTACGAACTCTCCTACATGGCCATGTTCGCCATCCCGCTCGTCGGAAGCGCAACGCTCCGCACACGTCTCCCGCGCTGGCTTCGCTGGACCTCGATCATGGGCTTCTGCGCTACGCTCTTCAGCTTCCTCATCTCGGCTTATCCCTTCGTCGACGTCGTTAACCCGCGCGCCTACGCGGTCAAGATCCTCGGCACCACCTTTGTAAGCAACATCATTGGCTACAGCTTCTACCGTATTCGCAATCGGCGAACTCGCAGATACTGAAACCCTGCGATGAACTCCGCCTTTCGATAGGATAAGAATCGAGCGGAAGGGAACACCGACCTGTTTCCGAGCGTAGAAGCGCGAGGAAAAGATGAGTCCATCGAAGTCATCCCCGACCCGCAGCGAACACAACACTGCCGCGAATCTTGCGCCTACGGCCAGACCGTCGGCGGACTCGCGCTGCAGCTTCGCTCCGATCCCGCCGGTGTCCTCGAGGTTCCCGAATTGCAGAGCGTGCTTGTCGCCATTCATGTTGGCGCCGCAGCAAAAGTCTCCTGCCGCCGGGGTGGAGAGAGTCACACCGGCTCCGCGGTGCACGGCGACATCGACATCATTCCCGCACGCGCGGCCTCGCGCTGGGAGCTTCACGATCAGAACGACACTGCTCTCATCCTTGCCCTCCCGCCTTCGCTGGTCGATAGCGTCGCGGAAGAGCAGGGTTTCGACTCACGTCGCGTGGAGATCAGAAATCGCTTTCAGATACGCGACCTTCAACTTGAAAATATCTGCTGGGCACTGAAGGCCGAGATGGAGGCAAACTATCCATCGGGACGACTCTACACAGATAGCTTGGCCATCTCCGTAGCCTCCCGCCTGGTCTCTACCCATAGTTCTGTAGCGCAGCGCCCAATGACACAAAGCGGCGGACTCGGCGGACGCAGACTCAAGCAGACGCTCGCCTACATCGAAGACAATCTCTCCGAAGACCTGTCTCTCTCCCGCATCGCTTCGATCACGGGCATCAGCCCCTCTCACTTCAAGGCGCTCTTCCGCGAATCGGCAGGCGCTCCGTTGCATCAATATGTTGTCCAGCGCCGCGTCGAACGCGCCAAGGATCTTCTGATGCAAGGGAAGCTCTCCATTGCAGAGATCGCACTGGTAACCGGCTTTTCCCATCAGAGCCACCTTGCGCGTCACATGCGCCGGTCCGTAGGCCTCTCCCCGCGAGCGATGAAGCGACTGTTTGCAGACGCATCCTCCCTCGAATCGCACTAATCCACAAACTGTTTTCCCTCCGAACGTGTTCCTTCTCGTCCAAACGTGCGCGACGAATCTGTTCGCAGTCGCGACAATCGAGTGCATGACGAAGAAACACACTCGCATCACGCAAGGAGAAGAGAGAATGACACGCAGAGACTTTCTATATAGTTCTTCAGCGGCGGCAGGTGCGGCGATCCTGTCGCAGGCGCCCGCATACGCTGCATCCGCGAACGCAGGGCCGATCGACGCAAAGACCTTTCGCGCATCGCGCAAGTTTGCCGACCTTCCTGTTGGCCGTGTCGCCTATGTGGAGCGTGGGCGTGGGCTCGCAGCATTGTTTGTTCACGGATATCCGCTGAATGGCTTCCAGTGGCGAAATGCTCTTGAGAGACTGCAGGCGTATCGTAGATGCGTCGCGCCCGACATGATGGGCCTGGGTTATACCCTACCCCGTGAAGGACAGAAAATCTCTCCCGAAACGCAGGCGGAGATGCTGGCAATGTTGCTCGACTCGTTGCACATCGACAGCGTTGACCTGGTGGCCAACGATAGCGGAGGTCTGGTATCGCAGCTCTTTCTAGCGAAGTATCCCCAGCGCGTCCGTACCTTATTGTTGACCAACTGCGACGTGGATGAGAACAACCCACCGCCACAGTTCCTGCCGCTCGTCGCCCTGGCAAAGAATGAAACGCTTGCCGACCGGTTCGTCGCTCCGCAGTTGGCTGACAAGAACCTGGCGCGATCTGCCAGGGGACTGGGCTCGGCATTCACGTATCCGGACCTTCTTACCGACGAGACGATTGAAACCTACTTGCAGCCCCTCATCGAAACGCCGCTCAGGAGATCAGAGCTCAACGAGTACACGGTTTCGCTGGGTACGAACGAGCTTCTGGCGATTCGCGAAAACCTGCATCAGTGGAAGGGGCCTGCGCGTATGGTGTGGGCGTTGAAGGATCCGTTTTTCCCGGCGCAGTGGGCAGACTGGCTCGACCAAACACTTCCCGGATCACGAGGGGTGCGAAGGGTTGAAGGGGCAAATCTCTTTTTCCCCGAAGAGATGCCCGACCTCATCGCGGAAGAAGCCTTGGCGCTTTGGGGCATCTCAGCCTTGCAGCGGACAACCTCCGTGAAGACTCCGCTAAGCCTGGAGTTATGAACTCTCGCACCATTATGATCTGGCTGGTGTAGTATCCAACGCCGGTTCCCGGTTCGTACTACACCCGCAAGCTCCGCAATATCCCTTCCACCACAGCCACTACACGATCGACATCCTTCATCGAAGTCTGCCAGTTACACACACTGATCCGCATCGCGCGCTTCCCCCGCCAAGTCGTCCCTGTAAAAAACGCCTCACCCGAAGCCAGAATCTCTGCCATCACGCGCTCCGTAAATGCATCGCATGCAGCCGGAGACTTATCTCGCGGCTCGACAAACCGCACGAGCCCCTGGTTGATCTGCGGCACCCACAACACCTCCGAGCCATCGAGCGCTCCAATCCGCGTCGTCAGCGCATGTGCCACATCACAGCACCGCTCCACCAGCTCCGCGACACCACGTCTCCCCAACTCTCGCAGCGCCGCATACGTTGCAAACCCTCTGCCCCTGCGCGAGAACTCCGGATTCCAATCCATCTGATCGCGCGCATCCTCATCATGCGTTAGATAAGCCGCATGATGCGACATAGAAGCCCGGTGCGCCTCGCGATCTGCGACAAACGCATACCCGCAGTCATAAGGAACATTCAGCCACTTATGCCCATCCGTCGCCCATGAGTCCGCCTTCTCCGCGCCCTTCATCAGGTGACTAAACCGCGCGCTCGCCGCAGCCCACAAACCAAATGCGCCATCAACATGCACCCACGCGCCATGCTGCTTCGCAATCGGAATCAGCTTCTCAAAATCATCGAACGCCCCAATGTTCAAATCCCCGGCCTGCAGCACCACAATCGCGGGCCCGTCTGAACTCTCCAGCGCCGCTGTCAAAGCGTCGGCACGCAAACGTCCTTCTTCATCCGTTGGAAGATTCACAATGTGCTTCTCCCCCAACCCGAGCAAACGCGCCGTTCGCAGAATCGTCCCATGCTTCTCCGTGCTCGTCAGAATCCGAATCGCGGGCGCCCCGGCGAGCCCCTCCTGTTCCACATCCCATCCACGCTTCTCCAGCAACGAATGCCGAGCCGCTGCAAGACAAGTTGCATGGGCCATCTGGCATCCCGTCACCAACGCGAAGCTCGCCCCAGCCGGCAATCCAAGCAAATCCTTCAACCACACACCCGCGACCTCCTCCACCACCGCCGCGGCAGGAGCCGTCGCAAACAATCCCGCATTCTGATCCCACGTCGACGTGAGCCAGTCCGCCGCAAGCGCCGCCGGCAGCGAACCGCCGATCACCCACCCAAAAAACCGCGGTCCCGACGAGGTGATAATCCCGCCCTCAACTCCGCGCACCAGATCTTCAATCACCCGCGCGCCATCCACTCCACGCTCTTCCAGTGGCGCTCCAAGCCGCTGGCGCAACGTCGCAAGATCCGCCGTCGCGGCCACCGGCCTCTCTGCAGTACCCGCAACATACTCCGTCGCATAACGAAACGCCACAGCCAGTGGCGCCTGAAACAAGGAACGCTCTTCACTCATGCATCAAGAATAATCACTTGTGTGAATCAGCAGCTAGACTTTCCCGCGGAATCTCTCTCCCATGCACCCAGACCGTCGTGATCGTGTCATACGCATCCGTGCCCTCCAGCGGAGATTTCTTCAACAAAACAAGATTCGCTACCTTCCCCGGCTCAATCGTTCCCAACTGCGATCGAGCTTCAACTCCTGCGCATTGCTGATCGTCGCCGCTTTGAATATCTGCGAGAACGACAGCCCTGCCCTGCGCAACTGCTGCATCTCCAGCTCACCCATTTAGTCCCGGCAAATTTCCATACGTCGGCCCTGGGGGAGTCCGTTCCAAACACAAAATTCGCATCTCGCCTCGCCAG
>CAWDJN010000019.1:0-35956 GCA_963802695.1 uncultured Acidobacteriaceae bacterium
GAGATCGCTGACATCGCTCACCGGCCAGGCCATCAAAGCGACCGACCGCTTTTGCGGAAGCGGTTCAAACGCAAATCGTAAATCGGCCCAATCCAGCCATATTCCTCCGGCAAGCGCCGCGGTTGCACTTGCTCCAAGCGCTATTACGGATCTCCGTGAGAGGTGCGGTGGACTGATTGAAAGACGTCGACTCGACTGGCCAACGGGACTAAGCGATCCGACCGCCTCGTCAATGCTTCGGTACCGACGGGACACATTCGTCTCTAGACAACCCTCAATCAGCGCTTTCCACTCCGGAAGGGGAAGGTCCTTAAGAAGAGGTTCGCGGGCTGCATTTCCTGAGCTTCGAAGTCCTGGCTCAACTGAGGCATACGTCCAGTAAGCATCTGGTAATCACCACGCCGAAAGCAAAAACATCACTCGCAGGCGATGGCGCATCCCCATAAAAAAGCTCTGGCGCCATGTAACCCAGAGTGCCGGCGACCCCACCCACAGTCATTACAGTGCTATCACCTTTGTTAGTACGCGCTAGCCCGAAGTCCGTGACGCATGCAAAGACCTCTGCCCCCGCGCCGTCAAGCATGATATTCGACGCTTTGATATCCCGATGCAGAATACCCGCACGGTGAGCAGCCGCGAGACCAGCGGCCACCTGCGAAACGATGCGAGTCGCTTCCGGTAGCGCTATGTGGCCCTGGCGACGGATTCTCGCCGCCAGTGTCTCACCAGGCAAAAACCTCATGGTCAAAAATGTGACGTCGCCCTCCAGACGTTGCCAGCGAAATATGTCATAGATCGGGCAAAGGTTGGGGTGAACGACTTCACGGGCAAGCAATACTTCACGTTTGAAGCGCTCGCGCATCGCAGGATCGGCTGCGATGTGCGGCAGAACAGTCTTCAGAGCGAGATGGACTCCCTTGAGGTCGCGATCCTGGACCTCATATACCTCTCCCATTCCACCTCGATCAATAAAGCGAATGACGACAAAGCGGCCGGCGATTACCTGTCCAGGCTCAAAGCGGGCCGCCATCGCAGGACTGAGATCAACGGAATTTGTGCTATCACCGTCCGAAGCATACCGGGCAAAGTCTGACCGGCCTGAAGAGCCCAGAAGCGGGCTTTCAAGAAAACTTCCCGCCTCCTCATCTGCAAGTAATAGTTCTTCGACACGCGCCCTGAGTTCCGGCGCGTCTGCGCAGACTCGGTCAAGGAAAGCGGCACGATCTTCCGGTGGGAGATCTAGAGCAGTGCTGAACAGTTGCTCTACGGTTTGTTCTTGACTGGCCATGATTCCCTTCCGGAGAAGTTAGGAATACAAATTGGCGCTCTCGTTCGAAAAGTCTTGAGCTACGGAATAGAAAGAGGCATCAAGACGCCGGAATTGGGGCGACGATACGAAGACCCCCAATACAACAAGCACTGCATAATGTTCTCTGTTCGTGGCGCCAATAGTTACACAACACTCGGCGAATTTCCAGCTATAAGTCGCGATGAATCAGAGCCTACCGGTTCCTCACTCATTAAAGCGCAGCTCGCGGCTCGAAAGGGCCATCTAGCCACAACAAGCCAGATCCATTTTGCGCAAAATCTTGCCACGTCGCAGGCATTGGCATACAAAGCTGCTTTCGTTTTGGCTTGCCCAATCGAGACTCTAAACTTCTTACCTGCTGATAGATCGCCGAGACACCCATCGACGCAGATCGCGATCGCCAAGTCGGCCTTTGGGAAAACAAGTACTCCGCAAACTGCGAAGACTCAAATTCCCAAAACGGGAAATCAAAAAAATAAATCTCAAAAAAGTGACATTTTCTTAGCGTCCAATTCCCACCATCCAACTCACCACAATTACCACGCATTTCACCACAATCTCACCATCAAAAAACCACGCCCAACACCCCACTTTTTCCACGAACCCCATCAAAAAACGCCCGTAAAACCTGAATGAAGGTTCGCGCTCGGGCGCCTCTGATTTTTTTTATAAACTCGACCATTACTTACCGCGGATAATAGTAAACCGGCCCATAGTAAGGATAGGGATAGTAGCCCGGGGAGGTGGTGGTGGTGGATAGCGCCGCTGCATCTGCGGCTGCTGCAGTGGTTGCGGAACTCCAGCGCCAAGCCGGTTCAACTCCGCCTGAGACACCGTCGTAACATCCGCCGGCTGAGTAAGATGGAAGGTCACAATCGCCTCCGGCGGTATCGCCGCCTCCCCCCTGCCCGACGCGGAAGACACGCCCAAACCAGCAACGCCACCAATCCCGGCGCCAACCGCAGCACCAACACCGCCGCCCGCCACCGCGCCAATCAAAGCGCCAACGCTCGCTAGTCCAACGGTGGTGCCGACCGTATTCCCCGTCTTATCAACGCCTTGGTGCCACCAAAAATCCGTAGCCACCGGGTACGACTTGCCCCCGAACGACACACCAGTCACCTGCAACTTCAGTTCACCTTTCCCACCCAACTGACCGGCAGTATGGCCATCCACCACCGTGCCCGTAAAGGAAGCACCGCGCGGAATGGCAATAAGACCGCCGGCAACAACATCGCTCAAAACCACACCGTCAAACGTCGTCCCCGGAGCAGTATTCTTGCTGTTCATTCCCTGATTGATGCGAACCCGCAGGACAGATCCGCTTGGAACAACCACCGCATCCCCGCCCTTTTGAGCAACATATGGTTGCTGAGGGTATTGCGGAGGGTACGGCTGCCGATATGGCGGACGATTATAAGGAGGGTACGGTCCAGCCTGTTGAGGCGGGTACGGCGGCGCGCCATTAGGGGGCGGCGGATACTGACCCTGCGGAGGAGCACCCACCTGCGGTGCGCCAGATGGGCTGGGCGCAGTCTGTGCCGACGGATTTTGCCCCTGCGGCGGGGCCATCGTTCCGTCGGACTGAAGATTCGGATTCGTTCCTGCCTGCTGCGAATCATTGTTAGCCGGAGCAGGAGCGCCAATGACGAGCTGGTCGATAACCTTCTGAACACCCGCGGCATTTGCGGCCAAATGCTCCGCCAGATCCCGAGACGGCTCATCCCGAACCGTCCCGTTCAGCGTTACCGTGCCGTAAACCGTGGTCGACGTGATCGATTGATCCGCCAATTCGGGCGCACCAGCCAACGCCTTTAAAACATTAGCTTCAATCTGGGCGTCCGGCATCGCAGCCGGCTTCGTCTGAGCAAAAGCAACGTCTCTGCCCAGAAGCAAACCGACCGTCAAAATTGAGGCCATTGAAAATCTCGAAAAGGCCTTGCCTTGATACATATGTTTCCTCCGCCAACTGCTGGCCAGGCCGTCGTCGCCGCGTAACCTGCCCGCAGCCCTACTATGGATGCAGACTCGTTTTCCTGAAAAAAGTTACGGTCCGGCTCCTCTGTAGTAGCGCACAAAAGCGACGGTCGCACGGTCGTCCGGGTTATTGACCTTCCCACTTTATAACGGTATATTCAAAGAGCGGGGTGGAGCAGCCCGGTAGCTCGTTGGGCTCATAACCCAAAGGTCGTAGGTTCAAATCCTACCCCCGCAACCATTTAGGGGATTCAGACCCCACAGAAACCCCACCATAGCGTGGGGTTTTCGTTTTGGGTCGCCTAAACTGCAACGGACAGCCGCTCCTTAGACGGCAATACCATCTGCTACAACCTTAGTGTTGGCATTCCGCTTTGACTTCATCTGTGCGTTGCCATAGGTGTTCATGGTCGTGCTCACCTGGGCGTGACGCATTAGCTTCTGCTGAACCCCTACAGGCGCTCCAGCATCGTCTAGGAACGACCGATAGGCGTGGCGGAACGTGTGCCAGCCGATATCCTTCCCCAACTTCGCCTTGCGACCAGCAGCACGGATGTAGTCCTGGCCGATTGGAGAGGCATGGTACGGATTGCCAGTGTTGGGATTTGGGAAGACCCAATTCCCTTCACTGCTCGGACACCGTTTCTGCCACGCCCACTCTGGCGCGCACCCCTCGCAGCGTTGCATAACAGCCGGTTGACTCCTCCGCAAAACAGAGATTCTCGTGCCGTTCGACCAGAATCTCGACGCGACGCACAATCTTCCCACAGCACCGCGTCCTTGCTTGGCCCCCAAGCTGCTGATAGATTTTCAGTCTGGAAAAATGGCTGCACCGGCAGCCTCTCTCCCGTTAGGCTGCCGGCTCAGTCTGTTGAACCGATAATGCAAGTTCGGAAATGATCATCAGCCTGTCGGCCTGTTGCGTCTTCAATATTGGGCTCATTCTGTCTCAGGGTTTCTCAGGAACGTTATGTCCTTTTTGGTTAGGCACTTATACCGTTTCGGCCCCTTTGATCTTGACCCAGATCAACGAGCGCTTCGCCGCGATGGTAAAAAGATTGCACTCCCTCCAAAGGCC
Organism: uncultured Acidobacteriaceae bacterium; assembly: GCA_963802695.1. Classification (GTDB taxonomy): domain Bacteria; phylum Acidobacteriota; class Terriglobia; order Terriglobales; family Acidobacteriaceae; genus Edaphobacter. Next base: position 4,365 of record CAWDJN010000019.1, read on the forward strand.
TTCGACCTCCTTCTATACCTCGTCCAAAACCCGTTAAGGCTGCTTACGAAAGAAGAGCTGCTCCGCGCCATCTGGCCCGACAGCTTCGTTGAAGAGGGTAACCTCAGCCAGAATATCTTTCTCCTCCGCAAAGCCCTGATATCGAAACAGAAGGACTTTCGCTACATCGTGACCATCCCAGGGCGCGGATATCAATTTGCAGCGCCAGTGCAGTTGGTCAGTCATTCCCCTCAGGAAGCGCCTGGTCCGCCGGCGTCAGACGAAGCAATCTTGAGTTCCATACACTCAACCACACCTATCCTCGCCCAGGAAGGGGTCCAGGAGCCGCCGACCGAACCCAGACAAGCTCAACCCCTCCAGAGTCAAGCCGAATATGCCCTTGCAGAGCCCACCCGAAAACCACTCAACTCTCGGTATATTCTCGTTTCCCTTCTCATCCTGGCCGTCGCAGCGGCTGGGTTTTTCTGGTGGAAAAAACACAGCCTCCGGCCTACGAGCCAGAAGATCGTCCTCGCTGACTTCGACAACCGCACCGGCGACGCCGCTTTCGACGACGTCCTCGATACCGCTCTCGAGATCGATCTCAGTCAGTCGCCTTACCTCGATGTGATGAGTGATCAGGACGCCTCCAATGTGCTGCAGCGCATGGGCCGCAAGCCGGATGCCGCTATAACTGACGCAGTCGCGACTGAGATATGTCAACGCAGCAACCGGCAGGTCATGCTGAGCGGCTCCATCGCCAGCATCGGCAAACACTATCTGCTGGCCCTGCAGGCCGCCGACTGTTTCTCCGGCAAACGGCTCGCCGAAGTCAAAGCCGAGGCAGCCGATAAGGAGAAGGTCCTCCCCACGCTCGATCGTGCCGCAGACAAGCTTCGTCATGATCTCGGCGAATCCGGGCAATCCGTCGAGAACTTCCAGGTCTCCATCGCGCAGGCAACCACCTCATCGCTGGAAGCCCTTGAAGGCATACTCCCTCGGCGAGTACATGGTAAGCCGCACCGGCAAGGACGAAACCGAAACCCTGCCGATGTTTCTCCGATGCGTCGAACTAGACCCGAAGTTCGCCATGGCCTACGCCGCCGTCGCCACTGACTACTACAACCTCAACGAACCAAAGCTGGCCATGCCCTACTATCAAAAGGCATTCGATCTCAGCGATCAAGTCAGCGAAAAAGAAAAACTCTACATCCGCGCCCACTACTATGCCGACGCACAGAAGGACCTCGAGCAAGGTATCAAGGAGTATCAGCTCTGGGCCGAAACTTATCCGCGTGACTGGGGACCGTGGCTCGATATCGCCAAGGCATACACTCAACTCGGCCAATATGCGCCAGCCATCGTCGCTGCCCAGCAGGCACTCAAACTGGATTCCACTCGCGGAATCAATTACACCGTCCTGGCCCAGGCCTATATGCGAGCTAACCGCTTCCCCGAGGCAAAATCCACCGCTCTAGAGGACATGAAGATTGGCAAAGACTCCTACAACCTGCACGCCATCCTCTTTCAACTCGCATTTGTCGATCACGATCAGGCAAGCCATAGCTCATGAGATAGCATGGAGCCAGGGTCGCCCAAGCGCGTGGTATTCCCAACAATTCCAGGCACTCGCCGCGGCGTCGCAGGGAAACTACAAACACGCCGAAGACCTATTCCATTCCGCATACAACGTAGCCCGCAACGAACACCTCATCGAGACCGCCGACGACATTCTCGTCAAACAAGCGACCATGGAACTCAACTCAGGTCATCCCCAGGCGGCCCGTGCCACAATGAACCGCATCGATTCGAAGAACTACGACAATCCCGAATTCGCCTGGAACAAGGCCCGCCTGGGGGACATCTCCTTCGCCGAGCGCTTTCTCGCTACTCACAGCGCGAACCACGCCGACACGCTGATGACCCACATCGAAATCCCTCGCCTGCGAGCCGAGATATCCTTGCACCGGGCCAAACCGCTGGAAGCGATCAAATATCTGGAGACCACTCCCTACGAGTTTGCCGGAGGCCTTGAGATATTCGCGCAGCGCGGCGAAGCGTTTATGAACGCACACCGTCCCGAACAGGCAATAGACGAGTACAAAAAACTTCTCACCTATAACGGAGTCGATCCTGTATCTCCCCTGCTCCCGCTGGCTCACCTCTGGCTGGCGCGTGCAGAAGCGCAATCAGGTCATATGTCCGAGAGCCGATCGGAGTACGAAAAAGTCTTCGTGCTATGGAAAGATGCAGACAAAAACCTGCCCGTTCTGCTCGCCGCTCAAAAGGAATACGCCACGCTCAAACGCGACGCCGCTCCTCCTGTTGCAGCAACCGGACAGTGATAGCCACAGCCGGCACGAGAAAGACAACCGAGCCGACCACCCACATGATCACCGCCCCCGCTCTCTGATCAGACATCGGCGATATGCCGAAGGCATTCGGTTCCTTCAGATAGTACCCATAAACCGGCCTGTCGCAGAAAGCCAGAAACGCCGAAAGCGCCGTATTCACGATATCCGCCATCACCAGGTAAACAATCAGAAGCCATCCTGCATAGCTCCCTCGTGAAGGCCACGGACGAAGAAGTGGCCACCAGAAAAGAATCGACGATCCCAGAAAGCACAAATGCTCGAACTCATGCCAATGCTCATGCTCGAGCGCGAAGTCATAAGCAGCCGGCACATGCCAGCCAAGAAACATCAGGTTCATAGCAAGCCATGCAACCAGAGGCGTGATCAGCCAATGCCCAAATCGCCGAAGCGCCTTTGAGCGCATCAACGGCCCAAAAACAGAAACCACGACCACGCGAGGAAGGCCGCGCAACAGAGGCACCACGGGGTACCCCAGTAGAAGTAGCGGCGGCACAAACGACATCAGTAGAAGATGCTCTACCATATGCGCGCTCAGCAATGCATCGGCGAAGCCATCAAGCGGCGAGGCAATGGCCAGCCCAATGACACCGAGCCCAAACAGAAAACATCCCAGTCTCCAGGCCGGAAACTGAGCCGCCCGCGTCCTGCGAATCCGAACCCATCCCCGCGCATACACCAGCGCGACGACGACCAGAGTTCCGATGAGAAAAATCGGCGGCGACCACTCCTCAAAGACAGCTCGATACGCAGCAGGCATGGGCTCAGAGTAAGCGCGGCGCGCTCAATGCCCCCTCTTCGCTGCCGAAGTCTCGCTCGAAGAAACCATCCGTCGCGACGCATCCACCGCAGCCGGCAGATCATTCCCACGCAGTGTCGTCAGAAAGCCCACTAACGCAGTTGTCTCCGAAGGACTCAAAGAATTCCCGTAGGCCGGCATATTCCCGCCTCCCTGCAGCACTTGGCGAATCATCTGGTCCTCGGTCATGTGTGCCGCGACGGCATCCAACGCAGGCCCGCGAAGCCCGCCCGCTCCCCCGATCGAATGGCAGTTGCGGCACTGCTTTTCTTGCAGCACGATCGCTCCTTGCCGTTCCAGTGGCGTCCGCCCCTTCAGATACGCCGCCGGAATTGGATCCCTCGTCCACGCATCCATAATCGGGCTCCACGGTGTATATGTGCCGAGCCGCGTCAAGACGCCCAGCGAAACCGCAATCACCGCCAGCATCAGCACCGCGACCGGACGTCGCGACCAATGTTTTTCGCCCTCTCCCGCAACCAGCGGAAGCAGCAGCATCGCACCAATGACAATCACCGGAGCAATAAACATAAACGGCGTCTCAAGACTCGGCGGAAGATAAGCAAGAACAGCATAGATCCAGAGAAACGCAATGTCCGGCTTCGGAGCCGTCTGAATAATCGTCGGATCGGGCTGTCCCGTAGGGCCAAAAGGCCCGAACAGCAGAGCGCAAGCCATCACCGACAACATAATCGCCACCGCAAAGATCGCGTCCTTCCACGCTGCATCTGGAACAAACGGAATCCCGGTCTTCTTCGTCAGTTCGTGATAATCCCGCATGTAAGTGCTCTTCCGCACCACCCGCCCGGGCATCGGCCAGTCGTTGATTCCAAGCCTCAACACCATCCACACATGCAGTCCGACCAGCGCCAGCAGAGTGCCCGGGATCACAAATACATGCAACGCAAAGAACCTCGTCAGCGTAGGCCCGGCGATGATCGGCCCACCCAGCATGATGTCCACCAGCGGTCCACCGACCAACGGTACGCGACTCAAAATTGATGCTCCAATACCAAGCCCCCAGTAAGCGTCTTGGTCGAAGCGCAGTACCTGCCCCGTAAACGCCATCCCCAGCGTCAGCAGTAGAAGAAACACACCGATAATCCAAGTCAGCTCCCGCGGAAACTTGTACGCCCCAAACAAAAACACCTGTGCCATATGGATCAGCACGACAGCGATCATGAAATCCGAGCCCCACCCGTGCATCGCCCTGAGAAACCACCCCAGCTTCACACTGTGATCGAGAAACTGCAGACTGCTCCACGCATGACTAGCTGAAGGCTCATACACCAGCGCAAGCAGAATCCCCGTCATCACCTGCAGTAAAAGGAGTACCGTTGCCGCACTGCCAAACACATACCACCAGCTCGCGGTGTTCTCAGGAACCTCGTGCTCCGCAGCCTCAATGACCGGCGCACCGAGGCCAAGTCGCTCCTCAAACCACCCATACAGCGCGATTCCCTTCTCTTTTAGCCCTGGCATGATCCGCACCTCGGCTCCGGCCGCTCCACGCTCTTCAGTCGCTCGACACAATCCCCGCCCACAAGCTGCACCAGCGGTCTCTCGAGGCTCGCCTTCGTCGCCAACGTCGGCATCTGGCCTGCGCTTATCATCAACGTCTCTCCAGTTACCTTATGCGGATACTCAAACAATCCGCGCTCTGGCGGCCCAGAAGCGCGCGAGCCGTCGGCATAGTAAGCCCCCCCATGACACGGACAAAGAAACAGCTGCGATTGCGCAAACCACCGCACCGGGCAACCCAGGTGCGCACAATTAATCGCAAACACTTGAACTTTCGTTCCCGAAACTCGCCGCACCCAGCAAGGAATATCGCCCGTCTGCCCATCCCACGGTGTCGTCACCGGATTGCGATAATTCACCAGCCGCGTCTCGCCCTCAGGAAAATCGCTCAAAGCCCCAAGCGATATCCACGAGTCATAACCCGAACCCTTCTTCAACGCCGGCCCCAGCAGGTAGCCAACAATTGGCACCGCCAGCACAGCCCCCACCGCACCATTTGCAAGCAGCGCAAGCTTGAACAGAAAACTGCGTCTCGAGTGTTTCGCAGCGCGAACACTCTCAGGCTCACTTCGCACAACCTCTGCGCCCTGCGTATTTTGTTCGTTAGCGTCCATCGCATTCGCTCCTGCAATCTCTCTAGCCGAATCAAGGCTTCACAGCATATGGTTGCCCCGGATCCAGCACTCGTTTCGAACCCAGCCACGCAACAATGTCAGTAATCTGTTGCTCCGTCATCGGCTGTGCACCGTCGGAGCGCCAGTCCGGCATCCCCTCATCCGGTCGCCCCGCAATCACGATGCTCCGCAACCCCTGATCGCTGATCAGCGCAAGGTAAGAGCTATCGACGATCGAGCCAACTTTTCCCGCTCCACCCTTTGCATCACTAGCAGACCCCTCACCGCCGCTTCCATGGCATCGCGCACAGAACACACCAAAAGCCTCTTGCCCACGCATGGCATCGCCAGTCGATGCAGAACCATAAGAAGGTAGTCCCTGCGCTGGCAAAGTATCTGCCCTGCCCCACTGTTGCATCATTCCATGCGCCAACACATTGATCTGCTGATCCGTCAGCATCCCCCCGGAACTCTTCCCAAACGCTGGCATCAGTTTGCCTGGCACGCCCTTTGCCGTGGTCGCGCGCAATATATCTTCTCCCGCCACAGCCAGATACACCGGATTAGCCAGCGAAATCGCCGCGCCATTCCAGCCATCTTCGCCATGGCAACCCGCACAGTTCGCCTTATACAACACAGAAAAATTAAGCACTTCATCCGGTCGCACCACCTCCGGCCCGGGCCCAGGCCGTCCCGGAATATGGTCGCAACCCACAAGCACAAGACAAGCCCCCAGAAAAAAACAAAAGACCCAGAGTCGTCGCATAGCTACTCTCATGGAGCCTTGTCCTCATCCTCTCCCAGAGCATGAATCCCGGCGCGAACCACAAACGGCAGCGCTCGAAACTGGGGCGTCCGCACTTTCACCTGAAGATTGACGACGTATCCTGCCACCAGCCCAAAGGCAATTTGAGATATGACAAACCACAACCAATCGATTCGTTGATTCAGAATCGGACTAATCACTCCAAGCGCAGAGTAAAGAAGGCTCGTCCACAAAAATGGCGCAATAAATCCAGCCGTCAAAATCGGCTTCCTCGGAAACATAGGCAACAGCGCGCCATAAAGCAACCCAATCAAGACCGACGTAAGCCCATGGATCGCTGTCGCAGCCAGCAGTCCCTGCAAATGAAACTGCGCCAGAAACGCATCGCTCTCTCCCGCCCAACTCACGAAGCCGCCCGCCGCCAACAGATTCGCCGCATACCAGATGCTGTGATATCGAATAAGCCCATAAAGCCCAGCCGGAACGATCATCGCGATTCCGCCCGCAATGCCACCCTTCACTCCCGCCATTACGCTGAAAGTCTCAACTGGCAGCAGCTTTCTATGACGTTCCCCTAGTGGCAGATACGCTAACGACTCACGCGTACTCGTGATCTCAATCGCATCAGCGTGCACGTCAACATACACATGATGTTCATGCGGCAGCACCTGGAAGAACCACCCCACAATCCCCGCTACGGCCATCATCAGCCCCAGCAAACTGATCGCCCAGTGTGTCACCATTCCAGCCAGCATCAGCGAAACCCCCAGCGCAAAAACCATCGGCCACGCCGTCGGCGCAGGAAGTTGAATCGTACCCGTCGGCTGCGTGTGGTCATTCATCGTTCCGTGTCGATGCGCGCCGCCAACTTCTCCCATGTCCATGCCTCCCTTCTTCAGCCAGCCCTATCTACCCAAAACATAAACAACCGTAAACACCACCACCCACACTCCATCCACAAAGTGCCAGTAGAGCGACAACACCTCCAGCCGCTCTGCATGCTCTTCGGTCACGCGCCCCCTCAGCGAAAGTGCAAGCGCGATCGTCAACATTGTCAGTCCCACAACCACGTGACTCGCGTGCAAACCGACCAGCGAATAAAACGTCGTTCCAAAAAGATTCGTACGAATCGTCAAGCCAAAATCATGGATCAGGTGATACCACTCCCGTGCTGTCATCATCAGGAAGATCGCGCCCAACAGGACCGTCCCCGCCAGACCCAGCGTGCAGCCCCGGACGTTATCTTTGCGCAGCGAACCCACCGCGTAATGAATCGTGATGCTGCTCGACAGCAGACAGATCGTGCTTAGGATCGGCAACTCCAGCACCTGTGCAGGTGTCGGGCCACTCAAGCTCCTGCCGATGTAGTAAATGTACGCAACTACAAAGATCAAAAAGATCGCCGACTCCGCCACAATCAAGCAAACCATCCCCACGATGCCTCGATACGGCAACACCCATGGTTGCTCACTCGCGCTGATCGGAATTGTGCTTGTCGTCTGCATCATTCGTAGTTCTCGTCCTGATCTTCTGGATGTTTAAGGTCCCACAGCGGCCGGCGGCTGCGGACGGTCGGCTCAACGGCGAAGTTATAGGACGGTGGCGGAGACGGCGTCGCCCACTCCAGCGTCCAGGCGTCCCACGGATCATGCCCTGCAATCTCCCCGTGATAGTACGACCGCACCATGTTGTAGACAAAGATAAGAGTGCCCACCGTCTGAAACAGCGCCCCAACCCCAATGATCAGGTTCAACGTCTCCCACCCGCGACCTGCCTCATACGTATAAATTCTTCGTGGCATCCCAAGCAGTCCCGGAACATGCATGACGTCGAACGTCAGATGAAATCCAATGATGAAAAGCCAGAAGTGCCACTTTCCCAGCGTCTCGCTCATCATCCGGCCCGTCACCTTCGGATACCAGTAGTAGAAGGCGCCAAAAAGCGCAGTAACAATCGCACCAACGAGAACATAGTGAAAGTGAGCAATCACAAAATACGAGGCGCTCAATTGCCAGTTGAAGGGCGCCGACGAAAGCATGATGCCCGTCAATCCCGCCACGAGAAACTGGAACAGGAAGGCGAGGCAAAACATCATTGGAACTTTGAAAATAATCTTTCCGCCCCACAGCGTCGCCAGCCAATTAAAAATCTTGATCCCCGTAGGCACTGAGATCACCATCGTCGAAAAGACAAAGAACGTGTTCCCTGCCGGCCCCATCCCAACGGTAAACATATGGTGCGCCCACACGCTCAAGCTGATAAAACCAATCGCAACCGATGCCGCCACCATCGCCGGATACCCAAAAATCGCCTTACGCGAGAACACCGGAATCATCTCGCTGATCATCCCGAACGCCGGCAGCACCAGGATGTAGACCTCCGGATGCCCGAATATCCAGAAAAAATGCATCCACAACACAGCCGACCCACCCGCCTGCGTATCGAAGAAATGCGCGCCCAGGTAGCGGTCGAGCGTCAGCATAATCTGCGCCGCCGTCAGCGGACTCACCGCGACGAACACCAGAAAACTCGTCACCACCATCAGCCAGACGAACAGTGGCATGCGCGTCAACTTCATTCCCTTGCAGCGCATGCAGATTGTTGTGGTCATAATGTTCAAAGCCGTACCCGTGGTTCCAATACCACTCAACAGAATCGATAGCGTCCAATAGTCCGTACTGTGCCCCGGCGAGAACACCTTCGCCGTCAGCGGAGCATAAGCGAACCAGCCCACATCCGGCGCCGATCCCATACCGTAAAGCCCATCGCCACCCAGATAACTGAAGTACAGCAACAAACCGCCAAACGCCGATATCCAAAAGCTGAACGCATTCAACCGCGGAAACGCCATGTCCCGCGCGCCGATCATCAACGGCACAAGGTAATTGGCGAAGCCAAACAGGATCGGCATCCCCATGAAAAACACCATCGTCGTGCCATGCATCGTAAACAGACGGTTGAAGACCTGCGGAGAAACGAAGTGATTGTTGGGAACAGCGAGCTGAATCCGCATCAGCACCGCTTCGAAGCCGCCAATCAGGAGAAAGATCAGCGCATACGCGATATACATCAGGCCAATCTTCTTATGATCGACCGTCGACACCCACTCATAAACCACGTCAAGCGGTGGCCGCCGCTCGGTCAGCGTCTGGTCGACAGCTACCAACACTGGATTCGCATTCGCCATGCTGCTCTTTCCCTCGATACGCCTACGTCCAGCCCTGAACCGTTAGTGAAGTGTCGTCAAATAGGCAGTAACAACGTCCAGGTCGTGATCGTTCAAATTCATCGATGGCATCAGCACGCCCGGCTTCATAGAATTCGGATCAGCAATCCACTTCCTCAAATTCTCCGGCGTGTTCTGAATCGGCCCCGAGGCAATCGTGTCTCTACTCTCCAGATGCGTCAGGTCAGGCCCAAAACGTCCTGTCGCCACCGTCCCCGCAATCGTGTGGCAGTTAATGCACGCGCTTCGCATAAAAACCGTCTTCCCCTCCGCTGCCGGAGCGTTTGCCGAAACATCCTGCGCCGCCGGCCTCTGCTGCTGCTTGATCCACGCAGCAAAGTCCTCCGGCGACTGTGCATACACCCGCAACAGCATCTTCGCGTGCTGCGTTCCGCAATACTGCGCACACTGTCCCAGGTAGAGTCCCGGCTCTTGCGGATCGATCCACATAGTATTGAGCCGGTTCGGAATCAAATCCATCTTGCCCGCCAGCCGCGGAACCCAGAAACTGTGGTCTGTATCAGCCGACGACATCGCAAGATAAGTCGGCGTTGGCTTCGCTGGATCGCTAACCGGAACGTGCAGCTCATTCGCCGTCACGACGCCCAGCTTCGGATACCGATACTCCCACCAGAACTGATGGCCAATCACTGTTACATCCAGTGCACTCGCCGGTTTCGGCGCAGCCTCCGTCTCCAGAATCACGCGCGTAGTCGAAAGAAACAGCATCACCACAATCAGGATCGGGATCACCGTCCACGACAGCTCAATCTGATTGCTTCCGTAGATCTGCGGCGGCTCTCGCTCCGAATCCGAAGGCCTGTGTCGAAACCGAATCGCCGCGTAGAGAATCAGTCCACCCACCACAAGAAAAATTCCCGCAGTAATCCCCAGTATCAGCATCGACAATCCGAACGCGGAGCGCGCAGGCGTAGCGGCCGGATCGAAGATCGTCGTAGGTGAACGCAGAATCCCGCCGTCCGCAAGAACGGATACATGATGGATGGCCGCAAGCATAGGTTGCACTGAAATCGGATCACCTCAGTAACGCAGCATTGGCCCGGCAAGAATGCGAAAATACTATCACCGTCGCATTACTCTTGATGACTGCCCATTCGAACCAAACCAGCATCTCTCGACGCTTCCGATCAATCCTGCGCGCAACTCGTCCGCAAGCGTCGCTCTGGTCTCCCATTCGCCGATGAAACCTTCGATGCGGGTTCTCGAAAATCGATGCTATCTAAGAGAAAAAATCTTCGCTGTCTAGAGCAAGCAGCTACCGAAGCTGGAACGGAACCACCGTCTGCCTCTGCTCCCCCAGCCCGTCAATCCCAAGCCGAATCACATTTCCAGCCCGCAGATACACCGGCGGCTTCTGCCCCAACCCAACCCCAGGAGGCGTTCCGGTCGAAATCACATCTCCCGGCTGCAGGCTCATAAACCGGCTCAGATAGCTGACAAGATAAGCCACCCCAAACACCATCGTCCCCGTCGAGCCGTTCTGATACCGATGCCCGTCCACCTCGAGCCACAAATTTAGCGCCTGCGGATCCGGCACCTCATCCGTTGTCACCAGCCACGGCCCAATCGGCCCAAACGTATCCGCACTCTTGCCCTTCACCCACTGCCCCGTTCCTTCCAGCTGGAACGCGCGCTCCGAAAGATCATTCACCACACAATAACCTGCAACGTACGAGAGCGCGTCTGTCTCTGCGACATACCGCGCCTCTCTCCCGATCACAACTCCCAGTTCCACCTCCCAGTCAGTCTTTTCGCTTCCACGCGGAATCATCACATCGTCATTCGACCCCATGATCGAGGACGTAGCCTTCATAAAAACTACCGGCTCCACAGGCACCGCCATCCCCGACTCCGCCGCGTGGTCCGAATAGTTCAACCCGATGCAGATAAACTTGCCCACACTCCCAACGCACGGCCCAATCCGCGGATTCCCTCCAACCAGCGGCAGCGCCTCCGCATCAATCTTCCGCAGCTTCTCAAGCCCTTCCGGCAACAGGGTCGCCCCGGCAATATCGCTCACCACACCCGACAAATCACGCAACGCGCCCTTGCTATCCAACATCCCCGGACGCTCTTGTCCTCGACCCCCAAAACGAAGCAGCTTCATATTTCTTCCTCACCCCTGCACTTCGGCGTTTATATTTGAAACTCAGCCAAAATTCTACACACAGAAAATCAACCCTGTAACCCAGCCCGCTTTGCGCCCCTCTCTCAGACATGCGGCACGGAGGCATCAGTCAGATGATTTGCAACAAAATTAGTCCGCTCACAGTTACATTTCTCAGCCTCATTCTCCTGGCCACACCGCACATCAATGCTCAGGCTGGCCCAACGCCCGCTCCCGACCGAAACCCCAAGGACGGCGGAGGTCCCTACGACCGCCTTGTGATCCGCGGCGTAACTGTCATCGACGGAACCGGCGCAGCCCCCGCAGGCCCCATGGACGTCGTCATCGAGCACGGCCGCATCGCCGACGTCGTCTCCGTGGGCACCCCGCACGTGCCCATCAAAGAAAAAGGCCGCCCCGCAAGAGGAACCCGCGAGATCGATGGCACCGGCATGTATCTCCTCCCCGGCTTCGTCGACACCCACGTCCACTACGGCGACGCTAGGAAGGCCCCCGACGCCGAGTACTGCAACAAACTCTGGCTAGCCAGCGGAGTCACAACCGTCCGCGGCGTTCCCGCCGGTCCCACTCGACTGGGCCCTCCACGAGCGCGAGCGCAGCGAGAAAGACGAGATCACCGCCCCGCACATCTACGTCTATCAGCCCACCTTCACCGGAGACGGCTGGAAATCCCAGCCCGTCCTCACCCCCGAGCTAGGCCGCGAATGGGTCCGCTTCATCGCAGGCAAAGGCGTCGATGGAGTTGAATTCTTCGGCGGCGATCCCGAGGTAGTCGCAGCAATCCTCGACGAAGCCAAAAAATACAAACTAGGCTCCCTCGCGCACCTCGGACAAGAAAGCGAACCCCGTCTCACCGCACGCGACGCAACCCGCCTCGGCCTCCGCACCGTAACTCACAGCTACGGCCTCTTCGAATCTCTATTAAAGGACACCACCGTCCAGGACTACCCCGCCGACCAGAACTACAACGACGAGCAGATGCGCTTCGGCCAGGTCGCCCGCAACTGGAACAAGATCTACCCACGCGGCAGCGAACAATGGAACGCCCTTATCGCCGAATGGGTCAAAGGCGGCACCGTCCTCAACCCCACCATGACCATATACTCCGCCGGTCGCGATCTCGAGCGCGCCTACACCTCGGAGTGGCACGACAAATACACGCTCCCCTCGTTGATGCAGTACTACCAGCCCAACCGCGAAAACCACGGCTCCTACTACTACAACTGGACTTCCGAAGACGAGTACGCCTACAAGCAGTACTACCGCATCTGGGAAGACTTCCTCGAAGACTTCAAAAACGCCGGAGGCCACGTCACTACCGGCACCGACGCAGGCTTCATCTACCAAACCTACGGATTCGCCTACATTCAGGAGCTCGAACTCCTCCGCGAAACCGGCTTCACCCCACTCGAAGTCATCCGCTCCGCAACACTCTACGGCGCCGAAGAGCTCCAAAGCCCCAAACAAACGGACGTGGACTTCGGAATCATCCGCCCCGGCAAGCGTGCCGACCTCATCCTCGTCGACCAGAACCCTCTTGCCAACCTCAAAGTCCTCTATCCCACTGGATGGATGCGACTCAATGACGAAACCGGAAAAGTAGAGCGCGTAGGCGGAATCAAATACACCATCAAGGACGGAATCGTCTTCGACAACAAGCAACTCCTCGCCGACGTAGCCGCCATGGTCGCCAAACAAAAGGCCGCACTCAAAGGTCCAGTAACTCTGCAAGGCATCCCCACCACCTACTCAACCAAATAATTTCGCTCACTCCCACAAATCCGTCATCCCGAGCGAAGTCGAGGGACCCCCGCATTTTGTTTTGTAGCGCCAGAGAGCCGGGTGGCCCATCCTTTGCGCCCCATCGCAAAGGGTGGGTGGCGTTTGCTCTTGCAGCCACGACGATATACAGACAAATCTCCACTGACCTCTCGCTACAATCCCACCAGAGGAATCCATGCCCAACTCCCGCCGCGAATTCCTGACCCAAAGCGCGCTCACCCTGCTAGCGTCCACGGCCGCCCTCGCACAAAACCCCGCCACACCCACCACACCCGGAGCACCACCCGCCTTCGGCACCGCACCCGCCGTAGGCCCTGAAGTCACCACCACAACCTTCACCGAAGCAGAAAAACTCATCCAGTTCCCCCTCACCGAAAAAGACCGAGCCCAGGCCGCCAGCAACTGGCGCTCTGCCATGGCGGGTCTCTACGAACGACGCACCGGCCCCCGTAAAGTCGAAATCCCCTCCAACATCGCCCCCTACTCTACCGTCAACTCCATCCTTCCCGGCCAATCGTCAGGCCCCACCAGCAACCAATTCATCCGAACCGTATCCACCCAGGAAAAACTTCCCAACTCAGACGAGCAAATAGCCTACGCCCCAGTCCACCAGCTCTCCCGATGGATTGAAACCCGCCAACTTACCAGCGAGCGCCTCACCGACATCTATCTGACCCGCATAGCCCGCCTAAATCCAAAGATCAACTGCATCATCACCCTCACCCGCGACCATGCCCTCACGCAAGCAAAACAAGCTGACACCGAAATCGCCGCCGGCCACTATCGCGGTCCCCTGCATGGCATCCCATGGGGCGCAAAAGACCTCCTCGACACCGCCAACATCCCCACCACCTACGGCGCCGAACCCTTCCGCAACCGCATTCCCACAACCGACGCCACCGTCACCGCCCGCCTCAACCAGGCCGGAGCCGTCCTCATCGCCAAGCTCTCCCTCGGAGCCCTCGCCCTCAATGACATCTGGTTCGGCGGCCAGACCATGAACCCCTGGCTCCTCGAAGAAGGCTCCTCCGGCTCCTCCGCGGGCCCCGGAGCAGCCACCGCCGCCGGCCTGGTAGCCTTTGCCATCGGCAGTGAAACCGGAGGAAGCATCGTCTCGCCCTCCATGCGTTGTGGCGTCACCGGCCTCCGCCCCACCTACGGCCGCGTCCCCCGCACCGGAGCCATGACCCTCTGCTGGTCCCTCGACAAACTCGGCCCCATGGCCCGCAGCGTCGAAGACACCATGCTCGTCCTCAACGCCATCACCGGCCCAGACGGAAAAGACGTAGCCTGCATTCCCAGCCACCTCAACTTCAACGCGCAAGCCCCCGTAACTGGACTCCGCGTAGGCTACTTCCCACAGTGGATGAAAGAAGCCCCTGCCACCGACGTCGACCGCGCCGCCCTCGACGCCATCCCCAAGCTCGGCATGAAACCCGTCGAAGTCACTCTCCCCGACTGGCCGTACGACAACCTCGACCTCATCCTCTTCGCCGAAGCCGCCGCCGCCTTCGAAGGGATCACCCTCAACCACGCCGTCGACACCCTCAAAGCTCAGGTCCCTGACGCCTGGCCCAACACCTTCCGACAATCTCACTTCCTCTCCGCCGTCGACTTCGTCCAGACCGACCGCCTCCGCCGCATGGTCGCTCAAGAAATGGCCCGCATCATGACCGAAGTCGACCTCCTCCTTGTCCCATCCCTACGCGACGAGATCGTCACCATCACCAACTTCACCGGCCACCCCTCCCTCACCCTCCGCACCGGCTTCGTTGAAGTCTCCGAAGCCCGCAGCGACTGGGCCCCAGATCCCAACAACCCTCTCCCCAAATTCAACCCACCCCGACGAGTCCCTCACGGCGTCACTCTCATCGGCCGTCTCTTCGACGAAGGCACCATCGCACGCGCCGGCCTCGCCCTCGAGCGCCACTTCAACGTCGCACAGGAAAGCCCGCCCCGGCTTCTAATCCCAATCCGCAAAAACAACCGGGCCTCTCGCAGTCGATCCGCAAGAGGCTCAATCCCACACCACTTCCACTCCCGCTAGCGCACAACCTTTGGCGAATCCGGCGAGATCCCTTTGCAATCCTCCCCCTGGTACACGCTCTCAAAGGTCACATCCATCACAATCGGCTGTGACTGGCGCGCCGTCGTGATCTCCATGTGCATCTTCCCGTTCATCTTCTCCTGGCTCGCAAACGACGCATCCAGGTGCCCTTTCGACGAACCATCCGGCGTCGTGCACGTCATATCACCCGACATTCCCGTCGCGCTCTGATGCACATTCGTAAACTGGCAGCTCTTGTTCTGCTGAATATCCGCAAACGACTTCTGCCACTTATCAGGCGTCAGGCAAGACTGCGTCACAATCGTCCTGGGAGCCGACCCCGGCACTGGTCTTCCCATCGCCTGCAGCTTCGCCGCTACATCCGGAGGAATCTGCAACCCCGTCATAGTGTTCGTAGCCGTGTTCTGCCACAACCCCATCTTCACCGCCGGAGGCACCGGCGCATCCTGCGCCCCCATTGCCGCCAAACCCGCCAACATCACCGCCGCCAAACCTAGTTCTCTCCTCATCGCATCTCCTTCGTCTCAGATAAAGTCAGGGCCCGCAATCCCCGTCAGTATCGTCGCAAATGCCGCCGAATGGAAGACTAATCTGTGAGCGCGGATGCACAAGAAAACAAAACCCTACCGCACCTCCCCCACCCAGCTGCGCAAACGGAGGCAGTGTCATCGAAGTCGTGGTCGCATTCTGCAGCGAAGGATCGTTCGTCAGCAAAGTCCGTACCGCACGTTCCGAAATCCCCGCAGGCCGCAGGTCCAACGCGATCTTCTGCGGCTGCCCGGTCATATTAAGCGACACCACCACAGCCTTCGCTCCCGCCGGAGCCGTCCGCACATACGACAACACCTTCGGATTCGTCGTGTCCACCATCACCATCCCGCCATCACTTAGCGCCGGGATCTCCCGCCGCAGCGTAATCAACCGCCGATACCAGTTCAGCATCGAATTCGGATCCTTCTGTTCCGCCTGTACATTGATCGTCTTGTAATTCGCCGGCACCGGCAGCCACGTCTTCGCATTCGTGCTAAACCCCGCCTGCGGATTCGAAGCATCCCACTGCATTGGCGTCCGCTCCCCGTCGCGCCCTTTCTCCTGCGGCCATCCAGTCCGCCCAATCGGGTCCTTTACGTCCTCAACCCGCGTAGGAGTTGTCGTCACCATCCCCAACTCCTCGCCGTAATACATCAGCGCGGTAGCCTTTGTCGTCAGCAGCACTACCCCAAGAAGCTTCGCAATCTGCGTGTCATGAACCCCATCCCCATATCGCTCCCAGCTCCGGATATTGTCATGGTTATCGAACACCAGCAGCGGCTGCGAACCATGCACCTCAGTCTCCACCTCATTGAGCCGTGCACGAAATGAATTCGCATCCAGCTTGTTCAAAAACCCCACGATCATATCCATCGGCAACTGCAACTCATCGTGCTTCGCCCCGCCATACCACTTATCCAACTCCGCCGTATTCGGCAGATACGTCTCCCCAATCAGCACCCGATCCCCCGGGTAGATAGTCGACGGATACTTCGCCACCATCGCCCGCATCCGCCGAATCACATCATGCACCTCCGGCAGATTATCCGTGTAGATGTGCTCAAGGTTCGGATCACCCTGCGCGTTCGTCCCAGCCAGCACCGGTTCATCCCGTTGCTGCGGATCCTCAAACAATGTCGGAATCGCATCCAGCCGATACCCCGCCACCCCGCGGTCCAGCCAGAACTGCATCACCCCGAACATCGCCTTCTCTACCTCCGGATTTCGCCAGTTCAAATCCGGCTGCTGTTTATAAAACTTGTGGTAGTAAAACGATTTCGTCTGCGGCATATACTCCCACGCCGATCCGCCAAACAGACTCACCCAGTTATTCGGAGGCAGCGGCTTCCCATTTGGCCCCGGTTTACCATCGCTCCACACATACCAGTTCCGCTTCGGATTCGTCCGCGAACTCGCCGACTCAATAAACCACTTATTCTTGTCCGAAGTATGGTTCAGCACCATATCCTGAATCACGCGAATATTTCGCTTCTTGGCCTCCGCCACCAGCCGGTCAAAATCCTTCAGCGTCCCATATTGCGGATCGACATTCTCGTAGTCCGAGATGTCATACCCAAAATCCACCTGCGGTGACGGATATATCGGAGAGAGCCAGATCGCATCCACACCCAACGCCTTCAGATAATCCAGCCGCTCCGTAATCCCATTCAGATCCCCCACCCCATCGCCATTCGAGTCCTGAAAGCTCCGCGGATAGATCTCATAGATCACCGCATGTTTCCACCACGTGCCATCGCTCGAAGGCGCGGCTGTACTTTGCGCAAACAGCCCTGAAGCCGCGATCGACACTGCTAAAGAGAGCGCACGCAACCATCTAAAATGAGCCATCAGTATTCCCTCCGTGTCACCCTACACCATACGGTAAATCCTAGACCAGACATCCCTCACCTACCCTCAAGGGTCCGACCAGTTCAACTCTCTCTGGACACCGGAGGCCGAATCGCATACCGTTCTCTATCGAAAGAAACGTTGCTATCACGAAAGAGAATCTCCCAATGACCACTCTCAATCGGCGAACCTTTGTTCAACTCGCAGCCGCAGCCGCCGGCACACAAATCCACACGCTCTCTGCCCTGGCTGCGCCTGCCTCACAAGCAACCTCCGCCAACGACCACATCCAGTTCGCACTCGTCGGCGCAGGCATCCAGGGCCAGGGCGACACCGCCACTGCCCTACGCGCCCCCGGCGTCAAACTCGTAGCCGTGGCCGACTGCTACGATGGCCGGCTCACTCACTCCAAAGAACTCTGGGGCAAAGGCACGTCCAACGATGTCGACCTCTTCACCACCCGTGACTATCGCGAAATCCTCGCCCGCAAAGACGTCGACGCCGTCATCATCGCGACGCCCGACCACTGGCACAAACAAGCCGCCACTGATGCCATGCGCGCCGGCAAAGACGTGTACCTCGAAAAACCCATGATCCACATCTACCCCGATGGCCCCGAGATCATCTCCACCGCAAAATCCACCAACCGCATACTCCAGGTCGGAAGCCAGCGCGTCTCCTCCGTCATCTACGCCAAAGCCAAAGAACTTCTCGCCTCCGGAGCCATTGGCCAACTCAACATGGTCACCGCCCGCTGGGATCGCAACTCCTCCATAGGCGCCTGGAACTACTCCGTCCCGCCCGACGCCAGCATCACCACCTGCGACTGGCCGCAGTTCCTTGGCTCCGCGCCGCAAATCCCCTGGAACGCCGAGCGCTTCTTCCAATGGCGCAAGTGGAACGACTACTCCAGCGGAGTCGCAGGCGATCTCTTCGTCCATCTCTTCAGCGGCACTCACTTCATCACTGGCTCCAACGGCCCCACCCGCGCTATGGCCACCGGAGGTCTCCGCTTCTGGAAGGATGGCCGCAACGTCCCCGACGTCCTCCTCGCCCTCTTCGACTACCCGCAAGGCTTTAACCTCAGCCTTCGCGTTAACTTCGTCGACGGAGGTGATGAAAGCGAAGGGTTTCTCTTCACCGGATCCGAAGGCACAATGGAGATCGCCGGCCAGACCGTCACCATCACCCGCGCTCCCCGCGAAAAAGATCCCGGCTACACCATCAGCACTTTCTCCAACGCAATGCAGCAGGAGTTCCTCAAACAATACCGCGAGAAATACCCACCAACACTACCCACCGGCACACCCTACACAGCCATAGAAAAATTCTCCGCCCCACGCGGCTACTCCGACAGCTTCGACCACTTCCAGAACTTCTTCAACTCCGTCCGCACGCGCAAACAACCAGTCGAAGATGCCACCTTTGGCTTCCGAGCCGCCGGAGCCGCCCTCCTCAGCAACGTAAGCCTCGAAAAAGGCTCTGTAGTCCACTGGAATCCCGAAACGATGAAACTCGGATGAACGCAGTATGAGAAGAATCAATGTTTGACTTACCTCAAGAAGTGTCATCCTGAGCGAAGGGCGTAGCCCGGAGTCGAAGGACCTGCGGTTCTTTACTAGCACCAAGTATCAAAACTGAGGCATCAATGAAATTCGTCCCACTCGCTCTTCTCCTCACACTCATCGCTCCCGAACTAATCGCACAGACCAACTCCACCAAACCCATTCGCGTAGCCATCGTCGGCCTCGTCCACGGCCACGTAAAAGGCTTCCTATCCGCACTCCCCAAAAACCCGTCCGCCCAACTCGTAGCCATAGTCGAACCCAACACCACTCTCGCGCAACAGTACGCCACTCAATACCATCTCTCACAAACCCTCTTCGACACCGACCTTGAGCACATGCTCACCACGCAACACCCCGACGCCGTCCTCGTCTACACCACCATTCAGGATCACCGCCGCGTCATCGAAGCTGCAGCCCGCCATAACATCAGCTCCATGGTCGAGAAACCCCTCACCACCACCATGGAAGACGCGCTCGCCATCCGCGCCGCCGCTCGCGAGCATCACGTCCACGTCCTCGTCAACTACGAGACCACCTGGTACGCCTCCAACGCCGAAGCCATCAACGAAGCCGAGTCCGGCAAGCTAGGCGACCTCCGCAAAATCGTCGTCCACGACGGCCACGAGGGGCCTAAAGAGATCGGCGTAGGCCCCGAATGGCTCCCCTGGCTCACCGACCCAGTCCAGAACGGTGCAGGCGCACTCTTCGACTTCGGCTGTTATGGAGCCGACCTCGCCACTCTCCTCATGCACGGACAGGCCCCGCTCAGCGTCACAACCGTCACCCAGACCGACAAGCCCGACATCTACCCCCACGTGGACGACGACGCCACCATTATCCTCCGCTACCCGAAAGCCCAGGCCGTCCTCATGCCCTCCTGGAACTGGCCCTTCGCCCGCAAAGACATGGAAGTCTACGGCTCAACCGGATACATCATCACCGTCGCCGCCGATAACCTCCGCGTCCGCTATCAAGGCGAAAAAACCGAATCCCAGAAACCCGCTCCCCCACTCCCCGCAAACCAATCCAACTCACTCACCTACCTCGCCGCCGTTCTCCAAGGCGAAATCAACCCGCAAGGCGACCTCTCTTCCCTCAACACCAATATCATCGTCATGCAAATCCTCGACGCAGCCCGCACCTCCGCCAAAACCGGCCGCACCGTCGAACTCAAACCACTACCTCAATAACCCACGGAACATCGATTTATGTTTGACCAGCAGATCATCCAGAGGTGTCATCCTGAGCGAAGTAACTCGCGCCTTTGCGAGTTACTGAGTCGAAGAGCCTGTCCTGAGCTTGTCGAAGGAACCTGCGGTTGCTTTCGGAGCACCATAATGTCAAAGGAAGCTAAATGAAAAATTCCCTCAAACTCTCCGCCCTCGTCCCCGTTCTCTTCCTCGCCGTCACCGCCTTCGCCCAGGACCCCGAACACGCCACCGAGTTCCGCAAACCCACGCCAGGCCCCGGCCCCAACGGCGCACCGAACCCCACCTTCCTCGTCCATCGTCTAGGCACCGACCACGCCGAAGGCATCACCACCCTCGACATGAACAACGACGGCTTCCTCGATCTCGTCAGCGGAGCCTACTGGTACGAAAACCCCGGCGCCAACGGCGGAGACTGGAAACGCCATCAATACCGCACCGTCGGCACTCACAACGAATTCATCTCCGACTGCGGCGAATGGACCATCGACGTCAACCACGACGGCTACCCCGACATCGTCACCACCGGATGGATCGCCAACGGCCTGTGGTGGTACGAGAACCCCGGCAAATCCGCCGCCCCCGGCACCATGTGGAAGCAGCACTTCATCACCGACAGCTTCGACACAGAAGGCGGAGCCTTCGCCGACATCAACGGCGACGGCAAACCCGACCTCGCCCTCGCCCACTACAACCACTCCGGCATCCTCTGGGTCGACTTCTCCGGCCCCGAGCCCCGAGTCCATCACGTCGGCGGCAAAGATGAAGACGGCCACGGCATCGGCATCGCCGACATCAACGGCGACGGCAAACCCGACATCCTCACCCCCTACGGCTGGTTCCAGAACATCGACGCCAACAACGACAAGTGGCAGTGGCACCCCGACTGGCATCTCGGCGACACCGGCTTCCCCATCATCGCCTACGACGTCAACCACGACGGCAAAATGGACATCATCTTCGGCCAGGGCCACGGCTACGGCCTCTACTGGCTCGAACAAGGCGGCACACCCGACCATCGCACCTTCACCCGCCACATCATCGACGAGTCCTTCTCCCAATCCCACGCCCTGGTCCTCGCCGACCTCGAAGGCAACGGCAGCACCTGGCTCGTCACCGGCAAACGCTACCGCGGCCACGACGGCAACGACCCCGGCTCCTACGACCCCAACGTCATCTACGCCTACAAAATCAACCCCGACGCCACCTTCACCCGAGTCGCCATCTCCTACAACGGCACCGCAGGAGTAGGCACTCAAATCCTCGCCCTAGACCTCGACAAAGACGGCGACCTGGATATCGCAGTAGCCGGCAAGATGGGCGTTCACTTCATAGAAAACCTTCGCATCAACAACGTCCCGCAAGCCACCCGCGAAGCCCAGCAAGCCATCGAGCGCAAATGGCCCTTCCCCGGCGAAGGCAAAGAAGTCCCCCAGGAGGACGGCCCCAAACCAAAATAGATTTTACGCAAACCGCGCAGTTTACTTCTGCGCCTTCATGAACTCCCGCACCAAAGCCGCGATCTCATCCGCTTTGGTATCCAGCGCAAAATGTCCCCCGTCGAGCACATAGACCTTCGCGCTCGGCACATCCTTCCTATACCGCTCCGGCTCGCCCGGATCGAACGAGAGATCATGCTTACCCCATATGACCAAAAGCCTAGGTTGCGTCTTGTGCATCCACGCCTGCCACTTCGGATAAGCATCGACGTTCGTGCGGTAGTCATAGAACAAGATCGCTCTGAATCTGCGCCTGCCCCGGCGAATTCAGAAACGCATACTCATCAGTCCAAAGATCCGGATCATAAAGCTCAACATTCGGATCGTCTCCAACATGCCGCGTCTTCGTCGTCGCCATCGACAACAGATTCGTCCGCAGTTTCTCCTCATTAGCAGCCCGATCCGCCCAGAACGCCCGCCGAGTCGCCCAGTTCGCGCCAAGGCCTTCGTTATGCGCGACCGCATCCTGCACTATGAGAGCCTGCACCCGCTCCGGGTGCGCCAACGCCATCCGAAAACCAACCGGCCCGCCGTAGTCCTGCATATAAAGCGCGTAGCGCGACAAACCCAGCGCCTGCGTAAATCCGTCCATCACCGAAGCGATGTGATCAAACGTGTAATCGAACTGCTTCGGATCAGGCCAGTCGCTATGCCCATATCCGGGATAGTCCGGCGCAACCAGATGGTAGTTGTCCGAAAGCCGCGTCAGCAGCGGCTGAAACATCCGCGACGAAGAAGGCAGTCCATGCAGCAACAAGAATAGTAGGAGCCCCCTTCGGCCCAGCTTCTCGATAGAAGATCGAAAGCCCATCGACCTTCACGGTGCGATAAAAAATCTGTTGTCCCATAGCCTTGTCCTTCTTTTGGGAATCCAAATTCTGAGCATCCATCCCCAACCTAGTACCGAGCATGACCGCCGCCATCGCCACTCTGCCCATAATCGATCTCGCCATACTCACACATCCTCCGATCTTCCCTGCGACATGCTCAGGCGTTCATCTCTTCTCGCGTCCTGGTTCTCGATTCCCGCAGAAACGTGAGTCGATCATCGTGGAAACCTCCTCTACCAGAGCCTGCAAGAGTGCCGTCGCATTCTTATGTCGCGAAAGGTTCGCACTCTGTCCCGCCCACGCCGGAATGAGCTCCGGCTTCACAGCATTATCCGCCAGAACAGAAAGATTTCTCACGAGAAAGCGCTGCAACGGATACGGAAGAATCTCAACCCCTGGCCGATTGAGCTCTTCGAGCAACTGATTATGTATCCCGCGCGCAAGCCTTCCCGTAAAGCCTTTGGTCAATGCGGTTCTACGAGCCTTTCCACCGAGGATCGCGTTGCGATGATGCACACTCGCACCCGATTCTTCTGTAGCCAGAAAAGCCGTCCCGATCTGTACTCCCTCGGCCCCCAGAACCAATGCCGCAATGATCCCGCGAGCGTCGGCGATACCGCCCGCGGCGACCACCGGGACCGAAACAGCATCCGCGACCTGAGGCACGAGCGAAAACGTTCCAGTGAGCGAATCCTCCGAAGCCAACAGGAAAGAACCGCGGTGGCCGCCTGCTTCAAAGCCCGAAGCCACAACCGCGTCAACACCCGCCTGCTCAAGAACCATGGCTTCATCCGGTGTCGTCGCCGTTCCAATCGTCAGGATTCCCTGTGCACGGCATTCGTCGAGAATCTCCTTTGCCGGAATCCCAATAATGAAACTAAACACAGGAACCTTTGCATCGAGCAGGACCCGCACCTGATCCTCAAATTTGATCGGAACGTAGGGCTGGTGTCTCGGCAGTGCTCCGCCCAGGGCTTGGATATGTTTGGCGAGTGGTGCCAGGCTTCTCGAAAATGCTTCGCTATCCGATGTACGCGCGCCTTCGTCTTCCATGGAAACCCATAAATTCATCGCGAACGGCTTCGAAGTCAGCGCCCGTATCTCGGCGATCACATCTTTGATCGCCGAAGGACTCAAGCCGTGTGCCCCAAATGAGCCGAGGCCCCCGAAGTTCGAGACGGTCGCAGTCAATCGCTGCGTCGACAGGCCACCCAGTGGTCCCTGAATAATTGGATATTCAATTCCGAAGAGAGAAGAAATGCGAGTCTTATTCCAGGCCGGTGACGAGTTAATGGAATGCTGTCCCACAAGTACCCTCCAAAAAATCTCCGTCTACCTTTTGCTACTATGCCACTTCGAAGATGACATCAAGTTCCACCGGCATCCCCAACGGCAGACTCGCCACGCCAATCACCAGCCGGACTGATGCCTTTTCGATTCCAAAAATATCTCGAAACAAATCCGACACAGCGTCCGCGACCTTTGGCTGCTCAAAAAAATCTCCGGAGGTCGCCAGAAACACACCCAACCTCACAACACGAGTCACTCGGTCGAGCGTCCCCAGATGTTCCTTCGCCGAAGCCAGTACATTCAAAGCCGCAACATACGCAGCATCGCGTCCAGCCTCGACATCAAGCTCCTTCCCCAGCCGCCCAACATACTTCGGCTTGTGATCCACAACCGGAAGCATCCCGCTGAAGAAAAGCAGGTTCCCCGTCTGCACAGTCTCGACATAAGTGCCAAAAGGTGTCGAGGCCGTAGGCAGTTGAATACCAAGCTCCTGCAGCCGGCGGTCCGCGCCGCCCTGCACCGAACCCTGAGGGCTCACCACTTGCCCACGTGCGCACCGTCGTCCACGTGCAGCACCTCCCCGGTAACGTGAGTAGCCTCGGCCAGATAAACAACAGCCGCAGCAATGTCCTTCGGATCTGAAAACGTTCCCATCGGCGAGCGTGCCTTCACATCTTTGTGCAGAGGAGTATCAACCACCCCGGGCGCCACCGCGTTGAAGCGAATGTGATCCTTCGCGTATTCGCTCGCGAGGCTCAGCGTAACCGCCTCAAGTCCCCCTTTGGTGATCATCGGAATCGACGCCGGAAGACCAGCAATAGGATTATCGGCCAACGATGCTGTAATGCTTGTCACGCTGCCACCGTTGCCTTGCGACAACATCTGCTTCACTGCGAGTTGAGTGATGAAGATGAACCCTTCCAGGTTGATGGAAACGAATCTGCGAAATTCTTCAATGGAATAATCCGTGAACGGCTTGGATGAGAAGATGCCCGCATTATTAACCACATGGTCGATCGAACCGAACTTAGCCATCGCAGTTTGTCCGACTCTCGCAGCCGTCGCAGCCTCACCGATGTCTCCGTCGACGAGCGCGAGATTCGCTGACGGCGCAAAGCCCGCCTTGGAAACGCTACGCGCGGTTGCTACCACGTTATAGCCGCGATCCAGAAACGCCTGGACAATGGCCGCTCCGATGCCCTGCGAGGCGCCGGTCACGATGACTGTCTTTTTCCCTGCCATACTTCGCTCCTGTCGCTTCTCGAAAGAGCCCTCACTTCGACCGGCTAATCCATTCTCGCGGAATCACGATCGGCGTCTTAATGGATGCCTGGATGGATGCTTAGACCGATTCACGCGATTCCCCTTTTTTGTTCAACCACCCCAACAACGAACCGGCAGCAACCAACCCACGTTGTTCTTCCCTTGAAACATTCTCCCAAATGAACTACCGTGGCTGCGTCACAATATTCTCATCACAAATGAAACCAATCATCCGCACGCTACTCGCCGCCGTCCTCGCCCTCGCCGCATTCCCTGCCATCGCACAACCCGCCGCCCACACCTTCACCATTCAGGGCGACCAGTTCCTCCTCGACGGCAAACCCTTCAAAGTCCTCTCCGGCGAACTCCACTACGCCCGCATCCCCCGCGAGTACTGGCATGCCCGTCTAAAGATGGCGCGGGCCATGGGCCTCAACACCATCGCCACTTACGTCTTCTGGAACGTCCACGAACCCTCCCCCGGTCAATTCAACTTCTCCGGAAACGCCGACCTCGTCGCCTTCATCAAGGCCGCGCAGGAAGAAGGCCTCTACGTCATACTCCGCGCCGGTCCCTACTCGTGCGCAGAGTGGGAGTTCGGCGGCTACCCCGCGTGGCTCCTCAAAGATCCCCGCATGTCCACCGCCCTCCGCACCAACGACCCCGCTTTCATGGTCCCCGTCGAGCGCTGGATCACGCGCCTAGGCCAGGAGACTGCCCCACTCCAGATCGGTCACGGCGGCCCCATCATCATCACGCAGGTCGAAAACGAATACGGCAGCTGGGTCGAACACGACAGCGCCCCACCCGACCCCAATCACACCTACATGACCCACATGCGCGACCTCTTCCTCCGCGCCGGCTTCACCGCCTCCCTCCTCGACACCGTCGACGGTGGCGACGAACTCCCAAATGGCGGCGTTCCCGGGGTCTTCACCGGAGTCAACTTCGGAGTCGGCGGCTCCAAAAAAGAAATGGCCAAGCTCGCCGCCTTCCAGCCCGGCAAACCTCTCATCGTCACCGAATACTGGCCCGGCTGGTTCGACTACTGGGGCCATCCCCACCAGACCCGCCCCCTCCAAACCCAGCTCGATGACCTTGACTACATCCTCAGCCACGGCAGCGGGATCAACCTCTACATGTTCCACGGCGGCACCAGCTTCGGCTTCATGTCCGGAGCCAACCTGAACAACGGCAACTATTTTCCGCAGGTCACCAGCTACGACTACGGCGCCCCCCTCGACGAGTCCGGCCGCCCCACCCCAAAATTCCTCGCCTTCCGAAAGATCTTCGCCAAATACGCCTGTCAGAAAAATGAAAACGTCATCCCGAGCGGAGCGCGAAGCGCGGAGTCGAGGGATCCCCGCATTTTGCCCGCAGCGGCACAAAATCCCACGGCAGATTCCAACGAGGCCTGCCTCCCCGCAGTCCCTGACCCACCCCCTGTCATCACCATCCCCACCATCACCCTCACCGAATCCACACCACTCTGGGCCAATCTCCCCGCACCAATCCACTCCGACACGCCCAAACCCATGGAACAGTTCGATCAGGCCTACGGCTACATCCTCTACCGCCATCAACTTCCCGCAGCCGTTTCCGAAAACCTCATCCTCACCGAACTCCACGACTACGCCCAGATCTATCTCGATGGCAAACTGGCTGGCACTCTCGATCGCCGCCAACACCAATACACCCTTGAGATCACCACCACCGGCCCTGCCACCCTGGACATCCTCGTAGAAAACTCAGACCGTATCAACTTCTCCCCGGCCATGCGAAGCGAAATCAAAGGCATCACCAAATCGGTCACACTGGCAGGGCAGCCCCTCACCGACTGGCAGATCTACCCCCTCCCCATGAACTGGGGAGATGTGTCATCTCGACCGGACCCTGAGCGAGCAAAGCGAGTCGAAGGGGTAGTGGAGAGACCCCCGCATTTTGCCGGAACCACCACCGCTCCTCAGGGAACCCCCACCTTCTACCGAGCCCACTTCACCCTCACCGCCACCGGCGACACCTTCCTCGACGTCCGCAACCTAACCAAGGGAGCTCTCTGGATCAACGGCCACGCCATCGGCCGCTTTTGGAACGTCGGTCCCCAGCAAACCCTCTACGTCCCCGGCCCGTGGCTCATCAAGGGCGTCAACGAGATCATCATCTTCGACCTCCAACCCTCCACCAACAAACCCCACGTCGCTGGCCTGGCCAACCCCATCCTCGATGGACCCGCCACCGAGACCAGCTCCGCTGGCATTCCGGAGTAACTCCATGCAGAGTTTTCCTCAAAGATTTCCACAGGCCGCCCTCATGCACATGTTTCTCAAGTCATTTCTGCTAATCTCCCTATCTTCAATTCTTTCAGCACAAACTCTCAAGCAGCAGTTTCTTAATCCGCCTGATGATGCCAAACCCATGATGCGTTGGTGGTGGTTCGGCGCCGCTGTGGAAAAACCCGAGATCCTCCGCGAGCTCCAGCAAATGAAAGCCGACGGCATCGGCGGAGCCGAACTAGCATTCGTCTATCCCGAAGTCCTCGACGACTCATCCAAAAATCTCAAGAACCTCCCCTTCCTCTCCCCCGCCATGCTCGACGCCGTCCACTATGCCCAGGCCGAAGGCCGCCGACTCGGCCTCCGCATCGACGTCACCCTCTGCAGCGGCTGGCCCTACGGAGGCCCCAACACCACCCTCGCCGAAGCCGCCGCCCGCCTCCGCACCGTCGAAGTCCTAGTCCCCTCCAAGACCACCGCCGTCACCCCGCCCGCGCTCGAAGAAGGCGAATCCTTCATCTCGGCATCCATCGTCACCAAAAACCTTGCTCATTGCAGCTTTGAAACCGGCAGCGACTGTGGCGCTCCACCAAACCCCGCTCCCACCCGCAACGCTGGCCCCCCGCCTGTCACCTGGGACGCAACCACAGCCCAGCCACTCACTCTCACCGGCTCCTCAATCACCATCGCTCCCTCCGACAAACCGCGCGTAGCCCTCTTCTTCATCGCCAGCCACACCAAACAACAAGTCAAGCGAGCCGCCGTAGGAGCCGAAGGCTACGTCCTCGATCCCTTCAGCCACGAAGCTGTCGCCACCCATCTCCAAAAAGTCGGCGAGCCTCTCGTCAAAGCCTTCGGCGACACGCCACCCTACGCCATCTTCTCCGATTCCCTCGAAGCCTACGGAGCTGACTGGACCCCCACCCTCCCCGCCGAATTCCTCAAGCGTCGCGGCTACGATCTCCTCCCTCACCTCCCCGAACTAGTAGCCGGAGGAACCCCCGCCGCCGACAAGGTAAGGCACGACTGGGGCCAGACTCTCACCGAATTAGTCAACGAAAATTACCTGACCCAAATCAATAACTGGGCCATCGCCCATCACACAAAGTTTCGCTCGCAAACGTATGGAGAACCAGCAGTTACGTTTTCAAGTCAAAACCTCGTAGCGCTAGCCGAAGGCGAAGGCCCACAGTGGCGCGCGTTTTCCACACTCCGCTGGGCCACCTCCGCCAACCACGTCTTCAACCACAACATCACCTCAGGCGAGACCTTCACCTGGCTCCACTCCCCCGTCTTCCGAGCCACGCCCCTCGACATGAAAGCCGAAGCCGACATCGACTTCATCATGGGCGAGAACCAGATCATCGGACACGGCTGGCCCTACTCGCCACCACCGGGCAAAGTCCCCGAACCCGGCTGGTCCCTCTACGCCGCCGGTTCCTTCAATGACCACAACCCATGGCATCCCGTCATGCCCGACGTCACCCGCTACATCCAGCGCATCAGTTGGCTACTCCGCCAGGGTCAACCCGCCAACCAGGTCGCCATCCTCCTCCCCACCGACGACGCCTGGTCCAGTTTCTCTCCCGCCCACGTCACCGTCACCGGAGCCATGCAAAGCCGCATCACCCCGCAGCTCATGTCCGCCATCCTCTCTGCCGGCTACAACGTCGACTACATCGACGCTGAAGCCATCAACAAGGTAGGCCTCGGCGCCCATCAGATCCTCGTCCTCCCCCCCACCGAGCGAATCCCTCTCGAAACCATGAAAAAGATCGTCGCATGGTCCGATCATGACCACAAAATTATCGCCGTCGACCACACCCCCACGCGCGATCCCGAAGGGAACAATTCCCCCGAAATCACCGAGCTCTCAAAAGCCATCATGCTCGTCCCAAACACTGCCGAACTAACAAAGGCCCTCGACAACGAAGGAGACCCCGACCTCAAACTCACCACCACCGACGAGCATACCAAAGAAGTCATAGGCTTCATCCGCCGCAAACTCCCCACAGCAGACATCTACTTCGTCACCAACACCTCCAATCAACCTGTTCAAGCGACCGTCGTCTTTGACACAACGCATCGCGACGGGCAGCAATGGGATCCCGATACTGGCGCATCCAATCATGTCACGGCCAGCAATCTAGCGCTGAATCTTTCCCCTTACGAGTCACGGGTCTTCGTCTTTTCGGAGGAACCCGCAGACCATCGCATCGCAAAAGAGCAAGCTCCCAACACAGAACAGCTCCCAGACATAAGCACCGACTGGCAGGTCACCTTCACATCAACTAAAGAGATGGAGACAGAACCAACCCTCGCCGACTGGACCGCCGACCACGCCACCGCTCACTACTCCGGCGAAGCCGTCTACGCCCGAGACTTCACCATCGCCCAAACCAACAGCCCCGTCTTTCTACGAAATCGACGGCGGCGAAGCGCTCCCCGGTTCCCCCAGCTCCCCACCCGAACACCCAGCCCTCGGCCCCAACGGTCTGCCTGACCCACGCATCACCCGCCCCGGCCCCGGCATGCACGCCTTCTATGACCCACCCATCCACGAAGCCGCCATCGTCTTCATCAACGGTCAGCGAGCCGGCTCTCTCTGGCACCCACCCTATCGCCTCGACGTCTCGAAACTCTTAAAGCCCGGCCAAAACCACATCGAAATCCACGTCTACAATACCGCTCTCAATGCCTGGTCCGCGCTCGCCCCGCACGACTACAAACCCCTCATCGAAAAATACGGCGACCGCTTCCAGATGCAGGACCTCGACAAAGTCGAACCCATCCCCTCCGGCATCCTCGGCACCATCCACCTGGTCGCTCAGGACACCAAATGATGCTTCCCTCCTTCCCCTCCCAAAGAAGCGTCATCTCGACCGGACCCCGAGCGCAGTCGAGGGGGAGTGGAGAGACCCCCGCATTTCGCTTTTTCTTTTATCGAACGTTGGGTCTCGATCAGCGGGTACTAGGCCGAACCCCGGACCGCCCATTCACCTCAGCCTCAGCCCGATCGATCGCCGCATACAACTGGTTCGGCTCCGTCACCTCAATCCAATGGTGCGCGGTCGCCACCACCAGGGTGGGAGTGTGCGCCATTCCGACTCGTCTGCCCAGCGCACAATCCGCCTCCACTTCAGTCGCGCATTTGGGATCGACGACAAAAGGCATCGCCTGCCCATGCGCTTGAAACCACCGCCGCGTAAACTGCTGCAGATCCTCCGCGCTCGCAATCAGCCGCTGACTGGCAAACACGTCTCGCCGAAAATCCTCCGCAACCTTTGGCGAAACCTTGTCCTCAAGATACCGCGCATCGATCGCACCATTACGCGACCACGTATGCCCCGGAATGATGAAGTCATGATGAACCCGCGGAATTCGATAGTGGCTCATGGCGTCTCGCACCATCGGAGAAACCGGCGCGCAAAGCGGACATTCCAGATCCTCAAACTCGATAATCGCGACCTTCGCCCCACTCGGCGGCTTGAACGACAGAAGTATCCTTGAACGCCGTAGCGCCACTCGCCGGCATCGCCATCTGCGCACCAGCAGGAACAACCGAACGCAAGAGCCAAAGCCATAACCAAAAGCCTCATAGTGAAACCCATTCTAGTGGCCGCCTTTCCTCTCTTCCAGACCCACTCAAAAATCGTCATTTTCACCGCAACGCGCAGTTTGGAGTGAACAAACCTGCTTCTCACCTCACATTGCATCTCAGCCGAGACTTGACGTTGTTTTTTGCGGTTGCCTGTTCTCTCCCACAACTAACAAGTGAAGCGACATCTCGACCGAAGGCGGCGTACTTTGCCGCCGCAGTGGAGAGACCCCCGCATTTCGCTTTTCCGCATTTGCCCTTCTCAACGCGCGCCCATCAGAAAAATGCAATCCAACTTCCAATCCACAACTCACTCTTGACGCCCACGATAAACTTAACCCAGACCAAAACCAGTCCGGCGAAAGCCGGACTGCACCATTTAACGCTCCTCTAACCTCAACCGTCCGC
>CAWDJN010000020.1:0-10532 GCA_963802695.1 uncultured Acidobacteriaceae bacterium
GATATGCTCCCTCGGCTGCGTGCGCACGGGACTCCGCGGGCGCCTTGAACACGGGAACCGGCAAAAACTCACCGCGTCCGCTCGGCGTCTGGAACCATTCCGACGTGCTGAAAGGCAAAATCTCGCCGCTGGCGTCGACGGGGAACTGTAATCCGACGTGGCCCTCGCGCTCCAGCCGCTCACGGGTGATTCCCGCAAACCAGGGATGGTTGGTCCTGAGCGCCTGATCGATGAGCGCATCTTCGCGGTCGTCAAAACAAGGCTCAGTAAATCCCATCTTCCGCGCCAGCTCACCGAACATTGCCACGTTGCTTTTCGCTTCTCCCAGCGGAGCGATCGCCTGTGCGTTGACCTGCGCGAAGAGATGCCCGTACGCCCCCTGCACATCCTTCACCTCGAGGAACGTGGGCGCCGGCAGCAGTATGTCTGCATAATCGGCCGTATCTGTAAAGAATTGCTCGTGCACCACCGTGAACAGATCGTCCCGCATCATGCCGCGGAGCACGTCGTTCTGGTTTGGAGCTACAGCGGCAGGATTCGAGTTGTACACAAACATCGCCTTCACCGGAGGCCCGTCGTTCTCCCTGTCGCCAAGCGTCGTCAACGCCTGTCCCAGTTGACTCATATTCACCACTCGCGCAGCGCGCCCAAGCGGGCTGGCCAACATCAGCTCCGGCATCTGCAGGGCCTTGTCGTCGAATGGGAAGGCTCCTGATGTCGAGAGCTGAAGCCCGCCGCCTTTGTACTTCCACGCTCCTGTGAGCAGCGGCAGCATGCAGACCGCACGAACGGCGGTGCCACCGAATTCGCTGCGCTGGATACCGTAGTTCAACCGAATCACTGCCGGACCCGAGGTCTCCGCTTGTTTTACTGTTGTCGCACGTCCGGCCGTCGCATACCGGCGTGCCAGCCGCACAATCGTCTCCGCTGAGATGCCCGTGATCGCCGCCACTCTCTCCGGCGAATGTTCCGACCGGAGCGCATGGGCTTTCAACTCCTCAAAGCCCGTCGTGCAGCGCGCGATATATTCGCGATCCTCCAGGCCCATGTTCAGGATCGCGTACATCATCCCCAGCGCCAGAGCCCCATCGGTTCCGGGATTGATTGCCAGATGCTCATCCGCGAGCGCAGCAGTCTTCGTCCGGTAGGGATCGATCACGACGAGCTTCGCGCCCTTGCGCCGGGCTTCTTCGATAAACGGCCAGAGATGCACGTTGTTGCCATGGACATTTGCGCCCCACGCAATGATCAGGCCCGCATGAGAGAAGTCCTGCGGCGGCGTGCCCAGCTTCACCCCATACACGCTCTTCAGCGCGACTCCGCCCGCCTCGGAGCAGATTGTCCGGTCAAGCTGCGAGGCGCCGAGACGATGAAAGAACCGCCGGTCCATCGATCCATAGCCAAGCTTTCCGATTGTGCCCGCGTAGCTGTACGGCAGAATACTCTCCGGCCCAAACTCCGCGGCAATCTTCTTCAGCCGCTCGGCAACCTCCTCGAGCGCCTCATCCCACGAGATGCGCTCGAATGCTTCCGTCTCATGTCCCTGCGCCAGTGGTCCCTTTGGCACGCCCGCTCTGCGCCGCATTGGATACAGCAGCCTGTCCGGTGAATACACACGGTCGAGATATTTCGCTACCTTTCCGCATAAAAACCCGCGCGTTACCGGGTGCTCAGGATCGCCCTGCAGCTTCACCGCGCGTCCCGTCAGCTCGTCGACTGTCACCAGCACGCCGCAAGAGTCCGGGCAGTCATGCGAACACACCGCATGAACCACCTTCCTCGCGCTCAAACGGGAATCCGGCAGAGTGGAATGTAAGCCCATGAACCAATTCTAGAGCAATCGCCACGGCCGCACCGGCTAATCGCGTTGTATGCTTCTGCCAGAACGCAACCACCATGAGTCATCACATCTTCACTCCAGGCCGCCTTGAAGCCTTCTCTGACGGAGTCATCGCCGTCATCATCACCATCATGGTGCTCGAGCTCAAGGTGCCGCATCAGGACGGGCTCGCAGGGCTGCGCGCCGTTTTGCCGACCTTATGTCTCTATCTCATCTCCTTCG
Organism: uncultured Acidobacteriaceae bacterium; assembly: GCA_963802695.1. Classification (GTDB taxonomy): domain Bacteria; phylum Acidobacteriota; class Terriglobia; order Terriglobales; family Acidobacteriaceae; genus Edaphobacter. The sequence goes on from CAWDJN010000020.1 coordinate 2,063, forward strand.
CTTTTGTGGGGATCTATTGGATCAACCACTATCAGCTCCTCCACCGGACTGATGAGGCAGACGAGCTGATTCTTTATGCCAACCTCGGATTTCTCTTCTGTCTGTCGCTTCTGCCGTTTTTCACGTCCTATGTGCTCGAAAAGAAGATGGACTCTTTTTCGGTCGCCATTTATGTCTGCTCCATGATCGTCACCGGCTTCAGCTTTCTCCTCCTGCGTTTATCCATCAGCCGCCGTCTGCGTCATGCCGGCAGATTCGAGGCCGAAGATAAGGCTATCGAGCGCAAAAACTGGCTCTCGCTCTTTGTGTATGTCGTTGCCGTTCCGCTTGCATTCCAGCACCCTCACCTGTCTCTCGGTCTCGCAGCCTTCGTCACCATCATCTGGGTCACCCCTACGACCGGTCTCAAGCGCCGTGAAGAATTTCCACCCCGCGACCGCAACCAGGCTTAGGCGCAACTCTTTCGTGAACCTCCATAGACTCTTATCATTGGCCTCCCGATCGGCTACTATCAATCCGGCTCGAGCGTTCGAGCGTTCTGTTCGATAGAATCCATGCTTTAGCAAGGAAACCGAATAACCTAATCCTCCTCAGGGATCACCCATGACGCTTCGTTCCGCTTTCCGCATCGCCGCCGTCAGCTTAACCCTTCTTTCGCCTGTCTTCGTCTCTGCGCAGGAGCCAAACCCGCTGCACACCGCCACCCGGCAGGAGCTCAACATCATCAAAGTCCTCGTCGCCCAGGAGAATGCCTGGAACAAGGGAGACCTTGCCGCGTTCGCGAGCGGCTACAAAGACTCGCCGGACACGCTCTTTGTCACTCATCAGGTCTTTCGCGGATTCACTGGTCTCGTCGACGAGTACAAGCATGACTACCCCAACAGAGGCGCGATGGGCACCCTCACCTACTCCGACCTCGAGGTCCACCCGCTCGACGAGAACTTTGCCGTCGTTATCGGCCGATACCACCTCGATCGCAGTAAGAAGGATGGCGGCAACGCGGAGGGTCTCTTCACGCTTGTCTTCGAAAATACCGACAACGGCTGGAAGATCGTCGTCGACCACACGACCTAGATCGCGGTCAGGGTGCTACTTTGTTCGTATGAACGTCGGCTTGCCTCGGTTTGGTTGCCTTGCGAGGTGATCCGGGATGATACCGACTTAGTCTCCACTCAGCTCTCGCATCAGCGCCTCCAGCTCCGCGCGTAGCTTTGCATCAAGGTTCGCAAACAAGAATCCCGCCCCCTTCGTCCTCAGCATTCTGCTGGTCGCTTCGCACCGGAATACGCGATCGCCCACTCGAAACACCATCTCCACCCAGGTACCCGGAGCCAACCGGAGACGTGCCTCCGTCTCCACGTAGCATCCTCCTCGGCTGATATCCAAAACCCGGCCACGAAACAGCATCGACCCGTCCTGCACCATCACTTCGGCCCACGCGTCCACCTCATATCGGGTATGCTCGCGCCGCTCCACAAACCCTTCCGCCGTATTCCTTCTCTCAGGCACAACGATGTCGTCCATTGCCTCTCCCACCGGCAAAACTTGAGACCCATCGCCGGCAAAACTCCTGATCCGGTCATCGGCGTGAATCGCAGGAAACTTCAGGCCCGACTCCATAAAGTCTTCACGCTCCCAACCGGCCCCATGTATCTTCGACAAGACAGAAGGACACCGCTCATGTTCGATTCCCAGCTCAACTCCCTGCTTTCACGACGCCGCTTTCTCACAACCGCCACCGCTGCAGCCGCAGTTACCCGCTTCTCGCGCTCTCCGCTCTGCGCCCAGGAGACTCCTGCCATCCCCGAGGTCCTTGCGCGCGGCCGCGCTGCGGGAGCCACCGCCAAGCTCAAAGTCCAGCCCCTGCGCGGCAACGTCACCGCCCTGATGGGAGTTGGAGGCAACATCGCCGTCCTCCCCGGAAAAGACGGCAAGCTGCTGATCGACTCCGGATACGCGACCGCGCAGCCCCAGCTCACCGAAGCTATGGCCGGCCTCAGCTCCGATCCCATCAAGCACCTCATCAACACCCATTGGCACTTCGACCACACCGATGGCAACGAGTGGATGCACGCCGCCGGCGCCACAATCATCGCGCACGAAAACTGCCGCACCCGACTCAGCACTCCGCAGGAGATCGTCGCCTACAAAGCTAAATTCCCGCCGTCGCCTGCCGGCGCCATCCCCACCGTCGTCTTTACCAGCGGAAAATCCATCAAGCTCAACGGCGACACTCTAGCCCTTCGACACTACGACCCCGCACACACCGACACGGACCTCTCTGTCTACTTCGCGGAAGCGAACATCCTCCACACCGGCGACACCTTCTGGAACCCACTCTATCCCTTCATCGATTACTCCACCGGCGGCAACATCGACGGCATGATCCTTGCCAACAAACGCAACCTCGAAATCGCCACTGGCGACACAATCATCATTCCCGGTCACGGCGCCATCGGAAATAAAACTCAGCTCAACGACTTCCATGAGATGCTCGTGGGCGTGAGAGACAATGTCGCGAAGCTCAAGAAGGAAGGCAAATCCCTCGACGAGACCGTCGCCGCAAAACCCACCGCAGCCTTCGACGAAAAGTTTGGAGCCGCGAGGGCCTCGGCCTTTATCGGCTACGTATACCAAGGCGTCTAAGACAACTCGCGCGCAAACTAAAAGGGCCGAGCAACCGTCGCTCGACCCGTTCTTTTGCTCTACACGCGATTGTCAGACCGTCATGATCTCTTTTTCTTTAGCCTTGAAGAGTTCCTCAATCCGTTTAATCTCCGCATCCGTCAACTGCTGAACCTCTTCGTTAGCCCTTTTCTCGTCATCGGCCGAGATCAGTTTGTCCTTAGCCGCCTTCTTGATATGGTCGTTCCCATCGCGGCGAATGTTGCGGATTGCCGTCTTGTGGTCCTCCGCTGTCTTGTTGAGTTGCTTCACAACTTCCTTGCGCCGCTCTTCGGTCATGGGAGGCACCGGCACACGAATCACCTTGCCGTCGCTCATTGGGTTGAGTCCGGCAGGCGATGTGCGGATCGCCTTCTCGATCGCGCCGATCATGCTTATGTCGTAGGGCTGCACCAGAATCAGCGTCGGCTCCGGCGTGCTCACCTGGCCCATCTGCGCGACTGGCGTGTCGGTGCCGTAGTAGTCGACCTTAACCGTGTCGAGCATATGCACGTTCGCCCGGCCGGTGCGCGCCGCCAACAGGTGACCGCGGAAGTCCTCGACAGAACTCTCCATCCTCGCCTTCAACTGCTGGTGCGTTCCTTTCAACGCCTCCATCCCTGCCATTGCTGATGCCATACTCATTCTCCTCTGCTGCCACACGATATTTTACAGAGACGCTCCCAAACGTGCGAGGCGAGCGGAAGGAAATCCAATCGGCATCGAATATCCGCAGAATTTGCCTCTTCGGCCCTTCTCCCTATACTTGATGAAGAGGCTAAGACTGGCTTGTCCAGCCTCGCCGTCAGATTGTCCTTTTGAGGAATGAATGTCAGCACTGATTGAAGCGATTCACATTAAACGCAAAACTCTGTTTGAGTTTGAAAATACCCCGTATACATGCCTGGATTCCGACATCACCACCCCAACGGCTCGCGGCGGTCAGACGCTGGTTCGCCTGAAGATGCGGAACCTTCTGAACAGCGCGGTCTTTGAAAAAACGTTCAAGGCGAATGACAAGTTCAAAGAACCCGACCTTCAACTGGTCCCAGCATCCTACCTCTACAGCGACGGCGACGGGGCTCACTTCCTCGATCAGGAGAGCTATGAAACCCTCACCCTGACCGAGGCGATGCTGGGAGATGCATTGGACTTCCTTATCGAGGGTGCCCTGCTTCAGCTGCACAAGTACAACGGCAATCCCATAGGTCTGCAACTGCCGATCTTTGTCGAACTGAATGTCGTTTACGCAGAACCAGGCGCGCGCAGCGACTCATCCAGCGGCGGCGGCACGAAGCTCGCCAGGCTTGAAACCGGTTTGGAAATTCGCGTTCCGCCCTTCATCAAGGAAGGCGAAAAGGTCAAAGTGTCGACCGAAAATAAGGAGTTTGCGGGGCGTGCTTGATTCGCGTCCCGGCTCCAGGCCTAGGGGATGACTGGCAACGAAGCCGCGATAGTCTTGGCCGCAGCACTGCACACCGGATGACCCCAGCCGCCCGCGCTCACCCCAATCGCAAATCCGGGAGGAGTGGTGATGTCATACACGATGTTGTCCGGCCGGCTGGAGTCTCCGCTCACGCCCGCAGGCACATAGTCCAGCTTCAGGTTGTGCCGAGTTCTCCACGCTATGTTGTGGTCTGCGCACGACGAGTCTCCGCTAACGCCGACCGCACCAATCAGCTGCTTCTGCGAGTTATACAGCGCCAGGCCTCCGCCAAAGACGTTGACTCCGCCGATCTTGCCTCCAACCATGGGATCATCCGATTGCCCGTAGTCCTTCGAATCCCCGCGATACGCCACGTCCGTATTCACCGGATTACTCGCCTGCAGCCCATATAGAGACCCTCCAGGCTGCGTCGCCGAATAGATGTTCGCCGTCGAAAGCGCAAGACCGGCAAGACTGAATGCATTCGCCGTATTCGCCTTCTGCGCCGAAATGACGCGACTCCCTGGCCACTGATCGCCGCGCTGAGTGCCCGTAAACGCCACGGCACATACCACGCCATCACGGTTCACCACTGTCGCCCACATGTTCAGCCCGAATCCGCCGTTCGGCTGACTCTGCGCGGCAACCAGCGCCGCCCGCAGAACATAATACGACGGCAGCTGACTGCACGAGGACGTTACATCCTTGTCGTTGCCGTTGCTCGCGGCGATTGCCGCTCCTACCGGGGCCAGCAGACACACAGCCACGGCCACGGTCATCCTTATCGATCCGCTCATACGCATAGCGCACTCCTTCTCTCGAGAAAGTCAGATAGAAGAGCCCAATTTTTTTAGAGGAGCCCAGAGCCCTAAATCGCGGCCCGGAAAGGTTTACAGATTCTAGCACTGGCAACTCACGAGCTGCCGCTCAATCGCACAAAGCCTTATTGTTCTGCGTGCGTCCGCTTACGCCAACCCGCGTAACCGTCGGCAAGCCTCTGCCAGGTCCCGGTCCTTCTTAGCAAAACAAAACCGCAGCAGATCCTCTCCCTTGCCCGGCCGGAAGAACGCCGACCCCGCGACCGATGCCACGCCCGTCTTCGCCAGCAGCGCCCGTGCCTTCTCCGCCGCCGTCGCTCCCGGCAGGTTTCCCGCCGAAGCGAGCACGTAATACGCCCCATCCGGAACATGCGGCCGCATGCCCGCATCACGCAGCGCATCGACGATCATCGTCCTCTTCGCCTCATGCTCACGCGCCAGCCCTTGGTAAAAATCCGGACTCAGCTTTTCCACTCCGTCCGCGCACCCCTGCTGCAGCGGGGCCGGAGCGCACACGTACGTCAGATCGTGAAAATACCCAATCGAAGGAACCCACTTCGGGTCCGCAATCAGATACCCCACTCTCCAACCCGTCACCGAAAACGTCTTTGAGAATCCTGACATCAGAATCGTCCGCTCGCGCATCCCCGGCAGCGTCGCGGGACTCAGATGTTTCACGCCGCCGTAAATAAAGTGTTCATAGATCTCATCGGTGAACACGAACAGGTCGAACTCCTCCGCAATCTCCGCCAGGGCCTCAAGCTCGCTGCGCGTGAACACCTTCCCCGCCGGATTCGAAGGCGTATTGATCACCATCGCCCGCGTCTTCGGCGTAATTGCTGCACGCACCGCCGCCACATCCAGCCCCCAGTCCGGAGCCTCCAGCGCCACCGGTACAGCCTTCGCGCGAATCGACCGCAGCGTACTCGCGTGATAACCATAGAACGGTTCGAACAGCAGGACCTCATCGCCCGGATTCAGCAGCGCCAACGCCCCAGCTTGAAACGCACCGGTCACCCCGCTCGTCACCAGAATCTCGCGCTCAGGATCGACTACTATCCCCAGCGTCCGTTCCACCTTCGCCGCAATCGCCCTTCGCAGACGTTCAATTCCATCCATGCGCGTGTAGATATTCAGTCCATTGCGAATCGCACTTATCGCACCCTCAGCCACCACGTCAGGCACTTCGGTGTCGCAAACCCCCTGCGCGAGATTCACGCCGCCAAGGCGATCGCACTCCTGCGTCATCGCACGAATCTCTGACTGCACCACACCCGGAGCCAGCTCACTCAATCGCAGTCTCGACAACACCTCTGCCTGTTCCATAGCAATCTCCTAGTGCCGTGTTCCCACAATCTCAATCAGCCCCGGTTCCGACACAACTTCCAGCGCGGCGCCCAAGCGCGAAAGCTTCTGCGTCCCATCCGACCAGTGCAGATGAGTCAGTGCAAAATCGCCCTTCTCGTAGTTATACGTCGTTCCGTCGTCGCGATAAACGTCGAAGTCGACGTCGGCTCCCGGATAGACTCGCAACGTCGCGATCCTCTGCCGCTCGTTCGTGCTCTCCACCGGTTCGCCGAGCGGCAGCACCGAACCCGCTCGCACAAAAAGCGGAATCACATCGATCGGAGCAGCCACCGTAATCGTCTGGCCGCCGTGCACGCGCTCATTCGTCCAGAAGTTGTACCAGTCCGCACCTGCCGGCAGATACACCTCGCGCGTGGTCATCCCCTGCTCTGTCACCGGAGCGACCAGCAGCGCAGGCCCAAACATATACTCATCGCGAATATCCGCAACCTTCGGATCACCGCCAAAATCCATAAACAACCCACGCATAAATGGCGCGCCGGTCACATGCGCCTGATACCCGAGCGAGTAAAGATACGGCATCAACTGATACCGCAGCTTCAGATACTTCGCCAGAATCGGCTCTGCCTGCTTCCCGTATGACCACACTTCGTTCTGCGGCCTGCTCCCGTGGCTGCGGAAGTTCGGCTGAAACGCTCCATACTCAAACCAGCGCACATACAGCTCCGGATAGTCGTCATACCCACCGACATTCGCGCGCGCATCCGACGGGTCGAGCAGCGGTGGACGCTCCGGTTTGTGTACCGAGGGCAGATACTGCCATCCGCCAATATCGGTGCTCCAGTAAGGCATTCCCGATGCCACGAAATTTATCCCCGTTGGAACCTGCCGCTTCAGCGTGTCCCAGTTCCCGCTGATGTCCGACGACCAGAAGATCGTCCCGTTCCGCTGCGCACCAAGATAAGAATCGCGCGCCAGAATCAGCGCCCGCGTCTTCAGGTCGCGACGAAAGCCGTCATAGAACGCCGCCGTATGGAACAGCGGAAACACATTGAAGTACTGCGTCCCGGGCCCGATGTGCCAGTAGCTTCCGTTGGGAGGCAGATCCGGCTCCGTCTCATCCGCCCAGAACGCATCGAAGCCCTTATCGACGTAGTTCTCCTTCACGATCCCCCAATACCACTTCGCCGCCTCAGGGTTTGTCGTATCGATGTCCGAACCCGCGCGATCGTACGGCAGCCCATTCGTCGGCGTCCCATCGGCCAGCGCCTCAAACCACCCGTTCTTCAAAATCGTCGCGTAGTACCGGTCCTCCGGCACAAACCGAGGCCACACGCTGATCATCGTGTGGAAGTTCATCGCATGCAGCTCCCGGTTCATCCCCACCGGATCGGGCCACTTCGCCGGGTCCATGTCCATCTCGCCCATCTTCGTGTAGTGGAACCAGTCGATCACGAGGTCATCAATCGGCAGATGGCGCTCGCGATATCCCTTCGCCACCACCATCAACTCGTCCTGGCTGCTAGTACCGTTGCTTGCACTGGATATACCCGTACGCCGACTTCGGCAGCATCGGCACATCGCCCGTCAGCAGCCTGTACCCGGCATAGATCTCGTCATAGGTCTTGCCCGCAATCACAAAGAATGAAACCCGCTGCCCCACATCTGAAGTCCACCGCGTCACATCGTTGAATCCGAACGCCACCGTCGTCGCCGAAGGATTGTCCCAAACAATCCCATAGCCCTTATTTGTAACAACAAACGGAACACATACACTCTGCCCCGAAGGCGCGTTGTAATCATGCGCACACCGCACCACATGCCCGCGGCGATCCAGATACCCCTCCTGGTTCTGCCCCAGCCCGTAGTAGTGCTCGTCCTTCGGCGAGGCAAACGTCGCGCCCACCTGAAAAAACGGAGCATCCGTTGGCCGCCGGTCATACAGAATGTCCGCATTCCCATCCTTGTGGTTCGGGACCGACATCTGCCACCCGCGCATCTCCACCAACGAAGCACCCTCCGGCGTCCTTATCGACAACCCAACCCCCGGCGTCGATCCATTGAAGAACTTCGCAATATCCGCCTGCGTCCCCGTCGGCACCCACGGCTTACCCTCAGGCGAAACCGTCACCACCATCCGCGACGACCGCAGCACATCCCCACGCGCTCCCGTCTCCGCAGTCCATCCTGCACCCGAAGCCTTCGCCGAAATCCCATACCCCGGCCCAGCCAGCGCATCCTCCCGCCGCAGACT
>CAWDJN010000021.1:0-8286 GCA_963802695.1 uncultured Acidobacteriaceae bacterium
AATACTTCCAGAACCGCGACCTGAACGCAGCTACTGGAGTCGCCGGCGGCAAGGTTCCCAACCCGCGCTATGATAACAACCGCTACGGCGGTCAGGTTGGCGGTCCGATCCTCAAGGACAAGCTCTTCTTCTTCGTGAACTACGAGCGCAACACCATCGGCCAGAGCACCACGCCGACTTATCTATGCACTCCCACTGCCGCCGGTCTCGCCGCCCTCGGCAACAGCAACTTGGCAAGCTACGGGTTGAACGCAAACAACCTGGCGCAGTACCTCAAGTACATGCCAGCCTCGCCCTCGCAGGTCGACGCCACGAATGACCTTGCCTGCGGCAATCAGGCAACCGGAGTTCAATTCTCACCGTCACCAACGCCAACGTCTATCGACGCCAACCCAACTGCTACGACCAACATTCCCCTTGGCAACTATCTTGTCAGTGCACCGGCATTCACCAACTTCGATGCCTTGACCACCAGCGTAGACTGGAACCTCAGCTCCAAGGACAGCATCCGCGGCCGCTACATCTGGAACAGCCAGGGATCGTCGGATACCGCCGCTTACGCTTCCGGTCTTCTTCGGAACCATTCCAGAAAAATACGACCTCTTCGCTCTCTCGGAGTACCACACCTTCACCCCCAATCTTACGAACGAATTCCGTCTCGGATATAATCGCTTCTCCCGAGATTATTGGATCCGGCAACTTCTCCTATCCGGGTCTCGACTCATTCCCCAATCTCACCTTCTACGACCAGAACGGCATCAATGTCGGTCCCGACGGTAACGCTCCCCAGTCCACCATCCAGAATCTTTATCAGCTCACTGACAACGTCAGCTGGGTAAAAGGCAAGCACTCCTTCAAGTTCGGCTTCGACGGCCGCAAGTACATCTCCCCGCAGTACTTCACGCAGCGTGCGCGCGGCGATTATCAGTGGAACAATCTTGATGAGTTCCTTCACGACTTCGCGCCGGACGCAACTTCGGGGAACGTTCTACGGGAAGCCACCCCTACTACGGTGACCAGACCGCGTTCTACGGCTACGGCAACGACACTTGGCGCCTGACCCCGACCATCACGCTAAACGTCGGCCTCCGCTACGAGTTCACCTCCGTTCCCGTCGGCGAGCGCAACCAGGCACTCAACGCTGCATCTTCTGTACCGGGCCTCGTCAGCTTCCACGCGCCGCAGCCGGGCTACACCAACTTTGCACCCCGTTTCGGCATCAACTGGTCTCCCGACGCGAAGACCTCTGTCCGGGTTGGTTACGGCATGGCCTACGACGTTCTCTTCGACAACCTCGGAACCCTCTCCTTCCCGCCGCAGCTATCGACCACGCAGGACGTAGGTACTGGCCTCGCACCAGCGGTATGGCGCCCGAACTTCCTGAAGAACGGCGGCCTGCCCGCAATCGATCCCCATCCCGACGGGTCCCGCCTATAGCACTACCTCGGCTCTCCTGCCGGATCAGGTTTTGCCGTACGCCGAGACCTACACCGTCACGGTGCAGCGCACAATCGGTTCGGCTTACACGGCTGAGATCGGTTACATCGGAACTCGCGGCATTCACCTCGCCTACCCAGGACCAAATCAACGTTCAGCCCAAGGTGACGACTGCCAACCAGCTCTCAACCTCGGTCGGTACGACAACCCTGATCCCGGCTGCAAGTGCTACGACAAACCTCGCAGCGATTTCTGCTCTCTCGAACATTGTGCCAACTTGGAAGGCCGCAGGCTTCACCTCCAAGATCACGTCGTATCAGCCCTATTCGCAGTCCAACTACAACGGCTTCATCGCCAATCTGACTCGCCGCTTCCAGAATGGCCTCCAGATGAACCTCTCCTACACCTGGTCGAAGACGATGGACGATGCTACCGCCGAGGTCTTCGCCACCGTCCTCACTCCCCGTCGTCAGCAGAACTCGCAGTGCATCGCGTGCGACTATAGCCGCTCCGCGCTCGATCGCACCCACCGCGTCAGCCTCGAGGCGCTCTGGGATCTGCCCTACTTCAAACACTCCGACAGCTTCGTCATGCGCAACATCGTCGGCAACTGGCAGGTCTCTCCCATCTACACCTATGAGTCGCCCGAGTACGCAACCGTACTCTCCGGCGTCAACTCCAACCTCAACGGCGACTCTGCAGCGGCGATCGGCCGCACAATCATCAACCCGAATGGAGTGAAGGGAACCAGCTCTGCTGTCAACCCGGTCTACAACGCAGCGCTCTTCCAGGAAACTGCGCGAGCCACGACTCCGCGACGCCATCGAAGTGCAACGGCAACCTCGTGGGCTACACCGCCATCAACCCCAACGCCTACTATATTCAGGCCGGCGCTGGCACTTTACCGAACTCAGAACGTAATACGCTTCCTATCCGTCCGATCAACAACTTCGACTTTCGTTGCCTGAAGCGGATAACGGTCTTCGAGCACTATTCCCTCGCGTTCGGTGCTCGGAGCCTTCAACGTCCTCAACCACGCTCAGTACATCCCTGGAACCGTTGACAACGTCAACGCGACCAGCTACACCGCGAGCTACGCGTTCCAGACCGCCAATGGCAGCAGCCTCTTCAATCAACCTGGAGAAGCAGTTCCAGAACAACGCTCGTGCGATGCAGCTCTCAGCCAAGTTCACCTTCTAACCCAACATCAACCAAACAAAAAGGGTGCTCTTCGGAGCACCCTTTTTACTGCCTTTCCAACCCTCCCTCTCCGCCCCATCTGCACAGCCAAAACCTTTATAATAGGGATTAGACATGGCTGACGATCTCTTCCCGCAAGACCCGAAAAACATTCCCTCCCCCCAGGACGCCAACTCCAATAACCCCCCGCCGGCCGGCAGCCCCCCCGATGGTCCTCCCGGAGACAACGTCCGTGGCCGAGGCGCCGCCTTCCTCTATCCCATCAACATTGAAGAGGAGATGCGCCGCTCCTATCTCGACTACTCCATGTCGGTCATCATCGGCCGAGCCCTGCCCGACGTCCGCGACGGCCTCAAACCCGTCCATCGCCGCGTCCTCTACGGCATGCAGGAGATGGGCCTCCAGTTCAACAAGAAGCTCACCAAGTCCTCCAAGGTCGTCGGCCACGTCATGGGCAACTTCCACCCCCACGGCGACGCCGCCATCTACGACACCATGGTCCGCCTCGCCCAGCCCTTCAGCCTCCGCTACCCCCTCGTAGACGGCCAGGGCAACTTCGGCTCCGTCGACGGCGACCCACCCGCCGCCATGCGGTACACCGAGGCCCGTCTCACCCGCATCGCCGGCGAAATGCTCGCCGACATCGACTCCGACACCGTAGACTTCGCCCCCAACTACGACGAGTCCACCACCGAGCCCACTGTCCTCCCCGCGCGCATCCCCAATCTCCTCGTCAACGGCTCAGGCGGCATCGCCGTAGGCATGGCGACCAACATCCCGCCCCACAATCTCACCGAAGTCGTTAACGCCTGCATCGCCCTCATCTCCAAAGAAAAATCCGACACCCGCTCTGACCTCGACATCTGCCTCGAGCACGTCAAGGGCCCTGACTTCCCCACCGGCGGCTTCATCTTCGGCAAAACTGGCATCCCCAACGCCTACCGAACTGGGCGTGGCCGCTTCATCATGCGCGCCAAGTGCAGCATCGAAAACATCTCCGGCGGTCGCCAGGCCATCATCGTCACCGAGATCCCCTACCAGGTCAACAAAGCTCGCCTCATCGAGCGCATCGCCGAGCTCGTCAACGAGGGCGTCATCACCGACATCGCCCGCGACGAGTTCCGCGACGAGTCCGACCGCGACGGCATGCGCATCCACATCGGCCTCAAGCGCGGCGCCGAGCACCAGATCGTCCTCAACCAGCTCCACAAGCACACCCAGATGCAGGACTCCTTCTCCATGATCTTCCTGGCCGTCCACAACGGTCAGCCCAAGGAGCTCCCGCTCGACGGCGCCATCCGCGCCTTCCTCGATCACCGTGTCGAAGTCGTCCGCCGCCGCACCGCCTTCCTCCTCGGCAAGGCCCGCGACCGCGAGCACACCCTCCTCGGCTACCAGATCGCCCTCGACCACCTCGACAACGTCATCCGCACCATCCGCCAGTCCGGCAGCCGCAGCGAAGCCCGCGAAAATCTCTTCCAGTACTTCTCCGGCAAGAAGATCAACCTCCGCGGCACCGAACTCAAAGGCGTCACCCTCGACCCCGCCAAGTACGGCGTCGACATGACCTTCAGCGCCACCGGCACCCTCATCCTCAGCTACAAGCAGATCGACGCCATCCTCGAACTGCAGCTCTACCGCCTCACCCAGCTCTCCATCGACGAGACTCTCAAAGAACTCGCCGAAGTCCGCGACAACATTACCGAGTTCGAGTCCATCCTCGCCTCGCCCGCGAAGCTCCGCAAACTCATCGTCAAGGAGCTCACCGAGATCCGCGACAAGTACGGCGACGCCCGCCGCACCCAGATCGTCGACGAGACCACCGAGCTCCAGCTCGAAGACCTCATCGCCGACGAGCAGGTCGCCGTCACCGTCTCCAACACCGGCTACCTCAAGCGCACCCCCATCTCCACCTACCGCCAGCAGCGTCGCGGAGGCACCGGCCGCCTCGGCATGAAGACCCGCGAAGAGGACTTCGTCGCCCAGCTCATCATCGACTCCACCCACTCCTATCTCCTCTGCTTCACCAACACCGGCCGCGTCTACTGGCTCAAGGTCTACGAGATCCCCGACGTCGGCGCCGCCGGCAAGGGCAAGGCCATGGCCTCGCTCATCGCCCTCCAGCCCGGAGAAAAAGTCGTCACCATCCTCCCCGTCCGCGACCTCGAAGAAGAATCCAAGTACGTCCTCTTCGCCACCCGCAACGGCACCGTCAAGAAGACCGCCCTCAAGGACTTCTCCAACGTCATGGCCCGCGGCATCATCGCCATCAACATCGAGAAGGACGACGAGCTCATCACCGCCCGCATCACCGACGGCCAGCAGGTCATCTTCCTCGCCACCCACGACGGTCAGGCCATCCGCTTCAACGAGCAGGATCTCCGCCCCATGGGCCGCCCCGCCACCGGCAACCGCGGCATCTCCCTCCGCAAGGGAGACTACGTCATCGGCGCCGCCGTCACCCCCTCCAACGAAGCCCGCAACAAGGCCCGCCTCGAGCGCGCCGCCGCCAAGGGCCTCACCTCACAGGTCGAAGCCGCCATCGACGAGGCTGGCACCGCCTCTACTTTGTTGTCATCCCGCACCCTGAGCGGAGTCGAAGGGGAGGGATCTGCGTTTATCGACGCTCCCGACGGGCAGGAAAAACTCGGCAGCGACCTCGTCATCGACCCCGCCAGCCGCCGCCAAGCTCGCCAAACTCGACGAGAAGCTCGGCCTCACCCCTTGCCTCATCCTCTCCGTCTCCGAAAACGGCTACGGCAAGCGCACCGACGTCGACCAGTACCGCCTCCAGTCCCGCGGCGGCAAGGGCGTCATCAACATGAAGACCACACCCAAGATCGGCAAGGTCACCGGCATCAACCTCGTCGACGACACCACCGAGCTCATGGTCATCAGCCAGTTCGGCAAGATCATCCGCATCGACACCAAATCCATCCGCGGCCGCAGCACCCAGGGCGTCAAGCTCCTCGACCTCGAACCCCAGGACAAAGTAGCCGCCGCCGTAGTAATCCCCCCAGAAGAAGCCAAAACCCAACCCGAAGAGGGAACGCTTCTGCAATGAGTACATCGGGACAAGAACCCAAGAGCGACGCGTCCAGTAACCGCATATTTTTGAGGCTGATTGAAAGCTTCCAAATACGCCCAAAGTTGACGCTCACTGGTCTCTTCCTGGTCCTGCTGATACTATGCGTCATCTTTGCGATCAAGCATGAAGAGAAAACAGAGACCAAAACAAATCATAATCAGGTGAACTCTGTAGGTTCAAAGAATCAGAACACGGGGCGCAACGATGGCACGATGGTTCAAACTAAGCAATAGAACCCTCCTTATAACGACCCCACTTATCTGGAGTGTGGTGGCCCTTCCGCAGCAACCCGTTACGTCGCGCGGCGACAAAGATCAAACCGTTGGTACAAATAACGGCCTCTTGATTCAACAAAATATCCAGATCGTTGAGCCGGTACGTCGCGAGCTAATCTCGGCATCGAAATCAGCTTCTCTTTCGGACCAGGGTTGGCTCTCGATCTTAACGCCTGGCCATCAAGCGAATCCGGCGACAGCGTGTAAAGAGATGATCGCAGATTTAGCGCCGGGTATTTCAAAGCGGGCACTCACAGTAGAGTTGGGACCGACAAGCGTATTATGTGTCACTGACAAATGCGTAATCTTGAGCGATGAGACTTCGAGCGAAAGCTCACCCATTCTTTCAGTTGAGAGAAGAGGCTCATCGCTTGTCGTGAATGCTACGGTATTCGGTCCCGACGGCGACATTCTAGCCGTTATCGACAAAAATCAGCCGCACATCAATAAGAATCGACTTTTTGGCTGGTCACGACCGAACGCGCACGAATTGGATCTGGTCGACAACCACAACAATAATGCACTCCATATAGAGTTCATTAATTCGAATAGTCTTCGGGTGAAAGGGACGTTCTTTGGAAGGAACCGAACCGGGGTTCGTTTTGACGACAAGACCCGGATCGAGTTGGATGGGACCGCCACCCTCGGGGAGAAGGTTTCTGGTCCGGCCTGTTCACTCCAAGGGAGCAATCAAGCCGCTTATGTTCTCCATGCATCTACACCTAACGGAGTAGGAGCGGCACAGCAAGCGACACCGACCATTCAAAATGGAATTGGTATATTTGGTGGGAATGTTAGCAACCCAACGGTGAATAACGTTTACGGTGTCAGACGCCCCCCTCCGCCCATCAAGTGGACTGCTGAAATACAGAAGCAAAGAATGATTGATAAATACCCAACATGGCTGGCCAGCCGAGTTCCACCGGACCAGCGCGAAGCACTGGAGAATCCGCACTATAAAATTCAAGTGACTCTTGGCGGAAAGTTCGTTAGTCCCGCGTTCGCCGTCCAATGTGATAAGCCTTGTGAGGTAGTCTTTAATTCAATTCTATTTGTGGGAGAAAACAGTTTCTCTTACTCGTCAGGCGTTCTGACTTTCAAGGATCCCAAGATAACTGGCTTCGCTTTTGAGGAACCCAAAATTCTGCCGGAAGGACTAGTTATGTCGTTCGAAGTTCAGTCCTCCAGCCGGGGGACTTTAAGGTCCTCGCTGTCGTGGGTATTCCTTACCCTGAATGATTCGAGGTGGGGGCGGGTGGCCCACATCTGACCGACCCACCACAGACGGGTGCCCCATCTTCGGCGCGGTCTTATCGCGACTAAGGTGGGCCATTTTCGCGGCAGCGAGAAATCCAAAAACCCTACCCAGTCATCTCCTTCAGCATCTTCTCCCGAAGCACCCGGTTCGCCCGCGTCTGATACCCCTTCCCATCCTTCTTTAGCCACGCGATCACATCCGCATCCAGCCGCAGGCTCACCGCCTTCTTCACCGGACGATAGAACCTTCCCCGCACCGCATCCTTCCACGCCCCCGGCGGCAACTCCGGAATATCCGACGTATCGATCTTGCGGTTCGGCCTGCTCAGCAACTCTTTGAGATTGGCCTTCTGCTTCGCCGTCAGCGGACTTCCCGGTTCGCGCCGATAAATCACCATCCTGGGCTTCTTAGTCCTGTCCGTTTCTAGAGTCTCTTTTCATGCGTAGTCGCCTCTCGCGCAGAGACGATCCGAACCATCTCCTCCTCGTCCTCTCCTCGGATCGTGTGAACCACCACGAACAGCAAAACTTCCTCAACCAATCCGATCGTGTGCCAACGCTGTTCTCCATCAACAACCCTGTCCCGCAACGTCACAGAGTGTGGATCATCAAAGACCAGCGTCGCGGTCTCAAAGAAAACTCGATGCTTTCGGTAATTGCTGTGATTCTTGTTCTCATCCCATGTGAAGATCACTGCTAAAAGAGCCCTCGGTCCGCCTACACAATTAAGTATATACAAAAATAGCTAGACATCGTTACCATCAAAATTCGCCAGAATCCCCACACGATAGAATCACCCGAAACCCCAAAACAGAAAGGGGAAACCCAGAAAACTCATGCCAACAACCACCCAGGAAGAGATCCACTTCGGAGGCCTCACCATCCGCTACCTAGTCACCCCTCAAGCCTCCGGAGGCTCCCTCGCCATGTTCGAGTTCGAAGTCCCCCCCGGAGCCAAAGTCCCCGTCGCCCACGGCCACGACGCCTACGAAGAGACCTGCTACGGCCTAGAGGGCATCCTCACCTACA
>CAWDJN010000022.1:0-8555 GCA_963802695.1 uncultured Acidobacteriaceae bacterium
CACCCAGAGTATGGGTAGGTTGTTATGTGTGGGCACCCGCCCCGGGGATGCTTCAGGACAGCTCGGTTTGTGGATTTGGGTGGGATGGTCAGATGACAAGTGCCCTGATCACCAGTAACACATCGACGAGGGCGGCCCCGATAGCCACAAACATAGCAGTCCGTCGAGCGCGAATGAACTCGGGATCGTCCGATTTAATGGAGCTGAATTTGACCCACCATCGGATCGCCATTACTGGAATAGCTAATTCGAGAAACAGAAGCCCCCAGCTTCCAATCATGCCGAAAATCGGAAGAAAAGCGATGAGGAAGAATGTCAACGCGACGCCACACATGATTTCGAGATAGCTGGCGTCGCTGCAAGCTTGATTGATCCTGCCGAATGCCTCCGCGGAGGAGGTTGCTGCGTTAGGGTCGATTGGCGTGGAGCAGAAAGGACACTCCTGCATGGAGGTGTTGATTGTTTCCCGGCAGTTCGGGCACGGTTGGCGCTTTGCGCGAATGCCCACTCAGCGATGAGACTGCATGAATGGGGAACCCAGAGTATGGGTTGGATTTTAGATGCTGGCGGTGCGTCTTTGTTTCTTCGAGGTCCAGTGGGATTCAATCTGGATTGTGGGGACTTCGCCGGTGGCGTAGTGATTGAAGCTGCTCCAGCGATAGTCTTCGGGGCGTGGGACGAGTCCGCGAGTGACGGGGTTGCGGTGAATGTAGCGGACCTTCTCTACGAATTTTCCGGTGGTGAAGGTGTTGAAGTCGTAGTAACGGGTTTGCCAGAACTTTTCGCGAGTTCCTTTGAGGAGTTTTGAAGATTCGCCTTTGATGACTCGGAGAAAAGAGGCGAGGCAGAGTTTTGGCGGTTCGTTGGTCAGCAGGTGGACGTGTTCGGGCATGATTACGTAGGCGTAGATCGTCAGTTGATAGGAGGAGCGGGTCTTCTCGATGACTTGTTCGAGGGTGTCTTTGGGCGGGGTCATCGAGGTAGGGGAGACGACGGTGGCAGCTAAAGGTGATGAAGTGAAGTTGTCCCGTTTGCTGTCTTCGTTCGAGGCCCAGAGGCATGGTGAGATTTTAGCTTGGGATGGTTTGGAAAAGCGGTTCGAGCTTCGCTCGAATGCCCAATCATGCGATGAGACTGCATGAATGGGGCACCCGGCACCCGGCGGCGGAAGACTCCAGACGACGGTGTGGGAGTTAGCTTTTAGGAGGGCGGGCTTTTACTGGGTCGTAACGGAGGATGGGGTGGGGAGAAAGAGGAGTTCGGTGATGTATCTTGCGAGGTCTTCGGGTTGGTGGAACTGGCGCGGGTTGTCGCGGAAGGATTCGATGAGCGTGAGGGTGTTGTCGGGCTCGGATTGAAAGGTGAAGTTCAGGGTGTTGCGGTCGGGGGTGTAGTTGGGGGTGTGGTCGCCGGCGGTGCCTAGACCTTTGGCGTAGTCGAGAGAGATGGTGTCGTCGCGGTAGAGGATGGTGGCGTCGAACCAGGGGAAGCGGCTGCGCTTGAGTTTTATCTCGGCGGGAGTCGGGGTTTGGAAGATTGTGTCGGCGGATGCGGGGTCGCCCTGTAGCTGGGCGCGGAGCTGGGTGACGTTTTGCTCGAGGGCGGAGGTGAAGGCGAGGAAGAAGGGGAGGCCTCGCTGGGCGACGACGGCGGCGTGATGTTGGGCGATACCAAAGCCAGTGGCGGCTTCGCGATTCGTTTCCTTGATGTTCTGAGCGAGATTTTCAATCCATTCCTTGGCCATGTGCGAGGATGCTCCTCTTCAAAGTCAAAGGATTGGATGGTCAGGATGGAGAAATGGCAGCCTGACTAAGGTTGGTTTGCGTTAGGGAGTGGCGGCTATGTTCTCTACGCGGACGATTTTGCATTCGACTTTTTTGTTTTGCTGGGTCTTGATGGTCGCCTCGTTATTGTCGATCTCGTAGGTGATCTGGTTGCCGACGACGAAGTCTGTGGCGTTTGTGGATTTTTTGTAGTTGGTGCGGCAGGTGTAGCTGTGGCCCTTCGCGTCGAAGGAGAGGTCGTAGGCCTGATGCTTGTGTTCCTTGTCCGTGGTTCCGAAGGGCTGGAAGTCCTTGAGGGTGGAGGTGCCCTTGAGTTTGTCGGCGGATGCGGGAAGTGTTGTGACGAGGGTTGCGATGGCGAGGATCGCTGCTTTGGCGGCTTTGTGCATGAATGCACCTCTTGGACATTGTAGGTCGCGGGGGAATTTCTTGAGACTGGCAGTTCTTACAGGGGACAGTGCGGATTTTGGCAGGGTTTGAGGCGAATGCGTTAGTTTTATTGTCCAGGGCTCGAAGGCTGTTCGGGTATTCGGTTGATTGCGGAATTATCAGAAGGAGGTTCTATGGCTCTTAGTTTTCGTACAGATATTCGCCCTCTATTTCGAGATGAAGATGTTGAGTGCATGAAGCCCATGGGGATTGATCTTGATGATCCCGCGTGGATGTGTGTTCCGGCGAACGCGAAAGATGTGTACGGTGCGGTGTCCGGCGGCACGATGCCTCCGGATGAACCGTGGGCGGCGGATCGCGTTTCGTTGTTCAAGAAGTGGATGGATGAGGGGTGTCCTGCGTAGGAACCTAGTGGATATTAGTTTGAAAAACCATGAGAATTACCAGTTTCGCTGCTGAGCCTGGAGGGGAAGAATCAGAGAGTGGGGCGCGCGACGGGCGGATGTAAACCGCGAGGCCCTTCCTATTTCAGTATGCGAGGACGTGATCGATGAAAAACCTATTGAAGCTTGTCGGTGCGAGTTTATTGATGTGCCTGTGCTTCGCGATCCCCGGCTCGGCGCAGATTATGAATGGTTTGACGTTTACAACGACGTTTCCGTTTTACGCGGGCAACACGAAGCTGCCTGCAGGTTCTTACACTGTGCGTCCGGTGTCATTTGGCTCTTCGACGCTGGTGATCGAGGACTCGACCGGGAAGCACTCCGCGCTTCTTGATGTTGTACAAACGGAAAGCGCGAGCCATCCTACGAGCGATGTGACCTTCAATAAGTATGGAGGGGTCGAATTTCTGAATCGGATCTGGGTTGGCGGACAGCAGTACGGACTGCAGGTGGAGGAGACGAAGTACGAGAAAAAGCTGGCTGAGAGCGGCGCTCCGCAGACGCACTCCGTTTCGGGAACAGCAAAGTAACAACGGCAAACTTGAGGGCGGGCGGCAGGATTGAAGACAGTCGTGCTGAAGGTGGGGGTGTGCGCTGACGGAAGTTCGCGCCTGCCTTGAATTTCTGGGCCGGGCGTTGTCACTTCGAGGAGGCTTGAATTATGTCGGACACCCGTTTGTTGTTGCGTGATGTAAAAGCTGAACTGGTCGGTGTTGGGTGGCCGGACGCCGAGGGCACGGAGCATGGTGATGATGTGGCCGCGGTGGAGGGTGGAATGGTTAACCGAGTGGATGATGATTTGGGTAGGAGAGATGCGGGTGTTCTCCGTCGGGTTTGAGGCAGAGGAGTTCGGTTGATTGGATATTGTTCGTTGCCACGGGGAGGTTACTCGTTAGCGATGAATTCTCTGAGATCGGCGATGTGTTTTTTGATACGGGCGATTTTTTCGGGCCAGGTGGTGTCGCCTTTGTAGGGGACTCCGGCGGCGAATTCCCGTTCCGCTTCGGCGAGGACCTCGAGGGCGTGCTGCAGTTGTTGTTGTAGGGTGGGGCCGGGCATGGGAGAAGGGTATCACTCGTGGGGATTTGAATCTTCTTGACTGCGGTGGTCAGGGGGTAGGTTTGCGTTCTCCCCACAGGCCCTGCTTTTGAAGGTTCGCCTTTTGGCGTAAGGAGGGCTTGTTTCGGGGTTATTTGAGGGGGCGAGATGTCAAGCTCGCAGGGAAGATTTGGGCTCGCAGATCAGGCGGCCTCGAAATGGTGGAACGGAGCGCAGAGGCGTCGGCGCCTCCGATGGCCAGGACTACCGGTGTGGTTTATTTGCTCTATTTCCTGACTGCGATTTTGGGCGAGTTTCTGCTTAGCCGCAAGCTGGTTGTGTTTGGCGACGCCGTCAACCTTATCGCAAACGCGTTTTATGTCGCCGTGACGCTGCTCTTCTGTGAGCTGTTTAAGCCGGTGAATAGGGTCGTCTCTTTAGTCGCGGCGTTGTTCAGTCTTGTGGGATGCGGGATTGCGGTCCTTGGCCTCTTTCATGTCGGACCTTCCCATGTAAGCCCCCTTCTGTTTTTCGGACCTTATTGCCTTCTGCTTGGGTACCTTATTCTGCGGTCGACATTTCTGCCTCGAATTCTGGGTGTGCTGATGGTGTTGGCTGGTTTGGGTTGGCTGGCCTTTTGTCACCGCCGCTCGCACACTCTCTGGGCACCGACATTAAGGTTCTCGGCATACTCGCGGAAGGATTGCTGATGCTTTCGCTCCTCGTGAAGGGCGTGAACGTTCCGCGATGGAAAGAGCCGGCTGGCTCGGAGAAGACGGTTCGCCTGTAACTCGAATGCCCAACTTAGCGATGATGAGCTGTCACGAAGATGAGTGCCCAGGTTTTGTTATTGGTCAGATCTGTGCCACCCGCCCGGTACGAGCAGCTTACATCTACCCTTCACAAAAAGCAGCGAAGGATGGGCAACCGTGCTTTTAAGCGGGATTCAGTATGGGAGCGTGAAGTCACTCTGCTGGTAATTGATCTTTGATCGTTTGCGCTACGTCGTCAATTGAGGTGTGTTGGCTCAGTTGCTCGATTTCTTTATCGGCTGCGACCTGTTGAAGGCCAACTTTTCCAGCGATCTGCCGGTCCACGCCGAGGACTGTTGTGATCTCTTTTTCTGTGAGGAGGAGGATTTGGAGCATGAGGTGATCGCGTTCGTCGGCGCGTCTGCTCATGCGTGATTGACGCATCAGGATGATGCTCGCGAGCAGAATTGCTTCGAGGGCCACGATCGTGCCGAGAAGAGAAAAGGGTGGTGGATCGAAGTGGCGCGGGAGAGTGAACGAAGCGGTGTTGAATACCATCCATCCTGCGAAGATTGCCAGATGGATGCAGACGAAAGGGAGGCTTCCTGCGAAGCCGGCGAAGGAATCGCCCAGACGTTCCGCTGCAGAGCGATTCGTCAGGAAATCCTGTTCGTGTTTTGCAATCAGGTCTACGTGCTCTTGGATGTGGCTCTGAGACATGCTTCCTTATAGGATGCAGGAAAGAATCCCGCGCGATTGCCCACTCATGCGGTGGGGCACGCTGGGGTGGGCTTGAATTTATGTGTGGGCCATTCCGCCCAAGTTGACATAGCGGTGCGCGCAGCTTACATCCAACCCTTCGCAAAAAAGACGCGTAGGATGGGCACCCGAGCTCTTGAGCCGGATTGAATGTGGGAGGGTGACGCAACCGGCATAGGTAGCGCGAATGCCCCCGAAGCGGGCATTCGATTTGTTGGCGAATTACTCCCCTAGAGCGTCTTCCGATTCAGATCAGAAAGTAAGCAGCCGGTCGAAGAAGGACCGATAACGTCTTAGTGCCTGTCGCAGATCTTCCGTTGAAACGTTGTCGCCACTGTCCCATTGCTTTTCCAGTTGCGCGCGTTCGGTGGAGAATTGCTCGGCGATGCGTTTCACCACGTTCGCCACCAAACTATCGGCCTGTTCTACTTTGAATTCATCGATCTGTACCCTTGGTGATGTGATGCCGAGATCGATACGTGTGGAAGGGCGAGTGAGAAATGATATGTGTATCGTCTTGGCCGAAGAATTTGCGGGGCGCCGGCGGTTTACGGCCGAAGGGGAGTGGTGTGGGCGGCTTAGCTCTCAACCTTCGTAAAGACGCGGCGGGTTCGCTCGATGACCCTGTTCGAAGATTTCTTTGGGTTTGGGATTTTTGAGGTGGGAAGACTTGGTGGCAACGGAATGTGGTGAAGTCGAGGTGATCCAGGTTGTGGCTGTATTCGAGGAGTTCGGGGAGTGGGTTGATTTATTGGCTGGGAGAGACAGCGGATCGCGCTTTCGCGCGATGGCCCAGATCTCAGAATCGAGATATGGGGCACCCGATTTTTGTGAAGGGTTTAGATATGGGCCACCCGCCAGCTCTTCAATAGTGATAGTAGCGGGTGAACGTCTTCGAGCCAATCCAAGGGAACGCGAAGCGGCCGCGGAAGGCGATCCGTCTCCATCCCGCCCGCTCGAAGGCACTGACGGATGAAGCATTGCTGTGCCAGATCCTGGCGAACAACCGTTGGAATCCTGACTCTCTCATCCGAATTGTTGAACGAGAGATGAGAGAGGACGCCAAGCCAAGTTTGCGGCATGAGGGAAGCGTGCTGACCTGGACCAATTTTGCATCATTCTCAAGGAGAGTCCAAAAATTACGGTGGGTAGCGTAGGTCTGGCCCCACCAGTACACGCAGGCCGAAACAACCTGATGTTCCTTTCTGATCACGAAACAGCGAGAATCCGGCAGGAGATAGGAACGGAGCGAGCTTATGTTGGACGATGCGGATTCAAGTTCGGCTTCGTCTGACTAGCTCTCCGAATTCGAAACCCGCGGCGAGCGCAGTCGCGGGCACGCCGTTCTCACTCTCGTAGATCCAGTAAAGTTCATAGTCTCCGCAAATCTTGTGAGCTATCTCTTTGAGCCGATTCATCGTATGAATCGCCTCATTCGCCTTCGCAAGCCGGTCTTTTCAGCGAGATAAAGGACCGCTTTGGTGATTCGCCTAAACAGGTAGTCAAAAGTGATGTAGGCGACGCTTTTTAGGGAGGGCCGAAAGACAAACAAGTTATAGCACTCAATGCTCCTCGTTGCGAACTGACTCTTATGCTGGCCCTCGCCCTCTTCGAAATCGAATGTTCGAAATATCTTCTCGTCAAATAACTGTTCGAAGGCGAGATATTGCAGAACTGTGCCGGGAGACAGTGCGCGAAAATCCGGATCGTAGCCGAGCATATCGTAATAAAGGATTCCTTCACGCGCAGGGCAGTAAAGATAAGCTACGGCGTTGTTGTTCGAGTAGAGAATATAGGCCCGGACCTGATTCCCCTCGGCCATCGCAACCATCCCGCTTATGAATTCGGGGGTGTCCGGCAACCCATGATCCAGCAAAGTTTCCTGATAGGTTCGTTTGGACAGTTCGCGCGCCTGAACGTGAAAGTCTTTCATTTCTTCAGCGGACTTGAACTGCCGAAAATAGTTCGGTCCTGCCGAATCGATGAACTTGCGGACTTTTCGCTTGAGCGTACTTTTCGACTTGGATCCGAAGGTATTGAGATAAGTCTCAAAGTCACCTTGCAAGTCCGCAATATAGTGTGGAAACCTGGTCGGCGAATAGTAGACTCTCCCTCCCGCAATCCGCAGGACAGGGCACTTTTCTCCGGTGAGAGGTATTGAGGGAAAGATCAAGACCTGCGAGCCATCGTTCGGCAAGTCGACGGGAAACTGCAGATCCATAAAATAATCAGTGCAGACGCCAGCATGGAATGCCAAACGAAACAGCGCCTTCGGCCCGAACCTAACCGGCAGTCTGGCAGTTTGTTGAACGAAGTCCATCAGGGCCGAACTCTCGCAACCGCTTGGCCGAAGAGGCGGCTAGCGGTATTGAAGAGACTCCCTCTAATATCGGGGACCCGATCCACAGAGCATGAAGGCTCCAAGTCGGAGAAGCCAACTGTACGAAAGCGATTGCGGTTCGCCGAAAGGAACTCGCAAAGCCGGTCAAAGCGCTTCATTACCTGCTCTCTGATAACAGGCGACCTCTTGGGGTCCCAACGGTTGGCGACCATCTCAAAGGAGTGAGAAACGATCACGAAAAACTCCCAGCCTTGACGTTCGGCCTGATCCAAGGCAAGAGACATCTCCGCAAAGGTGACCGCGCATAATTGAGCGTGACGCAGATGGGAAGGACGATCATGGAAGACCGCCACCGGAAGTTCCACCACCGCTCCGATTTGAGTGGCTTGTCCGTATGACCGAGGGGTAGGCAGGTGCAGATGACTATTTTCATAGCATGGGTTGAAGCTCGTGTCATATCGAACGTCGCACTTTTCTAATGCGGTCAAAGTATCAGCATTCGCGGCGAAATCGCCGGCACGGAATGCTATGGGAGCAGGCGCGCCGGCAGCTTGCAACTGCTGCTTCGCGAACCGAATGATGTCGATCTGTTCCTGGAGGGGGAATTCCCGAAGTAGGTGGCTTCTGTAGGGTAAGCAGAGCGTGGGAACGTACGGGAGCCATTCCGTGTGCGCATGCAACTGCACCTCGTGCCCACCTGCAATCACACTCGATACAACTCTCTCGAGCGGTTCCAAGCCCACATCCGGGCAGCCAGAGAACAAACTCTCCACCATAAAGGTCGCCTTCAGGCCATGTTTCGCGAAGGTTTTGAGCTGATATTCAAGCCCAACTTCCCTGCCGCCTATGTTTCCATAGATGTCCCGGGCAATATCTCGTTGGAGCCGGTCCGTCTTCCAATCCTTCAGAATTGGATAGACCTCGGTATCGATTGTGATCAGAACCTGGAGCATCGCTTTACAGTATCGCGCATGTGAAAGTTTACAGTATCGAACACGCGAAGTACGTTAATCGATAAGTCAAGCCGACTATTCTACGGTGACGCTCT
>CAWDJN010000023.1:0-166015 GCA_963802695.1 uncultured Acidobacteriaceae bacterium
CTCAACATGAATCCGGCGCAGCGCGACAACGACCACATGTTGAAAATCGCAGTGGGTCCAGGTACGCCAGATACTGAATGGACTGAAGCCGTGATGAAAGCTTGGAAGAAGCACACCTGGGCCTGGAACATCAACGGGGTCTCACTGCACTGGTACACGGTTCCCAACGGCTGGCCACCCTCAACCAATTCGGAGAAGTTCGGACTGGACGACTACGCCAAGACCCTCAAATCCACGCTTTTCATGGATGAGTTCCTGCGCAAACAGGAAGCTGTGATGGATAAGTACGACCCTGAGAAAAAGGTGACTTTGACCGTGGATGAATGGGGCGCCTGGCATGCTCCGCTCCCCGGCTCGAACCCGGCTTTCCTGGTACAGCAGAACAGCATCCGCGACGCCGTTCTCGCCTCACTCAACCTGAACATCTTCGCTCGTCATGCCGATCGCGTCCGCATGGCCAACATCGCCCAGATGGTCAATGTGCTCCAGGCGATGATCCTCACCGACAAGGAGAAGATGGTTCTGACACCCACCTACTACATCTTCAAAATGTACGTTCCGTTTCAGGACGCCATGCTTATTCCCGTCGTCTTCGATGCGGGCGCCTACACGCACGCTGGTGTATCCCTGCCGCGGGTCGACGCTATCGCTGCAAAGGGCACGGATGGGAAGCTGTTGCTTGAGATCACCAATCTCGACGCGGAGAACCCCGCAGTTATCGACGCCGACTTGGCGGGCATTGCGGCGAAGTCGGCCAAGGCGGAAACATTGACGGGAGCCGCAGTAGACAGTATCAACACCTTCGAATCGCCGAATTCAGTTGCGCCAAAACCGGCCGCTGTGAAGCTTCAGAACGGCAAGCTGTCAGTGACAGTAGCGCCTCGATCCGTGACCGTCGTCTCGATTGAGCCGTAATCGCGAGACGCACTCGATTGAGAACCGCGGATCCACTATCAGGAGAAAACGGACCATGCATTCGTTCCTAAAGCTCGCGTTCGGGAAAACACTTTCCCTTCATCCGGCAGGGTGTCTCCTGTTTCTGCTTGCCCTTCCCTGCACCCTATGGTCTCAGACTCGCATCGTCAATGCGTCCATCGACACCTCGAAGACAGGTGCGCCGATATCGAAAAACATCTACGGCCAGTTTCTCGAGCACGGAGGCGACATCGTCAACACTGGCATCTGGTCCGAGATGCTCGTCGATCGCAAGTTCTTCTACCCGGTCGCCGCCACCGCACCTACGCCACCTCCGGTGATGGGCAACGCGGCGGGAAACCCGCGCTTCCGCCGCACGCCTACGCGCTGGTGGGCGCCCATCGGGGGCGATGACGTCGTCATGATGGATACCAAGTCGCCCTACACAGGCGATCAATCACCGCTCGTCAAACTCGACAAGGAGCCACACGGCCTCAGCCAAATGGGAATTGCCGTCCGCAAAGGCAAGTTATACACCGGACGCATTGTGCTGGCCGGTTCTCCCGGCGCAGTAGTCAAGGTTACGCTCATTTGGGGCAAAGAGGCTGTAGACCGCCAGACCGTCATGCTCCGCGCTCTCGGTCAATCCTTCCGCAGTTTCCCGCTGCGCTACACCGCCGCTGCCGACAACGATGATGCAACACTTGAGATCACCGGCACAGGCAACGGTTCATTCCACGTAGGCGCGGTTTCGCTCATGCCCGCGGACAACATCGACGGCTTTCGCCCAGAGGTTATCGCCGCGCTAAAGCAGTTGCGCTTTGGGGTCCTTCGCTTCCCCGGTGGCAATTTCGTCTCCGCGTACGAGTGGCGCAACGGCGTCGGTGACATCGATAAACGCCCGCCCATCTTCGATCCCGTCTGGCACGCCGTGCAGCCCAACGATGTCGGCACCGATGAGTTCCTCACTCTCTGCCGTCTTCTCGATGTCGATCCCTACATCACTGTCAACGCAGGCTTCGGCGATGCATGGTCCGCGCGCGAACTGGTGGAATACACCAACGGCGCCGCGACCACACCTATGGGAAAATGGCGCGCCGCAAATGGTCATCCCGCGCCCTACGACGTGAAGTTCTGGGGCGTCGGAAATGAGCCCTGGGGCGACTACCAGATGGGCGCCATGTCGCTACCCCAGTTCGAACTCAAACACAACCTCTTTGCCAAGGAGATGCGCAAGGTAGATCCCTCGATCAAACTTATCGCCGGTGGCGCCATGCCAGACGTGATGGAGGGCGCCGACCAGGCGAGACGCATCAACGGTCAATATATTCCCGACTATCTATCGGCGGCAGACTGGACCGGCCAGATGATCCTTAACTGCCTCGATAACATCGACATGATCAGCGAGCACTATTACGCATCCGGCACGCAGCACACTGACATTAAGCTGCAGAAGAAGGTGCCGATCGATCCTCCTCTTTCGCTTATCGAGTGGGAACGCGCGCCGGCCGTCCAGGTCCGCGCCAAATACGAGCACTACCAGGAATACCTGAAGCGCATCCCCGCATTCCGTGCAAAGCCAGTCCCGATAGCGATCGATGAATGGGCCTACTTCGGCGGGGCCAATTCCTACAAGACCGTCCCCGCCTACGCATGGGCTTTCCACGAAATGTTTCGCCACTCCGATGTATTCCAGATGGGCGCTTTCACTTTCGCTACGGCAATGATGAGCCAGAACCGTACCGAAGCCATCCTCAATCCGACCGGCATGCTCTTCAAGATGTACCGCGATCACTTTGGCGTCATCCCCGTCGAAGTTACAGGAGACTCGCCGCAGCCCAAGCCCACGTTCCCACCCGGCGGCGACCAGCCTGCGGTCAATCCCGGCAGCGACACCTATCCGCTGGATGTCAGCGCCGCCTTGAGCGAAGATCGCAAGACGCTCGCCATCGCCGTGCTCAACCCTTCCGACTCCGAGCAGAGCGTCAAGCTCACCATCAGCAAAGCGAAGCTCGCCAGCGCAGGCAAATTGTGGCGCATGGCGCCCGACTCCATCGATGCGACAGTTCAAGTAGACAAGAAACCCGAAGTGCAGGTCGAGGAACAGTTGCTTGGGCCACTGCCTGACACGATCACCGTGCGCCCTTTCAGCGTGAACATTTATTCCTACCCGGTCCAGTAGCCGAGTCTTTGAAAGAGGATCCACATGAAAATAATGAACCTGTTCTTTGCGTGTGCCATCACGATCATGGTCGCACCGGCCAGTTCGGCCTCGGCACAGGTACAAACCAACGTTCCCGAGCCTGTATCCGGCGCAAAGCCTGTCACTGTAGAGCACATCAAGATCCACGGCGCAGCACTTGAAGGCAATCTAGAAGGCGATGCCGTCGACCGCGACGTAATCGTCTTTTTGCCTCCCAGCTACCAGAAAGAAAAAAAGCGTCGTTATCCCGTTATCTACGCGCTGCATGGCTACTCGATCGGCGCCGAGCAGTGGTCGCACGAAATCCACGTCCCGCAAACGATTGAAGGCGCATTTGCAAAGGGATCGCAGGAGGCGATTGTCGTCCTGCCCGATTCCAAAACCATCTACAACGGTTCGATGTATTCAAGCTCAGCTACCACGGGCGATTTCGAGAAGTTCGTTTATCACGACGTTGTCGCCTACATCGATGCACACTACCGCACCATCCCCAATCGCGAGAGCCGCGGTCTGGTCGGTCACTCGATGGGAGGCTATGGTGCGTCTCGCATCGGTATGAAACATCCTGACGTCTTCGGTGCTCTCTACATCATGAGTCCCTGCTGTATGTCTCCGATGGCCGGCGGCGGACCGGGCTCCGCCGATCAAATGAAGGAGCGGGCGATCGCCAGCGAGAAGAAGGTCGCGGCTGCCAAGTCTCCAGCCGACCTGGCCGCCCAATCACCTGGCTTCGCCGCCGCCCAATATGCAACAGCAGCGGCGTGGGCCCCAGATCCAAAGAACCCTCCGCTCTACTTCGACCTGCCAACTAAGGACGGCGTTCCGCAACCGGAAATCGCAGCGAAATTCACAGCCAACTCACCTTTGGCCTTTGTCGATCAGTACATCGGGAATCTCAAGCAGTACCGCGCCATCGCGATGGACGTGGGTGATCAGGATGGACTGCGATTTGATGCCACCAAGCTGCACAATCTCCTCGATAACTACGGAGTCACAAACAGTTTTGAGATTTACTCCGGCACGCACACCAGCGCGGTCGCGGACCGATTCCAGAATCATGTCCTGCCGTTTTTCAGTAAGAATCTCTGCTTCACAGCAGATTGCCGGTAAGTCGTGCGACGGATCCGCTCCAGCGTCACTTGGAATTTCAAGTGGCCCGCGCGCGGATGCACATTGCTGAAAGGCTCGCGAACAGAAGGTCGAGATCAAAGATGCTATGGAATACAGTAATTTTCCGTCCGGGTCGCGGTTGTCGGGAACCATCGCCGCTAAGGCAGTCGAGCGTCTTTGAGGCAGATCAAAACGTTCTGGTCAATTCAGGTCGCGTAGGCTAGCTGCGCTTGGGCGTCTGACTCGTGGCTTGAGATGGCCACGGCAGGGTAAAGCCATAGCCGTTTTTCGGAGACCGAGAGGATGAGATCGACCAGAGTTCCCAAAATGGGAATCCCTCAAAAATAAATCCGGAAAAAGTGGCATGTTTTTCGAGCCCGAATCCTGACCATCAACTTCCCAGCTTCCACCAGCAATCCACCACAACTTCACCACAAAAAGACCACGTCCAACCACCCGTTTTCGCCAAAACCCCCAGCAAAAACAAGGTCCCACCACTGCCAAAAAAATCCGGCAAAAGCACCCCCTCGGGCAGGATTTTGGCTCCTACGGGGCGTGAGGCCCCGTTGGTTGAGGCGGGACGAAGAACAGCGCCACCTTGGAGAGATCTTCTGTTGAATGAAGCCGGCTAGAAGAGGATCTTCGCAGCCCACTCGGTGTTGAAGGGTTCGCCGGGACCGATGGTGGGGTTGCCTAGATACGGTCCAATTGTGGAACCGATTGTCCCGCCTTCGCCAGTCGACGGAAGACCAACGGGAGCGAGATTCGTGTGGTTGAAGAGGTTATACATATTTGCCTTGATCTGAATCTTCACACTCTCAGTGATTGCTGTGGTCTTGATCACGGCGAGGTCAAATGCTTCATAACCGGGGTTGTAGTTCTGCCCACGACGTGTTGGAGAGTAGGTTCCGGGTGCAGGATCGACAAAGGCGTTCGGACTGAACCACTGAACCGATCCGTCGACGATGGCATGGGAGACCCCAAATGTGGGGTTCTGAAGGACCTGCACGGCTCGGTCTGCATTGTCGCCGTTGCCGCTGACATTCGAACTGGCAACGACCGTGTATGGCGTTCCACCGTGGAATGAGAATCCAGAGTTCAATTCCCAGCCATGGGTGAGCCGTTCTGGCCCGTGGAAGGCTGGTATTGCGTAATTGAAGTATCCGGTGAAGGTATTGCGAACATCGTAGTCGGAGTTGCCATACTCTGCCTTCTCGTTGAGGGGATTCTGCGGGGCATAGGGCAGGAATCCGGTCTCGTAGTCGAGTGCGTGCGACCAGGTGTAGGCCAACTGCGCGGAGAGACCGTGCCAGGTCGAGACGCGCAGGGTTGATTGGAGCGAGTTGTAGATGGAGCCGAGGTTACTTCGGGCCTCAGCGATCACACCGAATTGAGGAAACTGTTTGTAGTATGGGCGGGTTGTGGTATCGGGCGACTCGGACGGGTTGGGTGCCGCGGGATTGATGTCAAACAGACCCATCAGATGAGTTCCTTTTGAGCCGACATAGCCAATTTCGAAAATAACTGAGTTGGTGACGCTGTGCTGGATGTTGAGGTTCCACAATTGGACATTGCCGGGCTTGAAGTTCTTGTCGAAGGTGGAGATATTGATGCTGCCCGGTGCAGCAGCGCCGCCGCTCGCCTGCGCAAAGGTGGGATAGATATCGACGCCCGACCTGACTACCTGGTTGAGCCCTTGGGCGTTCACGACTTGATCGCTTCCCGCAGGATTCAAGCCTGGTCCGAAGACCGAGATGATCTGGGATCCGTTGTTCTGCAGGATCGACTTCATATAGACGGTGTCATAGTAATAGCCGTATCCACCGCGAAGAACCGTGGTGCCGGTGTTATCGATTTGATAGCTAAATCCGATTCGAGGGCTTACTCCTCCCCAGAACTTTGGATAGATATTTGCGACGCCTTGTCCTGCTACGGCGAGGCCGGAAGGGGTGGTTGGGTCGAAGATCGAGAGATTCGGATAGTCCGAATGAACCGGACCTGCATAGTCGTAGCGCAGACCATAGTTGAAGTTGAACCGATGAGTGAGTTGCCAGTTGTCCTGCCCGTAGAGGGCAAAGGTGTTTAGGAATACCTGCCGCTTTGGATTGCCGAGGACGATGCTGGAAGCTGTTGGGTTGAGGCATCCCGCGAGGAAGTCCGCCAGGAACAGGACATTGGATGGCGTGCCAGCTGGGGGCGCCACGCCTTTGTTCTTTGTCGCTAAGGTGGCGCAGGGCGTCTGTGGTACTACGCCGACAAAGTTTGATGTATTCCAGGGACCCTGAGAGCCATCGAAGTAGATGGTTCCGCGCTGTCCGGTCTGATAGAAGTCATCGACCTGCGCTTGACGAAATTCTCCTCCAAAATGGAGCTGATGCGCGCCCTTCGTCCAGGTTAGGTCGTCGTCAAGATGTCCTGTGATGTCATTCCTTCCTGAAGGAGCAGTAACGCCGGTCGGATCGAATCCAGTATTGCCGGCAGTGAGCCCAGAGCCGCTTCCAGTTGGACCGATGACCAAGTGGGGAGAACCAGGCAGAGCCGGATCCGTAACGCCGGTGTTCAGTCCGAGGCCAATGGGGTTGAACGATGTGTCGAAATCGCTGAACACCTGGTTGAAGTAGCTGACTCCGGCAGCGAGCTGATTAGCCATCGACGGGCTAATCATGCGGTTGTAGATGATGGAATAGTTTTGAACGTGGATTGGCGCATTTTCAAAGTAAGGAGTCAGGTCAGAGGAGGTTGGCGCAGTCTGGGTGCCCTGGCCTATGAACCACCTGGCGGAAAGATGGTCTTTGTCGGTGATGTTGTAATCGAGTTTGATAACACCGTTGAAGCTATGCCCGGTCAGATTGCCGGAGGCCTGATAGTTTTCGGGTTGGGCAGGTCCGGTGAGAGCGGAGGCCGGCCAGAGTCCCGTCAGAGAGCCGCTTCCGTTCAGGAGGTTCACTGACACTGGGTTGTGCGGGACGCCATAGAAGTCGAGGACCGAGTAGGCAGCGGTCTGATATGCGGCCGACGGTTCCGTGGCGTGATTCAGAGCGCCTATCAGGAAGCTCTGATGTTCACCACCAAGAAAGAAGAAGAGCTTGTTTCTGAGAATTGGTGCACCAACAGAGAAACCGTAGTTCTGATTCCTCGACGCGGGCTTGGTCGTGGAGAAGGGATTCTGCCGTTCAAAGAATTCGTTGTGATTGAAGTAGTAGGCCGTGCCGTGAAGCTGATTGGTACCGGATTTGACGATGAGGTTTGCGGTGCCGCCAGGATTGCGCCCAAGCGCGGTTTCGCCAGAGGTGACGAAGGAGAAGTTTTCGATGGCGTCGATCGGAAAGATGACGCCGGCGATGGCAGAGACTCCGCCCTGGTTGACGGCGGGGATGTTCCACCACAG
Organism: uncultured Acidobacteriaceae bacterium; assembly: GCA_963802695.1. Taxonomy (GTDB): domain Bacteria; phylum Acidobacteriota; class Terriglobia; order Terriglobales; family Acidobacteriaceae; genus Edaphobacter. The sequence continues at coordinate 7,617 of CAWDJN010000023.1, forward strand.
GTCGTTGTTGTCCGTGCCTTCGATCTGCCAGTTCACCGCGTTGGTCCTGGTTCCATTCACGCTCGCATAGCCGCCTCCGCCATTTGCAGACAGTCCAGCGAATCCCGTGGTTTGTGCGAGCAATTGGGTAAAGTCGCGGCCGCTATTGGGCAGATTTTGCACGACCGTCTCCGGCAAGATCGTGGCTTGTATATCTGAGGTCGTATCAAGGGTGACGGCTGCTGCAGTCACCTCTACCGTCTCAGTCGAGGAAGAGACGACCAGCTTCGCGGGAAGAATGTAACTGGTGCCAGCTACGACCTGCACGCCGTCATACCTGTTTTGTAAATGAAAGAATTTTTTTGAGATATCACGCGCTCGTCGTGATATCTCACGGGGAACTGAAGTAGGGATTTAAGATCCTGTTTTCTGGAGGCTTTCGCGTGGGAGAAGTGATCTCCTATCATTGGAAGTGCGGAGAACGTTCGAAGGAGCACAAGCTCTCTAAACATTTGTAGCCATGATTGATACAAATATAGTGCGAAGGTCGATGGCGAAGTGCTGACCGCTGGTGCCGAGGTCGTGAACTCGGGAGGTAGCCGTGGACGCAGCAGGACTCGGCCTCGCGCCGCAGGGCACGCTTCCACCCAGTTTTATGGGGTCACATTTGATGAATGTCGAGCCTGCCTCCGGGCTCCCCCGGGGCAGTCGTTGGGGACTGCCAGCACTTAGGAATCGAGCGGCTCCATGTCCACGCCGACTTTGAGTATATGGGTCCCGCCTCCTAGAATCAGGCCGCGCAGAGGACTTACGTCGCCGTAGTCCCGACCCCAGGCGAGCGTCACGTGGCCGTTTGAGGGGACAACGTTATTAGTTGGATCCAGATCAAGCCATCCGATTCCCGGACAATAAGCAGATACCCAAGCGTGGGATGCATCAGCGCCCACAAGCCTCGGCTGCCCGGGAGGTGGATAGGTTCGAAGGTATCCGCTTACATAACGGGCTGCGATGTTCAGAGAGCGGAGGCAGGCGATTTGCAAGTGTGCGAAGTCCTGGCACACACCCCGACGCTTTCGAAAGACCTCTTCGGTGGGCGTTCGGACGTTGGTCACTTTTGAATCGAAACGAAAGTCCTTGTGGATGCGCGCGGTCAGATCCAAGAGCGCATCCGGCATCGGTCGTCCTGGCGTAAAGGACTGGAGCGCGTAGGAGGCAAACTCTGGCCGTATCCGGATGCGCGGCGATTCAAATCCAAACTGATAGGCTTCAAGTCCCGCGGGGCTGTGATCGTTGGGAAGCAATCTGGCAGCCTCTTCCCAAGGGAGCGACTGTTGCGGCCACGGCGTCGCATTTCCCTCCATGATCACTTCGCTTCGCGACTCCACCACCAATTCCTTGTGCGGCTCCTGAATGGTGAAAAAGCAGAGCAGGTTCCCAAAATAGTCGACTCGCTCGGTGCGCGTTGCCGGGAGCGGTTGGATCCGAAGCTCATTTCGCGCCAACTGGTGGTGCTGTAAAGATCCGCGGCTTCAGGCAGGCGACGTGGTTTCCAACCGAGACCGGATATTTGTATTTGTACGTGGTTCGGTGAACGATTCTATAAATCATTGGCCTATGGCGATCGGGAAGGTGCGAGCGTGGCTAAAGTATGTGCTCGATAAGTTGTTCGACCAGGAAGGCAGCAGTCGTTCCAGATCTCGGAGGAAACGCTCAAGCCGGGAGAGTCCCTCGGAACCACTAGCCTTAGTCGCCGCACCTGGCAGTGGGTATGTCAGCTCTCGCAGATCGAAGCTTCGTAACAATGCCAGTGCGTCCCGCATCGCCTGCGAGTCATCGGGCAGGTGCCGAGGAAGCTTTTGATAGAGATCGACAAGGTGGCTCAGTTGAAAGTCCAGAGACCGGGGATTCGTCTCATCGGCCATCAGCACATCCAGCACAGCCAAAGGTTGCAGAGTCGTGTAGTACCGCGTCCGATAGGTCATGGAGCTGTCCGCAACCTCGAGCAGGCATTCCAGAAGCGACCAGTCCTGCTCAGCTAGCGGCGTGGTGATCTCGCGCAGTTGCCTCGTCAGATAGATCGCGCGCTCGAGACGCCGGCCGGTGGTCAGGAATAACCAGCCCAATCCGCGGTTAATATTTTCGCGCTCCATTCCGGAAAATGCAGAAAGCAGCTCTAGACAACCAGTCAGCATTGCTGGATACTCGAGAAGCTGTGTGCCAGGCTCAACTCGGATTGAGTCTCGTAGCTGGCCGATGAGAAACGTCATGTCGGCCGACAACCGCTCGCGAACATTGCCCCCGACCCGAGATACTTCTGCCAGAGTGGAAGCCAGGCTGTCCGGTCGTTTGACATCTGTCATTACCGAGATCATTTCCTGCTCGAGTTCAAGCGAAGTCGGCCGCCTGTCTTTAGCCTTTGGCAACTTGCTGTGCCGTGACTCCAGGCAACTGTGCAGTCGGATTAGGCACCCGAGTTCCGCTTCGTCGGCGCGACGGACTCGAGAGATCATCGGGCGCAAGATCCGAGCAATGTTTTCCGCCCGCTCGACATATCGACCCAACCAGAAAACATTGTCGGCTACACTGCTTGGAACACCACGTGAGACGCGGCGCAACTCCACCGGCTCGTTGCGCGGGTGCAGCATACTGAACGTATCCACCGGGCCATCCCAGAGGACCCAGGCATCCTTACTGTGGCCGCCCCGCTGCATCGAGACGACCGACCCTTCCGCTTCGGCAACGCGCACCAATCCTCCCGGAATCGCAGTCCACCCGCTGCCGGTATTGAGCACGTAAGTACGCAGCACCACGCTGCGCGAGTTGAGGCGTCCGTTGTCCCATACGGGTGCAGTGGATAAAGCGATCTGCTCTTGTGCTACATACTCATGAGGGTGGGCCCGCAATTTGTCTGCAAACTTGCCCTTCTCGGCGTGCGGGAGTTCGACCCCGAAGACCGGCTCCATGCCCCGTGATGGAAACGCCGGTTTCACCACCACGGAATCGAGATGGTTGAGCACCCAATCGAGCGCGTACTCCTGTCCGCACCACCAGGTCGCGACGGATGGAAGTTTGAGCTTCTCGCCAAGCAGGTGCCTGGAAAGGCCCGGAAGAAAGGGCATGACGGCGGCCGTCTCAATCACTCCGCTTCCCAATGCGTTTGCAACCTTCACATTTCCAGCGACGATGGCGTCCACCAGGCCGGGCACACCCAAAAGCGAATCACTCCGCAATTCGAGAGGATCGCAAAAGCTATCGTCCACCCGGCGCAAAATGACATCGACCTTCTCCAACCCGTCGACGGTCTTTAAATAGACGCACCGGTCGCGCACCGTGAGATCGGCTCCCTCGACCAGAGTGAAGCCCAGGTATCGCGCGGTATACGAGTGTTCGAAGTAGGTCTCGTTGAACGGGCCCGGGGGTCAGCAGTACGATTCGCGGATTGTCGCGCTTGGCGAGGCTGGCAAGCGCTTCGCGTTGCGCACGAAAGAAAGGAGCGAGACGCAATACGTTCGAGGAGCGAAAGATATTTGGTAGAACATCGGAGACAATGGTGCGGTTCTCCAGCGCATAGCCGCTGCCCGAAGGCGCTTGCGTGCGATCGGCCAGTACCCACCATTGGCCGTCCGGCGAACGCGCAAGATCGACGGCGAGCATATGAAGATAACTGTGCGCGGGAACGGGCACACCCACAAGCGGCCGAAGGAATGCGGGGTTTGCGTAGAGGAGCGCCGCAGGAAAATGGCCCTGCGCGATGAGGTCCTGTGACCCGTAGAGGTCCTCGAGAATGAGACTGAGCAACTGGGCGCGCTGAATGATGCCGGCCTCAATGAAACGCCACTCGTCCGCCGAAATCAGTAGCGGAACGATATCGATTTTCCATGGCCGATTTGCCCCGAGCGGATCGCTGTAAATGTTGTACGTGATTCCGTTCTCGCGAATGCGGCGTTCGGCACGGTTCCAGCGTCGTCCTAATTCCTCCGGGCCGATCTCCCTGAGCGACTCCATGAGGTGTGCCCAGTGCGGTCGAGGAGTCACGCCATTGGCCGACAATTCATCGTAGACGGCAGCGTAGTGGAGTGAAGTTTGAAATAAATCCACGGTCATGGGACAAGTCCCCGTTTCTCGGTTTGGGTCCTTTGTCCAGGCGCCAGGCTCCGCAGGTCAAGAGTAAGGGGGAAAATCGGGTTGCTCTCTTGTTCCGGCGTCCGCCATTGGGCCTAGCCTGTGAGTCGGACACTTGAAAGCGTTCCAGACGGCGCTCTTCGGCCTCCCTGGCATTAACTGGCCGGGCAGTGTAGGTACGACCGTCGGGTGGACCCGTATGGTAGGTGCATCGACCAATCGAACGCTCTTTCCAGCGGTCGATGATGTCGAAGACGAGAGGGGTATGCACGGGGATCGTGGGGTGCAACGTCGCAGAAAGCCGTCGCGCGCGATACCGTACGCCCGCTACCGACCTCTCCAGGCTCACCCGTGGGAGTGAGAGGCACTCTGCGCCCATTGCACGCAATCACGTAACGGGATTCCGTCGCGAACCCCGAAACCTTCACTTGCATCCGTTCAAGCGATGAGTCCACGCTGCGAACCGTTCCGCCGGAAGTAGTCTCTTCCGCAAGCACGTTCCAAGGCTCAAGGGCCTGACGCAGTTCGAGTTCGACTCCCTCCGCAACGATCGACCCGATCTTCGGAAATCGAAACTCCAGGTGCGACTCAAACCACTTCTCCTCGAAGTTGTAACCTGATTGGCGCAATTCGGCGAGCACGTCGGCAAAATCGCGCTCTACAAAATGGGGCAGCATAAAACGGTCATGGAGCGCCGTGCCCCAACGAACCAGGCTGCCTTCGAAAGGCCGTTTCCAGAACCTACAGACCAAAGCGCGGATCAGTAGCATCTCCACAAGACCCATTCTGACATGCGGAGCCATTTCAAAGGCACGCAATTCGAGCAAGCCAAGTCGCAATCCGAGGCCCTCGGGCGGATAAAGCTTGTCGATGCAGAATTCGGCTCGATGCGAGTTTCCTGTGACATCGACGAGAAGATTGCGGAACAGCCCATCCACAATGAACGGCGGGCAGTCGCTCGGAGGCAACTGGCTGAAGGCAATCTCCAACTCATACAAGGCGTCCATCCGCGCCTCGTCCACGCGCGGATATTGGCTGGTCGGGCCGACATACATGCCTGAAAACAGATACGACAACGACGGATGGTTCTGCCAGAACGTCACCATGCTGCGCAGCAGATCCGGACGGCGCAAGAACGGGCTGTCCAACACGGTCGCTCCGCCGATCACGATATGGCTGCCGCCGCCGGTCGCGACATGGCCGCCGTCGTAGTTGAATTTTTCAGCGGTCAACCGATTTTTGCGTGCTTCTTCGACAAGTACCGTGTTGATTTGTACGAGTTCGTCCCAATTGCTCGCTGGCGGCAGATTGACTTCCAAAACGCCGGGGTCAGGAGTAACGCTAAACGATCGCATCCGGGGATCGGAGGGCGGAGCATAGCCCTCTAGCCATACAGGCTTCTGCAGATACTGGCACGTATCCTCGACCCCGGCGACCAGATCGAGATAGTCCGCAAGCCTGGATGCGTAGGGCAGAAACACGTGCAGGCGGCCTTCTCGAGCCTGTATGCACAGCGATGGCCGGATCAGCTCCAGTGCGGTTTCGGCTGTGCTCGAGAGAGCGGAGAGCGGATCGGCCATTGGGCGTCTTTCGCGAATAGATCCATGCGTCGGACCGGGCTTGATGGGAGCCTGACTCGATCTGCGAATGGTGCGGCCTCGAACTCGTATTCAAGCTCGTCGGGCGCCACCCAGGGCATCGACGCGGTCGGTATGCGATAGCCTACAGGCGAATCGCCCGGCGTCAGGAGCAGGCGTTCTGGACGAGGGAACCACAACTGACTCGACCAAGACAGCAGGCCCGCCGGTTGACGGCGACGAATCGGCAGGATGTACCCGGCTGGCTCCGTCGACTCACCTTCGGGGTTGTAAGCAGGCAGCACATTTTCTGAGCCCACCTGCAAGCGGCGCGAGAGCGCTTCCGTGAAGCTGAGGGCATCGGCCGCGCCGAAGCCGTAGTCCTGATCTTCGCGAGCGATGAGATCGATATTCTCCCAGACAGGGACGCTGTCGCTGCGCCAATAGCAGCTAAGAGCCCATCGCGGCAACTGCTCCCCCGGATACCATTTGCCTTGTCCGTAATGAAGCATCGCGCCCGGCGACGTCCTATTTCGGAGCGATTTTATGAGGGCCAAGCCGCGGCTTCGTTTCATAGGCCCCAGAGCATCGATATTCCATTGCGGGCTCTCGGGTTCGTCGATGCCGACAAAGGTGGGCTCGCCCCCCATCGTCAGGCGTACATCCTGTGCGTTCAGGTCCGCGTCGACTTTATGCGCAAGCTGTTCAACTTGGGCCCAATCCTCCTCGGAGAAGGGCTTGGATGGCCGGGGTGGGTCGTTCAAGCGGCGAACGGACATGGAATAGCTGAAGTCCACGTTAGCCGGTTCGACCGTCCCCCCGATCGGCGCAGCCTGAGAAGCATTCGGAGTGCAGACAAGGGGGATGTGGCCCTCGCCCGCGAACAGGCCGGACGTCGGATCAAACCCAATCCAACCCGCACCAGGCAAAAAAGCTTCCGCCCATGCATGCAAATCTGCAGAGTCGGTTTGCGAACCATTAGGGCCTCCTTCTTCCGCAGCCAACTGAATCAGATACCCGGAGACGAAGCGTGCCGCAATTCCCAAATGCCGAAGTATCTGCACGAGCAACCACGCAGAATCGCGACAGGATCCTGTGCGCTTTTCAAGAGTCTGCTCGCTTGTCTGGACACCAGGTTCCAGACGCGTCACGTAGCCAATTTCGTCTCGTACCCTGCGATTCAAGTCGACCAAGAAGCCGACCGTTCCGCGCTTATCGCCCGAAATGCCCTGAAGAAAAGCCTGGAGGAGGGGACCGGCCGGATCTAGCGAGCGATAGGGTTCGAGATCCTTCGCCAGCCCCGGCGCGTACTCGAAAGGATAGTCTTCAACTCCTGGTTCGAGGAAGAAATCAAACGGATTCAAAGGGGATAGCTCCGCGACGAGGTCCACCTCAACCACAAAGTCGTTCGTTCTGTCTGGAAATAGGAGCCGCGCGAGATGATTGTGGTGGGGATCGAGCTGCCAGTTGAGCAGATGATGGGCTGGAGTGACGCTAAGCGAGTAGCTGAGGATCGGCGTTCTACAGTGTGGGGCTGGACGCAACTGTATAACCTGTGGACCGAGAAAGACCGCCTTGTCGTACCGGTACTGTGTCCGGTGATTGAGAGCAACCCGTATTCTCATCCACCCTCATGCGGCGTATGTCTGGAGCGCCGACGTCGTACTCATGGGTACTACTAAAACGTAATGGCGCGAAGCGCCTCGCGGAAGCTGTTGCTGTAAAGCCACGTTAACATAACAATCCCAAGAACGATATCGATTCTCTATAGTCGGGAAAACATACTTATGAATTCAGTTCCAGGTGGCCCGGCTTTCATTCCTGTGTCAGCTGAAGGAGATTGATAGACACTCTAGCGATGAGTCCAGGAGAACTTCGTCAATTGATGAAAAATCACCAAACCTCACTCGACTGGAAGAACATCATGTTCAGCGATTGTGGCGCGAATGGCCAGAGAGTCTACTGATCGCGTATCGATTGAAGTCGCCGGAAGAGACCATACTCCCTGATAGAGAAGATTCATTCTTCATAGGGTGGTGGAAGTAGCCTCTGTCATTGGAGACAAATTCCATAATTGGTCCAGAAAAATATTTACTGGTTGACAGTGGTGTGATATAACAACTCCACTCGGATTTTCTAATTCCAGCTGCATGTTCATACGGCCTCTACCCTCGGCAACGTATAAGTAAAAGCCTTTTAAGGCTCAGTCCCTTGAGTTTTCTCTGAGCGCAGGACGCTCCAATTGGTGAAGTAACACTGTATTAGAGAAGACCCTAACGGCCATTGAAGTTCGCTTGATGCTGCGTTGATGATTGAAATGTATAAATTCCCGATCTTGTTGATGTACTAGACAATCCGAACGACGGATGATCGACAAGCCCCGCCAGACGAAACATGATTCTTCCTGTGGGATTTACCACCCACACTTAAACATGCTCAAGTTTGCACGAGGTCTGCCATGTACTTAAATCGCCATTTCCCTACCACTTTTCAAACTCCGACCACTACGCCACCTATCGCTCCCCTCACGCAGGGTTCTACCTCCTGGCTCTCCGCGGAACGCGCATCTTCAACCTATATTACTGATCGATTCGGCATTCGTTTGCGTACACTCCGGAAGGCTCGGGGTATGACGCAGCTGGAGATGTCCATTGAGTTCGGAATTGACCGAAGCTTCATCAGCGATGTAGAACGCGGAAAAAAAGCGATCTCTCTCCCTTTGCTGGAGGTGATTGCAATCGGTTTCGGCATGTCCATGTCTGATCTTCTAACAGATGTGTAGGCATCGTCTTCTGTTCTGTGCACTGTCTAAACCGCGCCCTCAGCTACTGAACATAATCACGCTCTTGGAGCTAACGTGACTCATATGCCGTTCATCGCAAAGATCAGCGTGTGCAGCATCACGGCAAGATCTAAGAACACCCCACGATGTTCAATATAGTAGAGGTCATATTCCAGACTCTTGTGAATGACGAACTTGCGATCCGCGCTCAACTGCCAGAATCCAGTAATACCTGGCAATACAGTCAGACGCTGCGCCTCATATGACGTGTACTGATCGACAATGTATGGCATCTCAGGTCTCGGCCCCACGAGTGCCATCTCCCCCTGAAGCACATTTAGCAGTTGCGGCAACTCATCCAGGCTTGTCTTTCGCAGAAATCGGCCTGCGGACGTAATGCGTGGATCACGACTATCTTCCGGCGAGCGTCCATACTTTGGAGCCGTAGTGTACATGCTTCGGAATTTGTACATCGAGAACGGTCTTCCATACCGTCCTATCCGCTCCTGCTTGAAGAACACCGGCCCCTTTGAGTTCAGCTTGATCCAGATAGCGATGGCAACCCCTAGCGGTAGGGTCACAACTACGATGCACAAGGCCAACACAAAGTCGATTACCCGCTTCGACCACTCGTAGGCTGAAAGGCTAGCCGCCTTGCCTCGGAAGAAGGACCGTACTACAACTCCATCCATGTGCCGAACAAAGGAAGGCCCACGGTGTCCGCCTGGGTGCATCAGCCCAACATCTGAGATCTGGACACCGTTCACAGACGCAAGCTCGGCGATCTCCGCACGTCGACCAGCCCCCATATGAGGATCCGCCAATAAAATATCCGAGATATCCAGCCGTGCCAATAGCCCCGCGTCAAGTGGACCGCAGTAGACCGGCGCATGTTCTTTGAAACGATAACCGTGGCTATAGATCACGCGGTCCTCTTCAGGGTTCTGCTCATCAACAAACCCGATTGGACGAAGTTCCTGATCCGGAGAGTAGAGGAGGTATGAAAATATTCTGCGAGCCTCGGATCCCGACCCTAAGATAAGCGCCCGCCTTTTGCTTACCTCCGCCACGCCGTACCGCGAGATTAGAGGGCGGGTCACTTGCCTCAGCAGTAGGATCGTCATAGTGGCTAACAGCCAACTACAAACAAGAAGCGAGCGCGCTTGTGCGTGCGTAGTGACACAAATACTCAAATAGGACAGCACAAGGGAAAATACTGAGACCCGCAGCACGGCGGCGCTCTCCAAAACTCGTAAAAGACTATGTGTATTTCTATAGAGGTTTTCGCTCGTTCCAAGGAGTGCAAACCCGATCCCATACATCACAGAGAACGATATCAGTTGAGATGTGCAGCTAGTATCTCCGGTCCTGCCGCAGACATGCGACACAAGAAGACCCCCGGCACCGCCCGCCGCAATCGCGAACCAGTCCATCGCAATCGTAATCGGAACCGCGAGTGACAGTGCGGAATTATCCGGATCGACAATAGTTTCCGCTTCGGTCGGCGAAATTGTCGCTGAGGTTGCATAGACGCTTTCCATTTCCGATTGCAGGTCCACGATTGCTACCTCCGTAGGTATTTGCCTACCTGCTTCCGCATGCACGCTGCATCCGGGGAATCGACCAGGAGTAATTCCTATTGATGGAAGAAATTGATATGACCTACAAGTACCACCTGACAATTCGTAAGGTATCGGCTACTGCCCACAATTCCACCGCCGCGAGAGTAGATCTAGTTCGGGATAGCACTTTACCTTTCGTTTCGTTGTGCGGCTGATAAAAATATCGGCTATAGCACACATGCCGGCCTTTGTTCTTGCTGTCGGCCGATTCCCACGGTATCTATGGAGCTATACCTAATCGCGACTTTGCAGAGCTCAGTCATCTATACGGGGCCCAGGTTGTTTCATAGACAATCGCGGCTACTCTTATTTTTCGGAATATCTTTCATGGATCGCTCAAAGAAGAGCAAAGGAGTACCTCTGTGAAGGTCATCGTTGTTCACGACAATGCACATGTGAATGGAGGAGCCGCGAAGGTTGCCATTCAGCAGGCGGTCGGCCTTGCGAATCGAGGGCATAGCGTCTACTTCGTCTGCGCGGTGCGACCGATCGCGCAGGCACTTATTCATTCCAATATCACTGTTGTCTGCTCGGAACAGCACGATCTCCTTTCCAATCCAAATCAATTCGACGCCTTTATCCAGGGCTGGTGGAACGCAAAAGCTGCGCGCATCGTCGGCCAACTACTCATCGAGCTAGATCGGACTAATACAGTCATTCACCTTCACGTTTGGACCCGGGCCCTCTCTGCCAGCGTTGTCAGAGCATCTCTAGCCTCGGACATTCCTATCGTCTGTACACTGCATGACTTCTCGCTTGCTTGTCCCACCGCAACCTTCTTTAACCACCATCGGCAGCAGATCTGTCATCTCAGCCCTTTAAGCCCGGCGTGCCTGCTGACGAACTGCGACACGCGAAATTACGCCCAGAAGCTTTGGCGCGTCGGAAGACAGTTCATCCAGCAGCAGATCGGTCATGCACCCGGCGACATTCAGCATGTAATTGTTCACTCCAAGTTGGCAGGCGAAATCATGCAGCACTATCTCGCGCCAGGATGCACGATTCATAATCTCCCGGTCTACATCGAGAGCACTCGTTCTCCTCCTGCCCATCCGGAAGCTCATGACACATTCGTTTACCTTGGCCGACTCGTTAGAGAAAAGGGGGTACTCCTCGCCGCCAAGTCAGCCGCCGCAGAGAATATACCTCTAACTTTTGTAGGCTCGGGCCCTCTCGCTGAAGAGATTCGCGCCGCTTACCCCCAAGCCTGCATCACGGGCTGGGTGGATCATGCCACCAGCGTCAACTATCTGAGGAACGCGCGCGCGCTGATCTTCCCATCGATGTGGTATGAAACCCTCGGCCTAGTCGTCCTTGAGGCTGCCGCCCACGGAATTCCCTCTCTCGTTCCGGACACGAGCGCGGCGCGTGAGGTTGTTTTGGATGGCGTTACGGGTCTCCATTTCAGAGGCGGCGACGAAGCCGATCTTCGAGCCAAGATGACGCTGTTGCGGGATGGAAATCTTGCTAGTGGCCTAGGCCGCGCAGCTTACGATCACTTCTGGTCCAGCAACTATTCTTCTCTCGAAGACCACTTGTCTTCTCTGGAGGATATTTATCGAAAGGTGCTTGCAGCCGAGCGAACCAAAGACACAATTCTTGTTTCACGACTGGAGGCACAGAGTGTCCGATAATGCCGGCTCTACCGTCGAATTGAAATCGCTCAGAGTACTTCACGTGCTGGAGGCGACGCTGGGCGGGACTCTGCGATATCTGGAGAACATCGCGGAAGCGACCGAAGGACTCGAAATGGTCTCCGGGTTCGCCTACGGAACGGAACGCGCTGATTCTCGATTAGAGCCATTTCTCGCGCGTATCTCGAGTCTCGGTTGGAGCTGTTATCCCGTCGACATGACACGTCAGGTTCAGCCGCTTCACGATCTCAAGGCGTTTCTTCGGCTCCGCCAAATTATCGCCCACTTCGCACCGGATATCATCCATTGCCACAGTTCCAAGGCAGGCGCGCTCGGCCGCGCGGCCGTTTTCTTTCAACGTAGACGTCCCGCTCGCGTGTACAGTCCACATGCTCTTGCAGCGCCTCTCGGGAGCATATATCTCAAGATTGAGAAGGTGCTTTCAAAGTCCACAGACAGGTTTGTCGCCGTATCTGATAGCGAACGCCGTGAGATCATCGACTTTTCGCTCGCGCCTGAGCGTTCCGTCAGTGTGGTTTATCCCTCAATTGACTCCGGGTACTTCCAACCTATGTCGCGAGAGGTCGCTCGAGAAGCCCTGGGCATCGGCCCGGCTCCCCTCATACTGGCGATAGGTCGGCTCACTAACCAGAAGGATCCTGCCTCTTTCCTCCGGATCGTCAAGAATGTCTATGATCAGCAGCCCGATGTCAAAGCCATCTGGGTCGGATCTGGAGAAGGTGAACGAGAATTTCGCGACCAGTTGAGGGCCGCAAACATGGAACACGTAGTCCGCCTGGTTCCATGGCAGCATGATGTCCGAACCTACATCGCAGCGGCAGACGTGTTTGTGAGTTCATCAAGGTTCGAAAGCTTCGGCTATGTGACCGCCGAAACGTTCGCGATGGAGCGGCCTGTTGTAGCTTCGGATGTCACAGGGACTCGGGACATAATGTCCGATAGCCTCACGGAATGGCTTTATCCGCAGAGTCGAGCCGATCTCGCCGCTGATCGCGTTCTTCAGCTGCTGAGCGATCCTGTGACGTCTGTCGCGATTGGTGCTCTGGGACGCAGCGAAGTAAAACAACGATTCAGTTCCGAACGCATGCGCGACAGTCTTATGAAGGCATACTACTCTGCGCTAGGCCGGCCCTACGTGGAACTTAGCCCGCAAGTAGTCGCCGCATAGCAAAGATTTACCAGCGTTAAATTGCGAAATCCTTCCACCGGAAGCAATATCCAGAAAGGCTAATGCAATGGACCTCCGGTTACCTTCTATAAGACTCGCTATCCTATCTCACCGCTTCCAGCGAAACGATGGCCAGGGTCGTGTTAACTTCGAGGTCGCGAAGGCAGCGCTTGAGTGTGGAATCCACGTGACTATCCTGGCCTCTACCTGCGCGGAAGAGCTTAGTTCCCATCCTCTCTGCCGATTCGTGAAGATTGGAAACGAGCGGCTGCCGACTGAACTACTTCGGAATCTTGTATACGCAAGGAGCAGTGCAAAATGGCTCAGGGCGCACCGTCATGAATTGGACATTGTTCAGGCAAACGGCTTTGTAACGTGGGAGCCTTGCGATGTGGTTTCGGCGCATTTTGTTCACGCAGCCTGGGGAAAAAGCCCTTGGTATCCGTTCAGGAGCTTTCGCCCCTACTCCCTGTATCAGCGCCTCTATACCGCCCTGAACACTCGTTGGGAGAAGAGTGCCTTCCTGCGCGCCAAACGAGTTATCGCAGTCGCCCGACCGCTGGTTCACGAGCTTGTGCATATGGGAGTTCCAGAGCAAAACATTGAAGTCGTCTGGAACGGTGTGGACACGGAGCAGTTCCATCCGGGAGAAGCGAACCGAGAATACTTCGGTCTGCCCTCCGATGTACCCATCGCGCTCTTCGTAGGAGATATTCGAACTCCACGAAAGAACCTGGATACTGTGCTCCTCGCGCTGCGGGAGGCTCCCGATCTCTTTCTGGTCGTAGCAGGCGCGGTAGAACGCAGCCCTTATCCCGCCATGGCATTCGAGCTTGGAGTGTATCGGCGAGTCCGTTTCCTCGATAAGGTTACGGAAATGCCGCTGCTGATGCGGTCCGTCGACATGTTTGTATTCCCTTCCCGCTATGAAGCACACCCTCTTGTGCTGCTTGAGGCTATGGCCTCGGGCCTCTCCAGCATCGTCTCCGGAACCTTCGGTGCCGGAGAGTTCCTGGGTGATGGAGGACTTATCTTGAACGACCCGAATGATGTCGAATGTCTCGCGGCATGCATGAAATCTCTAGCGTCCGACCCCACCACACGTAGATGGATGGGAGCCGCCGGGCGAAGACGTGCACTCGAGATGCAATGGTCAACAATGGCAGACCAATATCTAAGCATCTTTCATGGCGTGACGGAACAGCAGCTCTCGCCCTCGATTAAAGTGCTCGTCTAATTGAGCTCCCCATAACCCTCTTCTAGCCAGGACGGAGAGTCGCGATGCAGACAACGCCGGGATCACCTGATCAGACACCACCGCATCCCCTGTCGCTACACATCGGAATAGAGTGCGACCGGGGCGGCGCTGGCCGCGTAATCTCGGAACTCATGACGCATCTTCCGGAAGCCGGCTTCGGCTTTAGAGGCATCGTTGCTAATCCACTGACCACCACGGGAGGCAATGATGGAACAGTCAAATCCTTTGCCCCTGCTCAGGCCAGTCTCCTCAGAAGGCTGCATGGAGCGCGCACTTCGATTCGAACAGCAATCGACCAGTTCAAGCCGGATATCGTAGCGTCCCACTTCGCCATGTATTCCGCCCCGGGAATGGATCTGCTGAGACACACCAGGAGCGTCTCCCACTTCCACGGCCCATGGTCGGAGGAATCGTTGCAGGAAGGTGCGGGAAATACCGCTGTTGCTGCCAAGTCATATCTGGAAGGAGTCGTGTACAGACGCGCTCATCGAGTTATTGTCCTATCCAACGCATTTGGAGAACTCATCACATCCCGATACGGGGTTGATCCCGGCCGGATAAGGCTAGTTCCTGGCTCCGTAGATATAAAACGCTTTACTTTGACGGCCCCCCGGTCTCAGTCAAGGATTGCACTAAACCTCCCTTCGGATCGTCCGATCCTCCTTACTGTCCGCCGACTTGTAAATCGTATGGGATTGGCATCGCTGATCGATGCCATGAGATCGGTAACCGCTGCGATCCCAGACGTTCTACTCTGCATCGCGGGCCAGGGCCCACTTAGAACATCTCTTCAGGTACAGGTGGAACGGCTCGGCCTCAACCACAATGTTCGCTTCTTGGGTTTCGTAACCGAAGACGCTCTGCCGCACCTCTTTTACTCGGCAGATATCAATGTAGTGCCAAGCATGACCCTCGAAGGGTTTGGCCTCGTCGCCGCTGAATCCATGGCGACGGGCACACCCTCCATGGTCACTCCAGTTGGTGGACTGCCCGAGGTTGTGGGAGGGCTTTCTCATAACCTTATCTTCTCAGGGACACAATCGGCCGATATTGCCGAGGGCCTCATCGGCGCTCTGACTGGCGCCATTAAACTTCCAACGAGAGATCAGTGCCGCAGCTATATCCAGAACAATTTTAGTTCTACCCTCATGGCCCAGCGTACCGCACAGGTCTACCGCGAATTGATCGATGATGATCCTTTGAACATATCCGGCGCAGGGTCTGGGGAGGTCTAACGATGACGAAACGACCCCAATCCATCGGAGTGCTAATCGCTTCTTATAAAAGACCGGTGCCCCTTGTCGCTTGTCTGAACTCCCTCACGCAGCAACTTCAACAACCCCACGAAGTCATCGTTGTGCTCAGGCGCGACGATCTGGATACTAAACAGGCACTATCCGCATTCAACTCTGCGCTAACCTTGAAGATCCTCTTCTCACCTGAACCAGGAACGGTAGCGGCGAGAAACGCCGGACTCGAGGCGTGCACTTCTGATGTTCTAGCAATACTTGATGACGATACAAAACCTCACCCCGAATGGCTCATGCGCGTTCTCACCCGCTTCGCAGAAGATCCCTCGCTTGGTGGCTTGGGAGGCCGCGATCGCTGCTTTGACGGCGAAGCGTTTGACGATCGTCAGGAATGCGTAGTCGGCCGAATTCAGTGGTACGGACGAATGATCGGCAATCATCACCTCGGATTTGGAGATATTCGCGAGGTTGATTTTCTGAAGGGTGCAAACATGAGTTTCCGCGCAGAGGCATTTGCCGACCTGCGTTTTGATAAAAGACTTAAAGGCCAGGGCGCACAACCTCGCGAAGATACAGCTTTCTCCGTCGCGGTGAAAGCTGCGGGCTGGAAGCTCGCCTACGATCCTGCCGCGGCAGTCGATCACTATGCCGCCCGCCGTGAAGAGGCTCGGCACTATGTCGATGTGCAGGCCCTGGCTGACGATAAATCCTTTCGCGAGTTTGCCTACAACGACACCCTCTCCATCTGGCCTGCGTTGCAGGGGTTACGCAAAATCGCCTTTATTGCCTGGACCATTATGGTAGGTACCCGAGTCTGCCCGGGGTTCATCCAGGCTCTTCGCTTCACCCCCAGGCTTCGCGGCGCCTCCTGGCACCGGTTCTATGTGGCTCAGCAGGGAAAATTTGAGGCATTTCGCGATCTTCTGTTCGGCTAAGCCTTTCCCACTAATAACGAATTCCTTGCCCCACTTCTATTTTTCTGATGGACAAGACTGCCCAGAATAAAAAATACGATAGAGCAGGTGGAGTACTGGCCCTCTATAAGCCAACCTCCTAACGTAGCAATTAGAATCGCAAGTACTGGTAGGCCGATCCGCAAAGGACTCTCGTCAACATACCTGAGGCCCGCGCGAATGCCGAAAGCCGCAACCGCAATATATAGCACTCCTCCAACCACGCCTAGGGAAATGAACATATCGCTGAAGTCCAACTCTGAACTTCCCTGATCGCTATCCGAGCCAAACTTCCGTGCGGCAAACGTAGTCGAGCCCAGCCCATGCCCCAACGGGCTCATGACTCCCTCCGTAAAGCCCGTGAGTACCATGTTCGAGTGCAGTCCTGCGCTCGAGTATTTTTGATCGAATGGATGGGCCAGGCCGCCTAGTTGGTGCGCCAATGCATCCTGCGCCGCGGAACCGCCCCGTCGAGCGGCATCCGCAGTCGATGCGAACTGCGCGGCGAGAAAAGAGAGGCTGGCAACGGATAGAACTCCCAGTGCCGCCATTCCCGCCAGAGTCATCGCGTTCAGCTTCTTCCCTCGTCTCACAACCCACAACACGGAAATCACTACAACAAGCTTGATCGTTAGCCCACGGCCTCCCGAAAGAATCAAGGCCGTCGCAAGAATCGGTACAAAGCCTATCCATATGCGACTCGATGCCATATAGGCAGCTACAGCCAAGGCGATCGACAACTCAAGCAACGTGGCATATTCCGCGGCCGAAACAGAGAATCCGAACGCCCTTACCGACGCTCCCACATACAACGATGTATAGACCTTTCCCACCGCGGTAATCCACGTCTGTTGATAGGGCAGAAAGCCAATGAAATTTTGACATAGCCCGAGGACTCCAGCAGCGAGGCCCAAGGGGAGTACCACCCGATAGATAACTCGATGCACCAGCGCAACTGAGCCCAGGCTTCGTCCTATCCAGAACCACATGACCGGAACGATGTAAAAGAACACGCCCGATAATCCAATGCTCAGGCCTCCTTGTTTTGGATTCACAACCTCAGCGCACATCACCACTAGCAGCGCAAGAACCGCCTTAGACAAAGGCTCTTTCAGCTTTAGATTTACCAGCGAAGGAACAACCAGCACCGCCGTTACGACCGGGACTACTAAAAGTAGAGGGTCAAATGCCGCCGGCGTTGCGATATCTGCAATAACCCTTCGTATATCCCCCAGCAACATCAGATACACAACGGTCCACACCAACGCCGACTCCTTGTCGTACACGGCCAACAAAACTAGAGGCAGAGCAAATACCAGCGCACAGGCCAGATGAATTTGACCCGTAATCAGCAGCAGCCACAGACCAACCAGCAGCAGCCCGCCACCCATCCACATCAGACTCAGCTCTGTCTCTCTGCGTAGCCCTGAGGTTATCAACGCACTCACCATATTTGGGCCCACCCCTTATCGCAGAATCGCTGCAGCTAGTGCGGAGCCCGCCATGCTACCGACCAGCCCCGGCAACGTCGCGTCGACAAATGCTCTTCCTCTGTCATGAGGCACCACAACTATGTCCTCTGCGTGGAGTGTTTGATCTCCATTCGACTTCTCAGTCATTCGTTTAAGATCCACAGGAATAATCTTCGTTCCGTCGCCGGTCTTCCGAATAATCAAGGCTTTTGTTAGTGCGGCATCCGTCTTTGTCCCCTGGGCGAGCGCTAAAGCCTCAAGCACTGTAAGTCTCTTCCCGCCGGCCATAGGAAATTCGCCCGGTCGTCCTACATCACCCAGTACGTAGACTGACGCCGCGCGCGAAACGAAGATCACGTCCCCCGCACTTACGTTGGTATGACTTTGCAGTTCCGAATAACTCGGAGAATCGACTGCGATCGTTTCGGGTTTCTGCGGATCCGCCGCATGTGTGATGGTGATGTCGCCGCCGGCCTTCTCGTTCGTCCCTCCTGCTGCAGAGAGAGCGTTATAAAGAGTATGAGGACCCAAGAGAAGGTAGTTGCCCGGGTTCTTCACCTCACCGAGCACACTTATCTCCTGGGTTGCATATTCGGTAATAGTCACTGTGACCCGCGGATCCTTCATTATCTCCGTCTCTATCAGGTGCTTCCCGATAACGTCTGCCGCCTCCCGCGGCGATAATCCACCAACAACTGTACTGCCAGATACGGGAAGCTCCACCGTGCCATCTGCATTCACTCGTAGCTTTCCAGAGAGCTCAGGAGTGTCGAATACGCTTACCAGCACTACGTCCCCAATACCTATTCGAAGCGATCCTTCCTCTCGGGAGTGAAGCACCGGGCCGCCCGTTGGGTTGGCCTTCACAGCCTGTGCCACCGCCGTCTGTGTCTTGCCGCGCGGAAGTAGTAGGAGCGACACCCACATCAGGAACACAAAGGCCATACTCCATACTCTAGTCCGCGATCTGGGCTCGTTTGGCCAATTCCGGATAAACATACGACTCCTCCTTACGTCGGGCAGCCTTACCTTGGTGGACTGATTGGCGTAGCACCTCGCTTATGACCACGCCCTGAATTTTGGCATCATTGCGCAGCAGCGTATTGCAGATCTGCTTGAGATCTCGAAGGCGAGTCTGACCATCTTGAGCCACCAGCACTGTGGCGTCTACCCAACTCGCCAACAGCATTCCCGCATTAGCAACCAGTAATGGTGGGGCGATTACTACGACATAGTCAAACTCCGCCCTCCACTTCAGGAGAAGAGAACGAAAGGTGGTGGAGGTTAGCAGATCCCACGACGGCAATGTCGCATCTCCTCCTGTCACCATCAACAAAGTATCCAGATGCGCCACAGGGTGTACCGGCCTCAGCTCCAACGATTCCCCTGCGAGATACTCACCCAATCCCGAACCGTTCTCAACTCCGAATTCATACTGCGCGCGTGGCCTCTTTATATCCGTATCCAGTAAAAGAACCCGCGCCCCACCACGCGCCAACAGGATCGCTAGATTCGAGGCAATTGGAAGGCCGACTTCACCGTCGTGACCGCTAGCCACCATGACGGTCTTGGTCTCCCCCGACAGAATCACGGCGTTGCGCAAGGCGCGGATTGCCTCTGACGCTCTCGAAGAAGGTGTCCCCAGCACTTCAGGTACTCGCCTTACTTCGATCTCTCCCCACCGCTCAGCCGCATTGATTTCTTTGAACACACGCGGAATACGCGCAAGAACCGGCAGACCGAGTTCTCGCTCTACTTGCTGCGGCCCCCGGACTCGCCCCGAAGCTTCCTCAAGGACTAGCGCTGACACTACTCCAGCAAACAGTCCAATAATCAAGCTGCCCAGCAGAATTAGGATCTTCCTCGGACCCGCAGGCTCAATTGGAGTGCGCGCCGCCTGCACCAGAACTGTATTCAGTCCACCCACCTCTGTATCGACAGTCGCCTGCTGAAGTTTGTGCCGTAGCGCGTCATACAGTTCTTTGCTCGCAACCACGTCACCCTGCAAAACGGCGTACTCGGCCTGGTTGCGATTAAATTGATAGGCAAGCGCCATCTGCTTGTCGTACTCAGCCTGCAGCATGTCCTGTGCACGCTTCGCTCCTCCGTAATCAATACTTAAGCGGTCACGAGCAGACCGCACCTCTAAACTGATCTCCTCATCAATCCGACGCATCTGCTTCGCCAGATCCAACAGCGGAGGATAATTCGCGCCAAACTTCGAGGATAGCTGCGCATACTGCGCATACAGTGTGCCTTGGGTTGCCTGCAACGTGTTGAGCTTCGGATTGGGAAACAGGTTCGCCAACTCGCTTATGCTTCCGTTGCTCGCCGCCTGCATCTGGGCTTCCTTCACGATGCGGTCAGACTGCGCGACGGAAAGTCGTTCGCTCAGAAAATGAAGTCGATCCGCAATCGTGTTGCTTGTCCCACCAGTCCCCACTACCTCGTTGGCCTTCTCAAAGTCGCTCAGCTTGGCCTGGGAAACTTCTACATGATTCTTCAACTCATCCATCTGCGCTGAGAGCCACGTTCGCAATTGAGCGACCGAGTGCGCACGGTCCTCAAACGTCTGAACCGTATAAGCCTTGATCAAACTGTTATCGAGCGCAGCGGCAACTCTCGGGTCTCTGTCCTTGACCGTGACGGAAATCAGTTGAGTTCCATCGATTTGCTTGGCTGTTATAGCTTGCTCGAGCTTACTGATCCACCGTTGCTGCTGATTCGATAGGCTCTGCACGTCCTGAGGAATTGGGCTAGGTCCTCGACGCGAACCGGTGAATCTAGCAAATTCATCGTCGGTCAATGTATTCAGAGTCCTGATCGCAACATCGTCGCTCTTCAGAATCACGATGTCAGTGTGAAGCGTCTCTCCCGGTTCTCCAGACGTCGCGGCAGGACGGTCCGTCATCGCTAGCGAATCTGCTCTACCCGGGTCGATCCGCAATACTGAAGTCGCCTCATACGTCGCCGGCCTGAACTTTATATACAGCAGTGACAACAGGACACAGCCCATCCCGCACACAGAAATGAACCATATATGCGCGAAGAGGCGTCCGAGAATATCTCCTATGGTCACTCCCTCTTCTCTTGGCACAGCCTGGAGGATCTGAGACTGCTTATCGATAACGGCGATAGAGTGAAGCTCTTGATCTCTCATAGGATTCACAGGTACGGACAACGTTTGAAGACGTAACTGGCGGACGGTACCAGGTCAGTGCGAAAGAAGCTTAGCAACACATGTGCATCAGGCGACGCAATGAGCAGCTTTGAAAAGAATCTCTCGACATCGATCCCCTCGATGAAAAGGTTGGATGGCTACGGCTATGCTTCCATACCGTTCTCCACATGTCCATCGGTTCGTGCCCCAACCCTGTGGCTTATAGTCCACAAATCGGCGAGCCTCAATTTGAGACACTTGCGTAAGCACATTCGACTGGATATTTCTTAGTTTTTGGCCGACATTTACGCACTTTATATGCTTTGACGACGTGCTACTCTCAGCTCAATCAATCGCCATTCACACATAGCCTTTGTCGATTTAATCGGGCCTGGCCAATTCGATGTAGGCTCACCCGATGCACCGCACAGCTCCAGCCCGCGGAAAGATCGCCTTCTTCAGGAGAGTCCACGAATGCCGACGATGACGGCCTTGGAGACCGGCAACCCACACCTTGGTGACTCGGCCAGCACCTTCGCTCTGACCGGCCCCGCCCGGCACTATGCTGCGCTTGATGGTCTTCGCGGAGTCGCCATACTTTCCGTAATGTTTTATCACTTCACCGGCGGCTACAAGGGAACAAACCCCGCTCTTCGTCTCTGGAGTTTCTTTGCTGATGCCGGATGGATGGGAGTAGACCTGTTCTTCGTGCTCTCCGGCTTTCTCATCACCGGCATCCTATACGACACCGCGCAAGCCGAACATAAAGTCAAAAATTTCTACGCTCGCCGTGCTCTTCGAATCTTCCCCCTCTTCTACGCAGTTCTCTTCGCACTTATCCTTTGCACCCCGGTACTTCATTTCCATTGGCGCACTGAGCATCTTTTCTACTTCTTCTATCTCAGCAACGTCGCCGTTCTTTTCGCCCCTAACTTTGAGCCGCCCAGCCACTGGATCAACCTTGGACACCTCTGGTCACTAGCCGTCGAAGAGCAGTTCTACATGCTATGGCCTTTTATCGTATGGCGTGTGCGGAAGAGAACAACTCTCCTATGGATCATCCTTTCGGTTCTCATCGCAACGCCGCTACTCCGTACGTTTCTCCTCGCAGGCGGCATGAACTCCGTCACCATGTCGCGACTCTTGTTTACTCGTGCAGATAGCCTTCTTTTTGGCGGCGGTGTCGCGCTGCTTGTACGGGGCCCACTGGCAAACCATATCCCGGCCCAACGAATTCTTATCGTCTCGACCTCTCTCCTGGCTCTGCTGTTACTCCTGGCCCATGGTCCGGAAGCCACCTCGCCTTGGCTCTGCACGATTGGTTACACCGCGATTGCAGCATCTTCTGCCAGCCTCATCTATCTCGCGCAACAAGGATCCAACTGGGCCTCCAACTTTTTTGACCATCCGTTTCTTCAGTTCTTCGGCCGCTACAGTTACGGTCTCTACATCTTCCATGGCCTGTACTTTGTATATCTCCGTCACCTGGCGACTACCTTTGGATACAAATTTGGCTCTGGAATCCTCGCCCAGATTTTCGTCTTTGCATTTGGATTTCTAATCTCTATCGTCTTGGCCTTACTCAGCTACCGCTTTCTTGAAGCTCCCGTTCTCAGACTTAAACAGAGATTCACCTAAGCCATGGCAATGCGCGCTCTGGAGATCCAATCATGAAACATGCCATACAGCGATTTCTATCCGCGAAGTCTGGAACGGTTGCCATCATCCAGACCGCGTTTGCGAATCTCGCTGTGCAGATTGTGAATCTGCTATGTGGCATCCTGACCGCACGGACTCTGGGGCCTGACGGTCGCGGCCTTCTGGCAGGCATCATCATGTGGCCCCAGTTTCTCGCCTACGGCATGACCATCGGCATCCCGATCGCCTCGGTCTATTGGTTGAAGCGCAGGCCCGATCTAGCCGCTGAACTTGCTGGTACCGGATTGCTTCTGAGCGTTTGCTTCGGCCTGCTCGCCGCGCTCGTCGGAGTTGCCGTCATCCCCTACTCTCTCCGCACCTATCCCGCTCCTGCTATTCATCTGGCGCAGTTATGGGTTCTTGTTACACCACTCGAACTTATTGCGGTTACCTTGATCGGGCAGGCGCAAGCTGCCGATTCCTTTTCCAGTTACAATTTCTTCCGCTTTCTGTCACCTTTTTCCGTGTTGGTTATTCTGGCCATCGAGAAAGCTCTTGGTCGCCTCACTTACTCCACGGCAGCCTTCGCCTACTTACTCGGCGGCGTTCCAGCTATGTTATGGATTGCACACTGGGCCTGGCGATACTTTCGACCCACTCTTCATTCCACGATCGCCACATCACGCCTTCTTCTCGGTTACGGTGTTCGTGCATGGGGTGCCGATCTGCTTGGCACCGTAGCCACCCAGGTAGACCGCATTCTAGTCGTCGGTCTCTTGGCGCCTGAGTTCATGGGTCTCTACGTCATCGCGCAGAGTGCAGCCGGCGCGCTCGCCTTCATCCCCAGCGCTGTTGCTCCCATCACAATGCCACGATCCACCAATCTCCACACGGACGACATTATCACTCTCACGGGCCGCGCCGCTCGAGCGACCCTTTGCCTCATGCTTTTTGCCTCACTGCCCCTTTTCTTCTTCGGAGATTTCCTCCTCAGCCTCGTCTACGGCTCTCGATTCACAGGCGCCGCCGCCGTGCTTCCCTTTCTCGTTGTCGAGGCCATCGCCGGCGGACTCACCTCTGTTCTGGCCCAGGCATTTCTCGCTACCGGTTTTCCCGGCACCGTCAGCTTTCTTCAAGGTTGCGGACTCGTCACCTCCATCCCCCTCCTTTATTGGATGATCCCAAGATTTGGGCTCCCAGGCGCAGGCTGCGCCCTTATGCTCTCTACACTTTGCCGACTCATGCTCGTCCTTCTCAACTTCCCCTACAAGCTTAAGTCTCGGCCTCCGGGACTCATCATGCGCAGGACTGAATTCATGGGATTGTTCACGAGCGCATGGCAGAGAATTAATGCCGAATAAGGTCATCCGACTCCCAATCAACCCTGCGATATAAAGAACGCTCTATTTCAGAAATGTCGGATAAGAGCGACGTACACACGATGTATCCATAGTTACCATGAATACGAGTTGTCTTACTCGAAACGATACTCGGGGATGGTTGGGAACCTGAGACACGCTCTTTAGCCAAACGTACTGGTGAGGTACCACCATGACACGTCCGTCCATCGCCCTATCTCTCCTTTTTCTGGTCGGCACGTGCAGTGCTGCCACGGTCTCTTCCATAACGATCGCTTCAACAGCCAACCCCATCCGAAAAGGGCAGACAGCCAGGCTCTCCTGCACGGCTTCCTACTCCGACGGTACTCGGGGCGCATGTGTCTCTCCCATCTACTCAGAAGATCAGAGCGGCACTGTCGTTCAGATATCCGGCTCCTCAATCTTTGGCTACAGCATAGGTTCTTCCACGGTCAAAGCCACAGTCGGAGGAGTAACCGGAACACTATTGGTCAAAGTAACTCCTCCTGCCCAGGAAGCTCTGGGCATCATCACCGCTGCTCAGGTTGTGAACGGCCTCGGCTTCAATGTCGACCCAGCAAATGACTGGGAGTTCAGTATGGCCGCCGCAGCCGGAGCCACGCATGTAAGATTTCAATGTGGCTGGGGGACACTCGAACTTCAGACCGCACCACCCCAGAACGTTGCCGCCACAAATCGCTATGCGTTGCAGCCCTACTGTCAGTCCGCCTACGCGTCTGCGCGCAAGTACAGCTTGCATCCCACAATAGTTGCGGCCTACGGCGCTCCGTACCACGCCATCTTAAGTCTCACTGTGCCTGGCGGTGCTCCAGCTGGGGCGACCTCAATCAATGTTCAGTTCGCCTCCGGCCAAGGTGGAGATACCCTGGCCTCCCTTGCTCCCTTCTACGACACGGTGATTCGTTCCGATGGCGCACAAATCAGCGCAATCCACTCCTATCCAGGAGTGCTCATCACTGCCATCGGTGTGAGCGATTTCTTACACGCTACTCTTACGCTTTCTTCGGCTCTCACTTCCGCCCTCCCCGCTGATCCCAACACTCTCTACACAATCAACGAATACCTCTACCCACCTCCCACCACGTCGAGTCCCAATGATGACTCGGTCCTCCGCTACGCCGACTACGCGAAGTTTCTGGCCCAAAGCATCGCTGATGCTGGCCTCACCGGAGAGATAGAAATTTGGAATGAGCCCCCCTGGCCTGACGATCGATGGGACTTACGCGCTAACTCCTACGATGTCTTCCCCGGTCCTTTTTCTCCTGGACCCAGGACCCCCATGCTTCCTAACTGGGGATTCGTCGCCGCTCTCCAAAGTCTTCCTGCTCCCGCCGGAGCGAGTTACATCTGGGGAGGCACCGAGAAATCCGGTTCCAACTCCGTCCTCGATCCACAGATGCTGCTCAACGCAGGAGTCGCATTCAGCGAGCCTCCCCTGAGCGTATCCTCTGAGTCCTTCCATCCGTACGGAAACAGCCCTGAAGATGCGCTGTGGATTGCGCCCTGTTGGTCTTCTACGACCGGCAACAATGACTTCTTCAGCTGCAATCTGTTCGGCCTTGCCGGAGGGAATTTCAGCTTGGCGGCCCAGGAGGACTATCTTCAGAAGAAAAAGAACACCACATTCGGGATCTCGCACAACATCACCGAGACCGGCTTCGGGCTGGCCTATGGTGACGTCGCCCATCAGGCCCGATTCATCATGCGGCAGTTTCTCGGGTTTCAGGCCGCAGGGGTAACGCCAATCGAGTTCTACCGCCTCTACGACACCAGTCCCGATCAAGTAGGCTTCCTCGATACCTCCACACGGAATCCGTTACCCGCATACAACGCCATCGCCGGATTCATATCGGACGTCGCAAAGATTGGCGGCCGCCGCTCACCTCCTACTCCGCATCCACGCTTCCTTCCATCACAAGCTACAGCGGCACCTTCCCGCTCGATTCCGTTCTGATCGTCGGCTCAAGCTCCGGCGCGAAATCGAACTCAGGCATCTTGGCGCTCTGGCAGCGTAGCTACCCCGCCAGCGGCGCACGTTGGGCCACGTTGCCTCAGCCTGGCAACGGCTCTGTCACCATTTCAATTCCAAAAGGGTTGAAGGTAGCTCAGGTCACGAATCTCGACACACGCGCAGCCGTCACCTACACCACCTCCGGCCAGCAAATCCGGTTCCCGGTGTCCGATGATCCCATCGAGGTAATTGTCGAACCTGTGTAAATCGACTCGAGATGTGTCGCCAGGCATCAGGAAACGTTGGCGCTCATAGCCCCACAAGTAATTCTGCAATCGACACGTTGAATTGTCGTGCGAGGCTATCAAGATCGACAATCGACGCGCTTTTCCGCCCTGCCTCAATGTCAACCAAGTGGCTCACTGACACCCGCAACCTCGACGCCAGCTCATCCTGCGAGAGATCCCGTTGCGTCCGCAGAGCACTCAGCCGTGCCCCAAATCGCAGGTTGATCTCATGCGACTCTGCCAGAAATGGACGTTCATACTCCGCCTTGGAACCAGAGACATTTGTCGAGTTATTCTCTAGCATTGACCTTTGTCGTTTCCCGCCCATTCCCCTGCCTAACTTCTGTGAGCGCGCTGTTTTCCCTCTGCAAGCTTACTCCAAGGGTCCCATCCTTGGGAACTTACAACCTTTATCAGTTAGGCGGTCGAACCTTCTCGGCCAACTTTCGACCACAGCGCTACCTCGTGTGGTTACTCCGCTGCCCCGCGTCGTCAGTGGGCAGGATCAATCCACACCGTCGCCAAATCCACACCGCATCAAACCCACGGCGCGTCAGCCATCAATTTACAGTTTCAAAGATCGACTCAGAGACGGACACCGAACTGTTCTCGACAGCGTCGAGCGTCGCCTCCGATATCGTCGCCCTCCACGTTGGATCTTCTGTTCGCATTGGCGGCAGCCCCGCTCCTGGGCAACATCCCACGCCATAGTATTGAAGCCCGGCCGCCGTGACCTTGACCGGATCAAGCAGATTCTTTCCATCCAGCACAATCGGCAGATTCATGACTGCGCGAATCTGGCATAGGTCCAGTGCTGAAAACTCTGGCCATTCGGCAAGAATGAGCATTGCGTCTGCTCCTGCGCACGCGTCGTAAGGATTCTGGGCATACGTCACAGTTCCTTGTGTAAGGAGCTCCTGAGCTCGCTGCATCGCAGCTGGGTCATAGGCGACAATCTCGGCTCCTTCCGCATGCAGCTGTTTGACAAGGTCGATCGCCGGCGACTCCCGGCAGTCGTCAGTCCCTCCCTTGAAGGCGAGGCCCAGTACAGCCAGACGTTTTCCTCGAAGCGTCCACAATGTATCTCGAACCTTCGTTACGAATCTGCGCTTTTGATCTTCGTTCACTGCCATCACCTCGGTCAGCAACGTGAAATCATAGCCCGCCTTCTGCGCCACCGAACGAAACGCAAGCACATCTTTCGGGAAGCACGATCCTCCATAACCGATGCCGGGATTTAGGAACTTCGAACCAATTCGCGAATCCGTCCCCATCCCCATCGCGACCTCGCGTACATCCGCCCCCACCTTCTCGCACACAATCGCAACCGAGTTAATGAACGAAATCTTCAATGCAAGAAACGCGTTGGACGCATGTTTTATCAACTCCGCACTCTTGACGCTCGTCACAATAAGACTCGGCAAACTCTGTTTCTCGCCCCGGAGCGCGCCGGCGGCGCGGTAATAGCTTCCATCCAAAAGTGGTTCATAAATCTGGCTGAGTGCCCTTCGGCTCCGTTCATCCGGAACCCCCAGTAGAATCCGGTCTGGGTACAGAAAGTCCAGCACCGCAGTACCTTCGCGTAGAAACTCCGGATTGGAGGCGATGCTCAAGTCTTCCGGTGAAGCGCCATGAAGCTGCATCGTCCGGCGCACAGCCTCGCATGTGCCCACCGGAACTGTGCTCTTCTCCACGATCACCTTGTGTCCCTTGAGCGATGCCGAAAGCTCTCTCGCGACTCCCTCCACGTACGAGAGATCCGCTTCACCTGTATAAGACGGAGGCGTCCCAACGCAGATAAACACTACGTCCGACTCCCGCGCCGCGCCTTGAATATCGCTCGAAAATCTCAGCCGTCCTCCCCTGTGCCGCGCCAGGAGCTCTGGCAGCAGAGCCTCATGAATCGGCATCTTCCCAGCCCGCAGACCCTCCACCTTGTCCGGATCGTTATCTACGGCGATGACCTCATGACCGATCTCCGCGAAGCACGCTGCCGACACCAACCCCACATACCCCACCCCAATCACCGCTATCTTCATCTGCTTCCTCCGTGGCGAATCTTCAACCCGAACCATCGCGGCCCTTCGCACTAACTCGCCGTCAGAATCTCGTCTCTCTCTGCCTTCGCGGATACAAAGTCAATCATCTTCATCAACCCCGTCCGCAGATCGATCGTCGGATTCCATCCCAGCAACCGTTGCGCCTTTGAAATATCCGGCCTGCGCTGCTTTGGATCGTCCTGAGGCAATGGCTCGAACACAATCGGACTGTCACTTCCGGTCACCTCTTTCACAATTCGCGCACATTCCAGGATCGTGAACTCATCCGGGTTCCCTATATTCACCGGCTCATGTTCATCCGAGTCCGCCAGTCTCAGAATCCCCTCGATCTCGTCGCTTACATAGCAAAAGCTCCTCGTCTGCGTCCCATCTCCAAAGATCGTCATCGGCTCCCCCGCCAACGCCTGTCGCAGCAGCGTCGAGATCACTCTTCCATCGTTCGGCTGCAAACGCGGACCATACGTATTGAAGATCCTCACAATATGCGTATCCACATTCATATACCGGTGGAACGCCATCGTCAGCGCCTCCGTAAACCGCTTCGCCTCGTCATAAACTGAGCGCACTCCGATCGGATTCACATTTCCCCAATAGCTCTCCGGCTGCGGATGAACTGCCGGATCGCCATAACACTCCGACGTCGACGACACCAGGTAGCTCGCGCCATACTTGCACGCCAGTGTCAACACATTCCGCGTCCCAGTCGAACCCACATCCAGCGTCTCGATTCCATACCGCAGGTAGTCGAAAGGGCTCGCCGGTGAGGCCAGATGAAACACTCTGTCAAACGGTCCCGGATCGAATGGCGTACAAATGTCATGCTCCATAAACGAGAAATGCCGATCGTGAAGCAGGTGTTCGATATTTTGTTGCGATCCCGTTATCAGGTTATCGACACACAGAACTGAATCCCCTCGCTTCAGCAAAGCCTCGCAGAGATGTGATCCAAGAAATCCCGCACCACCTGTAACCATAACTTCCATAGCTCTGACCTCCGGTAGTCTTCTTGTGGAGCGCTTTCCCAGCATCCGAATTGCTTTGGCTGTCTTATGAAGTAAGTTG
Organism: uncultured Acidobacteriaceae bacterium; assembly: GCA_963802695.1. GTDB lineage: Bacteria > Acidobacteriota > Terriglobia > Terriglobales > Acidobacteriaceae > Edaphobacter. The sequence goes on from CAWDJN010000023.1 coordinate 36,992, forward strand.
ATTGCAGTCACAGATCAGCAAACCTTTCGGAAAACCAATTCCTGCAGCGAGACTACGTTCTTCTCTCCCCTGCAACGTCGTCTACGAGCAACATTTAGCTCATAGACGACACTCGCGCCGACCCAGCCCTCGCTCAGAACCTCGCCGCGATTTGCTTGACTGTTTGCCAGACCAGCGAGAACTGCCAACTGGACCTCTTTCCCTCCGCGTTCCGCAGCAACCACTGGGGGCTCGCCCATTTCCATGTGGCGGAAGATGTTCAGATGGTCAAGGTAATTGAGGACATCTCGTCGGTCGATCTGTTCGATGTTACATTCCGTGCAACCGGTTGAGGCTTGCTGTCCATGGAAAAACCCGTCCAGCGACTGCGTTGCGCCAGGGTCAAGTTCTCCAACGCCTTCCTAGGCAGTATCTGTTTCATTCCCCTGCGTTTCTATAGTCTGCGCCTTTGCGGTGCGCTAAACTAACAATCTTCGCAGTACATGTTAGCGAGCAAACTAAATGGATGAAGGCATGCACCCTTGGACTGCAATCAGGGACGCGACAGCAATGTTTGTTTTGTCGGTAGCAATGCTCCCTGGCACAGTCATCGCGTCGCAGACCCAGCGAGACTTCAACCCCGGCCCTGCCCTCGCGACGCGAGGCGGAGGCAGCTTTGACTTGGAAAATCAAGCGATCGGCGCGAAGTGGACTGTTACGGAAGGAAAAGTGAACGGCCTGGTTGTCACTGACCGCATGCATAGAACAGAGCTTCGCGTCGCCGCGCCCTTCGCCATCCTTCTGAGAGATGGAACTGTCTACGATTCCAGCATCTTGAAGCTTACTGGTCAGCCCACGAAACACGAACTCGCTCCGCAGCCGGAAGCCTCGCGCTTCGCCGACAGACTGCATGGCGAGGAATTCGACTTTCCATTGGAAAGCAACGACCATTCTCTGCGAGTAGTTTGGTCGCTCATTCTTCTTGACGGCTCTACTTACTTCAGACAGCTTGTCGCGATCAGCGCGGTCGGTCAGGACGTTCCAATTAGCCGAGTGGAGCTGATTGATCTGCCTCTTCCCGGAGCCCATGTAAGCGGATCGGTGGCGGGCTCACCAATTGTTGCTGGGAATTTGTTCGTCGGATTCGAACATCCGCTGTCACAAAGCAAAGTTACAGGCGACCGAGCTACCGCCTGGATGGATCGGGACCTACCTCTTCGCGCGGGCCAATCGATCACGTACTCTTCCGTAATCGGCGTTGCGCGTGCCGGGCAGATGCGGCGTGACTTCCTTGCGTATGTGGAGAGAGAACGGGCGCATCCCTACCGAACCTTTCTTCACTACAACTCCTGGTACGATCTCGGCTATTTCACGCCCTATGACCAGGCTGGCGCGTTGGATCGTGTGAACCTATTCGGACACGAACTGACACAAAAGCGCGGCGTGAAGCTGGACTCTTTCCTTTTCGACGATGGTTGGGACAACCACAAGTCCCTCTGGAAGTTCAACGATGGGTTTCCCAATGGTTTCGTTCCGGTGAAGGAAGCCGCGGAGAAGTACGGCGCCGATCCCGGCGTATGGATGTCGCCTTGGGGCGGCTACTCCAACCCGAAGAAAGAGAGGATTGAGTTCGGGAAAACTGCCGGATACGAGATCGTCAAAAACGGATACGCTCTTTCTGGTCCGAAGTACTATGCCGCCTTCCGCGATGTCTGTATGGATATGATTCACAAGTACGGCGTGAACCAGTTCAAGTTCGATGGCACGGGCAACGTGGACTCCGTCTTCCCCGGCAGCAGCTTCGACAGTGACTTCGCGGCGGCAATCCACCTCATCGGCGAGCTTCGCACAACCAAACCCGACATCTACATCAATCTGACTACTGGCACGTGGCCTTCACCCTTCTGGCTGATCTACGCAGACTCCATTTGGCGAGGCGGCGAGGATGATGGCACAGCGGGCGTCGGAACCTTCCGGGAACGGTGGATCACCTATCGCGATGCAGAGACGTATCACGGCATCGTGCAAAATGGCCCTCTGTTTCCGCTTAACTCTCTCATGCTCCATGGCATGATCTATGCGCAACACCGCAAACAACTCGATAACGATCCTGGAAATGACTTCCACAACGAGATTCGATCGTACTTCGGCACTGGCACGCAGCTCCAGGAGATGTACATAACGCCGTCCTTGCTGAGTGATTCCAATTGGGACGACCTTGCCGAGGCGGCGAAGTGGTCACGCGCCAACGCCGAGGTATTGAAAGACACGCATTGGGTCGGCGGTGATCCCGCGTGGCTGGAGGTATATGGGTGGGCATCATGGACACCAGGCAAAGGCATCCTCGTACTACGCAATCCCAGCGATCAGGCGAAGACGATTCGCATCAAGCTGCAGGATGCATTCGAGCTGCCCTTAGGAGCCGCACAGGAGTACTTTGCAAAGAGCCCGTGGAAAGAGGATGCAAACCGACCCGCCCTTCTGCTTCGCGCACAACAGGCGCATGAGTTTCATCTCGCTCCGTTCGAAGTACTCACGCTCGATGTTACGCCACGATAAGCACCTGATGAAACCGACAACACCTCCAACTCTGCTCGTTCTAGCCGCCGGCATGGGCAACCGCTACGGTGGCCTCAAGCAAATTGATCCAGTCGGCCCCGGCGGCGAAACCATCATCGACTATTCGATCTACGACGCACTCCGCGCAGGATTCGGCAAGGTCGTGTTCGTCGTCCGCAAGGACATTGAGCGGGCCTTCAGGCAAGCCGTCGGTGCACGGTTTGAAAAACATATCGCGGTTGAATACGCCTTTCAGGAACTCGACAAACTTCCGCTGGGGTTTTCCGTCCCGGTCGGCCGTACCAAACCATGGGGCACGCTGCATGCAGTTCTGACGGCCGCCGATACGATCGACCAGCCCTTTGCGGTCATCAATGCCGACGATTTTTACGGATCGGAGGGCTATCGCGTATTGGGACAACATCTACAGAGTGGTACTGCGCACTACGCAATGGTCGGGTTTGTTCTGCGCAACACGTTGTCTGACTTCGGTACGGTGTCGCGTGGCGTGTGCCGAATAGATGACGACGGCTTCCTCCGACGCGTTGTCGAACTGACAAATATTGAGCGCAATGGGGTGCATGCCAGGAACACTGACTCGACAGGCCAGATAACCAAGTTGTCGGGTAACGAGGTGGTTTCGATGAATATGTGGGGATTTACTCCCCACATATTTGGACAGCTTAGAGAACATTTTCAGAGATTTCTAAGATCGAACGGCTCGGATATCGAATCGGAAAGCTATCTTCCAAATGCGGTGAATGAGTTGGTTTTGGCTGGTCAGGCGAGGGTAAAGGTCTTGCGCACGACTGATTCATGGGCAGGCGTCACCTACCGCGAGGATCACCCACGCGTCGTCCAAACCGTCCGCGGCCTCATTGACCGCGGTAATTTTCCAAATAGGCTTTGGCTATGAGCAAACACGATGTCGGCGCCATAGCGTGCCAGTTTCAAATCGGCGGTGAATTTGCGGGTGCGACGGCCCACGGCAGCGGCCACATCAACGACACCTACTGCGTCACCTTCAATCAGGAAGGAATTCCCGTCCGCTACGTGCTTCAGCGCATCAATCACAGCGTCTTCAAGAACCCGCCCGCCCTCCTGGAAAATGTTCAGCGGGTGACGTCTCATCTTGCAGCGAAGATGTCAGGTGAGCCGGACCGAAGTCGGCGTGCACTCACACTCATTCCCGCGCGCGATGAGCGGGCCTGGCATCTAGATGCAAGCGGCAACTATTGGCGCACATACCGCTTCATTGAGAACGCCAGCACTTACGATGCGGTTGAGTCCACAGACCAGGCCTTTCAGGCGGCCAAAGCGTTTGGACGATTTCAAAAACTACTCCTCGACCTGCCGGCGCCGCGATTGAACGATACCATCAAAGACTTTCACCATGCGCAGAAACGATTCATGGCATTGGAACAAGCAATCGCCTCCGATGTAGCCGATCGCGCAATTCTTGCAAGACCGGAGATTGAATACGCCTTCGCGCATCGATCCATCGTAAGCGTCCTGCTTGACGCAAACCTTCCGGAGCGCATCGTCCACAACGACACGAAGTTCAACAATGTCATGCTCGACGATGCCAGCGGCGAGGGCATCTGCGTAATTGACCTCGACACTGTCATGCCAGGATTAGCACTTCATGATTTCGGCGATATGGTACGAACGGCGACAAGCCCGGCGAAGGAAGACGAGCAAGATCTCTCCAAAGTAACCATGCAGCTTTCCATTTTCGAAGCGCTTGTTCGAGGTTATCTCGCTTCGGCTGGTGATTTTTTGACGAAAGCCGAAAAGCAACACCTTGTCTTCTCCGGCAGATTGATGACATTCGAGCAGGGCATCCGATTCCTGACGGACTATTTGCAGGGCGATGCCTATTACAAAGTGAGCCGCGACGAACACAACCTTGATCGTTGCAGGACGCAATTCAAACTATGCGAATCTATTGAGCAGCAGGAAGAAAGAATGGTTCGGCTCGTACAGTCCATCGATAGTCCCGGGAATGCTGGAGCGGAACCAAGGTCAATTCGTTCGTCCTCAAAATCTCAAAACACTTTTCCTCCAACCGCTCGTAGCTAGCTCCCACAGCGTCCTTTGGTTTCAAGAGTTCAACTGCGCCCCCTGAGTACTGGCTGCAGCTTAGGACGCACTTCTAGGTCCCTTGTCAGTGCCTCACCGCTAGCCTGTTGAGATCGATTGCGTCGAATTCCCATCAAGACTAGTGACGTAGCATTCATTGCAGCCATCCTCGATGAATGACTCCGCGATTTTGCGTGCAACAGAATTGCGACCTACACATTTGGCGCTAATTGCCGAAAGATTTTCGTGTCGAGGTTCTCAGATCAGTGCGATGCTCGACCCGGAAATTGGCGACCTAAATCTCAGTGAATGCATCGACGAGGCTTACAATCTTCGTCTCATCCCAGTTGATTCGAAGGAAGAACCATTTCAAAACAGGTCGCAACACTGGCCGACCGAAAGACGCTTCGAAATCGCAACGCGCCGTCGTGCTTCTGCACAATCCCCCTGCTGATCCATAATCCCAATCCCGTGCCTTTGGTCGTCTTCGTCGAGAAAAATGGCTCGAAGACGTGCTTCGCGTCCTCTGCGCAAATCCGAGTTCCATTGTCGGTCATACATACCCGGCACCGCGCTGCGCGAACGGGGCGGTCTCGAAGTGCCGGGTTCGTCGCTCACGGGAATGTTTTGTGGTGAGTTCCCTAGCTTATGGAATGATGTTGTGATTGCTCGCTGGGCCACATGGGTCGAGCGGTTAACACTATCAGCTGTCGATGGGCTCCGATTGCGGACGCATAACCGGTTACCCGACGAGTGCTCGCCACATTGTTCGTGAGCTCCCAACTGTACGAGATGGCGACTACACGGCAATGTGACCCGCTGATACTTTGTTGTAAGTTGAGAATCGCGCCGGACTATCGCCGAAATTTTGCTCATTATGACACCTAACCTGGCGAGATTTATATTGCCTGCCGGTGCGACTGCGGGGCGTTTCAGGCTTCACCATTCGACAGCGACCTTGCCAAAATGGACGCCGCTGGCCTGAGTGCACTCCCCGCCTGGCTCCCCGATCAGTGAAAGGCTTACCGGACAACACCGCCGGCCATTCTCGGTTTTACGGCAAATCGCCAATGCATTCATCGACAGGGGATTTGCACCCGAAAGCACGCCAGGCTTTCTGAGCAAATTGCTACACTGCCGTCTCTAAATAAGGCCCAATTGCAACCCACCAGCTCCCACCAGCAATCCACCACAACCGTTCGCCCGGTGCGGGCTTAGGCTATTGAATGTCCTCTTAGTTTCCTGGCAATCCAGACAATATGAACTCCCATATTCCGGCTACGACGAACAACTGCCAGCGACGTGGCCGCAATCGACGCACGACCACTCGCTGACAGCGATACCTCGTTTTCAGTTCCTTCCGGAACGGTTTAGAAGTTAGCCCGCACTCCTAATTGGATCTTGCGTGGACTATTACCCTGTGCGTTGACTACGCCCCAGGCTGACGGATTGGAGATATCGAGGTCTGGATCACCAAAGTCGTTGTGGTTGAAGATATTCGTGAAAATTCCCGAGAACTCCATATTTACTGACTCCAGAATTCTGAGATTTTTCCTGATACTCATATCCATATTCCAGTAAGGAAGTCCGGTGATTGGTCCGACACCGGGATTTTTTGTGTCGATACCTAGGATCGGCGCGCGAACCTGACCAAACACGGACACCGGATTACTAAACATGTTGATCGCTGCGTGTCCGGTACCGGCCACGGAGGTTCCGATCGAATTTCCGTACGCGTCTGTCCCTCCCGATATGCCGCGGTGAGTAGAATTACCTCCGTTGTATTGGCTTGTAAACACGCACTGTTCGTTGTCGAAGAAGCCCGAGCCATCACCTCCGCCAAACGACTGAGCGTCCGTAAAGGTGTTGCAGTACAACGGGCCGCCGCTGCCTGAGGAAAAGATTGGAGCGAACGTCCAGCCGCCTGCAAGATGGCCCAGAATGCCCTCCTGGTTTTTGTAGAAGGGCACCTGATACACCACGAAGGTGTTGAAGACGAACTTCCGGTTGAACCCTTGCACACCGTAGGTGGAGTTCAGATTGAAAGCATCGTTTGGTGTATATTCGCTGGTCGCCTGTACAAATGCTCCCGTTCCAAGCGCCTTGCTATAGGTGAAGTTTTCCTGCAATGTCACTCCGTGCCAGTCCGTAGCTTTGAACGTGATAAAACCGCCGTTGTAATTTCCGTAGCCTGTGGCGGTCGCGAGACTGACACCGCTGGATATCTGACCATTTGATCCATTCGCAGCACCGGGAATTGGGGTGTTCATCATGCTGCGCGCGAAGTTGAAGCCGCCGTTGTCCAAGTCAGACCACATACTCCAGACCGACTGTGTAGAAAGATTGGAGAACTCCTTGTTGGCGACTGCCGTGGTGCAATTCGCATACCCGGTGCAGTAACCCGTACCTGCAAGGGCTGTTTCAAAGAACGGCTGCGGCGCTATCTTGGCGGCTCCATTCGCTCCGCACTGGCCCGCCGATGTCGCACAACCCATTCCTGTTTCGAGGGCGGCGTAGGCATTCGCGAACGACTGTCCGCCAAGACTCATCATGTACGGTACCGTTGTGATGTTGAGTGGTTGGAATTCATGATGAATCAGGCGTCCGATGTAGCCCACCTCTACCAACGTCTTGCGGGTGAGTTGCCGTTGGATCGTGATGTCGAACGAATCGACATCATTAGGACGGAAGTGTGGATCAAGCACTGCGCCCGTGGCCGACGAGATGCTGTTGAGTCCCGGATACAGCGGCTGAGGTAGAGTTGGGGAAGCCGCGGCAAGGGGAGCCGTACCGCCGTCTACGCCAATGCGAAAGGCGGTAGTATCGGTCGGCGTAGCAGGACCGCATCCGCCGGAAGCGAGCGCCAGGCGGCATTGCACCGGCTGGATGAGCCCGGCTCCCAGTAGTGGTGTCAGTACAAGGCCGACACCGTTCAGACGGCCATAGATGCGGCCGTAACCGCCGCGAATTACTGTTGAATCTCCGCCCAGGAGCTTACCCATGAAACCGTCTCCCGACGCATGAGGGTTCCATGCCGCGCCGACGCGCGGGCTGAACGAGCCGTAAAACGGGTTGAAGGGGTACTTAAGCCCACTGCCGACATTACCGACAAGAGCAAAACCCACCGTCGGGTTGTAGACCTGTCCAGCCAGAGCCGCAGCTTTGCGCTGTGCAAGATAATCCAGGGCTTCGATCGGTTCATCGCTTGCATCTACCAGCGAAACCTGTTTGCCAGTCGCCTCGGTAGGAGGCATCTCCAGGGTCCAGCCGAGACCGTAACTTAAGGTGAACGTCGGCTTCATGTGCCATGTGTCGGTGAAATAAACGTTGTAGTAAGGAATCGTTACCTTGTCGGACGCAGGAGTCAGCGGTGCGTTAAGGGTCAGGGCATTTCCGGTCCGCGTGTAGGCCACCTGCGAGTCGGTTACGATCCCCAGCGCCGCGGCTGCCACACGCCCAGGTGTACTGCCCGTCGGGTAGCCATTCGCTTGAAGCCCCGTAAGCTTAACCAGTCCCGCTCCGGCTGAATCGCCAAGCTGGTAGGTTGTTGTGTAGTTGATGCCGCCACCGTTGTCGGTGCGCTGATGGTAGTTGAAGTTATGTTGGTACTGGCCTCCGAACTGGAACAGGTGGGGTCCCTTCAGCTTGGTCACGTCATCCCGAAGGAAATTGTCGTGCCCATCCCAGAAACGAGTACGGATATCTTGCGTGTCTACGTTCGCCGGTAAAAGTGCTCCGGTGTTGCTTTCGCCGAGCGGTTCAAGCGCACCACCTAGTCCGCTGAGCGTTGGCGCACCATTATCCGACCACGACCATACATTGCGCAGATAGCTGTAGTGGAAGTCATTGGTAAGTGTCGAACTGATGTTCGTCGTGAGCCCTGCCACGTAGTACCACGGATCTTGCGGACGGCTGGATACCGAGACCGCCTTCCCGAGCGTATCGCCCGTGAAGTACCCGCCGATATCCACCTGACTCGTGTTAAGCAGAGTCAACTTAAAGTAGCGGTAGCTCGTCATGAAGTGCCACTTTGAGCCGAAATCATGGTCGAGGCGGGCGACGCCGAAATTACTCTGAGTTGGAAGGTTGACATTGCTCTTGAAACCAATCTCGTTGACCCCATCGCACCTGGTGCCAAGAATTGGTCCGCAGCTTGGGTCGTTACCGACCGGCTCATACTTATTCCAGAAGCTCTGGACGGTCGGGTCGATGCCGATGCCGCGCGGGTCGAGGGTTTTGAGATTGTAGCTTGTGCCGCTGAAGGTGGCGATGCCATTTCTCAAGTTTGCGGACGGAACTGCCCGCTCAAACGTCTGCGAGTTTGGAAACCGGTAGCCCTCGTAGTTGCCGAAAAGATAAGTCTTGCCGCCCAGAAGAGTTGGGAGAACCGGGCCGCCGGCTGCGGCGCCAAACCGGTTGTAGTGGTAGCTTGGCTTCGGCGTCCCCGAATTGTTGTTGTCCCAGGTGTTCGCGTCAAAGCTATTGTCCAGGTAATACTCGTAAACCGTACCGTGCAAGCGATTCGTTCCGCGCTTGGTGACCACTTCGACCTGGGCGCCCGATGAGTTGTTGAAGTCGGCGGTCTGATTAGTGGTGTTAACCTTGAATTCCTCTACACTGTCCGCGGGCATTGGCATTACCCCTGAGGCTCCCCCGCCTATCGCAGTCATCCCGGTTGGATTGCCTGCAAAGGCACCTGTATAAACCGTCATGCTGCCGTCCATATCGCTGCTGTTGTTACCGCCATCGAGCTGCATTGTGACCTGATCCACCACAGTGCCCGCGACACTGCCGTCCGGGGTTACGCCCGGCTGTAGAGTCGCAAAGGTACTTACGTCACGGCCAAGGGCGGGAAGCGCCATGATCGCTGCGGCGTCAACTGTGCTGCCGATCGTTGCGTTCAGCGTCTGCAGATCCGCGCTTGACGAGGCCTGTACTTCAACCGTCGTCTGGGTAGCGCCGAGTATCAACTTAACATCCACCGTAGTTTGGGAGCCCACGCTCACCGTCTGATGCGCAATCTCAGAAATCGAAAAGCCTGACTTACTCACTCTAAGGGTGTAATCGCCCGGAGGCAGATTCACCATGACATATTGGCCGTTGGTACCGCTCGTGGTAGTACGCACGGACCCAGTCGCCGCGTCGGTCAAAGTAATTGTTGCTCCCGCAATCAAAGCGCCGGTCTGATCAGTTACCAAACCGACCACTGTACCGGTACTTGTGGCCTGCCCGAAAACGGGTCCGCTATTCAAAAACACTGAAGCCAGAAGCATGGTCACTACCATCGTCGACGTTCGTAAACGTGAAATAAGTCGTGTCATTTGGTCTCCTTTGCAATGTTTCAAAATCGGGCGGGCCCGGTTTCCTGGTTAGGCCGTTTCGAAGCTCGAGGCGCTTCTTTATGGCGTTTGAATTTCGTAGAGAGCACACATTTCGCCCAACTTGACCGGGCAACTGTCAACCTTTCCCTCAAAAAACCCCATTCGTCACAAAATCAGTACAGTTCGTCATTTATAAGGAACAAAATCATCGATGCTCCCGTATTAAGGGGAGGGGAGCTTGGGTCTATCCAAATGCAAAAGATAGAACCCCTCTAAGCAAAGGACTTGGGTATTGAAACTTATATTCTCGGAGGCAATAGATAATTGAGGACAGAAGTGAAGATTCTCTGCGCTCGATATCGTTCAAGTCGCAGTAGGTCCAAACCACAGCACAATCCGTAAAGCTCGTTTCAACTCGTCATTGCGAGAAATTACAAGCTACCCCAACATCATCTTGAATGTGGACGATGATGCAGTGTGTTGAAATGGCGCTACTTCCTTGAAGAGTGATTCAGAACCTATCACAAAATTAATTTTTTGCAACATATTTCTTTTGCGGAGCGAATTAGGCAACGACTGCCATTTCGGGGCAAGGCACTACGCCTCCAGCCATGGGCCGGTTAACGCAAAGCTGACGGAAGGGCTTCAACAGTCCTGATGGCGTGCCGCGAGGGAAGTCGCAAGCAACAAGAAGTGCATCCCCTCTACTGCATTGTGAACTGAGTTTCGTAAATAGCTTGGAACCTTCTCACCGCGTTGAGTCGGTTCCAGAAAGTCCGCCCATTCCTGCAGAGGATAAGGCTCAATCAAATTCCCAAAATGGAAATCCCTCAAAATAGATCGGCAAAAAGTGAAAGTTTTTCGAGCCTGAATCCTGACCGTCAACTTCCCAGCTTGCACCAGCAATCCACCACAACTTCACCACCAAAAAACCACATCCAACCACCCGTTTTTGCCAAAACCCCCAGCAAAAACAAGGTCCCACCACCCCCAAAAAATTACTGCAGAAGCGCCCCTCTTCGAGCAGGGTTTTGGCTTCTTCGGGGGATGACAACGGCGGCCACTTTGTCTTGGTCTTCGAGGCCGAGGATCTTTGGCCTCGCCCAACCCGCCCAAACTCTCCCGACTACGGAGAATGCTCCAGCGATGTCCCAAAACCCAGTGCCACGAAGTTTCTCTGCGGAACGCAGCTTCGCCTAATAGCCTGATTTTAGGGGATTTTCACGAGTTTTGCGGGGAAGCAAAAGCGGATAGGAATTACGCGTGGACTTACTGGCGGTGGGTACAGTCTGGAGCGAACTGCTCTCCGGCCGAATTCCCTGCTATCAGGGAATCGTAATTGTCTATCTGGGTAAATTCAGGCCAATATCAGAGCCTCGGAATCCATAAAGCCGACGTATTGGCTAGACTCCGTAAACTCACCAACATCATCCACTCTTTCGAAAGCTTACTCGGCTAGCTCGATGAGTGCCTTGGCCTGATATCGCTCTTCGACCTTCTGACGATACGCGACAGACGCCAAAGTGGCCCTAAGTCGAATCCTCCGCTTTAAATAGCTTCCGCCATTCAGGCAGGTGCGCGGCCTTCAAAACCACGTTTGATGTATTCACCAGTGTTGGTCCCAACAACTCGCTTGAAAGCCTTACTGAACGCAGCGTCGGACTCGTAACCGACCGAACGGGCGACATCTATGAGCTTTTTGTCACGCTGTTCGAGTAATTGCATCGCCTTCTGCATCCGCCACCCGGTTACATATTCCAGCGGTGTTTGCCCGACTAGCTCTTTAAAACGGGCTGCGAATGCGGAGCGAGACATGCCCGCTGCCGCGGCCAGGGATTCGACCGTCCAGGGTGTATTTACTCTGCCGTGAATGGCAGTCAAGGCAGTGCCCAGTTGGGGATCGAAAACGGCACGAAGCCACCCTTTGTTGCGTTCCGGCTCCGACGCGATATGCGCTCGGAGTACCTGGATAAAGAGAACCTCTGCCAGCCGAGTCGCGACGACTCCAGATCCCGGCGCCTGTTCTGCCATTTCTGACGCCAGCGCCTGCATTGTGTTGTTAAGAGCAAGCGTACGTGCCTGATCGGCCTTAATCAGAATGAAGCTCGGCAATAACTGAGTGATAGGCTTCAGACTGGCGCGATCGAAACTGAAGGACCCACAGACGATCGTCGTCGGTGCGCCACCGCCGCCACAAAGAGCGACATTGCCGTTGGCCCTGGCCCCGATTTCGCGGAAAGTCCACTTCGGACGTGTTCGCGGACTGTCGCGCAAAACAATCGAAGTCCCCTTAGCCAGCAAAAAGCAATCGCCACCTGTGAGCGGAATCGGCTCCGAAATCCCTTTCACACTCAGCCAGCAGTTGCCGCGCGAAAGCATGGCGAAGTGCGCCAAATCTGTGGGGGAGGTCCTTTCGCCTGAAGGCCTGACTTTGTCTTCGGCCTGGTTTTCCTGTTTTACGCCCCACGGCGCGGTGGCTTCGAGCCTGTGCAGACCGAAAGCGGTTACATGCATCGTTCTGAAAATGTCGCTTATCGGATCCAACGTAGCACTTCCTTTTTGGACGAATAGACAAAATGTTTGGACGCTTGAGCAGTGCGCGTCCACCACAGAAGAACTCTACTCCTCAGTAGTGGATGCTAGACATCCACCGAAGGGAGCAATTATGGGAAGGCTTGAGGGTAAAGTTGCAGTCATCACAGGTGGATCGAGCGGCTTGGCGCTGGAAACCGCAAAGCGGTTCGTTCAGGAAGGCGCTTACGTTTTCATCACTGGCCGGAGGCAGGAGGCGCTCGATGAGGCCGTCAAGCTGATTGGCCGAAACGTAACCGGCGTGCGTGGCGACGCGGCCAATCTCGACGACCTCGACCGGCTGTTCGATACGGTCAAGCGGGAAAAGGGAAAGATAGACATCCTCTTCGCGAGTGCCGGCAAGGGCGAAGCCGCCGTATTAGGCGAGATTACCGAAGAGCATTTCGATAAGGAATTCGGCCTGATTGTGCGGGGAACGCTGTTTACGGCTCAAAAGGCGTTGCCGCTAATCAACGACGGCGGATCGATCATCATGACCGGGTCGGTTGCCTCGGTGAAAGGCTTCCCTGGTTTCGGCGTGTATGCGGCGAGCAAGGCGGCATTGCGCTCTTTCGCGCGGACATGGCTCAACGAACTGAAGGGCAGAAAAATTCGGGTGAACGTGCTGAGTCCGGGGCAGGTAGACACACCGGACTCCCAGCGACTGGATGAGGCAACGAGGAAGATGTTCGAATCCATGATCCCAAGGGGGAAGATGGGTCGTCCTGAGGAAATTGCGGCGGCCGCGCTGTTTCTTGCTTCAGACGAAGCAAGCTACGTGAATGGCGTCGATTTCGCGGTCGACGGCGGCTTCTCGGCGATCTGAACCGGGCGTTAACTCGTGAGTGCCCTACACATCAATCAAAGGAGTAGTTATGGAAAAGCTTGAAGGTAAGGTTGCAGTTATCACGGGTGGATCGGACGGCATGGCGCTTGCGAGCGCCAAACTGTTCGTTGAAGAGGGCGCCTACGTTTTCATCACGGGCCGGAAGCAGGAGCAGCTCGACAAGGCCGTGAAGGTAATCGGCCGGAATGTAACCGGCGTCAAGGGTGACGCGGCCAATCTCGACGACCTCGATCGGTTGTTCGAGATCGTGAAGCGAGAAAAGGGCAAGATCGATGTCCTATTCGCGAGCGCTGGCGTAGGCGAGCCCGTCCCGCTGGGACAGATCACCGAGCAGCACTTCGATAAGACTTTCGACCTGAACGTGCGCGGGACCCTCTTCACGGTGCAGAAAGCGTTGCCGCTGTTCAACGATGGTGGATCAATCTTCATGACCGGGTCCAATGCTGCGGCGAAAGGTTTCCCTGGTTTCGGCGTGTATGCGGCGAGCAAGCTGGCGCTGCGCTCATTCGCACGCACTTGGCTCAACGAACTGAAGGACAGAAAGATCAGAGTGAACCTGCTGGTTCCCGGTGCTATTGCCACAACGATGCAGGAAGCAGTTCTCACTAAGGAAGCGAAGCAGTATTTCGAATCTCTGATCCCGCGGGGAACGATGGGTCAACCTGAGGAAGTCGCGACGGTCGCGCTGTTTCTTGCTTCGAACGATTCGAGCTTCGTGAACGGGCAGGAGTTGTTCGTCGACGGCGGCATGACGGCGATCTAACGTCTGCAGACCTCCGCTAGTGGCTGACCTTCCGGCGGCCCGCAAAACGATTTGCTGCGCGACGTTTACGGAGGGTCGCCACAGAACCGAATTTGATGTCCCCCGCCGTCGAAGGCTGGCAATCAATACCAACACTGATCGGAGAAACACTATGAGCTATGCAATCGTAGGATTCGGAAAGATAGGTCAGGCCCTCGCCCACGCCTTCGCCCGTAAAAACATCAACGTGACCGTCGCGAGTCGCCGGTCACCCGAGGAGTTAGCGCCGCAGGCTCGCGCGATTGGACCCACGGTCGTCGCCAAGTCGCTGCAGGATGCTCTCGAGGCCGACACAATCATCTTGGCGGTCCCGTTCGGGGAACATCGCGAGGTTGCGAAGGCCCTGCCGAGTTGGAAAGGCAAGACGGTCATCGACGCGATGAACTCGTTTCCAATCCCGCCTGAGGAGCTGGACGGTCTCCCGTCCTCCGCCTTCGTTGCGAAGTCGTTCACCGGCGCCAAGCTGGTGAAAGGCTTTAATCACCTGGTTGCGGCCACCCTGGCTACCGATCCGATCGTCGAGGGCGGCCATCGGGTCGTCTTTCTGTCGAGCGACGACGAGGACGCATTCGCTCCGGTTGAGGATTTGGCCAAACAACTCGGGTTCGCGCCCGTCAAGCTGGGAAAGCTCAACGAGGGTGGCGCGCTGGTGCACGCACGCGGCCGCACTTGGGGTCAGCTCATCTTCCAGGATTTGTTCAAGAAGCAGCAGTAATCGATCTACGACCGTGTGATTTGGCCCGAGTAGAAGTGTTCCAAAACGTCCGATTGGATCGGACACGACTCGATGTAAGGGAAAAGGAGAAATTTCGATGAGCATCGAAAAGAATGTCCAGGTTGTGAAGAGATTTCTTTGCAGCAATCGGCAGCCGCGATAAGCAAGGTCTGCTGGCGTTGGCTGCCGAAGATATTGAGTGGATCGTTCCGGGCGAGGACTGGCCGCTGGCCGGCACGCACCGCGGGCACGCGGGATTGGCGGATGTGCTTCAGAAGGCTAACCGAAGAGATGGAAATGACGTACCCAGAGCCCCCCGAGTTCATAGCGCAGGGAGACCGGGTTCTGGTCGTCGGCGTCGCTACGGGAAAAATCAAAGCCACGAATAAGACGTTCAAGGACGACTGGGTCTTCGACATTACCGTTCGAAATGGCAAGCTGACAAAGATCCGCGAGTATATCGACACGCAAGCACTGGCGCGGGCGTCCAAAACGACCGCGAGCCCCAGGCACTGAACTATCGCGCTGTTTCTTCAAGCAATCTAAATCGGCGGATCTCGGCGAGTGCCAAATCGCCTTATCACTTATCGAGGTGTGCTCAATGAGCGCTTTGCCCTGTTATCGACAGTTGAGTACGCCCTGGGCGCATCGCTTCTGAGAAGCCGACCCCACGTTACTAATCTCTAGCTCAAAAAGGTGCATCATCGATTAATTGTCGAGAATGAGCCTTCTAGCCGCAAAACTTATTCGCGTGGCTCACAACCGAATTAAGCTGAAAGTAATGGCCCGTTTACGCGAAACCGCAGTGTGAAAGCTCGAATGTCGTTGAGGTTTACGAACCCGAATTCGCTATGGAAAGAGCACGGTGAGAATGCCTCATTTCGGCGACTATCAAACTGAGATCTACTTCAAAGGCCTCCGCGGCGTGCTTCCCAGCCTCCCCGCCGACTTCAAGCTCCTGGAGCAGAGGGCACAAGCAGCTATGCCTCCCTCTGTTCTGTCTTACGTTCAGGGGGGCTGCGGCGACGAGTTCACGCAAACTCAAAATGCGAACGCCTTTCATCATTGGGGGCTTGTCCCTCGCATGTTGGTGGACTGCTCCACCCGCGACCTCACCGTTGACCTCTTGGGTCTCAAGCTCCCCACTCCAATTTTTCTCAGCCCCATCGGTGTCCTTGGCATCTGTACTCCGGATGGCCACGGCGACCTCGCCGTCGCACGTGCATCAGCTGCAACCGGCGTACCCATGATTGCGTCAACGTTATCTAACGACACGCTTGAGGCGGTCGCTGAAAGTCTCGGCGACACTCCTGGATTTTTCCAGCTTTACACCCCGAAGGACGAAGCCCTCACCGAAAGCCTCATCCATCGCGCCGAGGCCGCGGGTTTCAAAGCAATCGTCGTCACACTCGACACCTGGCTTCTCGGATGGCGACCGCGAGACCTCAACGCCGCGAACTTCCCGCAGCTGCGCGGGGCCGCACTTCAGAACTACTTTACGGATCCCTGCTTTCTCCGTTCACTCGAGAAGCCTCCCGAAGAGGATCTCTCCGCCGCGGTCATGCAGTGGACTCAAAACATTGGCAACCCCCTTACATGGAAGCATCTTCCATGGCTGCGTTCTCTCACCAAACTGCCTCTCATCCTCAAGGGCATCTGTCATCCCGATGACGCCAGACGCGCCATCGACGCTGGGATCGAAGGAATCTACTGTTCGAATCACGGAGGACGCCAGGCCGAACGGCGGCGTCCCCGCGATCGATATGCTCCCCGGCATCGTAGAGGCCTGTGGCACGACCCCGGTTCTGTTCGACTCTGGGGTTCGATCCGGCAGCGATGTCGTCAAGGCTTTAGCGATGGGGGCAGCTGCTGTCGGAATTGGACGTCCGTACGTCTATGGTCTCGCCCTTGCTGGAACGGAGGGAGTGACTCATGTTCTGAAGAGTTTTCTGGCCGAGGCCGACCTGCTGATGGCCATCGACGGCTTCCCCACTCTCACTGCTCTACGGCAGGCCGGCGTTGTCCGCTTATAACTATTTGGAAATGGTGACTGCTATCCCCAAACCCGCATGTGCGGTTACTTTCGATTGCAGCTATTGACTTTTGAGAAACGGAGAATTCTCCTTTGTCGCCCCAGGCTCGTTCAAGGTACCGGAGGGCGCTCGACGCATGGCCCTCCAACGAGTATAGGGCAATCGAGTACTCGACATTTCCGGAGGGGAAACCACCAATTCCCGTTTATTTGGTAAAAATATCGTGGTTCTCATCATATTTCTGCTCGGCTTTGCCGCCGCTGTTTGCCATCTCGTCTGCGTCTTTGTCCAACTGCTTTGAGATAGCAGCCTTGCCAGATGAGCCTTGTTTAGATGGCTTTTGGAACGGAGTTGCTGCGTTTTTCGGGGACTCGGACATGGTGACACCTCTCTAGGGGTTTGATGCCATATTGGCGACTGAGGGTTCCCCGATCTGATCTTCCGCGCCAATCCCACATTGGCGCGTCGCAACAAACTCCGTTCCTTGAACACAACGACCTGGATCGGTATGCGGTGGCGGTCAAGGTCGTCATGGTGGTGACGGGTGACGATCGCACGACCGCAGCCGTCTCTCTAAAGAGGGTCGCAATGACTCGCTTCACGTTTCGATTGTTCGCTCGATGGATGTTCCCGAGTTGAATGTGCTTCCCCGATGAGGGCGTCGGCGATTTTGCACCAATCGACTTAGCGAACGTGATACCGCCGGCTTGACACGATTCTTTTGTAGTTGTGTAACGCTTTTCGCGAAATGTTCGACGATAGAGGTGGTTACTCTCTTACTTCCCATAACTATTGGCATCGTTCCTAGCGGAGCAAAGAATTCCCTCCGGAAATCAGTCCAAGATAACAATGCGAGAAGGCCGCGACGTACTGCGTCCAAAAAAGTTTCAACTTTTTCACAACTAACGAATATGATCCGAGTTACAAAAGGTGGCCACGTTACCCGGCCAGCACCAGACGAGCCCCAAGGGTTCGCCGAATGGCCGGAGGCATCATGCCTGCTTCATCGTTACTCGCCCGCAACTTGCATCAAGCGCGTCGTTTGTACTACATCCCATTCATCACGGGCGTCCTGCTAACCTTCGGATGCTCCGGCAATAACACCAACTCCAACACTCCTACCCCTGTGGCTGTCTCTGTCGCAGGCGTTCCCCAGACCCGCATCGGCACCACCGCGCAGTTCACCGCCACAGTTACCGGAACCTCCAACTCTGCAGTCAACTGGCAGGTCAACGGAGTCACTGGCGGCTCTGCTGCCACTGGCACCATCTCAATCACTGGCCTATATACCGCGCCCGCCAGCCTGCCCTCTCCCAACACCGTCACCATCTCTGCAGTCAGCGCCGCCGTCTCTACTCCGGGTTCCCTCACCGAAATCCTCCTCAACCCGATCCCCGCACTCACCTCCGCCACTGCAACTCAGAGCGGCACCTCCACCACCTTTGGCCTCGACGTGATCGGCTCGGGCTTCATCAACGGCGCCCAGATCCAGATTGCCGGTAGCCCCGTCACCACTACCTTCGTCTCCGCGACGGAACTCACGACAACCACAACCGTCGCCCCCGGAACAACTTCGCTCGCCGTGACCGTCATCAACCCCACCTCCGGCAATACCGCGTCTTCAAGTGCAACCGCCACCATTAATGCGATCTACGCAACGGTAACAGCAGCAGCCCGCGTCCTCGACCAAGCCACCTTCGGCCCCACCCTCACCGACATCCAGCACGTCCAGCAGGTCGGCATCGACGGCTACATCACCGAGCAGTTCAACACGGCGCAGACCGTCCTACCCGACATCGCCGCCTCACCCACGGCTATCTGCACCTCCACTAACCTCGTCCCCTGCGAGCAATCCGAGTGGTGGCAGACCATGCTGACCGGCCCCGACCAACTGCGCCAGCGCGTCGCCTTCGCCCTCTCGGAGATCTTCGTCGTCTCCACCAATTCCGTCAACGCCCGCTCCGTCACGACGTATCAAAACATGCTTGCAAAAGATGCATTCACCAACTTCGCCACAATCATGAATGACGTCAGCCTGTCCCCCGCGATGGGCGGCTATCTCAACATGCTCAACAGCAACAAGCCCGCCACCGGCCAGATCGCCAACGAAAACTACCCGCGCGAGCTCATGCAGCTCTTCACTACCGGCATCGACATGCTCAACCCGGACGGCACCCTCCAGCTCGACTCCTCCGGCAATCCCATCCCCGTCTACACCGAGACTCAGGTCGAGGCCTTCGCCCGAGCCTACACGGGATGGACCTACGCCAACTCCACCGGCGGCTCTTCCACCAAATTCCCCAACGGCACCGCCAACTACGACTCCCCCATGGCAGCCGTTGAAAGCGCCCACGACACCACCGCCAAGATACTCCTCAACGGCACGACCCTCCCCGCCGGCCAGACCGCCGAGCAGGATCTAGCCGGCGCGCTTGCCAATATCTTCGCCCATCCCAACGTCGGCCCCTTCGTCTCCCGCCAGCTGATCCAGCATCTCGTCTCCAGCAATCCCAGTCCCGCATATGTTTCCCGCATCTCCGCCGTCTTCGCCAACAACGGCAGCAACATCCGCGGAGATATGCAGGCTGTAATTCGCGCCATCCTCGAAGACCCCGAAGCCCGCGCCGGTGACACCAATGCCGCTGCCGACGGCGGCCACCTCCGCGAGGCCATGCTCTACATGACCAACGTCCTCCGCGGCCTCAGCGCAACCAACACCTCCAGCGTCGGCGACTACTCGAGCCTCAGCAACTACACCAATGCCCTCGGCGAAAAGCCCTACACCTCCGGCAGCGTCTTCAACTTCTTCCCGCCGAACTACGTCATCCCCGGCACCTCCACGAACGCCCCCGAGTTCGGTCAGGAGAACACCGCCAGCGCCATCCTCCGCCTCACTCTCGCCGACAACCTCGTCAACAACAAGATCACCAACTTCACCATCGACCTCAGCGCCACCAGCGGTCTTGGCATGACGGCCTCCAAGACCGGCAACGCCACCACTGACTCCGGCAATCTCGTCGACTCCCTCGGCCTCATCTTCATGCACGGCCAGATGCCCGCGCAGATGCGCACCGCCATCGTCAACCACGTCGCGACGCTGACCAACATCCCCGAGCGCGTGCGTGTCGCCACTTATCTCGTCATCACCGCGTCACAGTACAAGATCGAAAACTAGTACGTCGTACAAGGAGCAATCATTATGGGTTTCAACCGGCGTACCTTCATCCGATCCGCATCTCTCGCAGCGGCGGGCAGCGCCGCCGGCCTCCGGCCCTTCGGAGCCCTCAACGCACTCGCCCAAACAACCTCTCCAGGCTACAAAGCGCTCGTCTGCGTCTTCCTCTTTGGCGGCAATGACGCCAACAACACCCTCATCCAATTCGACACCGCCGGCTACAACAACTACGCTTCCATCCGCGGCCCGCTAGCCCTCCCGCAGAATCAGCTCCTGCAGCTCGGCGGCAGCTACTCCAACTTCGCTCTCAACCCCAACCTGCCTGACATCCAGTCTCTCTTCAACAACAACGCAGCCGCCATCGTCACCAACGTCGGCACACTCATCCAGCCCACCACTGCCGCCAGCTATAAGGCTGGCCAGAACCTGCCCACCAATCTCTTTTCTCATCCCGACCAGCAGCTCGAGTGGCAGAACGCCGCACAAAGTGGCGCCACACAGACCGGCTGGGCCGGCCGCATCGCCGACACCCTCAACGGATCCTACAACTCCGCCTCCACCATCCCCATGATCACCTCCGTCGCCGGCGACACCCTCTTCTGCAACGGAGCCAACAGCACACCCGTCTCCGTCAGCCCGGGCAACCTCGGCGCGGGCCAGTGTTCCGAGGGCTCCGCCGAGTGCGGCGCGCAAGCAGCCACCGCCCAAGCCCTCCTCGGTTTCAGCTCAGGCATCACTCTCGTTCAGGCCGACAACGCCATCACCACCAACGCCTACGCCTACTCGAAAACCCTCGTCAACGCCGTCCAGTCCATCACCCCGCTCCAGACCGTCTTCCCCGCCAACAACTCTCTCGCCTCTCAACTCAAGCAGATCGCGCAGATCATTCAGGTCCGCTCCGCCCTCGGCGTCAATCGTCAGATCTTCTTCGCCGGAATCGGAAACTTCGACACTCACGCCGACCAGCTCGTCGACCAGTCCGCCCTCCTCGCCCAGATCAGCCCGGCCCTCGCGGCCTTCTACCAAGCCACGCAGGAGCTCGGCGTCCAGAACAACGTCACCACCTTCACCATGTCCGACTTCAGCCGCACCTTCCAGCCAAACTCCAACACCGGCTCCGACCACGCCTGGGGCTCGCACCACATCGTCATCGGCGGAGCTGTCAACGGTGGCAAGATGTACGGCATCTTCCCCACGCTCGCTCTTGGCGGCCCCGACGATTCCGGCTCAAACGGCCGTTGGGTTCCCACCACTGGCAGCGTCCAATACGCCGCAACCCTGGCCCAGTGGTTCGGCGTCACTCCTGCCCAACTACCAACCATCTTCCCCAACATAGCCAGCTTCCCGACCGCCAGCCTGGGCTTTGTGTGAGCACAGACCGTATCGATAACAGACGGATCAACTCCCTGATCAGGCGGTGGAGCGTGGTATTCGCCGCATCGACGCCGGTCGCATAGAGAGGAGGCTCGCCAACTCAAGAGCAGGCGGGATCGGAAGGTGGGTGACCGGCGACCGGCGATTCGCAAATAACACATAGTGCCCGCGCAAGATAAGCTTTTGGCGCGTCCGCCTGTCAATTGGCGATATCAGGGCAATGCACTCATCGTGGCATCCGGATGGATCTATGTCTTCAGCAAGTTGCCGAATAAACGGTTCCTCGGACAAGTGATAGCTGCCGATTGGCTCGTTGCGGCTTTCTCCACGAGAGATAAATCGCGACATCATCCCATTTGTGTTTACCGGCTATGATTCGACTTGACTGTGTGCCCGAGCAGAGCGTCACTGTCTTCACGGCTGAACCTTCGGCCGAAGTGGAGAATACGTGCAAGACAGGCTTTCTGAGCAAATTGCTATATTGCCATCCTTAAATAAGGCCCAATTACTCGCCATTTGGGCCGAGAACTTCAGCAAAGACCCTCCTCCGAATCTCCGCAAGGAGCTCATGGTCCCCATACTGGCCTACCGAATGCAGGAGAGGGAGTTCGGCGGTCTGTCCCATGGCGGCGAGGCGTCGACTACGGGAAGTGGCAGTTTCTCTAAGGACAGACAAACCGTCGCAAGAGAGACCCGATTCTGCCGCTCAAACCGGAACCAGACTCCTCCGCATGTGGCATGGCGAGATGCATGAGGTCATCGCCATCGGCAGCGGCTATCTATATAGAGGCCAGACCTACTCCAGCCTGTCCAGGATCGCCCGGGAGATCACAGGGACGCGGTGGTCCGGACCATTGTTTTTTGGGGTCAGGAAGCCATGACTGCTCGGGTTTGCTGTGCCGTCTACACCCGCAAATCCTCGGAAGAAGGTTTGGAGCAGTCCTTCAATTCCTTGGATGCCCAACGAGAGGCGTGTGAAGCGTACATCCTCAGCCAACGCCATGAGGGATGGGGCACCCGTCCAAGCAAATTATTTGGGGGAATGGTTTTTTGTGTTTTTGCAGGGGGTTTTGGGGAAAGCGGGTGGTAGAACGTGGTTTTTTGATGGTGAATTTGTGGTGGGATTGTGGTGATTTCGTGGTGGATTGATGGTCGTATTTTGGGGTTGAAAATACTGCCACGGATTCTGGATTTATTTTTTGGGGATTCCCGTTTTGGGAATGGGTTCCTGCCCGGTGTGGGTTCAGAGGGAGGGTTCGGCCTCGGGCGAGAGAAGCAGGATGAGGATCAGAGCTTCGGTGGTGAACATGCGGAAGGCTGCTTGCTGTCCGTTCCAGTCCCTTGATTGCCACATGAGGAACCACTCTCCGCCGATGGTGGTGAAGGCGAGGAGCCAGAGCAGAAGGCCAGAGGTGAGGGCGAGTGTTCCGGTGCGTTTGGCAGCGGCGAAGGCGGCGGGGGAGTCGTGGCGGGCGCGGAAGAGCGCGATGGCTCCGGCCCATCCGAGGAGCGCACTGAGGGTTTCCCAGAGGATGATGCCGATGTAGAAGGCGAGATGGATGGCGGGGGAGCGGATGGCTCGCCACATGGTGTGACTGTTGGGGAAGGTGGTGTCCATGGCGAGGACGTGGCGGACGAATTGGTAGTTGGTGTCGAAGTCGGTGATGTTGGTGAAGGCGACTAATGTGAAGAAGAGCGCGATCGCGGCGAGGAGAAGGATCTTTGCCCAACGGGCAGCGGCCTGAGTGGAGGGTGGGAGCATGGTGGGATTTTAGCGGGTGGGGAGGAAAGACGGTTCGCGCGTGGCGCGAATGCCCACATCTCAGAATCGAGATATGGGGCACCCGATTTGTGGAACGGGTTAGATGTGGGCCACCCGCCGCGCAGATTGGTGGAAAAGGTTAGATGTGTGCCGCCCTGGGGGAAGAAAGCGGCTCGCGCTCTTCCGCGAATGAGCCACAATCTGGCGATAGGGACGCCAAATATGGGGCAGCCGCCACCCTCACTAAATTCAAGGTGACATTATGTGGCGAAATTAGTATCTTCATGTTCCTCCCCAGAAAACAGATTGTAGGAGTCGTTCATGACTTTGAAGACCTGCTCGTGCGCGGGCTCTAATGAGAACTGTTTTAGATGTGCCGGATTGGGCACTTACGAACTCCAACCCTCGTCTTTTGTACCTCGACGTCCACGTCGCGGTGCGGCCTCTCGTTCACGAGCTATTCCTGCTAGGTCGAAAAATCGTAGTCCAATCCAAGGAGCAGTTGACGCAAATCCGATGAAATGCCCGCGGTGCATTTTTAGAGGATCTGCAGAGGAAATGAAGAGGCACTCTGAAAAATTCCATCTGGATGAGTTCTGGCGTCGTGCAGCCCGTCCAACTGTACGGTGTCCGAAGTGTTCTGTAACGATTCGAGCGTCAAAGCTTAACAAACACCTGAGGAAGGTTCATTCGGAGGGGAATGTTGCTCGAGCCGCTGATGCTCCAGCAGCTGGAATCCTTGTTCGTTGCCCAAAGTGCCCAAACAAGGTTAGAAGCGTTAATCTTGAGAAGCACCTGCGTAGAGTTCACGACATAGGATGGGCCGCGTATGCCAATGGCGCGGCGAGCGAAAAGACTAAAGCAGTTCGAGGTAAGTCTACGATCCCAAAGAAGCGGTTGTATTCATCAACCGAAGGGAGTTCATCCGCGACCCCATCGAATCAGCTCGAAAGGGATGATCTGCGAGATGCCCATCGAACGATGGGCTTTGTGGCTAGGGAAAGTGGCAGATTCGGATCACACCCACTGCACGACAGATTCGACGACGAATCGTCCGCCTGAGGACTTCATTGAGCTGAGACTTCCGTTCGAATAACCACCCATGAATGGGGCACCCGTGGTGTGGGTTGGATTTTATGTATGGGCAACCCGCCCACCCGTCCGGGAGCATAGATTCGTTTTATTTATGGCAATCCGTGTTCGGGCCGTGTAATGTCCCAAGCATGATAAAACGAGCGGAAAAGAAGCTAAGCTCCACCAAGATTTTTTTTGAAGACGAAGTCATCGATGTAAATGGATATGAGATATTCCCGGGTCAATTGGTGACAAGGAGAAAAATAAAATCCTTAGCAGGAATATTTACTGCGTTCGGAGAAAAACTTCCAAAAGACGCTTTGTCTGCGGTCTTCAAACACGCGAGGTCAAGAGGCCTTCCAATGCAGGGAGTTTATGTCGCTCACGATTCAATGGGAACACCAAGATACATAGGAAGAGGGAACATTGAGAGTCGACTCAGGGCGCGCTTCAAAGCACAGCCGCTGGAGTTACACTTCTTTTCCTTCTATGTCGTTCCGAATAAGTTTCACGAGCGTGAGATAGAGACGTTACTCATACACGTAGTGGGATCACTCCTGGATTTTAACGAGAAGAAGAGGAGAATTGGGCTAAGGTCCCATGCGGTGGGTGATTTTGAAGCAGGAACCCAATTTTATCAATGGAGATAGTCATTAAGGATTCCCAGCCAGCCGGGGTTGTCAGATGTGGGCCACCCGCCCACCCGCCTACAGAAGATCTCGAACCGACTTCATTGATCCATCAAACTGGAGCTGATTCCGCAACTTTGGAATTCGGGATTCGATAAATGCAACGATTCGCCTGGCAGCTAGAATTCCATCAAATGCATCGTTTCGTTCGAAACTGTCGAACCCCGCATGAACCGCTCGATTCCGAGGCTTCCATAATTTTGTTTCCCATTCATCGTATAGAGTTGTGCCTAAAAGATATTTCATCGGTATCGTATTCGCGGCGCAATAGTCTCGCGTGAGCTGATCTAATTTCTTTAGTCTCGGCTTCGTTCCGTTGTACTCAGAATCGTTTTCTAGTAGCTCCCAGGCATCCTCAATTGAGTAACCTATCTCAATAAGTAGGGCGTGCACCATATTCATTACATGTACTTCAACAGCGGTGGCAGCATGTATGATCGCCAGTCTGTAATCGAGTTCCACAAGCATAGCTTTATCAGCCTCAAGGATCAGACTGTAACTGAGAGGAATCTTGTAATCATCAAGGGCCAGCTTTGACAGGAGTGCAGTAGATGCTTCATCGAGAGAACCCGGCGGAGGAATAAGCATCCGACCATTACCGATGCTGAAGAAGTAAGCAGCACCTTTGCCCGGGGCAGTTTCCCACTCACGTTCCCGAAAAATAGTGTCGATAATTTCACCTGGTAATAGCCCCAGTTCCTGTTCTTTGAGTGGACTGACATGGCATATCGTCAAGTACAAAGACTTTTTTGGTGTAACTGCATGAACCCTGTAATCCTGAGCAAGCACCCTGTATTTATCGAGGAATGGGTTGAGAATCTTTGTTGCTCTGTCTCCCCACCCACCTTCATCTCTACCGTATGACGCTAGATCATCGGTTATGAAAAATACGTGGGCTTCAGTAAAGTATTTTGCTTCCGAAAAACCTCTGCAAGAGTTCAGATTGACAACGGCCCTCTCCTCGCGTCCTTCTGACTTTGTTGTGAAGACGTGTCTCATCTCCAGACGAGGCTTTGTGAAAGGCTTTGCCGCCTCTTCAAGAGAAGCAAATGAAGTGGGCCCTTGAACCAACGGAGTGTCACGGAAAAACGATATGCAGCCCTCACGCGAGATAATCTCGATGAGGCCGACCCCCTTGACTGGGTCTACACACCGATATGTTCCGTTTGGAAGAAAGACCGAAAAAGGGAGATCAAACATTGCGAGAACGAGTCCAGCCTGTTTATGAAGGTCTGATGTACCGTTGCCTGGTTCTATTTCCATATTGCTCCCGTTTCTGATCCCTCAATTATGAGGCTCAGTGGTCTCGTCGACGGGTTGAGGCTGGAGACCTTGCCGACCCGTCAGGGCGCTTGCCGTAGCCGTTCTCCGAGACACTGAAGATGAGGCTGAACCAAATTCCCAAAATGGGAATCCCTCAAAAATAAATCCGGAAAAAGTGGCATGTTTTTCGACCCCGAATCCTTACTGTCAACTTGCCAAAACCCCAAGCAAAAAAAGAGGTCCCACATCTCCCAAAAAATACTGAGAAACGCCCCTCTTCGAGCAGGGTTATGGCTTCTTCGGGGAGACGGCGACCACTTTGTCCTGGTCTTCAAGGTCCAGGACCGTGGCGCCGCCCAACCCGCGCAAACTCTCCGACTACGGAGAATACCCCCAGGGATGGGCCAAGAAGTTTCTCTGGAGAACACAGCTTCCCCTAAGATCCTGATTTTATGGGGATTTTCACAAGTTTTGCGGGAAGTAAAAGCGGATAGGAATTACGCGCAAGGACTATACTGGCGGAGAGTGGGGGATTCGAACCCCCGATAGAGCTTTTGACCCTATAACGGTTTAGCAAACCGCCGCCTTCAGCCACTCGGCCAACTCTCCGCAACCTGTTTTGTTCCGGCTTTTGAGATTATACCGTGAGGGTTGAGGAGATTCCGCTCTCGTTCCGGTAGATTTGTGTCTGACCGTATCAATGGCGCTAGGGGGTGGGGTGGCGAAGGCGTTGGGTGGCTCGAAGAAGATGACGGCTGCTGCCGCTGATAGCGGCGACGTATTTCATGGTCTCGGGTGGGCCATATGGGCTCGAGGACATTATTGGAAAAGCAGGGTATGGACGGGCGCTGCTGCTGCTGGCACTGGTCCCCTTGGTGTGGAGTCTCCCGACGAGTTTGATGGTGGGGGAACTGGCTGCCGCTCTACCGGAGGAAGGTGGGTACTACTGCTGGGTGCGGCGAGCGCTGGGTGAGTTCTGGGGGTTCCAGGAGGCCTGGCTGAGCCTGGCTGCGAGCATCTTCGACATGGCCATCTACCCGGTCATCTTTGTACTTTATCTGGGGAGGATCGAACCGGCCTGGACCGCTGGCGGCCGTGGGACGCTTTGGGCACTGGCGGTCGTCATACTGTGCGCGGCTTGGAATCTCCGGGGGGCAAAGGCAGTGGGCGAGGGATCGGTGGGCCTGTTTTGCGTGCTGCTATCTCCTTTTGTGGTTTTGACAGCGGTAGGGTTGTGGAAGGGGCTGGTTGGTGGACACCATGGGTTGGGTGCGTTTCGCGGGTCTTCCTTATGGTTGAAGACTCCGGCAGCGGGGGCGGACTTTGCAGGCGCGGTTTCGGTGACGCTGTGGAATTACATGGGGTGGGACAATGCCTCGACGGTGGCGCAGGAGGTCGAGGAGCCGCAACGGAACTATCCGCGGGCAATGCTTGCAGCGGCGGGGCTGGTTGCGTTGACGTATGTTCTGCCACTGGCTGCTGTTGGGCTGGCGGGAATTCCCGCTGACAGATTTTCCACTGGGGCATGGGCGGACGCAGCGCGGGAGGTGGTAGGTCCGTGGCTAGCGTTGTGTATCGTGCTCGGGGGGACGATCAATGGATTCGGAATGTTCAATGCATTGATGATGAGCTATACCCGCGTTCCGTATGCCCTGGCTGAGGAGGGATTGCTGCCCCAGGTGGTGACACGGAAGACAGCTGCGGGAGTTCCGTGGGTCAGCGTGCTGCTGTGTTCCGTTAGCGTGGGCGCTTGCGCTTAATTTATCGTTTGAGCGGCTGATCTCGATCGACCTGGTGCTTTATGGAGCGGCACTGATACTGGAGTTTGTCGCGCTGGTGGTGCTGCGGGTAAAAGAGCCTGAGTTGATGAGGCCGTTTCGGGTGCCGGGTGGATTGTGGGGAGCCGTTATCGGTCGGTGTCGGGCCAACACTACTGATCGGGTTTGCGTTGTGGGCGGCCCGGGGCGAGCGTCTGGCGGGGCTGCCAGCGCTCGGATTTGCGGCGATTGTGGCGATTGCGGGACCTATGGTTTACCTGGCTGCTCGTCTGATGACGCGAAACAGGGCCGCCTAATCTGAAACCCTTCTCTTCTGCTCTGCAGTCTGTTCAGTTTTGTGAGGGACAGGTTTCGGTCTGGGGTTAATCTTGTTTTCAATGAAGTTCTGCTGAGCTTCGAAGATTTTGGTTCGAGCAAAGGCCGCGTCGCGCCAGCCTTTGACTTCAACCCGCTTGCCTTCGAGGTCTTTGTAGATGGAGAAGAAGTGAGTGATCTCCCTGAGCATGTGAGGGTAGATCTCGGAGAAGTTCCAGACGTCTTTGTAGCGGGGGTTTCCCTTGCCTACGCAGAGAATCTTCTCATCGCCAAGCCCCTGATCCAGCATCTCGAGAACGCCAATGGGGCGGACTTCCATGACACAGCCCGAAAAGCTGGGGGCGTCGACAAGAACGAGGCAATCGATGGGATCGCCATCGTCGGCTAAAGTGCTCGGGATGAATCCGTAGTCGCCGGGGTAATGGACGGGCGAGTAGAGATTGCGGTCGAGACGGAAGACATTGAGTTCCTTGTCGTACTCGTATTTGTTGCTGCCCTCGTACGGGATCTCAATGACAGCGTTGATGACCTCGGGGCTGTTGGGCCCTATGGGGAGTTCCAGGTAATTCGTCATAAATCGGGTTTCTCTTCTCTCTTCTGAAAAAGTCGCGGTCGCAAAGATGCTGGCCGTGGCCTTGGGGATTTGCTATGGGGGCCGCGAGAGGGCAAAAACTGCGCCTTGTCTATAATCAGACAGGATGAAGGCTCATGTCTATGTCACGCTGAAACGAACGGTGCTGGATGCCCAGGGGCAGACAGTTGCAGACGCATTGCGTCGGATGGAATATCGCGGAGTCGCCGACGTGCGGCAGGGGAAGTATTTCCAACTGACGCTGGATGATGGCCTGGAGCAGAACGCCGCGCAGGCCGAGGTAGAACGGATTGCGCGTGAAGTGCTGACAAACCCCGTCATTGAGGAGTTTACGTTTCGGATTGAGGCTTGAACCGAGCGTTTTTTTCTTCGACAGCCTGGCACTCTATTTCCCGGAACATGCTGTTTCTGGCCGCATCGCGAGCCGCGCGGGAGGTGCACGTCCACGGGTGCCGGTGCTAGGCTCGAAACAGGGACTAATTTGAGCGACGCAATTTTAGACGATAAGTCAGCGCGGCGGGCTGTCGAGGAGGCGGCCGGCAAAAGCCGCTTTGTTCGGGCGTGTCTGCGGCTTCCGGTAGACCGAACGCCGGTGTGGTTTTTGCGGCAGGCGGGACGTTACATGCCCGAGTATATGGCCGTGCGAAAGCACCATACGCTGCTGGAGATATGCAGGACACCAGAGATCGCCGCAGAAGTGACAATTACGGCTGCTGAGCGGCTGGGAGTGGATGCGGCGATCATTTTTGCCGATCTGCTGCTGCCATTGACTCCGATGGGTTTGGATTTTGAGTTTGTTGCAGGCGAGGGACCAGTGGTGCACACGCCTGTGCGGACGCTGGATCAGGTGAAGGCGCTCAGGACAGACCGAGCCGACGAACTGAACTATGTGGCGAAGGCGATCGAGCAGGTTGCCTCTCACTTTTCGCGGCCGAGGGCTGACGGAGACACGTTGGGAATCATCGGGTTCTGCGGCGCTCCATGGACGCTGGCCGGTTACATGATCGAAGGCGGCAAACAGAGCGGCGGAGACCGCAACTACATCGCGACCAAGAAGATGATGTATTCGGATGAAGCCGCGTGGTCGCTCTTGATGGAGAAGATCGTAACCGTCCTAGTTGCGTATGCGCAGCAGCAGGTGGAAGCCGGTGCCGACGTAATCCAGGTCTTTGATAGCTGGGTGGGCAAGCTAAGTGTGGGCGATTATGTGCAGTACTGTCTCGGATGGACGACCGAGCTAGTGCAGCGGATTAAGGCGATGGGCGTGCCGGTAATTTACTTCGGCGTAGAGACCGCTTCCCTGCTGCCTGCGATGAGCGAAACCGGTGCCGACGTGATTGGTCTGGACTGGAGGGTTCCTCTCGACGCCGGCTGGAAAGCTGTGGGCCTAGGCTGCGCGGTACAGGGCAACCTTGATCCGATCGCGCTATTTGCCCCGGAGGAAGTGTTGAGGGAGCGCGTACGGGAGGTGCTCAAGGCGGCATGTGGCAGGTCTGGACACATCTTCAATCTTGGGCATGGGATTGTGCCCGGGACCCCGGTGGACAACGTGATTCGGGTCGTGGAGTGGGTGAAGGAGTTCAGCGCGTCGTGAACAGAGAGACGGAGAGCTTCGGAGCGGGAAAAAGCGCAGTGTTGCTGCTAGCGCATGGAACTCCGGATGTGCTGAGCGAGATGGCCGAGTACCTCAGCAAGGTGACAGGTGGCCGGCCGCTTCCGCAGGAGGTGGTCGAAGAGTTACAGCACCGCTACGCGCAGATCGGGCTTCGCGAAACGCCCGGTATTGAAGCGCCGCCCCTAACGAAGTGGACGATGGTACAGGGTCATATGCTCGAAAAGGCTCTGGGCGCCGAACGTGTCTATGTGGGAATGCGCAACTGGCATCCCTATATCGCCGATGCGATCGACGAGATGCGAAGGGATGGCGTGACGCACTTTAAGGCGGTGTGTCTGGCGCCACAGAACTCACGGACCAGCGTTGGGCTTTACCGACGTGCGGTGTTGGCCGCCGCGGCCGGAATGGAAGTTGAGTTCGTCGCCGGCTGGGCGGAGAATCCGACGCTGGCTGAAGCATTTGCCGAGAAACTGCGACCAGTTTGGATGGAGGCCTGCGCAGAATCGGGACACAAAGTCCCTGTGCTGTTTACCGCGCATAGCGTGCCTTGCCGCACGATTATGACGGGAGAAGCATCGGTCGCCGGGGCACGTCCAGGAACCCCATTACAGACTTCGCCGGATCCTTATCCGGTGGAGGCAAAACGCACGGCACAGATGGTGGCAGAGAGGATGGCTGCGGTTGGGTTCGGTAAACAGGATTGGTACTTTGCATTTCAGAGTCAGGGGATGAGTGGTGGTCCATGGATAGGGCCGACCGTCGAGGACACCCTGAAAGCACTTCGGGACGAAGGACATGTGGGAGTCGTAGTGCAGCCGGTGGGCTTTCTCTGCGATCACGTAGAGATTCTCTACGACATCGATATCGCCTTCCGCGAGCTTGCAGGCAAGATCGGATTGAAGCTTTGGCGCGCCGAAAGTCTGAATGATTCTGAGTTGCTCGTGAAAGCACTGGCCGAGGTTGTATCGGGGGAGTATAAAGCAACCGTCGATGAGATCACGGTTCCCGCGGGAGTATAGGCTGCCGAGAAATGCGGGGACGCGGGGGCTGCGGCTTCCGCTTTTCATTGTCGTTGTGGAGAGAAGATGAAGCGAGTCGCAGTCATCGGCGGTGGAGTGGCAGGTCTGGCGGCCGCATATGAACTGGCTCGGCTGGCTCGCGGCGGCGCTGCAGTGCAGGCTGTGCTGTTTGAGGCTTCGACTCGATTGGGTGGAATTGTCGAAACGGTGCGCGAAGGCGGGTTTGTGATTGAATGTGGACCCGATGCATGGGTGAGCGAAAAGCCGTGGGCACGTGAGCTGGCAGAGGAGTTGGATCTGGGGGATGAAGTGATGCCTTCGAACGATGCTGGGCGAAAGACGTATGTGTTGATCGACGGGAAGCTGCAATCGATGCCTGATGGGATGCGGATGATGGTGCCAGGGAATCTTGATGCGCTCGATGCTTCACAGATATTCAGCGCGGAGGCGAAACAGGCGTATCACGACGAGATCTCCCATGCGGGGGCGCTTCGGGAACATGCTCCCAAGGGAGATGAGAGCGTCGCGACGTTCGTCCAGCGACACTTTGGCGAGGAAGTGCTCGAAAAAGTGGGAGCCCCGCTTCTTAGCGGAGTCTTCGGTGGAGATGTGGCGAAGCTGAGCGTGCGGGCGGTGATGGCTCCGTTCGTAGCGATGGAGCGCGAGCACGGCAGCCTGATCGCTGCCCTTCAGTCGCGGAATTCCGCCACAAAGACTGATTCGATCTTTACCACGCTGCGTAGCGGGATGGGCACGCTGGTTGACCGCATGATTGCCGCGATTCCGGAGGATTGGGTTCGACTGGCGGCAGAGGTTCAGTTCGTCGCTTGTGATGAGGGAGGATGGCTGGTAGGCACCGCGAGAGGAGTCGAGCATTTTGATGCAGTCATGATGGCGCCCCCGGTCGATGTGGCTCGCACGTTGTTGCAGCCCTTGGATGAGCGAGCGGCGGAGTTGATGGAGATGGAAGCAAGCTCTGCGGTCGTTGTGGGGTTTGGGTTTCAGGATGCCGCAAGGCTGCCGTTGCCACCGGGATTTGGGTTCCTGGTGCCGAAGACGTCAGAGAGCCTTTTGCTCGCATGCACTTTCGTCGACCAGAAATTCGACGACCGGGTTCCACAGGGCGGGCGCCTGGTGCGGGCCTTTTTCGGTGGAAAGGCGGCAGATCGCATGATGTCCTGCGGCAATGACGAGACAGCGGCAGTGGCGCGGATGGAGCTCGCACGAATCCTTGGCCCGCTGCCGGAGCCGCAGATTGCGGTGATTCGCCGCTGGCCGCGCAGTCTCCCACAATACGCTGTCGGTCACCTGGATCGAATGGCAGAGCTGCAGGAACGCGTGCAAAGACTTGACGGATTGTGGCTGCTGGGCAATGGCTATCGTGGTGTGGGGCTTCCCGATCTGATCAGGGATGCGAGGGCCGCGGCACGGCAGTTTGCCAAAGTGGCGTAGCGTCTCCTCGCGGTGAAGCTCTCTCCTGATTTGACCCCGGGTTACTGGCAAGATAATCTCATTTCATCCGGTGTTGGGAAGACGGTGTGAATCCGTCGCTACCCCGTAACTGTAAGCGTCGAGAGCTCTGACAATTTTTATAAGCCACTGGGATGCGTCCTGGGAAGGTGAGTCAAGGCTCGATGAAGCGCAAGTCAGGAGACCCGCCGGAGAATTACCGGGCTTGATTCGGCTTCGCTGGGAGAGCCGAAGAGCATTCTTCGCAGACCCATTCCAAAGAGGTCTGCACGAGCGCTGCCTAAATCATTCCCGCTCTGCCCTACGTGTGTTCGCGTACGTGGGGTGAGGAGCTGATCATGCAGGAGACGCGCCAAGGTTCAGTGACACTCGTTCTAGGTGGTGCACGCAGCGGCAAAAGTCGCTACGCGCAACAACTCGCCGAGCAATCGGGTCGGGTTGTCTTCGTCGCGACGGCGAAGATTTCGGATGAAGAGATGCGCGCCAAGATCGAGCAGCACCGGGAAGATCGCCCAAAGGAATGGCTGACGGTGGAAGAACCGCTTGAATTGGCGAGAGTGCTCGCTGAACATGAGCGCAACTGCGACATGATCGTCGTAGATTGTCTGACACTCTACGCGGCCAACCTCCTCGAAGCAGAGGGCGAAGGTAACGCCGCTATTGACCGCAGGATTGCAGCGCTCTGCGAGGCGTTGCAGCGGATGCAATGCGCGATCGTGCTGGTATCGAACGAGGTTGGCAGCGGCGTCGTTCCCTCGTATGCAGTGGGATGCCGATTTCGTGACCTCTTGGGCGAACTCAACCAGAAGGTGGCCAAGATCGCCGACGATGCTGTGTTGATGGTGGCTGGGTTACCTCTCGCCCTGAAAGGACATCTTGAGGTGATGCCATGAGAGGATTCCTGGTTTCGGGCACAGCCAGTGGTGTCGGCAAGACGACCGTTGCGTTAGCGATTATGGCTGGTCTGCGGCAGCGCGGACTCGATGTGCAGCCACTCAAGTGCGGACCGGACTTCCTCGACACGGGTCATCACACACGAATTTGCGGTCGCGTCTCCCGAAATCTTGATACCTGGATGCTGAGCGCAGAAGCCAACTGCAACGTTCTGCAAAATGCTGCGCGTGGAGCAGATGTCGTGGTCGCAGAAGGCATGATGGGGTTGTTTGACGGAAAGAGCGGGGCAAACGAAACCGGCAGCACCGCGGAGATCGCCAAGCTGTTGCGCCTACCAGTGGTTCTCGTGGTCGACGCTGCGAAATCCGCGCGAAGCGTAGCCGCAGTAGTGCTTGGATTCGAGATGTTTGATGTTGACCTAAAGCTCGCCGGAGTTATTCTCAATCGAGTTTCAGGGGAACATCACTTCGCGATGCTGCGCGAAGCCATTGAATCATCCTGTAAGACAAGTATCCTCGGCTGGCTACCCTATGATGCGAAGATAGCCATTCCCGAACGACATCTGGGCTTGCATGAAGCCTCTGAGATATCAGATGAGAAGCAGGAGGCAGTGGCAGCCACGCTTGCCGCCCTCGCAGAGAAACATCTAAATATGGAACGGTTGCTCGAACTTGAATGTGGTCTGGACTTCGTAGAGTCAGTGCCATCACGCACCGGTCCATGGAGTACTTCCGATTCAGTTTTAATTGGCGTGCCTTCTGATCCAGCATTCTCGTTTTACTACGAAGACAATCTGGAAATGCTTCGCGAACAGGGTGCTGAGATTGTTAGATTTAGCCCTTTGCACGACGCAAATATTCCACTTGGCCTTGACGCACTTTATCTCGGAGGCGGATATCCGGAGTTGCACGCGAATCAGTTGAGCGGCAATCTGAGTATGCTCGATGAGATTCGCGCTTTCGCTTCCTCAGGCAGACCGGTCTACGCAGAGTGTGGCGGCTTGCTCTACCTGTCTGAACATCTGCACGCGGATAATCGCCACTATGCAATGGCAGGGCTATTGCCTCTCTCCATCAATTTGACCAGCGGTCTGGTTCGGTTCGGGTACGTTACGGTCACCTTCATAGAGAA
Source organism: uncultured Acidobacteriaceae bacterium (assembly GCA_963802695.1). Classification (GTDB taxonomy): domain Bacteria; phylum Acidobacteriota; class Terriglobia; order Terriglobales; family Acidobacteriaceae; genus Edaphobacter. The sequence continues at coordinate 72,052 of CAWDJN010000023.1, forward strand.
TTGTCTGCTTGGACCTAAAGGAACGATAGTTCGCGGGCACAGCTTTCATTACTCAGAGATTGAATCTCGGAGCCCGGTGGAAACTACTTACCACGTGCAATATTCCTTGTCCGGCAAGGGGGAACTCGAGGGATTCAGGCGAGGCAATGTGCTTGCGAGCTACATCCATCTGCACTTCCGAGCGAATCCTGCAATAGCGGAAAGCTTCGTCGCAACGATTCGACGAGTACGGAGTCTGCAGGCGGTGACAGCATGAAGCGCCTTGTCTTTGTTCTCGCCCTCACCGCACTGTTGCCGACTCCCTGTTTTGCGAATCGCAGGCTGATCGACGAGATGGGTCGTACAGTGGTGGTTCCGGACCACCCACATCGCGTAATTTGCCTCATGCCGAGTGTCACCGATACGGTTTACGCGCTGGGTGCAGGAGACGATGTAGTCGGCATCAGCGATTTCACAAAATACCCGGCAGCAGCGCTCTCAAAGCCAAGCGTCGGCAACCTGATCACCCCCTCTATAGAAACGATTCTGTCTCTCCACCCTGATCTGGTCATCGGCGTACAACCTATGGGACCAATGGAGGCGACCGATGAACTTGAGCGGGTTGGAATTCCAATATTTCTCGTAAGCCCACATGGCATCGCAGGAATCCTTCACTCTGTAGAGACCATCGGACAGGCGTTGAATCGACCCCAACAGGCCGATGCATTGATTCATAATCTCCAGCAGCGTTTAGAGGCTGTGAGGACTCGCACCAGAAATCTCCACTCGCCCCGAGTCTTCATGCCTGTCTGGTACGACCCCATCACCACCATCGGCAAACATGCCTTCATCACCGAAATTATTGACGCGGCCGGAGGGCATTCGATCACCGATGATCTAAGCACCGAATGGCCGGATGTAAGTTTGGAGGTTGTGTTGTCACGCGCCCCCGATGCATTGCTTCTGGTGCGCGGGGGCAAAACCACCATGGAGGTGCTAGAGAGCCGCCCAGGCTGGAACAGTTTGGCGGCGATTAGATCACATCGAGTGTATTACGTGGATGACAGGATCAACTTTCCTAGCCCGGTAGCAATTGATGCATTGGAGGACCTCGCAAAACAGTTTCATCCCTGAGCTGAGCCGTTCAGCTTGCAACCATCACCCAACAACAAGGTGTCGGGAAGCGCGGTGCGAATCCGCCACTACCCCGTAACTGTAAGCGCAGAGAACTAAGGCACGGACGAACAACGCCACTGGAGAAATCTTCCGGGAAGGCAGCCATGGTTCAACGAAGCGCGAGTCAGGAGACCGGCCTTGTTCCACGACCCGAGGGGGAAAATTTCATGAATTGTGCACTTGGTAAATCGTTAGCCGTCTTTTGGACAACCTTACTGCTTGTTACCTCGCTTTTTTTGTCACCCATCCGTGGACTTGCCGCGGAGCAAGGCTCACTACGTGGAACGGTTCGAGATCCGCTTGGAGCGATCGTTGTCGGTGCCAAAGTTGATCTCCTGAGCGGAACAACCGTCTTGAAGACAACCGCCACGGATGCGGCCGGCAACTATGCTTTTGACATATCGCTGAACGCACATTACCGCGTTCGCGCCTCTGCACCGACGTTTCAAAACACGCTAAGCGAGCCGATCTACCTGACAAAATCAGCCAGGGCTGAGCTGGACCTCACACTGAGTACGCAAACACTGACGCAACAAATCTCCGTAACATCTTCTGCTACACCTACACCGATCGCTCAGATTGGCGCTTCTGTGACAATCTTGACCGCGGACGACTACAGGCAGTACACAGAAGTTCAGGACCCACTCCGCCAGATTCCTGGCCTGCAGATGACACAGGTGGGAGAACTCGGCGGGGCAACAGGCCTGTCGATTCGAGGTGGCAGCACAGACGCAAACAAGGTGCTTATTGACGACATCCCGGTAAACGATATCGGTGGTGCTGTTGAATTCGCGAACTTCTCCACAGTCGGCCTTGACAGGATCGAGGTCCTGCGCGAACCGAACAGCGCACTCTATGGCTCGGACGCTTTGGCAGGCGTCGTCAGTATGACTACTTCGCGTGGCATAACCAAACTGCCTCTATTCAGCTATGCGGGCGACGGCGGCAACTTCAGCACCTATCATCAGGAAGCAACGGCAAGCGGCGTCTTAAGGCAGTTCGATTACTATGGTGCGTTCGGTCGTATCGACAGCCGCAACAATCTACCGAATGACTCCTTCCACAACGCCACTTACACCGGCAACATTGGATGGAACCCAAATCCGGCAAATGAATTGCGCTTCACCGTGCGCCATCTCTCTGTTTCAGGAGGCCAGCCCAACGGAATTCTTCTCTACGGCATTCCCGACGACGCGGCCCAGAAGGCGCAGAACACGTATTACAGCGGCGCTTGGAATAATCAGGCAACAACAAAATGGCACAACGAGATTCGCTACGGCGGTCTACGACTTCGCTCGCAGTTCGACGACTTCGCACCAACCGGAATCCCCGACCCCTCAGGTTCGGGCAACTTCCTTGGCGCCCCCATCACAATTCAAGGAGCGAATGGTTACAGCGTCACCGGCCAGGCGCTCTTCCAGTTCGCCGGCGATTACCCCAACCAATTCGCTGCCATTACCAACCGGGATTTCGTCTACGCACAGACCGACTATCGCGTTAGTCCTCACCTCGTCGCACTCGGAGCCTTCAAATATGAGGCTGAGCGGGGTTCGACGCAGTTTACCGGTTCACCACTCAGCGGCATCAGTCGTGGCAACTATAGTTACACCCTGCAAATCTCCGGCGACTTACGCAATCGGTTTTACTACAACGTTGGCAGCGGGATCGAAAATAACGGACTCTTCGGTCTGGCCGGAACACCGCGCGCTTCGATTGCCTATTACCTCGCGCGGCCATCTGCATCAGGATGGTTGAGCGGTACGAAACTGCATGCAAGCTTCGGCAAAGGAATCAAGGAACCTACAATCTCCCAGCAGGCCAGTTCAGTGTTCGACATCATTTCCGCACTTCCAAATGGAAATGAACTGATTCAACAATTCCATATCAACCAGATAGGCCCCGAAAACTCGCGCACGTATGACGGCGGGGTCGATCAGCAGTTGTGGAGTGGCAGGGCCCGCGTAGGCCTGACCTACTTCCATAACGAATTCACAAATGCCATCGAAGACGTTCCACCAAACGGACTCGTCCAACTGGGAGTGCCCGTTGATCAATTGCCGGCATTACAATTCGGCGCATACATTAACTCCGAGGCGTTTGGCTCGCAGGGCCTTGAGTTTGAGGCCGAGTACAAAATCAATAGCTATCTGTTCGCGCGCGCCGGATACACATACATCGACGCGGTCGTCCAGCGGTCCTTCTCAAGCGATCAGGGAATCGGAGAATCCTTCAATCCGGCGTTCAACTTCGGCGAAATTCCAATAGGCGCCTTTTCACCTCTTGTAGGTGCCCGGCCGTTCCGCATTGCTCCTAACTCTGGCTACTTTGGTCTTAGTTTCACGCGGTCAAAGTTCTACGGTGCCCTCACAGGCACTCTTGTTGGTCGGCGCGACGATAGCGACTTCCTCTTCGACCCTGATTTCGGACCAAATATGCTGTTGCCGAATCGCAATCTTGATGGAGCCTATCAAAGGCTCGATCTTAACGGTGGGTACCAGGTCACCCCACGTCTTAGCATTTACACCGATATCCAGAACCTTCTAAGCGAGCACTATGCCGAGGCCTTCGGCTTTCCCGCCCTGCCGTTTACCTTCCGTTCAGGAATCAAAATCAATTTTGGAGGCGAATCCTGGGGACTCAAATAACTTCCGGAAAGAACCGGTACCCGGCGTCTCCCTCGTCGTCTGCTTCTGAGTCCAATCAGAAGCAGACGACCGAGACGTTACTCAACGAGATTTCGACAAAGAGCACTGCCGGATTCCTCACCCTGCTGGCGTTCCTCGTTATCGCGCTGGTGATAGTCGTTCTCTTCTCGGTCGCAACTGGAGCAGTGCGCATCGCTCCCCGAGCTATCCTTGCGGCTGTGTTTGGCCACCACTCTCTAACCGCAACAGACCAGGTCATCCTCCTGCAGATTCGTCTGCCACGAGTTCTGGCGGCCGCACTTGTAGGCTCCGCACTCGCGATCTCCGGTCTGATGTTTCAAGGACTGTTTCGCAATCCAATGGCCGACCCATACGTTATCGGATCGTCAGGCGGAGCAGTACTCGGAGCCTGCATCGGGATCTTCTTCTTCTCGCAAATCTCCATCTTTGGCTTCAGCGCAACAGCGCTCATGGCTTTCGCTGGCTCAGTCGTCACAATGATTCTCGTCTATTTTCTGGCGCGCTCCAATGGCGGAACAAACGTCGTCACCCTGCTGCTCGCCGGCTTTGCGGTCAGCACGATGCTAGGCTATTCAAGCTACTTTTTCGAGGCGCTTGATACGAGCGGCAGCTCAAATCACGGGATCCTGCTCTCATGGCTGCATGGTGTCATCGGAGTTCCACGATGGACGCAACTGTTGATTAGCGGCATACTCTTTCTGTTCGCAACGACGATTGCAACTCCCCTTATGCGTCGGCTGAATACGCTGGCGTTAGGCGATGAATACGCTCACCAGCTCGGGATCAAGGTCGAACACACGCGTGTCGGCATCATTCTGATTGGATCTTTGTTGACCGCTGTCGCCGTATCACTCGGCGGCCTCATCAGCTTTGCCGGCCTCATCGTGCCGCATGTCGCCCGCCTGGTGCTTGGCCCAGATCATGTTCGTCTACTGCCTGTCACGGCGTTGGCCGGCGCGATCTTTCTGGTGTTCGCAGATACTCTCGCTCGCTCCGTCCTGGCGCCAACGGAACTCCCAGTCGGTATTCTGATGGCATTTCTAGGTGGCCCATTTTTCCTGTACCTCCTTCGTAAATCGAAAAGGAGCTACGCACTATGAACTCGCTCCTAAGCTTTCGCGAAGTCAATTTCGGATACGATGAGCTCGACGTAATACGCTCTGCAAACTTCGATCTGCAGGCCGGAACCTGCACAGCTCTTATCGGGCCAAACGGTGTGGGCAAGTCAACCCTCCTGCGCCTCGCTGCAGGAACCCTGCGGGCGAAGTCCGGCACGATACTTCTCAACGGGACTTCTCTGGGCGCTCTTCCGCTTAGAAAGGTGGCCCGCACCGTCGCACTTGTTCCCCAACAGCTTGACGTGCCGTTCCAGTTCACCGTGCGCCAGATCGTGGAGCAGGGGCGCACGCCATACCTTGGCCTACTGCGCGGACCGATGAAGGAAGATCGCATCGCGGTCGATCGCGCTCTGGAACTCGCGGATGTGAGCGGGCTCCAGCGGCGGGTCTTCAATGAGTTGAGCGGCGGAGAACGGCAACGCGTAAAGATCGCGCTCGGTCTCGCACAACAGCCGAAGCTACTCCTTCTGGACGAGCCGACACAGAACCTGGATATAGGGCGACAGGTGGAACTGATCGATCTGCTCCATTTTCTTGGCGAAGAAGGCATCACCATTTTTGCCTCAATCCACGACCTTCAGCTGGTGGAGGGAAATTTCTCATCGGTTCTGTTGCTAAGTCCGGACATGCCCCTGATGGAAGGCACCCCGGCGGAGATTCTTAAGCCGTCCATTCTTGAAAAGGCATTCAATTGTCCCCCGCGACGTCATCCTTTACTGCTTGAACGAAACCAACAACACGCAAAGAGGGCTGGATGAAGACATCGACCTGGCCGACCGTCTTTGAAATCGCTTCAGCAATCAAACCGCCCAGCGATCAATGGCGTGCTGCTGCGCGCACACGTCTTGATTCCCTTACCAAACCGCCAGGCAGTCTCGGCATGCTCGAAGACATCGCTGCACAGATGGTCTCGATTCGCCGCGAGCGGTCTGCCGAGCCTCTGCATAAGGCCGTATACATCTTTGCCGCCGACCATGGAATCACAGCCGAAGGAGTCAGCGCTTACCCCAGCGAAGTTACTCGTCAGATGGTGCTCAATTTCCTTGCCGAGGGAGCCGCAATCAACGTGCTCGCGAAGCTCCATCATGTTCAGATGGATGTGGTCGACGTCGGCGTCAACGCTGATTTTGACGTTGAGGGTGGCTTGCTGAATCGCAAAGTGCGCAAGGGAACTCGCAATATGTTTCTGGAAGCGGCGATGAGTGAGGAAGAGCTCACCCAAGCGCTCAGCGTTGGGCTCGATCTGGCGGCCCAAGCGAAAGGCAGAGATGAGAGCCTGCTGGCAGTAGGCGAGATGGGGATTGGTAACACGACTGCGGCGAGTGCCATCACCTCTGCTCTTACCAACACGCCCCCCGCCCTTGTCGTTGGCAGAGGTACTGGCTTGAGCCCCTCCGCACAAACCCATAAACTGCAGATTGTCGAGGCGGTTCTCCAGAAACATTTCGCAGACGGTAGTCCGAATGCTCCCTCTGATCCGCTGGAGATATTGCGACGTGTCGGCGGCCTTGAGATCGCAGCGATGACAGGCCTGATACTAGGCGCGGCCCAACGAGAGATTCCAGTGGTTGCAGACGGGTTCATCTCGACTGCCGCAGCGGCAATCGCATTCGCAATTGCACCCCACGTGCGCTCCTATCTCTTTGCTGGCCACCTATCCGAGGAGCCGGGGCATCGGGCGCTGCTCGAATACATCGACTTGAGGCCGATTCTCTCCCTGAATATGCGGTTAGGAGAAGGAACCGGCGCCGTACTGGCAATGCCCATCATCGAGTCCGCTATGCATCTCTATAACGAGATGGCAACGTTCGCATCAGCAGGCGTCAGTGAGGCTAAGGAGTGATCGCAGCGCAACCAATCCGAAGGCTTGGCCAGGAGATGGTGATCGCGTTCCAGTTCCTCACACGGATTCCTGTGCCGTCGGTCAGGTTTGAAAGTGATTCGCTCTCCCATGCAATCAAGTTTTTCCCCTTGGTAGGCCTCGTTATTGGCTCGGGCGCTGCGCTACTCCAACGACTCGCACTGCACCACTTCGGCCGCCCTCTGGCTGCGTTGGCTGTTTTGATTTATCTCGTCTTGATAACTGGCTGCTTTCACGAAGATGGTCTTGCGGACTCGGCCGATGGGTTCGGCGGCGGTTGGAATAGGGATCAAATTCTGATCATCATGAAGGACAGCCGAATCGGAAGCTATGGTGCCACCGCTCTTGTGTTGTCACTACTCGCACGCTATCTGCTTCTGGTGTCGCTCCCTCTGGAGCATTTCGCGGCTTATATCATTTCGTCGCAGGTGCTATGTCGCTGGAGTTCGCTACCGCTGAGTTATCTTCTTCCACCAGCCCGCGAACAAGACGGGCAGGGCGCAAAGATTGCGCAACTCACCTCACGATCTTCACTGATCATCGCGACACTGGTTAGCTTTGCCGTCGCCGTATTCCTTCTCCGATGGTCCGCAATCGCTCCCATCCTGATTGCTATCCTCACCATCGCCTTGAGCGGCTGGTTCTACTTCAGAAAACTCGGCGGAGTCACCGGAGACTGCTTCGGTGCAACCAATCAACTGACTGAGATTGCAGTCTACGTTTGTGGAGTGTGGATCGCATGAGCGACCTTTTCTTCATCCGTCACGCGGAGACCAACATGGCCGGCACTTTCTGTGGCCACCTGGACCCTGAAATCAACGCGCGAGGTCTTCTTCAACTCGAAGAATTGCTTCGCCGGATTCGCATGGAAGACATCGGGGCGGTGTATACCAGCGACCTGCTTCGAGCTCGCACAACAGCCCGAGCAATCGCCGAAGCCTTTGCCGTCGAATGTTACGTGTCGTCTGCATTGCGTGAAATCAGTTTCGGCCAATGGGAGGGCCTGACCTGGGAACAGATCGAGCAGAGAGATTCGGCCTATTCGAGCCGCTGGATAATGGAATATCCTAGTCTTCCTGCGCCGGACGGCGAAGATTTTCAAGACTTTGAGAGGAGAGTCCTCAGGAAAGTGAGATCTCTCTCAATGAAGGCAGAGACGAAACGCCGCTCCATCGCAGTGGTTACTCATGCCGGCGTTCTTCGAACTGTCTTGACGAAGGTTCACGGAAATTCCCAGGAACTTGCATGGGAGCAGACGAGGTCGTATTGCTCCTTGGTTCGTCTGTCCAGCGGGGGCACACTTCTTACGAGTCGATGAGATGGAAAGAGAGAAAAGAGTATGAGCATTGCAACGACACATGGCGATAAAGGACAGACAGGACTGATCGGTGGCATGCGCGTCTCCAAGGCGGACCTTCGCGTTGAAGCGTATGGGGCCGTTGATGAGCTGAACAGTTCGCTCGGCTTCGCGCGCAGCATCTGCACCAACCCGGAGATACGAGGCTGGACAGAAGAGATTCAACGCACATTGTTCCGCGTCGGTTCTGCCCTGGCGACTCCGCTTGAAAGCAGGAAGGGGCAGCCATCGATCACCCATCAAGATGTAGAAACACTCACCCGGCTCGTCCACCAGATCGAAAAAACCGAAGGTGTTCTTTCGGATTGGTCGTTACCGGGCGCACACACCGAGTCTGCAGCCTACGAGGTAGCCCGGACCGTGTGCCGCCGCGCGGAACGCGACACAGTTCGACTCGCGTCAAATGGCGGCGACGTCGACCCCGAACTCCTCGCCTACCTCAATCGTCTCTCAGACCTGATCTGGCTCTTCGGGCGATTGATTGAAGTCAACGCCGGCGTCGACGCACGCCTGCGCAGCGAGGAAACGGCGGGGCCGAAGTGGTCAAAGGCATGGAAATGACAAAAGAACGGGGCTTTGATGAGGCCGATATGCGTGCGGTCTATCGTGCCATTCGCGAACGCAGAGATGTACGTCGCGGCTTCCTGCCTGATCCCATGCCCGACGAGCTCCTTTATCGGCTGTTAGAGGCGGCTCACGATGCGCCTTCCGTTGGCCTCATGCAGCCGTGGCGTTTTATCGTCGTCAGAAGTCTCTCTGTCCGCCAGGCAGTCCACAGGATATTCCTTGACGCAAATCAGAAGGCAATCGCAGGCTACGAGGAGGATCGAAAGCAGGCCTATGCCGCCATGAAGCTCGAGGGAATTCTCGAGGCGCCGCAGAATCTCTGCGTCGTTTGCGACTCCGAAAGCCAACAGGGCCACCAGCTCGGACGTCGGACCATGCCGGATACACCGGTTTACTCAGCGGTTTGCGCGGTACAAAACCTATGGCTTGCCGCGCGTGCGGAAGGTATCGGCGTCGGATGGGTAAGCATTCTCGAACCGGAACGACTGCGCACCGCCTTAGGCATCCCCAGCCACATCACACCCGTCGCCTATCTCTGCCTCGGCTACGTCGACAACTTCGCTTCGGAACCTGATCTTGAGCGAACAGGATGGGAGCGGCGCACACCCCTCAAGAGTGTAATGTCCTTCGATAAATACAACAGCCAGTGGGATGAGCCTCTCCGTAGATGATTGCAGGAAAGATTCCCCCGCCCGGCAGGAGCGTTATCGCCACGCGATTTCCTCACCAAACGTAACTTGCGACTACGTGCGGCGGTCCGGGCTGCCCGTCCAATATCTCCGTAGATAACACCAGCTCAACGTTCTTACTTGGTGGCACTTTTGCCCCTGCCAGCCATAACTTCAATTCCTGGTCGCTTGATAAGAACTCTGCCGCAGCCTGAGTACCAGCCTTCCCGATACCTGCTGCGACAAGTACATGCTGGCCGATAGTGGGATCAAAGTAACTTGCCACGATTGCATAGTCTCGCGAATCCCCCGAAACGAGCTGCATATTGTCAAACTTCCACATATGGGACGGGCCTTTGTTATCGCGAATCTCGCTCTCCAATTGATCCTGCGCAAAGAAGCTGAACCGCAGCGAAGCCACCAGTCGCTTCGTCCAGATATTATCCAACCCCCCGATCAGTATTACCGGCCCCTGCCGCAGGTCCTCGAGCGTCGTATCGGCAGATCCCTTGGTTCGATACACGTGGGTTCTTCGTGTCAACAGGTCAGTCAACTCGCTATAACTCACAATGTCGCTCACTGGAACCATGTCGGAGCGAATCATCGAAGACAGCATATTTTCCTGGCTGTCTCGTGGTGAACCCGCGCGGGTTTGCGTTGGCTCATCTTGTCCCATCTCGTTAAGCGAATGGACTCCTATTACGATGAGTACCGGTTTTCCCGAAGAAAGGAGCGGCTGCCAGAAATACTTGATCCCCTGGTCCTTCCAATGATCTCGTAGAAGAATTCCAACCAGAAGAGCAATTAAAACCACCAGGAGAAGTTGAAGAACAAAAGGAAATGCCCTCTTCAATCGACCCCGCCTTGCAACCGATCGACTGATCGTCAACCGCGCAGTTGCTTCCGGTCCCGGTACTTCCTGCTCGGGTAGCGGCGCTACGACGACCGCTACGCCGTTCATGTCTTTCAGATGATCGTGTTCCGCAATGTGATGTGCATGGTTGGGTGGAAGGAAATGAGGAACATAGGAGCCTAGTGGAAGATCGATGCGCAGCTCGTCCTCGTGACCCGGTTCCTGGTAATACTGCGCGATCCGCTTTCTTATCTCGCCTGCAGTAACTCTCACAATCGGATCTGCATTCGTATCGTAGTCGTTTGGCCTCGCGAAGACGTCGATCCCGAGCGTGCGCTCTTTGAGTCCTTCGGTCTTTCCTGCCAGGGTTTGCTCAACGACAAACCTCAGGAAGGACGGATACCGCTTGCTGTTCCGAAAGTGCTTGCTGCTGACGATCCGCTCGAGTTGATGAAGAAGTTCCGAGCGGCTGAATCTTCCTTCTTCGAATAAGGTGCGATCTTCGTTTGCGGGAATATCTCTAGCCGTTTGCATTCGCTCATCTCTCTGATGCTATTGGCAACGGGCCGAGATGGCCCCGGGAAACCGAACGTATTATACGTCTCCCTTGATACTCCCTGAACCCATTGACTATCAGTCACTTACGATCCCACGAACACTTTTACCGTAATGCCCCTTGGCAATATGAATTCGCATTCATAGTGTGTATGCCGAACCAACATCCCTTATTGCGCCGTACGCAGGAGGGATCACGTTTGCAAGGCGTCGACAACAAGAAAAATCAACTCACGCCAGAATTGCTTTCCAACGGTAACACTGAGAGGACAGAGACCATGAAATATGAAACCAAGCACAAAAGCGTAATTGGGAAGTTCGAAAACGCAACCCTTAAAGCGACAAGGAACTTGATCTTCCTCCTAAGCTTCCTCTTTCTCATTCACTCGGCAGCGTTTTGCCAGCTGACGACTGCGGACATCGTTGGAACCGTGACCGATGCCACAGGCGCAGTCGTCCCGAACGCCGCGATCACCCTTACCAATCTCGGAACGAACGATACCCGCAACACTGTGTCCAATAGCTCCGGCGACTACAACTTCACGCTTTTGCCTGTAGGGCGCTACTCCATCACGGTCAAAGTAAAAGGCTTCCAGGAATCCATCACGAAAGATCTCAGCGTAGAAGCCGGCGACCGTGCCCGTAACGACGTCCATCTCCAGACCGGCGCAGAAACCACAATCATCGAAGTGACTGCAGCCACTCCGCTCCTGCAGGCGGACAGCGCAACCGTCAGTTCCACTGTCACCGCCAGGGCTGTGCAGGACCTTCCCTTGAACGGCCGTAACTTCGTTCAGCTCGTGTCCACAGTTCCGGGTGCCAATCAGGGCTCGGGCAACTCACTGAGCAGCGGCGGCCGCCCAGACGATCGCCGCACCAATGCCGCAGGCCTCTCTGTCAACGGACAAGACGAAAGCCTCAATAACTGGGTCGTCGATGGAATTGACGACAACGAACGTGTTATCGGGTCGATCGGAGTGAAGCCGAACATTGAAGGGATCCAGGAGATCACGGTACAGACCAACAGCTATGCCCCGGAGGCTGGCCGAACGGCCGGTGGCGTCATCAATGTGGTCACCAAATCCGGCTCCAACCAATTCCACGGCTCCGTCTACGAGTTCTTCCGCAACGACATCTTCGATGGCCGCAACTTCTTCCAGAGGACAGGAAGAAAGCCAGAGTTGCGCCAGAACCAGTACGGCGCCAGCATCGGCGGACCAATCTTCCGCAATAAAACCTTCTTCTACTTCGACTGGGAAGGCTTCCGCGAGGTCTCAGGCACCACCGATACCGGCACCACACTCACACAGGATGAATACAACGACATTCACAGTATTGGCGGCGCGAGCCCTCTGACGCTCCTCTCCACCGCCAACGGAACCGCTCAGGCGCATGCCGGATTGATTCCCGCGACCGGCGGCCCCGTACCCATCAATCCCATCGCCCTGAACTATCTGTCGCTGCTTCCGGCGCCCACCTGCGGACTCGCACCACTGCCGGCTTGCTCCGGTGGTAACTACCTCGCCAGCAACTTCACCATCAGCCCCAACAAGACGCAGAACTACAACACCTACGACGCCAGGATCGATCATAAGTTCAACGACCAAAACCTGATCTTTGCGCGCTTCACCTATAACACTGTCGATAGCTTCACTCCGCCCGCTTTCGGAACCCAGAATGGAATTCAGGTCAGCGGCGGCCGGTATAACTTCGACGGTCCTGCCGCCGATATAGCCCAGCAATACGAACTGGCCTACACCCACATCTTCACCCCAGGCCTCCTGATGGACCTCAGGGCGGGCTTCACTCGCATCAACAATCTCTCCCTGCCACTCAACTACGGCATTGGTGTCGACCAGAAGGTCGGTTTTCCAGCAGCCATGACCAACTTCAGTCCTTATGCCGACTCTCTGACACCAGTTTCCATTGGGCCATTCGGTGACGTCGGCGACGGCGCGTACGTTCCCCTGCAGGACATCGACAACACCTACCAGTACTCAGGCACAGTTAGCTGGACAAAGGGCAGCCACAACATCAAAATCGGGGCAGGCTTGATGCGCAGGCAGGCGCGCAACGTCCAGAGCGCGTCCGCAGTCGGTGCGTTCGGCTTCAATCTGACCACCGACTCCAACTCGGATCAAAAAACGCAGCAGGACCACCAGATCGCTTCGGCTCTGCTCGGCGCCTACAATAACCAGACCCGCAACTTCAACATTACTCCTCCCGACTACCGCAGCTGGGAGCCGAGTTTCTTCGCGCAGGATAGCTGGAAGGTCACCCCGAAGCTGACGGTCATCTATGGCGCCCGCTACGAGATCTTCACTCCGTTCACCGAGGCACATAACCACATCTCGAACTATGATTTCCTGCAGGCGGTCGCCAACCCGGCTGCAGCAACATCGAGTGCATTGAAGATTGCCGGAGTGAACGGCGTCAGCGATACAGCGGGAATCCCAACTCAATACAGCAACGTAGGCCCGCGCGTTGGCTTCGCATTCTCTGCGCGGCCTTCCACTGTCATCCGTGCTGGCTACGGAATCAGCTACTACCCCGGCAATTACACCTCGAACGGCGACTTGAAGAACGCTCCGTTCACCTCCGTCAACAGCCCGTCCTGCCAGTCCACTCTTGCCGTCCAGATCGAAACGTACGTCAATGGCGGCACTCTTCCTCCAGGCCAAAACGGCGACTGCGCCCTCCAGGGTCAATTCGGGACCTTCAGCCAGGGAATTCTCTCTCCTTCAGCTCCTTCGGCAGCCCAGCTCGCTAATCTGTCCCTCATCAACGGTCTTTCGTTTGTAGCCGAAGCGACCAACTTCAAGAACGCACTCATCCAGCAGTTCAATGTGCAGGTCGAACAGCAGTTTGGAGCCAACGTCTTCATCATTGGCTATGTCGGCAACACCGGCCAGCATATACCGGAATCGATCAACAGCATCAATCAGCCCCTGCCATTCAACCCCATCACCAATCCGGCAGGTTCGGCGCGCCCTCTCAACGGATCGCTTCCCAACCTGGGTGGCGTCAGTTATCTCGCGACCGAGGGTGTCTCGAACTACAACGGACTCCAGACCTCCTTCCAGCGTCGCTTCACCAGGGGTCTGGCTTTCGATGCAAACTACACCTGGTCCAAAGCACTCGCTGACACCAGCACCTTCTCCCAGCAAGGCGATCAAGGTTGGAGCAATGCGCTTCCCACCAATCTTCGTGCGGCCCACGAATACGGCAACGCCGACACTGACATCCAAAACCGCTTCGGCTTGTCGATTAACTATGAATTGCAGTTCGGCAAGGAGTTCACCGGCATTAAGAAGTTTGCTCTCGGCGGATGGCAGGCGAATATGATCGCTGGTTGGCAGAGTGGAAAGGTCTTCTCGATCATCAGCAGCGGCGCCGGTGCTGACAATCCCGTCGAAAGCGATGGCAAAACTCACGGCTTCAACAACCGTGCGGTCCCCCAGAACGCCGGCGGAGCCGATCGGCCGAACACAATCAAAGATCCTCGTCTGGGCCACCATACCCTCAGCCAATTCTTTGATACGTCAGCATTCGCTCCTCAGCCGCTGGGAACGATCGGGAACACTCAGCGCAATTCGATGTTCGGTCCTCACTTCCGCGACTTCGACCTATCTCTCTTCAAGAACTTCCCGGTCACGGAACGCGCGACCATTCAGTTTCGGGTTGAGAGCTTCAACATCTCCAACACTCCGAACTTCTACATAGCGAACAACAACAGCTCGAACCAGCAGTTTGGCAACGCAGCCTTCGGAAGTATCTCGGCAACCGATCCGAACTACAATCCGCGGCAATTTCAGTTTGTCCTCAAAGTGTTGTTCTAACCCAACGCTTCTTTCATGTGGTGGCGGTCTCTCCGCCACCACATCCTTTCTATCTACGTACGTTGGGATGAAGGTCGGATCCGATCTCCTGCCTCTAGCCGGCGCTGTTGGTATCGGCGTCTTCTAAGCGAGATTCGATTCCGCATTAACAGTAGGCCCACAAAACATTAAGATCTCACGGAGAGACACAGTCATGAACCGCCGAAGCTTCCTCGCTCAAACCTCTGCTTGGGCTGCCGCAGCAGCGTTGCCAAAGCTTTCCAATGCCTCTGTTATCCATTCAGCTGGCTTGGAATCGGGACAAGATGGCACGCAAGGCGAGGTCACCTTTCCCAAAGGGTTTCTTTGGGGGAGCGCAACTGCCTCTTATCAAGTCGAGGGGGCTTGGAACATCGACGGACGTGGCGAATCTATTTGGGATCGCTTCAGCCATGCCCCCGGAAACGTAAAAGGCGGCTGGACGGGAGATGTCGCCTGCGACGACTACCATCGCTTCCCGGAAGATCTTGCCATTATGAAGCAGATGAATCTTCGTAGCTATCGCTACTCGATAGCGTGGCCGCGAATTCAACCTTCCGGATCAGGAGCCTCAAATCAGAAGGGCATCGACTATTACAAGCGCCTCACCGACGCCGTTCTCGGCGCAGGAATGCGCCCTTTGGTCACGCTCTTCCATTGGGATCTCCCTCAACCTCTCGAGGATAACGGCGGCTGGCCGAATCGTGACACGGCAGCCCGCTTCGCCGATTACGTCGAGATCGTCGTCAAAGCTCTAGGAGATCAAATCAGCACCTGGGCAATCCTTAATGAGCCCTGGGTCTTCACCTATGTGGGCTACGCTGAAGGCCGTCACGCGCCGGGAAAGACCGACTTCGACCTCTTCCTTAAGGCCGCACACACCGTAAATCTCGCTCAGGGAGACGGCTTTCGAGCAATCAAAGCGATCGCCCCAAAATCAAAGGTGGGAACTGCCTTCAGCATGTCCCCCGCGACTCCGCTCACCTCTTCACCCGAAGACGCGGCCGCCGCAAAGCGCTTCGACGCATTCAACAATGTCTGGTTCCTCGAAACAGCTCTCCGCGGCCGTTATCCCGAAGCCTTCGTCCACGGCAACCCGCTCAAAGTCATGGGCTTCCAAAGCGGCGACGAAAAACGGATGGCCGCTCCGCTCGACTACATTGGTATCAACTATTACTTCCGCCGACTCGTCTCTGCCTCCAACGCCGCGACGCCCGCCGAAGTCTCTTACAATTCGATGGGCTTCGCAATCGAGATGGGCAAGGACGGCCCACTCACCGAGATCGGCTGGGAAGTCTATCCCCGTGGTCTGTATGACATAGTCCAGCGAGTCTGGAAAGACTACAAGCTGCCTATCGAGATTACCGAGAACGGCTGCTCCTACGGCGATTACCCTGATGCCACCGGCAGAGTCACCGACATCCGTCGCATACACTATTACCGCGAACATCTCCGAGAGTTGGCGCACGCAATAAAGGACGGTGCCGACGTCCGCGGCTATCACGCCTGGTCTATTCTCGATAACTTTGAGTGGGCGGAAGGCTATACTCAGCGCTTCGGTTTGGTTTACATCGACTTCCCAACCCAGCGCCGCTACATGAAGGATTCGGCAAAGTGGTATTCGAAAGTCGCCTCAATCAACACCGTCTGAATCGACTGATTCAATGGTCGGGGCGGAGGGATTCGAACCCCCGACCCTCTGCTCCCAAAGCAGATGCGCTACCAGACTGCGCTACGCCCCGACTCCTTCTAGTCTATCGCATCGACTTCGCAATAGTCCTCAGATGGAGCCGAACAATCCATGCGATCCGGGGCCGAATAGTGCATGGAAGAGCCCATCGAACACCCATGTCAGGAGAAGCATCGGCAGCAGAACGAGTGCCATCAGGATGATGCACAGACCGCCGAGAAAAAACCAGCTCTGCACCGTATGCTTTCGCGGTTCATCCACGCTTCCAATCAGCAGCGCGTAGTTGCGTCGGTTGGCCCGCCAGGCAATGTCGAACATATCGCCAAGGATCGGAATCGCCCCCACAACAACCTCGATCGCCACATTGGCCACCATTCGCGTGACTGTGACATAGGAGACCCCCCGAACCCACGCCGCCACAATGATGATGCAGGAAGCAATACCCCCAATCAGATCGCCGATGCCCGGGACAAATCCGATAATACCGTCAAGCCCGAACCTGATCGATGTGCCCGGAATCTTAATGAAGTCATCCAGCACATGCGACAGTAGATCGAGGTTTTCGTCGTCGAATGCCTTCCCGCCGCGTTTCAGGCGGGGCGACAGGACCTCGGGTTTCGCGGTAAACGCCATCACACTCCCCAACGGCGCCCGCGAATTGCCCATTCAGGCGCCAGTGCTATAATTTCAGTATACGGCGGCTATAGTTCAGTGGCAGAACGCCGCTCTGTGGCAGCGGATGTCGTGGGTTCGAAACCCACTAGCCGCCCCAAACATCCTCAATCCCTGCACATTGCGGCCCAACCTTGTCCCGCGCTTCCCAACCAACGCCTGCACCCGCCGTACGCGAACCTTCAGCCCGCCTATATGTCGGGACCTCGGGTTGGGCTTATCCCACCTGGAAGCCGGACTTCTATCCTGAAGGCACTCCCGCAAAACGCTTCCTGGAGTTCTACGCCACGCAACTTACCTCCGTCGAGGTCAACTACACCTTCCGCGCGCTTCCTACTGCAAAGATGCTCGAAGGCTGGCTAGCAACGACGCCGGCAAACTTTCGTTTCAGCTTCAAAGCGCCGCAGCGCATCACACACTTCAAGCGACTACAGGATTGCGGTGTCGACCTAGCCCAATTCATCGCCGCCTTGGAGCCAATGCGTCAGGCCCACAAACTCGGTTTACTTCTCTTCCAGCTTCCGCCTAACTTCAAAGCAGAATCCGGTCGCCTCAAAGACTTCCTCTCCACCCCAGCGCTTCAAGCAGAAAGCGCCCCTCCAATCGCCTTCGAGTTCCGTCACGAATCCTGGTTCACCGAGGAAACCTACTCCATCCTTCGCCACCACAACGCCGCGCTCTGCATCGCCGAAAGTGATGATCTCCTAACGCCCGAGGTCCACACCGCAAAAACCTACACCTGCTACAGGCTGCGCAGAAACGGCGGCTATTCTGCGTTGGAGCTCGAAGCATTTGCCAAACGCTTCACGACGCTCGCCGAGCAGCACGATGTCTACGTGTACTTCAAACATGAGGACGAGCCGACTGGCGCTCTCAACGCGACCGCATTCCTTCGGTACGTTCGCGCAGGTCAGCGTTGATGTCGATCGCAGAGCCCCTATCCCTCGTCGAACACGCCGCGGACTTCATCCCCCGCCGCTTTCTAAGCAACGGCCACCTGCAGACCATCGCCGGCAACTACTTCACGCGCGCCGACATTCTTCCTCCACCCGAAGACCAGCTGGTCGAGGTCTCTCCAGCAACAGCCAACCAGATCGCAAGCCGAGTCCTTTGTCACTGCCATTGGCAGCCGGAGGACGTCCGCGCAACACGTCCAACGGCCATCATTGTTCACGGCCTCGAAGGATCGTCGAACTCACAGTACGTCGTCGGCAACGCCAACAAACTCTGGCGCGCCGGCTGCAACGTCGTCCGCATGAACATGCGCAACTGCGGTGGCACAGAAGCTTTATCACCCACCCTCTACCACTCCGGCCTGTCCAGCGACGTACTCACTGTGATGAACTTCTTCGTCGCTCAATACAGGTTACAGTCCATCTCTTTAATCGGTTATTCGATGGGCGGAAATCTCGTCCTCAAACTCGCCGGCGACCTCGGCACTGCCACTCCGACGGTTTTGCATTCAGTAATCGGAGTTTCGCCGGCCGTCGATCTCGGCCCCTCCGCCGACGCGATGCATCTGCCGCAAAACCGTCTGTATGAGATGAAATTTCTCCACAATCTATTACGCCGTTTTCGCCGCAAAGCCGTGCTCTTTCCTCGCGCTTACGACAGAAACCGAGCCGCCGGAATCCGCTCCCTGCGTGAGTTCGACAATCGCATCACTGCGCTTTACTCCGGCTTTTCAGGTGCAGACGACTACTACCACCGCGCCGCCGCAGCCCGAGTCCTCCATCGCATCACGGTGCCCACGCTGATCCTGCACTCCCTCGACGATCCCTTCATTCGCCTCACCTTCGAATCCCGCGAAGCCATCACCGCCAACCCACACATCACGCTGGTCGAAACAAAACATGGGGGACACTGCGCCTTTCTCGCAGAACCCAACCCTGCCAACGGCTACGACGGCTACTGGGCCGAGCACACCCTTCTGCGCTTCCTCCTCATCCACGCATAACGACCCATTCGTCCGCCGCTCCACGCTCCTGACGCTAAGATAGAGAAGAATGCTCTCCGAATGGTCCGCCGAATGTGCCGCTGACGATCCCGTCTTGGTCGTGCCCTGGTCCGATCCCTCCGATGCCAGCCGAAAATTCGTCGACCTGCGCGAGAACCCCTACGACCTCGACCATCTTCCCGAAGCCGAACATTATCCTCCCCTGATGCACGCTCTCCGAGCCCTCAACGCAACCAGATCGCCGGTTTTCACCGCAAAATCCGATGCATGGCCGCTCGATCAAGACGAACTCGATACCCTGCGCGTCAACCTAAACATAGAAGCCGACGAAGCCCCTGCAGGCTTCGCCAGCTACATCGATCTGCTGGCCCGCGACCGCTCTCTCTTCGCCTCTTTTCATCTTCAGGAGCAGTTGCTGCGCCGCCTCTCCCGCCACGCTGAATCACTCCATCATCCTTTTGCAATGCTCGACAGCGTCATTCGTCCTGCCGTGATCGACCTCACCGGGCCGCAAGAAGGCTACGCCATAAGCCTCTACATAAAAGCCCTGGGCCACGACGCCGCAACCGCGGAACAGAACTGGGCCTCCGCCCTCGACTCCGTCGTCTCTCTCCTGCGAAGCAAAGAACTAACCTTTTCCTGATGCAGGCACGGTCTCAGCCACGCTACTCCCAATCCCCACACGCTCCCGCTACAATAAGTAAAAGGCGTTTTCGCGGGCGAGTAGCTCAATTGGATAGAGCATCAGCCTTCTAAGCTGACGGTTGCAGGTTCGAGCCCTGCCTCGCTCACCACCCTCATTGTGACCGATACACCGGGATTCTTTTCCCGACGGATTGGGCTTCTGGTCAACTAACCAAAACGTGGTACTGGGGGCAGCTTGCGTGGGACTGCGACCCTCTTGCATACGAGGTAACATACTGCTGAAGAACGGCACCAGGCATTTTGGTTTTTGCCGTTTCAGTGGGCGGGGTGAACCCATTTTCAGATGGGTGGCTACACGAACCCTCGCCTTTATTTTCATACGTGCCTGAGTTCTTCTCGCGAGGCGACTCAATGCTTATTCTTGCAGGTTGGATTTTGATTTCCGCTCTAATTCTTGCCTTTGTAGGCTTCATGCTCACAGTGTCCGCAAACTGGATCTTCAATGCACCGAAGGATGGATCGCGCCACGAGGCGAAACCCTCTCTCCGTAAGAACTAACCGTAATCAGCTCGAGCGCATCTTCCTCAGGCTTCCATCAAGACATCTTCGCGCGTCACCTTGCAGTGGTCCCCGATGCCGCGATGCCCCGTCACATGCCACAGCGCCGCCAGTCCAATCAAACCTAGCGCTAGCACACATACACCGTTCCACTGCCAATGAACCCACGCGAGCGTCGCCAGCGCCGAGCCCGTCGCAGCCCCGCTAAAGTACACCGTCATATAAACCGTATTCAGCCGGCTGCGTGCCGAGGGCACCAGACCAAAGATCCGCGTCTGGTTCGCCACCTGCGTCATCTGCGCCCCAACATCCAGAATCACAACACCAAGCGCCAGCACCACAAGATGAAATGCCGTAGAACGATGCGCCGCCTCCTCCGCCCACAACAGAACATACGACGAAGCCAGCAAGCCCATGCCCACCGATATCACCCAGCGCGACCCGTGCTTATCCGCCAGCCGCCCAGCCAGCGGAGCCACCAACGCTCCGGCAGCGCCCACAACGCCAAACGTCCCTGCCACGCCAGCGCCAAGTCCATAGTGGCTATTCAGCAAAAAAGCGAGCGTCGTCCAGAAGCAACTGAACGACGCGAACACCAGCGCCCCAATCACCGACGACTCCCGCAAAAGCGGCTGCGTCCGAAACAGTGTCCACAGCGACCGCATGGCATCGCTATAGCGTAGCTTCTGTTTAGGCGGAAGCACCGGCATCACCTTCCACAGCAAAGGAACAAACGCCGCATTCATCACCGCAGCCACAACAAATACCCACCGCCAGCCATGAATCCCGCTCACCCATCCAGCAAACGTCCTAGCCAGCAGAATGCCCAGCAGCAACCCAGTCATCACCGTACCAATCGCCCGTCCGCGCTGCTCATGGGAAACCAGATCCGGGGCAATCGGTAGGGCCACATGAGTCACTGAAGCCAACATCCCAATCAGCACGCTACCCACAATCAATAGGTTTAGAGTAGGCGAAAACGCCACCAGCAAAAGAGCTATCGCCACCGCGCCATACATTTTCATCATCAACGCGCGGCGTTCCAGCACGTCTCCCAACGGAACGAACCCCAGCAGCCCCAACGCATAGCCCACCTGGGTCGCCACGGCCACAAATCCAGTCCGCCCGGCCGTGGCGCCATAAGTCCGGCCTATCTCCATCAGCAGAGGCTGGTTGTAATACATCGTGGACACGCCCACCGCACACGCCAGCCCCAGAAAGGGCAACGGAGCACGCGGAATAGTCTTCGTCGAAGTGGTCATACCAAGCCTGTATCTAGTGTAATCCCGCAAGAGCGGTTCACGAACGCCGGCATAGGCCGGTGGAGGGGTGCTAGACCTTTCCCAGCGTCAACTTCGCGATCGTCGCCAACTGCATAAACGAAGTCCCCTCATAGATCTTTCCAATCTTCGAGTCCCGGTAGAGTTTCTCCACTGGATAGTCCTTCACAAACCCCGAACCACCCAAAATCTCGACCGCAAGACTCGCCACCCGCTCTGCCACATGCGACGCAAAGTACTTACACATCGCCGCTTCTTTTAGATATTCCAGCTTCGAATCCTTCAAGCGAGCCGCGTTATAGACCATCAATCGCGCCGCTTCAATCTCCGTAGCCATCTCGGCCAGTTGGAACTGCATTGCCTGAAACTCCACGAGCGCCTTCCCGAACTGCTTCCGTTCCTTCGCCCATTTCGCCGCATATCCCCAGGCGCCCGCCGCCAATCCCAGCATCTGCGCACCAATTCCAATGCGCCCTTCGTTCAGCGTTTCAATCGCAATCTTGTACCCCTTGCCCTCCTCGCCCAACACCTGCGCCGCCGGAACAACGCAATCCTGAAACACCAGCGCACATGTACTCGACGCACGAATGCCAAGCTTATCTTCCTTCTTGCCCAGCGAAAACCCCGGCATTCCCTTCTCTACCAGAAACGCGGTAATCCCCTTGTATCCCGCTGAAGGATCGAGCGTCGCAAACACGATAAACAGCCCCGCCTCCTTGGCGTTCGTGATCCACAGCTTCTGCCCATTCAACACGTAATCGTTCCCGCGTTTCGTCGCGCGAGTCTGCAACGCAAACGCATCCGAGCCAGACCCCGCCTCGCTCAGCGCATACGACCCGATCGTGTCCGCCGCCAGCCGCGGCAGATACTTCTTCTTCTGTTCTTCATTGGCCCACCGAACCAGCGCATTGATACACAACGTGTTCTGCACATCCACCATCACCCCCACCGAAGGGTCGACAGCCGAGATCTCCTCCACTGCAAGAATCGCATTGAAGAAGGACCCGCCCGCCCCGCCATACTCCTCAGGAATCTCAATCCCCATCAGGCCCAGCTCAAACAGCTTCTTGATCAAGCCCGCATCCATCTGCTGCGATTCGTCCATCCCACGCACCAGCGGGCCAATCTGCTCCGCGGCAAATCGCCGCACCGAATCGCGAAACATCTGCTCCTCTTCACCCAGCCGCGTCAACGCCGTCGGCACTGCATCCTGCGACATCCACTCACCTCGAAACGGTATTCACGAAAATGCGAGTCTAGCACTTCGAGGGCAACAATGAATAGGCATTCAGTACACGCCTCTCGCCCGCCGCCCATCAAGCTTATGAAAAGCCTTCCGGCCACTCCTGAGCCCCATGGATAACCGCAAGTATCTCGATCCGGTCCCGTCGAACTCGATACGGAAGAAGAAAGGGAGTGCCAGACACGACAAGTTCGCGCGTTGAACCGACCCTGCCCGGTCTCCCCATCTCAGGATGATCCGACAATCCGTTGGCCGCGCCACGCAATCTGCTGGCAACACGCGCCGCCGCGCCTTTATTGTCTTTTTCTATGTATTCCCGCACCTGCAGCAAATCCTGCACCGCCTGCGCAACCCAAATGACTCTCATCTCTGAGAACGTCTTCGCGGCTTGGGCGGCGGTAGTTCCTTAGAAGTGCCCCACGACGCCAACCATCGATCTACATCTTCTCCAGGTACGACTAACCCCTCTTCCGCCTGTCGTACGCCCTTTTTGATATGAGCCACTTGCCAGGATTCAAGCTCGATATACCGCTCCAGAGCCTCCGTAGCCAGAAACGACTTTGACCGCTGAGTCGCTTCAGCAAGAGACTCGAGCTTTTCTTTCAGTTCATCCTTAACACGAAAGCTGAAGAGTGTGGACATTGTCATACCCCGTATACATTGTATGACATCGTCCGACGATCGCAGCAAATCCTACCCAGCCGCCTTCACCGGCCGCCCACGCCGGCTCACGATCGAAAGCTTCTCCGTATTCAGAATCTTCCGCGCCTGCTCCTTCGCATGCTTCGCCCAAGGACCCACCGGGTCGAGTCGCACGTAGGCCAGCCAGTGCCGCAAAGCCCGCCGTCTTTGCCCCTGCCGCTCGTATGCCAATGCCAGGTTGTAATGCGCATCGGCATATTGCGGAACCAGTGCAACTGCCTTTTGATAAGCGACCGTCGCTTCACTCAGCCGCTGCATCTCGTCCAACACATTTCCCAGATCAAAGAACGCAAGCGCATATTCGGGATCCGCCACCGTAGCCCGTCGGTAGTGATCCTCGGCCATCTCAAACCGTCGCTGATTGTAGTGAATCGTCCCCAGATTAATGAGCGTAGGAGCATGGGCCGGTCGAATCGCCAGCAGCGCCTGATACATCTCCATCGCCTGCGGAATCGTCGCCGGATTCTCCTCCAGTTGCACCGCCTGCACAAACATATCCTGCACATCGGCCGTCCGCCGTGCAGGAGCCGCCGTAGCCGCACCCACCACACTCAACTGTCGCGCCGGCGCAGTCTCAAAGTCGAACGCGAGCTGCTGGCTCAGCGGATCAACGAGCGCACCGCCATGCCGGAAGCTCAGCCGCGACCCCCGCTTTACAAAGCTCGCCTCCATCAGTGGATTCCGCATCCCCGCTACGCGCTGCATCGCATCCACTGAAGCCCGTATGCTCTTCGCAGAGATACGTGTCGTCGCCTGCAAATCGCGAAGCTTCCGCAACTGGCTCAGCGCTTCGAACGAATAATGTTCTTGAGAGGTTATAAGTCCCGCTCGCTCCCACGCCAGCAGTTGGCGAGTGTGCAAGTGCAGGATCCGGATTACATCTTGACGGCTATATCGGGTCACTGTGCGTCTCAGTTGCACCGTCTTCGAGCTCCATACAGCAAACTCTTTCGTGAGTATGCCTTCAGAAGCCGCGCCAATCAAGACCATTCGCACTACATTCATCAAATAGCCGTGGATAACACGTACCAAATCTGGTTCACAAGTCGTGGCCCTTCGCAATCGTCACAACGGCGCGCGGCCCCGATGCTCATCAACATTGTGAATATATGATTCCTTCCGTTTCTAGACCTTTGCAAGGAAGTGGACTACAGTGTTAGTCGACTATTGGGCCTTGTGATGTCGAGAGGTGATTGACATGCCCTGTCCTCCCCTTGCTCCTGGTTTGGCGTACGGCTTAAGTCAAGGAAACAACGTACAAGTTACCCACAGCGCACAGAACCAGTGCCGTAGTGAGTCGATGGTCGCGGTCAATCCGACCAATCCACTGAACATCATCTGCACTTCGAAGAAGTTCTTCAATCCCCAGAAGTATCAGTTCGTCATCTCCACTTCCTACAGCATGGATGGAGGACAGACCTGGACGGAATCTCCTCTGACAATGCTCACGGGGTGGGATGGGATGACAGATCCCGATTTGACCTTTGACGCATTTGGAAACGCTTACCTGATTGTCGAGCCAGATCTGTTTGGCGCGGACATAACCGCCATCGGCATGTACGTCTACAAGTCGACGAACGGTGGCAAGACCTGGAATACACCGGTTCAACTGCACCTCGACCCCGCGGACGATAAGCAATGGATCGACGCCGACATCAATCCAGGTAGTCCGCACTACGGAAACATATATGCCATATGGGCAGCAAATACGCCGTTACGCTTTGCACGGTCCACCGACCATGGAGTTACTTGGAAAGGAGTCGGCAACTCATCATCCGGAAGCGATGTGTCTCAGGATTTCTGCTATGCGCCCGCTCTAGCGATCGGAGAAGACGGAACGATTCACGTCTCCTGGCACGTCCCGGGAAGCTCAACAATTTCATATACCCGCTCGACCGACGGTGGGAACACCTTCGCACCGGTCATCTCCGCGGTGACTGGCGTTCAGGGCCTGGAGAGTTTTCTGCCCCAGACCGACGGGTGGGCGCACTTCAACAACGCTACATTTCGAGTACTGACGATAGTGACCAGTTGTATAGCCGCTGGAAATCAATTGATCGTGGCATGGGCGGATCTCAGAGAAGGAGTTTCCCGAATCTACTACCGGATCGCTACGAATAGCGGAACGACCTGGATCGGTCCAGACAGCGGGCAAGCGCTCCTGCCGACTTACGGACAACCGCAGCAGAGCCACTTTCACCCGCAATTATGCCTCGCGGGTAATAAGGCTGTTGGATGTGCTTTCTACGAGTTCGGGCCTAAAAACGGAAAGTATCTGATCGATGTAAAGCTGACCGAATCGTGCAGCGACGGGAACTACTTCATCCCTCCCATCACGCTGACGGATCAGCCCTGGGATCCAGCAGTCGATGCTCCCTGGTCACATGGTGATTCAAACGTCACATTCATCGGAGAATATTTCGGCCTGGGCGCTTCCTACGATTGGTTTGCAGTTGTCTGGACCGACACACGCACCGGCGTTCAAGAGTTATTCTTCAATACTGGAGCGTTGCGAGCGCACCGGACGATCGTAATCCCGAGTGAGGTCGCACAGATCATCGCAGGAGTAGTTCAGGATGGAGGAGGCCTCGTCGTCATTGGTGGCAAGATCATCCGGATTCCACCATGGGATCCGTGGATCGATGTCCTCTACGGCATCGCGGCGATCGATTCAATCAACCAGATACAACACGCAGAGAAAGCACAGGCGTTAGCCAGTGTGGGCCAGATCATCACAACAATTGTTGGAAAACTAACTGGAGGGCAACAAGAGATTGAGTGATACCGCTAACAAGCATCATCAATCATGGAGAGACCTATGGACTTTATCGAACGCATCTTTGGCATAGCTCCCGACCACGGGTCCGGTTACCTCGAACTGGCCATCATTTTTGCGTTTGCATCCAGTCCAACAATCTTTTTTGCCGTTCGACGCAGGCTTCAACGTCGCTCAAGTCAGCGCATCATTTGACGCCCGGCTTCCAAATGAATTTGTCGAAAGAATGGAGCCGATGAGCGGAGTTGAACCGCTGACCTACTGATTACGAATCAGTTGCTCTACCAACTGAGCTACATCGGCCTTCCTTCATATTCTAGCGGCTCAACGGCTATCCGCCAAATTACCCAATAGGTCCCTTCGCCCAGAGGATCGATCGATCCATTCCTTCCCTCGCGACACAACCGGAGAAGCCGAGCCTTCGCCCTCTTTGCGTCCAAGACCATACCGCTCGCGGAGTTGCTGATTCGCAACCAGCAACTCCGCCACCAGACGCCGCAGCCCGGCATTTTCCAGCCGCAGCTCCTCTAACATCCGGCTCGCATCGGACCCCGCCGCCGCCAAAGAAACCGCTGACGAGGACCCGATCTGTTCATAACGCCCCGACTCTGTTCTTACCGTCTCTTTCGATGCCATACGACAGATCCTCCTCGTCAATCTCAGGGGCCCGAAGCATCCACTACCAAAATCAAACCTGCTCATCCGCCGACGGCCCATAGATCGCCGGTACGCTAGCCTCATTCAACCGTAGATAAACCGTCAACTGCCCGCGATGATGCGCCAGATGACTGAACAGCGACTCGCTCAACATCACGTACCGTGGCTTATCGCTAATCAGGTAGCCACCTGCACTGAACTTCCAGTTCTTCATCAAGTGCGCCTCGGTCGTCGACTCCAGAGCTTTCCTTGAACTCGCCAAACCGGCATCCAGAGACTGCAATAACTCCGCCCGGCTTCCAAGCGCCTTCGTCTTAAACTTCTCGCTCTCCGGATCGTCCAGGTTCAGTTCATCCCGTTCGACCATCAACGTCGCCCATCCTGGCATCGCCGCTACCAAAGCTGCCAGGTGTCCCAGTGGCATCGACTTCTCATGTGGCTTCCAGTCGTTCCGTCCCTCCGGAACCCGTTCCACAACCTTCCGCGAAGCCTCCGCCTCTTGCTCCAGCTTTTCCAGAAAGAAATCCTTGAGTTCCATAACCAGTTCTCCTTTGGACGGGCAATCTTCGTTCCCGATACTCCAAAGCCTAAATTTCCATATATGACATCGGCTGTCATAATTAATCCGACAAAATAAAAAAGTTCGATGAAAGGGGTCGAACCCACCTCCCGTGAAGGCCGACCGACTCCTCTCCGCGCTTCTGCTCCTCCAGGCCAAGGGCCGCGTCACCAGCCGCGAGCTCTCCGACCGCCTCGAGGTCTCCCAGCGCACCGTCCATCGCGATATGGAGGCCCTCAGCGCTGCCAACGTCCCTATCTCCGCCCTCCGCGGCTCCCAGGGCGGCTGGCAGCTCGAGCCCGGCTGGCGCACCCAGGTCCCCGGCCTCGACGAAGCCGAGCTCCGCGCCCTCCTCATGACCCAGCCCCGCGCCCTCGGCGACCCCGCCATGCGCGCAGCCTCCGAACGGGCCTTCGGCAAGCTCATGGCCGCCCTCCCCAGCCGCCTCCGCGAGCAGGCCGCAGCCATCAGCGAGCGCCTCCTCATCGACCCCACCGGCTGGCACGCCTCCACCGAAGACCTTTCCATGCTTCCCATCGTCCAGGACGCCGTCGCCCGCAACTGCCGCCTTACCTTCGACTACACCCGCGCCGACGGACAAACCGGCCCTCGCACCGTCGACCCGCTAGGCCTCGTCTCCAAAGGCATCGCCTGGTACCTCGTAGCACGCGCCCCCAACGGCTTCCGCACCTACCGCGTCTCCCGCATGCGAGCCGCCACCCCGCTCGCTCAAACTTTCGAGCGCCCCGCCAACTTCAAACTCTCCGCCTACTGGGAGACCTCCACCGCAGCCTTTCAGGAAAACCGCAACCCCTTCGACGCCACCATCGCCGCCGAACCCCAGGCCGCCCGCTCCCTCCGAGGCTGGTGCGTCACAACACCCTCAGAAGACCAGACCAATCAAAGTCTCCCGGACGGTTGGGAAAGACTCCATATTCGCTTCGAAGGCGAGGAACACGCTCGCTTCCTCATCCTCGGCTTTGGCCCCAGAGTCCGAGTCCTCGAACCCACCACCCTCCGCGAAAAGATCCACGCCGAAGCCACCGCCCTGCTCAAACAATAAAGATTTCTTGTTTACGGTTGGGTCGGGAGTGGGCCGGTTGATAGTACCCCCCTCCCTACCCAAAAGTGTGCAAAGTATTCGAAATATTTGAGTTAAGTCTGGACTTAGGTTGTGCAGGTACGGACTTCTGCTGCTCGATGCAACGCGGCCGCGGGGCTGGTCGTAAGATCAGGGTCTGTAAGGGTGCTAGTTGTCAAGAGAGGGAATCAAAAAGATAGTAATCGGTCATGAAGAAATATTGTCACGGCGCCACCACGGCGATTCCATACCCGGTCGACGTGTCTGTCCCCCAGTACCTGAGTGAAGCCAAGCCACGCCGCCGCCGCTACTGCATCGGCACAAACTTCTCGTCACAACTGAACGCCGACGGCGCAACCGCCGCATCCGAAGTACTCGGAGCTGGCCCAGCCTTCGCCGGCACTACCTTGATCTCTGTCCCGCCAAAATTCAGATTCGTCCCCAGCGGCCCCACCGTCACCGTAGCAAACCGACCATGCACCTGTGCCGGAGTAATCCCCACCACTCGAACTCCATCCAGCGTCACCTCCGTCCGATGGTCGTCATTCAATCCCGCAATCAACACATCCCCCGGAGTCGTATCGATCACATTCTGAATCGTAATCGCCTTGTAATCCGGAATCCGGTCCCCCGTATACTTCGGATCTTCAAACCCCTCAGTCGTCTGGTTCGTGTAATAAGGACTGATCGCAATCGGATTCTTCACTCCGCGCATGCAAATGTTCTTATAGGTCAGGTCATGCACCGGACCACCCCGAGTCACATTGCTCTTGATCCGAATTCCGCTCGTCGTATGGTCCTCCGTCAACCCATCCACCAGCAGATAACTATCCCCTGAATACGTCTCGCTCCCAATCGACATCCCATGCCCAGAGTAAAAGTGATTGTCGATCACGCTCATATGCGTCGTGCCCGTCTTGATCGCGATATTGTCGTCGCCGTTATCTATCCAGCTATGCGCCACCGTCACATTCGTCGACGACCCCGGATCAATCCCATCCGTATTCCGCGCATCCATTCCCTTCGTCGTCGGAGTCAGCAAGATGCACGCCCCACGCCGTAAACCCATCCGTCTGATTCACGCTCACATGAAAGTTCGTCGAGTTGTGCAGCGTAATCCGGTACATCACCAAACCATCTGCATGGCTCGCAACAATCATTCGCGGAGTAAAGTACCGCTCATTCTTCGGCTCTGCCTTGCGGGCCATCTCCCACCAGCTATAGTCCTTGCCCAGAATCTTCGCGTAGCCCCGCCCATCGATCACGCCATCGCCCATGATCCCGACATTCTTCGAATCCATGATGCTGATAAACGGCCTGCAACCCCCGCGTGGCGCGGGCCGCTGCGGGGCAGGAAATACAGCCGGAGGAGCACCCGCAGCAATCGTCCCGCATAGCCCGGGGGGCACCCCATCCCCCTTCATCTCATAGTCCGCTGCATCGCGCGATCCAAACAGCGTCACGCCTTCATCAATCAATAGCGTCACTCCCGTCCGCATCTCCAGCGGCCCTGAGAGAAACGCATTATTCCCATTCGAGGGCGACAGCTCAACCGCCATGCCGGGCTTGCACTTATCCAGCGCACTCTGAATCCGAACGGTATCCAGCTTCTTTTCATCCGCATCAGCCAGCTTCTCGCTCACCGAACGAAGCTGCGCCGGCAACTGCACGCACGATGCCGGTATCGTCGGCTCACTCACCTGCCGCGTGTCTTGTGCCTTGGCCACTGCCCCCAACAGCATCGCAGCAACAACACACCAACGCGCTGCGCTGACTCCCCGCTCCATCCTGTTCATCTGGTCCAACCTCCACAAGCCGCAAAGCCAAAACTAGCACAAGCAGCAGAGCGAGGTCATTCCATTCACACGATGCGCCGTCCCCGATCCTCTTTATCCGATTCGATATGGTTCGCAACTGAACCTGGCCATATCAATATCCCCAGACAAGAGAGAGCGATCATGACCTCCAACACAGTGTGCAGTGCATGAGACATAAAAAAAACCTCTTCGAAGAGCCCACAGGAACTCTTCTTCTTTCTTTCATCGGCAAGTCTCGGCTGACGCTTCAAATCGGAAGCCAAAATTCTCAGTCGCCATCTTCATGACCGGAAACCCCACACTCAATCACCCGAAAGTTGCACCCAAAAACGCGAAGAGGCCGCCCGGCAACAGGGCAGCCTCTTCTTTAGGGAGAATAGTTCCAACGGAGGCAAAGCCATCAGAACTTTCTGGCGAAATACTAAGTTTGGCAAAATAGCGTGTCAAGGCTTAATCTGGCAAAATGTAAGTGATTGATCAGGTTACAGTTACGAGGTTAACTGAATCGTCAACACCGGCCCATTTCTTCGCCTTGCATTCGCTTTTATAGCTTGGGCAAGTTATAAAAAAGCCATCAATTCAGTTGCTTAGCCTCATCCCTGCACCGTTCCCAGTGCATAACTGCCGTCTATCCTACTGTTTAGCCGCAGACCCGTCGGACTGGATCCGAGCCGGACGCCCGCTCAGGTCGATTCGCAAAAACTCCGGCTCCGTCGCAGCAGGCTTGCCCTGCAGTACTCGAATCGCAGCGCGCGCTCCACCAAAGAACAATGCAAGCACTACTGCAGCAAGCGCACCCAACCCACAGAAAATCAAAATGCTCGTCAACAAGCTAACCGTCTTGCGAACCTCAGAGTGAAACTCCAGCGGCATCGACTTGTTCCAAGTCACCTCGCTGCGCAGATGGATTCCCTCCACCAAAGCCTTCGCCTCCGCACCACTCCACGCACCCGAAGTCATCAACACCAGCGGACCTTCACGTCGCAGCATCACGGTACCCGCCTGCGGACCCTGCTGCTTCATCTCCTCCACAATCTGCCGACCATGCTCTCCCGCGATCTGCGGAGTCGGATACAACAACAACGTCAACGTGCCTTTACCTTCATACTTCGCCGTCACCACCTCAGCGGCCTTATCGAACCCGACAATCCCAGCGGGCAACACACCACCCATTGCCTGGTACCCTACCGGACCCAGCGCATACCGCACCGAATCCTTCTGCAATCCCTTCGCCGGCAAATATGTCGGCAACAGCGGAGCCAGTCCCTTCGTCCCACCAATCTTCGGCAACCCAACCTGCACTGTCTTCAGCAACGCAGCCGACGACTCCGGATACGTCTTCAAATCCGACACCACTACCGACACACCACTCTGCGTCACATGGTCCCCACCACTCCTGCGCAGATATGTATACGCCGAATAAGCTCCCGTAGCATCGTCAAACTGATAAACCGTAACAGTCCCACTCGGCACTGCACCACCACGCGCAACCGGACTTGTCACCGTCCCGCGCTCATACCGCTTGATCCCATCCTCCACCAGCACAGGCGCATCCGCACCACTCCATGCCGGAGCCCCATTCCCCTCCTCGTGCTCTGGCCCTGCACGCAAAGCCGGTGGCAACAGCGGAGTCGGCGGCAGCGCCAACGTTGTCTTCGTCTCCTGCCCATGCAACTGCGAAACAGCCGGCCCACCAACCAGCATGACCCCCAAGACCACACGCGACACCATACGAAACCCTGAAAAAACGCCCATACGAGGTCAGACTACACCAGCAGCCGAAAGTAAGCCTAGCGCCTCACCCGGTAAAGCTCCCTCATCCCGGAGTCTTCACGCCCTTCCGCATCATCTCCACCGCCTTCTCCAACCGCTTCGCCCTCGTCTCTTCTTTTTTCGCCTCCGATATCCACCGGCAATACTCCTTGCGATGCGTAAAGCTAAGCTCCTCAAAAAACGGCTTCAACCCTTCCCTCTTCAATACCTTCTTAAGCGAAACGGGCACCTCCAACTCGCGCGGCCCCTCATCCTTCCAAACTTCGACATCAATCACGTCACCCGGGCCCTTCCCGATCTCCTGACGAATCGCCTTCACTACCGCCAACATATGCTGCGCCCCACCACAAGTCATCAGCGAACCCGTATAAGCCACACCCCCAAGCGTCGCCTTCACCGAAACCTTGCCCTTCGTGCCGAACTCCGTCGCAACATCGAATGGGAACAACACAAAAGCCCCACCGCCATCGCTCGCTTGAATTTTCGCCTTGAATTGATATTTCTTCACGGCTGCCCCCGAAGGCCCTGCAGGCACACCAGAATTTAACCACTCGCGCGCGCCTCTCGCGTTACTTCGTACTCGCCCGCTCCGTCGAAGTCCTTGCCCCGCTCAACCCACCCGCATACTTAGCCACACCTTTATATAAACTCTCCGCCACGCGCTCTCTATACTCCGGCTCCCGCAACTGCCGCGCATCTTTCTCATTCGTCACAAACGAGATCTCCGCCAGGATCGAAGGCATATTCGCCCCAATCAACACCACAAACGGAGCCTTCTTCACCCCGCGATCCTTTAGCCCCGCATTCCCCTTCTGCAAACCGCCATAGAGACTCGCCTCTACGTCCCCTGCAAACTCACGCGACTCCTCAATCTTGTCCTTCAGCGCAATCTTCTTCACCAGGTCGCTCAGCTGATGAATCGACTGATCCGACACCGCGTTCTCTCTCGCGGCCGTCTCCAGCGCATCCGGCGAAGAAGTAAAGTTCAGATAATAGGTCTCCACTCCCCGAGCGCTCGCATCCGGCGAAGAGTTCGCATGGATCGACAAAAACAGATCCGCCTGCGCCTTATTCGCAATCGCCGTCCTGGTCTCGAGCGGAATAAACGTATCATCCGACCGCGTATAGATAATCTCCGCCCCCAACCTGTCATGCAGCAGCTGCCCCACCCGCAGAGCCACATCCAGCACGACATCCTTCTCCAGAATCCCATCCGCTCCAATCGTCCCCGTGTCGTGCCCACCATGCCCGGCATCGATCACGATCCGCCCAATCTTCAACCCCAGCGCCCTCACCAGCGAAGTCTCTCCATCCGCCGTAGGCACCGCCGCCCTCGCCGGCCCCGCATCCGCATCCTTGCCCTTCTTGCTCTTCTTCGACGCGCTCACCGGCGCCACACTCGAAGCCCCCACACCTGCCACAGCACTCGTTCCGGCATCCTTCACCACCGCCGAGATCGGCTGCGAAGTAGGTTGTGTCGTAGCCTCCACCCGGCCCGGCTGAGCGCTCAACGCCGCCACATCAAATGAGCTACCCGCCTTCACCGCCGTCGTATTCGGAACCGTAGGAGCCGCCGTCGCCACCCGCTGCATCGGAACCTGCACCACCGGAGCACCCGCCTCCGCCTTGCCACCATGAATATCAATGATCAGCCGGTAAGGATTCGGCAGCAGAAATGCCGAGTACTCCGTCACATCATTCACATCCAAAACCACCCGCGTCATATCGTTCGAAAACTGCGCCGCGCGAATCTTCTTCAGAAATCCGTCGTCCGTAACCGCAAAACTCTTCCCCACCAGGTCCGACGCCAGCCGCGTCCCGTGCAGATCAAAATAGATCCGGTCCGGCCCCGGCACCCTCGCCGCCTCATACGTCACATCATCACCGAGATCAATCGCCACCCGCGTATAAGTAGGCGTCGACCAGTGCCGTATCCCCGTAACCTGTGCCAACCCATGCCGCCTCCCCGCATCCTTCGCCACATGCAAAGCTACAGGGGCAGCACTACTCGTTGTCTCTCCGCTCTGGGCAGAAGCGCCCTCCGTGGAAGCCTCTAACTCCGCATCCAGCGGCGCCGAAACCCCACGTCTCTCCGCGTCGGAAGCATCAGCACCAGCGGGCGTAGCAACCTTAGTACCCGTTACCGGCATAGGAGCAAACGAACTCGCACCACTACTCGGAGACGGAGAAGAAGGCCGCGCTCCCGCAGCATCCTTCCCCTTAGTCTCGCCGGAACTACCACTGGAACTCCGTGAAACCGCAGCAGCGGCTGCTGACCTGTTCGCCTTCTCCGCATCCAGCGAAGCAATTCCCGCCTTCGCTTCCTCCACCAGTCCACTCCGCGGAAACTCCTTCACGAGCCACTCATATTTATCCCGCGCCAACACCGCATCATGCAGATCATTCTGATAGATCTGCCCCTCCGCCAGCAGAGCCGCCACTCGCAGCGAGCTCCCCGGATACTGTGTCCTCAAAAACTCATACTGCCCCACCGCAGCCTTCGAGGACTTCACATCATGCAGCAGCTCTGCCCTGCTCCGCCAGCAACTCCGCCACCGCATTCACGCTATCCGGAGCGTGCACATCCCCCGGAGCCCCGTGATACACCGCCCGAAACCCATCCATCGCCCGCTGATAATCCGCCTTCGTCCGCGACCCCTCAGGAATCGCCTGCAGCACCTCCAACCCTCGCTCCGCCTGCTGCCAAGCAGATAACTCGGCCTTCCGTCCCGAAGACCCCGCACCCTGCCCCCCGGACCTTGCTAATCCATATCCCGTCCCGCATAAAACTGCGCAAAGAGCCGACGCACACAAAACCGCACAAACCCCACCCGAACACCTGCTCCGCATTGTCATCCTCAGGCCCATAGACAACCCTAAGTTTAAGAGAATCCACCCCTTCGCCCCCGCCCGAAACCAACCACGGTTACACCCAGCGATACTCCCCCACCCCTAGAGAGCCGCGCCAAAATCACCACAGCGTATTGTTGCCAGGCTTGCACTCACCCAAACCATTTCCTGTAGACTGTCACGCATGAACGACATAGACACCGATCTCATCGTCGACGCCCTTCGCAAAAACGGTCACACCGTCGAGCATGTCTTCTCCGTCCCCGACAACGCCGGCCTCTACGAGTTCGTCGTCGACGGCAACACCCTCAACCTCGAAGAGACTCGCCAACTCCTGGAGCGGGAAGCCGCAAAATAGTCCTCACCGCAGATTGTGCAAATACGTTCGCGCATCGCTCGCGCAACCATTCGCGCAAAGCGCGAACCGCTCCCCTCACCTATGTGATCGCAGGGGTTGGGACTGAATACCCTAATAGTCCTTACCCCAGCAATCCTCCCACCACTTCGCTCGCCGAGTTCAAAGCCCCATCGAGCGCACCAACATCACTCCCACCAGCCTCCGCCAGATCAGGACGCCCGCCGCCCTTCCCGCCAACCTTAGCCGCGAGCGTACCAACAATCTTCCCCGCCTGCACCCGAGAAGTAAGGTCCTTCGTCACACCAACAATCAAAGAAACCTTCCCATCCACCGCAGCACCAAGCACCACCACACCCGACCCCAGCTTTCCACGCAGAGAATCCACCAACTCCCGCATCTGAGCCTTCTCCAGCCCATCCACTCGCTGCGCCAGCACCTTCACACCCTTCACCTCAACAGCAGCCGAGCTAGCGTCGGACAAAGAAGAAGAAGCAGCCTTCATCCGAACCGCATCCAGCTCTCGCCTCAGCTTCTTCATCTCTTCTTCTTGAGCCGCAATCCTGTGCCGCAGCGCATCCGCTGGCGTTGCGCTCTCAGAAGAAGACCCAACGAGCGATCCCACCACCTTCGCCACATCGAAATCCCGCCGGAACTCATGCAGAGCACCGGTCCCGCTGACAGCCTCCACACGCCGCACGCCCGAAGACACCGACCCCTCACCCACAATCTTGATCAGCCCAATCTCTCCCGTCGCCGCCGTATGCGTCCCTCCGCAAAGCTCCGTCGAGAAGTCCCCAATCTTCACCACCCTCACCCGCTCGCCATACTTCTCGCCAAATAGAGCCATAGCCCCCAGCTCATTCACCGCCACATCGATCGGCACATCCACCAGCGTCTCCACCTTCGCATTCCCCATCACCTGCTGGTTCACAATGTCCTCAACCTCGCGCAGCTCCTCCTCCGCCACACCCGCAAAGTGCGAAAAATCAAACCGCAGCCGAGTCGCATCGTTCAACGACCCCGCCTGCTTCACATGCTTCCCCAGAACCTCCCGCAGAGCCGCATGCAGCAGATGCGTCCCCGTATGGTTCCGCTCCGTAGCCGACCGGTTCGCCGCATCGACCACCGTATCCACCGTATCGCCCAGCGCAATCGTCTGGTTCGCCCTCACTTTATGCGCAAAAACTCCCTGCACCGGCTTCGTCGCCCCACTCACCTCAGCTACCACCTGGTTGTGATCGCCCGAATACAACCACCCCATATCCCCAACCTGCCCGCCCGAGTCCGCATAAAAACTCGTAGCATCCAGCACCACCTCGCCGGTCTCGCCACCCTTCAACTCCGGCACACCAACACCATCCTTCACCAGAGCCAACACCTTCGCCCCATCCACCCGCAGCGCCGAATACCCTTCAAACTCCGTCTTAGGCAACTCCCGATAAACCGGCGCCGCCGACTTCTGCGACCCACCCTTCCACGAAGCCCGAGCCCGCGCCTGCTCCTCTTCCTTCGCGCGTTCAAAGCCCTCCATGTCGAAATCCAATACCAGCATCGCGCGCAGCATCAACCATGAAATCCAGCGGCATACCAAACGTCTCGTAGAGACGAAATGCCTCATCGCCTTGTAATCTTTGTCCGTTCGGCTTGCATCTTGTAATGCGCAGCCATCCATTCTTTAGCGAGAGGCAGTCTGCCTGACCAAGACCACTCGGAGCGTGGCAATGCACGTTTCGACCTTCGACTCAATCAGTCGCTGCAGATGTTGCGAGTCCAATGTCCATGACCCGAGCAAACTGCTCCTCCTCCGCCAACACCACCTTACTCACCCGCTCCGCCGACTCCTTCAACTCCGGATAAGCCACCGCCATCTCATCCCGAACCGCAAACACCATCTCATACATAAACGGCTTCTCCTGCCCCAGCAGCCGCCCATGCCGAATCCCGCGCCGCATAATCTTCCGCAGCACATACCCGCGCCCTTCATTCGAAGGCAGCACCCCATCCGATATCAAAAACGTAGCGCAACGAGCATGGTCCGCAATAATCCGCAGACTGCGCTCGCGACCGCTCATCCACCTCGTGCTCCGGTTCCACCTTATGCCCGGTCAACTCCTCCGCCCGCTTAATCAGCGGAGTAAACAAATCCGTCTCAAAGTTCGACACCACCCCCTGCAGCACCGCCGAAACCCGCTCCAGCCCCATCCCCGTATCGATCGAAGGCTTCGGCAGCGGAGTCAGCGTAGCCACACCCGTCTTCACATCCAAACCGCGATCAAACTGCATGAAAACCAGATTCCAAATCTCGACATACCGCTGCTCATCCAGCGGAAACGGCTTATCAACGCCCGGTTCCTCCGCCGCCTCAAGCCCCATGTCGTAAAAGATCTCCGAACAAGGCCCGCAAGGCCCCGTCTCCCCCATCTGCCAGAAATTATCCTTGGCCGACATCCCGAAGATCCGTCTCCTTCGGCACGCCCGTCTCAATCCACAACCGCTCCGCCTCATCATCCCGCGGAACCTTCGCATCCCCCTCAAACACCGTGCAGTACAACTTCGACGGATCGATCCCGAACCACTCCTTCGAAGTCAGCAGCTCCCACGCATAAGCAATCGCATCCTTCTTGAAGTAGTCCCCAAACGAAAAATTCCCCAGCATCTCAAAGAACGTATGGTGCCGCCGCGTAAACCCGACGTTCTCCAGATCGTTATGCTTCCCACCCGCCCGCACACACTTCTGGCTCGAAGCCGCCCGCGTATAGTCCCGCTTCTCGTTCCCGAGAAAAACATCCTTAAACTGATTCATCCCCGCATTGGTAAACAGCAGCGTAGGATCATTCGCCGGCACCAGCGAAGAAGAGTGCACCCGCCGGTGCCCCTTACCCTCAAAAAACCGCAAAAAATCTTCCCGAATCTGATTCCCCGACCTATAGTTCATAGACCTAAAGTTTATCAGCGCAGAAGCCCAGATCTCGATAGCGCACGTCCCCGCTCGCAGATCCTCTTGCTAGCCACTCGCTCGTCTCCGCAACTCTGCTTCGCACAACACGAACGCACTGCGACCTGCGCGCGATCATTGACCGGAAACTCACCAACCTGCCTATCCGCCAATAGCAAGAGCTGCCACACGTCGACAGAACTCGTCATCATGCTCGCCACCTTCAAACTAGAATGGTGACGTCGACGAAATCGACGTTCTGAGCGGCCCGGCGATGCTTCACCAACCTGCCGCCTGCGACTACGTCAAGCAATGGATGGCAGTCTCATACAGTGGAATTCACCGTGCCATCGCACCTGTCCCATCGCCAGCCATCATCTCGTCAGATGCTCGACACCGCCACAATGACCGAATCCACAGCGCCGACCCCAGGCACGCTGCAACGCATCCGGACATCAACGAGGATCAGCGACCCTCCAGTCTGACAATCGCAAGATCAAGAAAAAGTTCTCGGAATATTCTGACCGATCGTCACCCCACCAACCCCGGCACCCAGGTCTGTCCCTCCATCCGAAACACCTCATCCTCTGTCTTCTTCAACCGCGCAAACTCCCCCCGATGCTCCACCATCACCATCGCCGTCACCAGCGCATCAAACGCATCCTCACTCCCCCGAGCCTTCGCCATCACCCCGCGCGACAACCCCGCATACAACTCACTCTCCCGCCGCTTCTTCGCCAAATAAGCCGTCCGCGCACTCTCCGAACTCTTCGTCACCGCCCCCGTCATCAGCCGCGTATAAATCTCCACCACCAGCGGCTCCTTCCCCGAAGGCGCATCGTACGGCCAAACCCGAAACCCCGCCTCCCTCAACCGCAACAACCCCGCCATCCCCCGCAGCGAAGCCGTCCCCACCGCCCCCGCCCCGCCAATCTGAAACACGCTCTTCGGAGCAATCCCCGCCACCCTCGCCGCCGCCAGCGGATCCGCAATCTCCGCCCTCACCTTCAACGCCGTCTCCGCCCGCCGCAGCATCCTGTGCGCATGCTCCCCACAAAACTCCGCCGGCTTCTTCCCATGCCGCCGCGACCCCACCCTCCCCCAAAACCGCCCATCCTCACAATCCTTATGCAGCCACTTCTCCCCCTGCCCATCCGCCACCAACCGCCAAAACTCCGGAGCCGACCCAATCCCCAACTCCCGCAAAAACCAAGCCGGATAGCTGAACGAAAAATCAAACCCCACCACCATCCGCGGAGTCTCCCGCGCCATCTCCACCAGCCACTCCACCAACTCCACCCGCGACCGCCCCGACTCTCGAGGCTCACTCGACCGGTAGACGCAGTCCAAACCCCAGCCCAGATCTTCCTTCGCTGCCCCGGACCCTGATCCCCCGACCAGTCCACCCCCACCACCCGCTGCAAACCTAACTCCTTCGCCATCCTTCCATCATCCACCCGAGGGAACTTTTCCGCTCGCCAAGCGTTCTATCCTCAGGAGACACAAAATCCGATGCTCAACTTTCTCCTCTTCTGCCTCCTCGCTTTCTTCTGCTGGCCCCTCGCGCTCGCTGCACTGATCCTCTACCCATTCATCTGGCTCATCCTGCTCCCCTTCCGCCTGGTAGGCATCGCCGTCGGAGGCGCCTTCGCCCTCATCGCCGCCATCTTCTACCTGCCCGTCCGCGCGCTCCGAGCAATTTAGTCTCCCAAAAAATCGGCGACAATCAAAGCATGACCGGCACCCGCATCGACAAGTGGCTCTGGGCCGCCCGCTTCTTCAAAACCCGCGAGCAGGCCTCCAAAGCCTGCGATCTCCAGCGCGTCCTCTCCAACCGCCAGCCCGCCAAACCAGCGCGCGAGGTCCACGTCGGCGACACGCTTCAAATCAAAAACGAATCCGGCGACTTCACCATCGAAGTCCTTGCCCTAAGCCAGCAGCGAGCCTCCGCCGCCATCGCCCAAACCCTCTACCGCGAAACCGACGAAAGCAAAGAAGCCCGCCGCAAAGCCGCCGAAGAGCGCAAACTCCTCGGCCCCATCGCCTGGACCGCACCCTCCCCCACCAAGCGTCCCAACAAACGCGACCGCCGCCTCATCCACAGCTTCCGCGGCGACTACTGAAGATAGTTGCAGGTCGTTAGTTGTTGGTTGTTACTAGTCGATCGCCAATTCCAAGATTGAGTTTCTTTCCGGCTGTGAGAAAGGTGACAATCAACAACGGATCACAAACAGCCAACCCCAGCAACTAACAGCCTGCAATTTCTTCACTCCTTCTCATTCTGACGAGCATACCCATCCGAATCCCCGCCCCGCGCCTCATCCTCCAACACCTCAACTTCACCAATCCCCTCCACCAACTCCTCCGGTAAACTCCACTCCCGCAGCACCTTAAACACAGCCCGCGAAGAAAACCCGGCCCGCAATAGTCGGTTCATCGCGCGTGCCGTCTCCTTCTGAACATTCTCCCCACTTGGCTGCTTCATCCTCTTCCGCGCAATGTAATCCCGCGCCAACGCCACCTCATCCACATCCTCGTACGCAGCCTCCAGCGTCGAGGCCACCAACTCCTTCCCCACACCCTTCATCATCAAATCCTGTTGAACGCGCCGCCGCCCCAGCTTCTCCGACTCCTTCCTTACCCGCGCGTACCCCTCCGCAAACCGCTCATCACTCAAATACCCAAGTTCCTTCAACCGAATCACCACGCGATCCATCGCCCGCGCGCCCGCCTCACCCTCCTCGGCACGATCCTTCATCAAACGCCGCAGATCCCGCTCAGTCCGCATCCGCCGAGCCAATGCTCCCACCGCATACTCAAACAATCCAGCCTCACCCACCGGCTCCCGCTTCTTAGCCCTCACAAACGCCACGTCCAACTCTCCTCTTCAAGCCCAACACAAACCTATCGCTAACAACTGCCTTACGGCACCACTTCCACCGCAATCTCATTCGACTCCACCACCATCCCACTAGCCGGATCCTTCCTCGAAACCTTCACCCTATACTCACCCGGCTTCTTCAGATTCACCAGCTTCCCAAGGTGCGCTGTCAGCACCACAACCCCTCCCGGCTGCACATACTCCACCGTCCGCCCTTCCGCGTCCTGCCTCTGTTGAGCCTCGCGGCCATAAGGAGTCAGATCAACCGCCTTCCCCGCCGTATTTCGCACCACAATCCGGTACGAAAACTCCGGACTGTCCGCCCCTGGCCGATGCGGAAATCGAATCTCATGCTCCTCCAGATTCCGCAGCGTAATCACAATCCGCGCATCCCCGCCAACCGGAACCTCATCACTCGCAGCGCTGATCGCAATCAAAAATGGCGCACCAGTCTTCACCGCAGGTGAGGGGACATCCCCCCCGGTCGCAGAAGGAACATCCGTCCTGGACCCTTGCGAAACAAACGAAACCTCAGAAGGCGGAGGCGCAGCCTCCGGCGAAGAATGTGGTTCCGCAGTCGTTCCCGGCTTCTTACGAATCACCGGAGCCGGCTTACTCGGCGGAGGAGCTGCCGGCGCAGCCGCAGGCGCAGGCGTCTCGCCCGAAGGTTGCACCTCATTCATCTCCGCAGGACGCGAGACCCCCATCCTCGAAGCATCCGGCGCACTCCGCCGAGCCCCCGCTCCAGCCTTGGCCGAACTCTCGGGTCCACCCTCCGCATACAGATTAGTCTTCGTCCACCGGTCGCACCAATCCCCCACCGTCTCGTACCAGAGCTGCGAGTTCTGCGGCTTCAGCACCCAATGCCCCTCATCCGGAAAATACAGCATCTTGCTCGGCACACCCAGCCGCTGCAGCGCCGTAAACAACTCCAACCCCTGCGACACATCCAGCCGATAGTCCCGCTGCGAATGAATCACCAGCGTCGGCGTCTTCGCATTCTTGATAAACCGCATCGGCGACCACTTCCGGAAAGGATCCAGCTCGGCCGCTGATGTCTCATCCGCCAAGACTGCTTATTCCAGATCGGCGACCAAACCCATCCCACCCCTTCGGACAATCCTCCGGCCGTGCGAAACTCCCACTCGTTGAACCACATCTCCTCGGTATCGTCCCAAACGCGCTCCCGGGTCGATACATCCCGTCATGCGTCACGATGCACTTGAACCGGTTCG
This sequence comes from uncultured Acidobacteriaceae bacterium, assembly GCA_963802695.1. Lineage (GTDB taxonomy): Bacteria > Acidobacteriota > Terriglobia > Terriglobales > Acidobacteriaceae > Edaphobacter. The sequence goes on from CAWDJN010000023.1 coordinate 114,378, forward strand.
TATGCGTCAGCACCCAGTCCGCCATGAACCCGCCATAGCTCGCCCCCAGCGCACACTCCCGCGTCTTGTCGATAAACGGGTAATGCCGCCTCCGCATAATCCAGCCCCTTCATCAGGTCGACATACGCCTCCCGCCCCAGTCGCCGCATCACCTCATCGACAAACTTCTGCCCATACCCCGTCGACCCGCGCCGGATTGATCCATCACCACCACATACCCGCTCGCCGCCATCAACTCCCAGATTCCACCGATAGCTCCACGCATCCCCCCACGCCGTCTGCGGCCCACCATGCATCAGAAACTTCACCGGATACTTCTTCGTCGGATCAAACTTCGGCGGCCGAACAATGAACCCCTCCACCTTCGCATTCCGCCCCCGTGAACCAGAATGACTCCATCTGCGGCAGATCCAGCGTCCGCAAAAGCACCTCGTTCATCGAGGTCAACTGACTCTCCGAGACAAACGTCCGCGTCGCGCCATCCGCAGGCGGAGGAATCACTTCGCCCCGCTTCGGCGCGAGATTCGCCTCATCAACCATCACTTCCGACTTATCCGGCAACAAAAGATAAACCTCTGCAGGAGCGTCTACCTTCATCCGCGTCGCCACCAGCTTGTGGCCATCGCGTGAGATCGAAAGCGATCCGTACTCGCCAAGCTCCGTAATCTGCGCAAACGCCGGCTGCGTCATCTGCAGCTGATAAATCGGCTCCTCACCCGAATCCGCCCCAGTCAAATAAATCGTCTGCGAATCCGGTCCCCAGATAAACTCATCCACCCAGCGATCGAACGTGGGCATCAACGCCAGAAGCTCCCCATTGGCCTGCTGACGAGCAGGCCTTGGACGCTTCGCCGCCGTCCTCCCAGCTCGCTGCTCCGCCGGCTCACTCACCGGATCGCCACCTCCATCGCCGCCTGCCTTATTCGCGCCTCCCGTCCTGTCATACAGCATCAACCGGAACCGGTCGCTCTCATATCCCGCCCGCGCCTGCGACCGAAACGCCAGCTACTTCCCATCCGGCGAGTAAGCCGGCCCATCATCGCTCCCCAGCGACGTCGAAATCTTAACCGGCTTCGCCCCCGGCTCATCCAGCCGCAATGTGAAAACGTCGTTATTCGTGCTCACCGCCGGAATTAGATCAAGATTGGTTACATAAGCAATCTCCTGCGAATCCGGCGCCCACGCATACCCCACCGGCCCGTCCAGCGAAAACGTAGGCGCCTCGGAATCTCCAATATCCTCCCGCGGTGTCAGGTCGCGCACAGCATTCCCATCTGTCGACGACACCACCAGCACATGGCTCCGCTTCAACCCCACATAGTGGTCCCAGTGCCGGTACAGCAGATGATCCCAAACCTGCGCCTTCACCGGACTCGCCGCCGCCTCCGCATCCCTCCGCTTATCGCAGTTGTCCTCCTCGATCCACGAAGACCCCTCGCTGCACTCCGGATAGACCCGCGAAGTAAACAAGATCCGCCGCGAGTTCGGCGACCAGACCCCTCCATCCGCCTCCGTACTCACATTCGTCAAACGCGTCGGATTGCTCAGCGTTCCCGCGCCGTCATTCCAGTTCGCCAGAAAGATCTGCGACAACCCCGTCTTGCTATCCGTCCCCGTAAACAGAACACGCCGTCCATCCGGCGAAAACCGTCCCCCCGACTCTCCTTCTTTCCAGAACGTAACCTGCCGCTCGTTCCCGTTCTCCACCCCAACCACCCACAGATGATTGGTCTTAGTATTCTTCTCAAGATCGACATCCGTGACCGTATACATCACCCACTCGCCCGAAGGCGAGATCTGCGGATCGCTCACCCGCTTGATCCGCTGCAGATCCGCGAACGTCATCGGCCGTCCGCCGGACCCATCCTGAAGCTCAGCCCTTCCGGACCGCTCGAACCGATACACACCCTGGTCCTGGGCCCATCCCATTACCCAAGCTCCGGCCGCCAGCGCCGCCAGAGCACGCATCCGTACCGTTCGCTTTCTCATACGGCGAGTCTACCGCTACAAGCCGTCGTCGAGCAGCCCTGCCCGCACCCTTCAAGGTTCCCCCCGGTTACTTTATTTCCATGCAAACAAAAGCGCCTGCAGCTTCTCGCGAACCACGTCACCAAACCAACCGAAATCGCGTCTATTCTTAGTAGCGTGCGGAGCAACACCCAAGACCGCCCTGATCGTACCTTGGAGTCAGACCCGATGAAGCCGCCCTCCAGCATCTATCTTTCTGTCCCCATTGGACTTCTTACACTGTTCCTGTCGATCGCCCCTGCGTCACCCAAGGCCGCCGCGCAGGAGCCGGCCGGCTTCGGCCAGCTCGACCCCACGCCTCCCGCCGGCATCACCGTAGACGAAATCATCAAAAAATTCGGCGAGCGGGAGTCTCTCTTCGCCAAAGCCCGCGAAAACTACACCTTCCGTCAGTCCGTCAAAGTCGACACCATCGCCGAAGACACCAACCGCGTCGACGGCGAGTACCAGCAAGTCACCGACATCACCTTCAACGACGCCGGCAAGCGCGAAGAGCACGTAGTCTTCGCCCCGCAGAACACCCTCGAACGCGTCCTTATGACACCCACCGACTTCGACGAAATCGAGCACCGCCTGCCCTTCATCCTCACCACCGAGGACCAGCCCAAATACAACATCGACTACCTCGGCCGCCAGAAGGTCGACGAACTCGACACCTACGTCTTCGCCGTCGCGCCCAAAGCCTTCGTCAAGGGACAGCACTACTTTCAGGGAAAAGTCTGGGTCGAGCAACAGGACCTGCAGATCGTCCTCATCAACGGCAAAACCGTCCCGCAGGACACGCGCCGGGGTCATGAAGACCTTCAGCCACCCTTCACCACCTACTACGAGCAGGTCGACGGCAAATACTGGTTCCCCACCTACACCAAGGCCGAAGGCAATCTGCACTTCTCAGCGTCGGACGGAACCCTCTCGCAAGACGTCCACATGCGCAACATAGTCAAATTCACTGACTACAAGCAGTTCCACACCAAGTCGCGCATCATCTACAACGGCCAGGACATCACCGACAACAAAGCTCCCGACGATAAGAACAAGACCGCGCAACCCCCTGCGACTCCGCCAAAGTAGCCTTCAATTCGTCTCGCAATGCGCATCCGGATCGGCATGCTGCTGCGTCATCCACCGGTCCATCAATGTCCCGGCACACCGCGCACCGCAGAGATGCTTCACATTCGCAGACCGCGCATGATGCGCCTGCCACCGCGTCAGCTTAATCAGCGGCTGATCTTCCTCCGGCTTCTCCCCTTGGAAGCAGTCCACCCACGCCAGCCACCAGTCTCCACCCTCGCCCTTTTTATCCCCACAAACATCACACTGGTAACTCTCGATGTAAGCCATTCTTTCTCCTGACCCAGAAACTTTACTCCTACTAAATCATCGCCGCACAAAGATCCAAACCGCAACAACACCCGCCGCAAAGATAAGAAGCTCCCGAAGCAGCATACCCGGTTGAACGAACACTCCAAGAGAAATGCCGATCGTGCCTCCCGGAAATCGACGCGTCAGAACATACACCCAAGTCGCAAATGCAAAGATGAGCGCCGCAACTCCTCCGCACAAACACTTCACAACAGTCATTGTCGTCTCGCGTTATTTACCGGCTGAGGGGGCAGCCCCAGGCCCAACGCCATCTACAAACGGCTCACCCCAGATGTAGTGCCCAAACCAGTGCAGATTCTCCTCCATCACCGCCCTCTGCTCCTTCGGCTTATCGATCGGATGCCCAAACCCGTGATACAGCACCATCTTCACCGGCACACCCTTGTCCTCGAGCGCCTGCCGCAACTCAAAACTATCCGGCACAGGCACTCGCTTGTCGCGATCACCCTGCTGAATTAACGTTGGCGTCTTCGCCTTCGCAATATAAGTAATCGGCGAAGTCTTCTTATAAATCTCCGGATCATCCCAAGGCGTAGCCTTCAGATACTGCCGCGTAAACGGCGTAATGTCCGTGTTCACGTAATACGTCATCCAGTCAGAAATGCCCGCGCCTACAGAAACCGCCTTAAACCGGTCGCTTGAAGCCGTAATGAACGCCGAGATATACCCACCCTCGCTCCAACCCATCGAACCAACGCGATCCTTATCGACAAATCCCTGCGAGATCAGATAATCGACACCGGAGATAACGTCCGCATAATCGCCCACGCCAAGGTTCCGTACATTCAACGCACGAAATGCCGCGCCGTACCCAGCCGACCCGCGATAATTCGGCCGCAGCACCAGTGCACCCTTTGCGACGAACTGCTCCACCGGATAATACCGGTCAGGATTGACCACCGGCTGATCAACCCCCGTCGGGCCGCCGTGAATCACCACCAACAGTGGATACTTCTTCTTCGCATCGAAGTCAGCCGGTTTCAGCAAAACGCCTTCAACCGTCGCGCCGTCGCCTGACTTCCAATGCACCACCTCGCGCCGAGCCAGCGTGTATGGCTTCATCGCGTCACTAAGGTGAGTCACCCGTACGGCCGTGCCATCGCCGTTCGTTGAGGCAAGATAAATATCGCCACCTTCATTCGGCGCCGCCGCCCGGTACGCAACCTGGCTGAAGTCCTTCGAAAACGAAAACCCGTTCGCCACCACATCATCCGGATGCGTCACCTGTACCACGGCGCCCGTAGCCGGATTCAGCAGGTAAAGATGCGCCGCAGTCTTCTTCAACGCGGCAAAATAAATTCCCTTCTCGCTCCAGTCCAACAGCCGCGCATCCTCATCAAAGCTCCCGCTCACCACCTTCGGAGTACCGCCCGCCACCGGCACCACCGCAATCTTCTGGTTCGCATAGAAAAAATACTGCGCGCCATCTGCGGTAACAAACGCCACCTCGCTTCCATCCGGCGAGAAGTGAGGATCGTTGTTCGGCCCCGGCGTCGTCACCAGCTTCGTCACCTTCTTGTCCGCAACCGTGACTACATAGACCGTCGTCGTCCCACCGTTCTTCAGTTGCCCATCCTTCGAAGCAGCAAACGCAATCTTCCCCCCATCCTTCGACCACGAAAATCCCTGCACGCTGAACCCATCGCCCTCAGTCAGCCGATGCGCCTCCGGCACGCCAAACGGAGGAGCCACCGAAGCCGAAGACTTCTCCTTCGCATCCTTCGTCGCAGCCGCAACCGGAGCCGACGTCACATCCACCGTCCAGAGATGCGTCATTCGCTCATCTCCGTCGATGACCGTGTACTCCCCATAGCGTTCCGCCCGGTCCTTCTGCGCCTTCGACAGCGGGTCTTTCGTGGTGAACGCAATCGTCTTCGAGTCCGGCGCCCACTCAAATCCGTCCACGCCATCGTCCAGCTTCGTCACCTGCCGCGCCTCGCCGCCTGTCGGATCGATCACATAGATCTGCCGCGAATCCGCCTTCGTCTCCGCAACCTGCCCAGGCCTGTCCGATACAAATGCAACCCACCGCCCATCCGGCGACCACTTCGCACCCGAACTCGACTTCTCCTGCATCGTCAACAGGTGAGTGTTTCCAGCACGATCCGCAATCCAAAGGTCCCGCTCAAACGCATTCGACTTCCAGTTCGTTCGCGACACCTCGTACACGACACGCTGCCCATCCGGAGATAACGCAGCGCCCGAAGCTGCCTGCGCTTCCAGCGCCTGATCGATGCTCGGAACGCTGGAGGAGGCAGTCGCAGACGCTTGAGCGAACGCCACTCTTGCCGGCAACGCCAGCGTCGCGAAACCAGACACACAAGACAAGCCGGCCACGAAAATCTGTGCCTTTGAACCACTGATGAGGAGTCATACGCGACAGTGTCGCATACTGCGCGAACCACCGCCGTCGATTTTTCTACCGACCTAAGCCGCTGGCTCACCCTCGAAGTAGAGATACTTCCGCCAGGCAGCGTCCGCACTCCCAATCATCCGCATAATATGCCGCGAAGTATGCAGCGAAAACGGCCGAGGCTCGCGCTGCAGCTTCATATCCGTCAGTTCATGGAGCATCTGGTTGCCCTTCCGCCGGTTGCAGTTGTGACAGCATGCCACCAAATTCTCCCACGTCGAAAGCCCACCCCGCGACCGCGGAATGACATGGTCCAGCGTCAACTCTCCCGCCGTCAACACCACGCTGCAGTACTGACACGAGTTCCTGTCGCGCAACAAAATATTCTTCCGGCTCAGCGCCCGAGTCTGGTGCGGAATCCGCCTGTACTCCAGCAGCCGGATCACGCTGGGCATCGCTACCTGCATCCGCGCCGCATGCAGCATCGCTCCCTGCTCCTCCTCCGTGCGTGCTACTCCCTTCAGCACCAGCACCAGCGCGCGCCGAGCCCCGCAAATATTGATCGGCTCATACGACGCATTCAGCACCAGCACCGGAGTCTGCATCGCCGGCTGCCGAAACACGCCAACCCGCACATCTCGCTCCGAAACAACCCGCACCGCCCCATGTCCGCCATGACCGATGTGCCGCTTCCCGCTCCTGATCTTCCCCGATTGCATCTGACCAAACCTCCGATTCCTGTTGCGTTAGCACTGCCCTCGAAAGCCCCTCAATTCGACACATCCCTATCCCGCATCCCAAACCGCGGTCGAAGTATCTGCCTTATTCCAAAGCGCCACAGTCTCGACCTGCGCGCGCGACACCGTCGCAACCCAAACCTTCCGTACCCCAACCCGCAGCAACGCCTGCGAGCAAGCCCGAGCCGTCGCGCCCGTCGTATAAATGTCATCCACCAGCAGCACCTCGCGCCCAACCACAGCCGCAGGATCTACCACCTCAAACGCATTCCGCAGATTCAACCGCCGCTGCCTCGGAGTCAGCCCAAACTGGCTCTCCGTATCCTTCACTCGCCGCATCGCACCATGCGCCGCCCGAAGCCGCCACTCCGGCCTGCTCTTCTTCAGCTCCGCAAGCGCAGCATCCGCAATCAGCACCGCCTGGTTATACCCGCGACGCCGCTCCTTCGCTGAAAACAGAGGCACCGCAACCACCACCAGATCCTTCGCCGCCTCACCCTCCAGCATCTCGATCGCCCGCACCAGCATCCCGCCCAGCGGCCGCGCCAAAGCAGGCATCCGCTCGAACTTCAGCAGCTGCACCATCTCCCGCAGACCATCCTCATACGCCGCATACGCAACCGCCCGCTCAAACTCCGGCGGAGCCATCCTGCAAGGCGAGCACAGCAATCCCTCCACCGGGAACTGCCCCGCATACCGCACGCCCTCCATATCCAGAGCCTCGCCACAACGTCGGCAAAGCGTCGTCGTCTGTTCCTGCACCGCCTCAACACACGCGTCGCAAACAGGAGACAAACTGGCCCTCAGCAGCGGTTCTCCACAAACCCTGCAATCACCCGGACAAAATGTCGTTACTAAATCATCCACCGCCGCCCGGACCACCCGTCCCGGCTCCCTAAACCAATGTACTGCCGCGTGCTCCTCCGCCACCCTGCCAGGCGGCGCACCGGACTCCCTCCCGGCAACAACTTCGAGCGCATTGTCGTTCCAGCGTTGGCTGAAGACTCACCTCACTCGCCGGCGCTCCAGGTCGGTCGGACCGCGCCATGGCTGCAGTATAAGCCCTCTAGCCCAACCCCGGTCAACAATTACGCACCAAACCAGGTCCCTCTGTGCTACATCTGAAGGATGCTCAGAGCTGCAACATGGTGCGCCAAGTGCCTCTTTCTATACTTCCTTGTCGCCATACTCGCCATCCGTTTCTCCTGGATCTTCACCACTCCCGTCTTCCAGATAGCCACTCGCTTCCACTGGACCGAGCGCACTCAATTCATCTTTGTCCTCAGTTATTTCCTCCCCATCTTCGCCGCCGCGGGATTCCTCTTCGGCATCATCCCCTTCGGTAAACTCGGCAAAGCCTTCGCCGACCTCTACCACTCCTTCTTCGCTTCATCCCGCATCAAACTCCCCGCCGAACCCGACGCCCCCCTCCAGGCCCCGCCCATCCTCTGGGCGTGGCTCCCCGTCACTCTCGCCTTTCTGGTTCGTTTCGTCTCCTGGCAGTCGCGCAACTCCAGCGTCCTCGACCCCCACCGCTCCGTCGGCCGCTTCGAGCGCTTCTTCGGCCCCCTCTACGCCCAAACCTCCGGCCTGCTCGACACCAAATGGGTCACCGACCGCTTCCTCTTCACCGGCCCCATGCTCTTCCTCATGGCCGCCGCAATCGCAGCTCTCATCCGCTATCGCATCACCGGCCGCACAAAATCCCCTCAAACAATCTCCGAAGTTTAATCTTCAAATCTCCATCTCTTACTAACCTGGGTTATCTCTCATGCCAAGACGAAGTGCGGGCCTGATCATGTATCGCCGTCTCAGCCGACTGGAGGTCTTCCTCGTTCACCCAGGAGGCCCCCACTTTGCCAAAAAAGACCTGGGCTCATGGACCATCCCGAAAGGCGAATACCTGAAAGACGAGCTACCCTTAGAAGCTGCAAAGCGTGAATTCCAGGAAGAAACCGGATTCCCCGTATCGGAACCCTTCCTTGATCTCGGCGCCATCACCCAGAAAGGCGGAAAGATCGTCTCCGCCTGGGCCTTCGAGGGCAACTGCGATCCAGCCAAAATGGTCAGCAATCACTGCGAAGTGGAGTGGCCCCCGCGCTCCGGCCGCATGATCGAAATTCCCGAAGCCGACCGCGGTGCATGGTTCTCCATCGACGAAGCCAAAGAGCGCATCAAGGAGACCCAGATTCCTCTCCTCGATCGCCTCTCGGCTGCGCTGAATTCGATTCCCGCTGCCAAGCGATAAAGGCTACACTCAAGCCAAAAGCGACAGGAGTCACCTCATATGGTCCTTCAACCGCCGCAACTCGACATCTCTCGCCGTCAATTTCTTACGACCGCAACTCTCACGACCGCCGCAGCCTGCCTTACTCCACGCAACCTCTTCGCCCAAATCGTCGGAGGCGCCTTCAAGGAAGCCGCAACCGCAAAGGTCACCGTCCAAAACCTTCGCCGCAACATCAGTGTCCTATTGGGCGCTGGCGGAAACATCGCCGTTCTAACCGGGCCCGACGGAAAGCTCCTCATCGATGCCGAAATCGTCACCGCCCGTCCAAACGTCGAGAAAGCCCTCGCCAGCATCAACGCCGACCCCATCAAACAACTCATCAACACCCACTGGCACTTCGACCACACCGGTGGCAACGAGTGGGTCCACCAAGCCGGAGCCAGCATCCTCGCCCACGAGAACACGCGCCTCCATCTCTCCAAAGCCACGCGCGTCGAAGGCAACTGGCAGTACACCTTCCCACCCGCGCCCGCCGGAGCAATCCCCTCCACCGTCTTCAAAGACGAACACACCCTCCACGCCAACAACACCACGCTCAAGCTGAAGCACTACCAGCCCGCGCACACCGACTCCGACATCTCCGTGCATTTCGTCGAAGCCGACATTCTCCACACCGGAGACACCTTCTGGAACCGCGACTACCCCTTCATCGACTACGGCACCGGAGGCAGCATCGACGGCCAAATCCGAGCCGCCGAAGCGAACATCGCCGCAGTGACCGACAAAACCATCGTCATTCCTGGCCACGGAGCCGTAGGCGGCAAAGCCGACCTGGTTCTCTTCCGCGACGTATTGGTAGAGATCCGCGACAAAGTCGCCGCCCTCAAAAAACAAGGCAAGCCCCTCCCCGAAATCATCGCAGCCAAACCCGGCGCGCGCTACGACGCCGAATGGGGCAAGCTCTTCCAGAACCCAGCTGACTTTGTCACGCTCGTCTATCAAGGCGTCTAAGAGCTCTTCATGCCAAGACCGTCAGCGAAGATCGGTGACGAGAAGGAGGTTTCCACTAAGGCTGCGCGGCGCATTGAATACTGAAGGTCCAAAAACCAAAATCCCCGCCCATTCGCGCAAAGGGCGCGCGATAAAGACGGGGTACCTGGACTCTTGAGCTTTACTTCTTGGGCCGCGACTCCGGCGGCACAAGACCTGCAAGGCGGTAGTACACAACGAGCTGGCCGTAGTGTTCACCGCTATGTTCGATGATGCCGTATGCAATGTCGAGAACGCGCGATTTCTGCCCAGGGAAATACTCAACCTCCGTCGTCATGCCTTTCTCGCCTTTCGCCTGGATGGCGGTTGCGCCATCGGCGAAGGATTTCTTGACGAACGCAACGATGTCGGCCTTGGATTTGTATTGGTCGCGGTTCGGATCTCCCGCCGGAGGCTTCTGCCCCATCACAGTATTCGTGAAGTAGTAGCAAGAACCCGCCGCGTGCAGCAACTGCTCGGCGAAGCTCCGCTGCGCGGGTGTCGGCTTGAAGTCATATTTGTCCTCGGGAAAATCTTCGGCCATCGCCGTCAGCTTGCGGCCAATCTCATTCCAGGAATCGAGCACGACTTTCGATTCCGGATCGGCAGGTTTGATGGCTGCATCTTTCTTCATCGCGTCCTGGGCATGCGCGGCAAATGCGAATGCCACCAGGACGATAGCGAGAAACGGTATTCTTTTCATTTCTTTCTCCAAGATTGAGTTTCGCGAATCAAACATTCAGCTTCTTATTTCGCCTGCGTCAGCTCCGCAACAACCGCGGCAACTTTCTCGAGTATCTCGTTCCAGCCCTCGAGTTGACCGCTATTCTTTGCGCTCTCCATGGGTTCATTTCCAATGTGGGTGAGTCTCGTCTGGCCGTTCCCGAGATCCTCAAAGATGGTCACGTCGTACGCACCGTCGATGGCCTCATGCTCTATTCCTAATTCCGCAAGGTCAATCTTGTTTCCCTCCGAGTCAGAAAAGTACATGGAGGAAACGATCTTCTCGTACGGAACAATCTCGTGGTATTCAACCGCATTCCAGCCCTCCTGCCCATCCGGCGCCTTCATGCAGCAGAGAAGTTTTCCTCCCACGCGAAAATCCATCTTGCAAACAGGCGCAGTAAAGCCCTTCGGTCCCCACCACTGCATGATGTACTTCGGGTCTGTCCACGCCTTCCAAACCAACTCGCGTGGGGCATCAAAAACTCTTGTCACAACCATCCGCTCAATTTCGTTAACCATGTTTTCTGCCATCTCTGGCCTCCTCTTTCTTCATTTGATTGACAACTACTTCCAGTTTGTCGAAACTCTCTTCCCAGAATCGGCGATAGCTAAAGGCCCAGTCGCTGACTGTCTTAATCGCCTGTGGCCTAAGCGTGCACACACTCTCTCGTCCACGCTTCGTCTTGATCACAATCCGCGCCCGCACCAGGTAGGCGATATGTTTGGAAATCATCTGCTGCGAGAGTGAAAACGGTTCCGTCAATCCATGCACAGAGGCAGGCCCGTGGGAGAGTCGTTCGATCATTGCCCGGCGGGTTGGATCAGACAAAGCCGCAAATGTTGTACCAAGATTATCCACAACCGAATGGTAGTGGATTGTCGGACAATGTCAACTGCTAATTTTGCGATTCGTGGTTTCTGCCCGAATGTCTTAGCCCTGAAAGCGGTGCTGATAATACTCGACTCGACAGGACCTCAGCGACGAATGGCAAATCGCCAACGCGCTCACCGACACCGGATTATTGCCGATATGTCGCTTGTCGGAAGGCATTCCCCAATCCTCTCCACTGGTGACAACAGGCCAATGCGCTCATTGAGTTCAACGCAGCGACCGTTGTTCCATAGCCACACCCCACCTCTCCGCTGATACACTCCATCGAAGCCGAAAACATACAGCCCAACGCAGCGGGAGTAGCACCACCATGGCAACCACCACACCACCAAAGCCCATCTTCAAACCCTTCGTCCCCGCCACCGAAACCCGCCCCGAGCTCACCGCCCGGGCCCTCATCCTCGGCGGGCTCTTCGGCGTCCTCTTCGGAGCCGTCACAGTCTACGTAGGCCTCCGCGCCGGCCTCACCGTAGCCGCCTCCATCCCCATCTCCGTCCTCTCTATCTCCATCCTCCGAGCCTTCGGCAAGGCCAGCATCCTCGAAAACAACATCGTCCAATCCACCGGAAACGCCGGTCAGTCCATCGCCTCCGGAGTCATCTTTACGCTTCCCGCGCTGATCTTCCTCGGCTTCGACCTCGAAGCATCCCGCATCTTCGCCCTCGCTCTCTTCGGCGGCTGGCTCGGCGTCCTCTTCATGATTCCCCTCCGCCGTCAGCTCATCGTCGAAGAGCACGGCACCCTTGTCTATCCCGAAGGCACCGCCTGCGCCGACGTCCTCATGGCCGGCGAACGCGGCGGCTCATTCGCCTCCCGCGTCTTCCTCGGCCTCGGCCTCGGCGGCCTCTACACCCTCTTCCAGAATGACAATCTCTTCTCCCTCTGGCCCTCCCAGCCCGACTATCAGCCCGACCTCGGCCCCCAGCACCTGCTCAAAGGCGCCGCCATCCGCGCCGACTGCACTCCCGAATACCTCGGCGTCGGCTACATCATCGGCATTCGCGTCGCCGCCATCATGCTCGCCGGCGGAGTCTTTTCCTGGCTCGTCCTCATGCCTGCGATCTACTTCTTCGGCTCGCATCTCTCCGCTCCGCTCTACCCCGGCACCGTCCTCATCACCCAGATGTCCCCCTCCGATCTCTGGCGCACCTACGTCCGCCCTATGGGAGCAGGCGCAGTCGCCGCCGCCGGACTCATCACCCTCCTCCGAACCCTTCCCACCATCGTCGGAGCACTCACCCAAGGCTTCCGCAAACCAGAACCAAACAAAGATTTGTCATCTCGACCGGAGCGCAGCGGAGTGGAGGGACCTGCGGTTAAAGTCCTCCCCCAGTCGGCAACCAAAAGGACCGAGCACGACCTGCCACCGTCAGTCGTCTTCGGCGGCTCGCTCCTCCTCATCGTCCTCATGGTTCTCTTCCTCGAGTTCAAACCCATCCCCGGCGCTCAGGTCGGCCTCCTCGCCAACATCGCCGCCGCCCTGCTCGTAGTCGTTTTCGGATTCCTCTTCGTCACCGTCAGCGCCCGCATCGTCGGCATCGTCGGCTCCTCCGCCTCACCCGTCTCCGGCATGACCATCGCCACCCTCATGGCCACCGCCGCCATCTTCCTCGTCAAAGGCTGGACCGCACCGGCCTTCGGAGCACTCGCCATCACTATCGGCGGAGTCGTCTGCATCGCCGCCTCCAACGCGGGCGACACCTCGCAGGACCTCAAAACCGGCTACCTCATCGGAGCCACTCCATGGAAACAGCAGATCGCCATCATGATCGGCGTCATCGTCTCCATCTTCTCCATCGGGGCCACGCTCAACGCGATGAACAAAGGCCTCGAAACCTTCCAGCGCCTCCCCAAACCCATCGCGTTCTCCCTCGACCACCTCCCTGACGGCGTTCAGAACAACGGCAACTTCACCGGCAATGACCGCATCACCCTCACATCACACAATGCCGACAATCACGCCAAAGAAGAGATCAATAACGCCAAGCAATACATCCTCCTGAACGCCATCGGCTCGACCACCCTTGACGACGGCAAATACCTCTACAACCCAGCCACCGGCGAAATCGAAGTCCAGTGGATCCAGGGCATCGGCAGCGAAAAAGCCGCAGCCCCGCAAGGCCGTCTCATGGCCACTGTCATCAACGGAATCCTCTCGCGCAAACTCCCGTGGACCCTCGTTCTTCTCGGAGTCGCGATCGTCATCGTCGTTGAACTCCTTGGCATCCGCTCCCTCACCTTCGCGGTAGGTGCCTACCTTAGCATCGCCACCACTCTCGCCATCTTCGTAGGCGGGGTCATGCGCTGGATGGTCGATCGCGCTATGGAAAAGCATCGTCTCGCCAACGCCATCCCCGGCGACGAACTAGCTTCCGAAGAAATCTCCCCCGGCAGCCTCTACGCCTCCGGCCTCATCGCCGCCGGCGGCATCGTCGGCCTCCTGGGCGTCTGCATCAAGCTCTACGAAGCCGCCACCGACCGCTCCATCCCCCGCTTCAGCGAACACAACCCGCTCCACCACGACTGGGTCAGCGTCTTGATGTTCGCCGTCCTCGCCTACTCTCTCTACTACTTCGCCAGAAAACCCTTGAAAACCGAAGGCTGACCTCGCAAAAACGCCACCGACGTCCACGGGACCGCTAGCTGTCGCCCCGGTATAGTGGATAGGGGCTGATAGTCCTGCAGAGCAACTTACACAAGGTATAGGCAGTTTCCAATGGATGACTCCGTGCGGTCGTTACGCAGAAACATATTCACAAAGCAATGGCCGCTAGATGATGATTTAACGGCACTTGCAGCCAAGTTTCCAACTCATCGCTTTCTTGAAAATCCCACCGGCCAATACGGCTATGTCTACCTGACGCAGTTCGTAAAAGCCCTGGCAGAGCGCCAAACCGGCAAACCCTTCAGCGATCTGACGGTTCTGGACTGGGGCTGCGGCAAAGGCCACGTCAGCAAGATTATTCAGGAACTGGGTCCCAAACAGCTGGACAGCTGCGATGTTCTGTCAGACAAAGGGGATTCCACTTTCGGACAGCAAACCCCGATTATTGAGCGCTTTAGCATTAAGGTAAAACCGCTCGAGCACGAGTTTTTACTGCCCTATGAAGACGGTATCTTCGACGTGGTTATGAGCGTGGGGGTTCTTGAGCACGTGCCCAACGACCGGGCTTCCCTGGCTGAAATCGCGCGCGTGCTGAAGCCAGGAGGGCTCTTTTTCTGCTACTACCTGCCAACAAAACTCTCGTGGACTCAAAAAATCTCGCACTGGCGGGGCAACGACTATCATGACCGCCTCTATAGCAAAGACCAGGTGCAAGAAATGCTTGGAGAAGCGGGGCTGGAGTTGATCGATTTCTGGTACCGCCAAATTCTTCCAAAGAATACGGTTAGCTATCCGAACTTCCGGCTGTTTGAAAAGTTGGACCAACTGGTCACGGAATATTCCCCATTGCGCTATTTCGCGACCAACATCGAGTTTGTGAGCGTGAAGCCAAACAGGAAGATCTAGGATTCTTCCTTTCGGAATGGGCTGGAATTTTCCCTTTTCTGCGAAAAGTTTTCGCCTGGTGAAAGAGGCGTTTTTACAGGGGGTTTTCGCGTTTACCTGCGTTTTTTGGATGGTAAATCGTGGTGAGATTGTGGTGATTTGCTGGTAGGAATGTGGTGAGTTGATGCTCACTTTCGCCTGCTAGAAAATTGTCGCTTTTTCGAACTTTATTTTTGGAGCATTCCCGATTTGGGAATCCAACCGATGGTTCCTGGGAGCCGGGAGAGCTAGAATTGCGGAAACCTCTATGAGCAATGTACTGGTTATCTTTCAAGCCGATACCGAGCGAACCGAGCAGATGGCGCTTGCCGTAGGCGTCGGCGCGGTTGAGGCCGAGGCCAATATTCGCCTCAGGCGACTCGCAAGTGCAGATACTGCAGAACTTGCACATAAAGGCTACGGCAAGCTGCAGAAGTCTGACTTGGAATGGGCCAATACAGTAGTCGTGGGTCTGGAGTCGCCGAGGCCGCGGGCGCGGGAGCTGGAGAGCCTGCTGTCGTTGCTTAGCGCCGTTGATCCGGGAGGACTTAGCAATCGGCAGGCCTGGACGTTTGGGCCCGATGGGCTGTCGCAGGACCGAACCGAGGCGCAGGTCTTTGTTGAGTCGTCACTGCAGATTGCCGGGCTTGTTGTGCTGCCGGCGAATGTTCTGCATTTTGCGGCAGGCAGCGACATGACCGAACAAATGAAAGAGGCTGGACGAATGTCAGGGCGGCTGAACCGCCCTGAGTGAGGTTGAAAGCCTCCGCTTTGAGCGGCAAGCAAAAAAGCATGCCCTTTCTGGGGCGGTGAGGCACAAAAGCCAACGGTTCGGGTATCAACGGCCAACTTTAGCCAACGACAATCTATAGGAAAAACAATAAGTTAGTAGATTTTGAATCTTATCTCGATATCGAGATATCTTATGTCGTAGGAGTTGGGAGGGCGAGATGGCGGGTGAAACAAAGACAATCTCGGCGGCCCGGCTTTGGCTGGTTCTGGCCAGGGCGCATGGATCGATGGTGGATTACATCGAGAACTCCATGAATGCCCAGGGACTTGGAGTCAGCGACTTCATGGTGTTAGAGGTTTTGCTGCACAAAGGTCCGCTCCCGATCTCTGCAATTGGGGAGAAGGTTCTGTTGGCCAGTGCATCGATGACCTCGGCGATTGATCGACTCGAGGAACGCGGGCTGGTTGCGCGACGTAACTGCGCCTCGGACCGGCGCCTGCGGTATGTCGATCTGACGGATGGCGGCAGGGCTTTTATTGAAGAGATCTTTGCGCGGCACGAAGTTGACCTTGAAAAAGTAACGGCAGCGCTGAGCGAAGAAGAACGCAACACGATGTATGAGGGATTGAAGAAGATCGGACGGGCGGCGAAGGCTGCTACGGCCGTGAGCAAGGAAGCAAAGCAGGAGGCTTCGGCCTGAGCGCTCGGCCCAAGCGAGGAGAAACAAATGCTTACAGTACGGAAGAGCAATGATAGAGGCCATGCAGATCACGGCTGGCTGGATTCGCACCACACGTTTTCGTTTGCCAACTACCACGACCCGGCCCACATGGGCTATCGCTCGCTGCGCGTGATCAATGAAGACCGAGTGGCGCAGGGACGCGGGTTTGGAGCGCACGCTCACCGCGACATGGAGATTCTGAGCTACGTTCTGAAAGGCAAGCTGGCCCACAAGGACAGCATGGGACACATCGAGGTGCTGGGACCGAACGAGATTCAGAAGATGTCTGCCGGCAGCGGCGTAGTGCATAGCGAGTTCAACGGATCGGAGACGGAACCAGTCCACTTCTTCCAGATTTGGATTGAGCCGAAGAGCCGCGGAACAACGCCGGCCTATGAGCAGCTGAAGTTCGACGCGGCGGAGAAACTGGATAAGTTCAAGGTACTGGCTTCGCAGGAGAAGGTTGCCGGAGCGGCGACCATCAACCAGGATGCAAAGGTCTCGGTTGCGGAGCTTACCCCGGGCAAGCAGCTGACGTATCCGCTGGGCGCGAAACGGCATGCCTGGCTGCACGTTGTCGACGGCAATGTAAGCGTGAACGGCAAGGAGTTGCATACGGGAGACGCTGTGGCCGTCGACCAGGAAGAGAAGTTGGACGTGGTGGCGCAGGGCAAAGGCAATAGCGAGATATTATTGTTCGATCTGGCCTGAGCTTGCTGCCGTCGAGTTTGGAACAAGCGCAAACCTTAATCAAAAGCAACGATGACCGGCACAAATAACCTTGCGCCGGTCATACCAACCAGGACATTTCACCAAACGTTTTCTATAAGGAGACCACCCGATGAACCGTCGCACGTTTGCAGCAACCCTCGCAACCCTGCTCCTAACTGGAGCTAGCGCGCTTGCGCAACCTTCAACCTGGACCATTGATAAGAATCACTCGCAGGTTAATTTCGCCATTTCCCATCTGGGGGTCAGCACGGTGCGCGGCTCGATCAGCGGCATAACCGGCACTGTGGTGTGGGACGATAAGGACCCAACCAAGTCGACCGTTGAGGCGACGATTGACGCGACAACCGTTTCTACCAACAACGAAGCGCGCGACAAGCACCTGAAGTCGCCCGACTTCTTCAACGTCGAGAAGTATCCGACGCTGACGTTCAAGTCGACGTCTGTGAACGGCACGCCCGGCAAGCTGACGGTGACCGGCGACTTGACGCTGGCGGGCGTGACGAAGAGCGTGACGCTGGCTGTTGATGGCCCGACTGCTCCGGTGAAAGGCCAGGGGGGCAAGCTGGTTACGGGCTTCTCGGCAACGGGAACGCTGAAGCGTAGCGACTTCAACTTCGGGTCGAAGTTCGGAGCCGCGATGCTGGGCGACGATGTCAAGTTTACGATTGACGTCGAAGCGAGCAAGGCTGCTCAGTAAGAGGTGCGAGCCCTGTCTGCCGCGGATTGCCGCAGCAGGCGGGGCTTTTGTCTTGCGTTATACGAGCATTAACTTTTTCCTCGGCTTAGGTCTTCGTTGCGCTTTTCAATCGCAGCAGAGGCCTCCGGCTTTAGTTTGCGAAGAGTCTCCAATAGTTTGGCGGGATCGAAGGATTGAAGCTGAAAGTCCGCGTGAGGACAATCCGCGAAGCCGGGTGTTTCGATGACGACGATCGGGACCGACGGCTGAAGAGACTTCATCCGGCCAGCCAATTCGTCGCATGGAATGTCCTCAATGCCACCGTCAAGGACAACCCCGCTGACTGCAGGAAATCTTGAAAGAACCTCCAGCGCCTCCCGGCCACTGTAGGCTGTGAGCACGTTGAACTTGGCTGTCTCGATCACAAGCTTGCGGGTTGAGATGCTGCCGGGAAATTCGCGGTCGATGACGAGAAAGCAAGGTCTGTTCATGCAGAGCATTAGATACTACTTTGGCGGGCCTGGGAAACAATCGACCGGTTAAGAACGGGCTAGTTGCCGTTGGTGCGTTGGATGCGGTCCTTGTTTTCGCGGACCAGACGCAAAAAATCCTTCAACACCGGACTCTTGTTGTCCGGGTTCCACGCGACCGCCAGGCCCATGTAGAGCTTCTGCGGAACGAGTGTCGAAAAAACAACGCCGGCCGGACGAAGATATCGGACGCCCGAGGGAACAAGTGCAATTCCCTCGCCTGACTCGACGAGCGTGAGAACGCCCGCCCAATTCGCAGAGGTGTTCACGATATTCGGTGAGAAGCCTGCAGCGGAACAAAGCGAAACAACGCCGTCGAAGAGCCCTGGGGTCATCTGGCGATCGCACAGGACGAAGCGTTCGGCGGTCAATGCCTCAATGGAGATGGACTTTCCGGCGTATGGATGGTCGCGCGGAAGGGCGACGACGATGGGGTCGCGATAGAGAAGTTCCGCTTGGAGGGTGCGGTCGAATGGCGGCTCGAGCGGACGGGCGAAGGCGACGTCGATCTTGCCGCTGACGAGCGCCTCCATTTGCTCGGGCGTGCGCATTTCGTAGAGAGAGAGTTTAATGTCAGGGTGGAGTTTGCGGTACTCGCGGATGATACGAGCGAAGAAGCCTCCGGCACCCCACAGGAAGAAGCCGATATTGAGAGAGCCGATCTTTCCGAGAAGGGACCGGTTAGTAATCTCGATGGCACGATCGGCAGCAAGCAGTGTCTTTCGGGCCTCGGCGAGGAAGAGTTGACCGTGCGGAGTGAGGCGGGCGCGGCCAGAGGTGCGATTGAGGAGAGCGCCTCCGACTTCGCGCTCAAGATCCGCGATCTGCTCGCTGATGGCGGACTGTGAGACACGGAGCTGGCGGCCAGCTTCGCTCAAACTTCCGTGATCGGCGACGGCGCAGAAATAACGCAGATGCCTGAGTTCCATCTCCTTGGCTCCGGATCTTAGTGTATCGGTTTTTCCGATGGCTCTTCCCGGAAATAACAGTGAAACCTTTATTTCGCTGGAAATGTCTTACTCTATAGAGAATCACTCCGGGCAGGAAGAGGTCTTGTCGTATGTGGATCGTTAAAGTCGCGCTGAATCGCCCATATACGTTCATCGTGCTGGCAATCCTGATTCTGATTGCAGCGCCTGTGGTGATTCTGCGCACACCAACGGACATCTTTCCAAACATCAATATTCCGGTCGTCTCGATCGCGTGGCAGTACACGGGGCTGAATCCAGAAGAACTTGAAGGGCGGCTGACGACGCCGTACGAGAAGGTGTTAACCACGCTGGTTGACAACATCGAGCACACTGAGTCGACGACAATCGCCGGACAGGTGATCGTGAAGGTGTATCTGCAGCCTGGAGCCAGCGTAGACACGGCAAATGCCCAGGTAAGCTCTGCATCGCAGTTCATCCTGAGGAGCCTTCCGCCAGGCATTCTCCCGCCGCAGATTATTAATTTCAGCGCGTCGACGGTGCCGATTATTCAGCTTGGACTGTCGGGTCGAGGACTCTCCGAACAGCAACTGAACGACATGGGACTGAACTTCATCCGGCCGCAGCTTGTGACGATTCCAGGAGCTGTCGTTCCGAACGTCTATGGCGGCAAGCAGCGGTCGATCATGGTGAACCTCGACCCGAAGCTGCTGCAGGCAAAGGGGCTCTCGCCGATTGATGTGTTGACTGCGATGGGTCAGCAGAATCTCGTGCTCCCGGGCGGCACGGCGAAGATCGGCGAAGATGAGTACGACATCCACCTCAACTCGTCTCCGCTTACGCTGGCTGGAATCGCGGATCTGCCGCTGCGTCAGGTAAATGGCACGACCATCTACATGCACGACATCGGTACGGTCAGCGACGGAAGCATTCCGCAGACGAATATTGTGAGGCAGGACGGCCACCGCGGTGTTCTTCTTGTTGTTTTGAAGTCAGGCAACGCATCGACGCTGTCGGTTGTGGGCGGCATCCGTTCAATACTTCCGCGTGTGAAGACGACGCTGCCTCCTGAGTTGCAGATTAAGCCGATTGGCGACCAATCAATCTTCGTGCGCGCCTCGATCGTTGGAGTGGTGCGCGAGGCCATCATCGCGGCTATGCTGACCGGCTTGATGATTCTGCTGTTCCTGGGCAGCTGGCGCAGCACTATCATTATCGCGGTCTCGATTCCGCTGTCGATTCTTACATCGATCATCGTGCTGGGGTTGATTGGGCAGACGATCAACATCATGACTCTGGGCGGCCTTGCGCTGGCGGTCGGCATCCTGGTGGACGATGCCACGGTGACGATTGAAAATATCGAGCGCTATCTGGAAGAGGGCCACACCCTGCATGATTCGATCCTCGAGGGCGCGGCACAGATATCGGTTCCCGCCCTGGTGTCGACACTCTGTATCTGCATCGTGTTTCTGCCGATGTTCTTTTTGAGCGGCGTTTCACGGTATCTTTTTGTGCCATTGGCGGAAGCGGTCGTCTTCGCCATGCTGGCGTCGTACGTTCTTTCGCGAACGCTGGTGCCAACGCTGGCGATGTATCTGTTGAAACGACACGACCATAACGCGGTACCGTCTCGCAATATTCTGGCCCGTTTTCAGCGCGGATTTGAGCGCCGGTTCGAACAGGTGCGCAGCGGCTATGTGGGCTTGCTGAAACGGCTCGTGCAGGCGCGTGTATTGTTCGTACCTGTGTTCCTGCTGCTCTGCCTTTGCGCGTTTTTGCTCGAGCCGTTCCTCGGGCAGAACTTCTTTCCAAGCAGCGATACCGGGTCCTTCATTCTTCACCTGCGCGCACCCAGCGGAACCCGCATCGAAGAGACCGCCAAGCTCTGCGACCTGATTGAACAAAACATCCGCAAGATCGTGCCTCCCGCCGAGGTCGACAACATCCTCGACAACATCGGCTTGCCTTACAGCACATTGAACACGCAACATGCGACTTCAGGCCTGATTGGAGCCGGCGACGCTGACATTCTCGTCTCGCTGAAGGAAGATCACCGTCCCACAGCCGAGTACGTCGCGGCTCTCCGGAAAGACCTGCCGCGTGATTTTCCCGGCGTCATCTTTTACTTCCTGCCCTCGGACATCGTGACGCAGATTCTGAACTTCGGCCTGCCTGCGCCGATCGACATCCAGTTCGAGACCGCAGATATTGCCGGCACGCGGAAGATCGCCAATACGATGCTGGAGCAGCTGCACCACGTTCCCGGCCTGGTGGACCTCCGTATCCAGCAGCCAGACGATTACCCGGTTCTGAACGTTGACGTCGACCGCACCAAGGCGGCGCAGGGGGGCTATTCGCTCCGCGACGTGGGCGGCAGTTTGCAGAATCTTCTAAGTGGAAGCTCGCAGCTCAATCCGCTGTTTTTCCTGAACTATAAAAACGGGGTCAACTACAGCATTGTGGCGGAGGCGCCGCAGTACGACATTCAGTCGCTGAACGATCTGCAGAACGTGCCGCTGTCTTCGCCGACCGCGAAACAGCCTGAGATTCTTGCCGATGTGGCGAACATCCATCGCACGACTGAGATGCAGGTTATCAATCACTACAACATCCGACGCACGCTTGATATCTATGGCGCCGTGCAAGGGCGTGACCTCGGATCAGTAAGTAGAGCGATCGACAAGATTGTCGCCGCTGACGAGAAGACTCTGCCGCGTGGAACCTTCGTTCATGTGCGCGGGCAGATCGAGACGATGAAGAACTCGTATCTGGGGCTTATTGCGGGTCTTGTCTTCTCGATCGTGCTGGTTTACCTGTTGATCGTCGTGAACTTCCAATCGTGGCTCGACCCGTTCATCATCATCACGGCGCTGCCTGCGGCGCTGGCGGGCATCGTGCTCTTTCTCTTCACGACACGCACTACGCTGAGCGTGCCGGCGCTGATGGGTGCGATTATGTGTATGGGCGTCGCCACCGCAAACAGTATTCTTGTCGTCTCGTTCGCAAAAGAGCGTCTACTGGACCATGGAGACGCCGTCGCGGCTGCAATTGAGGCAGGCGCGATACGTTTCCGGCCGGTCTGCATGACGGCGCTTGCAATGATCATCGGCATGGTTCCGATGGCGCTTGGAGCGGGCGAGGGCGGAGAGCAAAACGCTCCGCTCGGACGCGCCGTGATTGGCGGACTGATGCTGGCCACCGTTGCGACTTTGATCTTCGTTCCGGCAGTCTTCAGCCTTCTGCACGGACGGCGCAAGCAGACGGAGCCTACAGGTGCGCCGGCCGATCATCGGATCGCAGCTGAGGTCTAGAGGAATATATGAGCATGGAAGGAGCACGAATGACGAGCGTGACCGAGACGAAAGCAGCCGAGGCCCGCCCGTCCGGCGAGTATCAACCTGGGCTCGACACTGAAGCCGCAGAACCGAAACTGACTCGCGGATCGTGGATTGGGATGGTTGTAGTCGCCGCGATTGTAGCCGGAGTCGTCATCTTCGGAATCTCGGCCCGTCACGGGAGCGAGCGCACTCTGGAGAAAGAGACAGCGGCTTCCGCTATTCCATCGGTCAACGTGGTCTATCCTGGCCCCTCCTCTCTTTCCTCGGAGATCGCGCTGCCGGGCAACACGCAGGCATTCATCGATGCACCCATCTATTCGCGTACGAGCGGTTACCTGAAGGACTGGTACTTCGACATCGGCGCGCATGTTCGCAAAGGGCAGTTGATGGCTGTAATCGAAACTCCAGAGCTGGACCAGCAGTTGCAGGTCGCACAGGCCGATCTGAAGAGCGCGCAGGCGAATCTCGATTTGGCCAACACAACCTCGGCCCGTTATCAGAATCTGTTGAAGACCAACTCCGTCTCGAAGCAGGAGACCGATGTGGCGGTGAGCGACGCTGCGGCGAAGAAGGCCGCTGTAGACGCCTCTACTGCTAACGTCCGGCGGTTGGAGCAATTGCAATCGTTCGAGAAGGTTTACGCGCCGTTCGACGGCATCGTGACCGCGCGCAACACAGATATCGGAAGGCTGATCTCGGCCGGCCAAAACACCACTCCGCAGGAGCTCTTTCACCTTGCGGCGATCGGCAAGCTGAGGGTTTACGTTGCAGTGCCCGAAGCTTACTCCTCCGCGATCAAGGTCGGGAGCAAGGCGACATTGACGCTGGACGAATTTCCCGGCAGGACCTTCGAGGGCACAATCGCGCGCAACTCCAACGCCATCGACCAATCGACACGAACCCTAAACGTTGAGGTCGATGTCGACAATCCGAAGGCCGAACTGTTGCCTGGCGCGTATGTCTTTGTTCACTTCAAGGTCCCGCAGCACGCCACCGGACTGATGCTTCCATCGAACACGCTGCTCTTCCGTTCTGAAGGGCTCCGCGTCGGCGTGGTGCGTAACGGACGGGTGCAACTTGTACCCGTCAAGATCAGCAAAGACGCAGGGGCGACTGTGGAGATTGCATCCGGCCTGACGCCCAACGATCCCGTCATTCTCGACCCTTCGGATTCGCTCGCGAGTGGACAGGAGGTCCAAATCGCGAACCGCGCTAACCAGCCGGGGACGCAAACGAAGGCGGCTCAACAATGAAGTTTTATCCCGCAGCTTGCGCCGGCGTTGGCGCGCTTCTGCTGAGTGGTTGCATGGTCGGGCCAAAGTACGTCAAACCGACCGTCCCTATGGCGCCCGAGTATAAAGAAGCGACTCCCGACATGTACAAAGAGAACGCGAACTGGCAAGTCGCCCAGCCCGCCGACGCAGTTCAGCGCGGGGAGTGGTGGCGGATCTTCGGTGATGAACAGCTCAATCTTCTGGAGCCGCAGGTAGCGGCGAATAATCAGAATCTAAAGGTTGCTGACGCACGCTTCCGTGAGGCCCGCGCGCTAGTTCGCTTCTACCACGCGTCGCTCTATCCCACGGTATCGACCGCGCCATTTGCCGGAGGCCTGCGCGAGTCCACCTATAGGCCCTACTTCAGCGCCTCCGCCGCGCAAGGCAAGGGCGTGGGAGACATTTTGCTCCCGGTCGACATGAACTACGAGATCGACGTCTGGGGGCGCGTTCGCCGGACAGTCAGTGCTGCGCGCGAAGAGGCCCAGGCCAGTGCAGGTGACAGGCAAACCGTGATGCTGAGTCTGCAGGCTGAACTCGCCGTCGACTACTTTGAGGCCCGCACCGCGGACGCCCAGGAGAAGCTGCTGAACGACACGGTAAAGAACTACGAAGAAGCCTATCGCATCACCAACAACCGCTTCGAAGGCGGGGTCTCCCCAAAGTCCGACGTAGACCAGGCGCAGACGCAGCTTGAAGCAGCGCGAGTGCAGGCACGCGACATCACGCTGCAACGCGCGCAGTTCGAGCACGCCATCGCCGTGCTCCTCGGCCAGCCGCCTGCTACCTTCACGCTCGCCAATGATCCGCTCGCTGCGCGCCCGCCGGCTGTTCCCCCGGGTCTGCCGTCTGAACTTCTCGAACGCCGCCCCGACATAGCCGCTGCCGAGCGCCGTGTGGCCGAGGCAAACGACCGGATCGGCATCGCGCGGGCGGCGTTCTATCCGACCATTTCATTGAGCGGAGTGGTAGGCGTGGAAGCCACTTCCTTCGCGAACCTCTTCAACCCTGCAAGTCTTGTGTGGGCACTCGGCCCAACGCTGTCCCAGACGATCTTCGACGCCGGCCGCCGCTCCGCCGTCTCCGAACAAGCCAACGCATCCTACGACGAAACCGTGGCAAGCTACCGGCAAACGACGCTAACCGCATTTCAGCAAGTGGAAGACAACCTTGTCGCTCTCCGCGTCCTCCAACAGGAGGCCGACCATCAACATCAGGCCACGCTGGCGGCGCAGTCAGCCGAGCAGATATTCAACAACCGTTACGTTGGCGGCCTCGACACCTACCTGCAAGTCGTTACCGCCCAGACTACAGCGTTGTCCAACGAACGAAACGACATCGACATCATGCGGCGCCAGATGGATGCCAGCGTTCTTCTCATCAAGGCACTCGGCGGCGGCTGGAACGTGAGCGATCTGCCGAAGATGTAACTCTACCGTCCTGACAACTGCAGCGGCAGGTAAAACGAAAACACAGAGCCGTGGGACCGTTGGCTGGTCACTTCGATCGATCCGCCGTGCGCCTCGACGATGGCCTTCGCGATGGCCAACCCCATTCCAGTACCCTGAACGCGATAGCGCTGGCCCTGCCCGCGATAGAACTTATCAAAGATCATCATGCGTTCGAAGTCATCTACGCCCACGCCGCGGTCGGCAACACTCGTCACAAGCTGACCGTGAGCGACTTCGGCGCTCACGAAGATTGGGCTCCCCTCCGGAGAATACTTCGCCGCGTTCTCGAGCAGGTGTTGTACGACCTTTGCGATCCGCTCCAGATCCATCTGGACCAGAGGCAGAGTGTCGGGCAGCCGCAGCTCCACGGGGTGCGTTTTGAGCGGTCCCTGCAGCGCTTCGAGCGCGAGGTCGACGGCCTCGCGCATTGAATGGAGTTGCAGATCGAGCTTGATGTCCTTCGCGTCCAGCTCTGCCATCTCCATCGCCTGGCCGACCAGCCGGTCGAGCCGCGCAGCCTCTTCTTCGATCACCTGCATCATCTCCGCGCTCTGTTCTTTGTCGAGCAATGGATTGCTTTGAAGGCTGGTAATCGCAGCAGTGATCGCGGTCAGCGGAGTTCTCAGCTCATGGGCCACGGAGTCGAGCAGAGCATTACGGAGCCGTTCGCTCTCGCGCGAGGCCTGTACCCTCGTCAGCGTCTCAACCGCGCCCGCTCGTTCAATCGCGATGGCCGCGAGACCGCAGACAGCGTCGAGGGCCTCCGGTGAAGTGCCCGAACCGGTGATGCCAACCGCACCGATAGGACGGGTTCCGAGCAGGATGGGAACCAGCGTCACGTTGCGCTCCTCATCGCGGCGATGGTCGCGCGTGAAGGCTGCGTCGCGCAGTTCGGCAGCTGTGACGTCCATGTAGTTGGGACTTGAACGATAGACCCGGTCTTTTTCGCGCAGATAGATCGCCGCCCCTTCGAGGTTAAAGGTTGCTGCGATCATCTGCGGCAGAGCGTTGAGCAGATCAATCACATTCCCCGTTACCAGCATCTGTTGACTAAACTCATAGAGCCGCTCCGCTTCGCGCTGGCGACGGCGGGAGATGGCTGCTTCCCTGCGCGCTCGCTCCGCAAGCTGGCTTGCAACAATTCCTGTCACCAGAAATGCAAGGAGCGCAACCCAGTTGCGGCTGTCGCCGATCGTGAAGGTCATTACCGGGGGCAGGAAGAAGAAGTTGAAGGCCAGCGCAGAGAGGATCGACAGGTAAATCGAGTGCCGGAGCCCCCAGTTAGCAGCCACCAGCAAGATGACGACCAGAAAGGTCAGCGCAACTGTGGTCTCATTAACATGCAGCCACCGGAAGTAGACAGCTACAATGGCAGCGGCGATAGCCGTCGACACGCTGTAGCGAACGATACTGCGTAACATCTTGCGCTGCACGCATCTATCTTATCGTTATGGGAACTCGCGCCAACTCGAACCCCTCCGTAAAGAGCCCTGAAGAGTGGCTGGAAAAGGTCGCGCCCGAGAAGACCAAGGGCACCTTCAAGCTCTTCCTCGGCTACGCGCCCGGCGTCGGCAAGACGTACAGCATGCTCAGTGAGGCCATCCGCCGCCATCAGCGCGGAGAAGACATCGTCATAGGCGTTGTTGAAACCCACGGCCGGCCGCGAACCGCGGAGCTGGCAGAGCAGCTTGAGAAAATTCCCCGAACAAAGATCGAATACAAAGGCGTTCCCTTTGAGGAGATGAACCTCGACGGCATTTTAGCTCGCCATCCGCAGATTGTTCTGATCGACGAGCTCGCGCACACAAACATCGAGGGCAGCAAGCATCGCAAGCGCTACGAGGACGTGCTCGACGTGCTGGCCGCGGGCATTGACGTACTGGCAACTATGAACGTCCAACATATCGAGAGCGTGGCGCCGACGGTGCAGAGCGTTACCGGCGTCCCCATCCGCGAAACTGTGCCGGACTGGGTGGTTCAACGCGCGGACGAGATCGTGATGGCGGATCTGACGCCCGAGGCTCTGCAGACCCGCATGCGCCGCGGCGATATCTACGGCACCGACCGCGCTGAAAAAGCGCTCGCGAACTTCTTCCGCCGCGGCAATCTGATCGCGTTACGCGAACTGGCCCTTCAACACGTCACCAAGGCCGTCGATCGCACCCTAACGGCCTACATGGACGCAAAGAGGATCGAGGCGCACTGGGCCGTCCGTGAGCGCGTGGCTGTTTGCATCAGCGCGAACAGTTCCGCGCAGACCTTGATCGCGCGTGGCGCCCGAGTTGCCGAAGGCGTAGGCGGTGAACTCTTCGTCGTGCACGTCGACACCGGCGAGGACCTCAGCGAAGAGGAAAAAAGCGCGCTCGCCGCCAATCTGCAGTTCGCGCGCAATCTAAACGCTGAGGTCTTGACCATCAAAGGAAAAAGCGTCGCCCACGCCGCTGCGAGCTTCGTGCGCGAAAAGCGCATTACGCATATCGTTTTTGGCCGCAGCGCGACTCACGGATTCCGCAAATATCTTTACTACTGGGCGATTCAACACTTCCTCAAAGAGGCCCCCAACGTGGACGTCCACATCGTCACGCAGCAATCGGAGCATGAATGAAACAGAACGACAACGACCATCCGGTGAAGATTCTCCTCGTCGACGACGAAGCACAGATCACACGCGTCCTGCGCACCGCTCTCTCGACGCAGGGGTATTCCCTGCGGATCGCGGCAAATGGCGTCGAAGGAATGCAAGCCGTCCACGAATGGAAGCCAGACCTCGTCATCACCGACATCTCGATGCCCGAGATGAACGGCGTGGAGTTATGCCGGGAAATACGCACCGTTTCGCAGGTGCCCATCATCGTTCTCTCAGTTCGCAATCAGGACCTTATGAAGGTGGAAGCGCTCGACGCAGGCGCCGACGATTACGTAACCAAGCCCTTCAGCATTCAGGAGCTCCAGGCACGCGTTCGCGCCCAACTGCGCCGCAACAACGCAGCCAGCGACGAGGTCCCGCAGATTATCAACGCCGGGGACTTCGTCATCGATATCCCACAACACCGCGTAATCGTTCGCGGGCAGGATACACACCTGACGCCCAAGCAATTCGATCTGCTGGTGTATCTGGCACAACATCCCGGCCAGGTTGTCACTCACCGCGCTCTGCTTCACGCAGTGTGGGGCACAAACGCTGATCAGCCGGAGTATCTGCGGGTCAACATCGGTCAGTTGCGCAAGAAGATCGAACGCTCCGAAGAGCCGGCCTACATTGTGACGGAACCCTGGATCGGATACCGCTTTCGCCCCACCGGAAATGATGATTTCTAACAGGACCTCCGTTCTCGCCTGATTTCCATAGAGAAATGCTTTCCCCCTCGCCCATCGCCTCTGCTAGCATGGCGCTGCTATGGATTCTTTCAACTCCGCCCGACGCGAACTTCTCCGATTCGGCGGCATGGGTTTCGCCGCTGCAGCCGCAACTTCAGCCCCCTATGCCCTGGCTCTTCCCAAGTCCTACTCCAATACGCCCCCGCTGGTCTTCGACGTGCGCAACTACGGAGCCAAGGGAGACGGGAAGACGCTCGACACCCCGGCTATCAATCAGGCGATTGAGGCTGCGGCTGGTGCTGGAGGAGGGACCGTCAACTTCCCCGCAGGAACCTACCTCTGTTTTTCCATTCATCTTCGTAGTCACGTCCATCTTTATCTCTCGCAGGGCTGCACGATTTTGGCGGCCGACTCGCCTCTGCCGGGCCAGACCACCGGCTATAACGGCGGGACTTACGATGCAGCCGAGCCCAACGGCGAATGGGAACCGTATCAGGACTACGGTCATAATCACTGGCACAACTCGCTGATCTGGGGGGAGTCGCTGAACGATATCGGCATCTCCGGACCTGGTCTCATCTATGGCAAGGGGCTTAGTTTTGGCGCGGGCCCCGGACGAATTGGACCACCGCGAGAAGGCTTCGGGCCTGGACGGCCTGTCGAGGCTGCCAACGCTTCCGGCAATGCTCCGGCGGGAGCCCCCGCAACGGCACCGCCGCCTTTCCCGCGCAATCGCGGGAACTATCCCATGTACCAGGCTGAACAAGCTGGCGTCGGCAACAAAGCCATCGCCCTGAAGAACTGCCGCAACGTCATCTTTCGCGACTTCTCCATTCTCAAAGGCGGCCATTTCGGTTTGCTCCTCACCGGCGTCGACAACCTCACGGTCGACAACCTGAAGATCGACACCGATCGCGACGGAATCGACATCGATTGCTGCAAGAACGTCCACGTCTCCAACTGCACCGTCAATTCTCCATGGGACGACGGGATCTGCCCCAAGAGCAGTTACGCACTTGGCTACAACAGGGCAACCGAAAACGTCACCATCACGAACTGCTACGTCACAGGGAATTACGAACTGGGCACGGTGCTCGATGGCACGTTCAAGAGGTTCGCTGCCGACTTTCGTGTTCCTCACACGGGGCGGATCAAGTGCGGTACGGAGTCCAACGGCGGCTTCAAAAACATCACCATCTCAAACTGCGTCTTCGAAGAGTGCGACGGGATCGCGCTTGAGAGCGAAGACGGCGCACTGTGCGAAGACATCTCCATCTCCAACATCTCCATGCGCGGCATCTTCACCGCTCCCATCTTCATCCGGCTCGGCTCGCGGCTTCGCGGGCCGAAGGACACAACAAAAGTGGGAACGATGCAGCGCATTCTCATCAACAATCTGGTGAGCCATGACGCCGGTTCGCGCCTCTGCTCCATCATCAGCGGAATTCCGGACTACGCCATTCAGGACTTGAAGATCGCCAACGTCTTCCAGCAGCATAAGGGTGGAGCAGCCCAGGACACGCTCGCCGTCCGGCCGCCTGAGTTCGAAAACAAATACCCCGATCCCGGTATGTTCGGGCCCATGCCATCGCAGGGTTTCTACCTGCGTCACATCCGCAATCTGGAGATGAGTCACGTCGAGATCGCGTCCGTGCAACCGGACCCGCGGCCCAGCTTCTTCCTTAGCGGTGTCGACCGCGCGGACTTCATCGCCGTCACCGCGCCCACAGCGAATCCTGCATTTCATCTCGACAAAGTCACGGATCTGCGGATCCTGATTAGCCGCGCCGCAAAAGACACGCAACTTGCGAGCGCCGACGACAAGACTCTTTAGCGCGCGACCAGG
The DNA here is from genome assembly GCA_963802695.1 of uncultured Acidobacteriaceae bacterium. Classification (GTDB taxonomy): domain Bacteria; phylum Acidobacteriota; class Terriglobia; order Terriglobales; family Acidobacteriaceae; genus Edaphobacter. The sequence goes on from CAWDJN010000023.1 coordinate 144,833, forward strand.
ACTTCTGTCTCGTAAGGCTTCAGTTTGATTTGGATAGCAACCGCACCCTTCGAGGGTTTGCTGTTCACCTGCGAGATACTGCCGGTCTGCGGATCCCATTTCTCCACTCGCTTAGCGTCGCCTCGCAATGTCAACGTATGTGGCGAGTCATCGGGTCCTTCGTTGAAGAGGAGATAGACATCGGCGTCCTTGAGGCGCCGGTGCATGATCCGCAGAGCGTTGTCGGGCTTATCCAATGCGACGTCAGGTGACGGAACCGCGGCTCGAACTGCCTGCGCGATCGCGTCCGGAACCACCTGAGCTGTCGGCGGCGCGGTCGGAGGTTGAGCCGGTGGCGTGGGAGTTGGTGGCAGCTCACCTGGAACAGTTGAAGCCCATGAAAAATTCGCCGGAGTTGCGGTGCGAGCGTCAAGAATCGTTCTTCCCGAGATCAGCGACGGCGTGCGCCCGAGGAACAGCACATGACCACCCCCGCTTGCGAATGCGTGTAGACGATCGAGCGCAGCCCGGGAGAGAAGTGAGACGTTCGGAAGAATGACAGTCTGGTAGTGGTTTCCACTCGCGGTCTCAAATGTTCCGTGCCCCGCCGCTAGATCCTTCGCGAGAGCGTCATCGTTGACGATGTCGAAGTCGATCTGCCGCTCCGACAACATCCGTTCGGTCGAGACAAACGCTGTATCCGCCGCCGCATCGCCCATCCACATCGAACTCGATGGAAGATACAGCGCAACCGACGCCGCAGGCCGCCCCATCGACATCAGATACGACATACGCTGCACATAACGTCAGCAACGCTGGATATGCCGAGTCCTCCATGTAGGGGGATTTATGTGCGTTCGGAGTGCTGGTTGCAGGAAAGTACATCGTCTCGACCAGATTCACGCCGCGCACAAACTGTTCATTCAGGATGTAGCGCGCCATATCGACATCGGGTTCAGGACGATACGCCGCGAAGCTCTCCGTGAAGGCGCGCGGGTGACCATATACATGCGCCGCAGAGGCCGCAAGACGCGGAAAATCAGAGATCGTGTCCTTCCATATCTGATGCCAGATCGAATCGATACCCGGCACCTGCACGTATTGCATGTCGCGCAGAAACTCGCCCTCAGAGCGCGTAAGGTCCATCTCCATCTCTTCGTGGTTCAGGTGAACCTGGTACTCGAGGTGATTGGCCGCGCACCAGTCGCCCTGCGGCTTGAAGAATCCATCACGAAACATCTGCGAAAAGACGTCATAGTAGTCGGCCTTGGCGCGCATCTGGGCGTCGGTGAGCTTCGCGCCTCGCGGTTGAAGAAATGCCGCAAGATACGGTCTGATGTCGTAGCCCTTGATCTGGGTGAATCGGTCGAAAAACTTCGGCGTCCATGGCAGACCGCTTATGGAGTAGTCAGGCTCATCACCGCGGAAACCCATAATGGTTTTACCGAACTCATCACCTACAGCCTTCTTATACTCCTCGTGGGTGAACGCAAGGTACTGTGCGGTTGCGGCAGGATCAAGGTAATCCTCGAGCGACTGTGTTCCGTCTTTCACGCGCTTCGGATTGGTGTCCGAACGCGTTGGCGAAGTTTTGAACTGATGCTCAACGACCATCACCGGTCCAGTGCCCGGCTGGTGCGGACCAATCAATTGCTTCGCCTGTAACCGGTACGGTTACAGTTGCGCCGTCATCTGCATTGATTGCCGTAACGGACACTGTTGCAGGCCCCATAGTCGCCTTCACCGCCTCGCCTGGTGTCACTGAAATCCTCTGCGCTACTACCAGAGCCTGCATCCGCATCTCCGGCTTGAGCTCGGTAAACTTGCCTCCCGCAAAACCGCTGGGATAGCCCGCATCGTCGACAATCCAGACGCGCATGTTGCGTTTCTTCGCTTCCTCGACGAAGGTGCGGAAGAACTTGAAGTACTCCGGCGAGAGATAGGCGAACGGCATTCCGTAGCCGGCCTGCACGGTCACGGCCTGGTAGCCAAGAGACTTCATCGTGTCGAGATCGCGACGAATCACCGTCTCATCCACCGGTCCATTCAAGCCGTAATATGGCTCCGGCCCATACTCCGGCGGTGGCGTCGTCCATCTCTGCGCAACTTCCGCCGCCGTCGGCATCTGAATCTTTTGCCAGGGCTGCTGCGCCATCGAGCAAGCCGAAGATGATATGTCACAAGTCCAGCTGCAAATCTCTTCATCAGTAACTCCCAAGTTTGACGCGCAACAAGGAACCTTTGCCGCCGAAGTTCAATCCATAGTCTGTCTCGTCGCCATTCCACAGCCGCGAGGGGATCCACATCGTTCCGTTGTAGCGACCCTCCTCGACACGCAGCAGTTGCATCTGTTTTCCGGCGGTGTGCACAGGCGGCGCAAACTGCACCCTGCAATCGATCCCGGCCACGAGAAACTCATCAGCGCCCAACGAAGCGACCACCACCCGTCCCGCCTTCAATCCCGTCGTGTCCGAGGACGTCGAAACCGGGGCCGCCGGCGGATCATAAGACGGTGGAAATGAAACCACGGCCCGCCATCAACCAAAATCCAGCTCCCTCTGCGAGATCCCCGGCTCCTCAACCGCAGTCTTCACCTTGCCCGCAAAGGCCAGCGCAGCCAGTTCGCGGTCGAATGAGCCGAGCAGACGAAAGCCCTCAACCTGCGATGCCGTCTCGGCGTTCATCGCCCCGTCGACACGAATCCGATCGAGGCCGAAGTTTGCAAATCCGATCGCTCCTTCGCCGAGTGCGTAATACAGATACCTTGCATAGCCGCTCGCACCGGGGAACGGTTCAAAGCCGAGGCTCTCGGGAATCAGCAGCGCGTTATCGGCGCGGTGAAACTCCTGCATCACACCACGGTATCTTTCACTGTTCGGAACATAGATATCAGGAGCTATCAGGTCGAGCGATGGAGCCGCTACCTTCCACACGTCCATCATGTTGATCGTCGGGCCGCCGCTCGGATAATCCTCACCGGGTATCGTCGAAATCGGGATACGCCCGCGGACTCTTCAGCCAGTTATTCGCATACATCGGCACCGCTAGCTCCTTCTTCCCTGCCGCCGCTACCTGCCCGATATAGCCGCGCCACCGACCATGCCGCAAAGGTCTCGTCAGCATCCTCTCCGAAGACCTGCGCCCATGTACCCGAGCCAGTCTTCTTCAGCCCATGCAACAGCTCTGCCGGCACCTGCCCTTCGAACTCCTTCTGCGCCACCGCGCCGAAGTCCCGCACCGTGCCCAGCGATCCCGATTCGTTCTCCACCTGCATCATGATCACGGTGTGCTGCGTATCGGTTTCGCGCAGGTGCCGCATCAGAGCCACAAACGCATCGCGGTCCGCCGCAAGGTTTGCCGGCGCGTTCGGGCTCAGCACATCGATCGCACGCCCGTCGCGGGTCTTCATTCGCGGATAGGTCACCGTATCGGACTTCACCCATTCCGGCGCGTAATGCATCTTTCCGTTCTTCCATGTGCCGAACCAGAGCAGCACCAGCCTCACCTTGTGCTCGCGCGCCTGCTGAACAACAGCATCGACGACAGTAAAGTCGAACCGGCCCTTCTCCGGCTCCATCTGCTCCCAGTACACCGGCACTTCAAGGGTATTGAGTCGCATCGCGTCGGCCGCCGGCCACACTGCCTGCAACCGCTCCGGCCATCCGCTGGAGTTGTCCACCTGCGCCCCCAGCAGCCAAAATGGCTTGCCATCGACTATCAACGTCGCGCGACCCTGTTCGACGGCGAGCCGTGGCATCTCCTGTGCACATGCAAACGGAAACGCCAGCACGCCGATTCCCATGGCAACTACATTCGTCCAGATACTCCAGCGCTGCATCGTTCGCACTCCTCGTTTTGCGATAAAAGCCGGCAAGCAGCGTTATACAGGGCTTGATAGCCATTTGAAAACTATTTCCTAATAGAAATTCTTAACCGGCCAGGCGAACGGCGACGAACTTGACACGAGCGCTTCTGATGATTTGATTTGTGCCAAACCGCCAGTCCGTGGTCTCATCGGGTTTACACGAAAGAAGATCGCCACGGAGCTATGCATGACCTATCAAGTCTCGCGCAACGGACAGATCTACGGCCCCTACACCCTTGAAGACCTTCAACGCTACGTCTCATCAGGAAACGTTCTTTCCACCGATATGGCAAAGGGCGAGGACATGACGGAATGGGTTCCGGTTGCCCAGATCCTTGGCGCTGTCGTCGCACCAGCCCCCATCTCTGCCGCCGCCTCGGCTTATCCGCAACAATCGGCAACCGCATACCCCGATCCGCCGAATCTCCACTGGGCCCTCGAGCTGCTGCTCGGCTTCGTCACCTGCTACCTCTTTGTCATCGTCTGGAATCTGGTCATCGCGGCATGGGCCAACCGCGTTCAGCCTGCAAGCAAAGCCCTGATGTTTTACATCATCGCGACGGTGCTCATCATTATTTATTACGGCGGTTCCTGGGGAACGGTGGTCGCTATCTCTCACAACCCCGGACAGCCGCCGCAGCCGCATCTCTTCGCAAGTCTTGTCGGCCTTGCCTCGTGGGTGATGCGCCTCATCGCACGCTTCACCTTGCGCGATACCCTCGAACAACACTTCAACAGCGTCGAGCCGATGGGTCTCCGTCTGAGCGCCGTCATGACCTTCTTCTTCGGCGGCATCTACTTCCAGTACAAGCTCAACGAGATTAACCAACTGAAACAAGCGCTGCGCTATCGCTCCATGGCGCAATGACACATTCAACCCGCAGCCGTGTCGCGAATGCTCTCCGCGCGGCTGCGCCACCAGCCGTGATCGCCTTTGCCACGGCGACGATTGTCCGTTTCCCGCCGGGGCATTACGGCTTCTATCCGCAGTGCCCGTTCCACCAACTCTTAAGCCTGCAATGTCCGGGCTGCGGAGCCACGCGCGCGCTCACGGCTCTGCTTCACGGACAAATCGCAGTAGCAATTCACTTTAACGCGCTCGCCACGATGCTGTTCCCAGTTGTCGCTGTCTACGGCATCTTCGTCTACGCGCGGTTTCTCAGACGCAAGCGCCATCCGCTGGCCGAATCTTCCGCCAGCCACTATCTATACGGCGTTAGCTTTGACCGTGCTCTTCGGAATTATGCGAAACCTTCCCTCGTTCTAGCGAAAACGCAAAACGGCTCCAGCACAAGCCGGAGCCGTCCTCTTCTGAGAAGAGAGGTTTAGCGACTATCTAGGCTTCGACGGCAACGGGCTCGGCAACAGGAGTCGCCGTACCACCCTTCAGGTCCGTTCCGCCTGGCTTGCGAATGTCGATTCCGCCCTTGAAGAACGCGCCATCTTCAATGGAGATACGTGCGGCAATCACATCGCCTGTCAGCGAGCCTTCGCTGCGAATGTCCACACGATCGCTCGCCTGGCAGTTGCCACGAACCTTGCCCAGCACCACGATCTCGCGCGCCACAATGTTCGCCGCCACCTGTCCGTTGCGCCCAACCGTCACACGATTGCCCGGCAGATTGATCGCACCCTCTACCTTGCCGTCGATGTACAGCGATTCGGAGCCCGTCAACTCGCCCTTAACGATCAGAGACTTGCCAATCGTCGCCTGCTCGCCTGTCGGAACGGCGCCGGCAGCGTTGCCTGCTCCCACCGTTGGACGTGCGGGGCTCGCCTCGAAGTTCGACACAGGCGTCGACGGACGTACCGGTTCAGGAGTTGAGGGGGTGTTGCTTCCAGTCTGGTTCGGTTTCCACATATTTTGATCCTTGTCCTTTCGTACTGCTTCAAATGGTCTCGCCGCGGTCAGCTTACACGCGCCACCACGACGGCAGCACGTCTTCTTTCCACGATACTACTCTGCGCGAGCCTGCGCATCGCCGCGAATTTACAATCTATTTCACACTTTTCGTACCTTTCTCAATACCTCGGCACAACTTTCCTTCCGGCGTGAATTTTCTTCCGCTCCTCCTCCCATTTCTTCCACTCCTCAAAAGTGTTACGGCCCTCCAGCGAGGTTTTCGTCATGAAAACACGGCGCTTCGCGTAGCATGACAAACAAACAATTTCCCCTGCGAGCCCTACCTCTTGAGCCTGACTCCGCGTACCGAACGTCATCATCTCCCTGCCGCTTCCACACTCTTTCTACTGGCGTTATCCACGTTTTCCTCAACGCGAAGCCTCCTCGCCGCTGCGCCAAAGGTCCACACCGTCACCCTCGGCGGATTCCGCAAGGTCCCCTACACCCAACCCGACGCAACGCCCGAAACCAAAATCGACGAAACCACCTCGCTCAAAATCCGCCCGCTCTTCGTCGACGACCGCCAGAAGGAGTGGACCACCGGCGATATCCACGACATCACCGACCGCACCTTTACCGTCCGCCGCGCCCTGCGCCTGAACGACGCCCTGCCCACCGACGCCGCGCCGCACTGGATCTGGCAGCCCGGCCCCTGGCTCTCTGTCGATCGCGTAACGGGCCGCATCACCGCGCTGCATCTGCCGGACTTCGACGCTGCCGTGTCCGACGTCGTCTGGTTCCGCGACTACGCCGCATACTGCGGCATCGTCACCACAGCCAAAGGAGGCCTGTTTGCCATCGTCGCGCAACTCGGCGCACGGAAGCCGGTCGTGCAGAAGCAGATTGGCCCATGGCCTCAGTCGAATCACTTCATTCCCGTCTGCCAGCCCGCTCAGTGGCAGCGCCTGCCTACGCGCGTCACGATGAAACCCACAGGCGGCGAAGCTGCGACATACGACGTCGTCGGCACCGCCTCCATCGTCGAAGAAGGCGACTCCGAACCAAACTGACCGTCAAGCATTCCCCAAAAAATCCCGCTGATTTGATTTAGCATCAACCTCGATTCGTATTACGAAAGGCGAGCCCCGCCCGCCGTCGAGGAGCTTGTGATTTGCTGAGTCTGTTCCAGGGTATCCGGCCTTTCCGGCGAGCTGCGGCCGTGCGCGATGCACTCAGCGGCGTCGTCTTCGCCGCCATGGATATCCCGCAGGTGCTCGGATACTCCCGCATCGCCGGCATGCCGATCGAAACCGGCCTTTATTCTCTACTGTTTCCGCTGCTCGCCTTCGCCGCCTTCGGCTCGTCACGCTATCTCGTCGTTGCGGCCGACTCCGCCACAGCCGCAATCCTTCGCAGCGGACTCGCCGAAATGGCTCCCGCCGCCAGCGCGCGCTACGTAGCTCTCGCAGGCGCAGTTGCGTTGCTTACCGCGGGATTTCTGCTGCTGGCGCGACTCCTGAAACTCGGTTTCGTGTCCGACTTCCTGGCACAGACCGTGCTCACCGGCTTCCTCACTGGAATCGGATTGCAGGTTGGCATCACCGTTCTCGGCCAGATGCTCGGCATCGAAACCCAATCCCGTAAGACCATCGTCCAGCTCTACGAGATCTGCCGTGGAGTCCCGCACATCCATCTGCCAACTCTGCTTGTCACCGTAACTGTACTTGCCTCAGTACTCGCGTTGCAGCACTTCGCTCCCAGGCTGCCGGGTTCTATGCTGGCCGTCATCGTCGCCACATCAGCCAGCGCCATTTGGAACTTCGCCGGACACGGCATCAGCACGATCGGCCCTGTAACCGGAGGGTTGCCGCACTTCGGCATCCCCAACGTCCATTGGAGCGACCTTCCGCCACTGATTCCAATCGCCGCCTCATGCGCGGTCATGATTCTTACCCAGAGTTCGGCGACCGCTCGCATCTACGCCGCGCGCCATCAACAGCGGCTCGATGCAGATCAGGACCTCGTTGGGCTGTCGGCTGCGAATGCCGCCGCAGCCTTCAGCGGAGGCTTCGTTGTCAACGGCAGCCCCACCCAGACCGCGATCGTTGAAAACGCCGGCGGCCAGAGCCAGATCGCGCAAATCGCCACTGCTGCCGTCGTAGCGATCGTCCTGCTTTTCTTCACAAAGCCGCTCGAGTATCTCCCCCATTGCGTCCTCGGCGCGCTCGTCTTTCTGGTGGCAATTCGGCTCATCAAACTCCGCACCCTCGAAGAGATTCGCGAAGAGAGCCCGCAGGAGTATGCCATCGCTCTTTTTACCGCCCTTTGCGTAGTCGTCGCCGGCGTCGAAGAGGGAATCATCATTGCGATGATCCTGTCATTGCTCCGCATCGTGCATCACAGCTATCATCCGCGCAGCGGTGTCATGATCGCCGACAGCGAAGGCACATGGATGCTGTCCCCACCCGTCGCCGGAACCATGACCGAACCGGGCCTGGTCCTCTATCGCTTCGGCGCTGCTCTCTTTTACGCCAATGCCAACCGTTTCGCCGACGAGATTTTAGCGATCATCGGGCCTGCTCCCTCGCCAGTCCGCTGGCTTATCGTCGATGCCGAAGCCATCATCAATGTCGACTACACCGCCGCACGAGTCGTCATCGACTTGAAGAAAGCTGTGACTGCCGATGGCGTAACCTTCGGTTTCGCTCGGGTGCCCTGGGACACACGCGCTGACTTTCGCCGCCACCATCTCAGCGAAGCCGTCGGCCCAACTCTTATCTTTAACCACATCCACGACGCCATCGAAGCATACAGAAAGGCCTATCCGCAAGCCAGCAACGGCGAAATCGAGAGGACCGAATCTAAACCGTAGCCGAGCCGGAGATGTACGCCTCGAGATGCCGGATCGTTCGCTCCTGCTCCGAGATCACCGAGTTCACCAGATCACCGATCGACACCACGCCAATCACCGTTCCCGCCTCCACCACCGGAAGATGCCGTATGTGGTGATCCGTGATGATGCGCATGCACTCGCCCACAGTATTCTGCCGTGTCACTGTAATCACCGGGCTCGACATAATCTCGCTCACCGGCGTCTCCTTCGACAACCTGCCCTGCAGGATCACTTTGCGCGCATAGTCCCGCTCCGAAATGATCCCGATCAGCACGCCCGACTCCATCACCAGCAGCGCGCCTACCTGCCGCGCAGCCATCATCTCAATCGCCTCATAGACCGACGCGTCTGGCCGTATCGAAGCAATCAATCCGCCCTTATGCTTCAACACCATGGCAATCGTCGTCTCAAAATCGCTCATAGACCACCTCGGGCATCGAATACTACCTCCGCCACACAACCACGCGCAATCCTTTTATCTCGCACTGCTACGAGCAGTATCATCAAGCCATGCAGACCTTCGACGCCCTCCTCCGCGAAGCCGAAGCCGCCCACGGACATCTATGCGCCGGACAGATCCTCGGAGTCCGCCTGGCCATGCTGGGCTGCCAACGCCTTGGCATCGACGACCCCAAAGGCCTCGTAAATCCAAAGGACCGCAAGCGTCTCGTCACCTTCATCGAGATCGATCGCTGCGCCACCGACGCCATCGGAGTCGTCACCGGCTGCCGCCTCGGCAAACGAGCCATTAAGTTCCGCGACTGGGGCAAGATGGCCGCGACCTTCGTCGACCTGGGCTCACCACTTCCCCAGCAAGGCGACACCCCCGTCTACAAAGCCATCCGCATCGCCGCGCTCGAGTCCTCCAAGCAGCGCGCCCGCGAACTCTACCCGCAGATCGAAAACAAGAACCAGCAACAAATGCTCGCCTACCGCGAGATGCCTGACGCCGATCTCTTCAGCGAAGAGTGGGTCGCCGTCCCCATCCACCCGCGCGAGATGCCCGGCTACAAATCCGCCCGCATCACCTGCGAACTCTGCGGCGAAGGCATCAACTACGACCGCGAAGTGCGACATATGGAGAACAAAGTCGTACGAACGCTCTGCGAAGGTTGCGCGACCCCGGAAACCCGCTACTACCAGCCGCTCTCGCCCGAAGACCTCGCCGCAAACAGCAAGGCCGGCGCGGAAACCTCTCCGCCACCGGCCTGCGAACATTGCTGATTCTTATTCGCTCGAACTACCAGCGCCCGCGATACTCATAGTGAAAGCGCTCATGCGCCCGCACCCACTCCGCATGCCGCCGCGCCTCTTCCATGCGCAGCCGGGCATAGTAATCGGGGCCATAGTAGTAGCCAGGGTGCGGATACCCTACGCCGATTCCAACCACAACCTGCGCGTCTGCCTTAGCCGGAACGGCCAGCGCAATCGCTCCCGCCACTACACCAACCGTTGCAACCTTTGCGAACATCGCTTTTACGTTTGTGAGCTTCATAACAACCTCCTGCTTACATCTCACTGAACCCCCGTTCACCACCACGGTTGCGCGCAACTATTTTTCAACCGAAGTGTCAGTGCACCCTCAAAACGACAGCAAACTCGATAGAATGACAACTCTTATTGGAAACACACCGTCATGTCGCAGCCAGTCGGCGCCTTTCTCCAGCAATCGCTAATCCTCAAAGCTGCGATCGTTGACTGCCTGAAGAAGCCCTCGCCAAAACCTGTCCACAAACTCCGCTCCACCACCCGCCGCATCGAGGCCACCCTCGAACTCCTCGCCGCCGCCTCCACCATCCACATCGACCGCGAATCGAGGCCTCTGCGCAAAGCCCTCCGCAAACTTCGCCGCGCCGCCGGTGCCGTCCGCGACCTCGACGTCCACCGCGGTCTCCTCAATGCTTGCAAAAAGAACGCCGACACCGCACGGCTCGACCACGAACTTTCCGCAGCAAGGGAGAAAGCGGCCGGCAAGCTCATTCGAGAACTCGAAAAACATCAGAAAAAAATCGGCAAGTGCCTCGACAATCTCGAAATCGCCCTGAAACCAGCGCTCGATCTCGACCTGAGCGGCAAAGAACTCATTCACCTCACGCGTGGCTGGTTCGCAAAGAATGCCTGCGCCCTCGACCCCGGGGATGACGACCAGCTTCACTCTATCCGTAAAGCCGGCAAGACCGCCCGCTACATCGCCGAAACTGGAGCCGACACCTCCAAGGCTGCATCAGCCCTCGCCTCGCGCTTCGAACGAGCTCAGAAGATCCTCGGCTCATGGCACGACTATCTCCTGCTGCTCGACGAAGCTCAAGCAAGTCTCTCCAAACAAAGCCCCACCACCGAACAGATCCGCCGGAAAGCCACTGACCTCCGCCGAAAGGCCGACTCCGCCGCAAATCATCTTCTGGTCACAATCTGCGCTGTGCCCGCCCAGTCTGGTGTACACTAAATCCCAACATGACGGTCTTCCGCCAATCCGCGACCCTGAACCTCATGCCCACTCGCTGTTGTTGTAGCTAGTCCCATCCGCGCCACACCCCTACCTTAAAAATCCAAGCAGCCGCATCCACGTTTTTTCGTGTGCACCGCGCTATCCAAGGAGACTCCACCATGTCCACCCTTCGCACCCGTCTCTCCACCGACGCCTGGGCCATCCTCCTCGCCGCCGCCCTCGGCCTCCTCATCCGCTTCGGCCTCCTCCGAAGCATCGCCTGGTAGCTGCAAAACTCAGCCCATCGCACCCAAGGAGAACCCATGGCCGCCTCGACTCATCTGCCTGACCTGCGCTCAGAGTACCCTCCCCACGCTCCCGGCCGCGTCCCAGCCGAACGCTCCACCCTCCTCGGTCTCCTCCCCGGCATTGCGTTGCTCTTCGTCGTCGGCTACGCCGGCAAGTTCGTCGAGCACTTCCTAAACACCTGGACCAAGGCCCACCACATCACCTTCCCCAACATCGAATACGTCCTCTGGGCCATCCTCTTCGGCATCATCATCGCCAACACCGTAGGCGTCGCCCGCATCTTCCGTCCCGGCGTAGCCACTTACGACTTCTGGCTCAAGACCGGCATCATCCTCCTCGGCGCACGCTTCATCCTCGGCGACGTCCTTAAACTCGGCGGCATCTCGCTCATCCTCGTCTTCATCGCCTTCGCCTTCTCGCTCACCTTCATGACCTGGCTAGGCCGCACCTTCAACCTCGGTCCGCAACTCACCACGCTTCTGGCCGTAGGTTCCAGCGTCTGCGGAGTCTCCGCGATCATCGCCACGCAGGGCGCCATCGACGCCGACGAAGAGGACTCCTCCACCGCAATCGCCGCCATCCTCGCCCTCGGAGCGCTTTCGCTCTTCACCTTCCCACTCATCGGTCACGCCCTCCACATGAGCGACCACGCCTACGGTCTCTGGGCCGGCCTCGCCGTCGACAACACCGCCGAAGCCACCGCCGCCGGAGCCCTCTACTCCGACGCCGCCGGCAAATACGCCGTCCTCGCCAAGACCTGCCGTAACGCCCTCATCGGCTTCGTTGTCCTCGCCTACGCCATCCAGTGGGTACGCAAAGGCTTGGCCAGCCGCGCCGCCACCAAACAACTCGACAATAAAGCCGCCTTCCTCTGGCAGAAATTCCCCAAGTTCGTCCTCGGCTTCCTCGTCATCTCGCTTCTCGCCACACTAGGCGCATCGAGCAATCCAACTATCGCGGCACTAGGCTTCACCAAGCCGCAACTAGCCGCACTAGGAAACCTAAGCCGCTGGGCCTTCCTCCTCACCTTCGCCGGAGTAGGCCTCCGCACCAACCTCAAAGACCTCTTCAAACAAGGAGCCCGCCCCTTCCTCGTAGGAGCCGTCGGCGAAGTAGCCATAGCCGCCATCACCCTGCTGCTCGTCCTAACTGCCAACCACTTCTATCGCCTTTGAAGATTCGCCTACCGGAATTCATCGACTGATCTGCCGAGATCGACTTCACCGCCGACAACCCCGGACTGACTCTCTTCCACTGTCACCAGACCCTGCACATGGACTATGGCTTCATGGCCCTCTTCGATTACGTTTGACGCACTAAAAGAAACGGGTTACACGGCAAGCGCCGGGTATCCAAGGTTCCCTCAACTCCACACGGTCAGCTATGGTAGCCTCCCCCTAGGGGGTGCAGTCCGCTGTAACCCGAACCTGCCAATGCCTGCGACTCACCCCAGACCAAGACCCTTCCTCTCCCTCACGGTCAGCGTCCTCATCTCCTCAAGTCTCCTCTGCGCCGCGCAAACTACCGTCTCCGCGCCAGCAGTCCCCAGCGTCAAAGCCACAGATCCCACCTCCCTGCCAGACGCTCCCCAGCCCCAAAACACCCCCCCTGACATACGCCCAGTCCCCTACATCCCCGAGCCCATCACCTTAGCCGGCACGCCAAAAAGAATTCTCTTCGACCAGAAAGCCATCTGGACAAGCCCGCTCCACATCCGCCCCATGGACGCCACCTGGCTTCTACCTCTGGCCGCCGTCACCGGAACCATGATCGGCAGCGACCAGCACACCATGAACGATCTGATCCACATCAGCCCCAACGATCAGAGCCACTTCCAGACCCTTTCTAATGCAGGTGTCGGGGCGCTCGCCGTCATGCCCGCCAGTATGTACCTGTGGAGCCTGGACCACGATGCCCCACAGGCCCATGAAACCGGTCTCCTCAGCGGTGAAGCGCTCGTCGATAGCCTCGCCGTCAGCGAAGCGCTCCAGTTAGTCTTCCGCCGCGAACGCCCCAACGTCGATAACGCCCGAGGCCGGTTCTTCACCACCAACCCAATCGACGGCGGATTCCCCTCCAATCACGCCGCAGCAGCCTGGTCGATGGCCTCCGTAATCGGCGACGAATACCCAGGATGGCTAACCCGCACAGCCGTCTACGGTCTCGCCACCGGTGTCAGCGTCAGCCGCGTACTCGCCGAACAGCATTTCCCCTCCGACGTCCTCGTCGGCAGCGCTGCGGGATGGCTCATCGGCCACTACGTCTACCGCGCCCACCACAACTTCAATCTCAACCCCTTCGACAACCGGCCCATCCCCGGCGACTATGGCGCGCCGCCACCCGCGCCTCACCCCTCTTCTCCCCAGCAACTCCAACCGCCGCCGATCGTCCACCCCACGCCCCGCCCCCTCGACGACGAGGTAGACCCCGACACCATCGGCTCAACCAACGTCCCCATGAATAGTTGGATATACCCAGCTCTGGAGCGTCTCGGGGCAATGGGCTTTATCCCCGGCCAAAGCACCGTCATCCGACCATGGACACGCCAGGAGTGCCTGCGCCAGCTCCGTATAGCCGAGAATCTAGCCGGCATGAAGGGCGCCTACAGCCCAGGCCTGGTCGCTCAGGCTAAGCTTCTCATGGCCGATCTTCACACCGAACTCGAAGCAGATCCCGAATACTATAAGTCGCTCCGGTTCGAATCGGTCTACGCACGATACGGAACAATCGCCGGCCCTGCCCTGGCAGACAGCTTCCACTTCGGCCAAACCTGGTGGAACGACTACGGCCGTCCGCTGGGCCGAGGCGGTAGCGCTATCGCTGGCTTCTCCTTCCGCGCCCACAGCGGACGCCTGTTCTTCTACGACATGCAGGAACTCCAGCACAGCCCCGGCAATCCAGCAGAGACCCCCGCCATCAATCAACTGATCAACAGCCTGGATAACTTCATTGGCTCTCCTTATATTCAGCCGATTCCCGCCAGAACCGCATTCGAACGTCAAGGCGCGATGCAGATGTACGGGGGCGTTGCCTTCGCAGGCAATTCACTCTCACTTGGCAAACAGGAACTCTACTGGGGCCCCACGACCATGGGGCCTCTAGCCTTCTCAAGCAACGCAGAGCCCACCTATAACCTGCGCTTTGTCTCCACCCGTCCTCACCCCATACCGTTTGCACCGTCTCTGGGAACCTACCGCTTCGACATCGTCCTCGGAAAGCTGTCAGGACATGACTATCCTGCACGCCCTTGGTATAACGGCCAGAAGTTCGCCGTAAACTTCGGGGATAACCTCGAAATGGGCTTTACGCGGTGGTCCATCTTCTGGGGTGTCGGACACCCCATCACGTTCCACAGCTTCAAAGCAAATGTCTTCAGCTTCAATTCAACAGGCACCGGCTTGTATGGAGACCGGACTGATCCCGGCGATCGCAAGAGCGGCTTCGACTTCCGTTGGAGACTTCCGTTTATAAGCCGGCTCGTTACTCTCTACGCGGATGCATATTCTGATGACGATCCAAGCCCGTTAGCCGCGCCGCGCCGAGCAGTCTGGAACCCGGGCATTTATTTTGCGCGTTTACCCTTCCTGCCCCACATGGATCTTCGAGCCGAAGCAGTCAGTTCCGAAGGACTCGCCACTGACTACGGCGGGCGCCAGGTCTTCATCAACAATCAGTACGTCGATGGAAACACCAACAAAGGCTTCCTGGTAGGCAACGCTGTCGGTCGCGATGGCCGGGCGATACAGGGCGTCACAAGCTACTGGTTCTCTGCCCGCACACGGGTCCAGGCAGGCTATCGTCAGAACAAAGGCGGGACGGCCTTTCTGCCCGGCGGAGCCACAATCACCGACGGCTTCGTAAATGGATCGTTCGCTCTCAACAAAGAGTGGACAGCCCAGGTCTTCACCCAGTACGAACGCTTCCTCATCCCCTCCTACATGCCCGGCTCTCACCACAACACCAGCGGCTGGATCCAACTAACATGGGAGCCAGACCTTCATCTCTTCCGCTAGACCGGGTTCCTCAATTCATTTGTACTGGTCCGTTCACCCAACAGACGATTCAACACCTCTGCGGTCTGTCGCGCACACTCTTCGTAACTGAACATCTGCAGGCGAGTTAGCCCGCGCTGCACCAGTTGACTGCGAAGTTCAGGCGTTCGTGCAATCTCCACAAGCTTCGCCGCAAGATCACCAGGGTCTCTCGGATTGAAATACATCACCGCGTCCCCGCCAATTTCTGGCAGTGCACTCGTGTTCGAGCACAACACAGGGCAGCTCAAGCTCATTGCCTCAAGCAGCGGAAGACCAAATCCCTCATATAAGGATGGGAAAACCAGCGCCTCCGCTCCCCGGTAATACTCCATCAATCGTTGATCACTGATCTCGCCGGTCAAATGAACCCGGCCCGACAACTTCTCGGCTTCATAAATCACATTCCCATCGACAGTCTTCATCTTGTCTGCTTTACCCACGATGATGAGCCGATGCGGTATTTGCCCAGTAACCTGTGAGAAGGCCGTGAGCAATACACCCAGATTCTTATTAGGCTTCAAATTTCCGACGAACAGAAAATAAGGCACTCCATCGGGCTCTCTATGCGGGGACACGCTTGGATCCCACCTGGCATCCAGTCCGGGGTGCGTTACCTGGATCCTGTCCGCAGGCACATGAAGATAGCGCTGTACTTCCGAAGACGTAAATTCGGAGACACAAAAGATCGCATCGGCCTTGCGCGCGACACTCGAAAAAAGCAGCCGGGCATACATACGCTTGAGATTACCGTCCAGCGACTCCTGCAATGCCAGATGACAAACATCATGGATCGTGACAGCCAGCCTGCCTGAATAAAGCATAGGGACACTGTAGTGGGGCACCCAAAGCAGCTCGGTTCCGCGAAGCGCCCCGCTTAATGCGAGTGCCTGCTCCTGCACTCCATAGATACCTGCACTACTCTCAAACACCTCGACCCGCGGATCCTTGCTCCAATCCTCCGCCGTGAGTTCACTTGCGCTCCCTACCACGCGGAGATGCTTCGCCTCCACCCGAGGCAGCACGAGAGGTATCAAGTTCCTCAAATAACGGCCAATCCCCGAACTTCGATACATCCGGAGATCAATAGTCAACATCGAAATTAACTCCTGGTAGCGCGACCCTCACTGCGGCTCGTAAAAATGAAGGAGATGCCCTCTAACATCCATTGATGAAAGTTCACGCAGTAGTCTCGCCTGCTTGAACTCCAAACAAGATACCCACTCCTTCGAGCTGAGCCCCCCCTTCATCAAAGGTTCGTCGAAGCAGAGATAGAGATTCGCATTGAATCTCTCCGAGCCTTCTTTACTCGAAAAACAAGCACTGTAATTCTGCGGATGAGCAAACCACATAGAGTAATCTCCACAGAGGTGCATTTGCTCATTTGGAATCTGCAGCAAACTCGCCGAGTCTGCAATACGTTCCCGTACGCGGGTAAAATCCTGAGAATCAAACCCCTCGTGTCGATTAACCTTGTACAGGTACCCATACTGCAGCAATATCCCGACGAAGATCACAACCGGAACCCATTGCCAGCGTTTTGCCCGATCGTAACCCTCCAGCGCAGCCCACAACAGGAACGGCATGGCAAACACAGCATAGGCCGGGTTCGGATGAGGCCCAAGGAAAAACATCACCCCCACGGCCGTCGCTAACCACTGTCCCGTGTCGATTTGCAACCTTCCCGCGCTCTTTCCAACAGAGCCACCCGCCAAGTAACAGCATCGCCAACTCTGGCAGATGCCTCCGATGTTCAATAAAGTACGCCTTAATGTACCGCCTACTAAGTACGCCTGATTCGATTTCGGTGCATGAGCCATCTCGGAGATCGCTCCCGCGTGCAGTCTAAGGTAGATCACCACCATCAACGCCGCCGCCCCGCCAATCTTTGCCGCCAAAAGCGCCCAGTTCTTCGTTCGAATCGCTAGTAGCAGCACAAGTAGTATCGGCACAACGAGACCTATGGGCTCTATTTCTATCGCAACCACCGCCACCAGCAGAGCCGCAAGTTCCATGCCCTGTACACCCAGCCACAATGTCAGCGACAAACAGAAAAAAACAAAAATATCGTAGCGTGCCTTCTCGATCATTGAGACCATCGGTTCCGTTACGCCAAGAAACAGGATGAAAGCTGCAATCCATCTCTCGCGATAATCCAAGCGTCGCAGAAACAACCACCACAACCATAACGATAAGAGCCCAAATGGAGATTAGACCCACCGTCCCCCAAGGCGTCCACCCTACCTGATCCAGCACGACGCACTGAGTCCTCGCCGCCACTTTGCCGAAGAGGTGAACACCGTCCATCCCCTCCGGATAATGAGTTCCCGCGAACTCATCTGTCAGAGTGCCCCCGTGACAATAGTTGTACGAAAACGAAAGAAACCAGGGATTATCGATATCATAGGCACGATATTTCTGAATGAGGCCGATATAAAGCAGTCCAAGCAAAGACAAAACCACAATCCTATACACGTAGCGATGCTGCATTTTCGACTCACCTCGAGGGTTCTAATAAATGATAGATCAGCGATGCAGTCTGTATTGCGTCAGCAGCTCTCGGACCATCGGTTGCCAAGGAGGCTGATGTCATTGGATCTACGGATAACCCTGTATTTTACTGGCTCCCTGAACCGCAACTTTCTTTCGCAGTGAACCCACTAAACACTGGAAAGACAGCCAGAACACCGGTACGCCGATCCCCACGATGAGCCAGACTTCGAATATTCCCTGTTGAAGCAGATCTAGCCGCCACAATTCTGCTGAGGCATATAAAATTGCGCCACACGGAAGTAGAAAGATCGTCCTTCCAAAAGAAAATAGCCACGAGTAAAGTAGCCCCATGCAAAAGCAAAGACAACATATATAGGGCCACGCAAAATATCCCATTTGCTCATGTAACGCCAAGAATGAGGAGTTTGTGTTTAGCTGTGGCTCTATGTCGATATAACTCCTGTATGTATCATCCGGGCTGGAAACTATCGTGCCTATGATCTTTGAACTCCCAACAGCGACCTGAAAAGGAGAGCCGAGATAGCTGATTATCTCGGCCAAACCGGCTTCACCAAACGAAAGATGCCTTGACTCGTAAAAATTGGCATTCCTCGAATAATTGAGAGCCGAAAGGCCAAGAAAAGCCACTCCAGTAAACACGCCTGCTTTCAGAAACTTTATTTTGAGAGAGGTCTTTCCGAACACAAGAAGAAGTCCAGTTGTCACACCTGTCGCCACTAAAATGAGACGCGATAAGATCGGTATTCCCAGAACAAAAATAACAACGTTGAAAATATGCAACGGGGTAAACTTTTTATATTTGACAATCTTATATGTAGCTAGCGAAGCCGAATATATGATCAAATAGCGAAGAGAAATAATACCCGCGCTATAATTCTCGCAACGGCGCCGCTCGTATGGCATTGACCTGACGTAAGGCTATGAAGCAAGTATTTCGTTAATGGAAAATGACGAAATAACTTTCACAAGGAACAGATATCAAGCCTGTAGCTGCCATGAGGGTAAATAGATAATATAGTGACTTGGAGTCGAGGGAGACTGCTTTGCCCCTTGGTCTTATGTTTTGCAAGAATGTCGAACTAACCTGTTGCCCTAGATAAAAACTGAGAAATATTAGGCAGTACCATGCCGCAAGAACCAGAACGGCAGTCAAGTCCAAAGGTTCAGCGGTTACAAAGCCCTTTCTCAACGTTCCAAAGCTTGGGAACAACCATGCGCAAAAACTCATTCCCACAGCCAGCATCGAGATGTTGGAGGGCTTCATGAGCCGGTCAAATGGAACCTTTAGCCTCATGAGCTTGACAGCTTTCCCGCTTGCTTGGTCAACCCAAAATGAGGACTGCGTCCGAGATAGCCTCGAACCACTTTAGTCATCCAAAGGAACTTCAGATCACCTAGAACATACCCACTCACGCAGTACACATAGAACATAGGGTATTTGTAAAATCCCATTTTCCCGTAGTCGACACACAGTCTGAAATATTCCTTCAAGGGAAGTGTCAATTGATCCTTGATATACGGATAGAAATAGTTGGCATAGTCCCGCATCACCTCTCGAACTAAGTCCAGACCGGTGGTCCCTTTTAGATCCTTGATGATGGACAAAGCCCCGCCTACCATATTGAGTCGCGCCTGCGGAGTATAGCGACCCGGGACATATTTCCCCTTTTCCTTTTCGCTATTGCCGAACTCCGGAGCCTCCGTGTTCCTGCACAAGACCAACACCTTCGGCGTAGCAACTGCGTTCATCGTTGAGAGAACCCGGGCGGTCAGATGCATTTGATAATAAAGAGTCCCGTCGAATCTCTTCGTCGCCGCCGCATGAGCACTATCCCGATGGACGATATATCCCGAAATGACCCCCGATCGGCGGAAGCAAACTGCAACAGCTTCTCTACCGGCCGTAAACGTCCGCTCCTCCTCGAAGTACCGGACCTCCTGATTAATCTCCTCAGGAACCGCATCGAACCATGCGTAACTCTTAAGCACTAGCCCGACATTCTGATGCCGTTCAAGAATACCGGCAACATTTTCCAGAGCCCCGGTGCACATTAAATCGTCATTACCCATGAAAAAGCAGTATTGACCTGTAGCTTTTTCAACCAGGTTGCGCACATTGGCGTCATAGCCAAGGTTCGTTTCGTTTTCATAATAGGAAAGGGTGCCTGGGAAGCGCCCAGCATACTCCCGCGCAACGGCTGCGATCTCAGCCGCCTCCCTGGAACGATCTTCGCAAATCACAACATTGAAGTCTTTGTAACTTTGACTGTAAATCGAATCTAGCAGGGGGGCGAGAAACTTGGCACGATTGTATGCAGGGATACAGATGGAAAATAATGGACGACGCTCAGTCATACTCTCTCCCGCAATTGGATGACACATCGAATTGCCCGGTCACCTTGCCTGCCCCACCCACTTGTCCTACTCCAAAAAGCACATCATTGCCGTAAGCAGGACTTTGCCTGCGCCCTCGATATACCCCGCTGCCATAGTCGGAGACTTCGAACCTATTCCGCATACTATTGCTCCTGGTCACGCTCTTCTCAATAAGAGGGATATGGACTCCGTCTGACCAGCAGACCGCACTCCGCGCTATTCAACTGGATTTTTGGAATCCACTTTGCCTCCGCAGTCCCTCGCGCACAACCACCCAGATCATCCCCACCATCCCTCCAACGATGAATGCGAGGATTGTCAATGCGGTTCGCGCCGGTCCTGATTTTGTATCCGGAACGACCGCATAGTCCACCACTTGCATCAGCGGAGCAGACCTGGCCTCGTCGAGCTTAGCCGACTCATATTGCCGCAGCAACAGTTCATAAAGAGCCTCGTGATACTTCACATCACGCGCTTTGCGGATGTAGGTCAACGTCAGTTCAGGAACCTTTGACGTGGGGATCTCCACATTCCCAGCACCTGTTTTCACTCCCGAGTTCTCTAACCTATTGAGCTGCTCCTTCAACCCATCGATCTCCGAGCGCAGACGAATCACATCTGGGTTCTGGCCTGTTGCCGCCTGGCTCATCGCTGCCAGTTGCACCTCTCGGCTTGAAATCTCCGCCTGCGTCTGCGCGATCGTTTCGATTTGTAGCTGCGCCTGTCCCCCAGGCCTGAATCAGCCCGCTCTTCTGCATCGTCTCAGTCAACGCGACCTCTGCATCCGCCAGGGAATTCTTTTCCTTCTCTAGTTGTTGCTCAAAAAAGAGCCGCTTTTGGCCAGCCTCAGTCAAGGCGATCCGGTCGTTTTGCTTGTGCAAGGCAGCCAGGTACCCATTCGCATAGTATATGTACTGGGGCCAAGTGGTGCTACAACATAAAAAA
>CAWDJN010000024.1:0-32763 GCA_963802695.1 uncultured Acidobacteriaceae bacterium
GAGGGTCACTTGTCCGAAATGGCAGCTCTTCAGCCATCTGGCCGCTTTCCACGTCGGTCATCGCATTGGCGATTTGGCACCGACTGATGTGGATGTTCCATTTTCATCTCATAATTTGGCACTCTAAGGCGGCGGACCTAAATTCCGTCGTAACGGAATACCCACGCCCAATTGTCCCGGCGGTTCGTCCTTCGTAAGGATTCCCGATAGACCGTCGCTCTTTCAAGCCTCTATCTCGAGCAGTTGAAAGAGCCCTTCGTGCCCCAGGTTCTAAAGAACATCAGATATTAAGAGTTCCCTGCTCGAAGAACCAACTTATGGCCTCTAGAAAACCTTTAGCGCGCCCCTGTCGCTCGAAGCAACAGAGGCTCACTTGAGATCGCATTTAGAACTGAATCTTGCCAGCAAACTGCAGGATACGTTGTGCGTTTCCGAATGCCACCGAAGTGATCTGACCGCGATGGCGTGGTGACGGCTGTCGCGGGGCTGCCAAGGACAGGGTGGTTCAGCACATTGAACGCCTCAACATCGATCTTCAGCGCAAAACTCTCTTTGATCGGGAACGACCTGTGGATTGAAGTGTCCAAGTCCCAGAAGTTTTGATCTTGCAGGAAGTTGCGTGGCGCGTTGCCTTAAGGTGCCGAGCCGGGGTCTCAAAGGCGCAGGGGTTGACCAGCCGACGAGTTCGCGTTCGACCGGACAGTGGCCGGACGGATTGCCCGCAATGGGCCCGCTTTGGTAGGGATTGCCGACCAGGTTCGCCCTCTCGTAAGTGGCCCCGTTTCCCGTGTTGGCAATATCTCCGAGGCGGTGATATTGATGTTTTGCCCGGAACGTGCTGAGAAGATTGCATTCACCTGCCAGTTACCGATGATGTAATCGGCGAACCGGTTGCCGGTTGCGAACCTTTTGCCGGTTCCAAAAGGAAGTTCGTAGATCGTATTGGCGGTGAATCTTGAGAGAATGTGGAACCGCCGGCCCGCGGCTACCCTTCGGATTGTAAGGATCTTCCGGAACGCCGCCTTCGACACCGAAATAGCCGTCTCCACCTTCATTCAGCGTCTTGCTCAGGTATAGGCGAGCGTGTAGCCAAAGCCGGTACTGAACTGCCGCACCAGGGAGGCCTGTAGCGCGTTGTAGGATGCACTCGCGCCACTGTGCATCCGGTTCCGGGGGCGGTCTGAGGTTCATGTCGCACGGAGGAGCGAACGACAGACAGGTCGTGCACGGAGTACCGGTGTTGTACCATCCTCCGACGTCCAGGCGGTGCGACGCCGGACCCCACATCAAGATTCGCCACGGTACGGCTACCGAAGCTGTTCGATCCCCAGGTTGTATTGTTCAGAGTAGGGGTTCTTCCATCGAGGATCCACCATGTAGTTCACGTTGGACGACCCGAAGGGGGTTGCGGCCGGGAGGTTGCCGCCATTCTGGGCGAAGGGATTCTGCGCCGAGGTATAGACCGTACCCGGCGTATTCGTGTTGCTGATCTGCAAGGTGCCGGTGTCGGGCCACGAGCCCTGGTAGTTCTGCGTCATCTGAATGATGGCCGCCCAGTTATCGTAGGTAATCCCATAGCCCCCACGAACTGACATCTTATCGTTGACCCGATAAGCAAAACCCAAACGGGGA
Source organism: uncultured Acidobacteriaceae bacterium (assembly GCA_963802695.1). GTDB lineage: Bacteria > Acidobacteriota > Terriglobia > Terriglobales > Acidobacteriaceae > Edaphobacter. The sequence continues at coordinate 1,633 of CAWDJN010000024.1, forward strand.
GCCGATGTTGTCCTTACTGCCATGAAGGATTTTGCTTCCGGAAGCAACGAGAACGTTTGCTGGCAAAGTTGCGCTCGGCAGGCAAGGACGTGGCCGCGAACGCTGCCGAGCGGAGGCAACTGCTGCACTATGTATGTACCGTTGTTGAAATCGAAATCGCCGGTTTCGATGCTGCCCCTGCAGACCTACTGGTCGGGCCTCCGTGCCATAGGCTGGGATGACGCTGCGGTCATAGCGAACGCCATAGTTGAGCCGTCAAATTGCGAGTCATCTTGCCAAGGACTTGTCCTGCAAAAATGCACTACCAATACCACCAGGTCGCTCCGAAAGTAGAACGTTGCGTTTGTTCTCTGAGTTGGGATAGTCGGGCGGGAAATCGGCCAGGCCGAAACCCGATTGCGTCGTTGCGGTGGAACTAGATCCCACGGAAGGAACCGTTGAGCACTGCACACCCGCTGGACACCCCGGCGAGACGCGGCAGTCGGGGTTGGACTTTGCGTGTTGTAATTGAAATTTGCCGTTGACGCCCCGGAGAATGTAACGGTTCCCTGGCGCAGTTCGGCCGTATAGTTCACTTCGTCCAGGCACCCCGGCCTGGATTTGGTGTTTGCCGATCGCCTTTGTTACACTGCCCGACCACTCATGGATACTCGACAGGTTCGACGATGGACTGTTGACCTCGCCTCCGGAGAAGCCATTTGTAGGGTCTGCGTGACCAGTACAGCAGCCCCTCCGACGAAGGAATTGCACATGTCAACAGAGCATCCGTAAACCTGCCACAAGTTATGGTTATTGAACTGGGTAAGCGTGTCGTCCTCGACATGTGTCCTGCCATATTGCACCTGCATGCTGGTGGTCGGACTAAAGACATGCACCCAGCTCACGCCATATTGCTGCGCGGGTATCTGAGTAGAAGTGAACAGAGTCGGGACGGTGCTGGGACATCTGAGACCACTGAATTCCGGAATAGCGGAAGAAGATGAAGTCCTTGGAGCCGATATGCTGGTCGATACGGCCAGTGTAGTTATATACCGGTTGGGCGGGTGGGATCGGTGATCTGATAGTTGTCGGTCAGTCGTGGCAATCCCAAGATACGATGGGGTGGCGTTCCCGAATACAGCCTTGATGAAGGCGAGTGAATACGGATTGAACTCTGAGACTGGTATCTGGTTGCCGAGATAGGCAGGTCGGTAGGGACCATAGTTGTTGGTTGTTGCGTAAGAATTGGGATCATACAACTGGCAACTTCCCTTAGAGATGAGCCAGGGGGCGCAGGTACCGCCTTTTGTTACTCCTGTCGTTGCGCTGCTAAAGTCTCCATTTAGTTGTGCCCTCGAGTTGGGATAAGAATATTCGTCGATCCTGCCTTGGAGTAATGTGCTCCTTCGGCGCCAATCTCAAAGAACGTCTTGTTTCGGCCGTCGTACAGGTGGGGGATCCTTATCGGTCCACCCATTTGACCGCCGAACGTGTTCAGGTGATAGGAGGGTGGTGCCGCAATGTACGGCTTCGCATCAAAGGTGTTGCTGCGTATGTAATCCCATGCAGAGCCATGGTAGGAGTTAGTGCCTGACTTGGTCACGATGTTGACCACGCCACCCAGAGACCCGCCATACTCGGAGTCATTGTGGGAGTTGATCTTGAACTCCTGGACGGTGTCAATGATCGGCGGAACAGCATAGGTGTTGTACCAAGCCTGATTATCGTTCATGCCGTCCACCAGGTAGATCGTCGACCTGTTGCCGGCGCCATTGATCGAGGGGAAAGCGTAGTTTGTTGTACTGGCGGCGATGACGGCACCGCTGGCGCTGCTGTTCTGGCCTGTGCTGATGGGTGTCACCCCCGGAGTTAGCGTCGGCGGATACTGCGTGAAATTGCGTCCATTCAACGGGAGACTGTTCACTTCCTTCCGATCACAGTACCGAGCTGCGCCGTGGAACTCTCAACCTGAGTTCCGACCGCTTCCACCGTGACAGACTGAGACACATCGCCAACCTTAAGAGAAGCATTGATGGTTACCGCCTGCGCTACCGCAACCTCAAAGACGTTGATCGTCTCTCTTTGAAAGCTCGGTGCGTTAAAGCAGCCCTGCGCCGGCGGCACACTACTGAAGAAGTAGTCTCCACCGCGATTGGACACCGTTGTGCGCTCAACGTTGGTATCCACATTTTTGAGGATGACCTTCGCGCCGGGCGCGACTGCTCCAACGGGATCAGTAATGATGCCATTCACCGAAGAAGAAGAACTCTGAGCGATCGCTGAGGGGGTTAAGCCGACGATGCCTACTAATAGTAGGCCAACGAGCATCGCCGCTCTGATGGCGGTTTTCTTTTGAAATATTCGAATAGCTTGCATGACAGGTCTCCTGAGGGCTGGAGCGGTAGTTGACCCGCGAATCGTAGCTGCCGGGAAAAACACCTGTCAGAAAACTTTTACTAATGGTTCGTTTTTTTTTGCTTGCTAAAAAGTGACCGAACTTGGCATGTCAGCCAAATTCGCATCCAACAACTCCTCCGCAGCACTTCAACGCGGGGCGCAGCAACTGAACGAGCAATCACCGGAGACGCCAACTAGGAGATATCGAATGCGTAATCGTTTGAACCAGGACACCGTCGGAAACGCCTAAATCGCGAGCTAGCGAAGCACGCCATCCAACCACATTTCAACAACTTCCGCCCACAGAAGCCCATGAGCCTTCAAGCCCGCGTCGTTGAAGTGTGTGCCCCTGCCGTTGTTCTGGCGATAGGCGGCGGTAAGCGTATCGGTGTCAGGCCCTTGCAGCGCAACCTTGCCAGCCCAAAGACTTGCCTGTGCGTCGCGAATCGCCGGATTCGATGGGTCTTCGGGATTATGGTAGCTGGCCTGGGCCACAAACCAAGGCATCTCCCAACCCGTCTGCTTCCGGGTTGATTCTATTATGTGCCCAAGCATAGACCGATACTCCGTAGCCGAAATCTCATGCTCAGCCGGCTGATGAGAATCCGACTCCCCGTGATGCCAAAGAACTGCGCGAAAACCATGAGGCCCCAACTGCTGCATCCGTCGCATCATGCCATCGAAGAGGGTGCCATCGCTCACCAACACGCCATTAGCATCGCGGGTGACATATTTCGTCATCGTGGGCACCACCTTAATTGATTCGCCCGCGGGCAACCATTGGCGGACACTGGTCGAGCCATGACCTACCGAGGCGACGCCAACATGCACCCGGTATTTACGGTAGAGAGCATCCCCGAACGAAGGAACAAAGCTGCCCTTCTTGCTGTCGTCCTGCGTACCCGGTTGGGGATCATCGGCAATTCGCCACGACTCCCCACTGAACGTCGTCACCATCCTCGTTCGCGTCGTCTGCAACACCTCGCCGTAGTTGGTGGAATTGGACTGACCAGAGATCAGAAACAACTCCCCAACGCCTACATGAGGAATCGCGACACTGCCGGCCACCCGATGACCGCGTCGCGCCTGCACCTCGACCGAATAAAACCCTCCCGCCGCAACGCCCAGGCTCGCATCGAAGTCGCCGCTTGGGCTGGGCCGGATATCGATCCAACTGCGGGAGAACGGACCTGAGATCGATTGCCCCCTCACAGAAACACGCACGCTGTTTACGCCTGCCTCGACATGGCCACGAACCACAATCGTGCCCGCCTGACGAGTCTGCCTCTGGAAGACCTGATAATCGAGCGGCGATGTGACGGTCAGGGTTTGAGCCTCGGGTCGAACTCCGAAGACCAAGGCAATAAAAAAGAACGAGAGCCCCGAAATCCTGATCCGCGTCATATCAATCTCATCGTAGTTCAATCACTGTCCGATCCGCCGACGCCAAACGAATCGCGCGGCATCTCGGGCGTATATGTTTTGCTTGGTTTATCGCTTCAGCGTCCATATTCTTGGCACGCCCACACCTGTTCCCCGCCGTATTGCGCAAGACGGGCGCACTGTATTTCTTGAGTTTCCTACCGCTGGTCTTCGTCTTCGGGCTAGCCCGTTTCCTATTGTGGGTAGACGAAATCCGAATGGAACAGAAGCATGAAGCCTTCCCGGACTTGGCCGAGCTTCGCGATTACTGGTGGCGCTCTTAGGTGATTCCCCATGTGCCCGCAAAGTCGGGTTCTCGACAGGTTCGGTTTCCGACAATCCCGTTTCACGGGAACTACAGGGAATCACTTGTACGACAAGCCGACTATTCGGCAACTTGCCTCGCTCTCACTTGTCGATGAGTGAGTTCCTTGCTTGAGTCACCAAACTATAGATGATTCCAACTCATATTATGTCGCTCAAGGCGTGGAGGGATGGGTGTATCTTGGGGACGTTGGAACAACGGGCGTGGCACGCTTCTTGCTGCTTATAGCATGCGTGCGCATGCCGTACTATGTCCTCCGTTGCTAGACGAGGCGAATGAGCGACCAGAAAGAAGGGGAAACGATATGGGTGAGCGGGACACGGTGAATCTCCCGAACAGGCGTGAAATTTCTGCAGGCTAGTATCGCGGTTACTGGATCCATGATCGTACCTGGCGCTGCCAGCTTGGCGCAGTCCGGAGCCGCTCCAAAAGGCAAACTGCCCAATCTGCTGTTCATCTATGGCGAAGGCCACCGTGCCGATGCGCTGCTCTCGGTCGGCCGTGCATCCGAATTCCCTGAAGACACCCAATCATGACCGCATAGGCGATGAGGGTGTGCGTTTTGAGAACGCCTTCTGTACGAACTCCCTGTGCGCACCCGCACACGTTCCACTGTGCTGACTGGTATGTATTCCAAGTCGACCGGAGCGCTCGGGAATAATGACCTGGATAAGCCCTTGCCCACACCCTACTTTGCGGACTTGCTGCGTGAGGCCGGCTATGAAATTGCTCTGGTGGGCAAGGCTCACTGTCGCGTCGGCGCCGTAGACCGCAAATGGGATTATTACTTCGGCTTCAACGCCCCTGTTACGAACTACTACGAGCCAAAATTTATCGAAGGTTATGGATCTGAGATTGGTCCGGAGAAGACCTATGAGGGCTATGCCGACGACATTGCCCTGGAGAAAGCGCTTGCGTGGCTGCAAAGGCCCCGAGAGAAGCCGTTCTGCCTGCTGTTCTGGCCGCAGACACCGCATGCACCGTACGATCGTGCCCGCCGCCACCTTGAATCTGTTCAATGGCGTCAGCATTCCGAAGCCTTCAACCTTCGACGATGATCTAAAGGGCTGGCCAGGACGAAGCAAGGCTGTGATCAGAGGCAAAAAACAAGATCGGAACACACGTAAACCCGGACGCAACGCGCTCACTCGAAGAGCTAGTGAAGGATTACTACGCCGGGCTGGTTGCAGTGGATGAGATGATCGGCAAGCTGTTTGCTCATCTTGAGCACACCGGCGAGTTGGACAATACAGCTATCCTGCACTCGTCGGACCATGGTTATTTCCTGGGCGAATTGCGGATGTTCGACAAGCGGCTTATGTATGAGCCAAGCATCCGTGTGCCCATGATGAGATCCGCTATCCAAAGTCCATCAAGGCTGGAAGCGTGCGTAAGGAGATGGTGCGTCGACATTGATATTGCTCCCACCCTGCTTGAGATCGCAGGGGTGAAGCCGCGCAACGAGATGCAAGGCAAGAGTATGGTAAAGCTTGCCAACGCCGGCGATCCCAACTGGCGGAAGGAATGGCTGTACGACTATTACGAGTATCCCGGATTTGAGGATGTGCGGCCGCACCGGGGCATTCGAACGGAAACGCATAAGCTAATGCACTTCCACACTGTGGACGAGTGGGAGATGTACGACATTGCTAACGATCCTGAGGAGAAGAACAACCTCTACAACATCCCGGCCCATAGTAAAAAGAAGGAGGAAATTAAAGTTGGCGCTCGTTACGCCTATTTGAAGCGACACCGCAATTGCCCGGCGGACCAACTTCCGTGCACCCATCGAAATCGTTCTAGTTGCTTGCAGCCTGCTCTGTGACACGTTGTTTCATAACCCAGGCCTTCTGGAACCGCGGCTTACACCAAGTTGTAGAGCCTATTATCAGTCGTTTGAAGTATCTCCAACGATCACCCCTTTGGGACAGTCTTCCCCATGCTGCGAGGCGATCCAGAATTGGATCTCAACTGACGCGAACAGGCTGAGGTACTCATCGAGCTATTCAAGTCGATCAGTGTTCTCGGCAAGTGGACGAGAAACCGGCTACTCGGACAATGCCTGCAAAGTCGAGGCGCTTCAGGAGACCGAAGTTTGTCAAAACCCCGTCTACGGGACCGGGTATTAACCCCCTGGGGCATCAACCCTTTCGGGTCTCAGCCTCCGCCAGCCATCCGCGACGCAAGGTCTCAGGCGGGACGCTGGACAGGAAAGGCTTGATGTCGAGGATGGGTGTTCCATCGAGCATGTCGACGCCTCGAACACGCAGCAATCCGTTCTCACGGCGAAGCAACTCTACGACGGTAAGGCCGATCGGGTTTGGACGGCGCGGCGATCGAGTAGCACACACGCCATGCGGCCGATTGTCAGAAGGCGGCGTGCCGAGCAAATCAAGGCCTTGGGAGCGGTCGAAGGCCCAGATCACCATGAGATGCGAGAAGCCCTCAATGTCGGTGAGCCAGAGTTCGAATTCAGGCAAGATGCGGAGGATGCCTTCTACGTCGTGCTTTGCGCCAAGGCCCTTCGGAATCGAGGCTGTAACTCGGTAGGGACTGTCCACAGATCCAATTGCCTGCGACGTAAACATGGGACCCTGTGCCTAGGCCTCGACCCAGCCCATCACGCCAAAGCCTCCGACGTAGTAAAGCTCGATCGGCTGGAGCCGGAAGAAGCCGAAGTCCGAGAAGTCCACCCAGTAACGGCTATTCTCGTGACGAGCGAGGTATTTCTCCCGAACACCAGCTACATCGTTCTCAGGCACAGGTTCGGCATTGCCGATCAGGGTTGCGCGGGCGGTCCCAAGCGCATCACCGTCGGCCCCTGCCTGGCCGACGAAGAGGCTGCATCGGGAGTCGGCCTTCAGGTTCTGGGTGTGCATGGCCATATTGCTGATGAGGAAGATCGGCCGCCCCGGAAGAATCGAGCGCGAAAGGCATCAGCGAACCGAAGGGAAATCCCGGATGCTTGCGGGAAATCGTCGACAGGGTGGCAACCGAGGTCAGTGACATAAGGGTACGGACACGCTCAGCGTGGGTTGGCTCCGGTAATTGCGGCAAAGCCGGTCCGGTGAATGCGTGTTGACGGGGTGCAGTAGTTTCGCTCGACGACATAGACTTCCTCGCGTTTCTCCTATGGTAGCGGTTGCACCCACCCAACACAGGCTTCTGTCATGAACTGGGTTCAGACAATGGGTAGTATTCGGGCCCGAGCAAGTTCGGGCGTCGGTTCATCCGCATTGTAGTGCTTGTATCCGATCCCGAATGTCGCTACAGAGCGTCGTAACGGAGATACCTCCGAAACATGCCGGATAACGCTCCAGGCGACGCAGGGCAGCTTTCAACAACCGTCCGGTTCCTAGGGGATTGTTACGTTGGAGGTGATGAAACGCGGCGGTTACCTGAATCAGCCCCTGCAGGAATGTCTTGTCCGGCTCATGCGCTTCCAGCCACACGGTTTCCCACGCCTCATGCGCGGTGAAGAACTCACCCGCGTCGTAACGGCGTAAGCCTTCCGCAAGTGCGCCTTGGGTCCAGTCGAACTCCATAGGAGACCGCCTCTCATGAAACAAGCCTAGCGTCTTAACCACGATGACACTTCCCCAATTTCGCCACCGGCGGCGGCCTTACGACCGAGCGGGTGGAAGGCAGTCATGGATCCTGCGAAGGTGGTCAACGCGGACGCTTGTGGGCAGCCCCGGTGCAGCGGTCGCAGTAGATTCCAGTCGTGATTGTGTGCCGTGGGACGCGCTCATAACTGTAGCGAAGAATGTAGCGGGTGCCAGTTCAGATGGGCTTGTACCGCCTAGTTCGGCTGCTCACAAAACCCTCGAATCTATTGGGCTTTGCAACCCAATACAAACCCGCCTAAACTGCCCTGCGAGGTCTGCAAAACCTTTATGCGTCGGTTCGATCCCGACCCGCGCCTCCAATACTTTCAGCGACATGGCCCCCCGTTAGGGGCTTCGCTATTTGCTCGCTGTGGAGACTTTTGTGGGGACCCTAAGCGTCCGAGGGTTTTGGCTGCAATCCAGAAGTCGCGTTGATGCAGACTCCTACTCCTGAAGCTACGACGATTCACTCAAGATTTCCGCGATCTGGTTCATCACTGATCTCCGGAACGCCATCTACGCATGCCCCGCGGGTATGCAACTATCTCGCAATCTCATCTCTTCTGGATAGCACCGAGGATCGGCCTCTCTGCAGATATGGAAGTTGCCCTCTAGCGGGTCGGCTCTGATTCAGTGCGACTAAGCGTGTCGTAGAGGGGCTGGACGGGGTTTACTTGCGGGTTTTCTTCGGCGACGGATATGGCCAGAATTCTGATCTTGTCATTGTCCGGTAAGACTATTGCTCGCTCCTTGTCGTTGAGATCGATCGAATAAGCGAAGAGATAAGCGTATTGGTACGGTTCGTTCAGCCCATCGACGGTGTGACGATGCGATGCGTACCAGGCGAGCCCAGCCGGTTTCACGTAACCGGAAGTGAGGCCGACGTAGTCTTCAGGGTAGCGAGGTGATGGAGCCCGGCGCTCGCGTTCCTGCAGGTCTGGAGCTGGCCATACAGCGTGGTTTGCCGAGATGTTCCAGACGCGGTCGGGCTGTTGCGGCTTCCAGATACGTGTGTCCCACTGGCCGATGAAGCCGCTCCAGTCCTGGATTTTCAGATTCGCGGAGCGATCGCCAAGGCGGAACGTTCCATCTGATCGCCCCCAGTTGCTGCCGCAAGGATATAAACGCGGTTATGGTGGCCGGCGGGGAGTTCGATTGTTTGCCCCCGAGCAACGACGGCGTTCGGGGCACCGGTTTTTGCGGCTGCCAGATCAAACTGGACGTCGTGATAGTTGATATGTGCAGGAAGCATCTCCGCGGGCATCGCTTCGCCCTTGCCATCGAACCCACCACCGACGGTCTTGGTATCGTCATTGCTCGCAACGGCGAGATCGTAGTGCAGGGTTACAGGTTGCGAGTGGATTGTGTCGATCTTCGCAGCCGAAGGAGCGAGACGCAGCGCGAAGGTGCGCGGCTGATACGGCGTAAACGAGGTGACAATCGCTCCGTCGCTGATCGTCGCAGCACCGACGGGCTGCTCCTGAGCGTTGACTTCGCGGGCTGCGGTGACAGGACCAGCAAATGAGACGCGTACATCGGGTGCTGGTTTGCCGTCGAGCTCAACCATGCGAACAACCATCTCGTCAGTGGCTTCGGCCTTTTTGAGCGCGAGGACGCGGACACGTGAGTTGTTCAAATGAAGGAGTGAGAACTCCTTGCCAAGGGCGCCGGCGTGCTTGGCCGTCTCGAATGCGACGGGCGGATCGTTGAGGCGATAAGCCTGCCAATCTGTCTGTGCGCTCCGCCAGTCGCCAGTGTGTCCTGCCAAACCAAAGATGAACTCGTGGTGGCCCCAATCCTGATTTGCCTGGTCGGTGTAATTCTGCGGGCGGCCATTGCTCGCAGGCTGCATGCCCGGCGAACGTAGAAGCGTGAGGCGAATCGTGTTGTCGTTGCGCTTGTCGGAGCCGTTCTTGAAGTCGGTGAGAATCGTGGTGCCGAAGCTCCCGCTCTTGTCCGTGAGGTCGATCCAGCGATGCGAGGCCACTTCGAACTGACGCTCCTGGGCGTTCGGCCGTTTGATTGTTCCAATGTCCCAGTTGTACGTTGCCTCTTCGTTCGATGCGCTGAGAGGAAAGGTTGCTTTCAGATTGGCTGAGAGCGTCTTCCAGTCAATCACGTTGCCGAACTCGACTCGATTGCCTGCATCGCCGGCGGCAAGGCTGATGGTTTGGACGAATTTAGAGCCTTCGGTCTCGCGAGCGACTTCGATCGAGACCCGCGCAGGGCCATTCTCCTTGATGCGGATCTTGGCTGGGCCGGAGACGTAGGCGCGCGGTGCAGCCTGCTCGTCTTCGAACTCCATGTTCCATGCGGGATAGACCTTGGGAACGTCATTGGAGATAGCGAGGCGAATGGGGCCGGCCAACAGTTCCTTATTTAGCGATTTGTCATAGATGCTTGCGACATCACCGTTCGGATCGAGGCGCACGCGATAACGATCATTCTCAAGCGATGAGTTTGTGACCTTCAGAGTTGAGTGGGTGCTCGGAGCTCTCTGCGGGAAGGATGCTGTAGACTGCGTAACCTACGGAAGGGAGTTTGGCCAGAAAGAGAACCTTGCCTTCTGCGATCTGCGCGGGCACTTCTTTTCCTTCCGGATCCATGACGCGCACCGCTTTGGGAGTTCCTTGTGGAAAGTCGACGTTGGCTTCCACAAGGTCTTCGCGCGCGATATTAAGTGGGTTGAAGACGACGATCGGGGTGCCTTTGACTTCAGTATTAAGGCCGGAAGCAATCGCTTCGGTGGCGCTGGTCAGAATTCCTGCAAACTGATTTGCCACGATTACGTCGTCATTCCAGGCGAACTCATAAGCACGCGGAGTTGCGGTTCCCGCGCCAGTATCGTGAAAGTGCCCAGCAAGCTCCAGCATCCAGGCGTCGTTCAGGCGTTGCTGAGGATAGGGACGGCCACCAAGCCATTCCGCTGCGATCGAAGACTTCTCTGCCGCATCAGCCAGCAACTCATTCTTAAGAATCCACCGCTTGTGATAGGCCTGAGACGTAAGGGATCCCGCAGAGTGGTTGATTAGCTCGAGATCGCCCTTGTACTCCGGCATACGCGAGGCCATTTCGGGAGTGATATCGTTGAACAACTGGTCCGCCGCCGACTCGATGACGTGTACAGGCCCTTCGCCTACCTTCACGGGCGGACCGCTGGGTTGCGCGGTGGGTGTTTCGCCCATCGCAAATGGCGCGCGCGGAGGGCTTGGCAGAGTCGTCTCACTCTTTGTAACGATGGCCTCAAGAAGCTTTACGGTGGACTCCTGCGTTGCACCGCCGATGTCACCGGTGCCGACGTAGTGATAGTCGGCAAAGACGCCGGTGGCCTTGCCGTTGATATCGATGCGCTTGACCCAGTCCTGCTCAGCAGCGCGAGGACGGGCGAGAGCTTGCTGCTGCTGAGGAGTGAGCCGCGCTCTCTCTTCGCTCGTGAGCTGCGGCGCAGATGCCGGCGGCGGCTCGGTGGGAGTCTTGCTGAGGTCAGTGTAGACGTTGCTGCCATAGCCGCCGGGATTCAGAGCTGCAATCACACTGCTTCCGTCTGGGCCAATCCAGCGTGCCGACGTTGAAGGGGATGCCTTCCGGGGTTTGCTCCGGCGAGCCTGGCCCTCCGATCATGTGGGGCGGGCTGCCATTGTGCGTTGAGCTTCTGGGTGGAGAACCCCTTTACACCGGCGTGCGCCAGGATGCTCGGCAAGGATGCGGGAAAACCGAAGCAGTCGGGCAACATGTATTCGTTGCTGGCCTTGCCGAAGTCTTTACGGAAGTACTCGTTGCCGTAAAGACCTGGCGAAAAATCCCTTCGGCGCTGGGTAGATTGACGTCGCCCTCTTCAATGGAAGATCCGGCAGGAAACCAGCGACCAGCGGCGGCGTACTGTTGCATGCGCGCATAGTCGGCGGGAAAGTATTCCTTCATCAAGCGGTAACGATTGGCGCCTGTCCAATTGAAAACATAGTGCGGATACTTATCGAAGTAGTCGAAGTTTACGCGCATCGTCTTCAGCAGATATTCGCTGATGGTCTGCGGAAACTCCCAGCGCCACTGCGTGTCGAGGTGCGCGTATGGAACCACGTATAGCGTTGGAGTCTTGGTGATATCCGGGGCCTTCATCGTCTGGCCATGCGCGGAGAGGAGAAGCGTAAGAGTCGCCAGCAGGGGCGAGATCCACTTACTGCGGGGCTTTACGGCTGGATTTTTGATTGAGCAGAGACATCATCGAGGAGCCCGTTGATCGCATGGTTGAAGTTTCCCATCACCCCGCATTACCGGAGCCGGTTCAGAAGCATTTGTTGGAGACGAGAGCTCCGCTCCAAGATGGAGCGGAGCTCTCGATGGCTCAGGTCTTTTTAGAACAGGAACTTCAGGCCAACCTGAAGGTTCCGCGGATTGGTCGTGGATTTCTGGGTCACCTGTCCGAAAGTGCCTGCTGTTGGGGTAAAGCTAAGGCCGCCCGACTGTCCAACCTGCGCCCAGTTGGGATGATTGATGAAGTTATAGGCATCTGCGGTGAACTCAAACCCTGCTCTCTCGTTGATAGGGAATTTCTTCTTGAGATTGAGATTCCAGTTCTGGTAGCCCGGCCCATAGATGCTGTCGCGAACGCCCTTTTGCAGATTGAAAGTACCTGCGGCTGGCTGGGTAAAGAGGGCCGAGCCGTCCAGGTTCGTGGTGGTGAAGTATTTGTTACTACTCTGCCCGGAATACCCCGAAAACTGCTTTAGCATCCTCGGAGTTCCGTTCTTCACCCAGAACTGGCCTTCGGAGCCACAACCGAAGCTACCGACTTCGCCAACGCCGGCGTAGTCGTTGCCGGCTCCGACGCCGCAAGGCGCACCGGTCTGGAACTGCGAAACGCCGCTGAGCTGCCAGCCGCCAATAAGTTTCCCAGTGAGCGTGTTCTGGTTACGGAAGAACGGCAGGGAGTAAAGGTAGTTGACAACAAACATGTGGCGAGCGTCGTACTCCGAGGGGCCCCACAGGTTACTTGTGTTGTAAGTGTCGGGAACGATATCGCGATAGTTCGAACTGTCGTCCATGCTCTTCGACCACGTATAGCTGACACCGAAACTAACGTTATTGGTAAAGCGGCGGTTCCAACCGACTTGCATTGAGTTGTACATGGCCGCACCATTGCTCTGCTCTTGCTGGATGGCGGCGAAGCCAAGATACGGACGGAGATAATTCGCGTTCTTGCCAGGGTTTGCCTGTATTGCTCCGGCCGCGGGTTGGTTAATGTCAAGCACCCGCCAGTTGTGATAACCACGACCGCCAACGTACGCGAGGGTAAAGGTCGAGCTCCATGGAAGTTCACGCTGGAAAGTGAAATTCCAGTTCCATCGGACCGGGGATTTCAGGCTCTTGATGAGCGAAGTAACCGTAATGGGAGGAGCTACGCTCGGATTCAAAGCTACTCCGGGGTTGTCCACCATCGAAGCGAAGCTGCCCGGCACTGCCGCTACAGTTACGAACGGCTGGAAAGGAGAATTGCCGCCCGGGAAGATATTGTCGAGCAGGCCCATGCGGGTTGCGAACTCACCTGCTCCGGCGCGAAATACGGTCTTCGGGTCGATCTGGTAGGCAACGCCAAGGCGCGGCTGAACAGTCGTCGAGATATCCACGTAGCCCTTATTGAGGTTCGGAGCAAACAGAGCTGTGCATGGGCCGCCGGCGCAGGCAGTTGAATTGGGCTCGGATCCGAGAACTCCATGGGCCGCAGCAGAGCTTGGAAAGCTGCTGAATCCAGGGATCACAACGCCGTTGTAGGGGTTTCCGGTGCCGAGAACTACGTTGCCAGTGCTCGGATTAACGACAGGAACCTTGGTCTTGTCGTACGAGGCTGGATCGAAGTAGGCTGCATTGCCCCACTTCGGTTTGTAGGGGGTGAGTGTCGTAATGCGAATGCCGTAGTCGAGGTGCAGCTTCGGCGTTACTGTCCACGAGTCCTGGATGAATCCTTCGTACATCTGGCCCGTCCAGCTCGTGTATGCTTTCGGCCCAATCTCGGTATAGCTGTCGGCCAAACCAAGAGCAAGATTCGCGATGCCCGCCCCGGTGGTACCGCCCAGTCCACTGCGCGTATCGGTGAAGACGAAGGAGCCGTTTTGGTTGTTAGCGCCGCCGGGAACGGTCGATACGTTGATCTGATCGTTATCATTTTCACCCTGATAGTTGAAGTACACGCCGGCCTTGACAGTGTGCCTTCCCCAGACCTTCGTCACGCTGTCCGTGATGGTGTAGATCGGACCCTGAGAGTGCGAAGGATAGGGACCTCCGGCCAGACCGTAGAAGTTCGGCACGGTGACTGTGGGAATCTTGTTCGGTGCAGCCTTAGCTCCCGGGACGATGTAGGGAAAGTTGATACCCAGGGTGCCCCGGTTGAACCCGGCGAGCGCAGTGTTGACAGGGATATACACCCGGTCGATACTCACCGTGCCACGCAGTTCGTTGATGAGAGATGGAGAGATTGTCCACGTCCATGCAAGAACGTTGGTCTGGTTTGGGCGATTGAAGTACTTGCCAGTAAGGCCCGATCCCTGATCGAAGGGCTGGTATTCGAAATACGTCGCATCCTGACGGCGGAACTCGAAACGGTGGTTCGCGGTTAGCAGGAAGTCAACGTTGATGATTTCTTTACGCTGGTTGATGGGGTGTGCTGCCTGTCCAATCCAGTTCTGCGTGCCTGACAGGTAACCGGGAGTAGGCAACGGATAAGCATTCAGGATCGCCAGACCGTTAGGGCTCAGGTGTCCGGCAGGTCCAGTCGGAATCATGTTGTTTGGATACGCGACGCAGCTTGCAGCGCCCTTCACTGGGCAGGTTGTCGGATCGTAGATCACGGTTGTGCCGGAGTACCACGGGTTTGGGCTCAGCAACTCGCTGAAATCGCCCTGCCGCATGCGCAAAGTGGGCACAGCCTGCGTTTGGGTGTCGGTAAATCGGTAACGGATCCATTCTTCATTCACAAACCAGAACAGCTTCTGTCGAAGAGGATCCATCGCATGAACTCCTGGAATCCATACTGGGCCGCCGACAGCAAAACCGAAATTGTTGTACCGGAACGGCGACGCAAATCGCGTCGTTGCGCTTTGGTTGCGCGTCCAGGTATTCGCATTCATCGCAGAGTTTCTTAGGTACTCGTACGCAGAGCCATGAAAATCATGGCCTCCGCTCTTGGTAATGAGCCTCACCTGGCCGCCTGCCGCGCTCCCGTACTCAGCCTGATAGTCGGCCGTAAGCACCTGCATCTCAGCGGTTGCGTCGACACTCGCGACGCCAATAATAGCTCCGCTGCCGCGCGTGCGGACTGCAGGAGCGCCATCGAACGTCACCAGGGTGTCTTGTGTCCTTGCTCCGTTGATTTGGAAGGGCACGCCGCCGCCGACGGCAAAATTAAAGTCGCCGAGCGTTGAGCCGCTGCGAAGGCCAGGCAGCAGAGAACCCATGTATAAGGGGTTTCGTCCATTCAGCTGCTGATCACTGATCTGTTGCCCGCTAACCTGGTTCTGTACGGCTCCCGATTCAGTTTGGAGTACGGATGCCGATGCGGTCACTTCAACGGTCTCGGTCGTCGCCCCGATAGACAGGTCGGCATCCAGCGAGAGCGTCGTGCTTGCATCCAGCTTGTTATGCACGCTCGTGAACTTCTTGAAGTTCTTCGCCTCGGTGGTCATGGTGTAGGTTCCCGGGCGGAGATTCGTAATTGTGTAATGGCCCTGCGAATCAGAGGTGGCAGTGTGGGCTTCGCCGGTGCTCTCGGCAAGAAGAGTTACAAGGGCGTTTGGCACTACCGCCCCGGACTGATCTTTGATGTATCCGCTGATTGTGCCTACGTCCGATTGAGCCGCTGCCCGATGAGGTAAGAAGGCAGCGATGGATAGCACTGCACAAAGGCCCCAAATCTTGATCAGTGTGGTTTTCCGCATGGCGACTCCTTTTGAAGGACAAATGACGTGAAACATATCGTTGAGCTGTGCTTTTGAAGCAGCACAACTGTGCATGTTTATGGTTGCGCTATCACAAGGTCACCTGTTTACGCGCTTCAGTATTGCTCTGTCAATATGAAACTTGGTTAAATTTCCCACAAATATTGAGTGTTTGATATGGTGTGGTGGTGATAGCCATCCCATAAATCGCGTCAAAAGGACACGTGCGAAGAAAACCTGCCGCAAAACGGGCCACCCTGGAAGATGTTGCGCGAGCCGCTGGCGTTGGTGCCATGACGGTCTCCCGTACTATCAACGGGCATCCCTACGTGTCTGAAGAAACGGCAAAAAAAGTTCGCGCGGCGATTCGCCAGTTAGGGTATAGACCGAATCACGCTGCCAGGATGCTAACCGGCCAACTGTCGCGATCGATAGGGCTTATTGTCCCCGACTTGGCTGACCCCTTCTTCTCAGTCGTCAGTCATGCCGTACAGGAAACCGCTCGCGAGAATGGATATCTCGTATGGCTGGCCGCCTCCAACGGCGATCCATCGATCGAAGCAGCGCAGGTTGAGCAAATGATGCATCACCCGGTCGACGGCATCCTGCTAGTCCCGGTAGATAGCAAGCATAAGTACCTGAAGGGGGTGGCTGCAGGCGAAACTCCTGTCGTCACCATCGATCGCCCTATCGAGGTGGCAACGTCAGATTCGGTCGGAGTCGAAAACAGGGCAGGCGCACGAATGGCTGTCGAACACCTGGTTCAACATGGGTACAAACGAATTGTGTGTGTGGCCACAAACACGCATCTGCTCACAATTAAAGAAAGGCTTATCGGCTACGAAGAGTCCATGCGGAAGGCAAAGTTGCCTCGTCCCAAGGCGATTCGATTGATAAGCCAGACTCATGTGAGTGCCCGCGTTAAAAGACCTGTTTCAATCCCGCACTCGGCCGGATGCTTTGTTCTCTGTAAATAATTCTTCGACGATCTGGGTCATCGAAGCCCTCCGTGAGATGAAAATCAAGATAGGAAAAGACGTCGCCCTGATCGGATTCGACGACGTCGCCTTCTATTCTCTGATTACCCCTCCGATCACGACGATTCGCCAGCCAGCCCCAGAACTGGGTCACATGTCAGTGCGATTGCTCCTTCAGAGAATAAAAGGAGAGTTCACTGCTTCCAGTGTGCGAACCGTCTTGCCCGTGACGCTGGTCACCCGTGAGTCGTGCGGCTGCAACGGAAAAGAAGAGACGGTTTGGAATGAAACTCAATAGCCTTCGAAATCTCAATACCCTCTTGAAAATGCAGAATTCTATCTTGAAGTGTTTCCTGTCCCTCTCACTTGCTTTACTTTTGGCACACTCGCCAGTGCTCGCTCAGCGATCCGGGACGCAAGACTTTACCCATAACGTCGATCCATTCATTGGTGTCGATTGGGGAGGCAACACGTTTATCGGTGCCGCCATCCCGTACGGCATGGTCAAACTGGGACCCGACATGGCGACTTTCGACAATCGCCGCTCTGGCTTTGGATATTCCAGCTACGGCAACATTCTCGGATTTTCGCATCTGCACCTCAGCGGAGCGCAGGGCAAGTATGGAAACATCCTCGTCGCCCCGGTCACCGGGACGCTCGATCTGACGGACATCAAAACACCCCGCACCGACGAGGTCGCCAAGGTTGGGTACTATAGCGCAAAGCTTACTCGTTATCATGTAAACGCCGAACTCACCAGTTCCCGTCGTGTCGGCTTCCATCGCTATACCTTCCCGGCTTCTCAGAATTCGCACATCACCGTGAATGTCGCTTCGGCGCTTGATCTCGGATCAGGGTCTGAGTCGCAGAAGTTTCTCGGGGCGGAGATCCACTTGCCCTCTAATCACGAGGCTCAGGGTGTAGCGCGCTTCAAGGGTGGCTGGAACATGGGCGGCGAGTACAAGGTCTATTACTACATGGTGCTGGATACTCCGGCCGTCGCAACCAGGACATGGGTAGGCTCAACGCTCAGTTCTGCAAAGGATGCATCCACCGTCGCCGCTACGCCGGAGGGCCCCTCGATCGGCGCTACTTTTGACCTGACCACCAAGGCGGAGCAAGTCGTCCAGGTAAAGGTCGGAATTTCGTTTCTCAGCGTCGAGCAAGCAAAGCAGAACGTGCAAAAGGAGATTCCAGGCTGGAACTTCGATGCCGTCCACACCGCTGCCGTGGCTCTGTGGAATAGCGAACTAGCCAAGCTCAGCCTCTCCGGCGAGACAGATTCTCAACGCCGCCAACTCTATACGGCCATGTATCACATCATGCTGATGCCAACCGATCGCACTGGCGAGAATCCCGATTGGAAATCAACCGAGCCGTACTATGACGACTACTATGCAATCTGGGATACCTATCGAAGCTCAAGCCCGTTGCTCACCCTTATCTCTCCCGACCGTCAGCGCGACATCATCCGCGCGCTCATCGACATCTACCGGCACACCGGCTACATGCCCGATGCTCGCAGCGGCAACGACAACGGCCGCACCCAGGGAGGATCAAATGCCAATGTCGTTGTCGCCGATGCATGGGTCAAGGGCTTGAAAGGGATTGATTACGACACTGCTTTCAAAGCCATGGAGCACGATGCCACGGTGCCACCGGAGAACCCACAGAAGGAAGGCCGCGGCGGCTTGAAGGACTACAACGAGCGCGGTTACATCACACTTGCAGATGAGCGTGCCGGCTCCCGTACCGTTGAGTATGCCTACGACGACTTTGCCATCTCCGAAGTAGCCTGCGGCCTCGGCAAGACAAGTGAAGCGGCACTCTACGCCAGCCGCACACACAACTTCGAACATCTCTGGGACAAGGACATGACAGTCTTGGGGTTCAAGGGCTTCCTTCGTCCACGCAAACCCGATGGTTCATGGGCCGACCCCTACCTGACAGTACGAGGCACCTGGCCGGACTTCATGTATGAAGGTGACATCTGGACTTACTCGCTATACGCCCCACAGGACATGCGCCGCCTGATCGAAATGGCAGGTGGGACGGATCTCTTCAACCGCCGCCTCGATTTTATCTTCTCGCGTGGTCACTTTGACGTCACCAATGAACCAGGATTTCTGATGCCGGTTCTCTATAACTATGCAGGCCGTCCCGACAAGTCTGCGGATATCGTTCATCTGTTACTCGAGAAGGCGTTTACCGACTCCCGCGCTGGGATTCCTGGCAACGACGACTCCGGTGCGATGTCGAGCTGGCTCATCTTCCAGATGCTTGGTTTCTATCCCGTTGCTGGTCAGGATGTCTATCTCATCAGCACGCCGAGCATTCCCGACGCCTCTCTCACTCTAGGTAATGGAAAGAAGCTTCGGATCATTGCAAAAAATCTCGACAAGTCGGGACTGAACCACTACATCCAGTCAGTCACACTCAACGGAGTTGATCTTCCCAACTCCTGGTTCCGGCATGCGCAGATCAAAGATGGCGCCACTTTTGTCTTTACGATGGGCTCCGCGCCCTCAACATGGGGGCGCACCGTGCCACCGCCTTCATTGAGCGATGCCGACTTTCATTCTTGCGTTCCCCGTACAGCCGATCTGCAGGACCGTTGAGTGTGACATGCTAAAAGCGCGGCGAAATAAAGTCATCCAGGAGATAGGTGCCGATGGAGACGGGTTTCAATTCGACCATCGCTGAACCGGCACAATAAAACCGAAACTGCTGAGACTCGTTGAATCTGCTGATTGTGCGATTCCTGTCTGGCTAGTTACTCGAAATAAGGGCCGGCCTCCACTTACTGCCCCATTCGGACGGCTTCTGGCCCATGACGAAGTGCAGAGTTCCTCCAGCCTGGATCTGCTCCCACGTAATGACCGGAATATCCAGAGGCTTTCCGTTCAGCGTAGCCGACTGAATGTAGACATTCTTTGCTGAGTTATTGCTCGCCTCCACGCGAAACGTCTTTCCGTTCGCCAGGCGGAGTGAGATCTGTTCGTAGATCGGACTTCCGATCATGTACTCACCGCTCGCCGGGTTCACTGGATAGAAACCCATCGCAGTAAACAGTAGCCACGCCGACATCTGCCCGCAATCATCATCTCCATCCAGGCCACCCGGACTCGCCTCATATTCCTTGGCGGCAATCTTGCGCACCATCGCCTGAGTCTTCCACGGCTGCCCGCCAAAGTCGTACAGGTAACCATAGTGGTGACTCGGTTCGTTGCTGTGAACGTTGTGGCCGCCGCTAAAGTGCTGGTCGAGCTTGGCGTCATAGGACTCCACTCCACCCATCAACTGGATTAGTCCTGCCTGGTCGTGAAATGGCGACCATGTATAGACCCACGCATCGCCTTCCGTCCATCCCGAGACAGACCGATTTCCATTGTTATCCCTGGAACCGCCGATGGGCGCCCAGTTGCCATCCGACGTCCTGCCGTTCATCAGTCCGATGGCAGGGTTGTAGAGATTACGGTCGTTCAACGATCGCTTCAGGAAGAAACGGTAATCCTCGGTTCGTCCGAGAGACTTGGCAATTTGGGCTACGCACCAATCGTCGTAACTGTCCTCCAGGGTTCTCGAAGCCGCCTCGTCGGTTTTGTCCGTTGGAATATAGCCAAGCTGCTTGTAGTAGGTGAGCCCGGCACGAGCTTCGTACGGGGTGTGCTCTTCGCGGTCCAGCCATCGCCGGGTCGTATCTCCATCCGGCGGCGTCATGGCGTCCTTATAGACGGCCTGCCATGCCACTTGTCGATCAAAGCCTTTGAACCCCTTCCTGAACGCTTCGGCAACGAGCGAATCCGCATGCGTTGCGATCATGATGTTCGTGTAGCTCGGATTTGGCCACTTGGGCATCCAGCCGCCTTCCTTGAAATTCTGCAAAAGGGCTGTGATCATCCCGTCAATGCGCTCTGGAGCCAGCAGAGTCAGCATGCTATTCTCGGCGCGGAACGTGTCCCAGATCGAGTAAGCGGTATAGCTCTCTCCAGCGTGAATGGTGTCGTCAAAGGCGCTGTAGTAGTGGCCGTATTCAGAGAAGATTCGCGGATACAGCAGCGCGTGATACACCGCTGTATAAAGCCGCGTCTTGTCTTCCTCCGTCGCTCCGCTAATCTGAATTCGCGATAATTTTTCGATCCACTTCGCGCGTAGATTGTCCTGCACGGCTTGGAAATTCCAACCGGATATTTCGTGTCGGAGGTTCGCGCGCGCCTGATCGATGCTGATAAACGACGTTCCTACGCGCACCTGGATCGTCTGCCCAGGTTTGAACTCCGCGTACGCCCCGCGGCTCAACTCCGCCTTGGCGTCGTCCATGCCGTACGTCTTCATGTCCACAGGCGTCTGCTCAAACTGGACCACGAAGTAGCCTTTGAAATTCGGCAGCGCAAACGGTCCAAGATGCGCATCCATCCGATGCGGGTTATAACCTGTAATCTCTCGCGCTTCAGGATTGACCGATGCCATGCCTGCGATTCCAGGGCGCGACGCTTCGACGATGACGCGGGCCTCTGCGGTCTTCGGAAAAGTGAAGCGCAAAATCGAGCAGCGCTCAGTGGCCGTCATCTCCGCCTGGATCGTGCCGTCTGCTCCGGCATCCAGTGAGACGCCGTAGTAGTCGGGTCGCGCTTTCTCTGTGCCGTGATTGTAAGGAAGTTTGCGTGACTCCGGCGTGGTATGCAATTTGCCCACCTGCGGGACAACTGTCACGTAGCCGTAATCTCCCATCCAGATCGCTGGCTGATGAGTGCCGATGAACCCTGAGATCGTCGTGTCATCGTAGTTGTACGACGTGACGCTAATCCTGTTCTGTCGCGTCTGCGGCGTCCAACTCGTCATGCCGAACGGCGTCGTCACAAAAGGCATGGTGCCGCCATACCCGATAGTGCTGCGTTGCGTGCCAATCAATGGATTCACATACGACGCTGCATCGTTTTGGGCGGCCAGGCCCGAGAACGGAACTGCCGTGAGCATAATGAGACCAACTGCAAACCTCTTCATGACGGGGAATTGTATCTTGCGCGCATACGCTGACGCTAAACTCTATGACCTGGGAAGTTGTGACTGACTATGTCTTCGTGCCGGGAACTTTAATGGCAAGAGTATCCCGGCATTTGCGATCGCCACGCACGCGTGTGCGAGTCGCCAGGAACTCTTGACAGCAACCTTTGCACTCTATAGGGTTAGCCTCCAGTCACCGTTTACTATGGTTTGGAAGAGTTGAGGTTTCAATGAGTTCTCAGAACGTAATTAAGAAAATTGCGACAGATAGTCACTTTCTCGTACCGTTCTTCGTGCTGCTGGCGGGGATTGTCCTTCTAGTGGTCCTTCACTGAACGATGCAACGCTGGGAAGACCAAGAGAAGATTGAGGGCACACGATGACGACTGCGGTAACGGGAGAAAAAAGAGCGGGCCTATCGTTGCATGGCCTCGGCGTCATCTGCGGATTGACCGCAGGGGTTTGGCTGGGGGCTGCTGAAGCTCCGACAAAGCTTGTGAACGCGGGCTTCTCGCCGTTTGCGATCTCGCTTTGCATGGTGGCAGGTGTCTTTACAGCGCGGTGGACCTTCCCTACATTGTTGAAGGGAACCGGTTATGTCTTTGCCGATCTGGTGGAGAAGAAGCATCTGATCGTTTGGGCTCTGCTGGCCGGCGCGCTGTGGGCGGTAGCGAACACGCTGACCGTGTTTGCGATTCGCGATGTTGGCTTGGCGGTGGCATTTCCAATGTGGAACGCGAACGCCCTGATCGGATTGTTCTGGGGACGCGTGCTGTTTCGCGAGTTAGAGGGCGCGAGCGGGAGGAATGTCGGCAAGGTCGTGGCGGGAGCGGTCGCAATCGTAATTGCCGCGGTGATGTTGGGATTCAGCACAATGCGAGGCGGCACAATGGGGCAACATGCTTTCCGCGGAATTGTAGCGGCGCTGGGTGCGAGCCTGATGTGGGGTACCATGTACGTCCCCTATCGGAAGGCATATCTGAGCGGAATGAATCCGTTGTCGTTTGTAACTGCGTTTACTGTGGGTGAGCTAGGTACTGTCTTGGCTTTGACGTTGGCGCTGGATGGTGGGCTTCATTCTTCGGCGTTTCAACTATTTCATATGCCCGGGGTCCTGTTTTGGCTCTTCCTCGGAGGATTTGTCTGGGTCATCGGTGATCTCTTTCAGCAATTCGCGGCCAAATATCTTGGAATCGGGCGTGGGATCCCATTGTCAAATACGAACCAGCTTTGGGGACTGGCTTGGGGGGCTTTAGTCTTTGGAGAACTTGCTGGAGCGGATCGGCAGCACCTGCTGCTGGTGATTGGCGGTTCCGTGATGATGATCTTGGGTGCGCTGGCAATCAGCACGGCAGTCGCCTCAGCGAAGGAGCATAGTTCGACGAATGAAGCAGTGCTTCGCGAATGCAACCGATACGACCTGGACTATCACCGTACGATGATGGCGCAGGCAGGGGACGAGTTTGGCGGTCGAGATCAAAGGAGACGCTGGTGGGACTATGCGATCGTGCTGGCGGCAACTGGGATTTTCATCGCACTAGGTGTCCGATCGGTTGTGCCTCCGTTGGCGATGAACCTTAAATGGGTCGCTGGGCTAGCCGTCGTATTGGTCTCCAGTTTGATCGCCGGTGGATGGAGTCTCTGGCATCGAACCCGATTTTGTTAGACAGCTCCTCTGTCAAAATTTCGACTAGTTTCGACTTAAGATATGACATCATCCATCAGGAGTTTGCATGGCTGTCAGACTGAAGGATATTGCGCGCGATCTAGGGGTATCCGTTGTTACCGTTTCCAAGGTGCTCCGCGGAAACAGCGACATCAGCGATGCGACGCGAAGGCGCGTGCTGAAGCGCATGAAAGAGCTGAATTACCAGCCAAACATGATGGCGCGGGGGCTGGCCAGCGGGCGAACCTACACCGTCGGCCTCGTGGTCCCAGACCTGGTGCACCCCTTCTTCGCCGAGTTCGCCAAGTCGTTGAGCGGTATCCTTAGGACGAGCAAGCGAGCATTGATTCTTGCATCCTCCGAAGAGGATCCGGATGTGGAGCGGCAGGAGATACGCACCCTCCTGAGCCGAGGAGTTGATGTTCTACTGATCGCGTCCTGCCAGGCGAACCTCAGAAATTTCTATGAGTTAGGCGATGTCAAAACTCCCTATCTTCTCTTTGATCGCAACTTCCCCCACTTGGCGGCACATTTTGTCGGATCGGATGACGTAAAGGTGGGCGAAATGGCGACCAGGCACCTGATCGATATTGGACGAAAGCGAATAGCCCATATCGGCGGCAAAAACACGAGCCCGTCGTTCGATCGATTGCGCGGCTATCGAAATGCGTTGGCGGAGAGTCGGCTAGTAGCTTTGGAAAACTACATTATCGTGAGAGAACGGATGGAAGAATCCGGCGATATGGTCGGATTCCAGGCGATGCAGGAGCTTCTAAAGCTTACCCCCAGGCCCGATGCCGTCTTCTGCTACAACGATTTGACCGCCATTGGCGCCATTGAAGCTACCTTCCAGGCGGGGCTGCGAGTTCCCGAAGATATTGCCGTGATCGGTTGCGGCAACCTTCGTTACGCCAACTACTTGCGAGTGCCCCTGAGTTCCATCGACCACGGGACTGCCGAGTTGGGGCGAATTGCGGGCGAGTTTGCCTTGGAACTCTCAGCGAAACCGGAACAAGACCCAAAAAGCGTCCTCGTGGAGTCCACGCTCGTCGTACGGAAGTCGACAGGCGGCTCTACCACCCCTTCCTAAGGGATCAGCCGAAAAAAATAATTTCGCTTGTCAAGCATTCACGTTAATTTTATAGTTAGCGGTAACGTATCTGGCAAAACACAACGGAGGAACCCTGTGGCCACCCCTTTGATTACTACGAACGCTCCCCTGAAAGACATGGATGAATGGGACGATTTTCTAACCGGTCGCTACCAGGAAGGCAAGAGCGAGGACGAGTTTCGCCAGTATGACGAGAAAGCAACTCCCGGTGTAGCAGAGTTCTACCGGCTGAATCACCAATACCAGACGTACGATTATGTGATCTCGAAAGAGAAGGAATACTTTGGCCTCAACAAAGGTCAGAAGAGCATCTGGGAGGCCGCTGAGTTTTTGAACACGCTCGTGGATGACAGCGATCCGGATACAGACCTTACGCAGATTGAGCATCTGCTGCAAACCTCAGAGGCCATCAGAAAGGACGGACACCCTCGGTGGTTCGTGCTGACCGGATTCATTCACGATCTGGGAAAGGTGTTGTGCCTGTGGGGTGAACCGCAGTGGGGGGTGGTCGGCGATACCTTCCCCGTCGGTTGCGCATACTCGAAGGACATCGTGTTCCCTGAATATTTCAAGGCGAATCCCGACATTAACAATCCGCTGTATCAGACAAAATACGGGATCTATGAGCCGAACTGCGGCCTCGAAAACGTGCACATGTCGTTTGGCCACGATGGCTACATCGGTGAAGTCATGAAGAATTACATGCCGGAAGAGTCTTTGTACATGCTGCGCTATCACTCCTTCTACTCGGCGCACCGGCACGGCGCTTATCGACACTTGATGAGCGAGCACGATATCGAAATGTTGGAATGGGTCAATAAATTCAACGTTTATGACCTCTATTCAAAGGGACATACGAAACCGAATGTCAAAGAGTTGAAGCCTTACTACGACGATTTATTTGCGGAGTTCTTCCCGGCGAAGATTGCCTGGTAACGCAAGATCGAGCTTTGCAGGCCCTGATGCGAAATTTCGCTCAGGGCCTAGTTTTTTGCGCACTTCGGGAGGATTCGGAAGATGTCAACACGGTTGGTGCCCGCGACAAACATCAAGGCGGGACGCAACATTTTTATTAATCCGGATAACAGTTCGATGAGACGCCTGAGCTACGGGCGCATCCGTCTGGGCGGCACTCAGAATGAGGCCACCTTTGCGAATGAAGGTCAGGAAACCGGCCTGATCTGCCTGAACGGAGAATGCAAAGTATCGGTTGCAGGTCGATCTTTTGATCTGAAGCGCGACGACGCCTTATACATTCCCAAAAGCCTTCCAATCAGAGTGGAATCTTCGTCAGAGGTTGATCTCGTTGAGTGCTTCGCGCCGGTTGATGGTGAGTACGAGTTGCAGTTCGTCTCCGCAGAGGCCCTGCGAAACGATCCAAAGCTACATTTCGCCGCGGGCGCCCCAGGTTCACAGCGGGAGATTAACATTCTCCTCGGAGCCAATATCCAGGCAGGAAGACTGTTAGCCGGAATTACGCGTTCCATGCCTGGAAACTGGACCAGTTGGCCCCCTCACGAGCATGCCAGGATGCTCGAAGAAATCTACGTCTTCGTCGAAATGCCGAAGCCGAGCTTCGGTCTTCAACTGGTCTATACAAACGAGGTTACGCCGGCGGAGGTTGAGGTTGTTCGCGACGGAGACGCTGTTTTGCTGCCGGAGGGCTATCACCCGAACGTGGCGATTCCAGGTTCAACATTGAATTTTGTCTGGATCATGGCTGCTCATCGCGAAGTAATCGATCGCAAGTGGGGAGTGGTGCAAGTCGATCCCAGATACGCTTAATCTTCCGGTAGGTCCCGGAATTTTTCCTCCTCTCTAACCGAATTTTGCCAGCACGCATGAGCAAGGATCCTTTCGTCACAAAGGCATCAATAAGAGTACACGGTTAAATGACGAATATTTTCCTGTAAACAGCTTGTTAACAGTTATTTAGTCTAGTTTTCATGATTTTTACGTTATCGGTACCGTAAGCTGAATTCACTTGACGACTAATGTCTCGTATCAGTAAGGTTTTGCTGTCCCTGAATGTTAAGAATCCACGCGGCGGAATCTTGCGCCATTCGCCGTTTTTTGAATGTTCGAGGCCCAATGAAATTGAACGAGGGAGATCATGAAAATCCAAAAGACAGTACAACGCTCGTTTCGTGAAGTAAGACAGACGCTAAACCGTTTGCAAAAGTCGTTTCATCTAACAGCACTCGTCCTCCTGTTATTGCCGGCGCTTTGCGCCTATGGCCAGTTCGAGTCCGCATCCGTTCTTGGTTATGTGAAAGACTCTTCTGGCGCCGCAATTCCAAACAGCTCGATTACCTTGACGAACACTTCGACCGGTATCGCGCAAAAGGCCACCGCCGACTCTGAAGGCCGGTATGAATTCGCCAGCGTGCCGATCGGCAAATACACAATTTCCACCGAGGCTGCGGGATTCGAGCGGGGGCAGACCCAGCCATTTACCCTGACCACCGATTCGCGACAGAGAGTGGATATGACTTTGAAGCCGGGCTCGGTCAACGAGACCGTAACGGTATCCTCCTTACCAACGGCGCTGGAGACAGAGACAAGTTCTCGCGGCCAGGTTATCGCGACACAGGAGATCGAAAACTTACCTCTGAATGGAAGATCTTATGCCGACCTGGCGTTGCTGGCTCCCGGCGTGCGCAAGTCGTTTCTCGAGAACCAATCGACGACAAGTCGTGAAGCATCGTTCAACGTAAACGGGCAGCGAAGCGCATTCAATAACTTCTTGTTAAATGGACTCGACAACAACTCCTACGGCACGTCAAACCAGGGATTCGCGAACGAGAATATTCCTCCCTCGCCCGATGCCGTCTCTGAGTTCCGTTTGGAAACGGACAACTACAGCGCCGAATACGGTCGCGCCTCTGGTGCGGTGATCAACGCCTCCATTCGTCGAGGAACCAACCAATTTCACGGTCGGGCGTGGGACTACATCCGCAACACTGATCTGAATGCAATCGGGCCCTTTGCGCCAAGCGGCGGGATAAAACCCACATTCATCCGCAACCAGTTCGGCGGGACTTTTGGTGGCCCCATCTGGAAGGACCATACATTCTTCTTCATGGACTACGAAGGAGTGCGTCAGATATTCAAGAGTTTTGCCACGGCAACTCTTCCAACCGCCGAACAGAGGACCGGTACTTTCCTCCTCCATCGGGTCGACGGTACCACCGCTCCGATACCGCTAACGAATCCAATTACAGGCAAGGTCTACGCCAACGGCATTATCCCGGCGTCGGATCAATCGGTCTTAGCAAAATCGGTGTTCGCTGCCCTTCCCGCAACAAATACCAGCGCTCTGCCCGGTACCCCGAACTCGTTCGCAAACAACTTCACCGCGTTCCCTCGCGGCACAATCCAGGACGACAAGGGTGACGCACGCGTAGATCACACTTTCAATTCCAAACTCAGTGTGTTTTTCGTTTACAGCGAGCACCAGGAAACCATCTTTGATCCGCCTCCTTTTGGAGGACCAGCCGGTGGCAATGCCAATACCAATGTTCACATCTACAACAGGCAGATCGCTTTTGGCACCACGTATGTCATCACGCCGACGTCTCTGCTGGATTTCCGCATGGGGATTGGAACAAACCAAGGCGCGAAGGCGCCCTACGGTGTTGGCACTCCAGGCTTGCTCGCCGCGGCTGGAATCACTGATGGGTTACCCACCAGCCCTCTTATCGTGCGCAGCTTGAACGCACAGGCGGTCACAGGATTTACTCAGTTTGGCACACAGCCGGCAAGCCCGCAGTTCCAGAACCCTTCAGTCATCAATCCGAAGGCAAACTACACCCTGGTTCACGGCATCCACTCGATCAAACTCGGCTACGAGTATCAGGCAATCAACACGCAAATCAACGACTACAACCCGAGCTTTGGTCAGAGTAACTACGGTGGCGTCTATTCCAAGACTGCCGGAACTCCAACCGATACTGGGACAGGCAACAATGCTTCCGCACAAATCTCGCAGGCCCAGGATTTGGCGGACTTCATCTTCGGAAACCAAAACTCTTACTCGCTGACAAATTTCTTCATTGCAAGCGTGCGTCAGCGAATGAATTTCATGTACGTTCAGGACGACATCAAGCTGAGACAAAACCTGACAATCAACGCCGGCCTGCGCTACGAGTTGGCTACACCGCAGTATGAGGCCAACAACAAGCTGGCCAACTTCAACCCATCGAATAACACCCTGATTCAGGCATCAAGCGGATCGATTTATAACCGCGCCCTTGTGAATATGCCGTTGAACAATCTTGCTCCTCGTTTTGGTTTCGCCTACAGCTACACGCCCAATACTGTGGTTCGGGCTGGCTACGGTATCAGCTATACGCAATACAACCGCGCGGGCGGAGAGAACAACCTAACCTACAACGGTCCGAATGTTGTCAATGCAACCGTCAACAACCCAACACCAACGACGTCAAATCTTTGTGTCAACGATACGCAAAGTCAGTTGACATGTTTCCGCCAGACTCAGCAGGGCTTCGCGGCGAGCCTAGTCTCACCCGCCGCATTCAATCCTGCATTGGTTACGTCGCGTTACATCCCTGCTCATACTCCGACGGGCTGGATGTTTTAGAGCTATTTTCGGAGTGCAGCAGCAGCTTCCTGGCGGCGTTGTGATGGACTTGGCGTACGTCGGCAATAGAAGGCACCCGATCTTCCAGATCCTTGCCGACTACAACCAGGCCGCCATTTGTACGGCAGCTCGTAGCCGTCAACTGTCCGGGTGTACTCTTGCGGCGCGCCGCCCTGTCCAAAACTTTGGCGATATTGAAATCGCTTATGGTGGAGAACCTCGAACTGACAACGCACTTCAGTTGAAGTGGAGAAGCGGTACTCAAATGGCATCTCATCTTCCTCTACTGATTCACCTGGGGCCGCGCCTTTGATGAGTCATCGGGGACATCTCGAGACGAGCAATGGTGATAATTCCCGTGTGAACTTTGCCAACCCAAGAGGCGACTACGGTAGATCGGGGTATGATCAACCGCTGAATAGAATACAACGTCGATCCTTTACGACCTTCCCTTTGGCACGTGCCGCCGTTTTGGAGGCAATGCCCCGTACCTCGTCAAATTCTTTCTTGGCGGCTGGCAGTTCAGTACTCATCAACGACATGTCCAGCGGATCGCCCGTAAACCTCAACGACAGAGGTTCATACATCAAATGGACACGAATCGACCGATCTTTAGATCATACCGTCCGAAGGTTTCAGGTAATCGAGTAGCTCTCAGCCCTCTAATCGCGGTAGACATCAAGAGGTGCGCTTACCGGTTATCAACAAAGCAAATGTTTTCGTTCGCTTACTGGGTAGCCTTTTGCGGCAACGCTCAACGCAATATGGTCGTTTCTATGCTTTTTTCGAGGCTAATTTGCCCTTCATAAAGCCTTCCGGTTGTGGAATCGATTCATCGAGCTTCGATTTCCGCGCTGAGGCGTTCAACGCCCTCAACAAGGTGAACTACCAGGCGCCAGATGGGAATGTCAGTAATTCCACATTCGGCTCCATTACCTCAGCTTATCCTGCACGGCAGTATCAGTTTGCAGCAAAGGTGATCTTCTAGCCATCTGCATTCGCCGCCGTAAACATCATCAATGCGGTGCCGCACCCATATGTTGGTGCAGCACCGCAATTCACAGTAGTGTCTTTTAGGGCAAAATAAATGATTTTTTTTCGATATATGGGCGAGCAGTTGGCTCCGCGGCGCTCATACTCGGCCAGCCTTCGATGGCGCGCAGAACTCACAGGTTGCGCAGGACAAGATCGTTCGCATTACGAAATTCAGCGTTATTGGCTCACATAACAGTTATTACGCGGATTTGCGCCGAGGGAGCGCAAATATCTGGAAGATGAGAATCCCAAAGGTACTGCGGAGCCTGGATTACGACGATGTCGTCGGCCGATGACTTTCCGGCGGTGCGAGGCAGGTCGAAAAGGAGAGGAGTCTTTGCCGACCCCGAGGGAGGTTGTTGGCTCATCCTGCAGATAGTCCAACAAGTGGCGGCAGCGGGTCGCTCTGGAGATCCGGACTTTGACCGCAGCACGAAATGGACAGACCGGCTTCAAAGTAATGCATATCCAGGGTGTGGACGAGCGGAGCACTTGCCGATACCTTCGTCGCCGTGCTTCGAGCCCAGTCGGATGGTCGAAGCAGTACCCCTCAATCGACTTCCGACTTCTTCATTCTCGCGGAGACCGAGGAAGACTGCCACATGACGTGTCAATGCAGTGCAAGCGTGCCGTTTACGGCAACGGTCTCGACGCGTCTGACGCCCGACATCCGTCTTCGTACTTAAACGAAATGAGATGATGACGCTGGATGAAGATTCGGGCACCGCTTTGAACTTCGAGATAGTACACGCTGGGAAGCTGGTCGACGCTTGCGAAAGCCCGCGGGCGCGTGAACCTTCTGACGGATCAGCACGTAGGACCTGATCTACGCGGAGGGAGACCTCTGCGCTGGTCAAGGACCATTCTCTTCTACGAATGCAATTCCTGGCGGCGCCCGATGCGGCATTGTTGAGCAAGAAGAACGGGTCTATTGAAGAGAGTACGAAGGGTTTTAGTGAGGCAGGGATAGTCCCCCGTTCGAACGACGCAACTATGAAAGCACCGAGCAGGCGCGGACGAACAACACAACCCGGGAGGATGCCCGCCGAGCAAGACAACCTAACCAGTAGAGGGCA
>CAWDJN010000025.1:0-66406 GCA_963802695.1 uncultured Acidobacteriaceae bacterium
AGAAGATGAAGGATAAGGCGTTCGCTCGGGCGGTGATGCGGGAGGATATTGCGGGGGGGGCGGAGTTGCTGGGGTTGAGTGTTGAGGACCATGTGGGGAATTGTCTGCGGGCTATGCAGGCGCGGGGCCGGGGAACGGGGTTGGAGGGCGGGACGACCGCGGATCGCACGGATGAACACGGATTTGAATTCCGGTTAGGGGATTTTGTTGGAGTTGGTGCGGGGGATGCTTGTGGCGGCGAGGACCGCGTTGGTTTCGGCCACGCTATTGGGCAGGTTGACGGGGCGGGTGGCGTCTTCGATGACGATGGTTTCGAAGCCTAGATTCTTGCCGTCGATGGCGGAGTAGCGAACGCAGAAGTCGTAGGCGAGGCCGCAGAGAAAGAGGCGGGTGAGGTTGCGTTCGCGGAGGTAGCCGGCGAGACCTGTGGGGGTGCGGTGGTCGTTTTCGAGGAAGGCGGAGTAGCTGTCGATGTGGCGGCGGAAGCCTTTGCGGAGGATCAGTTCGGCGTGCGGGATGTGTAGGGCGGGTGGAAGGCGGCGCCTTCGGTGTGCTGGATGACGTGATCGGGCCAGAGGGTTTGGGGGCCGTAGTGAACCTGGATGGTTTCGAAGGGCTTTTTGCCGTGTGTCGAGGCGAACGAGATGTGCTGGTGGGGGTGCCAGTCCTGAGTGAGGATGACGTGTTCGAATTTTTTGGCGAGGGTGTTGATCAGGGGGACGACGGCGTCGCCTTCGGGGACGGCGAGGTTTCCGCCGGGCATGAAGTCGTTCTGGACGTCGATGACGAGGAGGGCGTCGGTGGGTTGGAGTTGCATCGTGATTTTGATGGTAGTGCAACGGCCGAAGAGTGCGGTCGTGCTTCGCACGATGCCCACATCTCAGAATCGAGATATGGGGCACCCGATTCTGTGGCGCGCGGTTAAGGCTGAGGTTCTTGGTGTCCTGGATGGTGCCGATTTTGATGTCGGATTGTTTGCAGGATTTGTCGCGGCAGAAGCCGGTGATCCAGACTTCGCCGTCGCCGATCATGGCGCCTTCGGAGTTGACGAAGAGGGTGTCGTATTTCTGCTTGAAGATGGCGGATTGAATGTCGGGCGTGATGATGCGGTCGTAGTCCTTGATGAAGGCCTTCTCGTTTTTGACGGCGAAGGGCTTGTTGCCGGGGTTGACCTTGATGGGGTAATGGACGAGGGCGGCGACGGCGGGGGCGTTGTGTTTGGCGACGGCTTGTTGGAGGCTGGTGAGGATTTGCTGGACGCGGACGTGGTCGCCGACGGAGAGATCGATGGACTTGTCGTGGTCGGTGGGCGTGACGGTTTGGGCTGAGGCGAGGGCCACGGGTAGAAGCGTGGCGGCGATGAGGAAGAGGCTCGCGAGGTAAGTGCGGATGGTCATTCCGTCTCCTTCGGGGCGTCGTTGTTGTGGGTCGAGGATAGGCTACACGCCGTGGAGCGAGACGATGAGCGCATTGTGTGGCTAAGATGCTAGACGACACGAATTTTACTGGATGGTGTGATGACGGATTTGAAGGCGGAGAATGTTTTGGAGTCGAAACTGGATAAAAAGGCGGCGCGGTTTGGAGCGAATCGCGAGGCGCTGCGGGTTTTGATGGCGGCTCTGAGGGCCGAGGAGGATGAGATTCGGCTGGGCGGCGGGGCCAAGGCGGCGGAAGCTCAGCGGGCGAAGGGGCGGTTGACGGTTAGGGAGCGGTTGAAGTTGCTGCTCGACGAAGGGGCGGAGTTTTTGGAGCTGGGGCTTTGGGCGGCGCGTGGGATGTATGAGGAGTATGGCGGGGCTCCGGCGGCGGGGGTGGTGACGGGCCTGGGAAGGGTGAGCGGACGGCTGTGCATGATCATCGCGAATGACGCGACCGTGAAGGCGGGGGCGTTCTTTCCGATGACGGCGAAGAAGGTGCTGCGGGCGCAGACGATTGCGCTGGAGAACCGGATTCCGACGCTGTACCTGGTGGATTCGGCGGGGGTGTTTTTGCCGCTACAGGAGGATGTGTTTCCGGATACGGATGATTTTGGGCGGGTGTTTCGGAATAACGCGGTGATGAGCTCGCTGGGGGTGCCGCAGATTACCGCGATTATGGGGATGTGTGTGGCGGGTGGGGCTTACCTGCCGGTCATGACGGATACGGTGCTGATGACGGAGGGGTCGGGGTTGTTTCTGGCGGGGCCTTCGCTGGTTCAGGCTGCGATTGGACAGAAGACTGGGGCGGAGGAGCTTGGTGGGGCTTCGATGCATGCGGAGATCTCGGGGACGGTGGACTTTAAGGAGCCGAATGATCATTTGTGTTTGGCGCGGCTGCGGTCTTTGGTGGACAAGCTAGGGAACAGGGAACAGGGATCAGGGATCAGATTTGCTGGGGGGGAAGTGTTTTCGCGGGTGCCTTTTGATGCGGTGAAGGATGCGCCTCGGTTTGCTGCGGAGGATTTGTATGGGTTGATTGATCCTGATCCGGCGAAGGCGGCTACGAATGTTTATGACATGCATGATGTGATTGCGCGGATTGTCGACCGAAGTGAGTTTGATGAGTACAAGGCGGATTTTGGGCGGACGGTTTTGTGTGGTTATGCGCGGATCGGCGGGCGGGCGGTGGGGATTGTGGCGAATCAGAAGATGCATCAGTCGCAGACGGCGCTCGATGGAAGTAAGCGGACGGAGTTTGGCGGGGTGATCTATACGGAGAGTGCGCAGAAGGCGGCGCGGTTCATTATGGATTGCAATCAGAGCCTGGTGCCGCTGATTTTTTTGCATGATGTGAATGGGTTCATGGTGGGGAAGGACGCGGAGTGGAGCGGGATTATTCGGGCTGGGGCGAAGATGGTTTCGGCGGTGAGTACGAGTGTGGTGCCGAAGATTACGGTGATTGTCGGTGGGAGTTTTGGGGCGGGGCACTATGCGATGTGCGGGAAGGCCTATGATCCGCGGTTTTTATTTGCTTGGCCGACGGCAAGGTATGCGGTGATGAGTGGGGCTTCGGCGGCGAATACGCTGGTGGAGGTTCGGGTAAAGCAGTTGGAGCGTGGGGGGAAGACGATCTCGGAGGAGGAGCGGAAGGGGACTTACGACGAGATCAAGGCGACTTATGATGCGCAGGCGGATCCGAGATATGGGGCGGCGCGGCTTTGGATAGATGCGATTATTGATCCGGTGAAGACGCGGGAGGTGCTGATGGTGGCGCTCGAGGCGGCTAGTTTGAATCCGGAGGTGGCTAGGTTTAATCCGGGGGTTTTGCAGACGTGAATAGCACATTAGCACTTACTGGTTCTGACGAGAACAAAGTTTCTGTCACTCGCCGGTTTCTTGCCATTCTTTCGTTAGCAGGTCTTGCAGCCAGCATGGTCGTCTATGTCGGTAAGCTTTAAGGGGTTGACGCTGGATCGTATGGGAAGTTGGATGTTTGTCCTTCACATAGGAATCTTCGTCCTTTTGATTCCGATGTATGCAATTGAATATCCAAGAATTCGCAATCGCACCTTCTTCAGGGATGGATTTAGGCGAGGTAAGCCAGTTTGGGCTTATTACATGGTTCAACTTTTTGGCGCGTTCTTCCTCATTCATTTCATCCTGTTCTTTCTGGTAAGTCATGGAGCAGCACCAAAGATTGTTGATGGCAAATTCGCTCTAGACAATCGTGGTCAAATCACAAAGTGGTTGACCGAAGCAGAATTTCTCTCCTTGAAGGGTTATGAACTGCGTATCTTCGCAACAGGATGGGTGTCTTTCTATTCCTTCGCAGCTACCTATTGGTGGTTTCCCCGATGGAGAGGAACAGCATCCCAAGGGAAGGCTGAATGACAACGTAAAACAAGCAGCAGCAAGAACAACGACAAAACGCACGTCTTTACGGGATGACAAACAAAAGGACAAACAACAACAAATGCAACCGCAGGTCCTTCGACTCAGCAACTCGCGAAATGCGCGAGTTACTTCGCTCAGGATGACAGCGTTTGGGACTTAAAGAAGTAAGGGCAGGGTATGAGTAATTTAGTGAAGATTATTGAGTGTCCGCGGGATGCGTGGCAGGGGTTGCCGAAGAATATGCCGGCGGAGGTGAAGGCGGACTATCTGCGGGTTTTGATTGCGGCGGGGTTCAAGCATATCGATGCGGTGAGTTTTGTTTCGCGGACTGCGGTGCCGCAGATGGCGGACTCGGAGCTGGTGCTGGAGTATCTGGATCCGCCGGATGATGTGGAGATTATCGGGATTGTGGTGAATGCGAAGGGCGCTGAGCGCGCGGTGAAGACGGGGAGCGTGCAGACGCTGGGGTTTCCGTATTCGATCTCGCCGACGTTTTTGAAGCGGAACCAGAATCAGACGCCGGAGGAGTCGCTGGAGGAGCTGGAGAAGGTGGGGACGCTGGCGTATAAGGCGGGGATGGACATTGTGGCGTATATCTCGATGGCGTTTGGGAATCCGTATGGGGACGCGTGGAGCATCGATGAGGTGGTGGATGCGTGCGATCTTTTGGTGGATTGTGGCGTGAAGCAGATTTCGCTGGCGGACACGGTGGGATTGGCGACGTTGTCGCAAATTCAGGACACGGTGTCGGACGTGATTGCGGTGCATGATGAGATGGAGATTGGGGTGCATCTGCATGCGCGGCCAGACCAGGCGGCGGCCAGGGTCCGCGCGGCGTATGAGGTTGGGTGCAGGCGGTTCGATGCGGCGATTGGTGGGCTTGGTGGTTGTCCGTTTGCACAGGACGCGTTGGTGGGGAATATTGCTACGGAGGCGTTGCTGGCGGAGTTGAAGGCGCTGGGCGCCGAGTTGCCGCCGCTAAGGCCACTGGATGGTTTGATCGCGGCTAGTGCGGAGATTTCGCGGAAGTATGGCGAGCGAGTGCAGTAGAGCAGGGAATAGGGTGTACGGAAGAGTGAGTAGAAAGCGAGTTGTGGCGATGAAGACTTTGCTGGTGAGTGATGTGGAGGGGGTTCGGCGGATTACGCTGAATCGTCCGGAACGGCGGAATGCGATGACTCCGGAGATGCAGGAAGAGTTGATTCAGGCGATGGAGGAGTCCCTGGAGAGCGATTGCCGCGTGGTTGTGTTTGCAGGGGCAGGGGATGCGTTTTGTGCTGGGTTGGATTTAAGTGCGCTGCAAGGGATGAACGATCGGTCAGAGGCGGAGTATACCGCCGATGCAAAACGCATTTCGCGGCTTTTTCGAACGCTGTTTGAGCTGCCGAAGCCTACGATCGCGCTCGTGCAGGGGCCGGCGATTGCGGGCGGGACGGGGCTGGCGACGATGTGCGACTTTACGCTTGCGGCTCCAGGGGCGAAGTTTGGATATACGGAGGTGCGGATTGGGTTTGTGCCGGCGGTGGTGTCGGCGTTTTTGACTTTGCAGATTGGAGAGAAGCGCGCGCGCGATCTATTGCTCACGGCGCGGCTGTTTACGGCTGATGAAGCGAAGCAACTGGGGCTGGTGAATGAGGTGGTGGAGGTCGATAGGTTGGAGGCTCGGTGCGCGGAGATTGTTGGAGTGCTGAAGGGAAACAGTCCGGAGGCGCTGGGAGCTACGAAGCGACTGCTCGCGGCTCAGAATAAGGCGTGGCTGGATGAGGCACTGGCGGCGGCGTTGGCGGCGAATGCCGAGGCGCGGCAGACGCATGATTTTCGCGAGGGGGTGGCGGCCTTTCTGGAGAAGAGGAAGCCCGTTTGGAAGACCTAACGCCGATTTACACCGATGTCACCGATTGGAACGCTAGATTAAATCGGTAGACTGTTTCGATGAACAAAGACTTGACGGGAAAGTCTGTGGGTGAGGCGCGGATACGGGTGCGGTATGCGGAGACGGACCAGATGGGGGTGGTGTATCACTCGAACTATCTGATCTGGTTTGAGGTGGGGCGGGTGGAGTTTATCCGCGGGCTTGGGTTGGATTACAAGCGGATGGAGATTGAAGAGGGTTGCGGGATCTCAGTAGTGGATGCCCATGTGCGGTACAGGGTTCCTGCGCGGTATGACGACGAATTGGTGGTGGAGACGCGACTGCTGGCAGCGCGGGGTGCAGTGATCAAGTTTGGATACAGGATTCTGCGGCTTGCAGATGGGGTGCTGCTGTGTGAGGGCGAGACGATGCATGTATGCGTTGGTGATGATATGAAAAAACGGTCTTTGCCTGAAAAATATGCGGAACGATTCGCGGCGTGCCTCATCTGATTGGCATTGTGGTCATGATTTAGAGGATGAGGTGATATCGATGGCGGATACGAAGAAGAAGGTCGCGCTGATAACTGGTGCGAACAAAGGAATTGGGTTGGAGACGGCTCGGCAGCTGGGAAAGCTGGGGATTACGGTGCTGGTTGGGGCGCGGGATATTGAAAAAGGCGAGAAAGCCGTTGCGGAGCTGAAAAAAGATGGCGTGGATGCGCGCGCGGTCAAGCTGGATGTGGATAATTCGGCGGACTATGAGGCCGTCGCGAAGCTGATCGAGAAGGATTACGGTGTGCTGGATATTTTGATCAACAATGCTGGCATCATGCTTGATGGCCGGAAGGGCAATGAGACGTCGAAGACATCGCAGGATATTTTGCGGAAGACGTTCAATACGAATTTCTTTGCGGTTGTCGGGTTGACGCAGGCGTTGCTGCCTTTGCTGCGGAAGAGTCTGGGTGGGAGGATTGTGAACCTGTCGAGCATTCTGGGGTCGAATACGTTGCATGCTACGCCGGGGTCGTTTATATACGATGCAAAGACGTTTGCGTATGACGCTTCGAAAGCGGCGTTGAACTCGTTCACGATACATCTGGCGCATGAGTTGAAGGACACGAAGATCAAGGTGAACTCCGCGCATCCCGGGTGGGTGAAGACAGAGATGGGCGGCGAGGGGGCGCAGTTGGATGTTGAGAGTGGCGCGAAGACTTCCGTGGAGTTGGCTACGCTGCAGGATAGCGGGCCGACCGGTACCTACGTGCATTTGGGAAAGCCGTTGCCCTGGTAGAGAAGACGGTTCGCTTCGCGAATGCCCACATCTCAAAATCGAGATATGGGGCACCCGAATTTGTGGCTACTTGATGAGCAGGGTGCGGGGTTTTACGTTTTCGCGGATGAAGGTGATGGTGGATTCGAGCGGCGTTCCCGGTCCGAAGATGGCCGAGACGCCGTTCTCTCTTAGTCGGGGTTGATCTTCATCGGGGATGGTGCCGCCTAGGACGAGGAGGATGTCTTCGGCTTTTTGTTCGCGCAAAAGCTGAACGATGCGCGGGACGATGACGTTGTGGGCGCCGGAGAGGATGGAGAGGCCGATGCAGTCGACGTCTTCCTGGATGGCAGCGGAGACGATCATCTCGGGAGTTTGGCGGAGGCCGGTGTAGATGACCTCCATTCCGGCGTCGCGGAGGGCGCGGGCGATAATTTTTGCGCCGCGGTCGTGTCCATCGAGGCCGGGCTTGGCGACGAGGACGCGAATGGGTGGATTAGCCATGCCGTGTGAGTATACGGGAAAGATGCGGGCTTATTGAAGTTGGTGAACGGGGCTAGTTCGCTGGTTTTCCCCAAACTGTGTTGAGGAAGAGATAGCGTGCGCGTTGGGTGTCCGGTTTGGCCTGTGAGGTTGCATCGAGATGCATGACCTGCCATCCGCCTTTCTCGTTATAGGTGGGCCATGTGGGGAGGCCTGTGCTGTTGGGATTGCCGGAGCGGGCGAAGTTGGTCCAGTAGGAGCCGATTTGCTCAGAGAGAGCGCGGTCTTCTTTGCGCCACTCTGCGCCGAGGCGGGAGTCGAGCGTGCCAAAGACATACTGAATCTCGTCGGAGTGAAACGCGCCGAGGATAGCCTGGTGGTCTTTGTCGCCGGGCGATCCGAGGTCGAAGCGATAGCGATAGACGGGCGATTCGCCGGTGGAGACCTGAAACTCAAGCCAGCGCCAGGTGGAGAAAGCAATGAACCTCTCACCCGCGAGGTCGCCGGCGGATCGGATGGCTTCGGCATCGGTGGATGCCGGATAGAGGGCGAGGAAGTCCTCGGCTCGATCGCCGAACTCGGTGTGAGCGGCAACGGTGAAGCTCTCGATGGTGGTTGGAGTCTTGGCGAGGAGGACCTCACCGCGGGCCTCGTCGGCATTCCATCCAGCGAGCAGGGGGATGTGTGCCTGATGGCCAGCGGCGTAGATGTTCGGAACGGAGTCGGGAAGGAAGTAGCCGTCGACGTCGGGACCAAAGCGCGGAGGTGGCGGAGTGGTTTTGGCGGTGGCAGCGGCGAGGATGGTGTCGGCGGGGAGTTTGCGAAGGTCGGCGAGACTGGACGTGTTGTAGGCGGTCTTCGCAAAGGCGAGGTTGCGCTGCTCGAGCTTCTCACGAGGCTCGAAGGTCAGACCGCTGCTGTAAAAGGCTGCGCCGCTTTCTCCGATAGCTTTGGTGAAGAGGCCGCGGGCGGTGGGTGAGGCCATAAGCGCGCTGACGGAGAAGGAGCCGGCAGATTCTCCGAAGATGGTCACGTTGGAGGGATCTCCGCCGAAACGAGCGATGTTGGCGATTACCCACTTCAGCGCCGCCACCTGGTCGAGGAGGCCATAGTTGCCGGAGGCGTGCTGAGGAGACTCCGCGGTGAGTTCGGGGTGAACGAAGAAGCCGAAGATGCCGAGGCGATAGTTCATGCTTACGATGATGACGTCGCGATGGGCTAGAAACTGGCCATCCTGCCTCGACTCCGAGGTTCCGCCACCAGCAAAGCCGCCGCCGTAGATCCACACCATGACAGGCAGTGAGCCGCGCACGGCTTTAGCCGGAGCCCAGACGTTGAGGGTGAGGCAGTCCTCGCTGGCGCCGGGGTCGTGAAAGACCATGTCGGGGTAAGAGGTCGACTGGATGCAGTGATCGCCGAAGTTTTTCGTGGATAGGATGCGCTTCCATTTGGCCGCGGGTTGTGGAGGCTTCCAGCGGAGATCACCTACCGGCGGCGCGGCGTACGGGATTCCCTTGAAGGCGATGACCTGCTGGTCGGCGGTGTAAGCGCCTTCCACTTCGCCTTTGTCGGTTTGCACGCGGACCGAGTTGGTCTTGTCTTTGTGAGGAAGTTTGGGTTTTGGGATGTGGACGGCGTACGCTGTCGCGGCGGGGAGGAGGAGGCAAAGAGTTGCGAGGGCGCACTTGGGCATGGCGGAATCTCCGAAAGATGAAAGTATCACGAGGACTATGGAGTGGCGTATTAACCGGATCGAGTCGTGATAACACCGCCACGGGTGGGCTGTCGAGCTTGATGCGATGGAAGGAGCCGTCGCGCTCGAAATGCTGAGGTCGATAGACGAGCCGACACCGGCTGCGCAGATTAGCGTAGATGACGCGGAAGCCGCCCAAAATGGTCTTGCGCCTCTGGTCGAGGAAGATGGAGTAGCTTTAGAGGATGTCCGCGGAGCGAACGCTGGCGCATCGATTATTTTTTGCGAAGCTGGTTACGGCAAATGCCGGTCTCGCGCCGGGTAGTGAGCTTGAGGCGGCTTTTGCTTCGACTCCGCGAGAGCAGTTTGTCGGGCCTCCGCCGTGGCGGATGTTTACTCGCTCGGGCTATGTTGAATCACCGGATGATCCAGCGCTGCTGTATCAGGACGTCGTGGTGTCGCTGGGAGGCGAGGGGCCTTTCAATAACGGGCAGCCTACGCTTCACGCGTATTGCATCGCTGCTTTGGACGTGAAGCGTGGAGAAGGTATTGTCCATGTCGGCGCGGGGACCGGTTACTACACGGCGATTCTGGCGAAGCTGGTGGGGGAGATGGGCGCTGTGGATGCCTACGAGATTATTCCCGAATTTGCGCAGCGAGCGGTGAACAATCTCGCCGAGTTTCCTTTTGTGACGGTGCATGCGAGGTCGGGCGCGGAAGCGCCACTGCCGGCCTGCGATGTTTTGTACGTGAATGCGGGTGCGACGGAGCCGCTGGATGTTTGGCTCGATGCGTTACGGCCTGGAGGAAGGCTGTTGTTTCCTATGACTGCAGCGGACGGGACTGGAGCGATGCTGCTTGTCACGAAGAAGGAGGAGGGAGGGTTTGCCGCGCGGTTTTTGATGCAGGTGCAGTTTGTTTCTTGTATCGGTGCGAGGAATGAGA
The DNA here is from genome assembly GCA_963802695.1 of uncultured Acidobacteriaceae bacterium. Lineage (GTDB taxonomy): Bacteria > Acidobacteriota > Terriglobia > Terriglobales > Acidobacteriaceae > Edaphobacter. The sequence continues at coordinate 10,058 of CAWDJN010000025.1, forward strand.
CGACGGCGCAGAGGCTCGCCGAGGCGTTTCGCCACGGTAACGGGAACAAGGTGAAGTCGTTGCGTCGCAACGAACCGGTAGATGAGAGTTGCTGGGTTGCGGGGGATGGTTGGTGGCTGTCTACGAAGTGAAGTAGAACCCATCCATCGTGGGAGATGCGATGGATGGGTTGGTAGAGTTAGAAGATTTCGTCGTCGCCGATGGGCATGCCTGGTGGGGCTTCGAGGGGTTTGACGGGAACGAATTTCGCGGGGTCGCGTTGGAATTCGTTGATGCGTTCGATGAGCGCCGCGCGATGGATTGCTTCGGCGGTGTCCGTAGGTGCTGGAGTCGTGGTGAACTCCTTCAGCAGGTCGGCGACGTGCGAGCGGGCTATAGCGCGCGCTTGCGAGGAGGCCTGGGGATTGACTGCCAGCGACAGCATGGCTTCGAGTCCGCGGAACTCCACGGCGCGCTCGACCTCGGAAGACATGGTGTGGCCGCCTTCGGGACGCTCGGCGGTGGCCTTAGAGACGGCTTCGAGCACTCCGCGGAGTGATGGAGCATCAGGGACGCGCATGTGATATTGCACGAGGCGTGAAGCGCGAGCGGGATCAAACAGAACGACGAGCGTGAGGTCGGCGGCGGATTCGGCCGTGGCGATGGGGTCGAATGTCAGGCCGGTCTCAGAAGGGAAAGACTCGCGAGTGCGCGGCAGTCCAGGAGGCCGCGGCGGCAGAATCTTCAGGAGAGATTCGGGTAAGGTGAGCGTTTCGGGAGAGAGGGTTTTGAGGACGGCATCCAGGGCCTTCTTCTGTTCCGCGGCTGAGACGATCTCAGGATTGGGCTGGTTGTCGCCGCGGAGGTTGTAGCGATAGTCCAGGCCGCCGATCTCTTTGATAGTGGCTTCGGCCTGATAGCGGTAGAGAAGATAAAGGGGAACGAGCGTGTCTTCGAGCTGCGCCATTGGAGTGCCCTTTTCGATGGCGTTTTCGCCGAAGCGTGAGAGGGCGGCGGTGCGGACGGTGAGGATACGGTTGAGTTCGTCGGCGGGGTCAGTCCCGTTGTCCCAGAGGTGGGAGTGGGGGTGCGCTCCGCCGAGGGGACGGGAGTCTTCGTCGGTGATGTAGATGAGGCCGGTCTTCTGCGAGGCTTCGAGGATGGCGTCGAGTGCGGCGGGGTCTTCCGTGGGTTTACCGGCCTTGTCGAATTCGCGATAGCCGTAGTTGATGGAGACCTTGTCCCAGATGCCGATGTTGACGGCGTAGCTTTGCGAGAGATTCGGCACGCCGTTTTTGTCGAGGGTGATCCATGGATGTGGGTAGTCCATCACGGAGACAGACTCTTCGGGCGTGTGGGGGAAGCTGGAGGCGGCGAAGTTATGCGAGAGGCCGAGGGTGTGGCCGGTCTCATGCGCGGCGAGTTGGCGCGTGCGCTGGAGGACCATGGCGAGCATGGGATCGCTGGCGGGCGGGAGGGGTTTGCCGTCGAGGTAGGGGCTCAGGAGAGCCTGGTCGATGAGGTAGTCCTGGCGGCTGCGGAGAGAGCCAAGGGTTACGTTGCCTTTGATGATCTCGCCCGTGCGGGGATCGACGACGGCGGCGCCGTAGCTCCAGCCGCGAGTGTAGCGGTGGACCCACTGGATCATGTTGTAGCGGATGTCCATGGGGTCGGCGCCGGCGGGAAGGATGTCAGCTTTGAAGGTGCCTTTCGCCCAACCTGCAGCCTGAAAGGCCTGATCCCACCAGCGTGCGCCTTCCAGGAGAGCGGAGCGGATGGGCTCTGCAGCCCCGCTATCGACGTAGTACTGAATAGGTGCGACGGCCTCGCAGTTTGTCTTGCAGTTCGGGTCTTTCTTGACGAGGCGGTGGCGAATGATGAACTGCTGGTCGAGAGTTTCGCTGACCGGCGCGTTGTAGTCGCGATAGGTGGTCGGGAAGTATCCGGCGCGCGGGTCGAAGCGGCGCGGAGTAAAGCCCGGGTCGGGGAGTTCGACGAAGGATTGATGTTCGCGGACGGTGAGGGCGTGGGGATCGGGCGTGACGTCGCGGACGAACTCACCACGGGCGGGGCCGTCGGTGGTGAAGGTGAGAATGGCTTCGACCTCGGTATTTTTAGGGAAAGCCTTCGTCGCGTCGAGGGCAATGGTGGATCGGGTTGCGTCAACTTTGTACGTGCCTTGCTGGGTGCGGGTGAGCGCGGCAGCTACTTCATGGGCATCGCGGAGGAAGAAGTCAGTCGCATCGACGAGGACTGCGCCGCTTGGGTCTTCGGCTTCGACCTTGAAGCCGTAGAGGACGGACTCAGGGAAGGATTGGCGGACTGCGAGGACCTCGTTGGGATCGGTCGAGGTGGAGCGGAAGCGTTGGTTGGGCTCGATGAGGAGGACCTTGGGGCCGGAGCGCTCGAAGTGTACGAGTTGGCCGCGAGAGATCTGGCCGCGATCCAGGCCGAGGTCGTTGGAGCCGGTGCCGTAGGGCAGGGAATGGGTGTAAAGGATTTCAGGGGTTTTGCCGGAGGAGTCGAAATTGGGGATTTCGAGGTAGAGCTTGCCGGCCTTGGCGTCCCAATCCAGCGGCAGATAGCCGCCGATGTGCTTCATGGACGCGGTTTTGGCGGAGATGGTTTGGGCAGCGGGAGGCTGGGCTGACGCGAATGCAGAGACGGCAAGCAAGGCCAGGGCAAAATGTTTGGGCATGCGTCATTTTTAGCACACGCCTCAGCGGTTGCAGCTTACGAATTTCATAGTGGGCGACTACGGCAGGTTGATGGAGGGGTCGCCGAGGTGTTCGCGGAGGAGGCGTTGCGTCAGGGTTTTGAGGTCTTCGCCGGTTTTGGGAAGGGTGAAGGCGCGAGCGGCCTCGGACCAGTCGAGTTTGAAACTCGTGGCTTGCGCGGAGATCCAGACCTGGCGGATGGGCGTGTTGGGCGTGATGACGAACTTGGAGGAGCCGTTTTCGAAGATGATGTTCATGACGCCGTTGTTGTCTTCGAACTCGAAGCCGGCGTCATCGTCTTCGGCGGCGATGAGGGATTGCTTGAGGGTTTCGAGGGCTCGGTCGGATTCGCGGCGGAAGGTGGCTTCGTCGATCATGAATTTAGTTTAGCTGCGTCGAGGGCTGCGAGGACATCGGCGGGTTCGGGGCGGACGCGGAAGTCGGCGTGGGCTTCGGCGAAGGCAATGGTATTGGTGCGATCGATGACGAACACGCCGGGGAGCGGGAGGCGCCAACTGGCTTCGGTGGCGTTGTGATAGCTGAGGCCGGCGTTATTGAAGGGGATGTTGATGAGGATGGACTGGAAGTACCGACGGTGTTCGGGCGGGATGGTGTAGGCGACGCCGAATTTTTCCGCTACGGTCGCACCGGGGTCGGAGAGTAGAGGGTAAGAAAGAGCGTGCTGCTCGATTGTGTTGCGGTTCTGGCGCGTGGTTTGTGGGGAGATGGCAACGAAGAGTGCGCCCGCGTTCCCGAACTTGTTGGTAAAGGTCGCGCCAGGCTTCGAGTTCCGTGATGCAGTAAGGGTCCCAGCGGCCGCGGAAGAAGCTGATGACCAGAGGGCCGAGGGCGAGGAGGTCCGCAGAGTGAACGGGCTTGCCGGTGCGGGCGTCTTCGAGGGTGAACTCCGGGGCTTGCGCCCCGGGTTTCAGGATGCGGTCTTCGATGCCGGTGTTGAAAAGGTCCTCGGTGGCTTTTTCGGAGATGGCGAGGCGCTCCGGCTGAACGAGAGCGCGGGTGTTCTGGGTGATGCGGTCGAGCTGGTCCTGCAGCGATGTTTTGAGAGAAGCGGTCACGACTCCATTATTTCATTGCAGCCATCTCTGTTGGGGTGCCGGAGCCTTCATCGTGGCACGACATTGCAGGGGCAGAGGATTTCTTCGCGGCTACGGTCTTGTTGGTCGATGCGTTGCTGGCCATGGGCGAGCTCTTCATCTCTTTGATGAGCGTGACGAGGCGGGTGAAGCCTTCTTCGCGAGCTTTCTTGTTGGCGGCTGCCATCTCGGGCGTGGTGTTACCGGTGGGTTGGGTGGGGTCTTCGCCAGCGCGCATGAAGCCGTGGCCTGCACCGTCGTAGGTAACGGGCTCATATTTCTTGCCCGCGGCCTTCATGGCCTCAGTGGTCGCGGGGATGGTTGCGCCGATGCGTGCGTCGTTGCCGGCGTAAAAGCCGTAGACGGGGGCCGTGATGGTGGTGACATCGGCCGGCCCTGGGCCGTAGAAGACGAAGGCGGCGGAGAGATCTTTGCGATGCGCGGCGAACGCGAAGGATTTGCCGCCGCCCCAACAGAAGCCAACAGTGGCGATCTTGCCGTTGCCGGCTGGGATCTTCTTGCCATAGTCAGCAGCCGCGTCGAGGTCGGCGTTAACGACTGCGGCGTCGAGGCCGGAGACGGCTTTTGTGGTGGCATCCATGCTGGGGAAGGCGTCGGAGCCGCCGCCATTGGGTCCGAAGCCGGTGAGAAGGTCAGGTGCAACGACGATGAAGCCTTGTCCGGCGAGCTCGTCGGCCATCTCCTTGGCCCAGTCGCTCAGGCCGAAGATCTCGTGAATGAGGATGATGACGGGTGCCTTGGTCTTCACCTCGGGGTAGACGACGAAGGCCTGGACGGTGCGGTCGCCGTGTTTCAGGGGCACATATTCGTGGTGGCGCGGCGAGGCGTCAAGACGCGCTTTGGCCCACTCCTGTGCGTTGAGGGGCGCGGCGGCGAGGGGAAGAAACAGAGCGGCGGCGAGGAGCTTGAGGGCGCGAGAGCTGATTGTCGTCATGGGGAGGAGTCTAGTACGAAGTATGAGGAAGGAACAAGATTGCGGGGAAGATTTTTACATCTCGATTGGCAGGGAAGCGTGACTCTTATACTGGGCTCATGGAGAAGTTTCATTTGCGCGTGGCCACGGTAGAGGATGTGCCGTGGATTCTTGTGTTGATTGACGCTTCGGTGCGGACGCTGCAGGCAGGGGACTACTCCCAGGCGCAGATTGAGGGAGCGTTGGCTACTGTGTTCACGGTGGATAGCCGGTTGATTGCCGATGGAACTTATTTTGTGGCTTTCGATGAAAGTGGTGAGTTGGCTGGGTGTGGCGGGTGGAGTTTTCGGAAGACACTATACGGTGGAGACCACCAGGTTGAGGTAATCGAGCCGGAGAAGCTCGACCCTGAAGTTGATGCAGCGAAGATTCGCGCGATCTTTGTGCATCCGAAGTTTGCGCGGCAGGGGTTGGGGAGCATGATTCTGGATGCTGCTGAGCGCGCCGCGATCGCGATGGGGTTTCTTCGGTTTGAGATGGGAAGCACGCTGACGGGGGTGCCACTCTATTGGCAGCGAGGTTATCGCGAGATGGGAAGAATTGCGGTGCCAGTCGGAAATGGGGAGAGGATCGAGGTGGTGCGGATGTTGAAGGAGGCGTCTCAGATGCATTGAGGTTGGCATCCCATTCTTCACGGGGCGAAGAATGGGATGCCTGAAGCTAGAAGACTCTGAGCAGGAGGAGAATCAGGACAATGGTGAGGATGAGCGAGATGCCGCCGCCGCCGTAGTAGCCGAGCCCTGGTCCCATGCGGTAACCGCCAAAGCCGAACACAAGGATCAAAATGATCAAAAGAAGAATCATGTCGTTTTTTCTCCGTTCGGCGAAGATTCGCCGGATGTAATGTGTGATGCGGATTTTCGAGGTGGCGCGATGCGAAGACAGAATCTTTGAAGAGCCGAGTTGGTGTACTAGGTTCAGTCGACCTCCCCCTTCCTATCTAAAAGTGTGCAAAGTATTCCAAACAGATACTTTAGGTCTGGACTTCGGTGGTGGCCTCTGGATCGGCGCGCCACCGGCGGAGCGTTTCCTGTGGAAGGGGGTTGTCAAGCGACAGAGTTGTGTGGAGGCGGGCTACACCAAGATCGCGGCGGTATAGGCTGGAGAGGCATGTTGGAGGATTCGTAAAGAGATGATCGAGATGCCGATGATTGCCAAGGGCGGGACCGGGAAGAATGCAGACGAGCTTTATCTGTTACCGGGGATGACGAACCGGCATGGGTTGGTGGCTGGGGCGACGGGCACCGGAAAGACGGTGACGCTGCAGGTGATGGCGGAGGCGCTTGAGCTCAATTGGAGTGCCCATATTTGCCGCGGATGTGAAGGGAGATCTTTCGGGGATCAGCCAGGCCGGGAAGAGCTCGGCGAAGTTCGATGACCGGGTGAAGTCGCTCGGGCTGGGGGAGTGGAAGTTTTATGGGTGCCCGGTGGTGTTCTGGGATGTATTCGGGAAGCAGGGGCATCCGGTGAGGGCGACGGTGAGCGAGATGGGGCCACTGCTGCTAAGCCGGATTTTGAATTTGAACGATACGCAGACGGGTGTGCTGACGCTGGTGTTCAAGATTGCGGATGACAATGGGTTGCTGCTGCTGGATATGAAGGACCTGCAGGCGATGCTGCAACACGTGTCAGAGAATGCGAAGCAGTACCAGACGCAGTATGGGAATATCTCTGCGGCGAGTGTAGGCGCGATTCAGCGCGGGTTGGTGGCGCTGGGACAGCAGGGAGGGGAACTCTTCTTTGGCGAGCCCGCTCTGAACATTGAAGACCTGCTGCAGGTGGATGCGAACGGGAAGGGCGTGGTGAATATTCTGGCGGCGGACCAGTTGATGCAGTCGCCCCAGTTGTACGCGACGTTTCTGCTGTGGCTGCTGAGTGAGTTGTTTGAGAAGCTGCCGGAAGTTGGCGATCCGGAGAAGCCGAAGCTGGTGTTCTTCTTCGATGAGGCGCATCTGTTGTTCAACGATCTGCCTTCGGTGTTGCAGAACAGAATCGAGCAGGTGGTGCGGCTGATCCGGTCGAAGGGTGTAGGAGTGTTTTTTGTGACGCAGAACCCGATCGATGTGCCGGATACGGTGCTGGGGCAGTTGGGAAATCGGGTGCAGCATGCGTTGCGGGCGTATTCGCCGAAGGACCAGAAAGCAGTGAAGGCGGCGGCGCAGACGTTTCGGGCGAATCCGAAGGTCGATGTCGAGAAGGTGATTACAGAGATGGGCGTGGGCGAGGCGCTGGTGTCGTTCCTGGATGAGAAAGGGATTCCGGGGATGGTGGAGCGGGCGATGGTGTGTCCGCCACATAGCCAGATTGGGCCGATTACGCCGGAACAGCGGGCGGCGATTATCAAAGGCTCGGTGGTGGCGGGAGTTTATGAGACGACGGTGGATCGCGAGTCTGCTTATGAGAAGTTGAAGGGGAAGGTGGCGGCTTCCACGGCGGCTGCGGACCCGGCGGCGGGTGGTGCAGGCGCGGGAACGGTGGCGCAGGGTTCGGGGTCAGGATGGCTGGGGAGTCTGGAGTCTGCGATGGGTGGAGTTTTGGGTAGTGGCAACTCCAGACGCGAGACGCCCATGCAAGCAGCGGTGAAGAGTGCCGCGAGGGCTATGGGGAGTACGGTGGGGCGGCAGATTGTGCGCGGGGTGCTGGGGTCTTTGTTGGGTGGGAGTTCGCGGAAGTAGAGATACAGGCACCCGGCACCCGTCCTACTTTGGATTCGGACGGCCGAAGAACAAGACGTAACCGTCTGGGTCGGAGATCTCGAAGCCGCGCAGACCGTCGTGTGTATCCTGCAGCGGTGTGCTGAATGCTGCGCCGTGATCGGCAAATTCGGCGGCAAGCGCGTCGGGGTCTGTGCATAGACGAAGGCATCCCACCTCATGTAGTGATGACGCTTGTGATTCGGGAGAGGCGAGACATCTTTGTCGGATTTGATTAAGATCTGCGCTCCGTCGCGGCCGATGATACCGAAAAAAGGATTCTGATCCGGCTCCCGCAATCTCGTCTCAAAACCAAGCTTGTCGCGGTAGAAGGCGATGGTTTGATCGACGTTGCTGACGATGAAGGATGGTGAAATCGCCTGCGTGGTCGGTCGTGTCTTTGCGAGAGGTTTGCCGATCTCCCAGTGGTGGCCGAAGGGGTCGAGAACGCGGCCTATGCGCCAGGCGTGCTCGGTGCGGATGGGGCAGACGATGGTGGCGCCGGCGGCTACGGCTCGGTCGAAGGCGGCGTCGGGGTCTTCGATACTGAGGATCATGCGGACGGTGCCGCCGTCGAGGGTCTCGGGGCTGAAGTTTTTGTTCTCGGGGGATTCGTCGGCGACCCAGAAGCTGTAGCCATTGATGGAGAGATTGCAGACTACGGCACCGGATCGGGTCTTCGTGGCGGAAGACCTCTTCGGCTCCGAAGGCAGCTTTGTAGAAGTCGACGGCTTTGGCTCCGTTTCGGACGGAAAGGAACGGGGCGAGGGTGGTTGGGATCATGGGGACTCCTTTGGATCGGTGGGAGTAGTTTACGGTGCAGAGAGAAGACGGTTCGCGCCTTCGCGCGATGAGTCAGGAATTGGGGAGTGTGGTAGGCTGTGCCTCATCCACCGGCCCAAATTGCGAATCCTCCTTAAGAAGGGAATCAACCATGAAGCGCAAAAGCAAGCTCACAATAGCGAGAGCTATAGCGGTGCTCGGCGTGCTCGGTGTCGCGACCGTTTACCCGCAGGAAAAGTACACACTGATATCGCCGGGCGGAATTGCGTTCTCCGACTTCAAAGGATATGAGGACTGGGCGGTGGTCTCTTCCGCTAAGACCGACGAGGTGCTCAAGGTGATCGTCGCCAATCCGATCATGATCAAGGCGTTTAAGGAGGGTTTTCCGGGCAACGGCAAGCCTTTCCCGGACGGCTCCAAGATCGCGAAGCTCCAGTGGAAGCCGAAGAAGAGCACGGAGGCCCCCTTTGTCGTGGATGTGCCAGACATCTTTAAGCAGGCTTTCGTCATGGAAAAGAACAGCAAGAGATTTTCGAAGGACGACGGCGGATGGGGATATGCGGTGTTCAACTACGACGCCGCATCGGATAAGTTCACGGCGGATTCCAGCCCGGTAAACTGCGGGACCAAGTGCCATGTGGCCGTCAAGGCGAAGGACTACATCTTCCACCCGTACCAGAAGCGTTGAATTGCCGCGGCATCAAGTACCTCGCAGGTCAGCGGTACAGGTCGATTTTAGAGTATTGGGTTCGCGCCATGCGCGAATGCCCACATCTCAGAATCGAGATATGGGGCACCCGATTTTGTGGGTTCAATTTAGATACGGGCTACCCGGTTATAATCCAACGAAGAAGGATGCCATCATGAGCGGGATTCAGTTTTTGACGGATGAGAAGGGACACAAGACGGCGGCGGTGATCGACCTGAAGGTGCATAAGGCGCTTTGGGAGGACATTCAGGATGTGCTGGTGTCCAAGTCGCGGCGCCATGAGAAGGGTGTCTCGCTCGATAAGGTCAGGGCCGGTTTGATCGCGAGCGGCAAGCTGCGTGGGTAAGTATTCGGTTGAACTGAAGGTGAGTGCGCGGAAGGAGTTGGAGCGGCTGCCTGCGAAGTTGATTGAGAGGATATTTCCGAAGCTGGAGGGGCTGGCTTCGGAGCCGCGTCCTGCCGGTTGCAAGAAGCTGAAGGGTGGGCAGCGGGAGTGGCGGATTCGCGTTGGGGATTATCGGGTGGTCTATACGATTGATGATGAGAAGCTGCTGGTTTCGGTGACGCGGATTCGGCATCGGAGCGAGGTTTACGACGGGTGAGGGGGGTTCGCCCCGTTCAAAAGAAGCTGGAGCAGTTGAGGCGAGGTTGAAAGCAGCGTTCGCGCTTTGCGCGAATGTCCCCAACTTAGCGACGATAAGGCCGTCGCGAAGATGGGGCACCCGGCCCACCCCCACCCAGAGTGTCGGGTGGATTTGATATATGGGTCCCCATCAGTCTCCCAGGTTTTGACTTGTCATTGTCCTGATATCAAGCTACATTTGTGAATCCTCCCCCAAACAAAAATTGGAGCGTCAATGGGGTTCGGGTTTCGTAAGAGTTTTGGCTCTGGTCCGTTTAGGTTCACGGTTTCTCCGAGTGGAGTCAGTAGTTCATTCGGAGTAAGAGGTGCGCGTATAACTTCTGGACCTCGTGGAACCTTTGTGACGGTTTCTTCTCACGGAGCTTATTATCGCCATCGAATTGATACGCCGCCCTCAAATGCGAGAACTTACGCGCACACCGAACAGAGTGCAGAACAACCAATCCTTGATTCAGTTTTTCAGGTTCCGGTTGTTCGTTGATTTCCTCGAATCAGAGTGAATTAGTAGCGAAACTCAACGAAAACGCTTCAGCGAAGAATCCCGGTGTTGTAGTCGCCGTCCTCTCATGTTTTGGCGTCTTTCTGATTCCGTCCTACCCAATTTTGGGGATTTTAATCGTTCTTGGTGGCCTGATTTTCGGCACGATCATCACTCGACGATTCAGGGTTTCGCATCAACATCTGATCCATTACTCACTTGATGATGCAGCAACCGAGAAGTTCGCCCAAATCAAACTGCCGTTTCCAGCCTGGGGTCCTGTGAAAACGTCTGGACGCTTAATACTCAGACATCCACAAATGATTTCAAACGAAATGCAGGTGCGGGCAAACTCATAACCAGAAAACCTGCCTCAATTGGCACACTTGCGACAATCGGCTTCGCCGCCTCTGTGCCTTTCAAATCGATTTCATCGAACGGTACCATTTTTCACTTTCTTCCTGATCAGGTTCTTGTTTTCTCAGGTGGTCGTTACGCGTCCGTGGAATACGGCCAGCTGAGCATCGACGTTTCCTCAACTCGTTTTATCGAAAACGAACATGTACCGGGTGATAGCACGCAAGTGGGCTCGACTTGGCTGTATGTAAACAAAAATGGAGGTCCAGATAGACGTTTCAGCAATAATCGGCAGCTCCCGATTCTTCAGTACGGCGAAGTGACGCTACGAGCGAACGGTGGTTTGAACGTGATTCTACAAACTTCGAACTACTACAAAGCGGCCGTGTTCAGTCACAAATGAGCGGAGACTCTCCATCGCCCGATTCCCAACGACGAGAAAACGTAGGCACAAAACCGCCCCCGCCCCCGCCGACGCAGGCTCCCGTAGCCCTTCTTCACTGTTACGAATTGCTGGGTATTACTCGACCGTCGACGATGGAGCAGGCAGCAGCCGCGCATCGACATCAAGCGATGCTCTACCATCCGGACAGATATGAACATCTCGCACCTGAGATGAAGTTACTAGCCGCGGCAAAGATGCAAGAAATCAACGCCGCCTATAACCGCGTCACGTTCGATATCAGCGGCAACTAGCCGATAGTTGTCCCTACCGTCCGAATTTTTGGCGGCCTTGCATTTGGCTCATCATTCGTTGCTGGGCTTTGATGCCGCCGCCTGAGCCCATGGACTTGAACATCTTGCGCATCTGGGCGTATTGGCGGAGTAGGTTGTTGACGTCCTGGACGGTGGTGCCGCTGCCGCGCGCGATGCGCTTGCGGCGGTTGCCGTTGATGATCTCGTGGTCGAGGCGTTCTTTTTGCGTCATCGAGTTGATGATGGATTCGACGCGGGTGAACTGGCCTTCGTCTACGTTGTCGATGGCTTGCGACATGCCGGCGAAGGGGCCGACGGAGGGCAGCATCTTGAGGATGGACTTCATGCTGCCCATCTTTTTGATCTGACGGAGCTGATCTCTAAAATCGTCAAGAGTAAAACCATCTCCTGACAGAGCTTTCTTGGCGAACTGCTCGGCTTTGCCGCGGTCGAGGGTGGATTCGGCGCGTTCCAACAGTGTGGCAATATCTCCGTGCCCCATAATTCGGGAGACGATGCGGTCGGGGTGGAAGGGCTCGAAGGCGTCGGGCTTTTCGCCGGTGCCGAGGAACTTGATGGGGGCTCCGGTGATGTGGCGGATGGAGAGGGCTGCGCCGCCGCGGGCGTCGCCGTCCATCTTGGTGAGGATGGAGCCGGTGATAGTGAGGAGATCGTTGAAGGCCTTGGCCGAGTTGACGGCGTCCTGGCCGGTCATGGCGTCGGCGACGAAGAGGATCTCGGAGGGGTTGAGGAGTTTTTTGAGCTGCGCCATCTCGTCCATCAGAGAGGCGTCGATCTGGTTGCGGCCGGCGGTGTCGACGATGAGCATGTCGCAGCCGAAGTTGGCGGCTTCGCGTTTCGCTTCTTTGGCTAGGCGGAGGACGGCGTCCGTGCCGGGTTTTTCTTCGGCGACTTTGCCTTCGTAGATCTGGGCGTTGGTGGAGCGGGCAACAATGGCGAGCTGCTCGCGTGCGGCGGGACGGTAGACGTCTACCGAGACGAGCATTGGGCGGTGGCCGGCTTTTTTGAGCCACTGGGCCAGCTTGCCGCTGGTCGTCGTTTTGCCTGAACCTTGCAGCCCGGCCATGAGGATGACGCTGGGCGGCTGGGAGGATTTCTGGAAGCGGGCGGTGTCCTTGCCGAGGACGTTGATTAGCTCGTCGTGGACGATCTTGACGATCTGCTCGGAGGGGCTGAGGGCGGTAGCGACCTTTTCGCCGATGGCGCGCGCGCGGATGTGCTCGATGAGCTCGTTGACGACGGCGAGGTTCACGTCGGATTCGAGGAGGGCGAGACGGATTTCGCGGAGGGCGTCGGAGATGTTCTCGTCGGAGATGGTGCCCTGACCGCGGAGGGTCTTGAAGGAACGCTGGAGTTTGTCGCTTAGGTTTTCAAACATGACTGCTTCAAGTTTATCAGCGGAAGGGCAGCGGCTAACTCGCTGATCCTATTCCCTGATCTACTTCTCCAAATCATCCAGCAACAACTTAGCCTTCGTCGCCAGAGTCTTCGCGCCCTCCGCGTCCCCAGACTTCAGCGCATCCTGAGCATCCTTCAGGAAGTTTTTCACCTTGCTCACCTGCGCCTTCTCGTCCTCAGCCTTCTGCGCCGAAAGAGCATTCAGCCTCTTCTCACTCGAAGCGATCAGATCCTCCGCGTCCTGCTTCGTCTGCGGACTCGCCTCTCCTCCCGCAGTCAGAGATCCAATCGCCGTCACCTCCGGCGGAGGTTCAGCCGCCGCTACCTGCGCGTCGGCTGCAGGTGTGTCTGCGGGCTTCGTCACTGGTTTCTTTCTTTGCCGCTTCGGCGACACATTCTTTGCCGTTACCACCGCCGGCGGCGGCTTCGGCGGCAAAGACTCAATCTCCGGCATAGGATCCGGCTCCGGGATATCCTCGAGCGCCATCGGCGTCAGCACAGGAGGCAGCGGGGGCGCAACCGGCTTTTTGTTGCATCCGCTTAGTCCAACTGTCAGGCCGAAGCAAATCATCGTACCCGCCAGCCGCGTCATGTGGACCCGTTCGTTCAAACTCGTTCCCTGCCTCTCGTTCCCTATCAATCGATCCCTGTTCCCCGGTGGTTGGCTGCAGCCACAACCACCTTCCGTCCTTCCACTCCAATGCCCGCAGCAACCGGCAGCCGCAGTGTAAACACTGTTCCGCGCTCCGGCGACTCTGCATCTGCATTCGACCGCACCTCCATCGCGCCGCCATGCAACTGCAGAATCCGGTACGTCATCGCCAGGCCAATACCACTGCCCTTAGGCTTTGTTGTGAAGTACAACTCGAAGATACGCGGTAACACCTCTGGAGGTATACCTTCTCCTTCATCCGCCACTTCGACGACGGCAAAAATCCCCTCCCGGCGCATCGTCACCTTGAGCGCTCCGCCGTTCGGCATCGCCTGCATTCCGTTCAAAAGCAGATTCAGCAGCGCCTGCTGCACCAGTTCCGCATCCACTCTCACCATCATCGGTTCATGCGGAGCTATCACCGAAGCATTCACCCCATGCTCTTCCATCTCCACCGAAGTCAGCTCCATCACGGCGCCGACGACATTTCGCAGATCATGCTCGCGTAGATGCAACTCCATCGGCCGCGAGAAATCCGCCAGAGTCTGCACTACTCTGTCCAGCCGCTGCATCTCCCCCGACAAAATATCCACATGCCGCTGCGCTCCGGCAAACGCCTCTCCGCCGCCCGCCGTCAGTTTCCCCCGAAGCAACTCCAGATGCACCACCATCGCATTGATCGGGTTCTTCACCTCATGCCCGACACCTGCTGTCAGCTTCCCAATCGCAGCCAGCCTGCGCGAAACCTCAAGCTCCTGCCCCAGCTGCGCAACGGACTCCATATCCCTGAGCGTCAGCAGCGTCCCCATATTTCCGCCGCCCAGCCCATCATCAATCCGGTCCACCGAAATCTGCACCTGCCGACCATCCTCCAGCGTGACGCTCCCCGCGCTTACCTGTCCGCCCTCAGCAAATGCCTCTCGCACTGCCGCGCCCAGCGCCGTCCCCGGAGCAAAAATCTCCTCCAGCCGCTTTCCGACGAGCGCCTCATGCCCCTCGTCCACCGGAGTCGGCAAAAAATAAGCCACGGCATCCGAAACCATCACCGCGCGCCGGTCCGCCGTAAACAGCAGCACGCCATCCCGCAAGGTATCCAGCATCTGGTTCAGATTCGCCTGCAGCGCCGTATACCCGGCCTCCTGCGTGCGCATCTGTTCTCCCAGCCGGTCAAGCGTCTTCGTCACCCGAATCACCGTATCGCTGCCCAATCCTCCAGCCAACAGTCGCTCAGGCTTCTCGCTTCCCGCCGTTCCTCCCGCAATCGTCAGGCTCTCCAGCCGCGTGCTGATCTCCTCCAGCGGACGCAGCGCCACATTCGCCAGCACCCCTGCGCAAAGCACCGCCGCGAGCGCTGCTGCGATCGCAAACCACAACGCCGCCTGCAGCCAGGGCTCATACGAGTTCTTCAAAAAAGTCGACCGCACCCCAACGTGCGCGACCAGAAACGGCACCCCATTTCTGTCCAGCGACTGCGAAATATCCAGCACCCGCGGTTTGCCGAACACCACCCTCAACTGCCGCGCCAGCCCACCGCTTTGCACGCTCGCCAGGCTGAACCGGAACGCCGCCGGCTGATTCAAAGCATCCGGATCCGTGCTCAGCAGCGTCATTCCATGCGCATCCGTCACGCTGACGTCCTGCACCGTATCCGAGTAGCGCACAATCGCATTCATCACATCCGTCAGCGGCTGATGAGTCCTCAGCGCATCCACCACTGCGGCGTGCAGGGCTTCATCGCTGCGGTCCGACGGCGGATTCGCTCGCAGCCCCTCTTCCAGCGCCTGCCGCATCATCAGGTAAACCTGGTGCGCCAGAACCTCGTTCGCTGTCTTCGTCTGCTCAATTCTCTGTCGCATCAGCTCGCTGACAAACAGAGTCGACAGGATCACCACGATCGCAAACGTCAACCCCGTTGCCGCTGCTACGAGCTTCGTCTTCAGCTGCATGGTTACTCCGTCACTGCAGCCGCATTCGAATATTCTTTCAACTTATTCTGCAGTGTCTTCGAACTGATTCCCAATATCTCCGCAGCCTTGGTCTTGTTATTGTGCGTCGCCAGCAGCGTCTTCAGGATCAGTTGCCTCTCTGCCTCATCCACCGTCGTCCCCACCTGCACCCGGACAGTATTTGGCTCATCCAGACCCACTCCATTCGGCTGGAAATCCGCCCGCGCGGCTGCCCGCATCCCCGAATCCCCCGTCTTCGCCGGAGAGGGTGCAAACCCCGCCTCGCCAAAATGCGGCGGCAGATGTTCCTCGCCCAGCATTCCGCTTCCCGCCAAAATCACTGCGCGCTCAATCGTGTTCCGCAGCTCGCGAACATTCCCCGGCCACTTGTACTCCTCCATCCGCCGCAGCAGCGAGTCCTTAATCCCCGCCACCGTGCAGTGGTGCCGCTCATTCATGTCATCGATCATCTTGTCCGCAATCGCCGACACATCCATCAAATGATCCCGCAGCGGAGGCATCTGAATGTTGAACACATTCAGCCGGTAATAAAGATCCCCACGCAGATCGCCACTCGCCACCGCCTGCTCTGGATCACGATTCGTCGCCGCAATCACACGCACGTCCACCGGCGTCTCCACCTTGCTGCCCAGCCGCCGCAGCCTTCGGTCCTCAAGCACGCGCAGCAGCTTCGACTGCGTCGCCATTGGCATCTCGCCAATCTCATCCAGCAGCAACGTACCTTCTTCTGCTAACTCAAAACACCCAGCCCGACGCTCCAGCGCGCCCGTAAACGCGCCCTTCTCGTGCCCGAAGATCTCGCTCTCAATCAGCGTCTCCGGAATCGCCGCGCAGTTCACCGCCACAAACGGCTTCAGCCGCCGCGCACTCAGGTCATGCAAAGCGCGAGCCACCAGCTCCTTGCCAGTCCCACTCTCGCCCGTCACCAGCACGCTCACATTCGATGGAGCCACCCGCTCAATCAAGGTAAAGATATCCTTCATCTGCGGCGACGACCCCACCAGCTCGCCCAGTACGCCTGTATCGCGCAACTGCCGCCGCGTAGCTTCAAGCTCAACATCCGCCTCCCGCTGCCGACTCGCATTATGCAGAATCGTCTTCAGCCGAACCGGGTCCACCGGCTTCGGAATATAGTCGTATGCCCCCAACCGCATCGCTTCAACGGCAGACTCGATCGACCCTTGAGCCGTCAGCATCACCACCGCAATTCGCTGGGGCAGTTCGCCGATGCGGCTCAACAGCTCCATGCCGTCCATCCGCGGCATCTTCAGATCGGTAACAATAATCGCCGGAGCCCACGCAATCGCCTTCTCCAGCCCCTCCAACCCATCCGCGGCAGACTCCGCCCGGTAGCCCCAGTTCTCAATCAGCTCCGTCAGCCCGCTGCGCGCATGAACTTCATCTTCAACAATCAAAACCTTTTCCAACACATTCTCCAAGGCAGTCACCATCCCTCGTTCAACTTGTTCCAGGAGTACAAGCGTACATAACTAGGATGCAATCCAGCCAACCCTGCTCTCGGCCCAAAATCCTGACCCGACACCTGACCCCGGAACCCAAATCCGATACCCAAAACCTGATACCCGACACCGATATTCAATCCCAAAAATTTACATCCCGGCGAGCCATAATTCGCCTTCGGCCAACCACCCTCCGCGCCGCCAGGCCCTCCAGACTCCTCTATAAGGATATATCCTTGAAGCATGCCTGACCTTGAAATCACGCCAGAAGTCTTCGCCCAGCAGCGTCGCCAGCCCAACGCCCCCCTCCTGTTAGACGTCCGCGAGCGTTGGGAGCACGAAACCGCCGCATTGCCGAACGCTACCCTCATGCCCATGGGCGACGTACCCTCCCGCGCCCACGCCGAACTCGACCCCGACGCCCCCATCGTCGTCATGTGCCACCACGGAGCCCGCTCTCTCAACGTTGCCCTATGGTTACGCGAACAGGGCTTTACCCACGCTCAGTCTCTCGCTGGCGGCATAGACGCCTGGTCCCGCTCCGTCGACCCCACCATTCCGCGCTACTAGCAAGCCTGCTCCCATGCCAAAAGGCCTCCTCACCACCCTCCTCTTCCTGACATCAACCCAGCAAACCCTCCCACCCAACTACACCACCGTCCTCAATAACGAAACCTTCAAAGTCATCAAGGTTCACTACGGCCCGCACGAAAAAGTCCCTGTCCACGACCATCCCGACACCCCCACCGTCTACGTCTACCTCAACGACTCCGGCCCCGTCCGCATCATCCACGAAGAAAAAGACGGCACCCAGTCGACTCTCGTCCGTCCACCCACGCACACCGGAGCCTTCCGCGTCAGCCCAGGCATGCTCGAGCGACACTCCATCGAAAATCCCGGCGACCTTCCCTCCGACTTTCTCCGCGTCGAACTCCTCGGAGTCCGACTCGGCGACAAAGCCCTCGCATTCCCCAATCCGGACTTCCGCGGCCCCGCCCCCACCGACCTCACCCACAACCTCACCGCCACTGAATTCTCCTCACCCAAACTCACCATCACCCGCATCCTCTGCATAGACCCCGCCCCCTGCAAGGCCCCGCCCGCCTCTGCCCCTTCGGTCATCGTCGCCTTCTCCAACGCCATCGTCTCTGTCGCCGGAAAATCTACGCTCCTCGAAACCGACAATGTCCTCGCGATTGCTCCGAACCAACCCTTCCAGATATCTCCACAAGGCGCTACCCCAGCCCACATCCTTCAGATCACCTTCGCTGCAAATAATTGAGCACACTCGATGTGAACAATTGAATACACTTATCACCCAATTGGGTCCCCGGTTCCCCTAAAGCATTATTCCTGAATGTTTTGGCATCATGCTATTCTCCTCGCGATTTGGCCCAGGACGTGCATGTATCTGTTTCTACAAAAGATACACACTGTTGGATATTCCCCTTTCCAGCACGCCATTGAGGAGAGCACGATGATCCTTTGCAGTACCGACAGTCAGGCCCCCGAACACAAACCCCAGGAACTTCCGGCCCAACCCACCCGCCTTCCCATCAAGATCCGCCTTCTGGCTGCTCTACGAAACCACCTCCCGGGCTCAGAATCTGGCAGCTCCCTCGTCGAACTTGCCGTCACGCTTCCGATCATCCTCCTCATCATGACCGGCATATTCACCTTCTCCATCGCCTTCAACCAGAAGCTCGTCCTCGCCGAAGCCGTGAGCACCGGAGGCCGCTTCCTCGCTACCGACCGCGGCGATACCGACCCTTGTGCAACAACCGCCTCCAGGGTCTACGCCGCTTCCCCCTCCCTTAGCTCCTCTGCCATGACCTTCAACATTTCCATTACCAACGGTTCCACCACAACCAGCTACACGACACCTACCTGCAGCGGAGCAACCATGACCACCGGTGGAACAGCCACCCTCAGAATCTCCTATCCCTGCACCCTCCAGGTCTACGGCCTGAATTTATCCAAATGCACCCTCACTGACCAAATCGCCGAGGCTATCCAGTGAAGGCCTCCGCGTCATTGTTCCTGAAACAGGCACTCAACGAGGAAAGTGGGCAGGTGCTTCCCTGGATGGCCTTCCTCATCGTCATCTTTCTCGGTATGAGTGGCATCACCCTCGACGTGGGCCACGCCTATGCCTGCTACCGCGAGCTCCAGGCCTCCACTGACGCCGCAGCCCTCGCCGGCGCCTACGCCATGGCCTCGCCCACTGCAACCACAAGCTCTGTCACCTCAGTTGTCAACTCCTACAGCTCAGCCTCAAGCGGTGCCAACGCCAACCCAAATTTCAACAGTGTCTCCGTCTCCGTCGCCTTCAAGTGCCTCACCAGCGTCACCAACACCGGAGTCCTCTGTGCCGCCTCGCCCACGGGAGGAAACACCATTCAGGTCTATCAGACCGCGACCATCCCCACGTTCTTCATCCGGGTCCTGAGTGTCCTCGGTGTCAACTCAGCCAGCTCTCTCCCCCTCAAGACCGTCGCAACCGCCGCCATGCGTGGTGCGCAGAACGCTCAATACAACGTCGCCATGGTTGTCGACACCACTAGCTCGATGGGCCAAAACGATACCGACGCCAGCTGCAACGCCACCCGCATCAGTTGCGCCCTCTCTGGTGTCCAGACCCTGCTCCAGAACCTCAGCCCGTGCACCGCAGGCAGTACCTCCACCAGCTGCACCGCATTCGATCAGGTCAGTCTCTTTACCTTTCCACCAGTCCAGGCCAACACCGCCAAAAACGACACGTCCTGCCCAAGCTCCAACCCCACCATCGTTCCTTACATGACCCCTGCCCCCGGAGCCACCTGGGTTCCGACCAACTTCAGCAGCACCAGCGGCACCTATCAGCTCAC
The DNA here is from genome assembly GCA_963802695.1 of uncultured Acidobacteriaceae bacterium. GTDB lineage: Bacteria > Acidobacteriota > Terriglobia > Terriglobales > Acidobacteriaceae > Edaphobacter. Next base: position 29,566 of record CAWDJN010000025.1, read on the forward strand.
CAACTATCTCAGCGACTATAGCTCCACCAACCAGTCCGGAGCCCCGCTCAACACGTCCTCCGCTCTCGCCATCGCGACGGGCGGCGGTGTCGGAACCAAAAGCAAACCCTGCAACGGCATGCAAACACCCGGCGGAGACGGTACCTACTACGCCGCTGTCATCTATGCCGCGCTCTCCTCCCTTGCCGCCGCACAGACCGCCAACCCCGGCTCGCAGAACGCACTCATCATCCTCAGTGACGGTGACGCCGATAGCTCTAAAATCACGGGCGCAACCAACAAGGGCGTCACCTACGGCTCTGCGCAGGACCAATGCGCCCAGGCCGTCGCCGCGGCAAAGACGGCCAATAGCATGACCAACACCACGGTCTACACCATCGCCTATGGCGCAGCCAGCTCCGGCTGCGCATCGGATGTCTACAACGCCAAAACCAACCCGCAGGGCAGCAACATCACGCCTTGCCAGGCCGTGCAGCAGATGGCCACCAGCCCCGCGACCTTCTACTCCGATGCCACCGCCTCACAAAATAAAGGCCAATGCACCTCCGCCGATAACCCAGACCTCACCCTGACCGGAATCTTCAAACAGGTATCCACCCAATTCACCATACCCCGCCTGATTCCTGACAGCTCACAATGACCTCTACCAGACCCGGGGAGAAGTGTCTCATCAGCACAGACATCCGGCCCGTTGCATTGGCGCTATCCAACGCATCAACTGCGATCCTTGGCTTCACGGACAGTGGACAACACGATCCGTGAGGTTAGGCCGATTAAGCGCACAGATTTTCCACAGAAATATTTTCTGGGAGTGACATTTTTTCTGCACCAAAAACCCACCACCCAAAAACCACACTCTCACCACCAAATCACCACAACTTCACCACAAAAAACCATCACGAAACACGCACTTTTCTCAAAAACCCCCTGTAAAAATGCCTCTCCACCACCCCGGAAAAAATCGGACAATTATTTAGCCCGAGGATGCGTCTCGTCATAAACCTTCTGCACCTGGCCCACCGTCAACTGCGTATACCGCTGCGTCGTCGACAGCCGCTCATGCCCCAGCATCTCCTGAATCGCCCGCAGATCCGCCCCCTCCTCCAGCATATGCGTCCCAAACGCATGCCGCAGCGTGTGCGGATGCACATCCGCCGCCAGCCCACGCGACAGAGCAATCGCCTTCACAATTCGCCCGACACTCCGCGTCGTCAGCCTGCAATCCCCGCGCATCCGGAGGTTCATCACCAGCGGCCCCTCATGCATCAAACCCGCTCTGCCAGCGGCTAAAAGCTTCGCCTCCCGCTGCGGAAGATAAGCCCGCAACGCCGCCGCAGCCTCATCTCCCAACGGCACCAGCCGCTCCTTCCGCCCCTTCCCGCGCACCAGCACAGCATCATCCCGCCACTTCACGCTCCCCATATCCAGCCCCACCAACTCCGAGTTACGAATCCCACACCCATACAACAACTCAAAGATCACGCGATCCCTCTCCGGCCACGCCGCAGCCTCACGCTCTTCCTTCTTCGCCTCTCCCTCCAGCGAATTCAGCACGCGATTCACCTCTTCTACACTAGGCACACGTGGCAGATGCTTCGGCAGCTTGGGAGTGCTCACCAGCAGCGCCGGATTCTGCGTAACCTTGCCCTCTTTCGCCAGCCACTTGAACCAGCTCCTCACCGCCGCCAGCGCCCGCGCTGCGCTAGCCTTCGTCAACCCGCGCTCATACAGTACTCCCATGTAAGCGCGAATATGCAGATGTTCCACCTGCTTCACCGACGCCTCATCCCCCAGCGTCTCACGCAGATAATCCGCAAAGTTCCGCACCTCTCGCGCATAAGCCCGCACCGTATGCTCCGACGCGCCGCGCTCATTCGCGAGCATCGCCAGAAATCCTTCCGCCAACTCTTCAATCCCGCCAGTCTGCGCCATCAAAAGAATCCTCGACGATCTCACCGAAAAAAATCAGCTTTTATCAGTACTTATCTTTTTGATCACTGTTACGCCGTCACCCTCCGCCTCCCACGCGGATGATGCTCTCGATGCACCTTCTTCAAATGCCCTAGCGCCACATGCGTATAAACCTGTGTCGTAGCAATATCCGCATGTCCCAGCAGCGTCTGCACACTCCTCAAATCGGCGCCGTGCTCCACCATATGCGTCGCGCAGCTATGCCGCAACATATGCGGACTCACCTTCGTCCCCGCCGCGCCGCGAACCATCTGCCAAACCCACTGCCGCGTCAGCGCCTTTCCTCGCACGCTTAAAACAACGCCCGAGTCATCACTCTTCCGGCCTTCATCAACTCCGATCGACCCATCGATAAATACCGCTCCAACGCCTCGACAGCCGACCGCCCCAGCGGCACAATTCTCTCCTTGTCACCTTTCCCTCTGACCTGAGCCCGCCCCTGATCGAGGTGCACGTCTTCCACCCGCAGCGACACAATCTCCCCCACACGCAGCCCACCGCCGTAAAGCAACTCCAAAATCGCATGATCTCGCAGCGCCAACCCATCGGCATCCGCGCTTCTCGCTGCCACAGCAGTCCGCTCGAGCATGTCGGTTACTTCACTCTCAGCCAGCGACTTCGGCAACACCTTCCAGCTCGATGGGGTCTCTACATTCACCGTAGGATCATGCGCAATCCGCTTATCCATCAACAGCCATCTGTAAAACCCACGCAGACAACTCAGCTTTCGCGCGATCGACCGCGACTCCACCGCATGTCCGCGCAGCCCTTCCATAAACCCGCGCACGTCATCCTGCGTTGCTCCCACCAGCAAACCATTGTGATCTTCGACATGCTCGGCAAACTGTTCCAGGTCCCGTCGGTAAGCCTCACAGCTGGCCGGCCTCAGCCCCTTCTCCACTCGCAGGTATGCCACAAACTCCCGAACCGTCCGTGCGTTTCCACCGACCTGGCCCATGTGGCGCATAACCCTGATTATCCCGCCCCAGCATCCTTCCCAACGGGCGCACTCGCGGGATGAACCAACCTGACCAGCACCTCCCGCATAACCTTCACCAGTAAGGTTTCCACAGAAAAATCAGCTAGGTCGCCGAAAGCAAATGCGATATCGTGCACTTCTCTGCAGAAAACAGCGCCTTACAGACGCTCGGCGGTTACTCTGCTACGGACAAGGCAATCTGAGACCCAACACCACGTCGTCAACCTCGCCATTAGCGTTGTCAAAGGGGACACCCTCGTCGAGGTCCACTGAGTCCGCCATCTACGCTGCTCGTTCAATCAACTAACAAGCGAACTTGCCCGCTTAGGCGTCGGCGCCGTGGCACTTTTTGTATTTTTTGCCGGAGCCGCAGGGGCATGGATCGTTACGGCCTACTTTTTCCCCGGTGACGCGGGGGGCGTTGCCGTTGCCGCTGGTGGCGGTGCCCACGCTGCGAGCCTGTTCGAGTTCGCGTTGTTTTTTCTTTTGGAACTCGCGCTCAAGAGCGTCGATGGTGGTGGAGGGGGCGCGGTTGTTGGAGACAGGTGCTGGTTGACGCGCGGCGGGGGCGTTGGTGTTCTGCGGCGGTTCGGAAGGTGTGGGGCCGCCGATGGGGAGTTGCTGCTGGGCTTGTTGAGCTTGCGCGATGGATGCGGCGTGCGCCTGGGCGTTGGCTAGCTGCTCGGCGGATTCGATGGGAGTGCCGTCCGGGCCGATGATCTGCATGCGGAAGAGGTGGCGGCAGGTGTCTTCCTGGAAACGCATCATCATGGCTTCGAACATCTCGAAGGACTCTTTTTTGTAGGCGACGAGCGGATCTTGTTGCGCGTAGCCACGTAAGCCGATGCCCTCCTTGAGGTGATCCATCTGGAGGAGGTGATCTTTCCAGAGGCCGTCCAGGACGGAGAGCATGACAATGCGCTCGTGATAACGCATTTGTTGCGGGCCGAGGATCTGTTCCTTGATGTCGTAGCGGGCGCGGAGTTTTTCGAAGATGGCTTCGCCGAGCTCGTGGCGGTTGAGGCTGTGGGCGTCGATCTCGGTTTCGAGGTGCGCGCCGAAGAGGTCGTAGATGTTGGCGAAGAGGGGCTCGAGCTTCCACTCGTCTGCGTGAACCTTCTCGGGGGCGTGCTCGTCGAGGAGGTTGGAGAGGATGGTGGAGAGGTAGTCGTCGGTGATGAGTTGCTTCTGATCGACGCCTTCCATGAGTTGGCGGCGGAGGCCGTAGACGGCTTCGCGCTGCTTGTTCATCACGTCGTCGTACTCGAGGACGTGTTTGCGGGATTCGAAGTTCTGCGATTCGACGGCTTTCTGTGCGGCCTCGATGCGGCGGGAGATCATGCCGGACTCGATGGGTACGCCTTCTTCCATGCCGAGGCGCTGGAGGAGGGTGGAGACCCACTCGCGGGCGAAGATGCGCATGAGGTCGTCTTCGAGGGAGAGGAAGAAGCGGGAGGAGCCGGGGTCGCCCTGACGGCCGGCGCGTCCGCGGAGCTGGTTATCGACGCGGCGTGACTCGTGGCGTTCGGTGCCCAGGATGTGGAGGCCGCCGGCTTCGATGACTTTTTCGTGCTCGGCTTTGGCTGCGGTTTCGTGTGCGGCGATGGCGGCGTCCCAGGCAGCTTGCGTGGTTTCGAACTCCTGGCCGGTGTAGTAGAAGCGGACCATGCCGGGGCCGGCGACGGGAGAGATAGCTCCTTCGGCTGCGGAGACTGCGCGGGCCTGCTGCTTGCGGACGAGGTCCTGGCGGGCCATGAATTCCGAGTTGCCGCCGAGAAGGATGTCGGTGCCACGACCGGCCATGTTGGTGGCGATGGTGACCATGCCGAGACGGCCGGCCTGAGCGACAATTTCGGCTTCCTTCTCGTGGAATTTTGCGTTGAGAACGACGTGACGGACGCCCTTGCGCTTCAGAATCTCGCTGAGGAGTTCGGATTTTTCGATGCTGGTTGTGCCTACGAGGACAGGCTGCTTTTCCGCGTGGAGCCGGGTGATTTCGTCGGCTACGGCGAAGTATTTTTCCTGCGCGGTGCGGTAGACAACGTCGGGGTTTTCGATGCGGAGCATCTTGCGATTGGTGGGGATGACGACGATTTCGAGTTTGTAGATCTTGTCGAACTCGGCGGCTTCTGTCTCGGCAGTGCCGGTCATTCCGCTGAGTTTTTTGTACATGCGGAAGTAGTTCTGGAAGGTGATGGTCGCGAGTGTCTGGTCCTCTTTGCGGACGGCGACGCCTTCCTTGGCTTCGACGGCCTGATGGAGTCCATCGGACCAGCGGCGGCCGGGCATGAGACGGCCCGTGAACTCGTCGACGATGATGACTTCGCCGTCCTTGACGACATACTCGACGTCGCGCTTATAGAGGGAGTGGGCCTTGATGGCGGTTTCGACGTGATGCTTGAGGTCCCAGTTTTCGGGGTCGGCTATGTTGCCGATGCCGAGGAGCTTTTCGATCTTCTCCCAGCCCTCGTCGGTGACGGTGATGGAGCGGGTTTTTTCGTCGACGACGTAATCGCCGGACCAGGTTTTGGTCTCGAGGGTCTCGATGAGCTCGCCGAGTTCGAGTTTGGGAATGATGACGTTGACGCGCAGATATTTGTCGGTGGTCTGGTCGGTGGGGCCGGAGATGATGAGCGGGGTGCGGGCTTCGTCGATGAGGATGGAGTCGACTTCGTCGACGATGCAGTAGTAGTGACCGCGCTGGACCTGATCCTTGAGCTCGAACTTCATGTTGTCGCGGAGATAGTCGAAGCCGAACTCGTTGTTGGTGCCGTAGGTGATGTCGGAGGCGTAGGCGTCGCGGCGCTGCTGGTCGTCGAGGTCGTGGACGATGACGCCGACGGTGAGGCCGAGGAAGCCGTAGATCTTGCCCATCCATTCGGCGTCGCGTTTGGCGAGGTAGTCGTTGACGGTGACGACGTGAACGCCGTGGCCGGCGAGGGCGTTGAGATAGCAGGGAAGCGTGGCGACGAGGGTCTTGCCTTCGCCGGTCTTCATCTCGGCGATCTTGCCGGAGTGGAGGACCATGCCTCCGATGAGCTGGACGTCGAAGTGGCGCATGCCTACGGCGCGCTTGCCGGCTTCGCGGACGACGGCGAAGGCTTCGGGGAGGATGGCGGTGAGGGCTTCTTTTTCGACGGCGATGCGCTCGTCTTTGTTTTCGGGGGTGTCGGCGATGTCCTTGAGGGCGTCGGCTATACGCTGGCGGAATTCTGCGGTTTTGTTGCGCAGCTGTTCGTCGGAGAGCGCCTGGATGGAGGGCTCGAGGTCGTTAATTTGCCGGACCGTGGGCATGAGGCGCTTTACGGCGCGTTCGTTGCTGGTTCCAAAGACTTTCGCTATAGCTTTGTTGAGCAAAACAGGTATCCTTCTTGAGTGCCTGGGGGCGGAATTAGCCCAATGACTAGTGTAAATGGTGTGACAAGTGGGTGGGTGGGTTGTGCCCGTACCTCAGAATGCTGAACGAATCGAATCGAGATAGTCCACTTGGCTGGAATTAAGGATCGACACCGCTCAGAGGGCTATCAGGAAGCCCAGGGGCAGGAGGTATCCATCCAGCGCATTTTCTCCCAGAGCCCATTCTTGTACTCAAGGACGTAGAAGGAGCCTCCATCGCAGAGGTTGGCGCAGCCGCGGCCTTGGTCGAGCGTCGCGATGATCCCATCCGCCTTGAAGACCGGCGGCTTTAGGTGGAAGTTGGTTCTGAGGCGTCGAGCGTGCGCTACCGTCACAGTCCAATTGTTGGGCAGGAGACTCTCATAAGCCTTATTGGCTTCGCCGTCGTTGTAGAGAGTGGCCGACTGTAAGGACAGGCCCGTCTGCGCGTGGAGCATGAGGCAGACGAAGAAGAATGCCGATGTCGCGACGGGAATCATATGGCGGTGACGCGGCATCGCTAGCTCCTAACGAAATTTTATCGCAGGAAGGCTCAATGTCCGAGCCAGTTTAGCGATTTTGATCGTGAAAATCATGGTTGGAGTTGGGGATTTGCGGCGAGCCTGCTTCTTTCCATCGTTGGTCATGAGAATGAAACGCGCCTTCGGCGGTTCGGCCGACGGCGCGTTAGATAGACCAATGGTTCCGAGGTCTACGGGTGGGAGACTACGACGATCATGAAGGTGCCGGGTTTGGCCGCGGGTCTGCCCGCTGCGTTGGTTTCGAATTCGGCTGTGGGCAGGTAAATGGTGTTGGTTGCGGGATCGACTCCCATGGTTCTGGCACCGGTGGGGGTTTTGACGGTTTGGACGATCTCGTATTTCCCTGGGGCGGTTTCACTGGCTGCGGCGAGGGAACCGTCGCGGCAACTGGCGAAGGCCTGGGCACCGAGGACTTTGGTGGCATCTACTCCGGCTCCGATGGGGAGGTCAGAGATGATTTTGCCGTTGTCAGTGCTCATGACGATGAGCTTCTGGGGTTTGCGGCAGCCGATGAAGAGGCGGTGGGTTTTGGTGTCGATGGCCATGCCGACGGGAGAGCCGCCGGGTGCTACCGGCCAGTGGGCGAGAACTTTTCTTGTCTTCATGTCGACGACGGCTACCTGATCCTTGTCTTCGAGATTGATGTAGACCTTGCCATCGCCGCCTGAGGCAAGGAACTCGGGTTTGCCGCCCAGGGTGATGGGCGCTTCGATCTTGCCGGAGGTGGGATCGATGTCGGGTTTGAAGGTCAAGAGGGTTCCGCCGTCTCCTGAGACGACGAGAACGCGACCCGAGGCGGCGTCATAGATGATGCCGTCGGCGTCGGGCTGCGCAACGATTTTGCCGAGAGTGGCGTAGGTTTTGAGATCGAAGACGATGACGGCGCCGCTGCCGCCACCGTCGGTGATGAAGCCGCGGCCCGCTTCAGGGACGATGGCTACACCGTGGGCGGTTTTCTGGCCGGGGATGTCGCCAAGGGTCTTGCCGGAGACGGCGTCGATGACCATGGTGTGGGTGCCGCGGGGGACGAAGAGGCGGTGGCTTGCGGAGTCGACGGTGAGGTAGTCCCATCCGCCTTCGCCGCCGACGTGGAAGGTGTTGGTGACTTGCCAGTTTGTCTGGCCGAGGGCAGGAAGCGAGGCTGCGAGGAGGAGTAGCGCTGCGGAGAGAGACTTTTTCATGGGCATGAGTTTATCGATTGCGGATTAATCAAAACTGAAGGAATTATGAAGAATCTTTCTTATTGCGGTTTGAGGTAGGGGACGAGGGGGGAGTGGGCGTTGCGGAGGGCGATGACGACGGATTCGGCGTTGCGCTCGGCACCTTCGGCGCTGGTGTGGGTGTGGTCGATGGGGAAGAGTAGCGCGGTCTTTTCGGGGCCGAGGGCTTCGAGGCGGTCGGCTTCGACGGTTGCCATGTCGGCGTAGAGGACGTTCATATCTTTTGCGAGTTGCGTGATCTCGGCGTCGTAGCCCATGTCGCGCTCGATGCGCGGGGTGCCGTTGGCATCGGGCTTCCAGATGTTTCGGATCGTCAGGGACATCAGGATGGGGGTGGCGTGTTTGGCGCGGGTGTCAGAGATGTACTTGCGCATGTACCAGCCGTAGGTGTGAATAGTTTCGGTGGTCTGGCCGGCGATGGGGCCGGTGGTGAAGGGCTTAGGAAGTGTATATGCGGCGGTTTCCTCGCCCAGGCCTTTGTAGCTGGCGCGGGCCTTGGCGTCAGTCTGCGGAGTGGTGGTGCCGCCGTCGTTGTGGCCCATCTGGATGATGACGTAGTCGCCGGGTTTCATCTCGGCGAGGACTGCGTCCCAGAGGCCTTCGTTGTAGTAGCTGCGGCTGCTGCGGCCAGCGCGGGCTCGATTGGCGATGTTGATCTTCGTGGTGTCGAAGTAGTGGGCGAAGTGGTCGCCCCAGCCGAGGTCTGCCTGGTTGCGGGCGGTGGAGTCGCCGACGATGAAGAGGGTGGGGAGTGCGGGATTGAGGGGGGCGTTCTGGGCGACGTTGGTTTGGGGCGGGGCGTCGGGGGTGGTGGGTGTTTGGGCGAGAATGGAAGTGATGAGAAGAAAGTTGAACAGGAGGCTAAAAGGCTTAGAGTAGGGCTTGAACTGGAGCTTGAACTGGCTCATGGGCGATAGGGTAGCACCGATGGAGCCGGGCTTGTAAACGGGAGTTGGGGGATTGCCATGCTGAGTTATGTCGAGAGCGGGTTGATGGTTGCTTTGACGATGGTGATTTCGATCGTGATGGTCGCGGTGCTGAATCGGGTGTGGCCGATGTCGAACCGGAAGCTAGTCAATGATGTGACGGGATGGCAGTTGGGGATTCTGGGAACGACTTATGGGGTGATTCTGGGATTCATGCTTTATACGGTTTGGAACGACTTTCGCGTGGCGGAGGTGAACTCGAACATGGAGGCGACGTCGCTGCTGACGGTGTCGCGGATTTCGGCGGGACTGCCTTCACCTGCGCGTGAGGCGTTTCATGAATTGGGGATGCGGTATGCGGATGTGACGATCAATCAGGATTGGCCGGCGATGCAGCTTCAACAGGACAGTCGCGCGAGCCAAGTGGTGCTGGGGGATATGTGGAAGGTGCTGACGGCGGTGAGGGCCGAAGGGCTTGAGGTCAACAGCGTGGATCACCTTACGAGCGCGCTGAGTGATCTTACGGAGAGGCGGAATTTGAGAGAGCAGGAGTTTCGGATTCGGCTGCCAAAGATATTGTGGCTTTTGCTGGTAGTGGGAGCGGGGGTGACGGTGGGCTCTTCTTGTCTCCTGGGGAATGACAATAAGTGGCTGCACTATTGCCAAGTGCTGGCGTTGACGTTTGTGGTGGCAGTGACGCTGGCCGCGATTGCGGATTTGGCACGGCCGTTTGAGGGGGCGGTGGCGGTGACGCCAGTAGCGTTCGAGCGTGCGCTGGTGATGATGCAGTGATGAGGAACTTTGGCTCGTGCGTTTGTGGTGACGACGGGAAAAGCCGAGGGCTCAAGTCCCAAATTCCTAGTGCCGATTTTCGTGGGCCTGATGGCCTACTCTCAATCCCAAATGTCTAGTGGCCGCCGAGGGCCTCGGGATCGGGTTTCGCCGCGTTGTTGGGGAGCCGCATGATGAATGGCAACGGGGAGAGGCAGAGGATGACGACGGAGAGGATGAAGAAGGCATTCTTGTAGCCGAGCATGGAGGCCTGCCGAAGCATCTGCTGGTAGGCCTGGCCGACAGCCATCTGGCTGGCGTTGGCTGCGGAGACTCCGTGGGACATCATCATCTCCTTCATACGGTCCATGTAGAGACGATAAGGGACTGACCCGGGGACAGCGTGGGCTGCGAGGTTGGCCTGATGGACCTGCGCGCTGCGGGCTAGATAGGTGGTGAGGAGCGCGGTGCCGGCGCTGCCGCCGAGGTTGCGGGCGAAGTTGGAGAGCGAGGAGATCTGGTTCATCTTGTTGCTGGGCACGCCGACGTAGTTGAGGGTGCTGATGGGGATGAAGATGAAGGGCAGGCCGATAACCTGGAGCATTCGCCAGAGCGTTACGGTTCCGTAGGCGGTGTTGAGATCGAGGCGAGTGAGATTGTAGATGCCGGCGGCGGTGGCGATGTAGCCGAGACAGACCATGATGCGTGGGTCGAATTTTCCGAGGGAACGTCCGGCGACGGCCATCATGATCATCATGACGAAGCCTGCGGGAGAGAGGACCATGCCGGCGCGCTCGGCGGTGTAGCCGAGGAGGACCTGCAGATATTGCGGGATGAGAACGGTTGAGCCGAAGAGCACCATACCGAGGATGAGTTGAAGAAAGACAGCAGTGCCGAAGTTTCGGTTCTTGAGGAGCTTGAGGTCGACGATGGGGTCGGGGTGACGCCACTCCCACCAGGCGAAGAAGATGAGGGTGGCGGCGGCGAGGATGGCGAAGGTGGTGATCATGGGATCGCCGAACCAGTCTTTTTCCTGGCCCTTGTCGAGGGTGAATTCGAGACAGCCGACGCCGAGGGAGATGAGGCCTAGTCCCATGAAGTCGACTCGAAGGTGCTTGGCTTGCTCGCGGCGGCGTTTGAGGTGCGGTGGGTCTTCTACCATGCGGTTGGAGAGCCAGAGGGAGAGGATACCGACGGGGATGTTGATGAAGAAGATCCAGTGCCAGTTGAAGTTGTCGGTGATCCAGCCACCGAGGGTGGGACCTATGGCAGGGGCGATAACGACAGCCATGCCGTAGACGGCGAAGGCCTGGCCGCGTTTTTCGACGGGGAAGGTATCGGCGAGGATGGCTTGCTCGCTGGGGGCGAGGCCTCCGCCGCCTGCGCCCTGAAGGATGCGGGCGACGATGAGGAGCGGGAGGGTGTTGGCGATGCCGCAGAGGAAGGAGCAGACGGTGAAGATGGCAACGCAGGTCATGTAAAAGCGCTTGCGTCCGAAGCGGTCGGAGAGCCAGCCGGAGATCGGTAGAACGATAGCGGAGGAGACGAGATAGCTGGTCAGGACCCAGGTGGCTTCTTCCTGACTGGCGCCGAGGGTTCCGGCCATGTGGGGAAGGGCGACGTTGGCGATGGAGGTGTCGAGGACCTCCATGAAGGTGGCGAGCGTGACGGTGAGGGCGACCGCCCACTTGTTGTGGTGGGGTTTCCAGACGGCGGGGATAGCCGGTGCGGTCATGGTCGCGGTTGCCATATCAGTCTCCTGATATGATATCAGGAGACTGATATGAACGATCGGGCCAAGAATGGAAAAAGCACGCAGGACGGGAGACGTCTGGCGGCGCAGAGGATGAAGCGAATTCTGATTCACTTCCGCGGCCAGATGGATGAGTTGTTGCGTCCTGAGGGGGTTACGGCGGCGCAGTGGGTGATGCTACGAGCGATTGAAAAGGAGCCGGTGGCTTCGGGGGCTCAACTGGCGCGGGCTTGTCATGTGACTCCGCAGTCGGCGCAGGCTTTGTTGAAGAGCCTGGAGCTTGACGGGTGGATTGTTCGCACGAAGGATACAGTGAATGACAGGATTCTGATTGCGAGGCTTACTCCGCGTGGTGAGAAGCTGCTGGAGATGGGCGAGAAGGCAGTTCGCGTGATTGAGAAGAGGCTTTGGGAGGGGATCCCGGAGAGCGCTGTGGAGGCGTTGAATCAGACGCTGGAGCGGTGTTTGGAGAATCTTGAGGGTTGATGGTTGGCCGTTCTGCTACGGCCAAAATTCATCGAAAACATCCCGAAGACTCGAGCAGTGGAAGAGACAAATGCAGGTCCTTCGACTGCGTCTCTCGCGATGAAACTGCGAGAGACTTCGCTCAGGATGACACCGTCTTGGGTTAGTTGCGGGTGGCGTGGAAGCGGAGGCGGACGTAGTCGGCGGTCCAGTTGCCGTCGGCGTCGCGGAGGGCGGGTTCCAGAAGAGCGATGGTGTTTGCGATTGCTGTCGCTCGGTCGGCGTGGGTGAGTTGGTCGAGGACTCCGTTGCGGAAGGTGTTGAGCCAGGATTCCATGCCGTTGGGGAGTGGAGTGGGCCGCGGGATCAGATTGATGGACTCGATAGTGAATCCTGCGGCTTCGAGGAGACGGCGGTAAATGGCGGGAGAAGGATAGAAGCTGGCTGCGGCGGCTTCGGCGTTGATGCCGAACGGGGCCAGGGTGGCTTGGAGTGCGGTGCGGATGGCGGCGATGTTGCCTTGGCCGCCCATTTCGGCGACGAAACGGCCGCCTGCGCGGAGAGCACGGTGGATGCCGGCGAGAGCTGCTTGCTGGCCTTGGATGCCGGTGATCCAGTGAAGGGCGGCGTTGGAGAAGACGGCGTTGAATTGTTTTTGGTAGGGCAGTGCGGTGGCGTCGTGCTGTTCGACATGCAGCTTGCGTTTACGGGCGGCGGCGAGCATGTCGGGTGAGGAGTCGACGCCGGTGAGGATGGCTCCGGTGGCGGCTAGTTGTTCGGTGAGGGCTCCGTCGCCGCAGCCGAGGTCGAGGATTTGTTCCCCGCGTTGCGGGTTGAGGAGGGTGACGACTTCAGTGGCGAGGTTGGCGACGAAGCGGCCGTTGGCGGCGTAGGCTTCGGTGTTCCAGGTCTGGCCGGTCTTGGAGCTCATGGATGTATTGTCTCGCTGCGCGGCGGTTGATCGCGAGCAGGATAAGAATTTGTGAGGGCGAGATAAGCGCGAGAGTAAGATCGCAGCACCATGAGAAAACTTATTTTGCTGCTCTTTGTGGCGGGTTCGCTCGCTGGTTTTTCGACGGCGTGGGGGCTGGAAGCGCCGGTTCGTCATGAGTTTGTAATTATGAACTTCAAGACGGAGAGCGGCGTGGTGTTGCCCGAGGCGCATGTGGTGTATGGGACGTACGGGCATCTGAATGCGGCACGGGATAATGCGGTGCTGCTGCCTTCGCACTATATGGCGAAGTTGAACGGATATGAGTGGTTGATGGGACCGGATAAGGCGCTTGATCCGGCGAAGCTGTTTTTGGTGACGACGGAGTTGTTTGGGAACGGGAGTTCGTCTTCGCCGAGCAATACGCCGGAGCCATTCCATGGGCCGCGATTTCCGGTGATGACGATTCGCGACAATGTGGAGGCAGTGCATCGGCTACTGACGGAAGAGTTGAAGGTGACGCACCTGAAAGCGGTGATCGGGTTTTCGATGGGGGCGCAGCAGGCGTTTCAGTGGGCGGTTAGTTATCCGGAGTTTATGGATAGGGTGGTGGCGACTTCGGGGACGGCGAAGACTTATGGGCATGGGTTTGTTCGGCTGGAAGGGGAGATTGCCGCGATTACTGCGGACGAGAAGTTCAATGGCGGCGATTACACGGAGGAGCCGCAGAAGGGGATCAATGCGTTTGGGATGGTTTGGGCGGCCTGGTTGTACTCGCCGCAGTGGTGGAGGGAGGAGTTGTGGCGTACGAATGCAAAGCCGGGGACTACGTTTGAGGATGTGGTGGAGAGATTTCGAACGCGGTTTATTCCGGGGGCGGATGCGAATAATTTGATTCTGCAGATGCGGACGTGGGAGAAGAATGATGTGGGGGCGACGCCGGGGTTTGGTGGGGATGAGAAGAAGGCGCTGGGGTCGATCAAGGCGCCGTTTCTTTATATGCCGTCGATGACGGACCAGTATTTTCCGGTGAGCGATGCGCGGTATGAGGCGCAGTTTATGAAGACGGTGTCGCTGCTGCCGATTCCTTCGTTGTGGGGACATCCGGCGGGGGCTGCGGCTGATCCGGCGGATGCGAAGTTTTTGAATGAGAATATCGCGAAGTTTCTGGCGGGTGAGCCGGTGGCGGCGGAGCAATTGTCTCCGGCGCATTAGCTTCAGCGGGTTAGGAGCTCGTGGAGGACGACGGCTTCGTTGTGTTCGGTGTCTTTGGCGCCGTAGAGCAGAGTGGCGGGGCCTTTGGCGACGGCTTGTTTGAGGAGAGCCAACTGTGCGGTATTGTGCTTGAGCTCGGCTTTGTAACGGGCTTTGAATTCAGACCATTTTTGGGGATCGTGGGCGAACCACTTTCGCAGGTCGTTGCTGGGGGCAACTTCTTTTAGCCATAGATCGACGTGGGCCTTTTCTTTGGTGAGGCCTCGGGGCCAGAGGCGATCGACGAGGATGCGGGTGCCGTCGGATTTTGCGGGTTCTTCGTAGACGCGCTTGAGCTGTGGGGTCACGGGTGTTTCTCTTTTTTGTCAGGAGCCGTAGCCGCGGTGTTTCATGGCCGCGAGTTCTTCGGCGCTGGGCCAGGAGATGGTGAGAAGAAAGGCGGCGTCGGATTTGGCTTCGACGTCGTGGCGGATGGAGTGGCCGAGGGTGAAAAGAGTGCCGGTGGAGAGATCGTGAGCCTTGCCGTTGATGGAGACGCGGATGCTGCCTTTGAGGACCTGAATGGAGAGTGTGCCGTCGGCGTGGTGCTCGTTCATGTGGGCAGTGTTTTGCATCGAGATGAGGACGATGCGGAGATCGTGTTTTTTGAAGAGAGTTGTGGAATGGATGCCGGCGGGCCAGGGTTTTTTCTGTTCTGCTTCGGCGAGTTCTTTGGGTAAATCGAACTGGGCGATCTTATCGACCATGGTGCCGTCTTGCATGGAGGTTGTCATGGGTCGCTCCTTTCGGCTTTGGCAGGAAGTTTACGCCTTCGCGGGGTTTTGATGCGACAGGGACAGGATCGGATGACGATGCGATACTTGTGATTCGCCCGGTTGTTTCGGTTGAACGGCGCGAGATTTTTCTTAGGGAGTGACGAGTGGCGACGAAGAATGTTGAGGCGGCGGTTGGGTTTGCGCGGGAGAATCGTGGGCGGTTTGTTGAGGAACTGAAGGCTTTGTTGCGGATTCCTTCGGTGTCGACTTTGCCGGAGCATGCGGGGGATGTGCGGGCGGCGGCGGAGTTTGTGGCGGCCGAGCTGAAGCGGATTGGGATGGAGAATGTTCGGTTGATTGAGACGAGTACGGAGAAGCATCCGGGTGGGCATCCGCTGGTTTATGGGGATTGGTTGCATGTAGCACCCGCGACGGATGGAAAGCCGGCGCCGACGGTGCTTTGTTATGGGCATTACGATGTGCAGCCGGCGGAGCCTCTGGATGAGTGGAAGTCGCCTCCGTTTGAGCCTACGGAGCGGAATGGAAATCTGTATGCGCGTGGGGCGGTGGATGACAAGGGACAGATGTGGATGCACGTGAAGGCGCTGGAGTCGCTGATGGCGGCGGGTGGTGGGAAGCTGCCGGTTAATGTGAGGGTGATTGTCGAGGGTGAGGAGGAGGTTGGCGGCGAGGGGATTGCTGCGTTTGTGCGGGACGCATCCCGAGACGCTGAAGGCGGATGTGGCGCTGGTGAGGGATACGGAGATGTTTGCTCCGGATCTGCCGACGCTTTGCGTTGGGTTGCGGGGGATGATCTATACGGAGATTGAGGCGCGTGGGGCGCGAACAGATCTGCACTCGGGGATGTATGGCGGGGCGGCCCCGAATCCCTTTGTTGCGCTGGCGCAGGTGATTGCGAAGCTGAAGGATGGGGATGGGAGAATTCTGATCCCGGGATTTTATGACGAAGTGAAGAAGCCAACGGAGGCGGAGTTGAAGGCGTGGAAGGCGCTGCCGTTTGATGAGGAGCATTATCGCGAGACGGAGGTGGGGTCGATTGAGCTGACGGGCGAGCCGGGTTTGAGTGTGCTGGAGCGAACGTGGTCGCGGCCGACGTTGGATGTGCATGGGATGCCGGGAGGGTTTATTGGCGCGGGGCGAAGACGGTGATTCCGGCGAAGGCTGTGGCGAAGGTGAGCATGCGGCTGGTGCCGGATATGACTCCGGCGGAGAGTTTCGCGAAGTACAAGAAATATGTGGAGTCGCTGACGCCAAAGGGGATTGTGCTGGAGGTGCGGATGATTCACTCTGGCGATCCGATTGTGGTGAGCACGGATAACCGCTTTGTGAAGGCCGCGACGGAGGCGATGCGCGAGGTCTTTGGGAAGGAGACGGTGTTTGTGCGCGGGGGGGGATCGATTCCGATTGTTGGGGATTTTGTGCGGGAGTTGAAGACGCCGACGGTGATGATGGGGTTTGGGCTGCCGGATGATAATTTGCATGCGCCGAATGAGAAGTTCAATCTGGCGAATTTCTATCGGGGGATTGAGTCGGTTGTGCGGTTTTTGGGGCTTGTAGGGGCTTGATGAGTCCGTTTGGGCTGGAGGTCGGAGGATATGTCCTGGCGGGAGGGAAGAGCTCGCGGATGGGCCGGGATAAGGCCCTATTGGAGTTGGGCGGCAAGCCGTTGGCGCTTCATGCGGTCACGAAACTGGGGCGGGTTTGCTCGGATGTGTATATTCTGAGCGCGAACAGGGAATTGGCTGCGTATGCTCCGCTGGTGAGTGATCTGCATCCGGGGTGTGGCCCGATCGGGGGGATAGAGGCCGCACTTGAGCATTCGCAATATGAGTGGAATTTGTTTTTGCCAGTGGATATGCCGTTTTTTCCTTCGGCGCTTCTATCTTCGTGGGTTGCCGCCAATGTTGCTTCCTGGGGGATGATGGGCACGCGGTTGGCATTGTTTACTTTGTTCGGAACGCCCCAGCCGTTGTTTTGCCTGTTGCACCGGGACGTTGCCCCGTTTGTGCGTTTGGCGGTCGAACGTGGCGAGTACAAGGTCTTTGCGGTGCTTGAGAACGCGGGGAAGGAACTGGCGAAGAGACATCAGTTGCCATTGGCTGACGTATTTTGCAACGCTCATTGGGGAGAAGAGTCCTCAGTCTTCACTACTCGAGAACGCATGGGTGAGGGGGACGCGGAGGCGTGGCTGATGGTGACGGAGGCACAGCAAAAGGCAAAGCACCTGTGGTTTGCGAATTTGAATACTCCGGAGGACTTTCAAGAAGCCAAGCTGCATTTGGATGCATTGGATACGTAAGGACGACCGGGAAGCGGGTGTTGAAAAGATGATCATGGGAAAATAGCGTCAGGCAGAGGATAGGAAATTATGGCTGAGACGAATGAGGACCGGGACTCGCAGATTGCTGATCCGACGAAGAGAGACAAACGGGATGTGGTGGAGGCACGGGACGGTGCAGATTCTGTCTCGGATGTTGGGCCGGCGAATTCCGAGGGCGAGGCACTGACGGCAGAGGTGTCGGCGGATGTGGCTCCGACGGTGGGAGAGTTTATGGAGCAAGCGGCGCAGCAGAACGAGGCTGCGGCGGAAGCTGTTCCGGATGTGAAGAACAAGCCAGGGCCTTATATCTCTTTTGAGCACGTCTATAAGTCGTTCGGCGATTTTGTGGTGCTTGAGGATGTGAGTTTTTATGTTCTGCCAGGCGAGACGCTTTGCATTCTGGGGCGAAGCGGCGTGGGGAAGTCGGTTTCGTTACAGATATTGATGGGATTTTTGAAGCCTGATAAGGGAATGGTGAAGGTTGCGGGTGAGGACATCTGCTTTTTCAGCGAGCGCGAGCTGCAGGCGGTGCGGCAAAAAGTAACGATGGTGTTTCAGAATGGGGCGTTGTTTGACTCGATTTCGGTGGGGGAGAATGTTGCGTTTCCCATGCGGGAGCGCGGGGAGATGGCGGAGGACCAGATTCTGCAGGTGGTAAAGGGGTTGCTGGAGATGGTAGGAGTTGCAGGGATGGAGAGCCTGCTGCCGTCGGACCTGTCGACGGGGATGAAGCGGTCGGTTGCGATTGCGCGGGCGCTGGCGTCTCAGCCGGAGGCGGTGCTGTATGACGAGCCCACGACCATGGTGGATCCATTGATGGCGCATCTTTTAGGGAGTTTGATTGAACGCCTGAAGCAACAATTGCATCTCACGAGCATAGTGGTTACCCACGACATGCAGCTGGCGAAAAAACTAGCGGATCGAGTGGTTTTTTTGAGCGCCGGTAAAGCGATTTTCTTTGGAACGATGGAAGAGATGGAGCGTTGCCAAGACCCGATTGTGCAGGAATTCTTGACATTGGATGAGCTTGTAATCCCCGCTTAATCTGGCGTTGTAAAGAAACGCAATTTGACTATGACCCGAGAGTTGTATGGGTTGTTCATGGGATAGAAGTCTTTTGTTGCTAATCAGCTGTTCGATACGTATTCTGCAAATAGCAATTCCGAAACACTTTTCGACGAATCGACCTTGGTTGCTGTGAGATGGGGAGTTCGAGAGAACTGAGCGTGTAGTTATGCCTTGTTGTTCTTGTCGCACTGGTTGAATTTTTGGGATCGGGTCTGTTCCTCAGATGCGTTTCGCGCATCTTACCGATTTTGAAACCCAGGGAATATTAAGTTGAAAGGCGTTCGCTATGGCGACACCGGACTATCTGCAGCAGGTCATCGTTTCAGGAAGAACACATTTAGGAAATAGTCGACGAGAATCCGCGGCCGAGAGCGGCTGGTTTCGCAGGCCCTCAGTGGCGAGTTCAGTGTGGGCCACTGTGGACATGTTGACGGTCGTAGTTGCCGCGATGCTGGCGCTGCGTTTCCGTGTGGTGACGCCTCCGGATGTTTCTACTATGCATGTTCTTCCCCATCTGATCCAATCTTCGCCTGGCCTTCTGCCCTTCTATATCGGCTGGTTTGGGATTTGCCTGGTCTTCTTCACGCGGTCATATGGGCTGTATGGGCCGATTCAGAACCGCAGCGGCCTGCATGAACAGAGGATGACGGTACAGGCGGCGCTGACCTCGGGGTTGCTACTTTGTGGGACACTTTATCTCTCGAATGGCGAGGCGATCTCGCGGGTTGTCGTTGCTCTGATGGTGTTGTTTACAACGAGCCTGTTGTGCCTGCGGCGGGCGTTGTGGCGAAAGATGGTGTACCGGCGTTACCGGGCCGGGATAGAGACGCGAAATGTGTTGATTGTAGGTTCGGGCCGGGTGGGTCAGGCGCTGCGAAATCATATTGATACGTTGCAGCATCTCGGATTTCGGTTTAAGGGTTTTGTCGCTCTGAGCGAACGGGAAGCGGAGTCTGGCGACGCGGATGTGATCGGCGATGTGCGGAACTGCCTTTCGCTGGCGCGGTCGCTATTTGTCGACGAGATTTTCTTTTCGGTTCCGGCGGAGAAGAAGCTGGTAATCGGCATGGTGGAAGAGGCACGGATTGCGGGGATTGATGTCCGCGTGGTGCCGGATATGTACGACGGGCTGGCATGGAATGCACGAGTGGAATATATCGGGCAGTTTCCGACGATTCCGCTGCACCGGAAGGATTTTCCGATTGGCGGCATCCTGGTGAAGCGCGTGCTGGATATTTCTGTGGCGTCGCTGGCACTTGTGCTGGGGGCTCCGGTGATGTTGGCGATTGCCTGTGCGATACGGTTGGATTCTGAGGGCAAGATTCTTTACAAGGCTCACCGGATCGGGCGGAAGGGACGCGCGTTTCCGTGCTACAAGTTCCGGACGATGGTTCATGATGCGGACAAGCTGAAGGCTGAACTGGAACACATGAATGAGCGGGACGGCGTGTTGTTCAAGATCAAGGAAGATCCGAGAATCACGCAAGTAGGGAAGTTCCTGCGAAAGTATTCGCTGGATGAGTTGCCGCAACTTTATAACGTGTTGAAGGGCGATATGAGTCTGGTTGGGCCGCGGCCTCCGATGGCGGCTGAAGTGGAGCAGTACGATGTGGCGCATCTGCGACGGCTGAATGTGTTGCCAGGGATTACGGGCCTGTGGCAGGTCGAGGCGCGGCAGGATCCTTCTTTCGACAGTTATATTTCGCTGGATACGGCGTACGTGGAGAACTGGAACCTAATGATGGACCTGAGGATCCTGGCGCGTACGGTGGGCGTGGTGTTGAGCGGGACGGGCTCGTAAGCGTTAGACGTTAACTTGTGAAGATCGCGCTGGCCCAGATTAATCCGACGGTGGGAGATTTCGTCGGCAACACGAAGAAGATATTTGAATTTGCGACCCGAGGTGGAGAACTAGGGGCCGAACTGGTGGTCTTTCCTGAATTGGCGGTGTGTGGATATCCGCCGGCGGATTTTCTGGAGAAGGCTGCGTTTGTAGCGCGGGCCGAACAGGCGTTGGGTGAGATTGCCGCGTGGACGGGTGGGGCGGGCAGGCCGTCGATTCTTTGCGGATCGGTGATGGCTTCGGTCTCGAATGTGGGCAAGCAGGTGAGGAACGTAGCTGCGCTGCTGGCCGCGGGCAAGGTGAGCTTCGTGCAGCAGAAGATGCTGCTGCCGTTTTACGACGTGTTCGACGAACAAAGATATTTCGAGGCGGGGACCGAGCAGAGGCTGACGTGCGTGGGTGGTCAGCCCTTGGCGATTACGATCTGCGAGGATGCTTGGAACGATAAAGGCTTCTGGCCGCGGCAGATGTATCCGGTCGATCCTGTGGAAGGGTTGATGACGCAGTGGGAGTCGAAGAAGAATGAGCTTGATGGTCGGGAGCGGATTATTTTGAATATATCTGCTTCGCCTTATTGGCAGGGAAAGCCCAAGGAGCGGGAGGATATGCTGGCGGCGATTGCTTTGCGGCATGGGGCTGTGGTCGCGATGGTGAATCAGGTGGGTGGAAACGACAGCCTGGTGTTCGATGGATCGTCGGTGGTGATTGGGCCGGATGGGAAGACGATGCTGCGCGGGGCTGGGTTCGCCGAGGATCTCGTGGTTTTCGATACGGAGGAGACTCGGGGTGCGGCTGTTGTCTCCAATTCGGATGGAGTTGCAGAGCTTTGGGACGCTTTGGTGTTGGGGACCAGGGATTATGTGCGGAAGTGCGGGTTCAGCAAGGTGCTGGTGGGTCTGAGCGGAGGAATTGATTCGGCACTGGTGGCCGCGATTGCGGTTGAAGCTTTGGGGGCAGAGAACGTTGTGGGAGTTGGGATGCCGACGGAGTTCTCGTCACTCGGTTCGATTGAGGATGCGCGAAAACTGGCGAGAAATCTTGGGGTGAGGTTCGAGCTGCTGCCGATCCATGATGTGTTCGCGCAATTTCAGCATGTGTTGAAGCCACTGTTTCAGGGGACTTCGTTTGGTTTGGCGGAGGAGAACCTGCAGCCGCGGATTCGTGGAACGCTGCTGATGGCGCTTTCGAATAAGTTTGGCGCGCTGGTGTTGACGACGGGGAACAAGAGCGAGATGTCGACTGGGTATTGCACGCTGTATGGGGACATGGTGGGGGCTCTTGCTGTGATTGGGGATGTGATGAAGACGCGAGTGTATGCGTTGAGCCGGTACGTGAACCGGGCGAAGGAGGTCATTCCGTGGGCGACGATTGAGAAGCCTCCTTCAGCGGAGTTACGGCCGGGACAGCAGGATACGGATTCGCTGCCGCCTTATGAGGTGTTGGATCCGATTCTGGAGGCGTATGTCGAGAGATATCAGTCTGCCGAGCAGATTGCGGAGGATCAGGGGGTTGACGTTGGGCTGGTGCGATCGGTCTTACAGCTGGTGGAACGGAGCGAATATAAACGGCAGCAGGCTGCTCCGGTGCTGAAGGTGACGAGAAAGTCGTTTGGAATGGGACGACGGTTTCCCATTGCGGTCAAAGTTCAGGTGTAATAGGAAGGCCGCGCAAAATGGCACGGCGGAGGGATGGATTCTTTGAAGATTTCGAATTGGATGTCAGTTGGGTTGGTACCAGCTCTTAGCATGGCGGTGGTAGTGGGAGCGCAGACGGCAGCTCCGCAGGGGGCGCCTCAGAAGGCTCCGGCTCCCGCAGGGGCACAGCAGCCGGGGACGGGGTTACAGCTTCACAATATGGGTGAGGTTCCGAAGGCCGATCCGTTTCCGCAGCCGAATCCGAAGTACTTTACTGCCGATGCGCCTACTGTAGATACAGTGAATGCGTTTTTGAAGGCGCTGTGGGGTTATGACCCGAACCGCATTTGGCGGGTTGAGGCGATCCAGAAGACGATGGCTCCGAACATAGCCAAGGTTGTGATATTCGTGTCGGATAAAAGCCCGAATGCCAAGGTGCAGCCTTCTGCATTCTTTGTGACTCCGGATGGGAAGCATGCGATTGCGGGCGATGCGGTGATTCCGTTTGGCGCGACGCCGTTTGCGGACCTTCGGAAGATGCTGGAGGCCCGGGCGGATGGAGCTACGCGCGGTGCGAGTGGAAAAGACTTCATGCTGGTGGAGTTCGCCGATATGCAGTGTCCGCACTGCAAGGAGGCCCAGGGCACGATGGATAACCTCGTGAAGGACTTTCCCAATGCTCGCGTGATTTACCAGAGCTATCCCCTGGTAGAACTGCACCCGTATGCGTACAAGGCAGCGGCGTATGGTTACTGCGTACAGAAGCAGAAGAATGACGCCTTCTTTGCGTATTCGGCGGCGGTATTTGATACGCAGGATGCTCTGACGGCTGAGACGGGCGATCAGACGCTGAAGGATGCGGTGACGAAGGCTGGGCTGGATCCGGCGGCTGTGGATGCTTGTGCGGCGACTCCGGCGACCAAGGCCCTAGTGGATGCTTCGATCAAACTCGCACAGGACGTAGGCGTGGAACAGACTCCCATGCTGGCAGTGAACGGTCACCTGCTCCCGCTTACTGGGGTTCCGTACGAGACATTGAAGACCATCATTTCTTACCAGGCTTCGCTGGACGGCGTGAGCACGGGTGTTGCGGCTGCGGCTCCGGCTAAGTAAGGGCGGTTGGAACATCCGCTCTCATTTGTGATTTATTGGTCAAGAAGCTAGCAGAAAGAAGCCAGCTCCGAGTGATTTCGGGCTGGCTTTTGTTTTTGTTGTTGAGCGGTTT
Organism: uncultured Acidobacteriaceae bacterium; assembly: GCA_963802695.1. Lineage (GTDB taxonomy): Bacteria > Acidobacteriota > Terriglobia > Terriglobales > Acidobacteriaceae > Edaphobacter. The sequence goes on from CAWDJN010000025.1 coordinate 52,580, forward strand.
CAGTTTGAGATGGGGAAGGACTGAACGTGACTGCCCTGATAGTAGAACTGCCGGGCGGATGAGGCGACCTTCTCGTAGACGATGGAATCTCGCGAGATTCCGGCGGTGGTGCCGTCGACGCCGGCGTAGTGACCCGGCGGGAGACGCCAAACGACGGAGAGAGTTGTGGCCTGGGCTGGCGGGACGATGATCTCGGTAATGGGCTGACCCTTTTTGGTGGTGACGAGGACTAGCTCTTCGAGGAGATTTTTGGGGTCATCGCCTTGGACGAGGGCTACGACCCAGGAACCGGTTTTGGAGTCGGCTTTGGGGGAGAAGTTGCCGACGGTTACGCCGGGGCATTGGCCCTGATGGGCGTTCTTCCAGAGCTTCCAGTCTTCCGAGGGGAGATCGAAGGGGGAGAGAATCTTCCAGTTTTCCTGCTCGACGGCGGACTTCAGGGAGTCGGGCAGGTTGCTAAGGCAGTCCGCGGCGCGGGCGTGCGTTGAGAGGGCGAGGCAAAATGCAGCCAGGAGGAGTTTGGGGAGGTTTGTGAGGTTCATGTTCGTCCTGAGGTAAAGATGGTTTTCGCCGACAGCCTTGCCGCTAGTTTCGCAACTCGTGGGTGAGGAGTGGAATACCACTTTCGATTGACGTGATGAGTCGCGCAGGCTAGCATTTGCTGGCTCCCCTACCTGAACGGATTTCTCGTGAGCTATGCCTCCTTCTGATTCCGCCGGTCCTCCTGCACGTGTGAAAGGAGATCTGCTTCGCATCCTCGGTGTGGGGTTCGGGATTGCCGTCATTGTTGGCGACACGATTGGCACCGGCATCTTTCGTACACCCGGCGAGATTGCAGGGCACCTCGGGAACGCTACATTTATTGTTGCGGCGTGGGTTGTTGGCGGAGTGTATGCCTTTTTCTGTACGTTGGCGGTGACGGAACTGGGAACTATGCTTCCGCTGGCCGGTGGCTGGTATGTCTATTCGCGGAGAGCGTTCGGGGATTACGGCGGCTTTGTTGTGGGTTGCTGCGATTGGACTATGCAGTCGGTCGCGATTGGATACCTGGCTGTTGCGTTTGGCGAATTTGCGGCGGAGCTTCAACCGGCGTTGCGAGGACACATCAAGTTGCTTGCAGTGGCATGTGTCTGTCTCCTGATGGCGCTGAACTGGCTGGGGCTGCGAACGGGCAGCCGGACGCAGGAGTTGACCAGCTTTGCGAAAGCGATCGCGCTGGTGGGATTTGTCATTGCGTGCTTTGTTGTAGCTCCGAGTGGGCCGCCTGCTGGTGCTTCTGCGGTCGCGAGTCTCTCCGTGTTGCCGAAGGGAGGTCTGCTCCTGGCGGTTGTGTTGTCGTTGCAGGCAGTGGTGGTAACTTACGACGGCTGGTATGCGGCGATCTATTTTGCCGAGGAGGACGAAGATCCTGTGAGGACCCTGCCACGCTCGTCGATTGGTGGAGTACTGGCGTGTGTTGGTATCTTCCTGCTGGTGAATGCTGCTCTGCTGCACGTCTTGCCGATGCATACGTTGGCGACTTCGCAGATTCCTGCCGCAGACGCTGCGCAGGCGATCATCGGAAGCAGGGGCAGGGATGTAATCCTAATAGTGTCGATGCTGGCGGCGATCAGCACGATCAATGCGAGTCTGCTCATTTCTCCGCGGATTCTCTTCGGAATGGCTCGCGACGGGTTGATGCCAAGCTGGATGACTTCGATCAATCGGGGTGGGACGCCCGCGGCGGCGCTATTGCTTTGTGCGGGGATAGCTCTGGCGCTAATCTTCAGTGGGAGTTTCGAGACACTGATTGCGGTCGCCTCGTTTCTTTTTGTGGCTGTGTATTTGTCGGGATTCGCGGCCCTGTTTGCGTTGCGAGTGCGGGAGCCGGAACTTGTGCGGCCATTCCGGATGTGGGGATATCCGTGGACGAACGTCGGTGTCTTTGTGGCTTCTGCTGCTTTTCTGCTGTCGTCCGTGATTGCGGATCCGAAAGATGCCTTCTTCACGCTGATGCTGATTGCAGTTTGTTATCCAGTTTATTTTTTTACGGTGAGGCGTAAGACTGTGCCACGGGAGGCTGTTGCGATCAATCCCACGGACCCCTCGTGAACGCTATTTGCGGACGATGTAGATGAAGCGGAGTAAGAAGAGGGTGGCGAGGAGGTAGAGCATCCAGTCCCTGCGGCGGGCGCGGCCGGTGAGGAGCTGAAGGAGGGCGTAGCTGGTGAGTCCGAAGCTTAGGCCGTCGGCGATGGACCAGGTGAGCGGGATCGTGGCTACGGTAAGGAAGGCGGGGATGGCGAATTGGGGGTCTTCCCACTCGATGTGGGCGAGGCCGGTGGCCATGAGCGAGCCGACAAGGATGAGGGCGGGGGCGGTGGCGAATGTGGGGATTGCTCCTACGAGCGGGGCGATGAAGAGGGAGAGGAAGAAGAGGATTCCGGTGACGATGGCAGTGACGCCGGTTCGGCCTCCGGCGGCGACTCCGGCGGAGGACTCGATGTAGCTGGTGACGGTGCTGGTGCCGGTGAGAGAGCCGAGGATTGTTGAGGTGGCGTCGGCGAAGAAGATACGGTTGAGGCGGGGGATGGTGTGGTCTTCGGAGATCAGGCCGGCGCGTTGGGTGACGGCGACGAGGGTGCCGATGTTGTCGAAGAGATCAACGAAGAGGAAGACGAAGACGATTTCGAAGAAGCCGATGTTGAGGGCGGAACGGATATCGAGATGGAAAGCGGTGGCTTTGATGGCGGCGAGGTTGTAAGGTGCGGGTTGCCAGTGGACCTGATGGAAGACGACTCCGAGGAGGGTCGTGGTGAGGACTCCAATGAGGATAGCCGCCCGGATGCGGAGGACTTGCAAGATGGCGATGAGTAGTAGGCCAACGAGGGCGAGGATCGTTCCGGGCGCGTGGAGGTTTCCGAGGCTGACGGTAGTGGCTGGGCTTGGGACGATGATGCCGGCGTTGCGGAATCCTATGAAGGCGATGAAGAGACCGATGCCTCCGCCGACGGCTGCATGGAGTTGGTATGGAATGGCGGCGAGGAGGCGCTGGCGAATGCCTCCGATTGTGAGGATCAGGAAGATGACGCCGGATAGGAAGACCGCTCCGAGGGCGGTTTGCCAGGGAACGCCCATGCCTTTGACGACGGTGTAGGTGAAGTAGGCGTTGAGGCCCATGCCGGGAGCGAGGGCGAGCGGGTAGTTGGCGGCGGCTCCCATGAGGATGCTACCGAAGGCCGCGCAGAGACAGGTGGCGGAGGTGACGGCAGCGAGTGGCATGCCGGTTTCGGAGAGGATGGCCGGGTTGACGAAGATGATGTAGGCCATCGTGATGAAGGTGGTGAAGCCGGCGAGGATTTCGGTGCGCCAGTTGGTGGCGTGGGCCGCGAAGCCGAAGTATTGCTCGAGATTTTGGAGGAGCGAGCGTTTTGGCGCTTCGACGGTTGGGTTGTTCATGGAGTATGAATGGAGGATATTCAAGAGTGGAGATAATTCAAAGGGGTTTTGATGACGAGTGGTGATTTGTCAGCTGAAGAGGTGAAGAAGTTGTTGGGGTTGAAACCGCATCCGCGTGAGGGTGGGTGGTATGTGCGGACTTATGAGTCAGACGAGCGGGTTGGGGCTTCGTCATTTCCGGATGGGCGCTATGCGGGTGCGAGGAGGACGGGGACGGCGATCTATTATTTGCTGGAGCCGGATACTTTCAGTGAGATGCATCGGCTCAAGTCCGGATGAGGTTTTTCATTTTTATGCGGGGGATGCGGTGGCGATGTTGCAGTTGCGGGAGGGTAAGGGTGGAACGATGGTGGTGATTGGGAATGATCTGGAGCGGGGAGCAGCGGCCTCAGGTGGTGGTGGAGCGTGGGGTTTGGCAGGGGTCCCGATTGGTTGAGGGAGGGAAGTGGGCGTTGCTTGGGTGTACGGTAAGTCCGGGGTTTGAGTTTGAGGATTATGAGACGGGTGGCAGGGAAGAGTTGAGTGCGGGTGGCCGGAGTTCGCGGCGGAGATTGCCGGGCTGACCCGAACGATGAAGACGGTCGACCGCGGATTGGCACGGATAAGATCGGATCAACGACAAGTTATGCCTGGAAGTGGAACACACAGCCCAGCGGCGTTTGTTCTGCCTATCGTTCCTATCCGTTTGTATCCGCGTAATCCGCGGTCGACTGGTTATTTGGTAGGTAGTGCGTGGGTGTCGAGGTTTTTGTAGTTGAGGATGGTATTGAACATCATGCGGAATTCGCCGACGTTTTGCCAGCGCCAGACGGGGTTGGTGGTGAACATGACGACTTCGCCGCTGCCGACTGCGGTTTTGACCACGGCGGCGCGGCCTTTGATCTCGTCGGCTCCGTTCATGAGGCCGCTTAGGACAGCTTTGTCGCCGCCGGGGTAGCGCATGAGGACGTCGCTCTTGTTTTGATCGGGATCCATGCGGAAGAGCGGGCCGTTGGCGTAGCGTACGGGGATGGTTGTGGCGGAGTAACCGTAGAAGATTGGGTTGGCGGGTTGGGTGATTTCGGCTTCGATGATGGGGCCGGGAGCGTAGAAGCGTGGTGTGGTGGTGCCGGAGTCGATGCGTGGGGTGATGCCGAAGTCCGGCGGAAAGAAGCTGGAGGTGCCGAGGGTGACGAGGAGGCCGCCTTGCTCGGTGAATTTTTGCAGCTCGGCTACGCCCTGCGCTCCCATTCCTCCAGTGATGTCATCGGAGGAGCCGTAATCGCCTAGGAATTTGAACTTGTCGGTTTTGGTGTAGGCGAGGGGGATTTTGCCCTTGGGGATGTCGGTGACGAGGGCCTTTGCGTTGCGAGCCTGATTGGGGATGAGTATGAGGTCGTAGTCTGGGTGGAGGTTGCCCTTGAGGACGCGCTCTTTAAAGATGAGGTCGTAGGGGATTTTGTATTGGTCGAAGGTGTAGCGAACCCAGCCTACGTCTTGCGTTCCGCCCCAGGTGCTAAAGATGGCTATGCGCGGGAGGTCGGCGTTGTGCGTTGGCACTGAGGGTTGTGCGGTGAGGGCGATTGCGTCGAGGCCTAATTGCGTGGCCGCTTGTTTTAGTTCGTTGAAGGCTGAAGCTGGAACGATGAACGATCCAGCGGGGATCGAGGTGTTGCCTGATTTGAAGGAGGCTTCGGCGATCTTGATGTTTGTGTCTTTGAGCTGGTAGCGGAGGGTGATCATGTTGGGCGAGCCATGATCTGGAATGGCGTAGGCTACGGCGGCTGGCTGGCTGTTGATTTTTGATGGTGGGGTGTATTCGCTGACTGGTTCTACTGCGGTGAGGAGGACGGCGGAGTCGGTGATGGGTGTGATGGTGGTGCGGGTCATGAGGCCCATGGTCCAGGCGCTGTCGTCGTAGGTGGTGAGTTCGGGGTCGGGGTCTACTTGTTTGCCGAGGAGGGTTTTGGCGAGGCGGCCGTAGGGTTGGTTGCACTTTACGATGAGCGAGCCCGCGGGGTAGGTGCTGTCTTTGAGCTTGATCTCGCTGGTGGCGCGGCCGACTTCGATGCCCTGCATGCGGAGGATTTTGATGACGAAGGCTACGCGCGTCATGTCTTCCTGATCGCCTGGGATGATGAAGGCGTAGGGAGCTTGGGTTTCGCCGGCGTGGATGGAGTTTTTGCTTTTGGTGTAGAAGTTTTCGAGGATGGTTTGCGGGAAGGCGGAGGTCATCTGGAGTGCGGTGAGGACGCCGGTTTCGGCGTAGTTGGTGTTGTTGCGCATGGACCACATGACGTCTTTGTAGGGCGGGTTGGGGCGATACCACTGGCGCTTGGTGACGTCGCCGCCGGGGCCGAAGCCGCCGCCTTTGAGTTCAGGTTTGGCGTCGGGGATGAAGCGGTGCATCGTCGTGGCTCCGCCGTTGCCCATGATCTCGTACATGCGCATCATGCCGTTGTGGTTGGCGGACATGATGGCGACGTATCCGGGAGACCAGCCGTCGACGTAACCGTGCGTCCAGACGCCGGGCATGCCGTACTTGGTGAGTTGGGCCATCTCGAAGTTGGAGAACCAGGGGAGTTCGGCCCAGAGGATGGGGTCGAAGAGAGTGTTCTGCGGGGCCTGGCCGCTGTAGGTGTAGAGGAACCAGACGGACTCGTGGAGATCGTGCATGATGGGCGGATGCCAGTCGAGATACCACTTGAGGAGGTTCTGGTTAGCGAGGCCGGCATAGTTGATGTCGCGGTTGTCGTCGTGTTTTGTGTACTTGCCCCAGTAGGGGACGCCTCCTTCGAAGACTGCGTTGTCGTCGGTGACGTCGATGAGGTAGCGGTTGTACCAGTCGATGCTGCGGTCGCGTCCATCGGGGTCAGCAACGGGCATGATGGCGACTACGACTTCATTGCGGATTTTCTCGATGAGCGGCGAGTCCTCAGTGGCGAGGCGGTAGGCGAGTTCCATCAACATCTCGGGAGGCCCGAGTTCGGCACTGTGCAGGCCTCCGGAGAGTGTGTAGATGGGCTTGGTTTGGGCGATGATCTGTTTGGCTTGCTCGTCGGTGAGGCCGCGTGGGTCGGCGAGACGAGCGAGGTTCTTCTTGTAGGTGTCGAGGTTTTTGATGGATTCTTCGGAGCCGACGAAGACCATGATGGACTCACGGCCCTCTTCGGTCTTGCCGATGTCGATGACTTTCACGCGCGGGGATTTTTCGGCGAGGGTGCGGTAGTAACGCAGGACGTCGGCGTAGTAGGTCAGTTTTTTGGGTTCGCCTATGTAGTAGCCGAGGACGTCTTTCGGAGAGGGAACTGTGGAGGACTTCGGGAGGTGATCGACGAGCGGGCTCATGAACTCGGGCTTGGTCGTCCACTCTTTGACTTTGGCGGCATAGTCCGGGTCCATATTTTGCGCTTTGGCAGTCGGGACGAGGACGAGGAGGGAAAGAAAAAGCAAGGGCAGGCACTTCTTCGGCATGAACAGGGGCTCCTGGAGATACGCACTTGGGTTACGTCGCCTGATTCGAGGCGACGTAAGAAGCTCTTTGACAGGGACTGATCGTAAAGTTACCACACGCAGATCGTCGCAAAAGCGGAATAAGACATACCGCGGGGGCGCTTACGATTCGCCGTTCCCACCTCAGCTGTCTCAGCATGTGACCTTGGCAAGCTGAGCATAGACAGCCGCGACGTTCAAGCGCGCCGGACGAATCCGGGGCCAAAGCAAGCGCGAAATCGCCGCTGTCCCGATCCCGTCTCCTGACGCCGAACGGTGGCTTCACCAGCCAATCGCTATTTGGATGTTCAGCGGGTTGTTTGGGGATGTTAGCCACGTTCGAACGGCGACCGCTCGTTTGCCATGGCCGTTCTGTCGTTGGCAATTCAGATCAGCCGAAGAAATTACAGAACGCCCTATTCCTCGAGCAAACCCATTAGGAAATTATGGGGCTTAGACTCTGATAAAAATCCGGCGACGATAGAGCACTGAGACGACGAACCAACACGCGGCGACGAATCCGATCGAGTAGAGCAAGGAGGCGAAGGCGGGGTTCGGAACGATGTGCAGAATGGATCGATAGAGCAGTTGCTGTAGGTTCAAGTTCTCGACGGTATGGATACTACTTAACATCGACTGCAGGAGCTCCGAAAAAACGTAGGCCGAAATGGCGTTCGTTCCGAAAACAAAAAAAGGTGTGAGGAGGGGGGAGCGGTCCGGTTCGGCAGGACTCTTCTTGCGCAGATCGACGATCGAGATGCAGAGAGCGAGCAGTAAGAGGCTGAGACCGCCAGCGAAGAGAACGTACGAGCTGGTCCAGAGCTTCTTGTTGATGGGGAATGAGAGGTTCCAGAGGCTACCCAGAAGAACTCCGCTTAAGCCGGCGGCGGCGATTCCGACGCTCTTCGCAACCAAGGTGCGCTGTGTGCGCAACCAGATGCCGGCAAGGAGTCCGAGGAGCGTGGTGGCCAGAGCAGGTATGGTGCTGAGAAGACCTTCGGGATCGCGGGTGTGCTCGTAGAGGTGTGAGGCGGAGAAGATGTGGCGATCGACCCATGCGGCTAAGTTGGCGTCGCGGTCGAGAAGAGGGATGTCACGGCCCGGGACCCCGTATCCCGGTACGGGGACGAAGCGCATCAGAATCCAATAGCCGACGAGCGCCGCTATGGTGAGAGCGACTTTGTCGCGCCAGCCGGTGCTGATGAGATAGAGCGTGGCGGTGAAGAGGTAGCAGATGGCGATGCGCGGAAGTACTCCGTAGAAGCGCATGGTATGCAGATGGAAGAAAGGGAAGCTGTTCACGAGCAGGCCGAGCAAGTAGAGGATGACGGACCGGCGAAGGACGTGGAGGAAGAGCGATTTCTTCGTGGCACCCTGCGCGAGACGAGAGGCGGTAGAGAAGACTGTTGTGATACCGACGAGGAAGAGGAAGGTGGGAAAGACGAGATCCGTCGGAGTGAAGCCGTTCCATGCTGAGTGTTTGAGCGGCCCGTAGGCAGCGGCTTCATAGCCGTTGTTGTTGACGAGGATCATGAAGGCGATGGTGAGGCCGCGCAGGACGTCGAGCGAGAGAAGCCGGTTTGATGGTGCAGCTACGCGCGATGGACTGACAGTGGTCGAGGTCGAGCTTGCCGTTGTCATTGGTTTACTTCTCCGGCGTGGACTGGTTAGGAAGGAGATTGAGAGAGCGTGCGATAGCCGACGCGGCGGTGTACGAGTCTCCCCGTGGACTAGCATCATAGACCTTTTTGCCGTGGTTCCAGTGGTCGCCAAAGGCGTACCAGTCGATGGCTTTGGGCGGCTCGCCGGTGACGAGAGAGTTGGAGAGGGTGTCAAAGTACATCTGCCAGCGGGGCATGTAGTAGTCGCTGGTGAGGCCGGCCCAGTCGCGGTTGCCGTACTCGTGAAGGCCGAACTCGCTTGCTTTGCGATCGCCCCAGGTTGTGAGGATTGAGCGTGCGTCGTAGTTGAGGCGGTCCAACTCTGCGGGAGATGAGGCCCAGGGTGGAACGAAGGAGAGCCACTTGCCGAGAAGAAAGAAGGGGCTGGTCTGCAGCAGATCGTTCTGGAGCTGCATATCGTGCAGCCATTCCTTTGTGAGTTTGGTGAATGCCTCCTTGTTTTTGGAGTCGTAGGCATTTTGGATGAGTGGCAACAGGCGGCGGCTTTCGTTTGCCATTACCTGACGGGCTACGTCGACGAGATCGAAGCGGTAGGTCTCGGTGGAGCGGAGTGCTGGGGCGACCTGAAGGAGTTCGGTGAGAGCGGGTGCGAGGTCGCTGGGATTGTAGCGAAGAACGTCGGGCGACCATGTGGCGGCACGTGTCGCGGTGAGCGAGGGTTGGGAGTTGAAGAGGGATTCGTGTGCGGCGTCGCGTTCACCGTGCTGCATGTTGCCATCAGCGCGGTAGCCGTAGGCGGTTTTGAGGAGGATCTGCCAGGCGCTGCGTGCGTGGGGATCGTCGGCTCCGTAGCGTCGGATGGTGTAGTCGTCGGTCCACTGGATGAGATCGACCGGATCGGCGTGCCACGCCATCTCTGTGTAGAGGTCGAAGGCGATGGGGTTGGTGTCGAGACCTTCGGTGAAGATTGCGGTGCCGACGATGCGGCTGTTGGGGAGCTTGGCCATTTGTGGGAGTCGAACTGCGTAGTCGTAGAGCGGAGCTCCCATAGTGGTGCGGCCGCCGAACTCCCACAGGCCGCCGTAGAGCCAGGAGGCGCCGCGAAATTCGCGGTCGCGGTCTTCGCGAGGAATACGGCCTTGCTCGATCTCAGCGATGAGGACATGGCTGGTGTCGATGGAGGAGAGGAGCTCCTGAGTCGGATTCTGCTGCCAGCCAAGCAGCATCCATAGTGCGCCGGGGTGGGCTCGCATGAGTGCCCCCTGCACTTTTTTGGCTGCTGCTGGAACGGGGACGTCGCCCGCGGCGCCGCCTTCTTGGAATATCTCCATGTCGTAGATCGTGGAGTCGCCGTAGAGAATGTGCTGGTGGCGGTAGAAGGACTCGGCGAGTTTGTCGAAGTATGAGTCGCGCGGATCGAGCCAGCCGGGGCGGGTGAAGCCGTTCCAGTCGCCCTGGGTGATGACGTGAGCTCCGCGGTTGAGGGTGGCGAAGTCGGCGGGGACGATGCCGTAGTAGCCGGGCAAGACGGGAGTGATGTCGAGGCTGCGGAGGATGGCGATGAGTTTTTTTGCGGACTCGGAACGCTTGGCAAGAAGTTCTGTGGAGATGGGAGCTTCAAAGCAGCACATATTGCCCATTAACTGCCAGTTCTGGTGAGCGGGCTGCACGATCCAGTTGCGGATGGCCTCGTCGGAGTAACCGGAGTCACGGAAGGTCTGGTATAGGACGAGGTCCATACCACGCTCGATGAGGATGGCGTTGGTGCCGCTGAGGGCGAGGATGTCGATCTCATGCTGCCAGCGGTTTTCATCCCAGTAGGGGGCGGAGTAGCCGTCGACGTTCTCGTTGAGCGCGTACCGCCAGCGGTAGAGCGCGGGTTTTTCGATTGGAGTTTGCGGTGCGGGCAGAATGAAGCTGGCCGCGCCTAGCTGGAACCCGTTCGGCGAGACCTGAAGGTGCGCAACATACTTCAGGTACCAGTTAACTCCGTAGAGCGCGGTAGGTTGTGTGGCGGCCTCCACACGAATGTGACCACGTGTCCCTGTGATTCGGAAGTAGTCTTTGCCGTCAGGTTTGGGGACGAGGGCGAGTTGAAACTGGGGCGCGAGGTGGGGCATGAGACGCTTGAGCACTCCCTCCGCAGGCGCTGTGGGAGATTGGGCTTGCGCCGTGTAGAACGAGGTCAGGAGAGACACCGTGACGAGGGAGATCGCGAGCAGCCACTTCGAAAGCATGGATACCAATGTATGCGAGTTTCTTGCCTTGGCCGGTTCTTTTTAGGCGGATTTAAACGGAAGGTGCAAGAGGTTCTCGATAGCTTTGGCGACGCGAAGTTAAGCGAGATTCGTGCATAGTGGCTCACCATTTTTTTGCTGATTGGCACGGGGATTTGAGGGTTGGCGGATTAGACTTAGATATGCGAAAAATCGCTTATTTGCTTGTCTTGTTTGCCGTAATTCTGTCGGGGACGCCGGGGCTGCGCGCTGATGCTTATGATGCGAAACCAAAGCTGATTGTGGTGCTGGTATTCGACCAGTTTCGTGGGGACTACCTGGATCGGTATCGTACGGATTTCAAGGCGAAGAATGGGTGGAACCTCTTCCTGAAACAGGGCGCTCACTTTACCGACTGCTATTACGACTATGCGAATCTGGTTACGGCGGCGGGACACTCGACGATTGGAACGGGTGCGTATACCGATGGGCACGAGATTCCGCTGAACGAATGGTATGAGCCGGGACCGGACGGTAAGCTGCGAGAGGTTAGTTCGGTTGATGATGATCGGTACAAACTGGTGGGTGAGCCTGCGGGAACGAAGGATTTGACGGGCGCTTCTCCGCACCGGGAGATGGCCAGCACGCTGGGAGATGAACTGGTGTTAGCGACCGAGGGTAGGGCTCGGGTCTATGGCGTTTCGATGAAGGACCGGGCAGCGATTCTGACGAGCGGCCATGCGACGAAGGGTGCGTTCTGGACCGACCATGATACGGGGATGTGGGTGACCTCGACGTACTGGATGACACAGCTTCCTAGGTGGGCAATCGAGTTCAACGCGAGCGGGCGAGTTGAAGCGGCGCGCAAAGAGAGCAACGTTGGCGAGGGAAGCTTCTACGAGAAGGTGGGGCGATCGGCGGCGAGCGTTAGTTATCAGTTGGATTTTGCGAAGGCCCTCATAGTCGGTGAGAAGCTCGGGCAAAATCCTGATGGTGTAACGGATATGATCACGATATCGGTCTCGTCGACCGATATCAACGGGCACGCGCTTGGACCGGATGATCCTTCCCAACGAGCGTTGATTGTGCAGTCGGATGCGCTGCTGGATACGTTCTTCACGTTTCTCGACAAGACGATTGGGCTGAAGAATGTAATGGTGGCGATGACTGGCGATCATGGTGTGGCGACGACACAGAAAGCAGGCGACGCGATGGGGATGCCTGTGCTGGATTTTCCTCCGAAGCAATTTACGACGCCGCTGGAAACCATGCTTGAAGCGAAGTATCCGCTGAAGGGAAAGGGAGCTTATGTGCTGCAGATGGACAATCCCTATCTTCTGCTGAACCGGCCGGCGTTTGAAGCCGCGGGGATAGGTGAGGAAGAGGCGGAGAATACGACACGAGCGATGGTTGAGCAGATCTTCGCGGGGTTCGGGAAAGAAGACTGGGGCACGGCGGGTGGACGTCAGAAGGGGCCCGCGGCGGTCACACATATTTACACGAGCAAAGAGATGCGCGAGGGCAGACTACCGGATACACAGTACGGAAGATTGGTCGCGCACAGCTATTCGCCCTATGTTGGCTGGGCGCTGCATATGAACTTTGGACCTTATCAGTTTCCTTGGAAGGGTTCAGGAACGACACACTTTTCTGCAAATAGCTATGACAGGCACGTGCCATTGGAACTTTTTGGAGCAGCCTTTGTGCCGGGGACTTATCACGGAGTAGTGGCGCCGGTGGATATTGCCGCGACCTTTGCATCGCTGCTTCGCATCAACCGACCGAGCGCAGCGGTGGGGCGCGTCTTGACGGAGGCGATACGTTCTGAGGGCGAAGATTCGACCTGGGTTCGCGATTCGCCACCTGTCCGTGCGATTAAATAGGCACGAACAGTCGTTGTTACTATGCGATGGCTGGAGCTTCTCGAGGAGATGGGAACGATCGTCAGCTTGCGGTCTCCCATGCCTTTCAGCTCTACACGACGAAAAGAGGCGTGCTAAAGGTTGGGGCCCAGATAGGTATGTCCATGCCCCCTGGTCCCAATTGCAATCTTCACCAGCCTTGTGTTGTTCAGCGTCAGTGCGTTACTAGAAGGCGCATTCAGGGGCGAGCAGCAGGCCGGAAGAGCGAGTGAACCCTTCACCAGACATGTAATCGATGCAGCCTACACGCCGCCTAAAAATTCCGCCTCGATACCATGTTCCTCTTCGTCTTCCTGCAATCAACACTGCACCGATTACTTCGAACCCGCGACAGGCTCGAGAAGATCGTCCATACAGCCTGCAGGTTTGTTCACGGGGTTGCATCGTGCAACCAGTCCACCCGGCAGGCCTACTGAATACGTCGTCCAAGGCGAAGGCTCAGACAATGGATAATCGGTGCTCAACATCTGCGCTCCGCTTGAAAGGGCGAGGTCACGCCGGGTTGTGTTGTTCGTCCGCGCCTGCTCGGTGCTTTCATCGGTGCGTGTTCGAACGAGATATCCCTGCCTCACTAAAGCATTGATCTCTTCAATAGACCCGTTATTCTGCTCGACAAATGCCGCATCGGGCGCGCCAGGAATTGCATTTGTGAAGAGAATGCGCCCGCGCAGGGAGGGGTGTCCCTCCGCGTAGATGGGTCCTACGTGCTGCTGATCCATCAGAAAGATCACGCGCCCGCGGGCTTTGGCGAGCGTGGGCCACTTGCCGGCGTGTACCGCCTCTACGAGAGTTGAAGCAGTACCGCGGACTTCGTCCGGCGTAATCATCTCATTTGGTTTAAATACGGAGCGGATCTCGGCATCAAGCGCATCGAAGACCGTTGCCGTAAACGGCAGCGCTTTCACTGCATTCGGCACGTCATGTGGCGAGTCTTCCTTGGTCTCCACGAGAATGAAGATGGGAAGATGATTGGGGTGCTGCTTCGACCATGTTCTGACATCGTTCAAGCAGGCGACGAAGGTATGGCAGGTGCTCCGCTCGTCCACACCCTGGATATGCATTACTTTGAAGCCGGGTTTGTCCATTTCGTGCTGCGGATCAAAGTCCGGATCTGCAGGCAGACCCGCTGCCGCCACTTGTTGGACTATTGCAGGATGA
>CAWDJN010000026.1:0-137460 GCA_963802695.1 uncultured Acidobacteriaceae bacterium
GTCACGCCGTCCGGCGCTGCTTCGCAGGCATAGGTCAGGTTTTCGCAAAATGAGGGTCGAGCGCGTGGGCCGCCGGAATTACCGGCCATAACATGGACTGCGGCCGCTGGACGTCGCTGCATACGCCAGCGCTTCGTCAATCGCCGCGCGCGCATCGGCCTGCCGCCCTGGCAACGCGGCGAGACCGTTCTCCCCAAGGGTCACGTTACCGCGGCGCGTGTTTAACCCGAAGCATAGGAAGGCCCGTCTCCTCAACGCCGCCCAGTCTCTGTTGCGGAGGCGGGCACATCATAGGGCCAGTGGCATTCGACGGCGTCGAATCCAGCCGCCTTGGCGGCGCGGATTGCATCAGGAAGCTGGCCGCTGCGCCGCAGGAATCCGAGATTGGCGGAAAACTGATGATTCCCACTCCTCAATCTGAGAGGTCGTATAACCGGCGGCGGGATTTGCCCCGCACCCAGTAGTTGCGGTCGACTGGTCCCGAGCGTCAACATCGCAGGCGCGCAGTAGCCTCCAGTTCCTCGATCGCGTTGCAGGCCGCTTCGACGTCCTTACCGGCCACGACCGGTCCATGATTGGCGAGCATGACCGCGGAGCGTTTTCCGGCCGAGCCGCGCACCGCCTCACCGATGGCCGGGCTCTCCGGTCGGAAAACGGGCAGCAGCTTCACTCGCCCCAGCCTGCATGATTGCATACGGGGTGAGCGGCGGGAAAAATCGTCTTCATCGACATCAGGCACCATCGACCAGGCGACCGCGTGACAGGAATGTAAATGGACGACCGCACCGTCCCGGCTGTCGGGTGTCGTAGAAGGCGTTGTGAACGGCATTTCCTTGGTTGGCGGCCCCATCAATGTGCCGTCCCCAACGTCGAAACGGCTCAGGCGGGCGGGATCAGGCCGCCAAAACTGGTACCCGTAGGCGACACCAGCAACCGCCGATCGTGGTTCGAGCCGAGATGTTGCCCGTGGAACCGTGCGTCAGGCCACGGTAAACATCGACTTTGGCGAACGTGCACATTTGTTCGCGAGGCCGGATTTCTTCTGTCATTGCGTCCAGCGCCCCAACGCGTTGCTCAAAAAAGCACTCGCCGCCGAAATTGCCCTGACTTGAGAGTGACGCGACATCCTGGCCTTGTGGTTCGTGCGAAGCACCATGGCACCCCCGGCGCGATTTCTGTCCGATTTCGAGTTGCGTCATTCCGAGCGCCTTCGTGACCGCGCCCGACGTTTCGCCACCCGCGACAACAAAACGCCGAAACCCAAGGTTGCTGAGCCCCACGGCGCAGGCGGCAAGGTCAGCCTCGACCAACGCGCCAGCACGCTCAGTCCCAAGCCTCTCTGCGCGGCGCGCACTCCGATCTGCGCCGCGGTCGCGTACGGTGACTCGGTGCGGCCGCCGGAGCCTGAGCCGACAGCCAATCGACGGCTGCGTCGGCCCCCGTGCGGCAATATCGAGCGGATCCAGTCTGAAGACCGGGTCGCCCTTGCGACAGGTACGCCACCACCTGACGATGGGTCACCGCCGAACAACTGCCCGATAGGATGATGGCAGGCCCCCTTCGACCCGGTGGCGCGAAGGCATCACGCCTTTTGAGCAGACCCAAGAGTCGCATCCAGATCCTGCGGCAGCGGACATCGCCAGCGCGCTGCCGCCAGTCAGCAGCTTCATGTCGTGACAGGCCTCGGCAATGACGCCAGAGATCGTCGTCGGTGATCGCGTCGACGATGACGTGGGCAACGTCCTCGGCGCGCAGTTGTGCGAGTCTGCGGCGCAACGCCTGCGGTCCCTTCGGCGACAGCTTGCGGTTGGCCAGCCCGACACGGAACGTCACCTGCGGCTGCAGGAGGCGATCGATGTCGAAATCGCTCATCGGCGTGAGCGGGTGATCCTTCATGGGGCTTTCCGCGAGCGGCTGTTCGCCCACGAAAAGATTGCCCATGAAGAGCGATCGGCCGTTTTCGGGAAACGCAGGGCAATAGACGGTCTGGTTGGTTCCGAGCACCTCCATCAGCGCGTCGGCGACCGGACCGATATTGCCGCGCGGCGTCAGATCGAACGTCGAGCAGTATTTCCAGTAGAAACGCTGGGCCCCCGCCTCGCGCAGCCACTGCAGGGCCGCAGCGCCGTGTCTGCTACCGCTTCTGAAACCGGCGCGGTTCGGCATTTCAGGGCGACTGATCTCGATGGGCGCGGTTCAGGCCGGTCGGTGCGGCAGTCCGATACGAAGGGACACGCGCGCGCCCGATCTCGCGAGCAGGCCGGCCAGATCTGTCGCGCCGGTGAAATCGTCGGCGATCGCGCCGAAAAAGGTCGGCATTGCTCCCGCCCGCTGTGTCCGTTCGCGTCGAGCGTTGCGTTGCTGCCCGTCGCCGGGCAAAGTCAGTCCGGCGTTGCGGGCATAGACCTTGGCGACCGCCGCGTCGTCCTCGCGGCCGAGCCCCATGCCGGATGCGCACACGAACTGCTGCAGGGCCGCTGCGGTGATCGGCGCGGCGAATTTCGACGCGCGCGCGACATCGAGCACAATTCCAAGGTCCTTCGGCCAGATGTCGACGGCGGAATGCGGAGTGTAGTCGCCGGCGACGACGTGCGGTGCCCGATTCTCCAGCATCCAACTCGTACCTGCGCAGGCCGGTATCACCTCCATGAAGGTCGCGGGTTCGATCCCCTGCGACATCGCGAAGGTGATTGCTTCCGCCATGGCAGCGATGTGAACGCCGGCGAGCATCTGGTTGACCGCCTTCATTGCCGAGCCGGCTGCCGGTCACGCCCCAGCTCGAAAACCGTCTCGGCCATCGCATCGAGGAGCGGGTCGCGCCGCCGCGAAGGCTTCCGGCGCCGCCCGACGCCATCACCGACAGTTTGCCGTTCGCCGCCCGGACGCTGCCTCCCGAAATGGGGGCGTCGAGGAACAGTACACTCCGTGCGTCGCACAGCGTTCCGCGATGCTGGCGCGCGTACTCGGGCGCGACGGTGACGCGACAGCATCACGACGCTGCGCCGGGGCAAGTCGGGCCACTATGCCTTCGTCACCGAACAGCACCGCTTCGGCTTGCGCCGCGTTCAAAACCACCACAAGCACGGCATCGAGTCCGGGCGCCGCGGACAAGGACGTCCTAGCCGCGCCGCCTTCTGCCCGCAGACGCGTCGACCGCGCCGGAATTGATGTCCGCCCCGTATACCTCATGACCGTGAGCGAAGCAGCGACGCTCGCGATGCCGTATCCCATGGAGCCAAGTCCAATGACGCCGATTTTCATCGAAGCGACGTCCTGATGTGAAGCTCTGAATAGAGTAATCGGTTCCGCGATCCGGTCTGCTGCGCGTGCTGGTCACTGTGCATCATGAAAGCTCGGGCAGCAACGCCGCCTCTTCGTCGAACCCGTAGACCGACTTCACCTCGAGGTATTCCTCGAGGCCCCAGTTCGCCCATCGAGCGACCGATGCCGGACTGCTTGTAGCCGCCCATCGGCGTCACGGAGTTGGTGGCGGCGCCGTTGAAGCGACACCGCCCGGCGCGCAATCCGCTTGCGAAATCGTAGCCCTCTTTGTCGGTCGCGCGCGAAGACGTAGCCGCCGAGCCCGTACACACTGTCGTTGGCTATATGCAGCGCCTCATCTTCGGAGGTGTAGGGTATGACGGCTAGGACCGGGCCAAAGATCTCCTCTTTGGCGATGGTCATGTCCGGCGCTACGTCGACGAATACGGTAGGCTTCGTGAAATAGCCCTTGGCTAAGGCGTCTGGACGTCCCAGAGCCCGCCGCAAACCATGCGCGCGCCCTCGTCGAGGCCGATCTGAATATAGCGTTGCACCGTGTCAAACTGCGCCCTGCTCACGACCGGACCCATGGTGGTGTCGGGATTGTGCGGATCGCCCAAACGGTACTTGCCTACTTCGTCAACCAGGTAAGGGACGACGTCGTTCATCTGACTTTCATGCACGAGCATCCTGCTCGGCGCGTGGCAGGACTGTCCGGTGTTGAAGAAACACCGCTGGACGTTCCAGCGGGCGGCTTTCTACGAGGTCGGCATCCTCAAGCACGATGTTTGCTGACTTGCCGCCTAGCTCGAGTGACACGCGCTTCACAGTGTGCGCTGCGGCGTCACCGACCTCGGTGCCCGCGCGGGTCGAGCCGGTGAAGGAGATCATGTCCACGTCCGGGTGGCTCGACAGTGCCTTCCCGACCACGCTGCCTCTGCCGATCACGAGGTTGAACACGCCGGTCGGCATCCCGGCCTTCTCGAATACTCGGCGAGCATGATCGCGCTGACCGGCGACGCATCCGACGGTTTCAGGACGACCGTGCATCCCGCCGCGAGTCCGTAGATTGCCTTGATGGTCGGCGTCTGCATCGGCCAGTTCCAGGGCGAGATAAGCGCGCACACGCCGATCGGCTCGCGGCGGATGATCGTATCTGCGAGTTGGGTCTCGAAAGGGTATGTCTTGAGGAGGTCGCGCGCCACCTTCATGTGGCCGAGCGGGCCGGTCGCTTGAGCCTCGCGCGCTGACAGGGATGCGAGCCTCCGAGCCATCGCGTCGGCGATGTCGGCCACTCATTGCTCGTACTCGGCGATGATGCGATCAATCAGCGCAATTCTTTCACCCAATGTGGTTCTCGAATACCTCTCGAATGCGGCGTGCCGCGGCCACTGCCGCGTCGACATCCTCCGCGTTGCCGCCGATCACTACCGTCGCGAACGGCGCTTCGGTAGCCGATCCACGAGCTGCCTCCGATCCGCGTTCGCTGGCTCTATCCAGCGGCCGTCGATGTAGTGTTGTCCGTAGTGTCCCATCCTTCGTCCTGCGGGATCCGCGCGCTCAAAAGCTGTGCGTGTAGCCACCATCGCAAGCGATGGTCTGGCCGGTGATGAACGCTGCGGCGGGCGTGGCCAGGAAGATCATCAGACCTGCGAGGTCGGATGGCACGACGGTACGCGGTATGCATTGAAGGTCGATGTTTCGTTGGCGCACCTCGGGCGTTAGACTCGTCATGCGTTCCTCGACCTCGGTGTCAAGGTCTCAGGGCGGATCCAATTCGGCGTACTCCATGGGCCCCAGTTCCCGCGCAAGCGAATTGGTCATACCGATCAACGCGGATTTCGAGGTGACATAGTGGAGGTAGTTCTTCGTGCCCCGATGTACCGAGTCGGATGAGATCGTTGATGATGCGGCCGAAGTCGATGCTGATTATGACCGGAGCGATCGCCCGAGCGCAGAGGAATACGCCCGTCATGTTCACGTCCATCACGCGCTGCCATTCCGCCACCGGTATCTGATCGAATGCGCTCTTGGGCAAGCTCGAGAACAGTGAGGCGTTGTTGATCAGGACATCGATCCGGCCAAAGCCTTCGGCACCCTCTCCACCATGCCTCGACTGACGCCTCGTCGAGATGTCGACGGCGGCGGCCGCTGTCGCGATGACTTCGGCCTTCATCTCTGCAGCTACCCCTTCCGAGTGGGCCTCGTAGGTCGGCGATAATCGCGACCCTGCCGCCGCGAATTGACGGGCCAGCTCACCCCCGATGCCCTGTCCCGCGCCGGTGATCATGACAACCCGGTCCTTCACACTGAAGTCACGTGCGTCCCTGCTTAAGCCAGAGATTTCGTGCTTCTGATCCCTGCTTATGTCCACCTACATCCTCCCAAAAAAGGCGCCCACTTGATTCAGGCCAAACACGCAGCGCTCGGTGAAGAGCGCGAAACAAAAGGAACGCGAGAACACGACCGTCACCGATACGCTTTCACCGCCGCATTTGCGCCGGTCGTCAGGAAGCCGGTATCGCTTCCGGCCGAGACGTAGCGCGCCCCCATCGCGATCATGTCCTTTGCGATGTCGGGCCTCGAATTCAGCCCTCCGACCCCGAGATATTTCCGCCGGGCCCGGCAGACTTCAGCCACGTGCTTATAAGCGTCGCGGACGCTCGGATGGTCGAGTTGCCCCGGTGCCCTGAGGGAGTTGCAGAGGTCATTGGTGCCGACTAGCAGCATGTCGAGCCCTGTGACGGACGCGATGTCGTCGGCGTTCTCGACTGCAGCCACGGACTCAATCATGCCCACGATCAACGTCGCCTCGTCGATCAGAGCCATGGTTTCCGCCGCGGGCCCGCCGCGGAAGAGTGTGTGCGCGCTGGTCGCTAGGAGCGAGCGATCACCCGCGGGAGGGAACCGGGCGGCCGCCACCACCGTCTCGGCTTCGGCCCGGCTCTCCAGATGAGGGACGATAATTCCCTGCGCGCCTGTCTCAAGCGTCCGACCGATAAACGCCATATCTTTGCCGGGAACCCGAACCAGCGGAGTGACCCCGAGCGCGGTCGCTGCGATGCTGATCTGGCTCACGGTCTCGAGCGAACCGGCACTGACATCCCCGTCACCGCCGACGCCTATCAGGGAGGTCTCGTCCTCGCTCACATCCCAGTCCGCAAACCCCTCCCGCTCGACACCGTCGCCGAAACCCAACCATCCGCCCCCACACCAGCACCACCTCGGCAAACCGCCGCCACCAGCGGCACCAACGCCGTCACCGGCGTCGTCAAAGGCTACTGGGGCTTCGATCCCTTCACCGGCCCAGTCGTCAATCTTCAGGACACCCCCGGCAAAGACTGGAAGGTTGTCACCAACGACACTCTCATCGCCGGGCAGGAGAACCATCTCTCCCTCACCTCGACCGGAACCGCCTGCATCGAAAAGATCACCCTCGACATCGCCGGCAAGCAGGTCGACACCCAGTGGAAGCCCGGCGCCAAACCCGCCTCCGTTGACGTCTCCGCCTCGCTCAAATCCGTCGATCCCGGAGCTCTCCACCTGGCCATCCACCAGTACGGCAACCCCAATCCCGACACCGTAGCCACCAAAACCTACTCCGAGCCCGCCAGCCTCAAATCGCTCGACCTCCACGCAGGAGACACCTACGCCGAACTCACCGGCACAAGTCTCGATCAGGTCCAGCAACTGACGCTGGCCAGCCTCACCTTCACCCCAACCGTCCCCTCAAACACAGACTCCGGAACAACCCAAACCGACCCCGTTCCTTCGAACAACTCCCTCCGGCTCGCTCTACCGGCAAACACCCCAGCCCCTAAACTTCGCCCGGGCGAGCGCCTCACCGCCAGCTTCTCCCTCAAGGATGGCCGGACCCTCACTCTCCCCATCACCGTCGCCCCATCCCGCCCTTCCGTTACCCTCCTCAGCAAAAACATCGTGCAATCGGGCAATAACTCCATCCATCTCACCGACCAGGATGACCTCCCTGTCACCCAGCAACTCGTCTTCTCCCTCAAGTCTGCCGAACCCTTCCCGCGCACCGGCAAGCTCGAGATCGCCAACGCCGACGAAACCCTCCACACCTCTCTCACCGTCGCCTCAGGCAACCTCATCCTGCAGAACCCTCACACGCTGCTCGTGACCCTCGACCCCCTTTCTGCCTTCGGCACCTCCGCCTTCGGCCCCCTCCGCCTGCGCGCCATCGCACCGGACGGAACTACCGGCGACTGGCTCCCACTCGTCACCCTCGTCCGCCTTCCCACCCTCAAAGACCTCCACTGCCCCTCTGACGCCACCCAACCCTGCACCATCTCCGGCAGCGCGCTTTACCTGATCGACTCCATCTCTGCCGATCCGGCCTTCACCGACCCCACCACGGTCCCCGAGGGCTTCGTAGGCGACACCCTCACCCTCACCCGCCCCACCAATCCGAAGACCGGCTTCTACCTGCGCCTCCGCGACGATCCGACCGCCACCAACTCCGTCACCCTACCCATCCTTCCCCAGCCACCCCTAACTACCTCCCAGGCCAGCCCCACCAAACCTTGACCCACAGCCTCCGTTCAAAGGAAAGCCCCGGACATCGTCCGGGGCTAACGTATCGATCGAGCCCAATTTAAAGCGGCCATGTGTTATGAAGAGCTACGTGCGGGCAATAGGGGGAGTGGGAGTACCCTCTGCTCCAGCTTCCTGTAAAGCAATCTGCACCTTGCTGTGTTTCACGCTATAAGTGAAGTAAATCAGCAGCCCAAACAGCAGCCATCCCACCACCACAACCTTCGTCAGCGTCGGCAGCGACAGGATCAGGTACAGGGCACTCACAATCCCCAGAATCGGAACCACCGGCACCCACGGCGTCTTGAAAGGCCGATGCAGATCGGGATTGCGTCGCCGCAGAATCCAGACACCCGCGCAAACAATCGCAAACGCCAGCAGCGTCCCCATGTTCACCAATTCGCTTAGCTTGTCGATAGGCAGCAGCGCCGGCATGAACGCCACAATCGCTCCAACCACCATGTTCGAGATCCAAGGCGTCCGGAACTTCGGATGAATCGCGCCGGCCCACTTCCACAGCAGCCCATCGCGCGACATCGAATAGAACACTCGCGACTGGCCAAGCAACATCACCAGCATCACCGTGCCCAGCCCGAACACCGCGCCAATCTTCACCAGGATCGATCCCCAGCGAATACCCGTCGCATCGATTCCGACCGCAACCGGATCGCTCACATTCAGCGCCCGGAAGTTCACCAACCCGGTCAGCGTACCCGACACGAGAATGTACAAAACGGTGCACACCACCAGCGAACCCAGAATCCCGATCGGCATATCCCGCCGCGGATTCTTGGCCTCCTGCGCGGCCGTCGACACCGCATCGAACCCGATATACGCAAAAAAGATCGATGCCGCGCCTGCCGTAATTCCACTTATGCCAAATCGTCCCGGTCCCTCGTTCGGAGGAATAAACGGAGTCCAGTTCGCATGTGCCTGCGCCGGATGATGCAGAAGGAAGTTGATACCAAGCACCAGAAAAATCCCGACCACACCCAGCTTCACAATCACAATCGCGGTATTCAGATTCGCCGATTCCTGAATCCCGATAATCAGCACCGCCGTCACGATCGCGATCGCCACAAACGCAACCAGGTTAAACACACCCGTCACATGCGGCAGCGCAGAAGCATCCACACCAGCCGGCAACGCAGCAAGCTGCATCCAGCGATCATGAAAAAAGTACAGCACTGTGCCCGGAGTCGTCGTCAACTGCGGCGGCAGATGAATCCCAAAGTCCGCCAGCAACCCCACAAAATATCCGCTCCACCCCGAAGCCACCGTCGCCGCGCCGAACGCATACTCCAGCACCAGGTCCCACCCGATGATCCACGCCACAAACTCGCCCAGCGTCGCATACCCATAGGTATAAGCCGAACCCGCAATCGGGATCAGCGAAGCAAACTCCGCATAGCAAAGCCCCGCGAACGCGCACGTAATGCCGGCCACCACAAAGCTCAATACCACCGCCGGCCCGGCATGTTTCGCCGCAGCCTGCCCCGTCAGCACAAAGATTCCCGCGCCAATGATCGCCCCGATTCCCAGCGTAATCAGGTTTAGTGGGCCCAGCGTTCGTTTGAGTCCGCTTTCACCCTCGTTCTCCGCCTCTTTCAGCAGACGGGAGAGTGGTTTAACTGCCAGCAGCTTCGCCATCGATTCGTGTTCTCTACTTTCTTCAGACTGTTTCCTGCTCCTGCCGAGTTCGAGCGGCCATCCGCGTCCACACCAGGTACACAGGAATCCCCAGCAGAACGATCATCAGGCCCGGCCAAGTGTATTGAGGTTTGTACCGCAATAGTACCCCACAAATCCATAAAGCCATCACGATATAAAGCCCCGGCAACACCGGATACCCAAACGCTTTATACGGCCGTGCCGCATCCGGGCGAGTCCGCCGAAGCACAAACAACCCGGTTATCGTCAGAATATAGAACACAAGCACCGCGAAGATCACATAATCCAGCAGTTGCCCATAGCTTCCCGACAGGCACAGCAGACAAGTCCATCCCCACTGCACCCAAAGCGAGTTCACAGGAGTCTTCGACCGGTCACTAAGCTTTCCAACCGACTTGAAGAACAACCCATCCCGGCTCATCGCGTAATAGACCCGCGCCCCCGCCATCAGCAGCCCATTCACACATCCAAACGTCGAGATCAAAATCACCGCAGCCATCAGCTTCGCGCCATATCCCGCAAACGCCTGCTCCATCACCGCCGTAGCAACTCTATCCTCAGACGCAAACTGAATCCCGCGCCCCGCAATCGTCGTCGCCGCAGGATCACCCGCCATCGGCAGCACACTCAGGTAGACGAAATTGCAAAGCACATACAGCAACAACACCACACCAGTCCCAATCACCAGCGACAGCGGAATATTCCGCTTCGGATCCCGAATCTCCCCCGCCGTAAACGTAACGTTGTTCCACGAATCCGAGCTGAACAACGACCCCACCTGCACCACCGCCACCATCGTCAGCAACCCAACCCACGCCGTAGGCCCGCCCACTCCCACCTGCACCGCATGAAGTGTGCCCCAGCCCGCACCCGCCCAGAAGTTATGCCAACCCTCGCCAAAATTCGCCGCAATCGCCGTCGAATTCTTCGCCACCAGCCCAACCAGCACAACAGCAGCCAGCGCCAGCACCTTCGCAGAAGTAAAAACATTCTGCACCGCCGCACCCATCTTCACACCCATCGTATTCAGCAGCGTAAGCAGCGTAATCACGACAATCGCGGACAGGTTAGCCGTATTCAACCCAATGTCCATGTTGCCCAGCACCATCGGCCCCACATGCCATGCCGGAACATGCCCGATATGCCAGATCCAGTTCGACGCACTCACGCCAGGAAAGAACACCCCAAGAAACTTCCCGAACGCAACACCGACCGCCGCAATCGTCCCTGTCTGAATCACCAGAAACAGCGTCCACCCATAAAGAAATCCCCAAAGCGGCCCCAGCGCCTCGCGCAGATAAACATACTGCCCGCCTGCCTTCGGCATCATCGCCGCAAGCTCGCCATAGCTCAAAGCGCCGATGATCGTCATCACCGCTGTCACCAGCCACGCTGCAATCAACAGCGCCGGCGACCCTAGCCCACGCGACATCTCCGCCGAGACGATAAAGATGCCCGACCCAATCATCGAGCCCATCACAATCGCCGTCGCCGAAAACAGCCCCAGTCCCTGCACAAACTGTGGAGCGGCCGCCCCCTGTTGATTGTCCTCTAGCAAAGCGGTGGAGTTGCCCGACATCGTTATTCTCGAAAAATTCACGTTCCGTCTGTTCTACCGTAAATTTTCGAGAAAGTCTCCCACCACTTTCTCAATCGTCACACCCTCAGCGAACAGCCCACTGATAACGGCCACCGAATCAGCCCCCGCATCCATCACAATCCGCGCATTCTCCCGCGTTATCCCGCCAATCGCCACGATAGGTTTCCCCGTCAACGCCCGCGCCCGCCGCACCCCGTCCAACCCAATCACCGGCTCAGCATCGATCTTCGTTCCGGTAGCAAACACCGGCCCAACAGCGACGTAATCAGCAATCGTCTCATTCGCAATCCGCACCTGTTCGTCGTTATGCGTAGAAACCCCAACCCATCTCTTCGCACCAACCACCCGCCGCGCCTCCTCCGGCGACAGGTCCCCCTGCCCCACATGCACCCCGCCAAATCCGGCGGCCTCAACCAGGTCCGCATGATCGTTCATCATCAAACGGCAACCGCTTCCATCAAATACTTCCCACATTACCGACGCGTGCCGCAAAATCGAATCAGGTTCACCCACCTTATTGCGATACTGCACCAGCATCACGCCAGCTGCCTTCAAATCTTCAGCAACACGACCCACTGAGACAGCACGCCGCTCAAGCAACCCCTGGTCAATAATCGGATACAGGCGCGGAAACCGCGGATTCGCTGGATCACCCACTAGCTTTCCCTCTGCCGCTCCAAAAACCGCTCCATAAACTTCGTATCGAACTGACCCGCGCGAAACTCCTCATCCGCAAAAATCTTCTGGTGCAGCGGAATCGTAGTATGAATCCCCTGAATCACAAACTGCCCCAGTGCCCTCTGCATCTTGTCCATCGCCTCGACGCGATCGGCCCCATGGCAGATCAGCTTCGCAATCATCGAATCGTAGTATGGAGGCACAACACCCTCCGCGTACTGCGCCGTATCCACACGAACCCCATTGCCTCCCGGCACGTTGAAAGCCGTAATCTTTCCCGCTGACGGTGTGAACTTCTCCGGGTGCTCCGCATTGATTCTGCACTCAATAGCATGCCCGCGAATCTCCACCGGCTTCGTAATAATTGAAGTCAGCTTTTCTCCCGCGGCAATCCGCAACTGCGCCTTCACCAGATCAATTCCTGTAACCATCTCAGTTACACAATGTTCCACCTGGATTCGCGTATTCATCTCGATGAAGTAGATCTTCCCATCCTCGTCCATGAGGAACTCAATCGTTCCGGCGTTCCAATACCCGATATTCTCAAGCGCCTTCTTGATCGTCTTGCCCAATTCCTCCCGCAACTTCGGCGTGATCATCAAACTTGGAGCCTCTTCAATCAGCTTTTGGTGTCGCCGCTGAATCGAGCACTCGCGCTCCCCCAGGCTCATCACATTGCCATGCTCATCCGCCAGCACCTGGAACTCGATATGCCGTGGCCGTTCAATGAACTTCTCCATGTACATGTCGCCATTGCCAAACGCATTCGCCGCCTCAGTCGAGGCCTGCTGGAACATTGCCGGCAAATCTTCGGGGGTCCTGCAAATCCGCATCCCGCGCCCGCCGCCCCCAGCGACAGCCTTCAGGATCACCGGATACCCAACATCCTTCGCCCACTCCAGCGCCTCTTTTTCGTCGGCGATCACACCATCCGACCCCGGCAGAATCGGCACCTTCGCCTTCTTCATCGTCTGCCGCGCCGTGGACTTTTCGCCCATCATCCGCGTCACCTCAGGCGGCGGCCCGATGAACTTGATATTTGACGCCCGGCAAACCTCAGCAAAGTTCGCATTCTCACTCAGCAGGCCATACCCCGGATGGATCGCGTCCACATCCGCAATCTCCGCAG
Organism: uncultured Acidobacteriaceae bacterium; assembly: GCA_963802695.1. Lineage (GTDB taxonomy): Bacteria > Acidobacteriota > Terriglobia > Terriglobales > Acidobacteriaceae > Edaphobacter. Next base: position 12,897 of record CAWDJN010000026.1, read on the forward strand.
CCGAAATCACCGCAGGCACATTGAGGTAGCTATCAGCAGACCGTGGCGGCCCGATACAGATCGCCTCATCTGCAAACCGCACATGCAGCGAATTCCTATCTGCCTCGCTGTACACCGCAACCGTGCGGATACCCATCTCTCTACACGCGCTGATCACCCGCAGCGCGATCTCCCCACGATTTGCAATTAAAACCTTACGAAACATTGTCTACCGAAGCCTTCTGTTGTCTATCTCTGCTTGAGCAGTTGTAACTTCACTCAAAGCTGTCATTTCGACCGGAGCGGAGAACCCGCTTGTCTACCGGCGCTTCCTATCGTGCCTTTATTGCAAACAACGGCTGTCCATACTCCACTGGCTGGCCGCTCGTGGCAATCCGCTTCACCACTTCGCCGGCAACATCAGACTCGATCTCATTCATCAGCTTCATCGCCTCGACAATGCACAGAACCTGCCCAACCTCCACCTGGTCCCCCACCTTTACAAACGGCGGTGCACCCGGCGAAGGCGACTCATAAAACGTCCCCACAATCGGCGACTTCACCTCATGCAGCTTCTCCTCCAGCTCCGAAGCCAACTCTGCCGCCGCACTAGGAGCCGCAGGAGCACCAGCGCCCGCCAGATGACCTGCCGCAGGCGCCGAAGCCATCAGCCTGCTCAGGTGTCCGAGATCCAGACCGCCAGTGCCAGGCTCGCCCGCAAACTTAATCCGGACCTTCAGGTCGTCCTGCTCCATATCGAACTCGGCGATACCATTCGCCTTCAGAAATTCGACCAGTTCGCGAAGCTCTTCAATCTTTTTCCCGTCCATCATTTATCTCTTCCCGGTGCTCAAAACACCTGTTGTTCTATCTGACTCAACCCAGGCTCAAACCCCAGGCCCCAGTTCCTGATCCAGTTCCTTATCCAAGTCCCTCACAGCTCGATCCAGGCCTTTACGCTAGGCGTCAAAATCTCCCCGCCCTTTGCCGTAACCAGAACCATGTCCTCAATGCGCAACCCGAACCGCCCCGGCATATACACTCCCGGTTCAATCGTGATCACCATGCCCTGCTCTAAAACCTGCTTCTGCTTCGTTGCAAGCCTCGGTCCTTCGTGAATCTCCAGCCCAACTCCGTGCCCAGTCGAGTGGCTGAAGTACTTATCCAGCTTCACCTTCCGCAACACACTTCGCGCCGCCTCGTCCACCTCTCCGGCAGTCACTCCGGGTGCAACGGCAGCGACCGCGGTCTCCTGCGCTTCCAGCACAAAATCATACACGTCCCGTTCACCCGGCATCGCTTTGCCCATGTGCACGGTACGCGTCATATCGCTCAAATATCCGTCGAGAATAACACCGAAGTCCAGCGTGACGAACCCCCGCTTAGGCACCTTAGCCTTCGTCGCCCGACCATGCGGCAGCGCCGACCGCTCCCCGCTCGCCACAATCGTCTCAAAACTCATCCCCTCCGCTCCACCCAGCCGCGCAGCATACTCGAGCGTTGCCGCGACCTCCGTCTCCCGCAACCCAGGCTCTAGAAAAGTCAGCATCCCGTCAAACAGCTCGCAACCCAATGCCGCCGCCGCTCTCAGCTTTGCGATCTCATCCTCATCCTTCACCTCCCGCAACCGCCCCACCTGCGACCCAACCGGAACGAACATCCCCCTTCGCACCTTACCCGACACGGCCTTCCGCATCGCCTCCAGCCCCGCCACAGTCGTATGCACCGAATCAAATCCACATCGCCGGACCTTTGCCGTCTCCATCCACTCACACGCCGCCGCCACGGCATTCTTTGCCGCAATCACCACCCGCGTCCCCACCGCCTCCGCACGCGCCTGCCCGGTATATCTCCCGTCGGTAAACAGCACCGCCCGACCGCCGGTCAGCACCAGCGCAGCATTCGACCCTGTAAATCCAGAGAGATACCGCACATCCGGAAGATGCGTCACCAGCAGCCCATCCACCCCGGCAGTCTTGGCTGCCGCCGCTGCTCTCTTCTTCCGCAAATGAAAATTCATCTCTTTGATTCTAACTAAATTGTTGTCTTCGTTTAGTCCTCCGCATTGGCTGGTGTGATTCCAACCCGGTATCATGACCTATGCCCGTCGATACCATCTCTCCGCCGCAGCGAATCACCCGAAGAAACTTCCTCGTCGGGGCGGGTGCGGCCGCAGCTGGGCTGGCCTTCTACTCCGGCGAAATCGGCCGCCACGAGATCGACATCGTCAACCGCACCTTCTACTTGGCCAATCTCCCCAGCGCCTTCCACGGCTATCGCATCGCTCAGCTAAGCGACATCCACCTCGACGAATTCACCGAACCCTTCTTTCTCGAGCGAATCGTAAAAAAAGTCAACGACCTCACTCCCGACCTCGTCCTGCTCACCGGCGACTTCATCACCCACGGCGCCTTCACCTTTATTGCAGGCAGCCACGCCATCAACCGCTGCGCTGAAATTCTCACCGCGCTCACCGCTCCTCACCGCTACGCCATCCTCGGCAACCACGACGTCGCTTTCAACGCCCCGCTGGTCACCGATGCACTTTCCTCAAAAGGCACGCCAGTTCTCATCAACCAATACGTCCCCATAGAGCGCAACGGTGGCCGTCTCTGGCTCTCCGGCGTGGATGATCCCGGCACAAGTCGCCCGGACCTGGACCTGGCCGTCCCAGCCAAACCCGATGGCCCCGTACTCCTGATGGCCCACGAACCCGACTACGCCGACGAGGTCACCGTCCATCCCCGGGGCCATCTTATCGACCTGATGCTCTCCGGCCACTCGCACGGCGGACAGATCCGGCTTCCCTTCCTCGGACCCCTCATTCTGCCGCCCATGGGAAAAATCTATCCCGAAGGCTTTTACCAGTTGAACCGCATGCAGCTCTACGTCAATCGCGGTATCGGAACAGTTGGCATGCCCTTCCGCCTCAACTGCCCCCCCGAAATCACTCTCCTGACCCTCCAACCCGTGTAGAAAGTTGTCCGCCCTCAGTGATCAGTTCTCAGTAAAACCGCTCCTAACTGACAACTGAAAACCGGCAACTGGCAACCGTCCTTTCACGCCCCAAACGCGGTGAAGAAAATCATCACAAACCCCACCCCAAACAGCGCCAGCGCGACGACCAGCCTCCACGCCACGCCGTACCACTGCTTCCCCACAGCCGACCAGCAAAGCTGAATAGCAAACCAGAACGCCGCAACGGCGCACAGACCAAACATCACCACAGAGAGATCAATATGAGCTAGAAACCGCCTGAACAAATCCGTCTACCGCGCCCGTGCGACCGGCTTCCTCTGTTTCGGCATCACCACCAGGGGAGCCGTGGGCTTCACCCCGGACTTCTCATCCATCCAGGCATCCAGCAGCGCCTTCTTGAACCGCCACCGATTCCCCAATTTGAACGCAGGAATGAACCCCTCGGACGCATACCGGTATAACGTATCCCCACTGATTCCCAGATAATCCGAAGCCTGCCGGATATCCATCACCTCGCGTGCCACTGCCTGCGCCGATCCTGCCATTCCGAGGTCTCCCGTTCCTTTACGTCAGAGCAGCCGAACCGTGAATCATCCGGCACCCTCTTTATATGCCCTTCCTTCCCACCCACACAACAAAAATCTCAACTATTGCCGACTAACTAACTGATACATAAGTGTTAACCAAAGCAAAAAGCCCGGCAGCAGCACCGGGCTTCTCACAAAAACACAAACTTCTACTTTTTAGGCGGCTGCAGACTCGTCATCACTTCTAACAGATCCTTACCCACTGTCCGTGTCTTCGCAATCGCATCCGCCAGCGGAATATCCGTAATCTCCGTCCCCTTCAGCACCACAAGCCGGCCAAACTTACCCGCATGCACCAGATCGATCGCCGCCACGCCGTACCGAGTCGCCAACATTCGGTCGAAAGCAGAAGGCGTCCCACCCCGCTGCGTATGCCCCAGGTTCACGCTCCGCGTCTCATAGCCCGTCCGCTTCTCAATCTCCTCCGCCAGGGACTGCCCAATCCCGCTCAGCCGCACATGACCAAACGCATCGACCTTCTCTCCATGCGTCGCTTGTCCGCCCTCAGGGAACTTCGCCCCCTCGGCCACCACAACAATCCCAAACTTCTTCCCGTGGTCATGCCGATACTTCAACAGCCGGCACACCTCCTCGATATCGATCGGAACTTCCGGCACCAAAATCGCATCGGCACCGCCCGCAATCCCCGAAGTAATCGCAATCCAACCCGCATCGCGCCCCATCACCTCACATACCAGAATCCGGTTGTGCGCCTCAGCAGTCGAGTGCAGCCGATCCACAGCCTCCGTCGCAATCGTCACCGCCGTATCAAACCCGAAACAAGCGTCCGTGCCCGACAAGTCGTTATCGATCGTCTTCGGCACGCCCACGCACTTCACGCCCTTCTCGCTCAGCGCCAGCGAGATCGACTGAGTATCATCTCCACCCAGCGCAATCAGCGCATCAATCTTGTTCTTCTTCAGCGTCTCCAGGCACTTCTCAAACCCACCGGGAATCTTCTTCACATTTGTCCGCGAAGACCGCAGAATCGTCCCACCCTTTTGAAGAATCCCCGAAGTTGTCTCCAGATTCAGCGGCATCGTTACATCGTCGATAACGCCGCGCCACCCCTCCATGAACCCGACAAACTCGTCACCATAGTGCAAAATCCCTTTACGAACCGCCGCCCGAATCACAGCGTTCAATCCAGGGCAATCTCCGCCCCCAGTCAACATACCAATCCGCATCATCTTCTCCTTTGAACTTTATACTCCAGAAAAAATCATACGCCAGAGCCAGCCATCTCCTTGGCCGAAAGAGGATGCTGAAAAGAAAAATCGATTCCGCTAGTGATGCAGCTTGAAATCCACACTCACGGTGGTCGCGACGTCAACCGGCACCCCATTCATCTTATAGGGCCTGTATCGCCAGTTCCGCACTGCGCTCTTTGCCGCGCCCCGCAAAAGACGATGACCCTCGATCACCTGTACATGTTCAACGCTCCCATCCCTGGAAATCACCGCCCGCATCAGGACACTTCCCTGAGTACGGGTAAGGCTGGCGAGGGCTGGGTAAGAGGGTTTCGGCGCTGACACTAGGTTCGCCGCCATGACTCCTGAAGATACGTCCACAGGATGATTCAGATCGGAAACGCGATCAGGCTCCCCGCTGGCATCCGATGTATTCGTCGCCATCATAGGTGGCGTCTCCGATTCGTCGACGGCAAACGGAGACCCGGCAATCTGTGCCGGCCTCTTTGAGGATCGTGGGAACTCATCTGTCGGACGGTCCGCTCTTCTTCCATAGGAGGAGCTGTACCTCGATGCCGAACCGCCTGCTTGCGCTCTTCGTGTAGGAACGGCAGACGGTTTACTAACCGCAGATGCAACACTGGAACCTCCAGCATTGACTCCTCCTCCCTCCAATACAGGGTCCGCGGGACGCACGACTGCATCGCTACCGTCACGCCCAAACACCCAGAAGAAAAAAGTAGCTGCGAGCATGAGCGTACAAACGCCAATGAGAAACGGAAAAGCAAACGACGTTCTTAGGAAATGAAACCTGAAGTCTCTCCAAATTCCATTCGTACGTCTGTCCCGTTCGTTCGAACGCGACGGATAGTTTCGCACTCGGAAATTGGTCTCTGAAGGAACTGTCCCGGAGAATCCTGCTCTGACATCATCGCTCGAATCGTCGGGCGAAACGGGCGCCCGAACGAGCTTTAGCCCAGGCTCTATCCTGTCGATATGCTGATCGATTGAATCGAGGTAGATCTTGAGTCGTAAGCCGCTCAGCTCCAATTGAGCCAAAGATTCCGTCAGTGTTTCCAAACTGCCGAACTCCATACCTGTATCTCCCGTCGCGACGCGGGAGTAAATCGGTTCCGGATGATTCACCATCAGATTCGAGCGGAGACTATCGGGATCATCGGCTTGCAGCGGGCTGCAGACTCCCTCTCTAATCAAAGAATCCGCGACACGATCGATTGGAACGCTTATCTCCCGATCGGACATTGCGATCTCAGCGCCACCGCTAGCCACCGCAATGATCGTGAGAATCGTACGAAGCGGAACGTTAGCCTCTTTCTCTGTTATGTCTTTCGCCACGCGTGCAACGTCACGACAAAGCTCACTGTGATGTTTCATCGTTCGCGCGAACGCAAAAAAATGCTCTGGCGAACCGAAAGCAACACCATTGCATCGGAAAACATCGTGAAGGTCTTCGATGTAATCGCCGAAACGCGAGGCGATCCCCTGCGTGTCAGAAAGAAGATTCATGGCCTCATGTTGGATGCCTGTTTGTCCCAGACAGTAACCTGCCCTTAAACTTCACCGGCATCACAGGCAAGCTCTGAGTTGGCAATTGTTCGCCTATACCACCTCAAAACCACAACCGGATCAAGCAGCTATCAACTTCGGCGCCACCAATTCGACCGCACCTCAACCCCGCCCACCACCTCCGTAGGCCGTCCGGGCTCAGGAGCCCACAACAAAATCCCCTTCTCCCCCGCCAACTCCACCAACCGTTCAATCGGCTGTCGCCACGAGTGCAGCGCCAGATCAAACAATCCCCAGTGAATCGGCATCATTAATCCCCGCCTCTGCGCGTCCGCCCCGCCCAGCGCCTCAAACGCCCGAGCCGCACCATCCGGCCCCAGATGAATCCCTGCCCACAGCTCATCGAACGCTCCAATCTCCAACATCGTCAGGTCGAACGGGCCATATGCAGCCCCGATCTCCGCAAATCCCTCCCACCAACCCGAGTCCGCGCCAAAATAAACCGTATGCTTCGCGCCCTTCAGCACAAAGGCCGACCATAGCGTCTCAAACCGATTAAACATTCCGCGCCCCGAGAAGTGCCGCGAGGGCACCGCCGTAATCGTCAGCCCACTCACCTCGACGCTCTCCGTCCAATCCAGCTCAGAAATAGTCGCCCCGTCCACACCAAACTTCCGCAGCGTCTCCCCCACTCCCAGAGAAGTCACCCACCGCACTCCCCGCATAGACTCCATCACCGCCAACCGCCGGATCGTCTCCTCCCCAAGATGGTCATAGTGATCGTGCGACACCAACACCACGTCCACGCGCGGCAGTTCCTCCAGCCCCACCGGAGCCGCAAAAAATCGCTTCGGCCCAGCCCATTTGCTCGGCGAAGCCCGCTCATCCCACACCGGATCGATCAGCACTCGCGCCCCATCCACCTCCAGCAGCATCGTAGAATGCCCCATCCACGTCACCCGCAGCCCACTCGCCGGTCCCGTCCCATAAAGCGAAGCATCTGTCCGGAAAGGCCCCAGCGGTCGCTTCGGCACCTTCTCCTCTTTGCTGCTTAGAAATCGCGGCAGCACCTTAAAGATCGTGCCCAATCCGCCAATCGTCGTCGGAACGGGATTCAAAAATCTCCGTCCCTCTTTTCTGGCCCGCGCCAACATCGTCATATCTCTCGATCCTACAACCGCCGCTCCCTCCGCATCGCACAGGCCCTCAAGGAATGTAATAAAAGGGATTCGGCAGCTTCACACTAATCTCGGCCCTCGGCTCGCCGTTCAGATCGCTCCATTGGTCCCCCACGCTCATCACGATCCGGTATCCCGCATCCACAATCTTCTTGCGCTCCTCGCTCTTATACTCCACCGTCGACATCGTCTTCTGTGCCCCGACCCGTAACCTTAATCCCTTCGCACCCTTAAAACCCGCCGCCTCCAGGTTCCGAGCCGTCGCCTCTCTTTGCTCATCCGCTCGCCCCGTAATGAAAAACACATCCACTCCCGCGGCCATCGCTTTGTTGAACAGCCTCAATGTTCCCGGCACCGCAATATCAGCTCCCGGCGATACCTCCCACGCATTGAACATCGCCGCTAAGAATCCGTAGTCCTCCCGCTTCATCTCGCAATAGTTCGTCAGCGACGTTTCGTCAACGTCCAGTACCAGCGCCAGCTTCTCACTCGCCTTCCGCGTCGCGATCTCCTTCTCCAGAGCAAACTCCGCCCGGCGCGTCTGTGCATCCACATCAGCCCAATAGCACCCACCGTTCCCCACGCAATCGGCATAGTCCTCCAGCCGGTATCGCGCTACCCCAAAGTTCTCCATCGGCTCCGCAGCGACCAGCACCGACGGATCAGCCGCACCCGCCTCCGCCGTAGCCAAAGCCGCTGCCACCGAGGGCCTCGCCGCCACTCGCGAAGTCGCACCGGCGGCACTGGGCAAACCGGCGGTCCCAACTGCGCTACGGCAACCCTGCAAACCAACACCACTACTCCCATCACCTTCAGAAATCGCCGCATCACACCCTCCATTCCGCAAAGACCAATCTCAAGCATGCTGAAAATATTCTAGAACTCCTCACCAGCCTCATCCTTCCCCGAAGCCTCAGCTAAACTGACCCTTTCTCCGATTCCTCGCCACCATGGGCAACTCACTCACGATCGCCAACCTCCTCGATCAGCTCGAATCCTTCTACGGCCCGCAGGAAATCTCATGGCCCACCGAACCCTACCTCTTCCTCATCTGGTGGCACTGTGGCTACCCGGCCTCCGACGCCGCCTGCGCCAAGGGCTGGGCCTTTCTCACCAAATCCATCGGCACCACTCCCGAAGCCCTTCTGGCCCCATCCCCCAAAAAACTGGCAGCCGCGCTGAAACCCGGCGGCATGGTGCCTGAGCTGCGCGCCCTCCGCCTCAAACAGATAGCCGCACGCGTCAAAGACCAGTTCGACGGCGACCTCCGCACCGCGCTCCTCGGCCCACTCGATCAAGCTCGCAAAGAATTGAAAAAGTTTCCCAACATAGCCGACCCTGGCGTCGATCGCATCCTCCTCTTCGCCCACATCGCGCCCCTCGCAGCGATCCCATCCAACTGCCCGCACGTGCTCGTGCGCATCCTCCTCGGCATGGAGCGCGAAAACTACGGCGTAAATTATCGCGAAGCCCAAAACGCAGTCGAGTCGCAAGTCCCGCCCACCTTCGACGCCCGCACCCGCGCCTACCTGCTCCTAAAACACCACGGTCAAGCCATCTGCAAACGGACCAACCCCAAATGCGACCAGTGCCCGGTCAACGCCAACTGCGCCTACTTCGCCGGAAAAACTCGCGGTCGCGCCCCAGCCTCAAAATAACCCGCTCACTTGGCAGCCGTAGCCTCGTCGGCATAGAACGCGCCAATCTCCTTCGCATACCGCTGTTCCACCACTCGCCGTTTCAGCTTCATACTCGGCGTCAGCGTCCCATCCTCCACGCTCCACTCCTCTGCTACCAGGCCCACTCGCTTCATACTCTCGTAGTTCGCCAACCCCATGTTCACCTTGTCGACGATCTCCTGATAAGCCTTCACCACCTTCGCATCTTTCACCAGCGCGCCACGGTCGCTCGTTGCAATCCCCTGCCCCCTCGCCCACCCTTCCAGCGCAGCAAAGTTTGGCGAGATCAGCACACACGCAAACTTGTGCTTGTCGCCCACCAGCGCCGCATGTCCCACCAGCACATTCGCCTTCAACTTATTCTCAATCGGCTGCGGAGCGATCATCTTCCCCCCGCTCGTCTTCAGCAACTCTTTCTTCCGATCCGTAATCGAAATAAATCCATCCTTGTCGATGTTCCCGATATCCCCCGTCTTAAACCACCCATCCGGAGTAAACGCCTCAGCCGTCTCCTTCTCCTTCATCCAATACCCTTCGAAGATCGAAGGCCCCTTCACCTCCAACTCACCATCCTCTGCAAACCTGCATTGCACATTCTCAAGAGCCTTACCAACCGTGCCAATCCTGTGCGCATTCGGATAATTCAGCGCAATCACCGGCGACGTCTCCGTCAACCCATATCCTTCAAATATCCGAATCCCCACATCCGCAAACCATCCCGCCGTATCCATCCCCAGCGGAGCGCCTCCCGAAATAAACACCTCCACGCATCCGCCGAACGCCTCGCGAATCTTGCCGTACACCAGCTTGTTCGCGATCTTCCACCCCACACCACCCGGCGTCTTCCCAGCCAGCACCTCGTTGCGGTGCTTCTTCCCAACCTCCATCGCCCAGTGCATAATCTTCAACTTCATCGGCGACAACGCCGACTTTCCCTCCACCGCCTGGCGAATCTTCTCGTACACCCGAGGCACCGCAACAAAGACCGTCGGCTTCACCCCCTTCATCGCCCCCGCCAGGTTGTCAAACTTAGGACAATAAGCCAGCCGAGCCCCATGACACATCATCGCGTAATCCAAATGCCGCGCCGTCACATGCGACAGCGGCAGAAACGAAATACAACTATCCCGTTCGCCAAAACCCATCGGCCCCGTCGAGTAATTAATATTGCTCGCCAGATTCCCATGCGTCAGCATCACGCCCTTCGGTTCACCCGTAGTCCCCGACGTATAGATAATCGTTGCCAGATCCTCCGGCTTCACCTCCTTCGCAGTTGCATCAAACGCAGCATCCCGCACCTGCTTCGCCTTCGCTCCCTCTATCAGCGCGCCAAAACTCTCCGCGCCGCTAAAATCACCCGCATCCATCACCACCACATGCTCCAGATCCGGCAACTCCCCCGCGGCCACCAACTTGTCATATTGGGCCTGCGAAGACACCACAGCCACCTTCGCCCCCGAATCCCGCACCATATACCCAATCTGCTCCGGAGTCAGCGTCGGATACAGAGGCACATCCACACCGCCAATCGCCAGCACCGCAAGGTCCGTCACCGCCCACTCCCAGCGATTCTCGCTCAGCAACGCCACCCGGTCGCCCTTCCCCACTCCCCAGCCACGCAGCACATCCGCCAGCGCACGCACCCGCCCATACAGCTCATTCGAAGTAATCGGCTTCCAGGCCCCATCCCCATCCTGCCAAAGCATCACGACAGTATCGCCACGTCCCGTCACCAGCCCAAAAACATCATTCACCGTCTTCAAATCAAACATGCACGTCTCCACGTCGAATTCGCTGCCAGAGCATTATTGCAGCAATCCGTCTCAATCCATATCAACTTGCCATTGACTTCCTGGGTGTCATCCAGCAGAGATCTGCGGGCAGTGAGTCGGTTTGAAATAGCAATCGTTACCGAAACCCCGATTTTTAGGGTACTTGCCTCGATAAGTGCATTGGCGATTTTGCTTCGATCTCAGCGAAGTCCGCTGACAGGGTATGCAGCTTACGAGAGCAGCTCGGTTACTGGCAGGATGCATCAGGATTAGCAGTCTTAGGCATGGCTGCCTATCACAAATGCTAGTTCGCAAGCGATACGAAACCTGATTGACTTGTGGACTGAAAACTAAATAACGCATCCAAGCCGCTAATAGATTTGCGACTCATATTCGTGCATAAGGAGAACGACATGAATTGGAAATCAGCTATTCGAAAACCGGCACTTGTGGCAATCGTGATTTCCAACTTGTTTTTTGCGCCACGAACTTTTGCTGCCGACATCAACGGCCAGGTGCTGGGCGCAGGCGCGCCCATAACCCAATCGACTGTGACTCTATTGGCAGCGAGCTCAGGCCCGCCCAAACAACTCGCACAGACTAAGACCGACAGCGACGGCAGGTTCGTGATCCATAGCACTGGCGCGCCTGACTCCAGCCTCTATCTGGTGGCTACCGGTGGCGTATCTGCAGCCAATCAAGGAGCCGGTAATAATCCGGCGATTGCGCTGATCACGGTCGTGGGAAGCAATCCCCCGGCCCGCGTCACCATCAACGAGTTCACTACCATTGCGTCGGTGGTGACACATGCGCAGTTCATCGACAACACCACCATCAAAGGCTCCCCGCTCCAGCTGCGGATTGCCGCGGGCAACGTGCCCAACTTCGTCGATTTAGAAACAGGCAGTTGGGGGCCGACGATTCTCGACGCCCTCAACAGCGCACAGACACCGACGATGGCCAACTTCGGCACACTAGCCGATGTGATGGCCGGTTGTATCACGCGGGTGAGGCCAGATGCGTGCAGCCAATTCTTCGCGGCGGCTACGCCTCCCAGCGGCGGCGCTCCGCCGGATACGCTTCTTGCGACGGAAGTGGTCGCATTCTTCCCCTGGCACCAGCCGGACAAAATATTCGCGTTGCTCAACGAGTTCTATCCGCTGCCGAAGCCCGGCACTCCCGGCAAGCTCTTGCGGGATACACCGTACCTGCCGTATCTCACGTTCGCTCCCAGCGCCTTCGTGTTCCCGCTTAAGTTCACGGGCGGCGGCGTCAGTGGGGGCGGCAAGCTCATGATCGACAGCGAAGGCAACGCCTGGGTTGCTGACAACTTCACGGTCGGCGCGCAAAACCAGGATGCCTCGTGGACCGGCGGTCTCAGCAAGTTCGCTCCCAACGGCAAGGCATTGTCGCCCAGCCCGTTGGGCTTCAGAGGCGGAGGTATCGCAGGCCCCGGTTTCGGATTGGCGCTCGACGCTCAGGACAACGCATGGGTCACCAGCTTTACCGGCCAGAACGTCACGAAGTTTGATAACAGCGGCAAAGCCGCTGTCGCCACCAGAGGGCTGGAACTTTAACCGCCAGATCAGCCAGATGCAGGGCATCATCGCCACGCCAAGTGGCGATATCTGGACGCTTGACCTGATCAAGGGCCAGGTTCTGAAGCTACCCCAGGGCGATCCGTCCAAGGTCCAGTTCTATTGCCAGAACAAGACAGGCGATCCGCTGAAGAACCCTTGCAAACTTGTCGGGCCCTTCGCTCTCGCGATTGATCAGCAGGACCGAATCTGGGTTACTAACGCCATCACGGACCGCGTGGTTCGTTTCCCAGCTTCCGATCCCAGCAAAGTCGAAACGTTCAAGGTGGGATACTCTGCCAGCGGCCTCGCTATCGACAGCCAGGGCAACGTCTGGGTGACGAACAAACTGGGCAGCTCACCCAGGGGGGCCTTGAAATTCGGGGAAATGCTGGCGGCATTTAAATTCAACTTCGACAACGACCCCGACGCCGGACAAAGGGCGACCAAAGTCCTGGTGCCAGCCATGGCCGAGCAGAAATCCGGCTACGAAGGCGGCAGCGTTACGGTGTTGCGTCCTGACGGCACCGAGGCGCCCTTCTCTCCGGTGTATGGCAAAGGTATAGTCGGGCCCTGGGCGGCTTCAGTCGACGGCAATGACAATGTCTGGATCTCGAACTTCAGCTCCGCGTCGGCCGGAATCGTAGAGTTGTGTGGCTTCCGCACCGAGCATTGCCCGCCGGGCGTAAAGACGGGTGACGCCATCTCGCCTCCAGGCGGATACGTCGGCGGCGGATTGCAATTGCAGGTTGATGTTGGCATCGGTCCCGCCGGAGACGTTTGGGTCACCAATAATTGGCAGAACTACGGGGAAGCCCTGGGCAAGGGCGATGAAGCATTACAGACACTCGGCGCGGGCCAGGGAGTGGTGGTCTTCTACGGAATGGCAAAGCCGGTTAAGACGCCGCTGATCGGTCCACCGCGTCAGCCGTAGAAAATTGGTGCGCTTTTTGGCGATAGCGGGAGCACCAAATCTCGCTGCCAAGCTCGGATCCGATTAGACGGAGGGCAGATGAAACGCTTTTTCGATCTTACGTTCAGATGGTTCTTTCTCATTACGGGGATTGGAACAGCCGCCGCCAGTCTTTATGCCTTTTGGCCCCGGTGGGCAGTGAAGACGTCGGGAAGATCCCGTTCGTCCGGGAGTACACGATCATCACTCAGCACTGGGGCATCATGGTGGGCCTGATGGGCGTCTTCATGATTGTCGCCGCATTCAAAGTCGAATGGCGAAAGCCGATTCTCATCTATAGCTTATTGGAAAAAGCCTTCATGGTTTATCTGGTTCTGGCAAATGGAAGCCAGCTCTTACTCACAGGGTTTCAAGGTGGGTGCGGCGATGGACGCGACAGTGGTTCTGTACACGATCGTATATTTCGCAGTGTTCGGATTTGCCGGATAGTTAGCAGGAAATTTGAGACACCCTCGGTAGCAATTAGTAACGAGAAACGCGTTTCTCGTCACGAAACTCCCAGATGGTCGGCGAACGGGAAGTAATTCGGTCGTTAGGTTTAGAAGTTGATTTTGTAGTTCAATCAAAGCTCCCGATACATCACGTAAGCATCCACATACCCAAGGTGCGGATGCAAAAACGACCGCCGCAGAGTCCCCACAATCGCAAAACCAAAACTCTCCCAAAGCCGAACCGCACGTTCATTGCTGCTGACGACGAAATTAAACTGCATCGCTCGGAATCCCCGGCTGCGAGCACGTTCGAGCGAGTGTTCGCACATCATCCGTGCCACTCCGCGCCCCATGGCCGCCGATCCGGTTACATATCCACAGTTCGCCACATGCGACCCACCACCCCGTTGGTTCGCCCGCAGATAATACGTCCCCAGAACCGCACCATCTTCCTCCGCGACGAAGACCTCGTGTCCATCGGAGAACCAATAAGCAAGCGCCTCCTTCCTGCTCAGGTCTCTCGGCAGCGTATACGTCTCTCCCGCCCGAATCATCGGTTCAAGAATCGACCAGACAGCATCAAGATCGCCTTGCACACAGGAACGAACGATCAACATGCCGCCATTTCCCTAACGATTTGCATTGATCCCATTCAACAGCACATCCATCACCTGCGCCGCCGTAGCCTTCGAGTCATAAACTCGCCCTGTAAACACCGCCGAGCTCAATAACTCATCGATAGCCCCAAACATGCAATGCGCCACCACGCCATCCGACACATCTTGCCGGAATATTCCTTCCTGCTGCCCCCGCCGCACCACCTCCCTCACCAACTGGATGTACTTCACCAGATGATGATGCGAGAACTCCGCAATGAACTTCGCGCTCTGCCGCACCTCGGTCTGCATCAGGATCGCCATGCTCCGGTTCACCGAATGGCTTTCCAGATGAACCTGCGCAATATACTCCAACTGCTCCCGCGGCCCCTTCAGAGTCTTGAACTCTTCCTCCACCTGCCGATGAAACTTGTTGAACGTCTCATCGATCGCCGTTCGCAGCACATCGTCCTTGCTCTTGAAGTAGAGATAAACCGTCCCATCCGCCACCCCGGCCCGCTTAGCAATCGCGCTCACAGGCGAGCTGAAATACCCTCGCTCCGCAATCACCTCGACCGCAGCGTCCAGTATCCGCTGATACTTGTCACTTCCCGGCCCTATCGCCGGCGCTCCTGTCTTCGTCGAACCCACCGTCTCCACCACCTTAACTCGTCGCTTCAGTCCACGCCTCACCCGGAAAACTCCAGTGCCGCAACTCTAATGAATCAAGAAGCCTTTGCCAACAATGAATTCTCATTCAGCGCCCAAATGCATCTTTATACAAATTTCGCGCCCTTGAATCCTCAAAGTCGCCCTGTTCACTCGAACTGTCTGGGCATTCGCACCAAGGAGGAAACTCACTCGTCCCCACTGACTTGACATAGCCTTCCCTCAAAAAGGCCATGCCAAGGGAACTAACCCAGAAGATTCAAACCCGAAGTCCAGGGAGTACCTAACGGAAGTCCAGACTTAAAGTATCTGTTTGGAATACTTTGCACACTTTTTGCGGGAGGGGGGGACCCTGAAGCCCCGCCGCCCCGAACCAGAACCCCCTAAACCTGAGGCTTCGGATTCAACCGCACAAACGACGCCGCACTAGCCGGCCAATCAGCCAGCATCGCCCGAGCCAGTCCGCTTCCCGACCGCTCTGCATGCCGCTCAATCAACCCGCGCAAACCCTCCTGCGCCTCAGCATCGACACCAGCAAACGCCTCAGCAGTCAGAAACTCCGGGTGATACCGCCCCTCCCGCACAAAGGACCCATCCGCGTCATAAACCCACGCCAATCCACCCGTCATGCCCGCACCAAAATTCATCCCCACGCGCCCAAGCACTGCAACCACTCCCCCTGTCATGTACTCGCACCCATGGTCCCCCACACCCTCAACGACAGCCACAGCACCCGAGTTCCTCACCGCAAACCGCTCGCCGGCACGTCCCGCAGCAAACAGACTCCCGGCCGTAGCCCCGTACAGCGCCACATTCCCCAGAATCACATGCTGCCCGCTATCTTTCGCCGCAAGCCCGCACGCCCGAATCAAGATCTCCCCACCCGAAAGCCCCTTCCCGACAAAGTCATTCGCCTGCCCCTCAAGCTCAAGCTTCATCCCCTCCACAGTGAACGCACCCAGCGACTGACCCGCAGTCCCCTTCAGCTTGAACGTCACATCCACCGGCAGTTCACCCTGAGCACGCCGCACCGCCAGTTCACCTGCAAGTCGAGCACCCACCGCCCTGTCCTTATTCGCAATCGCCGACTCCACCACAAACGGTAGCCCAGCCTCAACCGCCGCCATCGCCGGTGCAACCCATGCCTCATCCAAAGGAGCCGCAGGCAGCGGCTGATTATTCCGCGCCCCCATCCATCGGACAGGCCCATCCGCAACCCTCGCCAGCATCGGCTGCAGATCCAGATTGCCGTCGAACTTCACCTGCTCCAGCAAATCCGAGCGCCCCACCGCCGCCTCAATCGAAGGCAGCCCATACCGCGCCAAAAGATGTCGCAGATCCCCCGCAAGCTGCTCAAAGAAACGCACCACATGCTCCGGCTTCCCGCGGAACTTCGCCCGCAACTCCGGCTTCTGCGTAGCAATCCCAGTCGGACAAGTATTCAAGTGGCATTGCCGAGCCATATCGCAACCCAGCGTCACCAGCACCGCCGTCCCAAACGCATACTCATCCGCCCCCAGCAACGCCGCAATCAAAATGTCCCGAGCCGTAGCCAGACCGCCATCGGTCCGCAGCCTCACGCGTCCGCGCATCCCGCTCTGCATCAGCACCTGCTGAGCCTCCGCCAGCCCCAGCTCCCACGGATTGCCGGCATACTTGATGCTCGAAAGCGCCGCAGCCCCCGTCCCACCCGTATTCCCAGCAATCACGACATAATCCGCATAAGCCTTCGCAACACCAGCCGCGACAGTGCCTACGCCACAACCAGACACCAGCTTCACGCCAACAGCAGCCCGCGGATTCACCCGCTTCAAGTCGTAAATCAGCTGAGCCAGATCCTCGATCGAGTAGATATCATGATGCGGCGGCGGCGAAATGAGCGACACTCCCGGCTGCGCATGTCGCAATCGCGCAATCAACCCGCTCACTTTATGCCCAGGAAGCTGCCCACCCTCACCCGGCTTCGCTCCCTGCGCCACCTTAATCTCAATCTCCTCGGCATGCGACAGATACTCCGCCGTCACGCCAAACCGTCCCGATGCTACCTGCTTAATCTTGTTGTTTAACGACACATGCACTGCCGGAGCCTCCACCGGCATCTCCGCCACCGCCGTGCCTCCACCCGACTGTGCCTGCATCCGCACCCCGCCATCTCCACTCGGCGGAGCCGCATCCACAGCCGGCACCCGGTAAGCTGCAGGATCCTCCCCGCCCTCACCCGTATTCGAACGCCCGCCCAGCATATTCATCGCTGCCGTTATCGTCTGGTGAGCCTCCGGGCTCAGCGACCCCAGCGACATCGCGCTGGCCACAAATCGCTTGTACAAATTCGCCGGTGCCTCCACCTCACTCAACGCCAGCTCCGCGCCCGCCGGACGAATCTCCAGCAGATCCCGCAACACCGCGGGATCCCGCGCAATCACGTCCTTCGTATAAATCGCAAATGCCCCGGCCGGGTCCGTGGGTTGCGGAACATTCCGTGCACTCCCCACCACCGACTGCAGCGCCTTCACCGTAGGCGGCTGCCACGCATGCGGCTCCGAAACCTCTGCCTTCCTGAAGCGAACCCAGCCATAATCAGGCAATTCCGTCGAAGCAGCAGCATCGCCAGCCCAGGTCTGCCGCAACTGCCGCTCCAATTCCGCAAAACCAATCCCCGAAAGCGGCGCAGGAGTGTCCACAAAACACCGCGCCACGACACTCGAATGCAGTCCCAGAATGTCGAACAGATGTGCCCCCCGGTAGCTATCGACCACCGAAATCCCCATCTTCGACATGACCTTCGCCAACCCGGCATCGAGCGACTTCAGCATCTTCTTCTCAGCATCCTCCGCAGTCGTGCCCTCAGGAGCCAAACTCCGTCCCGTCTCCAACGCAAGCCACGGACACACCGCTCCCGCACCATACCCAATCAGCACTGCAGCATGATGAATATCGCGGCAATCCCCCGCCTCCACCGCCAACCCCGCAAGCGTGCGCAACCCAGCATCCACCAGCGCCTGATGCACCGCGCCCGTAGCCATCGCCATCGGCACTGGCAACATCTCCGCACTCGCGCCACGGTCGGTCAGCAGCAAAATTCGCGCGCCACTCCGCACCAACTTGATCGCCTGCATGCAAAGCTCATCTAGCCCTTGCGTCAGCGTCTTCTCTTTCGCAAACACCGCCGGCAACTCCGCCAGATTCAACTCCGCGCTATGCGGATACTCCCCGCATCGCAACGCCTCTACCTCTCCCAGCGACAAAAACGGCGAACGCAGCGAGATACCCGGAAGCGGAGCATTCTTATCCAGCAGATGAGGCCAGGGTCCAAGCCGTGTATGCAGCGAAACCACACAGGCCTCGCGCAGCGAATCAATCGGCGGATTCGTCACCTGTGCAAACCGCTGCCGAAAATACGCATAAACCGGCCTCGGCGACCGCGCCAGAAAAGCCAGCGGCGTATCATCGCCCATCGACCACACCGCGTCCTTGCCCTCCACAGCCATCGGCTGCAGAATCATCTTCACGTCTTCGCGCGTGTAACCAAACCCGCGTTGCGCCGCAACCACTGCTGCCGCATCGACCTCCGGCGCATCAACTGCCACCAGCGGCGCATCCTCAGCCAACTGGTCGTACGTGGTCCCCGCATCAAACAACTCCAGCAGGGCTTCATCCTCATAAACCTTGTGCTTCGCAAGATCGACCACGAGCATCTGCCCCGGCCCCAGACGTCCGCTGTGAGTCACTTCGTCGGGATCGAGGTCAACAAGCCCGGCCTCCGACCCGGCAACCACCAGCCCGTCCCGCGTAATTGCAAACCTGCAAGGCCGTAGTCCATTCCTGTCCAGAGCCGCGCCCACCACATTGCCATCGCTGAACGCAATCGCCGCAGGGCCATCCCACGGCTCTGCGCAGTCCGTGTTGTATCTCAGGAACGAAGATTTCCGCCGCCCGTCATTCGCCGGAGGAAGAAGCATCCGGATCGCCTCCGCCAGCGTCCTCCCATTTTGCGAGAGCAGTTCAACCGCCTCATCCAGACTCGTAGAATCCGTCCCGCCAACGGTCAACACCGGCTTGCACTCCACCGGCAACGTGGAATCCCGCGCCGTCATCCGCGCCCGGTTTCCCCACACAGTATTGATCTCGCCGTTGTGCCCCAGCTTCCGTCCCGGCTGCGCGCGATGCCACGTCGGCGAAGTATTCGTTGCATACCGCTGATGAAACACCGCAAAGGGAGTCACGTAATCGTCAGCTGCAAGGTCGGGGAAAAAGTTATGCAGAAACTCGCCCGTGCACATCGCCTTATAAACGATCGTCTGCGTCGACAGAGAACAGATGTATCCCGTCACATCTCCCTGCGCATGCGCACGCTCAAACTGCTTCCGCGCAAGATACAACCGCCGTTCCATGGTCCCCGGCTCACCCGCCGCCCCATCCACCACGAGCACCTGCAGAATCCGCGGCATCGTGCCAAGCGCCGTCTCGCCCAGCCACTCCGTCTGTACCGGAACATCGCGCCAGCCCAACACCACAAGGTCCTGCGACTCGATACACCGCTCAAGCAGAGCCTGCACACGCGTCTCTCCCGCCGGCACCATCACCATGCCCACGCCAAGCAACTGCTTTTCATCAATCGAAAGATTTGCGGCCCGAACCAGCAGAGCGCGCGGAATCGCCGTCATCACGCCCACGCCGTCGCTCGTTTTTCCGTCGGCAGCTGTAGCCCCACGATGAGCGAGCCTGCTCAGCGCAGTCAGCGCCTTCTTCAAGATGTCATGCGAGGCCTTGGCATCCACTGACGCTACAAACCCTACACCGCAGGAATCATGATCGAAGCGCTCGTCAATTAAGGATGGCGCAACTCCCGTAAACACAGAATCGCTGCCCAAAGCCCGGGAGTGAGAAGATGCCAGAAACCGTTCCATGCTTCACTATACGTCGCTTCGAGAGCAAATACTCTACCTGCGACACCTTCCTTTTTTGAAGTGTTCTATCCTTAAGGTGGAGAGATCAATCGGTGATAATTGTATAAATATACACAAATTGGTGTATATTTATACATAGATAAATTGCCCTACCATTTCAATCGCCATTGAAGACCACCCGGCAAGAGAAAAGGTACAACAAACCCAATGAAACAACAGCGCCATGCCGTCATTCAGGAACTGCTGGTCAAGACCTCCGTCGCCAGCCAGGATGAACTGCGAAAAAAGCTTGCAGGGCGCGGCTTTCACGTCACTCAGGCAACTCTTTCACGCGACATCCACGAGCTTCGCCTCAACAAAGGCCCCGCCGGCTACTCTCTCCCCTCCAACGGGGAATCCGACGCCGACTCCCTTCCCGGAATCAGCGAACTCCTCCAAAGCTTTGGCCTTGAGGTCCGACAGGCCATGAATCTCCTCGTCCTCGTCACCACCACCGGAAGCGCACAGCCCATCGCAGCCGGCATCGACTACGAAGACTGGCCCGAAGTAGTTGGCACCATCGCCGGGGACGACAACGTTCTCATCATCTGCCCCGACGAAAAACAAGCAACCTCGCTCAAAAACCGACTGGAAGACTATCTTGGCTAACGCAACAACCATCTCCGCAAAACAAACCGCCAGCATCGCTCCCAATGCCGCCCCCCGCACCGCTATCGTTGGCGTAGGTGGCTACGCCGGCGGTGAACTCGCCCGCATTCTCTTTCACCATGCAAAATTCGGCTCCACAACTCCAACCCTTTTCGGACGTCCCGAAGAAGCAAAGACTGGAGCCATCACGTTCCTCGAAGACCTGCACCCGCAACTCGCTATGGCAGGCCACCGGCGCGTCCACCAGATCCTCCCCTTCAGCTGGGAGCGCGCCGCCGACTCCGGTATCGAAATCCTCTTCCTCGCCACACCGCATGAACAATCTCGCGATTGGGTCCCCACCGCCATCGCCCAGGGCATCAAAGTTATCGACCTCAGCGGCGCGTGGCGCCTCCAACACGACGCCAACCGCGCTGTCTACAAGCTCCACGACGCCGACCCAACCCACGCCGCGCAACTTCAAAGCGAAGCCGTTTATGGCTGCCCCGAACTCCATCGAAACGAAATCAGCAACGCGCGGCTCGTAGCCAACCCCGGCTGCTACGCTACCTCAATCATCCTTGCCCTGGCACCCCTCATCGAAGCCGGCATAGTCGACATCGACCACGGCATCATCTGCGACTCCAAATCCGGTGTCAGCGGAGCCGGCAAGGCCCCGACAGCCAACACTCACTTCATGCACGCCGCCGACAACCTCTCCGCCTACGCGGTCTTTGGCCACCGTCATACTGGCGAGCTGCTCGAGCAACTTCATCTCACATCCGAGCAGATCCAGTTCACTCCGCATCTGCTCCCCATCCCGCGCGGCATCATGTCAACCATCTACCTTCGCCTCAAGCAAAGGGCCGATGCCGCATCCATCACCACAGATTTTCGAGTCCTTCTATGCCAACAGTCCATTAGTCCGGCTCCATCACACTCCGCATCTGCCGGAGATCCAACACATCGTCCGCACCAACTTCTGCGACCTGGGATTCGCCCTGGCTCCCGATGGCAAACGACTTTTGATCGTCTCTTGCCTCGACAATCTCCTCAAGGGAGCCGCAGGGCAGGCAGTGCAGAACATGAATCTCATGTGCGGATGGAACGAAGAGGAGGGTTTGCTGTGAGATTTGTCGTCAAACTAGGTGGTGTCGCCATTGAGGATCGCAAGATTCTCCACGCCGCCGGAAAAGCCATCGCAGAGCTCGTCGCCGACGGGAACCAGGTCGCCGTCGTCCATGGCGGAGGCGTGCAGCTCACCCGCACCCTCGCCCAGATGGGCAAAAAGAGCGAGTTCGTCTCCGGCCTTCGCATCACCGATGCCGAGACCCGGGATGCCGCTCTCATGGTCCTCGCCGGCCGGGTCAACAAGTCCCTCGTAGCCGCCATTGGATCGCATGGTCAACAGGCCGTCGGCCTCTCTGGCGGTGACGGCCATGTCTTCCGCGCGCGCAAGAAGAAGACCAACCCAGACCTGGGCTTTGTAGGCGAGATCGCCGCGGCCGACCCACGCTGGCTCGAAGCCATCTGGACCATGGGCGCTGTACCCGTGATCTCCTCGATCGCCCTTGGCTTCGACGGCGAGTACTACAATATCAACGCGGACGAGATGGCCGCCGCGTGCGCCATCTCCACCAAGGCCGACACCCTCGTCTTCCTCACCGATGTCCCGGGAGTCAAGGGAGCCGACGGAAACGTCATGCGCTGGCTCACCCTCGGACAGATTCCCGCCATGGAAAAAGCTCAGGTCGTCTCCGGCGGCATGCTCCCCAAGCTCAACGCCTGTCGGGAGGCCCTCACCCACGGCGTCAAACGCGTACGCATTCTCCCCGCGGAGGCGGCCGGGCTCTTACCCGATCTCGTCTCCACGCGGGTCAACGATGGAACGGAGGTCATGGTCGCATGAATTTAGCATCGATCCAGGCAGCGGAGAAAAAGCTGCTCCTCAACACCTACGAGCGCAACCCCGTCCTCTTCGTCAGCGGCCAGGGCGTCCACTTGCGCGACGAAAACGGCCACGACTACCTCGATCTCCTCAGCGGCATCGGCGTCTCCGCCCTCGGCTACGCCCACCCAGCGGTCGAGAAGGCGATCCTCGAGCAAAGCCGCAAGCTTATCCACACCTCGAATCTCTTCTTCCACGAACACACCGCTCCGCTCGCCCTCCGCCTCACCGAGATCAGCGGCCTCGACCGCGTCTTCTTTTCGAACTCCGGCACCGAAGCCTGGGAAGCCGCACTCAAACTTGCCCGCGCCAACGCCGGACGCCTTCGCGCGCAAGGCCGCAACATCGGCACAAAGTTCCTCGCGCTCGACCACAGCTTCCACGGCCGAACCATGGGCTCGGTCGCCACCACCGCACAAGGACAAGTACCGCGAGCCATTCGTGCCCGTCATGCCTGGTGTCGAATTCGTCCGCTTCAACGACGTCGCCGACCTCCGCGCCAAGTTCTCCAACGAAGTCTGCGGCATCTGCATCGAGGCCGTTCAGGGCGAAGGTGGCATCAACCCAATCTCGCAGGAGTTCTTCGCCGCAGCGCGCGAACTCTGCGATTCCACCGGCGCGCTCCTCCTCGCCGACGAGATCCAATCCGGGATGGGCCGCACCGGAAAGTGGTTCGCCTACCAGCACTACAACATCCTTCCCGACGTCACTACGCTCGCTAAACCGATCGCCAACGGCATTCCCATGGGAGCGATGCTCTGTACCAACGCCGCAGCCGAATCAATCACTCCCGGCATGCACGGCACCACCTTCGGCGGAGGCCCACTCGCCTGCGCCGTAGCCATCGCCGTCATCGACACGATCAAAAGCGAAGACCTTCTCAACCATGTCCAGACCACCGGCGCCTACTTCCACGACCAACTCACCAAACTCGCCTCCCGCCACGACTGCATCGTCGACGTCCGCGGCATGGGCCTCATGCTTGGGCGTCGAACTCGACTCCGCGGACCTGGCCAAACAGATCACCTGCGGAACTGATGGCGCAGCGCATCATCATCAATCGCACCAGCGAGACGGTGCTTCGCTTCCTGCCTCCCTTTCATCCTCGAGCGCAATCACGTCGACACGGCCATCCCGGCGCTCGATGCAACTCTCACGGCAGCATTGGCCGGCGCAGCACCGGCAGGAGATCAATCTCATGGGTAGCAAGACCGTCATTATGAACACCAAAACCTCGACGCCGCCGACAGACCTCCACGGCAAGCCTCGCTTGGCATCCAGTCCGATACCGCCTTCGCCGAAGCCTCCAAGCGCCTACGCGGACGCGACCTCTGCTCCATCGCCGACCTCACCGTCCAGGAGATGGCCGCCATCATGGAGCTCGCCCACGCTGTCAAGAACCATCCCGAAGACTTCCGCCACGCCCTCGATGCCCGTCAGATGGTGCTGTTCTTCGAGAAGGCCTCGCCTCCGCACGCGGCTCACCTTCGAGGCCGCCATCAACACGCTCGGCGGCAACGCCGTCTTCGTCGACCAGACCCAGTCGCCCCTCGGCGAGCGCGAGTCCCTCGCCGACATGGCCCACAACGTCGAGCGCTGGATGTCCGTCATGGTCCTGCGCACCTACTCGCACGACACCATCACCGAGATGGCCGCCTGCTCCAGCATCCCCGTCATCAACGCGCTCTCCGACCTCGAGCATCCCTGCCAGGCCATCGCCGACTTCTTCACCCTTGAAGAGCGCTTCGGCTCCGCCCAGGGCCTGCACTTCACCTACGTCGGCGACGGCAACAACGTCTGCCACTCGCTCATGCTCACCGCCGCACAACTCGGCGCACACTGCACTGTAGCCAGCCCCAAAGGCTTTGCCCCCAAACTCGAGATCATCCACAAAGCCATCGAGATCGCCGAACAGACCGGCGGCAGCATTACGCTCGTCCACGACCCCATCAAAGCCGTCACCGGAGCCGACGCCGTCTACACCGACGTCTGCACCAGCATGGGCTTCGAGCACGAGGCCACCAAGCGCGCCCCAATCTTCAAGCCCTACCAGGTCAACGAAGCGCTCATGGCTCCAAGCCCAACCCGACGCCGTCTTCATGCACTGCCTTCCTGCGCACCGCAACGCCGAAGTGACGGACGCAGTCCTCGATGGCCCGCAATCCATCGTCTTCGACCAGGCAGAAAACCGCATGCACGCCCAGAAGGCCATCCTTCTCATGCTTCTCGGCGGAGCCAAGCGCATCAACAACGCGCGCAAAGTCCAAACCCGCAAACGCACCAACGCCTAGTCTTTCGGCGCATCTGCTCAAATGATTGAGGTCTGCATCACTATGTCCGTAATTCTCGAATCCCTGCCCGCTCGGTCAGAAGGTTGGCATCGCCTTTTCCGGCGGGCTGGACACCAGCGCCGCGCTTCACTGGATGAAGCAGAAGGGCGCACTCCCCTACGCCTACACCGCCAACCTCGGCCAGCCCGACGAAGCCGACTACGACGAGATCCCCCGCAAAGCCCTCGAATACGGCGCCGAAAAGGCCCGCCTCATCGACTGCCGCGGCCCGCTCGTTCGCGAAGGCATCGCCGCCCTCCAGTCCGGCGCGTTCCACATCACCACCGCCGGCGTCACCTACTTCAACACCACGCCCATCGGCCGCGCCGTCACCGGCACGATGCTGGTCACCGCAATGAAGGAAGACGACGTCAACATCTGGGGCGACGGCTCGACCTTCAAAGGCAACGACATCGAGCGCTTCTACCGCTACGGCCTCCTCGTCAACCCCGACCTCAAGGTCTACAAGCCCTGGCTCGACCCGCTCTTCATCGACGAGCTAGGCGGCCGCGCCGAGATGTCCGCCTTCATGACCAAGGCCGGCTTCGGCTACAAGATGTCCGCCGAAAAAGCCTACTCCACCGACTCCAACATCCTCGGCGCAACCCACGAAGCCAAGGATCTCGAACTCCTCACCACCAGCATGAAGATCGTCGCCCCCATCATGGGCACCGCCTTCTGGCGCGACGACGTCGCCATCAAACCCGAAGAGATCACCATCCGCTTCGAAGAAGGCTTCCCCGTAGCCCTCAACGGCAAAGAGCTCTCCGACCCCGTAGCCCTCATGCTCGAAGCCAACAGCATCGGTGGCCGCCACGGCCTCGGCATGAGCGACCAGATCGAAAACCGCATCATCGAAGCCAAGAGCCGCGGCATCTACGAGTCACCCGGCCTCGCTCTCCTCTTCATCGCCTACGAGCGCCTCATCACCGGCATCCACAACGAGGACACCATCGAGCAGTACCGCGAAAACGGCCGCAAGCTCGGCCGCCTCCTCTACCAGGGCCGCTGGTTCGACCCCCAGGCCATCATGCTCCGCGAAGCCGCCCAGCGCTGGGTCGCCAAACCTGTAACCGGCGAGGTTACAATCGAACTCCGCCGCGGCAACGACTACTCCATCCTCAACACCGCCTCGCCCAACCTCACCTTCCACCCCGAGCGCCTCACCATGGAAAAGGGCGAGTCCACCTTCTCCCCCCGCGACCGCATCGGCCAGCTCACCATGCGCAACCTCGACATCACCGACACCCGCGCCAAGCTGATCACCTACGCCCAAAGCGGTCTAATCACGCTAAGCAAAGGCTCCGAGATGCCACACCTCACCACCTCCAAGGACAACGACTAACGTGAGTCTCCTTCTTACTGCAGTGGCAAAGCTGCTCCTTGGATTGAGCGGCCAGCAAACGCAGCCGCCTGTAATGGCAACTCTCATCGAGGCTCACGAGTTCGAACCTTGTGACTCGAATTGCATGTTCGGCAACCGCCCAACAACCGCGTACTGCATACGAATTGGTAAGCGTGTTGAAGTCGGAGAACACTCGGGACCACTCTGGTTAGGACAGAACGATCAACTAAGCTTGCGCAACGAAGCTGGGAAGGCCGTCCTTTACGAAGATCACAACGAGACGTTTTGGTTAACGGCTCATGGACGCAAGATCAAAGCTAATCGTGGAACGAAATTTGAAGCTTTCGCCGATGCCTCTTGTCGTGCAGAAGTCCACAAGGCGAAGTTGGAAGAGGCTCGAAAAAGTAACCGGCCACTCTCCGTTCCCGGCGATGCAGTTGCAATCTCTGGATCGTTTGTAGGCGACTATCGTCCCGATTTCGTGTGGCATCAATGCACACAACTGGCAGGAACAATCACATGCAGAAAGTGGTACCCGGATGGCACCTCACGCGGCTTCGATTACTACTGTCCCACGGCTAAGAGCGTCGACTTATATCTTGATTTAGACCAAATTTCCAGCGTTGAAGGAAACCTTGTACTTGCCTCAGGCGAAGCGCTGCGGTTCGATCATCGCGGAAGAACTAACAACGTTCTCAACAGTCCGTCTGCAGCTCCACTAACGCTCCAGAAACGATATGGCAAAGGCAAAGAACACCGTCATGACGCAAGAAAATCAATCCGCCAAAATGTGGTCCGGCCGCTTCCGCGAACCACTCAACAAGCAGTTCGAATCCTGGCAGCGATCCTTCCCCTTCGACTGGCGCCTCCTCCCCCATGAGGTCGAGGCCAGCATAGCCCACGCCCGCGCCATCGAAGCCGCCGGAATCCTCACCAGCGAAGAACTCCTCCAGATGGAGCAAGGCCTCCGCGCCGTAGCCAAACTGGAGAACATCGCCACCAACGAACAAGCCGAAGACATCCACCACTTCGTCGAACTCGAACTCACCAAACAAATCGGCGACCTCGCCCTCAAGCTCCACACCGGCCGCAGCCGCAACGAGCAGATCGCCACCGACATGCGTCTCTTCGTTCGCGCCTCCATCGACAACACACTCGACGGCCTCAACGAATGGCGTAGCGCCCTCATCGACCTCGCCGAAAGAGCCGGTGAAGCCGTCATGCCCGGCTACACCCACCTCCAGCGCGCCGAACCCGTCTTCGTAGCCCACTGGCTCCTCGCCTACGTCGCCATGCTCGAACGTGACCACTCCCGCTTCCTCGACGCGCGCCGCCGCATGAACTTCTGCCCCCTCGGCTCCGGCGCTATCGCCGGCGCAACCCTCGGCCTCAATCGCACGCATCGCCTCCGACGCCCTCGGCTTCACCGCCCCCACCGGCAACAGCATGGACGCAACCTCCGACCGCGACTTCATGCTCGACTTCGCCCAGGCCGCCTCTACGCTCGGCCTCCACATCTCCCGCTTCGCCGAAGAGCTCACCCTCTACGCCACCGCCGAATTCGGCTTCGTCGACCTGCCCGAAGCCTTCTCCACCGGCTCCTCCGCCATGCCACAGAAGAAAAACCCCGATCTCACCGAACTCGCACGCGGCAAATCCGCCCGCCTCCTCGGAGCAGCCACCGCGCTCGCCACCCTGATCAAAGGCCTGCCCCTCGCCTACAACAAAGATCTTCAGGAAGGCCAGGAACAAATCTTCGACGTAGCCGACACATTAGCCGGCCTCTTCAGCGTCCTTCCGAACTTCACGCGCGCGCTCACCTTCCGAGCTGAGCGGATGCAATCCGCCGCCGAAACCGGCTATCTCAACGCGATGGCCGCCGCCACCTATCTCTCCAACAAAGGCGTCCCATTCCGCAAAGCCCACGAGATCGTCGGAAACGCCGTCCGCCTTGGACTCGATAAGAATCTCGAGCTCAACGCGCTCCCGCTCGCCGAGCTAAAGAAGCTCAGCGAGCACTTCGAAGAAGACTTCTTCGCCGCCATCTCGCTCCGCAGAACTGTAGACTGTCACGACGTCCCCGGCGGAACAGCGATCGACCGCGTGGAGCTTGCCCTGAACGAGGCCCGCACCCGCGTCGCTGCTGACTCGGCTGATACTCCTAACGCTTTCGCGCATCAAAAGTCTGTAAGAATAAAGGAAGGAGCCTAGCGTCGTTGCCCACATCGCCTCTGTTGACCGCAAGTGAATCGACAGCCTCAACGCGACTTCGCGAGGGTGGAGCCGTGGTCCGCAAAGCGAAGCTCCCTGACGCGGTGAACATCTTCGACCTCGTCAACTCCCTCTCGGGCGACGGCACGCTTCTACGCCGCAGCTACGCCGAGATCTGCGAAAACGTCCGCGACTTTGCGGTAGCTGAGTCCGAATCTGGCGTCTTCCTTGGCTGCGGAGCACTTCACCTTTATGGCCCGCATCTCGCTGAGGTGCGCTCCATCGTCGTCAAACCCGAAGCCAAGGGCCAGGGAGCCGGCGGCAAGCTGCTTCGTGCGCTTCTCGAAGAGGCTGAAGAGCAAAAGGTTACGGCCGTCTGTCTCTTCACGCGCATCCCTGACTTCTTCTTCCACTTTGGCTTCCGCGTTGTCGATCGCACTACCCTGCCCGACAAGATCTACAAGGACTGCCAGACCTGCCCTCGGCTTTATGCATGTGATGAGGTGGCTATGGTTCGTGGTCCGCTGCCGAAGATTGCCGTCCTTGGTCCCAGCCGGATCGCTCAGCCTGAGCTTGTAAAACTCCAGACCGGGACGATTCCTCCTTCGCGCTAACGCGATTTTTCTCATTTCGTGGTGGGATGGGCGTTTTTAGAGGGGTTTTTGGATTTCCACAGCGAAAATTGATGGTGTTTTTGTGGTTTCTTGATGGTTTTTTGTGGTGAGAATGTGGTTTTTTGCACCATGATTTCTGGCGTCGAAAAAATGTCACTTTTTCGAAATTTATTTTTACCAGGCGTGGAAGAAGCCGTCGCGCTCGGATATCTCGACCTGGGTTTTGAAAAGGTCGCTGAGTTTGGGAGCGGTGAGGAGCTCGTGCTTTGGGCCGTCGGCTACGATGCGGCCGTCTTTCATCATGAGGATTCGATCGATCTCGGGCAGGATGTCGGCGATGTGATGGGTGATGAGGAGGATTCCGGTTCCCTTCTGGGCGAGTTTGCGGAGCAGAGTGCGGAGTTCGGCCTGGGCGGCGAGGTCGAGGGCGTTGGAGGGTTCGTCCAGGAGGAGCATACCGGCGGAACCGACGAGGGCTCGGCCGATCATGATTCGGCGTTGTTGGCCGGCGGACATCTGGCCAACCGGTTTGTCAGCGATCGAAATGGCGTCGACCTGGTGAAGGATCTCCTCGGCGCGATGGCGCATCTCGTCGGTGACGGTAAGGTTAGGCCAGAGTGTGGAGCTTGAGAAGAAGCCGGTGATGACAGCGTCGCGGCCGGTGGTTTCGAGGGTGGGGCGACCGGGGAGTTCGGCGGAGACCACGCCGAGGCGTTTTTTGAGTTCGGTCAGATCCCAGCGTTGGCGGCCGAAGATGCTCACCTCTGTGTCCGGCTGGACGATCGGGTAGCACTCGCAGGTCATGGTTTTGATGAGGGTGGATTTGCCGCAGCCGTTAGGGCCAAGAATGGCGATGTGTTCGCCGGCGTTTATGGTTAGGTTGATGTCGTGGAGGACTACGTTGTCGCCGCGGGCTACGTTTACGTGGGTTAGTTTCAGAAAAGGGGCCATTCTTCTCTAGGATATAGGACGGGTCGGGGGGCGGGTGGGGCGTGGACGAATTTGCGTTTCTTACCCTCGGTTAAAAGGTTTTTGCAGTTTCGGTGAGTTTAGACCTTCGGGGTTCTTCGACTGCGCGCTATGCGCTCCGCTCAGGATGACGGCGTCGGGGAACAGAAAATTCTGGGAACTTTCTTTTTGGGTTTGACGTTCTATGCATAGAACGTCTATGGATAGAGTCATGCCCAAGAAATCCGACCTGATGCCCGGCACTCTCGACATGATGATTCTGAAGACGCTTACGCGTGGGCCGCAGCACGGCTACGGTATCGCCTCTTCGATCAAACGCGCCTCCGATGACGTACTGACCGTTGAAGAGGGTTCGCTCTATCCTGCGCTGCAGCGACTGCTGCTGCAGAGCTGGGTGAAGGCAGAGTGGCGGTCCACGGAGACCAACCGCCGTGCCCGCTTCTACACGCTAACCGCCGCCGGCCGAAAACAACTGGGCCTGGAACAATCGCAGTTTGAAACCATGATCTCCGCTATCAGCGCGGGTCATGCAGAGCGCCTAGGAGAACTTCCATGAACCCAATCGCGCGCTTCCTCAAGAAACTCGGCACTTTTCTTCGCCGCGAAAGATTCAACAATGAACTGGAAGAAGAGATGTCTTTTCATCGCGAGCAGAAAGAGGAGGAGTTGCGTGCTGCGGGCGTGTCTCCAGATGCAGCCCACCGAATGGTAATGCGCGAGTTTGGCAATACGACACGTCTGAAGGAGAGGAGCTACGAGGTCATGGGGTTCCGGTTTGAGACGATCTTCCAGGATCTGCACTTTGCGCTCCGCCAGCTTCGCCGCAGCCCCGGTTTTACCTTGACTGCAATTCTTATGCTTGCGTTGGGAATAGGCGCAAGCGTTGCCATCTTCGGGTTTGTCGATGCTGCGCTGATCCGGCCATTGCCCTATCACGACCCCACACGCCTCGTCGATGTAACGGAGTCGGCGAAGATGTTTCCGCGCGCGAACCTCTCCTATCCGGACTACGTCGACTGGAAGAAGATGAACAAGGTCTTCAGTTCGATGGAGGCTTACACCGGAACTGGCTATCTGATGACAACGGCGTCCGGAGTCGAGCCCGTTGCCGGCGGGCGAGTTACTGCCGGATTCTTTCGTGTTCTCGGCATCACTCCTATCCTCGGCCGCGATTTCTACGACGGTGAAGACCAGCCCGGCGCGGGCGATAACGTCATCGCAACCTACCAGGCCTGGCAGGAACGGTTCGGTGGCAGAAAGGACATCATCGGCCAGACCGTGAGACTGGATGGCAAACCCAACACCATCATCGGCGTGCTGCCGGCCACCTTTCAGTTTGCTCCCAGAGGGAAGGCTGAGTTCTGGGCCACGGTCCATACCCTCACTCAGTGTGAAAAACGGCGCGGCTGTCACGACCTCTATGGTGTAGCGCGATTGAAGGACGGCGTCACGGTACAGATGGCGCTCGCGGATATGACCTCGATCGCGAAGCAGCTTGAGGTTCAATATCCCGGCACAAATCGCGGCCAGGGTGCGAGTGTTCTGCCGCTGTCCGAGGTTATCGTCGGAGAGATCCGACCCATTCTGCTCGTCCTGCTCGGAGGGGCAGCGTTGCTACTGGCGATTGCTTGCGTCAATGTCTCGAGTCTTCTGCTGGTTCGGTCGGAAGCGCGTAAACGCGAGATCGCGGTACGAGGAGCATTGGGGGCATCGCGGTCGCGGCTGGCGCGCCAATTCATGACGGAGGCGCTGGTTCTAGTGTTGGGAGGTGGATTGCTTGGTGTCCTCCTAGCCTATGGCGCCATTCAGGTCCTTTTGCGTCTGCTTTCGAAGGACATGCGCGCGTATATGCCTTACCTCGCAGGCATTCGGATGAACCTGCATCTGGTGATGTTCGCGATCGCGATTGCGCTGCTGGCTGGAATCCTGTTTGCCGTAACCCCTGTATTGCGGCTGCCTTTGACACACTTGCGCGACGGACTGACGGAGGGTGGACGAAGCTCCGCAGGAACCTTTTGGCGGAAGTTTGGCGCGAACCTCGTTGTCGTCGAGCTGGCCATCGCTGTTGTGCTTTTGGTGGGTGCAGGCCTGCTGGGTAAAAGCTTCTACAAACTGCTGCATGTTGAACTTGGATTTCAACCCGACCATCTGGCTACGCTGCAGATTGTGCTGCCGATGAGTACCTATCCGAAGGATCCGGACCAGGTGACAGCCAGCCGGGAGATTCTGCGCCGTATCTCCAGCCTGCCTGGTGTGAGATCCGCGGGGTTGACCACGATGCTGCCAGTGAGCGGCAACGGTAATACGAACTGGATCCGGTTCGTGGGCAAACCGTACAACGGAGAGCACAACGAGGTGAATCAACGCGAGGTGACCGCCGACTACTTCAAGACGTTGCAGACCAGACTCATCGCAGGACGATTTTTCACGGAGGACGATGACGCATCGAAACCGAAGGTCGTCGTCATCAATAGAGCCCTGGCCAGACTCTACTTCCCAGGTGAAAACCCCGTCGGGCAAAAGATGGGCGACACGGAGCTGACGCCAAGCTCACTCCGCGAGATCATCGGCGTCGTAGACGACATCAGAGAAGGCAGTCTCGACTCTGAAGTCTATCCCGCCCAGTACGATCCCCTAAATCAGAATGCCGACAACTATCTCTCGCTCATCGCGCGCACTTCTCAGGATGAGAAGTCGGTCTTGCCGACCATTGCGGCCGCTGTGCGTCAGTTTGATCCCGGAATGGGAGTCTTCGACGAGGCAACGATGATGCAGCGGATCGACACCTCACAGACCGCGTACCTGCACCGGTCGTCGGCGTGGCTTGTAGGAGGATTCGCCGCACTGGCCCTGCTGCTGGGTGTTGTCGGCCTCTATGGTGTCATCGCTTACTCGGTAAGCCAGAGAACGCGGGAGATCGGCGTGAGAATGGCGCTCGGCGCCCAACAAAGCAGTGTGTACCGAATGATTCTCAAGGAGGCCGGATGGCTGACGGTCGTTGGGATTCTGGCCGGGCTTGTGAGTGCTATCGCAGTGGCGACGCTGATGCAGAAGCTTCTGTTTGGAATCCACAGCTGGGACGTGTCCACGTTGGCGGCTGTGGCGATTCTGCTGGGCGGCTCAGCCCTGCTGGCAAGCTACTTCCCCGCGCGAAGAGCCGCTTCGGTGAATCCTGTAGAGGCATTGCGAGCGGAATAACCAATGCCGACTCGCGTGAGCGAATCACATTCCCTTGAGGATTGAGCCCACGATGCCGCCGACCACACCTGCCTCTGTGGTCTGCGCAACTTGACGGTCCTTCGGCAGATACTCCTGAATCTGGTGAGCGAGCTTGGAGATCGGCAGCGTCTGCAACCACACGCGACCCGGACCCGTGAGCGCGGCCAGAAAAATTCCATCGCCGCCAAAGATGAGATTCTTAATGCCGGGCACACGTTGAATCTGGAATCCGACGTTTGCCT
The DNA here is from genome assembly GCA_963802695.1 of uncultured Acidobacteriaceae bacterium. Taxonomy (GTDB): domain Bacteria; phylum Acidobacteriota; class Terriglobia; order Terriglobales; family Acidobacteriaceae; genus Edaphobacter. Next base: position 46,446 of record CAWDJN010000026.1, read on the forward strand.
GAAAAGCGCCGACATGACCGGGGTGAACGCGCAGCAACTCTCCGGGGGCGAGATCCTTCACAACGAGCTCTCCCGACAATTCCAGCCACGCGATTCCCTGTCCGCTGACCTTTTGCAATACAAAACCACTGCCGCCGAAGATGCCCGCGCCGAGAGACTGCTGAAATCCGAAGCCGAGCTCAATGCCTGCGGTCGCGCAGAGAAAGCCATGGCGGTGGACCATGTATTCGTTCCCCGCGTTCACTTCCACAGGAACGATGTGTCCCGGAACTCGTGTGGCAAAGGCGACCTCACCCGGCGCTCCAATTGCGCGATACTCCGTCATAAAGAGCGAGCCGCCGCCGGCAACGCGGCTGAGCGCGCCGAAGAATCCGCCGCCGCCTGCATGCTGCGTATGTGTGGTCATCTGGATCGATGCTGACATCCATGAGAGTTCGCCGGCCTCAGAGATTACCGCGTCGTTAGGCCCGAGAGCAAACTCGAGCACAGGCATGGTCGTTCCAAGAATCCGATGCTGCATAAAGCCTCCCCTTACGCTACGTCTCGCCAGTCGAGAATGACCTTGCCCGAATTGCCAGATCGCATCGCTGCGAAGCCCTCTTCATAATCGCGCCAGTTCATCCGGTGAGTGATGACTCCCGAGATATCCAGTCCGCTCTCGAGCATCACCGTCATCTTGTACCAGGTCTCGTACATCTCGCGCCCGTAGATGCCGCGAATCGTCAATTGATTGAAGACGACCTGGTTCCAGTTGATCGAAATATCTTCGGATGGAATCCCCAGCATGGCAATCTTCGCGCCGTGGCTCATATTCGCCAGCATCTCTCGAAACGCGGACGGGTTGCCCGACATTTCCAGTCCAACGTCGAAGCCTTCCTGCATCTTGAGCTGCTTCTGAATCTCCTTGAGCGGTGTGGCCCGAGGATCGACCGCCAGTGTCACGCCGACCTTCTCCGCCAGCTTGCGCCGGTATTCATTCGGGTCCGAGATCACAACGTATCGCGCACCCGCGTGTTTGGCCACGGCTGCAGCCATGATGCCGATCGGCCCCGCTCCCGTCACGAGCACATCCTCGCCAAGGACTGGAAACGCCAGCGCGGTGTGGACTGCGTTGCCAAGTGGGTCGAAGATCGCGGCAATTTCGTGCGGCACACCGGGACTGTGGATCCAGATATTCGACATCGGCAGCACAACGAACTCCGCGAAAGCTCCGTTGCGGTTCACTCCAACTCCGAGAGTGTGTGCGCAGAGATGGCGGCGCCCTGCAAGGCAGTTACGGCAGCGCCCGCACACCACGTGGCCTTCGCCGCTTACTAATTGACCAATCGGAATGTCGTTCACATTCGATCCAACGGCGACGACTTCGCCGACGAACTCGTGCCCGATCGTCAGCCCCTTGCGGATCGTCGAACGCGCCCACGCATCCCAATCGTAGATATGCAAATCGGTCCCGCAGATCCCCGTTTTGAGGACGCGTATCTTCACATCGTTGATGCCCATCTCTGGTTCGGGAACGTCTTCAAGCCACAGACCGCGCTCTTCGCGGCTCTTTACCAATGCCTTCACGGGACAACCTTTCTGTTTTGGGGGATGGTCTCGCGACCAAAGACCCTGCTTCTTTATTTTAGCCGTTACAAATCCCGCGCGCTCACCAGCAATGACATCGCGCTCGCAGGTTATAAGATAAAGAGAGACGGAATTGCCGGGCGCGCGACGCTGCTGCATCTTCCGGCGTCACGCAAACATGAAAAACATGCTCTATCCCACTGATGATCTCCGCATAACCTGGACTAAAGTCGTTCTCCCGCCGGCTTTTCTTGAAGAGGAGCTGCCCATCACGGAGCAGGCCTCGGCTACCGTCTACAAAGCCCGCAAAGAGATCATCAACATCCTCAACGGCAAGGATCATCGCCTGCTCGTCGTCGTCGGGCCCTGCTCCATTCACGACACCAAGGCAGCGCGCGAGTACGCTGAACTTCTTAGAGCCGCCATCCCGGAGTATGCGAACGAGCTGTGCCTCGTCATGCGCGTCTACTTCGAAAAGCCGCGTACCACCCTTGGCTGGAAGGGCCTCATCAACGACCCATACCTCAACGAGTCGTTCCAGATCAACGACGGCCTTCGCAAAGCGCGGCACCTGCTCCTCGACCTTGGCAACATGGGAGTCCCCGCGGGCACGGAGTTTCTCGACATGATCTCGCCGCAGTACATTTCGTCGCTCGTCAGCTGGGGAGCGATCGGTGCGCGCACTACGGAGAGCCAGGTCCACCGCGAACTTGTCTCCGGCATCTCCTGTCCGGTCGGCTTCAAAAACGGCACCTCCGGCAATGTCCAGATCGCCATTGAAGCCATTCTGTCTGCCGGCCAGTCGCATAACTTCCTCGGCCACACGAAGCATGGTCAGACGGCCATCTTCGTCACCAAGGGCAACCGCGACTGCCACATCATTCTGCGCGGCGGTCGCAACACGACTAACTACGACGCCGCGTCCGTGCAATCCACCTACGAGCAGATGGAGAAGGCGGGCCTACGCCCGCAGGTCATGATCGACTGCAGCCACGCCAACAGCGGCAAGGACCACACACGCCAGTCCGCCGTCTGCCGAAATGTAGCTGAACAGATCGCCGGCGGCGACAATCGCATTATCGGCGTAATGCTCGAGAGCAACCTTGTTGCGGGTGCGCAGAAATTCGTCCCCGGCACAGATCTCGTCTATGGCCAATCCATCACCGACGCCTGCATCGACTGGAACGAGACGAGGGCCGCGCTCGACACACTTGCAGCTGCTGTTCGCAGCGCTCGCTCCACCTCCGCGGAAGCCCCAACTCCCTCTGCTAGCATTTAAGTTTGGCCCTTTATGACGAATAGCATCACCAGCTCCGAAGCCCCCGTACGTGTCCGCATCGCGCCCTCTCCAACCGGCGACCCCCACGTAGGCACTGCCTACATCGGCCTCATCAACTATCTCTACGCCAAACAGCGCAACGGTAAATTCGTCCTCCGCATCGAGGACACGGACCGCGCGCGCTTCGTCGCCACCTCCGAGCAGATGATCTTCGACGCTTTGCATTGGCTCGGCCTCACATGGGATGAGGGTCCGGATGTCGGCGGCCCCTACGGACCTTATCGCCAGTCCGAGCGCACACACATCTACCGCGAGCACGTCGAACTGCTGCTCAAAAACGGCACGGCCTACCGCGCGTTTGAAACGGCCGAGGAGTTAGAGGCCCTGAAGCAGCGCCAGGTCGCCGCGAAGCTCCCGCCGCGCTACGACGGAGCCCACCGCGAACTCACACAGTCGCAGATCGACGCTTACCTTGCAGAAGGCCGACCCTACGTCGTCCGCATGAAGGTTCCGCCGCACCCCGGCGATTCGACCGCCTCTACGACTTTCCGCGACGAGCTGCGCGGCGACATCACCTTTGAGCACTCCAACGTCGACGATCAGGTGCTCATGAAGTCTGACGGCTTCCCGACCTACCATCTCGCCAACGTCGTCGACGACCACCTGATGGGCATCACCGACGTCATTCGTGCCGAGGAGTGGATCTCGTCTACACCGAAGCACGTGCTGCTCTACAAGGCCTTCGGCTGGCAGTTGCCGCGCTTCTGGCACATGCCGCTGCTGCGCAATCTGGACAAATCAAAGATCTCGAAGCGGAAGAATCCCGTCTCGCTCGTCTACTACCGAGAGAGCGGCTTTCTCCCCGAAGCCGTCATCAACTTCCTCGGCCTTATGGGCGGCGGCATGCCGGAGAGCACCGGTCCCGTCGCGGAAAAATTCTCTCTCGCGGAGATGGTCGACCGCTTCGACGTAAAGAACATTCGCCTGGGCGGGCCGGTCTTCGATCTCACAAAACTCAAATGGCTCAACGGCGAGTATCTCCGCTCCATGTCGCCCCAGGACTTCTACGCAGCTCTGCGCACCAATGTCCTGAGCGACGCCTACCTCAGCCAGATCGCTCCGCTCGTGCAGTCCCGCATCGAGATCCTCGGCCAGTTCGGCGACCTCACAACCTTCTTCTTCCGCGACGACGTTCTCCCCACGCAGGACGTCTTCCTGCCCAAAAAGCGCACTCTCGAAGAGACACTCGCCTTCGCCGCCGAACAGCTCACCGTGCTCGAAGCCACCGACTGGACCCACGAAGCTCTCGAACCTGCCCTCAAGAAACTAGGCGAAGAGAAATCCTGGTCCGTCAAAGAAAACTTCATGCTCCTCCGGGCCATCATCACGGGCAGCACCATGTCCCCGCCGCTGATCGAGAGCATGATCGTCTTCGGCAAAGCCCGGTCGCTCGACCGAATGCGTCGCTTTCTCGAAACCCAGAAGAAACTGGCCAACCAAAAAAAGTAAAGCGCACCTGATCTGCCATTCTGAGCACCCGCCTCACAATGACTTGTGAGGTGCTCTGCCGTTCAGTAGCAATATGATTGACACTCCCCCTCCGGAGGCCGACAATTGCCTTCCAAAGACAAGTCACTGGGCCCCCAGGAGAAAACCATCGTGCGAAGACTTACCTTCCCACTGCTCACGCTCGCCGCGTCCTTGTCCATCCCCGCACTCTACGCGCAATCAATGCTGACCCACCACATGCGCGAAGTGGTACGTAGCGGGCGAGCCCAGTCCGTCGGCAGACTCCCCGCCGACCAGATCATGAATCTCAACATTGTCCTGCCGCTGCGCGATCCCGCAGGTCTCGATAACTTTCTCGAGGATCTCTACGACCCCACCAGCGCCTCCTATCGGCACTTCCTCACTGTCGCCGAATTCACCGAGCGGTTCGGACCAACGCAGGCGCAGTATGATGCCGTCGTCAACTTCGCCAAACTTAACGGCTTCACCGTCATTGGCGGCAGCCGCGACGGCATGAACGTCGAGATCAGCGGCCCGGTCTCCGCCGTCGAGACTGCTTTCCACGTCAACATGCGGCACCTTCCAGCACCCCACCGAGAACCGCACCTTCTACGCTCCCGACAGCGAGCCCACCACCGATCTCGCCTTCAAACTCTGGCACGTCTCCGGCCTCGACAACTATCTCCATTCCGCATCCCATGCTGGTCAAGAAGAGCGACTACGCTCAGGCCCACGGCATCGACGTCAATAAAGTCGTCTCCCACGCCACTACCGGCTCCGGTCCCGTCGGCCTCGTTCCTCGGCAGCGATATGCGCGCCGCCTACTACGGCAACGGATCACTCACCGGCGCCGGCCAGAACCTCGGCCTGCTCGAGTATCTCGGCACCGATCTCGCCGACCTCAATACTTACTTCAAGAACACCGGACCAGACCAACAACGTTCCGATCACTCTGGTCTCCACCGACGGCACCAGCACCTCCTGCGTCGACACGAGAGCCGGCGGCAACTGCGACGACACCGAGCAGACGCTCGACATGACCCAGGCCATCGGCATGGCTCCCGGCCTCGCCAGCCTCGTCATGTACGTCGGGTCAACCGATACCGCCATCATCAGCGCGATGACAACGCACAATCCCGCTGCCCACCACCATCGGCTGCTCCTGGGGCTGGACGCCCGCCGACCCCAGCACGCTCGACCCGTACTTCAAGAAGATGGCCGCGCAGGGCCAGAACTTCTTCGCCGCCTCGGGCGACAGCTCCACCTGGTCACAACGCAATGAGGCATGGCCAGCCGACGATGCCTACGTCGTCTCCGTCGGCGGCACCGACCTCGTCACCGCCAGCGCAGGCGGCCCGTGGCAGTCCGAAACCGCGTGGGTCGACTAGCGGCGGCGGCATCTCGCCCGACAGCATCGCCATCCCGCCGTGGCAGCAGCTCTCCGGCGTCATCAACTCCAGCAACAAGGGCTCGACCACGCTGCGCAACGGCCCGGACGTCTCCGCCAACGCCAACTTCACCTTCTACACCTGCGCCGACCAGACCACCTGCCTCGCCAACGAGTACGGCGGCACCAGCTTCGCCGCGCCCATGTGGGCCGGCTACATCGCGCTCGTCAACCAGCAGCTCGCCGCCAACAGCCAGCCGCCCATCGGCTTCCTCAACCCCACCATCTACGCGCAGAATGTGACTTCGGCTTACGCGGCCGACTTCCACGACATCACCAGCGGCACCTCCGGCAGCTACTCCGCCGTCACCGGCTACGACCTCGTCACCGGATGGGGCAGCCCCAACGCCGGCTTGCTCGCTGCGCTCACCGGATCCACTACGCAGACTCCAGCCTTCACCATCTCTGCGTCGCCGTCGTCGCTCTCCGTTCAGGCTGGCAGCAATGGATCCTCAACAATGACGACGTCAGTCTCGGGCGGCTTCAACTCGGCCGTCGCTCTCTCCGCATCCGGCGCTCCATCCGGAGTCATTGTCGCGTTCAACCCGACGACGATTGCCGCGCCAGGTTCAGGCTCATCCACTGCAACCATCACGGTAGCCTCGACAGTCGCACCCGGCACCTATCCCATCACCATAACCGGAACAGGCGGCGGGCTTACTCAATCCACCACCATCTCTCTTACCGTGACAGGAGCCGCGCAACCAGCCTTCACTGTCTCCGCCTCACCCACAGCTATCACGGTAGCCAGAAGGGCCTCGGGCTCGTCGACGATCACCACAACGGTCTCCGGCGGATTCAGCTCAGCTATCTCCCTCTCTGCCTCCGGACAAGGCAGCGGTCAGACGGTAACCTTCACTCCCGCTTCCATCGCAGCTCCGGGCTCGGGCTCTTCCACCATGAACGTTACCGTCGGCAGGAACTCCTCCCTCGGCAGCCACACCATCACGATTACCGCCAAAGGTGGAGGTATCACCCATACGACCACGGTAACCCTCACTGTAACCCGCTAAACCAGGCCCGCCCCATTCGACCAAGCTTCGAATGGGGCGGGCTTTTGTCTTAAAGATGCGTTCGGAAGAGCTATTCCCTGCAATGACTTACAAGATTAGTCCTTAAAAACATCAGCAAACTCGCTTGTCAAGTCCCAAAACCACATAACTCTATCAAAATGAGCGAGATAGGATTGGCAATTTAGTTCGGAGGGGGACACTCATCCATTCCGGAACATCTGCTTGATTCCCCGCAGAGCCTGCCGAGTGCGCTCCTCATTCTCGATCAGCGAAAACCGCACGTACCCGTCGCCATGCTCCCCAAACCCGACCCCTGGGCTAACGGCAACCCTCGCCTCGAGCAACAGGCGCTTCGAAAACTCGACCGACCCGAGCGCCCTATACTGCTCCGGAATCTTTGCCCACGCAAACATCGTCGCCTTCGGCAGATCCACAGGCCAGCCGAGCTTGTTCAGCCCCGGCACCAACACATCCCGGCGGCACTTGTAGTTCTCGACGATTTCGCGGACACACTCCTGCGGCCCTTCGAGGGCTGCAATCGCCGCCACCTGGATTGGCGTAAACGTCCCATAGTCGAAGTAACTTTTGATCCGCCCGAGAGCCGCCACGAGTTTCTTGTTCCCCACCATGAAACCGACGCGCCAACCCGGCATGTTGTAACTCTTCGAAAGCGTAAAGAATTCGACTGCGACATCCTTGGCTCCGGGAACCTCGAGGACACTCGGAGCTCGATAGCCATCGAACACGAGGTCGGCATAAGCCAGATCGTGAATCAGGTAAATCCCGAGCTCTCTGCACAACGCCACGACACGCTCAAAGAAGGAGAGGGATACGCACTGAGTCGTAGGATTCGCTGGGAAGTTCAGGATCAGCAGCTTCGGCCGAGGATTCATGCGAGGCAGGTCATACTCCAGCTTTTCGACCAGCGAGGCCTCATCTGTTCCCTCGAGCGCGATGCTCTGGACCTTCGAACCCGCAATCACCGGCCCGAAGATGTGGATCGGGTAGCTCGGATTCGGTACTGCAACCGTGTCCTCATCATCGAGAACAGCCAGGCAGAGATGCGCGATACCTTCCTTCGAGCCAATGGTGACAATCGCTTCCGTCTCCGGATCGAGGTCAACGTCATACCGCGACTTGTACCAGTTGCAGATGGCCTTCCGCAGCCGGGGAACGCCCTTCGACAACGAATACCGGTGCGTCGTCGTCCGCTGCGCCGCTTCAATCAACTTGTCAACAATGTGCTTTGGCGTAGCGCCATCGGGATTCCCCATCCCGAAGTCCACGATGTCCTCACCACGCTTGCGAGCTGCCGCCTTCAACTCGCTCGTGATGTTGAACACATACGCCGGCAGCCGCGTCAGTCTGCGAAACTCTTCCATCCACCCACTCCTGTTTCAAACTCTCTCTTCATGATGCCACTACCTAAACTGAATCGAGGCCAGGAGTACCGAACCAACTAACAGCAATCTCTCGAGGAACAGACATTGGGAACTACTTCGCCGTAAAGAGGACCTCAACCGGCAGAGTCTTCGGGGGATAACACGCAGCATGGTCGCAAGCCTGATACCGCAGCGTGCCCGCCAGAGAATGTGCTCCCGCCTCGGCCACCACAGGCACCTTCACCGTAAACGCACCCGAGTAAACATCCAGCTTCTCCGAAGGATCGAAGCTGAAGCTGTACGAAGTCCCCGCCGGATACTCAAGCGCCTCCGCCTTCACGCCGGGTGCGGGCTGAAGCAGGATCTGTGTAGGAATCAAGAGCTCCGACTTGGGAGTATGCGAGTTCACGTGGAACCCATCCATCACGCGAAAATGCAGCTCCAGCACGCTTCGCTTCCCGGCCGCCACAACTTGCTGCTCCGCTGAATAGACAACATACGACTTCGGCTTAGGAGCGGGACCATCCAGACTCCCCGCCTGCCAGCCAGGGGCTGCGAACAACAATCCAGCCAGCGCAATACCGATCCGTATCACTGGCCACCCGTTCCCGGCGTCGCACCAGAAGCGATCGCCTTCTTGATATGAGCTTCAATCTCATCTTTGCTGCCGAGCCCTGCGGTCTCTTCCACCACCACGCCATTACGGTCCACATAGAAAGACACTGGCAGGTAGTCCAACCCGCCGTAGGCCTTCTGCACCTTCCCGTCCGTCAACAAAATCGGATAGGTCACCCCGGTCTTCTTCACAACCTTCGCAATCGCGTCCTTGCCGGCGTCCACATCGTCGGTCATGCCGAGAATTTCAAACCCCTCAGCCGAGTACTGCTTCTGAAACTCCTCAAACCACGGCATTTCGATCTTGCACGGAGCGCACCACGTTGCCCAGAAATTCACCAGCACCGGCCGCCCCTTGTAGTCGCTCAACGATACCTTCTTGCCGTCCAGCGTCTCAAGCGTAAACCCGGGCGCCACCTTGCCCAGCATGTGCGGCGTGCCGATGTCGTCCGAAACGGCGGCTCCCGCGGCATCCCCAGGCTTGGCAGGCGTCAAGACGACGTGGCTGGCCTCAGCCTCCTGCATCGCCTTCCGTCGTTCGCGGAGATTGTGCCACCCCGCCCACAACAGCAGCGCAATTCCCAGCACCATCACACCAAAAACCAATACGTTCCGCTTCACGCTCAACATCCTTCCGGCGTACTCCGCCTCATCAATTCTATCTGGATTAGACGCCGGAACCATCCGCAGGATACAGAGAAGCCTCTCGCAGAAGACCTTGTCGCGCACCTCTGCTAGCATCGACATGGTTCGCTGCATGGCTAAAGAAAACGTCAGTCCGTCAGATCATTCTACGCCCTTCGGAGTTCGTGCGCATCGAAGCAGCTGCGCTCAATGAACTTGCTCTTCGTCTTGACGGGCCTATGTTTGCTCCGTTCACGAAGGCAGTCGATGTCATGCTTCAGTCGACCGAGACCCCTGCGCATATTATCGTCACCGGGATCGGCAAGAGCGGCATCATCGCACGCAAAATCGCTGCCACACTGCGTTCGACCGGGACACAGGCGCACTTCCTCCATGCAGCCGAGGCCATCCACGGCGACCTTGGCATGCTCGCCTCCGGCGACGTCGTCCTGGCCCTCTCCTATAGCGGCGAAACTGAAGAGCTTCTTCGTCTCCTGCCTACTCTTCAGCGCCTCAAGACCACTCTTATCTCCATTGGCGGCTGCGGTTCCTCTACGCTCGCCCAGGCAAGCAATATCTTCCTCGACACCAGTGTCTCCACCGAGGCTTGCCCGCTGAACCTCGCCCCCACTGCCTCGACTACGGTAATGCTTGCCCTCGGCGATACTCTCGCCCTCGAATTGAGCCGGCGCCGCGGCTGGAAAGCCGAGAATTTCGCTGACCTCCACCCGGGCGGCCGCATCGGCAAGCGTCTCGCACGCGTCCGCGAACTCATGCACGCTGGCGAAGCTCTGCCCCGGGTCGCGACTTCAACCCCGATGACGCAGGTCATCTACGAGATGTCGCGGAAGAAGCTGGGCATGACCACCGTGCTCAGCGGCGACAACAAGCTCGCCGGGATGATCTCCGACGGCGATCTCCGCCGCCTGCTCGAGCGCGACGGCTCTCATGCCCTCGAACACACCGCCGGCGAGATCATGAACCCGAAGCCCCTCACCATCGACGGCGGCGCCTTCGCCTCATCAGCTCTTGCTCTGATGGAGGAGCGCAAGATCACCTCACTCATCGTGGTTGCGCCCAGCGGTCAGGTGGAAGGCGTCGTGCATCTGCACGACCTCTGGACCTTGCAACTCGGCTAAGGCAACTCACCACAATTGAATCTGACAGACTAAACGCTGGCGAAGTGGTTAATCAGCGACTGAACGAGTGCGGAGATGGTGGGCTCGGCGGCCTCTACGGTGGGCGGATAACCCAGATCGAGAAGCGCTTTGGTCGTAATCGGGCCGATCGAGGCCAGCGCGATGCCGGAGGGCAAGATGAGGTTTGCGGCTTCAAGCAGGGAGAACAGATTGCGAGCTGTTGAGGCGCTGGTAAAAGTGATGGCATCAGGATAATTTGCCGGTGAGGCGAAGAGATTCTGGATGGCGGGGATAGAGCCGGACGGAAGCTGGTTGCGGTAGGCCTCCGCGATGGTCACTGTGGCGCCAGCGGCGCGGAGGGTCACCGGAAGTGTGTCTCGGGCGTCGGCGGCGCGGACGAGGAGGAAGGATTTTCCCTGGGCCTCAGGGTGGAGTGCGGCAGCCAGGGACTCGGCAATGTATTGGGGGGGGACGAGGTCGACGGTCAGGCCGATAGCATTGGCTGCGCGGAGGGTTGCGGGGCCGATCACCGCGACCTTTTTGGGGAGCTGGGTGAGGTGGTGAAATTGGGCGCGGCGGTGGAACGCTTCCACGGCGTTAGCGCTCGTAAAGACAAGCCAGTCATAGGTTCGGAGACAGGTAAGTGCCGCGTCGAGAGCGTTAAAGGAAACCGGAGTGGCAATCTCGATGGTGGGGACAAGGATGGGGATGGCACCCAGGGCCTCGAGTTGGGCGGCAAGCCCGGAGGCCTGATTACGGGTTCTCGTAACGAGGATTTGCTTCTGGTAGAGGGACATCACCGGTGATTGTACTTACCCAAAGACCCGGCAAAAAACGCGGGCTGATTACCGCCGAGAAAAAGCAGCCCCACGTCGACTCGCCCTTTACCAAAAAAAATGGTTACACGATATTAATTGTGTGATACGTTCTGGTAATTCAACAGTGAATAAGTTCAGCCAACCCGCAACGTGCGGCAGCAACTGATTTTCCGGAATGCTTACGTATGCCCGGCGTCTCGCGGCAGTACGAGGAGTAATTGCGTGTGCTTAGAGATTCTGCGACTTCGCGGAGATCTCAAGCTCGATTGACCTTGCAGCATGTTGAACTGCGTCTTCCGCTTTGATTTTCATTGTGTAGATTTGTCCTCAAGTTGTGGAATACCTGCCGTTCCTGCATCATCCCACTGACGCGAGTCCGTCCCTTGTTTGTACGCTCGGGATCGCAATTTAGTTCCGTCATTGTGACGATCTGTTGCTCTTTTGTGATGAATCGCTTATCGATGGATCGAAAGTCAACCGAAGAGTTGATTCAAGAGTTGTTCCGAGACTGCCGCAGCATCGAAGTGCAAGCGCCGCGAAGAGCGCTTTCTGAGACAGGGATCACTAACGGAAACATTTTGCAAAAGGAGACCACATGGCACGGCTAATTTCACACAAACATACGTTGATGACAGTGATCATCATGCTTCTGGCTACGGTGTTTTTGTATACGGCACCGGCCTTCGGCCAAGCCACCAGTACAGGCACAGTCGTAGGCACGATTACTGACCCCACCGGCGCTGTAGTTGCGGGCGCAACGGTGACCATGACACAGGCTGCGACCAGCACAGTGCGCACGGCAACGACAAGCGCCACCGGTCAATATGTCCTGGTGAATGTACCGACGGGTGAGTACGCGATTCGGGTAACCAAAGCCGGCTTTGCGACCTCAGAGATTCAACACCAGACCGTGTCTGTAGGCACACAGACGACGGCCGATCTGGAATTGACGGTTGGCGGCACGCAGACCGTCGTCGAAGTCAGCGCGCAATCGTCAAAGGCTGATTTGCAGACCATGAACGCGGCGATCGGCGACACGGTGAACCCGTTGGAGATTACCTCGCTGCCCTCGGTTGCACGCGATGTCAGCACCTTCGCGACTTTGCAGCCCGGCGTGACCCCGGGCGGTAGCGTCGCCGGTACCGTCACGGACCAGGCTGTCTTCCAGCTCGATGGCGGCAATAACTCGAGCGACATGGACGGCAGCATGCTGAACTACACGGGTGCGTTTGGCGGTAACACCTCGGGTATTTCGTCGATCGGCGCCGGATCCTCGGGCGTCATGCCCATGCCTCAGGACAGTATCGAAGAGTTCAAGGTTGCTACCGTCGGCCAGACCGCCGACTTCAACAACTCGTCGGGAATGCAGGCGCAAGTAGTCACCAAGCGCGGCACAAACGTCTGGCATGGAACGGTGTACGAGTACTACCTGGACAGCAACCTCGGCGCGAACACCTGGCAGAACAACTTCCCCACCAATAAAGCGTTTGGGACTACCTACACGCCAAAGCCGAGCAATCACTACAACCGTTTCGGCGCTGCGGCGGGCGGCCCGGTTCTGCCAAGCTATCTCGGCGGAAAGACCTACTTCTTCGCCAACTATGAGGGCTTCCGCTTCCCGAACTCCGCGACCTATGAGCGGTCCGTTCCGTCGCCGAGCTTGCTGGCCGGGACCGTCAACTTCAGTGGGTCGACCAGTGGGACATATTACAACCTTCAAGCAGTGGATCCCCGCGGCATCGGACTTAACCCAACGGTAGCGAAGATGTGGAACACGCAGCTCCCGGCCGGAAATGATACTGGCTGTACACTGATCGCCGGCGCCCGATGCGACTCGATAAACACAATTGGCTATAAGGCCAACATTGCTATCGCGCAGAAGAGCGATTTCGGAGTAGCTCGTCTGGACCACGACTTCGGATCGAAGTGGCACTTCATGGCCAGCTATCGCTACTTCAAGTTGACGAAGGCGACCACCAACCAGGTAGATATTGGTGGCGTTCTTGGGGGGAAGATCGGAACTCCCACTGCACTCGCAAATCGTCCACAAGACCCATGGTACTTCGTGACGGGCTTGACGACCAATATCAATTCCACCTGGACGAACGACTTCCACTATAGCTACCTGCGAAACGTCTGGTCGTGGAACGACGCCAATGCTCCTGCACAACTCTCCGGTCTTGGTGGTAGCACTGGAGCCCTTTGGCGAATATTCAACCACGGTAGTCGCTCCTTACAACGTCGATACCCAGGACATCAGAACCCGTTTCTGGGACGGCCATGACCACTTCCTTCGCGATGACGTCACCAAGCTGAAGGGGAACCACCTCGTTCAGTTTGGCGGTCAGTATCAGCACAACTTCAACTTCCACCAGCGCACCGATAACGGCGGCGGCATCAACTTCACCACAACGTACCAACTCGGCGATTCGAGCGGAGGCGGTCTTATCAATTTTTCAGGTCTCCTGGCCGCGGGGGTTCCGGCAACCGGCACGACAAACACCCGCATCCTCGCCGCCGCACTGGGCATGGTGACCGACTCGCAGGTTGCGTACACACGCGCTGGTCCCAATCTGACGCTCAATGCGCCGCTCACCCCGGCCCAGGATCAAGCGACCATTCCGTACTACAACCTGTATGCCAGCGACACGTGGCATATCAAACCGACCCTGACGATCAATTACGGACTCGGTTGGGCGCTTGAGATGCCTCCAGTTGAAAAAACGGGCAAACAGGTGGTCCTGGTCGATGCAGCCGATGAGCCGATCAAAACAGCGGACTACCTGGCAGCCCGGCAGGCGGCGGCTCTTAAGGGCCAGGTCTACAACCCTCAGGTTGGATTTGCGTTGGTCGGCAACGTCGGCAACGGGCTCAAGTACCCCTACAACCCCTTCTATGCCTCATTTAGTCCACGAATCTCCGCTGCGTGGAATCCGCATTTCGCGAATGACACTATCCTTGGTCATGTCTTCGGTCCAGACGCCACCGTCATCCGCGGAGGCTATGGTCGCGTCTACGGCCGTCTCAACGGTGTCGGCCTCGTGCTGACGCCGCTACTCGGACCAGGCCTGATCCAGGCGGTACAGTGCCGCACTGCTCTCTCGAACGGTACCTGCGGTTCCAGTGCTCCGACGGATAGTACAGCGTTCCGCGTCGGCACCGATGGCAACATGGCTCCGCTGGCGACAGCTACCCAAACGCTGCCACAGCCTCTCTATCCAGGCTACAACGGAGCAGCGACGGCCACTTCAGCCACGCTCGATCCAAGCTTCCGTCCCAACGATGCCGACACCTTCAACCTTACGATCCAGCGCCAGCTGAACCGCAAGATGCTGATCGAGGTTGGCTATATCGGCCGCCTCATCCATCATGAGTTCCAGCCAATCAGCATCAATACAGTTCCCTACATGATGAGCCTGGGAGGTCAGTCATTTGCCAGTGCTTATTCGGCGGTTGCAACTGCGTTTGGCTGCGCAACGTCTGCCGGTTTGTGCTCCAAGACAACCACAGCCGCGACCGTTAAGAGCGCGTCGAATCCAGTCTTGATTTACCCAACCGTCGCTGCCCAGCCGTTCTTCGAGACCGCACTGGCAGGCACTGGCTACTGCACCGGCTACGCCAATTGCACCACGGCCGTCATCCATAAGGAAGCCGGACACATCGGCAACCAGCAGGTCTTCAACCTTTGGTCCGATCTCGATAACGGAGGTTTCAATTTTGCTCGCAGCATGCAAGGCACTGCTATTCCCGGTCAGACACAAGGCGCGAACGGGCAACTTGGCAGCGGCTCCGGCTTGACGACATCGACCGGATACGGCAACTACAACGCCGGATTCGTGTCCTTCAAGACGACCGATTTTTACGGTCTGACCTTGCAGGAAAACTTCACTTACAGCAAAGCTTTGGGAACCGGTGCGGAAGCACAGGCAACAAGTTCTTACACACCAAACGATGCCTTCGACCTGGGCAAGAGCTATGGCGTGCAAACCTACAACCAGAAGTTCATCTTCAACACGTTCCTCGTCTATCAGACACCGTGGTATCAAGGTCAGTCTGGCTTGCTGGGCCGCCTGGCAGGGGGTTGGACATTCTCTCCGATCTTTACCGCGGGTACCGGTCAGCCTCTGAACTGCACTACCTTCTCTGGTGCGCAGGCGTTCGGCGGTGCCGACGACCTGAACTTTGCCGCAACCGAGCAATGCATCTTTACCACCCCGTACACGGGTGGCTACCACACTCACCGCGGCATTAGCGGCACTAGCGACCCGAATGGCATTTCGGTCGGAACGTCCGTGGCCGTAAAGGGTTCTAGTTCTGGCTCCGTCAACATGTTCACAGATCCTGGGGCGGTTTATGGCCAGGTTCGCCCGGCCATTCTCGGAATCGACAATAGGGACTCGGGCAACGGTCCGATATCCGGCTTGCCGTACTGGAATATGGATATGGGCATCCACAAGAACGTCAAGATCTGGGAGCGCACCAGCCTTCAGTTCTCGGGCGTTATAACGAATATCTTCAACCACAACGTATTCGCTAACCCCGGCTTCAGTCTGGCAACACCAGCCAGCTTTGGAGTCGTTACCGCCCAAGGGAGCATCCCTCGCTCGATTGAAATGGGGGTACGCGCTAGCTTCTAATCGTTGTTCGATCCATGAAAAAGAGCCCCGAAGCTGGGGCTCTTTTTCATGCGCTTTGAAATCAAGGTTGAACTAGAGGTTTTCGAAGATTAGAGCTTCTCGAAGAAGTCGCATGCCGAGCAGGAGATATAAACTCCGCCGGGAGTGCCGCGCTCGCGGTCTTTCACGCGCTTGACGATGCGGGTGGGTTTGGAGCACTTGGGACAATCGGTGCTCTTGTTGGTATCCATGACCTTCTTACGGTCGCCGGTCTTGGCAATCTTAGCCATAATGCTTATTCTCCCTGGTACAAATATTTCGGCTCACGCGCCGGATGTTCTGATCGACTGCTTCCCCGTAGGCAGGCAGCGGCGAATCATCCTGTACTTCTCGTAAAGATTGTCCGGGGCTCACCACGGGGGAAATCGGCTTGAGAAGAACTGCGATCGAGGCTCTTTTATAAGTTTACACGACTGGGCTATGGAACGAACTGCGGCTCAGTCGTGGGATTAGGAATGGATGGGGATCGCCCCTGCGGTATCGTTGTGGGGGATTGAGGAAGAGGCTGAGGTACGGACGGCGGTGGCGGAATGGGCGCAACCTTCGTCTTCTGATCCTTATCGTCCGGGAACTGCACTTTGTTGGGGCCACCGTCGGGGGCCTGCTCTCCGGGCAGACGAAGGGATGGCGGCGCCGGTGTCTTTTCTGTCCCGTCTGACGGTTGTTGATCGCCCATCGCGACCTGACGGGTCTCCGGGCCGGAGTTGTAGCCACCCATCTCGTCCTTGTCGTGAATCACGAGGGGTTTACCGAGTTCAGCAATCTCGACTACGGCGACGCGGTCGCCGACGAAGCGGACGAAGCGGATTGTCTGTGGCACGTGACCGTAGATCCACTCCTCGTATTTGCTGCCGTTGGGGTCGCCGCTTTGCTGTTCACGCATCTTGTTTTCAGGCGCGCCGAGTGCGGCTAAAACCATACGGTGATTCATTCCTACGAGGACTTCGTGGGCTGCAATCGCCTCTTTCAGCACGGGTGGGAGAGTGTCGGCGTAGGCTTGTTCTGAGGTTTTGACACCGAAGTTGACGAGAGGTTCCAGCAGCGATTTAACCTCAGGGCCGGAGACTTCGGGGATACCGCCTTCAAAGACGAGGGTGATGCGAGAGCCGGTTGGGACATCGGCGGGATTGCCTGCTATGGGCATCGGGTTGTCATTGAGCTGGATGTGGCTCAGGAAGCGGTGTTTCGCGTAGGGGCCGCCGTTGAAGTCGAGAACGATGCGGTCTCCTTTGATCTCGAGCGAGGTGATGATGACGCGATCACCGGGGGCGGCGGACTGGCCTTTCTCGTAGAGCATCTTTTTATAGGCGTCAGGATTGGGGCTTACATGGCCGTTGGCGATGAGGGTGAGGCCTCCGCCCCTGGGGAGAGCGCGGTGCGCAAACCCTTGCTCTGCTTCAAGATTGCGGATGAGTTCGCGGCGGCCGCGTTCGTCGAGCTTGTCTTTTGGCAGTTCGACTTTGGTGGGGGTGAAGTCGGTGGCTACGTCGGCGGTGGCAGATTTTTCGCCTACGACGAAGACCTGGGCGCTGGTCGCGGCGACGGGCAGGGCTACGACGGGCAGCACGAGGAGGGTTGTCAGGAGGGCCGATCTGTAGGGAGCCAGTGCCATGGAAGCACCTCAGATATAACAACAGCTTGCGCTTTCTCTTTGCTTTTGACAAGAGGGACGGGTGCGTCGTTAGGGTGATTTTTTGTCACTTTTTTGTTGTAGTGGTAAATAGGCGTTTTTAGAGGGGGTTTTGGAAAAAACTGCTTTTTTTGGATGGTTTTTTGTGGTGAAGTTGTGGTGATTTGTGGTGGAGACGTGGTTTTTGGATGGTGAGTTTTCGGGGCTGAAAATTTGCCACTTTTTAGAAATTTATTTTTGGTGGCGGGGAGTGAGGCGGATTCGCCCCGTTCGCTCCGTTCGGGGTGGGATGGCAAAGAAACAAGCAACGGCAAGGACAAAATGCGGGGGTCTCTCCACTTCGCTGCGGACGATGAAACCGTCCTCCGCTTCGGTCGAGATGACGCCACTTTTGGGGTAGGGCTGAGGGGTTAGGGCTTGGGTTCTTCGATTCGGGGTGGGGGTGGGGGCGTTGCGGGCAGGATTTGGACTAAGGGGGGAGGGGGTGGCGGGGCTAGCGGACGGGCTTGTTGTTCCATGGCTACGTGGGCTGCGGGCGGCGGGGCGTCCATGGGATAGCCCGCGCCTGCGATCGGGGTCCAAGTGTAGTGCCAGGCGTAGTCGCGGGTGATGCGGACGAGGATGGCGATACCGATGAGGAGGACAATGACGGTGAAGGCGGCGCCTTCGGGGCCATAATCTCCGCCGGTGAGCCAGCGGTGGCCGTAAGTGTGGGTCTGGACGATGGAGGCAAAGTCAGTGATGCCGCTGATGGGAAGGCCGAAGAGGATGCCAATGGAGGCGTTCCACGCGAAGTGGAATCCCCAGCCCAGCCAGAGGCCGTGGGTTCGGAGCCAGGCAAGGGAGAGGAGCAGACCGGCGAGCATGGTGACGAGGGTGCTGGTCCAGGTGGCTCCGGGATTGAAGATATGAGCGATACCGAAGAGGAGCGAAAGGGCTATGGTTGCAGCGGTGGGGCCGATGGCCTCGATGAGGCGGCGATAGGGGTAGCCGCGAAAGACGACCTCTTCGGCGATGGCTGCTACGAAGAGAGTCAGGAGATTGAGGAGGAGAAAGCTGAACGCTTGGCGCTGGGTCCAGAGCTGGATGCTGAGGGCTCGGGCCAGCGCCATGGGCAGAATGGCGAGGACGACGAGGCCCCATCCAAGCGCTGCGCCGAGACTCCACTCGCGAGCCGCGGTGGGACGCCTGGGGAGGCCCAGAACATCACGGACGGGTAGGCGGTGGTTCGTGATGGTTTGCAAGATGAAGAAGCCGAGGGCCAGCAAAAAGAGGAGGAAGATCGAGGTGAGGAGCGGACGGATGGGCTCCGTGTGGAAGCGCACGGCGAGGCCACGGGATGCGCGGCCGGCCACGGTGTCAGCTGCGAGAAACCAGAAGACAGAGGTAAGGAAGAGGGCTAGCTGCAGGGCGCGCTCGGAGCGGCGTGAGGTTGTCGAATCGAACGCGTGCAACGGTAGAGACTCCAGTGTGTGGGCTTGCGAATTTATCCGATCAAGCCTGGTACAAAAACGAAATACAGGGATCCTTCACTTCGTTCAGGATGACGACTTCAATTGGTGGCCGACTTCAATTGGTTGCCGACATCAATCGGAGTTCAGGATGACGACTTCAATTGGGTTCTGCTCCTAAACGGTGGTGTAGAACTGGGCGATGTTTCGGAACTTCGTGTAACGCTGTTCGAGCATGACATCGAGCGGCAGCGCGCGGAGTTCCGCGAGGTGGTAGCGAAGCTTTTCGCTGACCATGGCCATGCTGGCTTCGGGGTCGTTCTGGGTTCCGCCGCGGGGTTCCAGGAGGACATCGTCTACGCAGCCGAGCATCTTGACGTCGCCGGCGGTGTAGCGGAGGGCGGCGGCGGCCTGCTGTTTTTTGCTGGCGTCCTTCCACATGATGGAGGCGCAGCCTTCGGGAGAGATGACGGAGTAGATGGCGTTCTCGAGCATGAGGACGCGGTCAGCGACAGCAAGCGCCAAGGCACCGCCGGAGCCGCCTTCGCCGGTGATAGTAGCGATAGTGGGGACGCGGAGTCGGGACATCTCGATGAGGTTTCTGGCGATGGCTTCGCCCTGGCCGCGTTCTTCGGCACCGATGCCTGGGTTGGCTCCTGCGAGATCGATGAAGGTGAAGATGGGATGGCCGAATTTTTCGGCGATCTTCATGCAGCGGAGAGCCTTGCGATAGCCTTCGGGATCGGGCGAGCCGAACTTGCGGGCTACGCGTTCTTTCAACGTGCGGCCTTTGAGGTTTCCGATGACCATGACGGGTTCGCCGTAGAAGAAGGCCATGCCGCAGGCCATGGCGGCGTCGTCGCCAAAGGCGCGGTCGCCGTGTATCTCGCTGAAATCGGTGAAGATTGCCTGGATGAAGTCCATTGGGTAAGGGCGCTGCGGGTGTCGCGCCAGCTCCGTCTTGACCCACGCTTCGGGGGCTGGCGGATGCTGATGTGTTGATCTGCCTGCTTCGTGTTCGGCCATTGTATTCATTGTAGCGGAGGCGGGTGGGGATGGGTTCGGAGCTTGTTAGGGTAGTCAGTTTGGGGTGAAGACTCCAAAAACGGCTTCACAGGCACAGGGTTGGTTAGCTGGAGCGGTCGATGAGTGACTCTGCGATTTATCGCCGACTGAGGTTAGAAGAGTGTCGACTGCGATCTAACAGGTGCGATTTGGCTTTCACGAACTAACTCGCGGAATGAAACCCGGACTGCCGGTGTTCACCACGTCGTTGAGTCTCTGTCTTGTCTGAATGCGATTGATCTCGTCGACCGCGTCTTCCGGCAGGGCGGAGATGTTGAAATTCTCTCTCGCCCGGTCCGCAGTCCTGGGCGTGGTGAGCAGAGCCGTGCCACGCTGCACCGCCCAGGCCAGCAGCACCTGTGCCGGCGTCTTTCCAACTCGTGCAGCGATTGCCAAAATGACTGGATCTTCAAGCGGCCCCGGTCTTATTCCGTGACCCAATGGCGCGAAAGCCAAAAACACAATGCCCTTCTCTTTGCAAAATTCCAGAAGATCCGTCTCCGGAAGGTAAGGATGCGACTCGACCTGGACAACGGCTGGCTTGATTCTTGCAGCTTCGTAGATGGGCAACAGTCCATCCAAGGTGATGTCCGACAGTCCGATGGCGCGGCATCTCCCGCCGTCCACGAGACCTTCCAACGCTCTCCATGTGTCGAGCAAAGTTACGCCGCGGTCGTAAATGACATTGCCGTTTTGATCCCGCGGATCCTGGTTGTCCCCCGGTTGGAAGGCAAACGGAGTGTGAATGAGGTAGAGATCCAGATAGTTGAGCTTGAGTCTGTCCAGACTCGCCTTGAATGCCGGTTCGACGCGCTCGGGCCGATGATTTGTGTTCCACAACTTTGTTGTGACGAAGATGTCTTCGCGTGCAATGCCTCCAGCAGCGAGTCCTGCCTGCAAGGCCTCGCCCACCTCACGCTCGTTCCGGTATCGTTCCGCACAATCGAAGTGTCGAAATCCAACTTGCAGTGCATCTCTGGTAGCGGTTATCGTCACGGCCGCATCGGGAATCAGGGTGCCAAAGCCGAGCGCCGGCATTCGACCGCTTCCGTTGTTGAGCAGCATTCTCTTCAGGCGAAGATCAGACGATTCACTCATGATGGCACCTCGGCAGTTTCTCGCTTCCAGCATCACCGCCCGGATGGAGCTCGTGAAAGCAGATGCGTTGCGGCTAACAGGCGGACATTGGGTGCTACGGAAGGGCCCAGATCGACCATCGTAGCATCTGCGTTCTACGGGAATATTGATGCAAATGCGCGGCCGGCAGATTCGGTCGAATGCCCTGAACAAGCGGATAGGTACTTTTGCTGCCCGGAGTTCTCAGGTTTCAGTCGTCAGTTTTGGTGCTGCGGCGGAGTGCGGCGTCCAAGGAGAAGTGGTTGTGTTCGAGGAGGAAGAGAAGGAGAAAGAAGACGAGACTGTAGAGAAGTTGCTGGCTGGCGAGGTCCCACTGCTGGTTGGCGGTGACGCCGATGGTGAGGGCCATCATGAATACGGCTCCTGCGATGAGCGAGGCGCGAGTGAAGACACCAAGGATGAGAGTTATTCCGAGGATGGCTTCGATGAAGGGAATGGCGTAGCTGAAGGCGTGGATGAGGCTTGGTGGGAGTGGGGATTTGGCGAGATGTTCGGCGGTGGTTTGCGCGAAGACGGCGACTCCGTTGTGGATGCGGATGAGGCCGTGGCCGGCGAAATTTACGCCGAGAGCTGTGCGGAGGAGTAGGTAGGCGAGGGATTTGTCTTTCACACTCATTCCCATCTAAGACGCGCGGGAGACGAATCGAGTTACATCTTCGCTGCTGAAGAAAATGACTGACGGTCCGCGGTCGGTCTGTATACTGCGAGCGATGAATCGAACAGGAAACTTCTGGTTTCGAAAGCGCAGCGTTGCCGCTTTGGTATTGGTTCTGACTGGCCTCGCTCTTTTTGCCGGACGTTCGCATCTCTTTGGGCAGGACAAATCGGACTTCCCCGATGGCTACGATGCAGTGCAGGTTGCGCCGAACAGTCATCGAGTTCTCTTCGAAAACGCGTTCGTGAGGGTGCTGGAGGTGACCGTGCCACCCGGAACGAAAGAGCCGATGCATCATCATCGGTGGCCGAGCCTGTTTCTAACCTGGGATACAGGCGGCCGCACAGCGCACCAACGGTACTACGTTGCTGATGGGACTGTCCGGGATCATCCGAGCAAGGACTTACCCGTGACGGAGGGCAAGTGGGTTGTGAAGTGGATGGCGCCGGAGCCGATGCACTCCATTGAGAACGCGGAGACTGCGGAGAGCGCTTTGACGCTTCCGAAGAGACCTCCAATCGTGCGGGTTGAATTCAAGTTCCATCCGTAGGTCGTAAAATTGTAGGTTGGGGGACGGATATGCACTATCGGAAGATTGAGTTGGAACTGATCGTGGTCGAGGCTGACGCTGAGGCGGTGGTTGAGGAGTTGAACGCGACGCTCGACCGGCTTGAAGTGGAACACGCGATCTTCGGTGGGGAGATCGAGACGGTTGAGGTCGAAGAACCGGGACCGCGAAGGAAGTCGGCGCTTACGCATACGACGGATGCGGTTGAGACTGCGGTGGACGCGGTGAAAGCAGCAGGCGGGAAGGTCGCCAACGCGTTTCGGAAGGTGATCTGAACTTTCCGGTGTTTAGTCGAGGACGCGGACGCTGCCTCGGCCTACGAGCTCTTCGATGTGGTCGATGAAGAGGCGGTCGGCGGCTACGGTGATGTTGTGGGGTTCGAGGACGGCGCAGAATTCGCCGGGCTCTTCGAGGTCGAGGAGGACTTTGCCTTTGCCGGGGGCGCCGAGGAAGACGGCGTGGATTTTTTCGAGGAGCGCGGCGTCGGGGTTGTGGAGCGGAACCTTGATGCGGAGGGAGTCGGGGAGCTTGATCTTGACGTCTTCGAGGGCCTGGATCGCGGAGAGGGAGAGCTTGGGGGCGGAGTCTTCTTCGCCGCGCAGGACGCCGCGAACGACTACGGGGACGTCGATCTTTAGCTTGTCTTTGAGTTTTTCGTAGCTGGTGGAGAAGGCGATGAGTTCGATCTTGCCTACGGTGTCTTCGAGGACGGCCTGGGCGTAGAGTTCGCCGGAGCGCTTGGATTTTGCGACCTTGAGGCCGGTGATGACTCCGGCGATCTGGATTTCGTTTTGCGGTTCTTCGCCGCGGCGGCGGAAGACTTGCGGTTCGGGCTTCATTTCGATGGCGGTGGCGGTGTCGACGACCTTCATGTTGCGGAGCTTTTCGCGGTACTTGTCCATGGGGTGGCCGGAGACGAAGAAGCCTAGGACTTCTTTTTCGTTTTGGAGGCGGGTGTGTTCGTCCCACTCGGCTACTTTGGGGAGTGCGTCTTCGCCGTTGTGATTGGTGGAGGCCTGGATGTCGGAGTCGAAGATGCCGAAGAGGCCGTGCTGGCCGGCGGCTTCGTCGCGCTGGGCTTTCTGGGCGCGCTCCATGGCTTTGTCGAGGGCGGCGGTGAGCGCGGCGCGGGGGCCGAAGGCGTCCATGGCTCCGGCTTTGATGAGGGACTCGAGGACTCGCTTGTTGAGGAGACGGAGGTCGACCTTTTCGCAGAACTCCCAGAGCGAGGAGAAGCCCTGCTTCCCTGCTGCCCTGAGTTCGGCGCGGGCGGCGATGATGGATTCGATGGCGTTGTGGCCTACGTTTTTTATGGCGGCGAGGCCGAAGCCGATGGCTCCGTTGATGGGGGTGAAGTTGGCGTCGGAGACCTGCACGTTGGGCGGGACGACGGGGATGTTCATCTCGCGGCACTCGGAGATGTACTTGACTACGGAGTCGGGCTTCGAGGTTTCGGACGTGAGGAGCGCGGCCATGAACTCGACCGGGTAGTGGGTCTTGAGCCAGGCGGTGTGATAGGCGAGAAGCGCGTAGGCGGCGGAGTGGGACTTGTTGAAGCCGTATCCGGCGAACTGCTCCATGAGGTCGAAGAGCTGGCCGGCTTTGTCTTTGGGGAACTTGCGCTCGGCTGCTCCGGCCATGAAGATGTCGCGCTGCTTGGCCATCTCGGCGGGATCTTTTTTACCCATGGCGCGGCGGAGGAGGTCGGCGCCGCCGAGGGAGTAACCGCCGATGACGGAGCTGATCTGCATGACCTGCTCCTGGTAGACGATGACGCCGAGGGTCTCGTGCAGGATGGGTTCTAGTTCGGGGAAGAGATATTCGACGGCGCGGCGGCCCCACTTGCGCTCGATGAAGTCGTCGATCATGCCGCCTTGAATCGGGCCGGGGCGGTAGAGGGCGTTGAGGGCGGTGAGGTCTTCGACGGTGGTGGGCTTGTAGCGGCGGAGAACGTCGCGCATGCCGCCGGATTCGAACTGGAAGACGCCGGAGGTCAGCGCGCGGTGGAAGACTTTTTCGTAGGTCTCGTGATCGTCGAGGGGGATGGTGTCGAGGTTGAGATCGAGTGCCTGCGGATTTGATGAGCTTGAGGGCGTCGTCGATGACGGTGAGGGTCGTCAGGCCGAGGAAGTCCATCTTGAGCAGGCCCATCTTTTCGACGGCCTTCATGTCGTAGGCGGTGACGATGTCGTCGTTTTTGGCGCGGGTGACGGGGACTAGCTCGGTGAGGGGCTTGGGGGCGATGACGACGCCGGCGGCGTGGACTCCGGCTCCGCGGACGAGGCCTTCGAGGCGGAGGGCGGCGTCGATGAGTTCTTTGATCTTGGGGTCTTCGTAGGCGGTGGCGAGGTGGGGCGAGTCTTCGAGGGCCTGCTCGATGGTGATGCCGATGGTGGTCGGGATCATCTTGGCGATGCGGTCGACTTCGCCGTAGGGCATGTCGAGTGCGCGGCCTACGTCTTTGATGGCGGCTTTGGCGGCCATGGTGTTGAAGGTGATGATCTGGGCGACCTGGTCGCGGCCGTATTTGCGGGTGACGTAGTCGATGACTTCGCCGCGGCGGTTCATGCAGAAGTCGATGTCGATATCGGGCATGGAGATGCGCTCGGGGTTGAGGAAGCGCTCGAAGAGCAGCTCGTTCTGGAGCGGGTCGATGTCGGTGATCTGCATGACGTAGGCGACGAGCGAGCCGGCGGCGGAGCCACGGCCGGGGCCTACGGGGATGTCGTGTTCGCGGGCGTAGTGGATGAAGTCCCAGACGATCATGAAGTAGCCGGGGAACTTCATCTGCTTGATGACGGCGAGCTCGAGGTCGAGGCGGGCGTGGTACTCGGGGATGGTCTTTTTGAGGATGCCGCGCTGGCGGAGGTGGGCGACGGCGGTGTTGAGACGCATCTCGAGGCCTTCGCGGCAGACGCGCTCGAAGTAGGTGTCGAGGGTTTCGCCTTCGGGGACGGCGAAGTCGGGGAACGGGTTGTCGACCTTGGCCATTTTGAGGTTGCAGCGGTCGATGAACTGCATGGTGCGGGTGCAGACCTCGGGAGTTTGCGAGAAGGTGCGGAGCATCTCCTCGGCGGACTTGATGTAGAACTCCTGGGTGTCGAACTTGAAGCGCTTGGGGTCGTTCATGCTGCCGGCGGTCTGGACGCAGAGGAGGATCTCGTGGGCGCGGGAGTCGTCGGAGGCTACGTAGTGACTATCGTTGGTGGCGATGAGCGGGATGTCGAGTTCGCGCTCCATTTTGAAGAGTGCTTCGCAGACGGCTTTGTCGGGGGCGAGGTTGTGGTCTTGAATTTCGAGGAAGTAATTGCCTTTGCCGAAGAGATCCTGGTAGAAGCCGGCGGTGCGTTTGGCGTCGTCGTACTTCCCTGCCATCAGGTGCTGGTTGACTTCGCCGGCGAGGCAGCCGGAGAAGCCGATGAGTCCTTCGGTGTGTTTGGCGAGGAAGTTTTTGCTGACGCGGGGCTTGCGGTAGAAGCCGTGGAGGGCGGCCTCGCTGGTGAGGCGGACGAGATTGCGGTAGCCGGCTTCGTTTTCGGCGAGGACGAGGAGGTGGTTGTAGGTGTCGCCTTCGGGAGCGCCGCGGTGGTCTTCGTTTTTGCAGATGTAGAGCTCGCAGCCGAGGATGGGCTTGAGGCCCTTCTTGTGCATGGCGTCGAAGAAGTGGACTGCGCCGTAGATGTTGCCGTGGTCGGTCATGGCGGCGGCGGTTTGACCGATTTTGCTGAGGTGTCCGGCGAGTTTGTCTACGTCACAGGCGCCATCGAGGAGGGAGTAATCGGTGTGGAGATGTAAGTGGGTAAACTCTGCCGCCATGTCTCTATTCTATGGCGTTTGCGAAGGGGTCTAAATTGAGGATAAGTGGGGACGAATTCGGGTTGGTTCGTCGTTTGGGTGATTATTGTCGACGGGATTAGAATCATTTTCCTGATGGGTTGGAGGCATGGGCGCTTAGAGCAAAATGCGGGGATCCTTCGCTGCGCTCAGGATGACGACCTTATTTTGGAGTGAATTGTTGGGTCTATGGCGGGAAGCTTTCTTATTGATGGGATACGGCGGTCGATTCGGCGCAGCAAGCGCGCGAAGAAGCTTGCGCAGGCGCAGAGCTGGCCGATGGTGGAGGCAGAGATCAACCACTGGCAGGTGTTGAATGCCGATGATGACGTCGCTACTACGGGTACGCCTTTTCAGATTGAGGCGGGGTTTCACTTCAAGGTGAATGGGGAGTATTACGGCGGGTATCTGCGCAGCGTGGCGATGACCCATCATGAGGCGGAGATGAAGGCTAAGGGTGAGCCTAAGGTGAATGTTCGGTATAACCCAGCGAATCCGGATGAGTCGGCGGTGTTGGCTGGGGACAATGTGGGGGGCGAGCTGGGGTTTGGGGTGGTTTCGGGTTGATCAGCCCTAGATGCCGAGAAAGAGCGCAAGGGAGGCCGTGACCCCCACCATTTCAGTATTTGAGAGAGAACCTATTTTCTGCCGCAGACGCTCTCTGGGGATGGTGAAAATCTTATCTATCATCACTTCGCTGACCGACCGAAGACCATTTATCTCAGACGGCCTGATCCTATGGCGAACAAGTGGAAGGCGATCGTGGAGATCGCTCGTCATAAGGAGAACGGTAAGCGAGCCTGTCTCGCTGAAATAGTTGGATTGAATGATGACGGCCGGTCTGGGTTTTCCGTAGCTTCCAGGAGCACTCACGATGACGACATCGCCCCGTTTCAACTCCATTCTGTACCTTGCAGAACCGCATCCATGAAGTCGAAGATTTCCTTCTCGTGCTTTTTATCTCTCGCGATGGCGAGTGACTGACGCCGCGCCTCCGCGGCAAACCCTGGTCTGCGAGTATCCGGGATCCATATTTGAATCGGACGCAGGCCGCGGGCGCGCAGAGCTTCCCGATGCTTGCGCACTCGTTCCTTTGCAGCAGCCTTTTTTTCATCAGCAACGGCGTTCTTTGCGCGAGTGATCGAAGACTTCATGGAAAGATTGTTACATGTAACGCATGCATTGTCGAGCGTTATGGAACAGACGGCAGAAAGTGGGATTTCGGGAAACCGAAGAGTCTCAGTTTGAGGCAGTATTCGGCTTCGATGGCGTAGTGTGCGGAGCGCTGCCAGATGGAGTACTCGGTGGGCCAGGGTGCGGGGTGGGTGCGCCATTGGAGAACGGGGTAATGTTCGAGGATGAGAGCAGTGCGTGGGAGATGGCTTGGTGAGCTGACGACTTCGGCGCTGGTCCAATGGTGCGCCTGCATGATCTGGTTGCTGTAGTAGATGTTCTGGATGGTGTTCTGTGCACGGCCTTCTTCGAGGATCGCGTCAGGTGGGACGCCCTGGGTGAGTGCGAGTGTGGCCATGACGTGGGCTTCGACGAATTGGTTGTGGGCGGGGCCTCCGGTGAAGATGATGCGTGGGGCTACTCCGGATTTGTACTCGCGGATGCCTTCGAGCGTGCGCTCGCGTTGCTCGGGTGACGGAGTGCCGTCAGAGTTTGGCGGGGGTGCCGAGGACGATGATGGTATCGAAGTGGGTGAGGTTGGTGTCGGCGGCGGGGATTGTCTCGATGACGAACGCAGCGGCGATTAGCGTTACTACCAAGAGGGCGAGAAGGAGGAGGAATAGTTTTCGCAGCGACAACATACGGACTCCGGTTGATGAAGCGATAGTCCCGAAAAATGCGGGGATTCTTCCCCTTCGGCTACGCTCAGGGTCAGAATGACGACTTCTGTTGAAAATTCTTTAGAGTTTTTGGACGAGGCTGGTGGCGATTTTCTCGTAGAGGTCGACCGCTTCGAGCAGTTCCTTTTTTGCGATGCGCTCGTTTGGCGTGTGAGCTACGTGGATGGAGCCGGGGCCGAGCAGGAGCGGCTCGCCCCAGTTGGTGAGCGCGGGAATGTCGGTGGTGAAGTTGGCGATCATGGTTGGAAGGGTGGGAGGTCGTCGATTTTGCGCATGCGGACGAAGGGGAGATCGAGCGAGAAGGTTACGTCGGCGCGGTCGCCTACGGCGGCGAGGATGGATTTTTTGGTTTCGTCGGACGGGCCTACGAGGCGGACGAGGATGTGGGCTTCGGCTTTGTCGGAGATGACGTTGGGAGCGTAGCCGCCTTTGATGAGGCCGATGTTCAGGGTGGACGGGCCGATCTCGGGTTCGACTGGAAGCGGCAGGGCGAGGACGTCGTGGAGCGCTTCGATGAGCTTGTGGATGGCGGAATCGCCGAGTTCGGGATAGGCGGAGTGCGCCATGCGGCCTTTGGCGCGGAGTTCGACGCGGAGAGCGCCCTTGGAGGCGAGGGCGAGGCGGTTGTCGGTGGGCTCGCCGTTGATGAGGAAGCGTTGAGCCTTCGGGGATTTGTTGGCTTCGATGGCGCCGGCTGAATCGCGCTCTTCGCCGACGACGAAGAGCAGGCCGATTTTGATGCCGGCTTCGCGGAGGCGGTCGGCTGCGGCGATCTGGGCGGCGATGATGCCTTTGGCATCGCAGGTGCCGCGGCCGTAGAGGAACTCGTCGTCTTCGGTGCAGGGGATGTAGGGCGGGACGGTGTCCATGTGAGTGGAGAGGACGACGTCGGGAGTGATGCCGGGCATGGCTGCGTAGACGTTGAAGCGGTCGCCGTCGCCTGAGCCGGGGGTGGTGGCGCGGTCGGGTTGGGCGACGGGCATCTTCTCGACGGTGTAGCGCTGGGCGGTGAGAAATTCGTGCGAGAAAGTGGCCGGCGGGCGCCTCGTGATAGGTGGTGGACTCGATATTGACTAGCTGTCTGGTGAGTTGAATCGGGTCGATCGCCATAGTTCCAGCATACGTGATGGCCTATGAACGGCGGATGACGTGCGCACCCGATAAACTGGTAGCGATGACTCAAATTTCTTCTTCGCGGCTTTCCTCTTCACAGCCTTTCTCTTCGCAGATACGCTCGATTGAGGATCTGCGCGGACCGGCGGGTCGGCTGGAGGCGCTGCTGAATACCGGGCGCGAGGATGCTCCTTATGCCGCGCTGGTGTGCCATCCACATCCTGCTGGCGGCGGGACGATGCACAACAAGGTGGTGTATCACGCGATGAAGGCGTTCTCGTCGTTTGGACTGCCAGTGCTGCGGTTTAACTTTCGCAGCGTTGGGTTGAGCGAAGGCGAGCATGATGACGGGATGGGCGAACAGGAGGATGTGAAGGCTGCGTTGGATTGGCTGGAGTCCAACCTTCATTTGCCCATGCTCTTTGCGGGATTCTCGTTCGGGTCAAATGTGGGACTGCGGGCTTGTTGCGGGGATGCTCGTGTGAAGGGGCTGGTTGGGCTTGGCTTGCCGGTGCATGCGGAGGGGCGGGATTACAGCTATGGTTTTTTGCCGAAGTGCTCGGTGCCGAAGCTGTTTGTGAGTGGCGATCACGATCAGTATGGGCCACGTGAGGCGGTGGAGCGTGTCTTTGAGCGCGCGCCGGAGCCAAAGCGGCTGGTGTGGATTGCCGGCGCGGATCATTTCTTTCAGGGGACAGCAGATTCGCCGGGCGCGAAGCTGGGCCTGATGCAGGAAGAGATTCGTTCGTGGCTGAGGAGTGAGTTTGGGTTGAGCTAGGCCGCGCCGCTGACTTCGGGCGCGTGGGCACGGTCCATCGGGCGGGAGCGGTGAGCAGAGGCGACGGGTCGGGCCTCGGCGAGCGAAGGGGCGAGAACCCAGTCGCGCATGGCCTGGTTGCAGATGTCGGGCATCTCCTCGAAGGGGATGTGGCCGACTCCAGGCAGGACCAGCAGGCGGGAGTCGCGGAGTTTGTGCTGCAAGACGCTCGCAGAGTCGAGGCTGACGGCGCGGTCGCGGTCACCCCAGATCAGGAGCGTGGGCTTCGCGACGAGTTCCGAGAGAGCCGAACGCAGAAGCTTCATGTCGGCGGACCATCGCCTGACGATCTCAAGGACATGGTCGACAGTGCCGGGAACGGTGAGGCCTTCGATGTATCCCTCGAGAGCTTCCATGGTGACGCGGGAGGGGTCTCCGTACATCCGGCCGAGTGCGATGGCCTTGAGTTTTCTGGGCAGCCAGGGGATCTGGCGGGCTAACCATATGCCGAGGCGCGTCTGGTAGAAGCGGATGAGCGGCTCTCCCAGGCTGCAGTAGGGATTGGCCGGGGCGAAGAGGATGAGTCGGCGGACACGGGCGGGATGACGCGCGGCAAACATCATGGCCACGGCCCCGCCATGCGAGTGCGCGGCGATATCGGCCTGATCGAGGCCGAGAGCGTCCATTGAGGCGGCGATGCGGTCAGCGGTTGCGACGAGCCCGGCGTCAAGGCCCGGAACGCGGTCGGACCGGCCCATGTTCGACAGATCGACGGCGTATACGCTCGCGTCCTGGGCGAGAAAGCTGATGTTTCTATGCCAGTTCTTCGCCGAACCTACCAGGCCGTGAAGGAGTAGTATGGGTCGCCCGGTACCAGCGTGCTGGTAATGGATCTTGGCTCCCTCCACCAGGACAAATGCCTCTTCGATTGTGGAATCTCCTGGTGTCACTGCAGCAGTCGCCTCGAAAGTGAGAAAATAGCACCGAAAAAGAAGCCGGTTGACGAATTCGCCAACGCTCATATTACAGCAAGGTTAATTCTTCGATGCATGGGGTCGGAAGTTTTTGTCGGAATCTTGCAAAAAGACTGTACGGTACGTGAATTAGAGGAAAGATCAGACGGTTTGGTGCTATTTTGGGGCTTGTTTTTGTGAACGATGCGTCAAACGATAGATACGACTATTGCAGAGTCGAATATGTGAATTACTGAATGGGTTATGGTTTTTTGTATAATAGAACGGGCCAAAGGACTTAACCCGCTGTATTCTCTGCGCTTACTGGTTTGGTTATCGATGTGCTTAGTTTGATGTCGAGCTCTCATGAAGAACGCTGCTCAAACCCGGGTTCTGGCTGTTCTGCTGGCTCTGGCGACAATTGCTGCTTGCGCTCTGGCCGCGATGAACTTCGAGCACGAGAGCGGCTTGGGTGTCCCGACTGATGGAATCTGGTGGGTTGAGGCCACTGGCGGCCTGCGGGCAGAGCGGGTTCCGGCTGATTCGCCGGGAAACCGCGCCGGCATACGAACCGGGGACATCCTCGTCAGCGTCGATGACCAGCCAACACCCCGGGTGGCGGCGCTTGGGCGGGAGATGTACCGCAGCGGCATCTGGGGGCACGCGACCTACTCGATTCTGCGGCCGGTTCCGCAATCTATCGATCTGAACGGCGCGACCCGGCTGGACATCCCGGTGATCCTCGGTGAGAAGGACCGGTCGATCAACCAGGGCCTGCGGTTTATTGCGCTGGTTTATCTCTCCATCGGCATCTACGTGTTGTTCCGGCGATGGACCGCGCCCAAATCCATCCATTTCTACGTCTTCTGCCTCGCGTCGTTTGTGCTGTACAGCTTCCGGTCGACGGGCGAACTGGGAATATACGACTGGGGCAACATGGTCGCGCAGGCATTGCAGCCGGCGCTGTTTTTACACTTTGCGCTCAGCTTTTCGGATAACTTTACCTCCGAACAGCGCGACCGTTTCCGGCGAACGCTGGTCTATGCCCTGCTCTATCTGCCGGGAATCTTTCTACTCAGTCTGCAATACACGGCGATCCGGTTCTGGTCGGCGACTGAGGTGCTGATTCACCGTCTCGATCAGATATCGCTTGGTTATCTTGCGCTCTACTACGTCATCGCTGCGGTCGTCTTCAGGTACCGGTATCGTCATGCGGAGTCGGCGCTGGAGCGGCAGCAACTGAAGTGGCTGACGCGCGGAACGCTGCTGGCGGTACTGCCGTTCACGCTGCTTTACGTCATTCCGTATCTTTCGGACTGGCCAGTGCCCAGCTCTGTTGACCAAGCTGGCGGGACTCTCGCTGGTGATTCTTGCCGCTGACCTTCAGCTGGGCGATTGTGCGCTACCGCCTGATGGACGTCGACCTGATCTTCAAGCGCGGCGTGACCTACACGCTGGCGACGGCGGCGCTGGTCGGCCTCTACTTCGGCGTCATTGGCGTTGATCGGCGGAGATCGTCCACACGCGCCTCCCGGCCTCGGCATCTGGGGCCTGATGTCGCGGCGATCATCGTGACGGGCCTGTCTTCGATCCGCTGAAGCGGGCGATTCAGGCGCGGGTCGACCGCATCTTCGATCAGAAGCGCTTCGACTACCGCGAGACGCTGATCGACTTCGGCCGCAGCCTGAACTCGCAGACCGACCTGCGCGCGCTGGTCGACTCGATCGTGGAGCGGCTGCCGCAGACGCTGCTGGTCACGCGGGTCGCAGTGTTTCTTGCCAGCGAAGAGCGAGGGCGCAGGCGCCACGTCACTTCGACCTGGCGGCTTCGCACGGCCTCACCAATCTATCCGCCGCGGAGCTGACCGCGCTCGATGTGCGCTTCCTCGACTTCGACCGGCCGAGGCGCGAACAACCACATCTTCCTCGAGAATCCGCAGCAGGTGCTGCGTCTGCCCGAAGCGCAGCGGCGGAGCGCCGGCCGGCTGGACCTGAACTACTACCTGCCCTGCCGCGTGGCCAATCGCGAAGGCGGCGGCACGCGCACGGTCGCGGTGATTGGGCTGGGCCGCACCGATGACGGCGACTTCCTCTCGAGCGAGGACATGGAGGTGCTGGAGTCGCTGGCTGGCTACATCGGCATCGCGATCCAGAATGCGCAGCTCTACCGGCGGCTGGAGCAGAAGATCACCGAGTTCGAACGGCTGAAGGAGTTCCACGAGAACATCGTCGAGTCGATCAACGTCGGCGTCTTCGCGGTCGATCTCGAAGACCGCATCGAGAGCTGGAACGCGCAGATGGAGGTGATGTCCGGGAAGTCGCGCGCCGAGGCCCTGCGTCAGCCGTCTCGCGCCGATCTTCCCGCCGGAGTTCATTGCGACGCTTCGACAGCGTGCGCGACGAGCATGGCACTCACACGCTCTACAAGTTCCGCCTGGCGCTGCCCGACCGGCGAGCGAGCGCATCGCGAACATCGCGATTGCACCGCTGCTGACGCGCGACTTCGCAGTCGTCGGCCGCATCGTCCTGGTCGACGACATCACCGACCGCATCCAGCTGGAAGCGCAGCTGACGCAGTCGGAGAAGCTCTCGTCGATCGGCCTGCTGGCCGCGGGCGTGGCGCACGAGGTGAACACGCCGCTGGCGGTGATCTCCAGCTACACGCAGATGCTGACCAAGCAGATGCGCGATGATGAGCGGCTCTGCGCCGGTGCTCGAAAAGATTACGCAGCAGACCTTCCGCGCGTCGGAGATCGTGAATGGGCTGCTGAACTTCTCGCGGACCGGCGGCACGGAGTTCACGAGCGTGGACCTGAACGATCTGTTGCACGATACGGTGACGCTGCTCGAGCATCAGTTGAAGACCGCGCAGATTCGCGTGGAGACGGATCTCGATCCCGATCTTGCGCGAATCCACGGCAACCAGGGCAAGCTGCAGCAGGTGATGCTGAATCTGCTGCTGAACGCGAAGGACGCGATGTTTGGAACCGCAGACGCCACGCTTGAGGATTGCGACCTGCAGACGGATCGGGCCGTGTGGTGGTGCGGATTCAGGACTCCGGCGGCGGCATCGAGCAGGAGCATCTGCACCGCATCTACGATCCGTTCTTCACGACCAAGACCAAGCCGCAGGACGGTGCAGCACAAGGGCACCGGGCTTGGGACTGGCGGTTAGCTACGGCATCATGCAGGAGCACGCCGGCAAGATCCATGTGGAGAGCGAACCTGGCGTAGGCACGACGTTCCAGTTGGAGTTTCCCTCGCTGCCGGAGCGGCGCCCCGCAGATTACGCACCGAGCACGCCGAAGCGAGCAGCATAGCATGCCGAGCGACAGAAAGGCGATCCATGTCTGAGACGACTGAGCTTTCCGTCGAATCGTCCGAGATCTTCAGAGCGCACTCCCCGCATCGTCGGCGAGCCCGACGCATTCTGATCATCGACGATGAAGCATGCGATCCGCGAGTCGCTCGAGACGCTGCTGACGTTGGAAGGATTGGCTGTCGACGCGGCTGGCGATGGCTCTGCGGGTCTGGATCTGCTGGCACGCAACGAGTACGATCTGCTTCTGCTTGATCTTGCGTTGCCCGGACGAGACCGGAATCGAACTTCTGCCGCGCATTCTGGAGATGCAGCCCGGGCTTCCGGTCATCATGATTACGGCGTTCGGCACGGTGGGCAATGTCGTCGACGCCATTCGAGCGGGCGCGGAGAACTTCGTCCAGAAGCCATGGGACAACGAGAAGCTGCTGGCCGACATTCGCGCCGCGATCGGACGTCACCGCGCGGAAGAAGAGGTGGTGCAGCTCAAGCGGACGCTGAAGCAGCGCTACAACTTCGAAAATATCGTGGGCAAGAGCGAGCCGATGCTGCGGCTCTTCGATCTCGTCGCGCAGGTCGCGCCCAGCCGCTCGACCGTTCTGATTCAGGGCGAGAGCGGCACAGGCAAGGAACTGATCGCGAAGGCGATTCATGCGAATTCGCCGCGACGCGACAGGCCGTTTGTGCCGGTGAACACTGGTGCCGTGCCGTCGGAGCTGCTGGAGTCGACGCTGTTCGGCCACGTCAAAGGCGCGTTTACGTCGGCGGTTTCGGCGAAGAAGGGACTCTTCGAAGTCGCGAATGGAGGCACGCTCTTTCTCGACGAGATCGGCACGATGGGAATCGATATGCAGGCGAAGATCCTGCGCGTTCTGCAGGACCGCCGCTTCATGCACCTCGGCGGCACGCAGGAGATCCAGGTCGATGTGCGCATCATTGCCGCGACCAACGTGAATCTGCAGGACGCGGTGCGCGAAGGCCGGTTCCGCGAAGATCTCTTCTACCGGCTGAACGTCATCTCTCTGGAACTGCCGCCGCTGCGCTCTAGGCGCGAAGATATTCCTCTGCTTGCCGCGCACTTCCTGAAGTTCTACGCGGAGGAGAATGCGACCGAGCATCGCTCCCTCTCTCCGGAAGCAATGCGCATCATCATGGATTACGAGTGGCCAGGCAATGTGCGCGAGCTCGAAAATGCGATGGAGCGCGGCGTGGTGTTGTCGACGTCGCGAATCATCAACGCCGAGCTGCTGCCGTCGCAGTTGACGGGCAGCACATACTCGGCGAGCCTGCTCGATCATCAGCCCAACGCCAGCCTCTTCGACCTGATGGAAGAGATTGAGCGGCGCATCATCTCCGACCGGCTGGAGCGCTGCCACTGGAACCAGACGGAGGCCGCGGAGTACTTCAAGATTCCGCTGTCAACGCTGAACCAAAAGATCAAGCGCCTCAACGTCGAAGTGAAGAAGCGCGCGCGAGACTGACGACCGCGGATTGCGCGGATAAAACGGATCAAAACTACTTAAAGTCGGCATTTTGTCGACTTCTCCCGTTTCTCTTTTGTTCTTAATATCCGTACTCATCCGCTCAATCCGCGGTCGCGTCTGCTAGGGCTGGATGACGATCTTCATCGAATCGGCCTGTGGATGCGAAGCGAGATCGATGGCTGTGACAGCATCCTCGAGCGAAAAGCGGTGCGAGATGAGCTGGGTGAGATCGAGCCCCGTGCGGTAGCCCTCGAAGACCAGACGATTGACATCTTCATTGAAGGCTACTGAGGAGCTGTAGGAGCCCATCAGGGTCTTTTCGTCCATGCAGACGGCGGCGGGATCGAAGGGCGCTTCGCCGTGCTGGGTCTGCGCGAAGAGAACGACGCGGCCGCCGGGACGGATTGCGTCCATTGCAATCTTGATGAGCGCGTTGCCGCCTACGGCAAGCAGAGCCACGTCGGCTCCGCGGCCTTCTGTAGCTGCTTTTGCGGCAGCGGCGACGTCGCTTCGCGCGTCAAGCGGATGGTCGAGGCCAAACTTTGCTGCGATGGCGTGGCGTTCGGGGTAGAGATCGCTGGTGAGGACGGTTGCACCGGTTTTCTTTGCAAGCGCGGCAAGCAGAATGCCGATAGGGCCCTGGCCGATGACCAGCACGGTTTCGTCGGGCTGCAGGTTGAGAAGCTCAATCGCTTTGTAGCAGGTGTTGACGGGCTCGATGAACGCTGCCTGCTCGAAAGGGACACCGTCGGGGATTTTGACGAGGCCGCCGCGCACGATCCAGTCCATGACGCGAATGTACTCGGCGAAGCCTCCGCCGGAGGGCGTGAAGCCTGCGGTGCAGCCGACTTTTTTGTAGGTCTCGCACTGCGCGAAGGTCTGCTTGCGGCAGTAGTAGCATTCGCCGCACGGAATGTGGTGGTAGGCCATCACACGATCGCCGACTGCGAAACCTTCCACACCCTCTCCGGTCTTCACTATCGTTCCGGCCATCTCGTGGCCGAAGATACGTGGAGCGGAGTGCGAGCCGGTGTGGATCTTCTTTAGGTCGGTACCGCAGATTCCGCAGGTGTGAATCTTGACGAGGACTTCGCCGGGTCCGATCTCGGGGACAGGCACGGTTTCAACACGCACGTCGTTGATTCCGCGATAGACCGCGGCACGCATCGTTGCGGGGACGTCCGCAGCTGGGTTAGAGACTTCCGGTGCGAATGAGCTTTTCGACATCTTTCTCTTTCATGAACTCCAATATTAAGTCTCGCATGGCGTCTGCCGCACGCGCACTATTTCTGCCAAGGTGCACGAGAGACGGCCACACGCGGGGGCGAAGGGCGATGTGGGCGAGGAAAGGCACCATCCGCATTTGCCCTGCGCGGTCAATGAATGGGTTGAGGTCCGGCAGGTCTGCTCCGGCCTCGTCGGAGACTCCCTTGATGCAGAGAACCGGGATTTGCTGCATGGCCGCAAGCCTGGCGACCGTTGCTGCCTCCATGTCCACAAGCGAGGCGCCCGGATAGGCTGCGGCGAGGCGTCTTTTTTCGACTGCATCTGCGACGCGCGCAGTTGTGACCAGTCGAAGTTGCCGCTCGGCGGAGAAGCTAAAGTGCTCGCCAGTCTGGGCATCAATTACTTCGGTGGCAACGTAGACGGTTGAGGGTTGAATCTCCGCCGCGAGGGCTCCCGCCCAACCAACTGACACCAACATGTCCACCGTTCCGTCCGAGACGGCGGCGGCGTAAGCGCGGCGCACAGCCTCAGCTCCCATGCCGGAGCAGACTGCGATCCAGGTGTCTTCCCCTTGAGTGACCACCCACTTTGACGTCCCACGCGAGCCGGTGCGAACCCGCTGCCAGTTGGCCACCAGAGGCTTCAGTTCGCCTGGGAGTGCTGCGATGATGCCGATTCTCATGGCTTCGGCGCGTATCCGTGCGCGATGAACCAGTCGATTGCTGAACGCAGAGCGTTGTAAATGGGAAGCACCTTGAAGCCGAGATCGCGTTCAGCCTTTGGCGGAAGAGGCGAACATCATCTTCTTGCCCATGCGGACAGCCTCGACGGTCGCGCGCGGCTCCTTGCCCACGCAGCTTGCCGGTAACGGTCTCGTCGAAGAACGCGAAGGCCATGGCGACGGAGTGCGGGACCTTCATGGTCGGCGACGGCAGCCCCGTAATGGCGGACATGCGATCGAGTATCTGTTTGAGCGTGAGGTTTTCGCCGCCGAGGATGTAGCGTTCGCCCGGAGTGCCGCGATCAAGCGCGACCACGTGCATGCGGGCGACCTCGGAGACATCGACAAGGTTGAGGCCGGTATCGACGTAGGCAGGAAATTTCTTGTTCAGGAAGTCGACGATGATGCGACCGGTCGGCGTGGGCTTCGCGTCACCCGGACCGATAGGAGTCGTGGGGTTGAGGATCATCACATGCTGGCCAGCACGGGCGGCTTTGATGGCTTCCTGCTCGCCGAGGAACTTTGACCGTTTGTAGTGACCGATCATGTCGGCGAGGGCAACGGGTGTGTCCTTCGTTCGACGATCGTTCCGTCAGTCTTGAAACCCATCGTGGCGACGCTTGAGGTGTAGACGACGCGTTGAACACCCATCTCGCGGGCCAGTTTCAGAAGCTCGCGCGTTCCGTCGACGTTGGCGGCGTACATCTGCTGGGGGTCGCGCACCCACAGACGATAGTCAGCCGCAACGTGGACCAGCGCATCGCAGCCCGTGAGCGCGGAGCGAAGATTTTCCGGTTGACGCAGATCGCCCTGGACGATCTCGGCGTCGATGCCTTTGAGGGCATCCATGCGGCTTGTTCGACGGGTCAGCAGTCGAAGGCTCGCGCCCTCTGCGGCATATTGTCGCGCCACATGGCTGCCGACGAAGCCCGTCGCTCCCGTGATGAATACGCGCACTTGCTGATCTTTCCCTGGTGTGAGACCCTAGTCGAGCTTCTCCGGTTCGATCTGGATGTTCTTCTCGCCGGCGGCCTTCTTCTCCCAGTACTTCTTCACCCAGGCCTCGAAGGTCTTGCCCGCAGCCGTGTCGCGGCCCGTGAAGGCGAGTGCGGCGATCTCGGAGTAGGCTACGTTGACCTTGGTCGGCGCGCTTGAGGGGATGATGCGAACGAAGGAGTCAGCGAGCGACGAGCCGGTGCGGCGGTCGAAGAGATAGCCCAACGATCTGAGTGCCGTCCTTGCGCTGTGATCGTCACGTCGCCGCGATAGTCGAAGGCCTTCTCGAGCGCTTCGCGGATCTCGGCGTCACTGGCCAGCGTCGGAATCCAGCCCTCGAGATTTTCCTTCTCGCGGCCTTCGATGTGTTCCAGCTCGTCGGCGCTGTGCTGCTTCAGCTGTTCGATCTTCAGATGCTCCTGCTGCTCTGTCGCCATGCGATTAGTCTCCCGAGACCGACTGCAGCTCGTTGCCGACAGTATTTGCAGAGGCCTGAATCTGAACCAGCGGACCGGCATGCTCCGGCCGCCACTCGTTCAGCAACTGCAGCGCGCCCTCGTCCGGATAGGTCGACGGGAACATGTACTTCTTCGCAGTTACGAGAAAGCCCTTCAGCGAGCCGAAGTTGTAATCGACCGCACTGGCCTCATGACCGGAGTGCACCATGCAGTTCGCGCACTGCGGATTGCCGCTCTTGGCGCCGTAGTTCTCCCACTGCGTTGTCGTCCATCAGCTCCTCGAAGGTGTCGGCGTAGCCGTCCTGCAGCAGATAGCAAGGCTTCTGCCAGCCGAAGATCGAGAAGGTCGGCATGCCCCAGGGCGTGCACTCGAAGTTCTGCTTGCCCATCAGGAACTCGGAGAAGAGGGGATGCGTGTTGAACTTCCAGCTCTTCTTGCGGTTGGAGAGAATGGCGCGGAACATCCTGCGCGACTTCGCCTTGCCGAGGAAGTGGTTCTGGTCGGGAGCCTTGTCGTACGTGTAGCCGGGCGAGACCATCATGCTCTCAACACCGGCCGCCATCAGCTCGTCGAAGTGAGCGCGCACGCTGTTGGGATCGGCGCCGTCGAAGAGCGTCGTGTTGGTCGTGACGCGGAAGCCTGCGGCGACTGCGGCGCGGATGCCTTCCATCGCGATGTCGTAGCCGCCTTCGCGGCAGACCGAGAAGTCGTGGTGCTCGCGCTGGCCGTCGACGTGGACGGAGAACGAGAGGTACTTGCTCGGCTTGAAGAGGTGCAGCTTTTCCTTGAGCAGCAGCGCGTTGGTGCACATGTAGACGTACTTCTTGCGCGCGACGAGGCCGGCGACGATCTCCGGCATCTGCGGATGCAGCAGCGGCTCACCGCCGGGGATCGAGACCATCGGCGCGCCGCACTCTTCGACCGCTTTGAAGCACTCTTCGGGCGAGAGCTCCGCCTTCAGGATGTGCGCCGGATACTGAATCTTTCCGCAGCCGGCGCAGGCGAGGTTGCAGCGGAACAGCGGCTCGAGCATCAGCACCAGCGGATACCGCTTGCGCC
Organism: uncultured Acidobacteriaceae bacterium; assembly: GCA_963802695.1. GTDB lineage: Bacteria > Acidobacteriota > Terriglobia > Terriglobales > Acidobacteriaceae > Edaphobacter. The sequence continues at coordinate 86,794 of CAWDJN010000026.1, forward strand.
CGCTGAGCTTCTGCTTCAGAACGTAAGTTGCAACCGTCCAGGCTTGCGAGACTGGGACTGCCATCCGGTGTCTCCTCCATCAAAATTTGTGATGCGCCGGCTTACTCTGCCGGGCCGTTCTGCATCGCCCGCTCATACGTCGTCAGCGCCAGCAGCGGGAAGTACTGCTTGTACAGGTGGTACCCAAGATAAAAGACGCGCGGGAAGCCCGTTCCGGTGTAATAACTTTCGCCGTTGCGTCCGGGCACCAGCTCGTCCCAGCTTCCATCCTCGTGCTGCCGCTCGATCAGCCAGCGAACGCCCTTCGCAACCGAGTCGGAGCGCGTGTCGCCGGCGGCGAGCAGTCCGAGGACCGCCCAGGCGGTCTGCGAAGGCGTGCTCGGCCCGATGCCGCGCTGGTTGGGATCGTCGTAGGTGCCGCAGGTCTCGCCCCAGCCGCCGTCGGAGTTCTGCACCATGCGAATCCACTCGGCGGCCTGCTGCACGGCGGGCTCGTGGTTCCAGAAACCCATGGCTTCGAGGCCGCGCAGCACGAGGAACGTGCCGTAGAGATAGTTGACGCCCCAGCGGCCGAACCAGCTTCCGTCCGACTCCTGCTCTTTGAGGATGAACTGAATGGCCTTCTCGACGCGAGGGTCTTTGCGGGTGAAGCCATACTGCGCCGAGCATCTCGAGCATGCGGCCCGTAATGTCGACCGTCGGCGGGTCGAGCATCGCGTTGTGGTCGGCGAACGGGATGTACTGGAAGATGCTCTTCGTGTTGTCCTTGTCGAAGGCCGCCCAGCCGCCGTTCTTGCACTGCATCGCCCATATCCAGTTCAGAGCGCGCTGGCAGACCTCGTACTGATAGCGTTCGCGAGGATTATCGACGCAGTTCAGCGCAAGCAGAACCTGCCCCGTATCATCGACATCCGGATAAAACTCGTTGTTAAACTCGAAGTACCAGCCGCCGGGCTCGACATTCTTGACCTTCTCGGCCCAGTCGCCCTTCTGGCGCACTTCTTTCGAGAGAATCCAGTCCGCAGCCTTGAGCATGCGCGGATCGTCGCGGCGCACGCCGGCATCGCCAAGCGCATACATCGCCTGCGCCGTGTCCCAGACGGGCGGGAAACAGGGCTGCATCCGGAAGGTCGGGACGGGATAGTCGGGCGTGCCTTCGGGGCAGTCGATGCCGAGCTTTTCAAACTCGTCCATCGCGCGAATCATCTGCGGGTCGTCGAGCGAGTAGTCGAGGCAGCGCAGCGCCACGATCGAGTTCAGCATGGCCGGATAGATCGCGCCCAGGCCGTCGGACTTTTCGAAGCGTTCGAGCATCCACTCCTTCGCCCGATTGATCGCCATCTTCCGCAGCGGGCGAATGTGCACGCGCTCAAACCAATGAATCATGCGATCGGTGAAGAGAAAGAAGTTGCGCCAGCTGATGGGACGCTTCTTGTCCCAGCGGAGATGCAGGTTCGAGTTCTGACGGCCGCCGACAAACAACTCGTCGATTCCCTGCTCCGGTGCGAGTTTCTTGAAGGGCTTCTTCGCGTAGATGATCGAGAGCGGAACGAGAATGCCGCGCGACCATGAGGAGATCTCATACAGGTTGAAGTAGCACCAGTTGGGAAACAGAACAATCTCAGGCGGAATGGCAGGGACGGCGTCGTAGTCGTACTGGCCGAGTGCGCAGAGATAGATCTTCGTGAAAGTGTTGCACTCTACTACGCCGCCGTTGGCCAGAACCCACTCGCGCGCCTTCACCATGACGGGATGGTCCTTCGACCAGCCCATAAGCTTCAACGCAAGATAGGCCTTCACGCCATAGCTGATATTCGAGGGCCCGCCGGGATAGAGGCTCCAGCCGCCGTCTTCGTTCTGGTGGCGGAGAATCTCGTTGACCGCGCGCTCCATCTTTCCGGGGTCGCCCGTACCGAGCAGCGTGTGCATGAAGATGTAGTCGGACTCGAGCATGCTGTCGGCCTCGAGCTCGCCGCACCAGTAGCCATCTTCGTGCTGCTGGCCGAGGAGCCAGTCGCGAGCTCGCCCGATTCCGTCCCGGATGGCTTCGAGGCCAAGATCAATCCGACCAAAGCGCGGTTGCGCCGGTTGTTTTGTAGCCTTCGGATTGCTTGAAGATGTCCCCATGAAACACAACTCTCTATCTACAGATGCTTTCAATTCAGATTAGGCTGCGGGTGGCGCCGGATCGATTCCACGAACGAGTCCCGGCGGCAGGCCAAAGCGCACATTCTCCGGCATCACTTCCACTTCATCGACCGAGCCAAAACCCTTGCTCTGCAAATATCCGACCACGTCCTTCACCAGCACCTCAGGCGCTGACGCTCCCGCGGTCACTGCAACGGAAGCAGCGCCATCCAGCCATTCCGGCTCGATATCCTCCGCTTTGTCGATCAGGTAGGAGTTAGTCCCCAGATTGCGCGAGACCTCCACCAGGCGGTTCGAGTTCGAACTGTTGCGCGAGCCGACAACAAGCACCAGGTCCGCGCCATGCGCGACATTCTTCACCGCCGTCTGACGGTTTTCCGTGGCATAGCAGATGTCCTGCGCGTGGGGGCCAACGATGTTCGGGAACTTCTTCTTCAGCGCCTCAATCATGTAACGCGCCTCGTCGAGCGAGAGCGTCGTCTGCGTAAGATACGCCACCTTATCCGGGTCGGGAACCACGAGCGCATCCACCTCTGCGACGGTCGAAACGACCTGGGTCACATCGGGCGCCTCACCCTGCGTGCCCTCTACCTCTTCGTGGTCACGATGTCCGACGAGCACGAGCGAATAACCCTGCTTGGCAAACTTGATCGCCTCAACGTGAACCTTGGTCACCAGCGGACAGGTCGCGTCGATGACCTTCAGGCCGCGTTCCTTCGCCCGGTCGCGGACCGCCGGGGAGACTCCGTGGGCGGAGTAAATCACGCGCGCACCCGGGGGAACCTCGTCGAGTTCGTTGACGAAGATTGCTCCCTTTTTCGCCAGGTCATTCACAACATAGCTGTTATGAACGATCTCTTTGCGAACATAGATGGGCGCACCGAAGGTATCGAGCGCGATCTGGACGATGTCGATGGCGCGAACGACTCCGGCGCAGAAGCCGCGAGGCTTGAGGAGAAGGACCCGCTTGGTTTTCGTTTGGCTGCCCGATTGATCTTCGGTTACGTGCTCAAGGGTGGATGTGGTCACGCCTTCCAGTATACCGCGTCAACCCCCTCGAGGACACTCGTTTTTGAACCAAAGTAGGTGCAGTTTTATGGAGGATAAAGTTGGACTTAGACCGGAAAAGGAGGAGTCTTTTCCGGTCCTCGTGCATCCCCAAACGCGCACGTTTGCTAAAGTTTTTGAGCGGCGCAGGCAGGGTGCCCACAGTCGCACTGCAGCTTGATGGAACCCTTGGCTGCCTCGCAGTAGGTCGAACAGTACTTCTGCCCCGGCGGCGCCGTACACAGGCACCCGTCCATCGCACACTTCTTTGCGTCAGCCGCCATAAACCCCTCCTCCGAACCCTTGTGTGTACTGGGATGCGGGCAGGTCTTCGGAAGATGCCGCGACGGGCAATTACCTGCTGGTTTCGAGCAGGTGCGCCGCGTGTTTCAGGCTGGTCTCCGTCAGCTTGGCCCCGCTCAACATGCGGGCGATCTCCTGGGTGCGCTCGGAGTCTTCCATGCGGCGAACCTCAGTCTGGGTGCGCCCGCGCTTTTCCGTCTTTTCAATCAGGAAGTGCTGGTCCCCAAACGCCGCAATCTGAGGCAGATGAGTGATGCAAAGCACCTGCTGACCTTTCGCGAGAGTTTTCAGTTTTTTCCCGACTGCCTCGGCCGCGCGTCCGCCGATGCCAATGTCGATCTCGTCGAACACCAGGGTGCGCGGGAGAATCGTCTTCTTCTTTCGTCCTGAAGGACCAGACGCAGCCTCTTCCACCGTGACCTTCAGGGCAAGCATGACGCGGGACATCTCACCCCCGGAAGCAATCTCGTGCAGAGGCTTCAGCGGCTCGCCTGCGTTGGTTGCGATCAGGCACTCAACCTTGTCCCACCCGTGAGCGGTCCAGTTTTCTGCGGATTTTTCAGCCGCCACCTGAACATGAAAGCGTGTGTTCATTGCGAGATCGTTAATCTGCGCCTCCGCCAGCTTTTCCAGCCGTTTTGCGGCTTCGCTGCGAGCAGTAGTAAGCTGCGCGGCAGCCTTCTGGTACGCACCGGCATCCTGCTCCTGTTTCGCCTTGAGTTCTACCAGCAGAGCATCGCGGTTTTCAACTTCAGACAACCTCAGCGCTGCCTCGGCGCCGTACTCGATCACCTCTTTCAGGTTGTGCCCATACTTGCGTTTCAGCCGGTCGAGCGCGGCCAACCGGTCTTCAATCTCCTCGAGACGCCCCGGAGCGGCGTTGATATTGTCTGCAAAATCACGCACCTCGGCGTCGACGTCCTCAACGATCGCCTTCGCGGCAGCCAACTGCTGCTCGGGCTCCTTAAACCGCGTGTCGTACCGCGCCAACTCCTCCAGATGCTTCAACGCCGCGCCCAGCGCGCCTTCAGCCGATCCCTCAGACTCATACAGCAATTCATGTGCGCTCATCGCCGCGGTATAGAGCTTCTCCGCGTTCGCCAGCACACGCTTCTCCGCCTCAAGCTGAGCGTCTTCATCGTCGGAAGTTAATCCAGCTTGCTCGATCTCCTTGCTCTGAAAACGCCACAGGTCCGCCATGCGGAGCCGATCCTGCTCAGCAGACTGTAGCTCGTTCAGCTTGTCCGTTGTTGCCCGCCACACTGCGAATGCCTCAGAAACAGCATCAGTGTGGATCGCACCGAAGCGGTCAAGCAGACTACGTTGCTGCGCCTGGTCGAAGGAGTTCAGCGTCTCGCCCTGCGAATGCACCAGCGCAAGCTCCGGAGCAAGCTGTCGCAGAACCCCAACGGTCGCGGGTTGATTATTGACGAAGACCCGGCCCTTCCCATTCGCCACAATCTCGCGCCGCAGCAGAATATGGTCCGACTCCGAGTCGATCCCATTCGCTTCGAGGATCGCTTCCGCACCCGGCGTCAGCTCGAAGACGCAACTGACAACGGCCTTCTCTTCTCCATGCCGCACCACGTCCGGCGAGGCCTTGCCGCCCAGCAGCAGCGCCAGCGCATCAATCAGGATCGACTTCCCCGCACCGGTCTCGCCTGTCAACAGGTTCAATCCAAGCCCAAACGTAGCGACCGCACGGTCGATGACAGCATAGTTTTCCGCCCGCAACTCCAGCAGCATAAATTCCTCATCCAACGATGTATCGCGAGAATAGCAAACTCATTGAAACTGCGTCGTGAACCATTCTGTGCACGGCAAAAGCCTGCACCACAACAGGTGCGCCGCTAAAATTCCCCGCAATCCCGATTTACACTAAACACTGGTGGACAACAACTATGGTCTGGCTTCTCGCTCTGCTAATTCTTCAGGATGACTCCACAGCCGCAGCACCCGCGGCAACAAACAGCAGCGCTATCCTGGAGATGGTCCACAACAGCGGCCCCATCGCCTTCGGTGTGCTCATCATTCTTCTTCTGATGAGCATCTTTTCCTGGACCATCATGATCTCCAAGTGGTCCCGCTTTGGTAGAGCTCAGACGCAGAGCCAGCGCTTCCTCCGCGCCTTTCGTAAATCAACCCGGCTGAGCGAGATCGCCGCAGTCGCCGACCAGTTCAAGCCAAGCCCACTGGTCGCCGTCTTCAACGAGATCCACGACGAATACCAGCGGCAGAATGGCGGACGCGGCCTGCCTCGCAACCCCATCGCGCTAGAACGCGCCGCCCAGACTGCCTCCAGCGAAGCCTTGACCGCGATGGAGAGCCACCTTACCTGGCTCGCTACGATCGGAAATATCGCGGTCTTTATCGGACTCTTCGGCACTGTCATGGGCATCATCGACGCCTTCCACGGTCTCGGCACGGCAGGCGCGGCCACCCTTCGCGCAGTGGCTCCCGGTATCTCTGAAGCCCTCATCACCACCGCCGCCGGCCTCGTCGTCGCCATCCCGGCGGTCATCGGCTACAACCAGCTCACAGCGCGCCTTCGCGAGTTCGCCGCACGCATGGACGACTTCGGCCGCGAGCTGCTGAACGCGATCGAAAATGCCGCCATGATGGCCCCGCCGTCATCGCCTCCGCAACCCGAAGAGGCGCGAAGGAGGACCTTCTAACCATGGCCTTCTCAGCCAAAGGACACACCCAGACCTCGCTGGCCGAGATCAACGTTACGCCGCTCGTCGACGTCGTCCTCGTTCTCCTGCTCATCTTCATGCTCACGGCGCCAGTGCTGCAGTCCGGCGTCGAAGTCGCCATCCCCAAGACCCGCACGGTCAATCAGCTCACCGAAGAGCGGATGGTCGTCACCATCGATCGCGACCAGAACGTCTTCCTACAGGACAAGCCAGTCAACATCCACCAGCTCCCTTCTCTACTGAAGACCACAGGCAAGCCCGACGCCAAGCGCATCATCTATCTGCGCGCCGATGAGCGTGTGCCCTTCGGCGCGTTTGCCTCGGTGATGGATGCGGTCAAACAGGCCGGCATCACCAACATCAGCATCGTCACCCAGCCGCTCGAGAAGTAAGGAGGGTGCCATAGCCGCTCAGCTCCAATACGCACGTGACGAAGCCCCCGACAGCGACCGGCTCGGCGTCAACTTCGCCGGCTCTCTGCTCCTGCACGGGCTGGTCGCTGCCTTCATCGTTGGCTGGGCGTTTTTCTTTCATCATCGCGGCAGCAACTGGGGCGAAAACGCATCGAACGTCGGGGCTATCCAGGCCACCATGGTCGCGTCCATCCCGCTGCCGCCGACGCAGCGCACGCTCGATACCGGAGTCCTGACCTCCGAGGCGCCAAGCCCCGCCCCTGTCACTGAAAAAGAGAAGACCGAAGCAGCGCCCACACCCGACTCGCTCGCCATCCCTGAAAAAATCAAGCCTCCTAAGGTCGCCGAGAAGCCGACACCTGCGCCTCCGAAACACATTCAGCCTGTCACGCCTCCACCGACGAAGGCAGTGACTGGCGAAACCGCCGGCATCCGCATCGCGCAATCCACGGTAGAGCTAAAGAACGGTACGTCGAGCGTTTCGGTACAGGACCGAAGCTTCGGCGAGCGCTACGCCTACTACGTCAACATCGTCAACAACAAGGTTTCGCAAAATTGGTACAAGGCAGAGGCCGATCCCGCCGCTTCCATGGACAAGAGCACGACCATTCTCTTCGATATCGAACGCGATGGGACTCCGTCGAATCCCCGCGTCGAGACCCGCAGCGGCTCTCCATCGCTCGATATGTCGGCCTTGCGGGCCGTCCAACGGGTTGACGGCTTCGGTCCTGTTCCTTCGGGAAGCCGCGTTACCGTTGAATTCACCTTCCACTTCCATCCGCAATAATTTGCCACAAACGGTACTGGTTTGATTACCTTCTCGATTTTCCTCAGATCACCCGGGCGGCCATTTTTGCGTCTAACATTAGACAGAATGCTTAGTCCGCAACGAACGCCCCTGATGCGACCCGCCAATCGTTCGAGTCTCCTATCCCTGATTCTTCTGCTCGTCTGCACTTTGACAGTCAGAGCGCAGGAAGGTTTTCACACCGAGACCTCCACCGGCGTCACCAACGTGCGCATCGCCGTGGCCGACTTCAAACCCGCCTCCTCCGATGCACAGACCGATGGCCTGAAGCGCACCTTTGACACGACCCTCTACTCCGATCTAGCCAACGCGGGAATCTTCGACATCGTCTCCAAGAGTCTTCTGCCGCAAACCGTCCCGGGCGTGCCCGCAGAGATGAACGTGCAGCAATGGTCCGTCGCCCCAACCTCCGCAGCCATGGTGGCGTTCGGCAACTTCGGCGTTCAGGGTGGCAAGATTCTCTGCAACGGCTTCCTCTTCGACGCGAAGAACACGCAGTACCCGCAGGTGCTCGCCAAGCAATACAACGAGGACGCCAGCGAAGATTCCGCCCGCCAGATCGCCCACCGCTTCGCCGACGAGATCATCTTCCGGCTCAGCGGCGGCAGTCAGGGCATCGCTGAATCGAAGATCGTCTACGTGAAGATCAACGGCGGCAACAAAGAGATATGGGAGATGGACTATGACGGCGAGAATCAGCACGCCATCACGAATCTTGGCTCCATCTCGCTGTCGCCGCGCATCTCGCCCGACAGCAGCCGCGTAGCCTTTTCTTCGCTTGGCAAGGAGGGCTTTCAGATTCGGATGTACTCCCTCCTCCTTGGCCGTATGGTGACCTTCACAGGCGCTGGTGGAACGAACATCACTCCGGCATGGGCGCCGAATGGAAAAGACATCGCCTATTCTTCCTCGCGCTCGGGCGATCCCGAGATATGGGTCTCCGACGCCAACGGCTCGTTGGCCCGCCGCATCACCAGCTTCCGCGGCCCTGACGTCTCGCCGACCTACAACCCGCGCACCGGCTCGCAGATAGCCTGGATCAGCGGGCGCACTGGGCTGCCACAGCTCTACATCATGGATACCGACGGTTCAGCCATTCAGCGCATGACCGACGGGGGCTACGCCACGTCCGTCTCGTGGTCGCCCAACGGCCAGTTCCTCGCCTTCGCGTGGGACCGCAAGTACGGCCCTGGCGCTCCGGGCGGGCAGGACATCTACATCATGGAGATTGCCACCAAACGCTGGATTCAGCTCACACACGACGGCGGCCGCTGCGATTTTCCCTCGTGGTCTCCCGACGGACGGCACATCGTCTACGCCAACACACCCGACGGCAAGGCCGGCCACATGAGGATTATGACGATGCTCGCCGACGGCACGCAAAAGCGCGCATTAACCGGCCCCGGCGCAGACATGCCAAACTGGAGTTGGAAGTAGGTTTTTTCTCTGCGAGACATTTCGCAGGCCACATAGGTTTTTGACATACTGAATGCAGGAGATATTCGATGAACGTGATGCAGAACCGATTGACTAAAACCCTTGCCCTGGCCTCAACCCTCGCCGTACTCGGCGCAGTCACGGGCTGCCATAAGAAGGCCAGCGGGGTCAATCCTAGCTCTCTCGGCCCAGCGACTGCCGCAGCCGCTCCCGCTCCTACCGCCAGCATCACGGCAGACCCGCTCGCCATCGACCTCGGCCAGTCCGTGGTCCTGAACTGGCGCACGCAGAACGCAACGTCCGCTGCCATCGAAGGTATCGGCGAAGTGAATGTGAACGGCACCCAAACCGTGTCGCCCTCCAACTCCACCAACTTCCGACTCACCGCGAAGGGAGATGGGGGCACCGTCGAGGCCAACGTCCGCGTTACCGTTCGCGTGCCCGTCGCTCCTTCTGCACCCGCCCCCGAAAATGTCGACATGGGTAGCGAAGCCGCCTTCCACCAGAACGTCCAGGATATTTTCTTCGACTACGACAGCTACGATCTGCGCCCCGACGCCGCCAGCTCCTACGGCGAAGGCAGCCGAGTACCTCACCGCGCATCCTGAGCATCAAGGTCGTCATCGGCGGCTACTGCGATGACCGCGGTTCGGCCGAATATAACCTCGCACTCGGCGAAAACCGCGCCAATGCCGCCCGCACCGCGCTGATATCAGCAGGCGTCGCCTCCAACCGCCTCCGCGTCATCAGCTACGGCAAAGAGAAGCAGTTCTGCACGGAAGAGGACGAGAGCTGCTGGCAGCAGAACCGGCGAGCCCAGTTCTCTCTCGACCGCTAAACCTCACCGTCTCACTCCGGTCCGGCCCTCAGGCAGCACACACGCGAGGGCCGGACTGGAAGACAGAAAGCCAGGCGTGCTGCTCCCATGAACACCAATCAGCCCATCCAGCCAAACCAAAGCAGAAACCGCCGTTTCATCGCGGCAGTTGTCGTCGTCGCTGCTCTCTGCTGCGCCTCGCCCGCCTTTGCTGTCAGCAAGGACATGGTGCAGCTGCAGACCCAGATTCAGCAGCTCCAGGACGCAGTCGCCCGCCTCCAGCAGTCCAACGACGAGCGCATGGGAGTCATGAAGGACCTCATCCAGCAGAGCGCCGACTCCATCAACAAGATGAGCGCAGTCGTCGAAAGCCTGCAAAAACAGATGCAGGCCCAGCAGGAGGCGCAGAGCGGCAAATCTGACCAGCTCTCCGGCCAGATTCAATCGCTGAATGACTCCGTCGACGAGATCAAGGCCCGCATCGGCTCTCTGCAGAAGCTCGTCCAGGATGTACAGAGCCAGCAGCAATCCATGAGCGCCAACATACAGAACCAGCCGGCGGGCGGTTCGGCGTCAACGCCTGTAAACTCAGTCCCGGATAATCCCCCGCCGCCAGCTCCTATCGTCCGTCGAGGCAAACCCTCCGCCGGTATCCCGCCGGCTGATGTACCGATAGCACCCTCGCCCTCAGCGCCTGCATCTCTATCCGGAGGCGCACCTCCAGCCGACGAGCTCTACAAGACCGCACTCGGCGACTACATGGCCGCGAAATACGCGCTCGCTTCCTCCGAGTTCGGCGATGTCGTCAAGAACTACCCCGACAACCCGCTCTCCGGAAACGCCTACTACTACATGGCCGAGATCGACTACCGGGGTGGAAAATACGCTGCCGCCATCAAGGCCTACGACGCCGTCATCGACCAGTACCCCGATAGCAACAAAGTGCCCGTCGCCCACCTTCACAAGGGAATGGCGTTGGTCGCGCAAAATCAAAAGGAGGCTGGAGTACGGGAGTTCCGCAGCCTCATCCAGCGCTATCCCAACTCCCCCGAAGCGATGCAGGCGCGCAGCAAGCTCAGCGGCATGGGCGTCACCGTAACTCCGAAGTAGTCCTCAGAGCGGTTTTCAGGCAGCCCCTCAGTTGCGCAAGCCCTGCATCAGCGCTTCAACCTCTGCACGCTCTTCCCCGGTAAGCGGCAACAACGGCAGGCGAGGCATTCCCCCAAAGTATCCATTCAGATCGCACCCAAACTTGAGCCCAGCAACGCCAAGCTCCTCTTCCACCCTCTGCGCGACCTGCTCAAGGCGAGCCTGCTTCTCCTCCGCCAAGCCCTCGTCGCCATCCTTCCACGCCGCCAGCACCTCATAACAAGCCTGCGGAGCCGACGCTGCAAACCCCGGCATAGCCCCCACGGCACCGGTGCGCAGACCCTCCAGCATCCCCGCCGTCCTGCCCGACAAAATCTGAAACCCGACAAGTTTCGTCCGAGTCTTCGCAACCGTCTTCACCGGGGCAGCCACTGCGGTCGCACCGCCACCAGTCAAACTACCAGGCGCAATCAACCCGTTCGCCGCTTCCTCATCGCGAACCCGCATTCGGCCCGTCACCGCAGCAAAGACTGCAGTAACGGCAACCTGCCGCTTCACGCCCGTCGTCCCAGCACTGAGCGCCTCAAATCGCTCCCGCGCACCTACCCCTTCGACCAAACCAAGAATCTGGGGATGCGCCGCAAGCTCGACCACCACCTCAACCGGCAGCAGTCGCTCCTGGCCCGCGTCATAGAGCACAAGGGGCAGCGCAGAGCGATCCGCGACCGCCTGAAAGTACGTCAGCAGTTCCTTTCCCCCTTTGCCACGGCTACCTAAAGACAACGAAGGCCGCCTCACCAGCACCGCATCATAACCAAACTTGGCCGCACTCTCAGCCAGCTCCAGCGTTCCGGCAACACCGTCACGCGCGACTCCAGCCACCAACACCTTCTGAGCCGCAGCCGCACCGGCAACACTCCCCAGGATCTGCCGCGTCTCGTCATCCGACAACATCTCCGGCTCGCCAAATCCGCTCAACGCCACCAAACCGGCAATGGGAGTCTTTGAATAGCGCGCCACATTATGTTCCAGCTTGAGCAGATTGATGCGTCCGTCCGGATAAAACGGCGTCGTCAGAGGTAGTTGAAGCCCATCGAGCAGCATCCCTCTATTCTAACCATCGCGAACCCTGCGAAATCCGCAACCGAGGTGTTAACCAACACACACATTCCCCGAAAGACGTAAGGGAAACAAGCCGCCGCCGCATTAAATACGAGATAACCTTTTCCATAATGCCATGGTGAACCAGAGAGACATCTCGCGCGACAAATCTCTGAGCGACCTGAACCGCGAGGCGGCATGGTTCATCATTCACACGGTAATTGCTTTCCTGCTGCTCGTCCTCGTCATCGGCGTCATGTCCATCAACCACCCCGACCCCGATTCTTCCTCGCCCAAAATGTTGGGCACCGTTCTCGCGTTTCTGGTTCCGGTGTTCGGTGGCTTTCTCCTCACGCGTTGGTATCGCAACGACATCGCAACCTACGTCTGGATCTCCGGCCTTGTGATCTTTTCCATCACCTGCGTCTGGGTGCTCGGCCTTCCCACGGGCAACGGACTGTGCGAGAACTGCGGCGCAGTCGAAAAACTCTGGCGCACATTCTTCACCCTCAACCGCGGCAGCGGATTGATGGCTGGCGATGGTCTCCTCGTCGGCACATGGATTCCGCTCTCGATGATCGGCTACGCCGTCGGCGCAAAGTTCGCCCTCGCACGCTAAGCCCCCCAGCCACGCGCAGCTATACCTCGGCGACCGCCTTCGCCTCACCGGCAAAGCGATCCAGATGCAGCGTCTGCAGCGCAACCACGCTCAGCGTGCCTCTCTGCAGCGCGGCAATCCCCTCAGCGGCAGCCTGCGCCGCCGCAAGAGTCGTGATCGTCGGAATCCGCGCCAGCACCGCAGCCCGCCGGATCGCCTTCTCGTCGAAGAAGGTGTCCTGCCCGCGCGGCGTGTTGACGATCAGTTGAATCCGGTCGCCCTTGATCAGGTCCACAACGTTCGGCCGGCCTTCCTTGACCTTGTGCACCCGCTCCGGCTGCAGCCCAGCCTGCTCCAGCACCACTGCCGTTCCGTGCGTCGCCACAAGATGGAAGCCCATCTCCACAAACTGCCGCGCCAGCGCAACCGTGCGCTCCTTGTCGTGATCGTTCACGCTAAGAAACACCGTCCCCTTAGAGCGGAAGCACCTGACCAGCCGCAATCTGCGCCTTGGCAAACGCCTCGCCGAAGTTATCGGCCACGCCCATCACCTCACCGGTCGACTTCATCTCCGGCCCCAGCACTGTATCGACACCCTGGAACTTGCCCCACGGAAACACCGGCGACTTCACATAGAAATGTGATCCCGTATCGAGATCTTTCCCACTCGCCACCTGCTCCGGCAGCAACTCCTTCAGCTTGCGCCCCACCATGATCCGTGAAGCAATCTTCGCCAGAGGAATCCCAGTCGCCTTCGAGACATAAGGCACCGTACGCGACGCGCGAGGATTCACCTCGATCACATAAACCTTGCCACGCTGAATCGCGAACTGAATGTTCACCAGCCCGCGCACGCTCAGCGCCATCGCCAGCTTCCGCGTGTACTCGCGAATCGTCTCCAGCACATCCTCGCTCAAATCGACCGCCGGCAGCACACACGACGAGTCACCCGAGTGGATGCCCGCCTCTTCAATATGCTGCATGATCCCAGCGATCAAAACGTCGTCGCCATCGCAGAGCGCATCCACATCGCACTCAATCGCATCTTCGAGGAAGTGGTCGATCAGCACCGGCCGCTCCTGCGAATACTCAATCGCCGTCGACATATACTGCACTACCGCGGCGTCGTCATACGCAATCACCATCGCCCTTCCACCCAGCACATACGAAGGCCGCACCAGCACCGGATACCCAACGCGATTCGCACCTGCCACCGCCTCTTCGACGGAGGTTGCCAACGCGCCAGCAGGCTGCGGAATCTTCAGCTCTTCAATCAACTTGCCAAACCGTTTGCGGTCTTCCGCCAGGTCAATCGACTCCGGCGAAGTCCCGATGATCGGCACGCCGGCCTTCTTCAACGGCAGCGAAAGATTCAGCGGAGTCTGCCCGCCAAACTGCACAATCATCCCAATCTCCGCGCCACTCGAAGCCTCATGCTCGTACACGCCCAGCACGTCCTCGAGCGTCAGCGGCTCAAAGTACAACCGGTCGCTGGTATCGTAATCGGTCGAGACGGTCTCCGGATTGCAGTTCACCATGATCGTCTCGTACCCATCCTCGCGCAACGCAAACGCAGCATGGCAGCAGCAGTAATCGAACTCAATTCCCTGCCCAATCCGGTTCGGTCCGCTGCCGAGAATCAGAATCTTCTTCTTGTTCGTCGGCGCTGCCTCATCCTCTTCGTCATAACAGCTATAGAGGTAAGGCGTGTAGCTCTCAAACTCGCCTGCGCACGTATCCACCATCTTGTACACCGGCATAACCTTCAACTTCTTACGCAGCGCGCGAACCGCCGCCGTGCCCGCCGCGCCCGTCAGCCCCCAAACCGCCGCCAGCCGCTCATCGGAGATCCCCATCCGCTTCGCCGTCCGCAGTTGCTCCGCCGTGACCTCTGCCATCGGCACGCCGCCAATCGCCTTGATCTCGTCCGTGATCTGTTTGATCTGGTACAGAAACCACGGGTCCATCGAAGTCATCCGCGCCACTTCGCGCACCGTCATCCCACGCTCAAACGCATAGCGAATATAAGCGAGCCGGTCCGGGTGCGGAGTCACCAACCGCTGCGTCAGCCGCCGAGGCTCAATATCATCAGCCGTAGCCTTCTTGCCCGTCTCCAGCGAACGCACAGCCTTCATCATCGCTTCCTTGAAGGTCCTGCCGATCGCCATTACCTCACCGACCGACTTCATCTGCGGCCCCAGCCCCTCATCCGCACCAGGAAACTTCTCAAACTGCCACTTCGGAATCTTCACGACGACGTAGTCGATCGTCGGCTCAAAGCAAGCAGGCGTTGCCTTCGTAATATCGTTCTGAATCTCATCCAGCGTGTACCCAACCGCCAGTCGCGCAGCAATCTTCGCAATCGGAAATCCCGTCGCCTTCGAGGCCAGCGCCGACGACCGCGACACACGCGGATTCATCTCAATCACCGTCATGCGCCCATTCAGCGGATTCACCGCGAACTGCACATTGCTTCCGCCGGTCTCAACGCCAATCTCGCGAATCACCGCAATCGCCGCATCGCGCATCACCTGGTACTCGCGATCGGTCAGCGTCTGCGCCGGAGCCACCGTAATCGAGTCGCCCGTATGCACACCCATCGGGTCGAAATTCTCGATCGAGCAGATGATGATGACGTTGTCCTTCAGGTCACGCACCACCTCCAGCTCATACTCCTTCCAGCCGAGCACACTCTCTTCGAGCAGACACTCATGCACCGGCGAGAGATCGAGCCCGCGCGCCAGAATCTCCATCAGCTCCTCGCGGTTGTAAGCGATGCCGCCGCCCGAACCACCCAGCGTAAACGAAGGCCGAATCACCACCGGAAACCCAATCTTAGCGGCAAACTCCAACCCGTCGCGAATGTTGTTAATCAGCGCAGACCGCGGCATATCCAGCCCGATCTTCGTCATCGCATCCTTGAACAGCAGCCGATCCTCAGCCTTCTTGATCGCCTCCAGCTTCGCGCCGATCAACTCGACGCCCAACTTGTCCAGCACGCCCGAGTCGGCCAGATCCACCGCAAGATTCAACGCCGTCTGTCCACCCACCGTAGGCAGCAGAGCGAACTTCCCGTTCCTGCCGAGTCCGTCCGGGTCAAGCATCTCCGCCTCGACGCGAAGAATCTCTTCGAGATACGCCGCCGTCAACGGCTCAATATAAGTACGGTCGGCAACCTCAGGGTCGGTCATGATCGACGCCGGGTTCGAGTTCACCAGCACGACCTCATAGCCCTCGGCCTTCAGCGCCTTACACGCCTGCGTCCCGGAGTAGTCGAACTCCGCCGACTGCCCAATCACAATCGGCCCCGAGCCGATCACCAGAATCTTCGCAATGTCATTCCTGCGTGGCATTTAAATCTCTCTCAATCAAGTCGTGAAACGGGCGTACACCGCCGTCGTTGCTTTGAAAGGGCGTGGCTTTAGCCACGCCGCCTGCTTCAGTTACGAAATTGGGCTTTAGCCCCTGAGGGAATATATCCAATTCGAACCGCCCGTTGTTCGAGCAATACGCATACTCATCTTCCCGCTCAACCAATCCTGCCTTGACAGCATTCCGTCCTATATACCGCTGGTGAATCTCAAAATCCTCGGCGTCACGGATTCTATGATCGGAAAACCCCGGTCCCCAGATATCGCCTTTCCAGGCGAACTCTCTCTTGGCTCGAAACGAAAATCCGCCTTTCAAACATTGAACCGCCGACTCCAGACTTGCCGTTGGTGTCAGCAGACAATGAAAGTGATCCGGCATCACCGTAAAACCATGCAAAAGATACCGCTCGGGTCTGTAGCTGTAAAGCGTTTCAACAAATAACCGAGACCATCGCTCATGACGGAAGAACGGAGTGCGCGCCGTCGTATTCGATGTAACAAAATAGGTCTGTCGATTGTTCGTCGCTATCTCTCTCTTTGGCCTCATCCATTCCCTCGGGGGCTAAAGCCCCGAACCACTCGCTACACGCAACGGCGGGACTAAAGTCCCGCCCTTTCAAACCCAAAATCGCTCAATGAGCTAATGCCCGTGCACCTCACTTCTTCCACTCCTCCATCATCTTCCGAAAATCCTTGAAGAGATAATGCGAGTCATGGGGCCCCGGACTAGCCTCCGGATGGTACTGCACGCTGAACATCGGGTCCGTCTTGTGCCGCAACCCGGCCAGCGTCTGGTCGTTCAAATTCGTATGCGTCTTCTCAACATCGGCCGGCAGCGAATCCGGATCCACATTGAAGTTATGGTTCTGCGCCGTGATCTCGACCTTGCCGGTCTGATGGTTCATGATCGGATGATTCCCGCCGTGATGCCCAAACTTCAGCTTGTAGGTCTTCCCGCCCAGCGCGAGCCCGAAGATCTGGTGCCCGAGGCAAATCCCAAAGATAGGTTTCTTCCCCTGCAACTCCCGCACAGTCTCGACCGCATACTCCAGCGGCTCCGGATCGCCCGGCCCATTCGAGAAGAACACTCCATCCGGATCCATCGCCAGCACGTCTTTCGCCGAAGTCGTCGCCGGAACCACCGTCACGCGGCAGTTCTCGCGCGTCAGCATCCGCAGAATGTTTTCCTTGATTCCGAAGTCATACGCAACCACATGCATCTGCTCCGGACCACCCTCGTCCTTGCTCAATAACGCATCGCCCGTCTGATTCTTCGGCTCATTGGCATCCCACTCGTACGCAACCTGGGTCGTCACGACGCTCGCGAGATCGGTACCTTCCATCTTCGGAATCGCCCGCGCCTTCGCTACCAGCGCATCCACATCCAGATTTTCACCCGAAGCAATCACGCCGCGCATCACGCCATTCGCCCGCAGATGCCGTACCACCGCCCGCGTATCAATCTCCGCGATTACCGGCACGCCATAGCGCTCCAGATACTCATCGGCCACCTGCGTCGAACGCCAGTTCGAACTCACCGGCGAAAACTCGCGCGTCACCAGTCCTTCGATATAAGGCTTCTTCGACTCCGCATCACTCGGAGTCGTCCCATAGTTTCCAATGTGAGGATTTGTCAAAACGACGATCTGGCCCGCGTACGAAGGATCAGTAAAGATCTCCTGGTAGCCGGTCAATGATGTATTGAAGACCACTTCGCCGGACCGTTCCGCCCGTGCGCCAAAACTCTTGCCGCGAAAAATGCGCCCGTCTTCAAGCGCCAGTATTGCCTGCATTGCCTCTCCTGTTTGGAGTGGATTTAATAGATTCTATCAGTTATCCATGCAGGAAAGCATTGCTCGCGCTCGAAATCCCTTCACACAAAATCACAAAAAAAGACCCGGCCAAAGGGAGCCGGGCCGTCTTATCAATTGCTGCAATCTATTTGTGATGATGGTGACGGTGATGGCGATGATGGGAGGCGGCATTGGCAGGAACCACAGAACCAGCCAGAACCACAACTGCAATTACGGCGACGAACAATACGCGCAATTTCATGCTGAAAACTCCTTCGGACCAACCGCTGTCGAACGGCAGTTGTTAAGACGCAGCTTAAAGCAGCTACCCCTCATCCGCACCACATATCTTTTCAACAATCCGCAGATGACCCAAGCTGGATTCCCCTCCGCGCACATTCAATATCCACCAGCACATCCGCCCCCTCCACCCGCAGCGGAAAAACCTCCACCCGTTCATGCGCCGGATACTCCGACAGCCCCGTCCGCGCATGGAAGGTCCACGAGTGCCAAGGACAAACCACCGCCTCCCCCTCCAGCCAACCCTGTCCCAGCGGCCCCTGTCGATGCGGACAAACGTTATCCAGTGCCGATAACTCTCCATTCACATTCGCCAGGCACACCGCGACTCCTTCCACCTCAGCCTCTGCGACCTGTCCCACCGCTGGCGCCTCAGCCAACCCGCACAACCTCACCCACTTCGCCACGAAAATCTCCTTATCTCTATGTTAAGTCCCCGGCCCGCTCGAACCATCCTCCTTCCCCTGCCAGCGACAGAGCCCAATGCTAAAGTCGATACAGAACCTCTCCATGCCCCGCCCCACACCCAAGCCATACAAGCGCACACGACAGGAAGACGTCAGCCCCCTATGGCTCATCAAAGCCATCGCCCTCACCATCCTCGCCGCACTCTTTTGCGGCTACCTAACGCTCTGCCTGCTCTTCTATCAAGGACAGTGGCAACTGGTCCTTCACCCCACCCGCACCTCAGCACCCCCCGCAACCATCGCAGGCGTTCCCTACGAACTCCTCCGCTTCGATCCCGACAACTCCGCCACTCCCCAGCTCACCGGCTGGTGGATCCCTTCCGACCCCGGCGGCCGCTACGCGCACCTCACCGTCCTCTTCCTCCCCGACGGCGACGGCTCCCTCGCCAACAACATCCCCCCCCTCGCCGCCCTTCACAACATCGGCATCAACGTCTTCGCCATCGACTACCGCGGCTACGGACAAAGCGCCGCCCTCCGTCCCAGCCAGCAGACCATGACCCATGACACTGACGCCGCCCTTCAATACCTCACCAATACCCGCGCCATCACCGCCAGCACGAATCATCCCCTATGGAATCGGCACCGGCGCCTCTCTGGCGACG
The DNA here is from genome assembly GCA_963802695.1 of uncultured Acidobacteriaceae bacterium. Taxonomy (GTDB): domain Bacteria; phylum Acidobacteriota; class Terriglobia; order Terriglobales; family Acidobacteriaceae; genus Edaphobacter. The sequence goes on from CAWDJN010000026.1 coordinate 105,787, forward strand.
CATCTTGCCGCAACCCAAACAGCCATCCCCGCCGTTATTCTCGACAACCCACGCACCGACCTCCTCGACACAGCCCTCAACGACCCGCGCGCCTCCATCCTCCCCGTCCGTCTCCTCTTTCACGACCGTTTTCCACTCGCCCAACCACTCTCCACGCTCCATACACCAAAGCTCCTCATCTCTCGCAGCACCCAACTCGAACAAACCTTCCGCACAGCCGCCGATCCCAAACTCACCGTAGAACTCACCACTCCATCCGCACTGGCCTTCAACCAAAGCCTCACCCGCTTCCTCGACGAATATGTAGCCCAATACCTCCATACCGCACCCATCCCCACCCTCGTACCTTCCCCGGCACCCGCCCGCTAGACTCCATCCCAAATCCTCAAGCCTCACAGCTACGCTGGAACCATGATCAAGTGGCTCAACAGCCTGCAACCCTTCGGCGCGCTCCTTCTGCGCCTCGTCCTCGGCGCATCGATGATCTTCCACGGCTACTCAAAAGTCGTTCCCCACGGCGGACTCGACCACCACGCCCACTTCGTCGCCTCGCTCGGCCTTCCCGCATGGCTTGGCTACGTCTCGGCCTTCACCGAATTCGTCGGAGGCATTCTCCTCATCCTCGGCTTGCTCACGCGCCTCGCTGCCTTCATGGTTGCAATCAACATGCTTGTCGCGCTCGTCACGGTCAACCGCCACCACGGCTACGCAGGCTCCGAATATTCCCTCGCCCTCTTCGTCATCGCCGTCATGCTGACCTTCTACGGACCCGGTGCCGTAGCCCTTGACCGCCGTCTCAACCTCGCCTAAGCCACACCGAAGACTTAAGGAGAGAAGGCCCCCGATAAACTGGAGGCCTCACATTTGGTGGGGAGTTTTTGTTGCGGATATTGGAAACCGGACCGTGGGAACTGCTAGTCCGGCGTTTGTTTGGTACACCCAATAAGACGCGGGTTCCGACGAAAAGTTGTCCCTATTTTTCCACTATTCGGTAGATTGAAAGAATTTACATTCCATAAACAGAATCCCGACAATCCCACTACCTCTGCAGAATCAACAAAACCGAGCTTCACGCCTGGCTGAAGTTCAAAAACTCGCCCGGATTGACCTCCGCTCCCGGAAATACCAGATCCAGATTCCGGGACCCCAGCGTCCGGTACGCTGCCTCGCCCAGCACCCGGCGAAAGTCCGTCGTCACCGCCAAATCACGGCCCTCGTTCAGTTGCTCGTTCGCCAGCCCCGGCCACCTGCCGTAAACTTTACCGCCCTTCACTTGCCCGCCGAGCACGAACATCACATTCGCATGACCATGATCGGTCCCGCCCGTCCCGTTTTGCCGCGCTGTCCGGCCAAACTCCGACATCGTCACCAGCGTCACATTCTCCGCGTCGTCGCCCATATCCCGCCAGAATGCCGCAATCGTCTCTGAGAACTCCTTCAACCGGTTCGCTAACTGCCCATTCACATTTCCCTGGTTCTGGTGCGTATCCCATCCGCCAATGTCGGAGAACGCCGCCTCCACCCCAAGGTTCGCCTTCAACAACTGCGCCACCTGCTTCAGGCTGTTGCCAAACGGAGTGTTCGGATACACCACACCGGCCGCCGGCTGATAGTGAGCGGGATCAGCCGCCTTCAGCATCTTCACCGCTTCAAACGTCTCCTGCCCCGTTCCATGCAGCATCGCATCCGTGCTCTCGTCATACATCGCCTGAAACGCATTACTGATAGGCGAAGTGTTTGGCCCGCGACCGCCAACAGAAAAATCCGCAAGATTACTAACAGCAATCGCCGGCAGCTTGCCCTGCAGAGTCCGCGGAACCTGCGTCCCCAGAGCCACCGCGCGAAACGCCGACTGCTTCCCTGTCACCGCCTCCGCCTGCAATGCGCGATTGAGCCAGCCATCCTCGGTCGACTTCACCCCCGGCGTCCCGCTCTCCATGAAGTCCTGCGCGTCAAAGTGCGACCGAGTCGTATCTGGCGAACCCGCCGCATGAATCACCGCCAGATGCCCCTGGTCATACAACGGCTTCATCGCCGCCATCGAAGGATGCAACCCAAAAAATCCATTCAGGTCCAGAACATCCTTCTCCTGAATCGCAATCGAAGGCCGCATCGAATAGTAGTTCTTCTCTTTATAAGGAACCACTACATTCAACCCATCCACCGCCCCGCGCTGAAACAGCACCACCAGCTTCTTCTTATTCGCCGCCGCCGTCGTCACCTCAGCCAGCACGCTCCGCGACAAAAACGCCGGAATCGCCGAAGTCCCGATCAACGCCAACGCCCCACCCTTCATGAAGCCGCGCCGGCTCACCACCCGCTGCGCCTCATCCCGCCCATGGATATCGCATCCCCAGTCGCTGCAGTCCGAAAAATATCGCCTGTTGATCATCGATTACTCCTGTCCCGACGTGTCCGCGTTCTAGCCCCTGCCTGTACTAACGCACATCCAGCTCGGAAGTTGCCATCAGCGGACATTCTCAGGCGTTCGGAAGCAAATCCGAACCAGCCCGTAATCCATCGAATCCGTTCAGTTACTTACCGCCGCTGAAACTCCGGAGACCCCAGCAACAGCCCAGCCATCGTAGCAGCCTCGCGATCCAGCGGCGGTCGAGCCTGCTGCCCCGGCCTTGCAGGATTCAATATCTGAGCCATCGGCTCCAGATCTCTCGGCCGAATAGAAAAATTCTTCTCCGCCTGCAGTTGCAATATCCTGATCCTGGAACTGCTGCAACACCGTCGACCGCGTCCGGTCGCTCACCTTCAGGCCCAGCAACGCAAACTCCAGCTTCTCTTCCTTCACCGCACCCGCATCCGAAGAAGCCGTCAAAGCCACCGGCTCCATACCGGAACCAGTGGGCCCCAAAATCCGTCCCCAATCCGTCTGCACTCCCGGAATCCGATCACTACTCAACCCCAGCGCGAAGTTCATCCTGTTCACCAGATCGCCCGTGTTCACCCACGTCTCCGCCATCCAGCTATACCCATTCGGCGTCTGCATCCCGTAGAACGGCATCCCCAATTTATCCAGCGCCTGCACCAGCGGAATCGCATTCTTCACATCCGCCCCGCTCGCCCGCACCGCCGAGATCACAAACTCCTCCGGCGTCTTCACCTTCGCCCGGTAAACCTCCTGCGACCAGAACTCCGGCGAATCGAACATCGTCCGCAGCACCGTCTTGATGTCGCCATTGCTCGCCAGAAACGCCTTCGACATCCGGTCCACCAGCGCCGGCGGAGGCGTATCGCTCACAAACCGCACCGCCAGCTTGGTCGAAATAAACTTCGCCGTAGCCGGACTCGTCGCCAGCATGTGCAGCACGCGCAAACCCTCCTGCATGCCTGCCTGATCGCCATGAAACGTCTCAGCCCCACAAGCACCGCCCCCAAGCGCCCCACCACCGCCACCACCAAACCGGCGTCCACCGAAACCCATCATCCGCGGCGGTTCGATATAGCTCGTCCCCTGAATCGTTACACCCATCACCGTCTTGTTGCCCGGCTCATGCCTTCGCTCCTCAAAATCAAATCCACCGCCACAATAAGGCCGGTCGATGGTCCATCCGGTCAGCACCTTCGCCACCTGCGTCACATCCTGCTGCGTGTAACCCCGCCCACACGCCTGGATCCAGCGCGCTTATCGGATGATCCTGGCTCACCTCGCACTGCACGCCCAAAGTATGCAGCTCCATCAACTCGCGCGCATAGTTCTCATTCAATCCGCGATCCTTCAGCGCCTGCTTCACCTGAGGATTCTGCGCAAACGCCGCAATCGTCGGAGCATTCTTCGCTGCCACCGAATCCGGCCCAATGCTCTGCCAGTTATCCAGATACATCAGCATCGCCGGACTCTTCGCCGTCGCCACCAGCAGATCCTCAAACTTACCCAGCGCATGAGCCCGTATCACCTCACGCTCATACTCCGGCAGCATGTAAGGCTCGTTCTGGTTTTTCTTGATGTAAACATTGAAGTGGTTCAGCCAGAAGTCTGTCATCACCGCTTCCAACTGGCGCTCGCTATACACATCGCGCAGCATCCGCGAAGCCAGCAGCTCCGCGCCAATCATCCTCGGCGAACCCTGCAGCGCCGCCAGCGTCTCCCGCTCCATCGGCGTCAAACCCTCTGCCGCATCCGCCAGTTCCCTCTGGCTCAAACTCCTGCGAAACGCAACCAGCTCCGCCGGCGGCATCGCCAGAATCTTGCGCATCCTCTCCTCAGGCGGCAGATTGATAATCTTCACCGCCTCCAGCCCCGAATAAAACTGCTCCTCATGCGTCGCCATCGCCGGAACCGACGGATCTACGCCATCTCCGGGCAGCGCGCTCTTCTCCTTCTCCGGCGACATCATCTCCCCATCGCCCTTCGCGGCGTCGGCCTTCTTCTCTTCCTGCTTCGCCTTCTGAGCCTTATAGAACGCAATCTGATCCGCATAGATCGCGTGTTCCACTGGGTCCGACGGCAACGGCAAATCCTTCGCAATAATCTGCCGCAGCACCTGCGGGCTCGGATACCGCCTTATCATCTCCACCTGCGACATCCTCATCGCCGGAAACGCCTCCAGCCGCGCCTCCAGCGCCGAATCGTCAATACTCGCAGAATTCAACTGCTGCTCAAACCACCGCTTCAACCCCATCGCCTGAACCGCCGCAATATCCCCCGGACGCGGTCCAAACGTAAACCGGTTCAGCGCATGAAGAACCCTCTGCTCGCCCTGAATCTCCTTTGTCGAAGCAGCGGTCGACGTCTTCGTCACCGCAGCCGAAGCCGCCATCGGCTGCTCCACCATCAGCACACACAAAACGCCAGCCATCAAGGCCCGCGCCGAACCCACCAGAACCGCAGTCGTCTCCCGTCCGAGCCGCATAGCTACTCCTTCCAAGCCCCAGCGTCCGCTCAACCGCAAACAGCCAGAGAAATGCTTCTGCCCAGTAGGAAACCCAACTACCGGCTGTCAGTTGCGGGAAAATTCACCAGTAAAACACTGCTAGAACGCCGCCAGCTCCTGCATCGCCCGGTAAAGATCCTCCGGCTGCGGCAGAATCGCATCCTCCAGCACCGGTTGATATGCCACGAAAGTATCCATCGCCGCCACCCTCCGCACCGGAGCATCCAGATCGTGGAATAGTTCATCCCCAATCCGCGCCGCCAGCTCCGCGCCATACCCCCAGCTCAACATATCCTCATGCGCGACGATCACGCGATTCGTCTTCTTCACGCTCTCCGCAATCGCCTCCCAGTCATAAGGACTCAAACTCCGCAGATCGATCAGCTCCACATCGATCCCGGTCTCGCGGTGCAGCTTCTGTGCCGCCTGCAGAGCCCGCGGCACCACCGCGCCATACGTCACCACGGTCAAATCCTTGCCCGGCCGCACAATCTTCGCCTTGCCAAACGGAATGCAATACTCCGGCCCCGGATAAGGCGCGCGTCCAAACGTCTCGCGATAAAGCCGCTTGTGCTCCAGAAACATCACCGGATCATCGCAACGGATCGCCGTCCGCAACAACCCACTCGCATCCAGCGCATTCGAAGGCATCACAATCCGCACGCCCGGAGTATGCGTAAAAATACTCTCGCCCGACTGCGAGTGATAAATCGATCCACCCGTCAGATATCCGCCAATCGGCACCCGAACCACCAGCGGGCAACTGAACTCCCCATTCGACCGCCACCGCACCAGCGGCAGCTCATTCCGCAACTGATGCATCGCCGGCCAGATGTAATCGAAGAACTGAATCTCCACCACCGGCTTCATCCCGCGCACCGCCATCCCAATCGCCCGGCCAACAATATTCGCCTCCGCCAGCGGCGAGTTGAAGCAGCGGTCATTGCCAAACTCCGCCTGTAACCCAGCCGTGAGCTTAAACACTCCACCCTTGCCCTTCACCTTGCCCGCACGCAAAGCCTCATCACGGCTCGCATCGGCAACGTCCTCGCCAAACACCACAATCCGCTCATCCCGCCGCATCTCGTCCTTCAGGCAGCAGTTGATCAGGTCCGCCATCGTCCGTTCCGTAGGGTCAGCAGTCGCCGCAGGCTGCGTGTCGAACCGCGGATCCATCGGCGTCAAATCCTCCGAATAAACAAACTTCGTAATCGAACTCACCGACGGCAGCGTAGCCATCACCGCACGATCCGAAGCCTTCTGCACCTCTTCATCGACCTGCCGCTCCAGCCGATTGATCCCATCCGCATCCAGAATCCCCTCACGCAGCAGCCACATCTGCATCCGCGAGATCGGGTCCTTCGCCGCATCCTCCGCCAACTCTTCCGCCGACCGGTACAATCGCTCATCGTCGCTCAACGAGTGCGAGTAAGGCCGAATCACATGCCCATGCACCAGCGCCGGCCCTTTTCCAGCGCGGCAATAAGCCACCGCCTCCACCATCGCCTTGTAGCTGGCAATCGGGTCAGTCCCATCCACCTCAGCAAAGTGAAAGTTTGGAAAATTCGCCACCAGCTTCGAGATGTTCCCCCCCGGGGTGTTCACCTCCACCGGAGTCGAGATCGCATATCCGTTGTCCTCCACCACAAACACCACAGGCAGCTTCCCATTCGAAGCCGAGTTCAGCGCCTCCCAGAACTCTCCCTGACTAGTCGACCCCTCGCCGATCGAAACATACACCACCTCATCGCCATGAAACGTAACGTCCTTGAACTCCCTGTAGTCCCCTTCATGCTTCTTAGCGGCCTCAGGATGCTGTGTGAAATACCGTCCAGCCTCCGCACAACCCACCGCGTGCAGGCACTGCGTCGCGGTCGACGAAGAAGGCGTCACAATATTCAGCTTCTTGCTCGACCAGTGCGAAGGCATCTGCCGTCCACCGCTCGCAATGTCATCCGCCGCACCCACCGCCTGCAGCAACTGCTCCTCAACCGTATTCCCCAGCGCCAGGCAGATCGCCCGATCGCGATAGTAAGGAAAGAACCAGTCATATCCGGGCTTCATCGCCATTCCAGCAGCCACCAGCAGAGCCTCATGCCCCGCGCACGAGACCTGGAAGAAGATCTTCTGCTGCCGCTTCAGAACGATCTCGCGATCATCCGTCCGCCGCGACAGATACATCAGCCGGTAAAACTCCACCAACTGTTCGCGCGATAGCAGGCTCTCCTCCGCCTTCACCGCCGTCTTCCTCTCTTGCACACTGGAACCTGACTGTCTTGCCATGCACCTGTCCTTTACACAAAAACGCGGCCAAAAGAGCCGCACACACGATTGTACCGGGAACACCCCACAATTGACTCCAGAACTACCGGCCCGTCAGCCTGCATCTTCTTGAAAATTTGTCCGACCAATCAACGGTCACAGCACCCGCAAAACCAGAATCGTCTGATCGTCTATCTGCCTGCCGAAACTCCGCACTGCATTCACCATCGCCGCAACCGTCTCCTCCGGCTTCAACGCCTCACTCCGCCGCATCACCTCTTCCAGTCGCCTTGTCGAAAACTCCTCTCCCGCAGCATTCTCCGCCTCCAGCACCCCATCCGTCGTAATCACAAACACATCGCCACGGCCATACCGAACTCGAGCCGTCTCATACTTCACGCCCTCGAACATCCCAATCGGAAGCTGCTCCACACCAAGCGCCGCAACGTCCTTCGTCGCCGCCCTCCAATGCAGCATTGGCGGATGCCCCGCCGAAGCGTACTCCGCCTCGTCCCCTTCTGCGAAGCGCAGCCCCGCAAAGGTCATAAACATGTTCTGCTCTTTCACCGCGGGCAGCACCCGATTCATCTTGTTCTGCATCTCCGCCAGCCCGCAACCATCCAGCAGCAGCGTCCGTCCCGCCGTCTTCACCATTCCCATCAGGATCCCTGCCTGCAGCCCATGCCCGGAGACATCCGCCACGTAGCAGAACAACACCCCATCCTGGACCACCAGGTCCACCACATCTCCGCCCACCTTCTCGCTCGGCAGAGTCAGCGCACACACTTCAAACCTCTCATCGCGATACGAGATTCGCGGCACGAGAGTAGCCTGAATCCCCTGCGCCAGTTCAAGTTCACGCTGCGCTATCATCGCCCGCTTTGCAGACGTCTGAATGAACCGAATAAAAAAGAGATACGATCCGACAAGCGTCACCCAGATTCCATTCACCGACAACGACAGTCCCCAGTCCATCGATGGCGCAGGAAATCGACGCGACTGAACGATTGCGTTCGTAATACGAACTGAAAAAAATACGACAATGAATTGGAAGACGATGATTCCCGGTACTAGAACCGGACGCCGCGCGAATCCAATCACGTACAGAATCGCAAAGCCACCGCTTACAACGACCCATAACGCAACCGCCGCGACGGGCAGCCGTCCCTTCGCTGTTACGTCCGCAAGAAATCCCCCTGTCCCAAACAAGATAAACGCCGCAATCATCAGATAGCGGAGTTCGCGCATGGGAATGGTATGCCAAAATGCGCGTCGGTCACGCCGCCAGGCCGACGAGGGGGTCCATCTGCGCCAGCCTGTTTTCACTGTCTCGGCCATACGCAACCTTATCAAAAGTAAAAGGCGATCCAGCATAAGCTGGACCGCCCTTCCACTCACCCCTCGCTCTAAACAAACAACGGAGCCAGCACCAGCGTAATGGTAGCCAGCAGCTTGATCAGCACATGCAGACTCGGCCCAGCCGTGTCCTTGAAAGGATCACCGACTGTATCCCCGACCACCGCCGCCTTATGCGCTTCCGACTTCTTACCGCCATACTGCCCGGTCTCGATATATTTCTTCGCGTTGTCCCAGGCGCCGCCGCCGTTATTCATCAGCATCGCCAGCAGCACACCCGCAATCGTTCCGACCATCAGCAATCCCGCAACAGCCTCCGCTCCAGCCAGATTCACTGCCTTCCCTGCAATCGCAGGCACGGGCAAAATCGTCCCCGGAGTATAGATCGCAGCATTCGCCTGGTAGCTCCCGCTGAAGTGTCGGAAGATCAACCCAACCGCAACCGGCAGAGCAACCACCAGCGCACCAGGCAGCACCATCTCTTTCAGCGCCGCACCGGTCACAATGTGGACGCACCGCCCATAGTCCGGCTTTGAAGTCCCCGCCATAATCCCGGGATTCTCCTTAAACTGGTTCCGCACATCCTGCACCACCATCTGCGCCGTCCGTCCGACTGCCTTGATCGCCATCGAGCTAAACAGGAACGTAAGCATCGCCCCCAGCAGCGCTCCGACAAACACCGGAACCTGCGCCAGGTTCACGTTCGTGAAGCTCCATCCCACCGGCATATAACCACCGGCCGCCGCGACCTTCGCGGTCACAATCACCTTGATCTCTTCCAGATAAGCCGAGAACAGCAGAAACGCCGCCAGCGAAGCCGACCCAACGGCATATCCCTTCGTCAACGCCTTCGTCGTGTTGCCAGCAGAATCCAGCTTGTCCGTCCGCTCGCGAACAGAGTGCGGCTGGTTCGACATCTCGATAATTCCGCCCGCATTGTCAGTAATCGGCCCGAACGTATCCATCGCCAGAATGTAAGCCGCACAGCTCAACATTCCCATCGTCGCAATCGCCGTACCGTAGATGCCCTTCGCATAATCACTGACGCCCGCAACTCCAGCCAGCCCCTGCACGCCAAAGTAATAACTCAACAGCAGCGCCGCCGAGATCGCAATCACTGGCATCGCCGGAGTCTCCATTCCCACAGCAAGTCCGCTAATGATATTCGTCGCCGGCCCCGTCAACGAAGCCTCAGCAATCGACCTCACCGGCCGGTAAATCGACTCCGTGTAGTACTCGGTAATCCAAACAAACAGAAATGAAGTAATCAACCCAATCACGCCGCATCCCAGCAGCCACAGCCACTGCACCTGCGGCCCATTCAGCATCAAATAAACAGCACCCGCAAACCCCAGCAGAGCCAAACCCGACGTCACATAAAACCCACGGTTCAACGCATGCATCGGGTCTTCTTCTTCCGACGAGTGCACCACAAACACACCCACAACACTCGCAATCAAATTGATCGCGAGCACAATCAGCGGAAACAAAATCCCCTTCACTCCAAACACCGGATACAGCGCCGCGCCCAGAATCATCGCGCCCACATTCTCAGCCGCCGTCGACTCAAAAATATCCGCACCGCGCCCCGCGCAGTCGCCCACGTTATCGCCCACCAGGTCCGCGATCACCGCCGGGTTCCGCGGATCGTCCTCCGGAATCCCCGCCTCAACCTTGCCCACCAGGTCCGCACCCACATCCGCGGCCTTCGTATAAATTCCGCCGCCGAGCTGCGCAAACAGCGCCACCAGCGAGGCTCCAAACCCAAACCCGACCAGCTGATACGGCACCGCAGCCGGATGCTCCAACCCACCAAAGAACAAAAACAGCGACCCCACTCCCAGCAGCGACAACGCCACCACCACCAACCCCGTCACCGCGCCCCCGCGCAGCGCCATCTGCAGCGCCTTATTCAAACTCGTTCGCGCCGCCGAAGCCGTCCGGATATTCGCCCGGATCGAGCAGTACATCCCCGTATATCCCGCCAGCCCCGAGCACATCGCTCCCACCAGGAAACTCACCACCGTCTTCAACGCATACGGTGCCGTCCTCGGCGACAGGTGATATCCCACAAACACCACCAACGCCAACGCCACGGCAATCTCCCCGATCGTCGTGTACTGCCTCCGCAAAAACGCCTCAGCCCCCTCCCGAATCGCATCCGAGATCGCCCGCATATCCGCCGTCCCGGTATCCGCCGCGATAACCGCCCGCGCCAGCATCAGCGCTGCCACCAGCGCCAGCACCCCCACTCCCAACGCTACCCACAGATACATCCGGCCGTCATTGTTCCCCACGTAAGCAGTTGATTCCGCAACCTGCTCCTGAACGGCCAACGCCAAAAAGCTAACAACAACGTGCATGAAGAAGGTCTCCTTGAAAATTAGAACGCCAGATTTGTCTTTGTTTCACAAAGGGGGCAATTAGAGCATGCGCAATCCAACAGGGTCAATCATCTCTCATTCCCTCGGCGCTACTGGTCAGATGCATACCCAAAGCGTCTCTCCTGCCCGAAAGATGAATCATTTTTCCAAATCGACAAACCAAAGTAATAGCACACAATCCACATCCCTCAAGCAAATCCCTCCGCAGCCGATGCACATCTCAGCCCAACCACTGAGGTGCAGTCGTGCTCCAACGCAGCAATCCAATTCCCGGCACGTCCATTCTCCGCCATCCCGCGGCACCTATCCTCGGTCGCTATCTTCTCAGCCGCGTCCTCACCCTGACTCTCCTCCTCGCCCGCCTCGCCGGAGCCCAAATCGAGAGCAGTATCGCCCCCCACCGCTACCTGGTCGTCTACCACAACGCCACCATCCCCACCGACGCCGAAACCCACATCGCCGCCGCCGGAGCCCGCCTCACCCAGCGAAGCGAGCATTTAGGCATCGCCGCCGTCCAGTCTGCCGCCTCCGAAGACGACGCCGCCACCCTCCGCCGTCTCGCCGCTCAGCCCAACGTCGACTACGTCCTCCACGATCGCATCGTCTCCGCCCATCGCCTCCGCATCCAAACCATCCCGACCCCCACCAGCACCCAAACCTCCACCACCGGCACCGGCCGCCTCCCCGCCCACGGCCCCATCAACACGCAGTCGCCACCCACCCCGCCACCCCCAATCCCAACCTATGACACCTACTACACCACCCCGCAAAGCTGGGCCGTCCAGCAAGTCGGCGGCTTCGGCAATAACGTCCCCGGAGGCCCCGTCCACGGTCCCTGGGACACCACCATGGGCCATGGCGTCCGCATCGCCATCATCGACAGCGGAGTCGACCAGTCCCATCCCGACATCTCCCCTAATCTGGCCCTCAACCTCTCCGAAATCGACCAGTCTGCCTACCCTACCGCCTGCGACGACGGCACCCCGCAGGACCAGACCGGCCACGGCACCTGGACCGCCTCCCTGGCCGCCGGAGCCATCGGTCCCGGCACCGGACAGGTCATCGGCGTAGCCCCTCAGGCCACTATTCTCAACATTAAAGTCCTCCAGCGCATGCCAGCCTCCATCACCGGAGACACCAATCCAGCCGATCAATGCGAAGCCGGAGAAGCCAGCGGCCTCCTCAGCTGGGTCATGCAGGGCATCGAGGACGCCGTCACCAATCGAGCCGACGTCATCTCCCTCTCCATTGGAGCCACAGCCGACCTCACCACGGGAGACGGCGCCGGCCTCCTCGCCGCCTTCAACCGCATCACCTATGCCGCCGACGAGGCCAACATCGTCCTCATCGCCTCCGCCGGCAACGACGCCTTCAACCTCTCCAACCCCCGCTACGTCGAGCTCCCCGCCCAATCCCGCAGCGTCCTCGCCGTCGTCGCCTCCACCAACCCCGCCTGCGCCGAAGACCTCACCCCCGGAGCCACCTGCACCCCCGGCCCCGTCACCCTCCCCTACTACAGCAACTACGGCAGCACCCTCAACGCCGTCGCCGCCCCCGGCGGCAGCTACCCCGCAGGCGACGACACCGGCGTCAGCGGCTGGATTCGCGGCGCATGCAGCTCCGGAAAACCCAACACCGTAGACGGCCTCCCCTCAGACCAGAACCACTCCTACGGCTGCTTCAACCTCGGCCACACCCAATACGTTCAGGCCATGGGAACCAGCGCCTCCGCACCACTCGCCGCCGGAGTCGCCGCCCTCATCCGGGCCGCTCACCCAGACTGGACCGCCGACCAAGTGGTCACAGCCATGCGCAATTCGGCGACCAGTACCCTTGGCATGCCCGTCCCCCAAGTTAACGCAGTGTCAGCAATAAACTACCTATCTATCAGAGCAATAGAGGTAATAATTCCAGTCAAACTTCAACTTAATGCGAAGCTCGTATCCCTTCAGGGATCTACATCTTCACCTGTTCCTTCAGACTGTGGGCCAGTTTCTCAATCTCATCTGCCTTCTTGATCACCCCGACCGACAAGGTATCCTTCGTCGATTTATCCACCTGGGCCTTCAGATCCGTCGCCAACTGCAGCAGTTTGTCAGTCTGCTCCACCAATCGCTTCTGCTTCTCATTAAGCTGGGGATTAGCCTTCTCATCCCCTTGACGATCCGCATCAGCCTGATTCGCAGTTCCCACCGCCGGCGTCGCTTGCGGCGTTTGTTGTCCAGCCTGCCGATACAACTCGCCACCGCGAACATTTCCCGAGCTCGTCACTATCAAAATTGCTCCGACCATAGCAACCGAAAGAATTCGCATCGCGCCCACCTTACCCCTTCATCCGTTCCTTCACGCTCCGGGCCAGCTTCTCTATCTCATCCGCCTTCTTAATCACGTCCACCGAAAGGGTATCTTTCGTCGACTTTTCCACCTGCTCCTTCAGGTCCGTCGCCAGGGCCAGCAACTTATCTGTATCCGCCACCAACCGCTTCTGCCGGTCCGCATTTCTCAACTCTGCTTGTTTCTGGTCCCGGTGCGGAGCCATCGGATCAGGCTCATCCGGGTCGAGTACCCCCGTCTTCGGTTGCTGAACCCCAGGAACCCGATTCGACTGTCCCCCGGTCGACTGCAACTGACCTCCACTCACACTCCCCGGAATCCCCGCCAACAAAATCGCCCCAACAATCACCACGCCCAACGTCTTCATTGCCATCTCCAATCCCCGCCCCTGCGGTCAATCCATCCCGCTCCCCTGCAACAATTGCATCTTACCAATCACCTGACGCATTCTGTTCTAGGAATCCTCCTTCGAAAGCGAGACGCAGTTATCATGCTCTTCCAGCCCACCGTCCCGCAAGACGAACGCATCCTTCAGGCCGTCGAACGCGACTGGCACAACGACATCATCGCCTTTCTCCAGACTAAGGCCCCCAAGATCTTCGTCGTCTTCCTCATGCTGTTTATCGTCCAGCGCATCGTGCTCTTTTTCGTCAAAAAGATGCGCACCCGCGCCGACAAGCAAGCACACAACTTCCACCGAGCCGCCCAGCTCCGCACCATGGCCTCCATTCTCCGCGCCACGTCCATCGGAATCCTCGGCTTCATCGGCTTCCTCCAAGTCCTCAACATCTTCGACATCCCCTACCAGCCCATCCTCGCCTCAGCCGGAGTCTTAGGCATCGGCATCGGTCTCGGTGCGCAGTCTCTCTTCAAGGACATGCTCACCGGCTTCTTCATCCTCATCGAAGACCAGTACAACGTAGGCGAGATCGTCGTCCTCGCCGGCCTCAAAGGCACCGTCGAAGACCTCTCCCTCCGCCGCACCACGATCCGCGACGCCGACGGAACGCTCTACATCATCCCCAACAGCCAGATCGCCACCGTCTCAAACCTCTCCCGCGACTACGCCGTCGCCACCCTCCAGGTCTCCGTCGACGCCAGCGCCAACCCCGATAAAGTCATCGCAATCCTCACCAAGGTCGCACGCGATCTCCGCACAGACGAGGCCTACAAAGACATCACCGTCGCCGACCCCGTCGTCCTCGGCGTAGACAAGATCGAAGGCCGCACCGTCACCTACCCCGTCCAGATCCGCACCCGCACCATGCAGCGCGACCCAGTCCTGCGTGAGCTCCGCCGCCGCATCATCCTCGCCTTCGAAAAAGACGGCATCCCCCTCGGCAACGACCCGGCCAACATGCTCCTCCTTCGCGCCCTCAACCAAACCCCCAACCCCACAACCCCACCCGTCCAGCAACCCCTCATCGGCAGCTAGCGGAGTCCCCGATTCGCCCGAATGATGATTTGCAAGTCCCTCAAGGCAATGAAATGCGGTAGAGATTGCGACGAGTGGTCTCGCGAGTGTAGGCGTAAACGGACGGGCTTGCGGCTGATTGCACAGTCTCCGGGATAGCAATATTTGTTTTCGCATTGATGAAATCCTGCTTGCGCACACCTCCGGCCGGAAGCTTCGGAAGTCCGTCATGCATCACCGGCAGTGCATAACTGCCTGAACCATAGGGCATGAAGGAGAAGAAAGCATATTTTCCAGCCGTATCCCAACTGATCACGCAATAGTCGAGGCACAACTGAAGCGATGCGCCGCCATCGACAGGAAACGCCTTTATGCTGGCCGGGTATTCTTCGTCTGGGTTGGGCGACCCGGCAATAATCCAACGGCCGTCCGGTGACACTGAAGCGATATCTAGGATGCGTTCCGGGATGACCTTCCGGCGGCCAGTGCCATCGGCCTTAATGCGATAGATAAAGCTCGAGCCGCCTTCTATTGCGCGGAAGATCAGATCGCCGTCCGGAAGAAAAAAGGGAGTATCTTCGACAGCCGCGGAGGTGATCCGTACCGGGGCCGAGCGACGGCTGGTTGGAGCAACCCACAGGTTGGTATGGCCGTCCTTATCTTTCATGGAAAATGCGACTTCCTTCCCGTCTCGCGACACGGAGTATGCCTGTTTTACGTCTCGCCCTGCGGAATATTCCTGCAACGGATATCCCGTCAAAATCTTCTCCTCTTTCCCGCTATTCAGGTCTTTGATCCACAACTCGTCGCTACCCGTCTGTCCGACGGCCCTGAGGAAATAGAGACTGTGCCCGTCAGAAGAAAACTTCGGCAAGGAAGTGCTCCCTTCGGAGGAGATCGCATGGTCTCCGTCCTTATCGTGCAACCACACAGACCGGTCCTCGGTCCCGACAGAAGTAATGAACGACTTGCCGTCAGGCGCCATCGCTATTCCTTCCTGAGACGTTGGGCCAAAGGTGAATTGCTCTGGCTGCCCATCTGGAAAGTGCTGCCGCCAGATGTGAAAGGTATCCGTCCTCGCAGTGAGATAGATCCATTTCCCATCTGGAGACCACGCGCCCGAAAGACACGATCCGTTGGGAGGGCCGACAACTCTAATTTCATTCGACCCATGGAATGGAACGACCCGGCAGGGAATAATTTCGTCTCGGCTGTCCATCTCAACAATGAGCACCCATCGGCCGTCCGGCGAAAGATAGGAATGATGCGCCATGCTGCGTTTGTCGGCGGGCACATAGACGTCCCGGCTATTTCCTCGGCCCTCATCCGTGGTCACAATCTTCATGTGCAGGCCTTCGATGATCTCAGAGAAGAGCAGCCGCTTTCCGCCTTCAATCCATGTTAAGGAGGAGGAGTTGGGCATCAGCATGTGAGGTTCGCCGCCGAGAACAGGTACCTCCCAGGTGTCCCATATGGCGCCGTGACCATAGGAGATACGCGAATTATCCGGAGAAAACGACGGGGCCAGCTTCGCCCTCGGATCGTGGGTGAGTTGGACGGGCTCGCCTCCTGGCAACAGCTTTACGTAGAGGTCTCC
Source organism: uncultured Acidobacteriaceae bacterium (assembly GCA_963802695.1). Classification (GTDB taxonomy): domain Bacteria; phylum Acidobacteriota; class Terriglobia; order Terriglobales; family Acidobacteriaceae; genus Edaphobacter. The sequence goes on from CAWDJN010000026.1 coordinate 122,020, forward strand.
ACCTGTGATGAAGGAACTGCCCCCTCGAATGAAAGCGAGCATTCGTCCGTCCGAGGAGAGAGTGGGATACACGGCCGAGTCCGTAAAAAACGTCAGCTGCTCCCACTCTTTGCTGGGTGGTACTCCGGCAGGGGTCGATCGCCGAAAGAGGAATGCCGCTGCGACAGCGAGAACGAGGACCGCAGCGGCAACATAGTAGTAGGGTTTCCGCGACTTTGGTGTTGGCGGTGGGGGCTCTTTTGTCTTCTCTTGCTCCTGTCTTGAAGACAATGCGTCCCAGTGGCTTCGGCTGGTGTCTCGCGCCAGGCGTTGCAGGTCGGTTTGCAACTCGGCGGCGCTTTGGTAGCGCAGCTTCCGGTCCTTCTCCAGCGCTTTATCGATAATCTGTTCGAGTCTTGATGGGACGTTGGGATTCAGCCGCACCGGCGAAACCTGGGTGCGATTCAAGATAGCTTCTCCAACCACCACTGGAGTGTCTCCGCGGAACGGAAGGACCCCGGTCACCATCTCGTAGAGCACAACTCCAAAGGAAAACAAATCGGTGCGAGCATCCATCGCCTCTCCGCGCACCTGTTCAGGTGACATATAAGGGATGGTCCCCATCGGAGTACCTGATTGGGTAAGCTGCTCTCGCACGCTGGCTGTGGGCGTCGCCGAAGAAGTCAGGTCCTCTGCGGGCAGCAGCTTTACCAGCCCAAAATCCAGAACCTTAATGTGGCCGCGCTCAGTCACAAAGATGTTTGCGGGCTTGATGTCCCGATGAACAATCCCCTTGCTGTGAGCAGCACCGAGCGCGTCCCCTATCTCAATCCCCCACTCGATCACCTCTTCAATCGGCAGCGGCCCGCCGGCCATGCGATGCTTCAGCGTCGCGCCTTCCATCAGTTCCATGGCAATAAACACCTGGCCGTCCTGCTCGCCAATCTCATGGATCGTACAAATATGCGGATGGTTCAGCGCGGACGCTGCACGAGCCTCTCTCCGGAACCGTTCCAGAACCTGCGGATCCTGGGCCAGCTCATCGGGAATAAATTTGAGCGCGACAAACCGCCCGAGCGTGGAATCCTCGGCCTTGTACACAACGCCCATGCCACCGCCACCTAACTTTTCAATGATTCGGTAATGCGAAATGATTCGGCCGATCATTGAACGCACGGTGGGCAAGCGGCCGGACCCAGACCCGTCGGGCTGCAAGCGACCGCCCTTATCCAGGAAATCGTTGACATTGGCAAGTGGGGCGTCCAGCGAACCGTTGTCTCGCTCCTCGGCCTCCAGAAGCTGTCGCAGCTGCGCCTCTAATTCCATGTCGCCACCGCAAGCATTTTTTATGAATGCGGCACGGTTCTCTGCGCCCTCTTGCAGAGCGGCATGGAACAACGGTTTCAAGCGTTGCCATAGTTCAGGAGTCATATGCGAGCCGTCGCAACATCTCTCGCCGTCGCGATGAGCGGGCTATCGTCCCAGCGCATCAACGCACCCGAGCCGAGAATTATCTCCATTGCGTACCTCAACAGCCAAACCCGCGAAGACGTACAGTTCCACAAGTCTATACCGACGAGGATCGCACTCTGCTCACCCGGCAAAGGCTTCGTCCAGGCGGGTCAACAGAGCACGCCATTCATCCCCACTGCTCCGTCACAACGACTGATTCATCGCAGCAATCAAATCGTCCACAGTCGACACCGGAGGCAGGCAACCCTTCCCATTGCAGACGACCGCAAAACTCCCCGGCTCCTTCAACCCCGGCAGATGCGGCAACGTCTCCGCCAACGCCTTCGGCAAGCGCCCCCAACTGATCCCGCCGCAGACGAATCACACTCTTATTCACCGCATACCGGGCCAGCGCCACCGCCTCCAGCCTTCGAGCCGCAGCATCGTCGCCAATCACGCAAACCTGCACAGCCCTCTGCACCATCCGCTGCAGCGCCAACCCATAGCTAGCCGCAAACAATCCAAAATGCTCCACGATCCCAGCAAACGTCTCCAGCGTCTCCGCGGCCTTCACGGCATAGTCCTCGCGCCCATTCAAAGCCTCCAGCCGCAACAACAAAGCTGCCGCCATCGGATTCCCCGCCGGAGTCGGCGAGTCCTGCAAAGGCTTCCTTCGCGTCACCAGAGCCCCCAGCCGCACCTCACCCTCCGCTGCAGCCTCCGTATCAAAAAACGCGCATCCCACCGGATCATAAAACCGCTTGATCGCCGCCTCCATCAACGCCTCAGCCGCGTCGTAGTACTTCATCTCACCCGTCAGCTCCCACGCATCCAGCGCCGCGTGCCCCAAAAACACATAATCATCCAGCACTCCAGCCACGCGAGCACCGTCACCACCCGCTTCGCCATAAGCCACCACATGCGCCAACCCAACCGCCGGATCCCAAGCCTCAGCCAGCACCCGGTCCAGCGACTTCAGCGCAAACGCCCGCACCTCCGGCAGCTCCAAAACCCTCCCGGCCTCGATATAAGCCGAGATCATCATCCCGTTCCAACCCACATACACCGTCTTGTCCACATAAGGAGTAGGCCGCTTCAACCGCGCCGCATACAGCTTCTCCTTCGCCGACGCTAACCTCTCCTTCGCCTCATCGAGCGAAATCTTGTTCGCCTTCGCCACACCCTCCAGCGTCCCGCGCACATGCAAAACGTTCTTCGCCGGGTTGTGATGCATGTCGCCGATCTCGCCAATGTCGTAGTAAGCGCTCGCCACTGCCATCTCCTCGGCAGTCAGCACCTCCGCAGCCTCATCCAGAGTCCACGTGAAGTAATCCCCATCATCATCCAGCGAAAAATCAGCATCCTGCGAAGCATAGAACCCACCCCGCTCCCGATCGCTCAGCCACTCATCGATCCACCGGATCATCTCCTTCGCGACCCGCGCCGCCTCCGGTTCCACCAATGTCTGAAACGCATGCACATAGTTCTTCAGCAGCTCGCTGTTGTCATACGACATCTTCTCGAAGTGCGGCACTACCCACCGCTCATCCACCGAATACCGATGAAACCCACCCGCAAGATGGTCATAGATCCCGCCCCGCGACATCTTCTGCAGCGTCACCATCGCCGCATTCTTCGCCGCCTCACCCACGCCCTCCGCCCCTCCCACCGAAACCCGCGAAGCCGCATCCAGCAACAGATCAATCGCGCCCGAATGAGGAAACTTCGGCTGCGCTCCAAACCCACCGGACCGCTCATCGAACTGCTTCAACGCCGACTCCACCAGCTTCGCCACCAGCTCCGGCCCCGGATTCCCCGCCCTCCCCATGAACGACTCGTTATGCTCAATCGCCGCCATCACGCTGCCGGCCGACTCATTCACCTCATCCCGTCTCTTCTGAAAAGCCTCCGCCATCGTCAGCAACACTCGCGGAAACCCGGGCCGTCCATGCTGATCACTCGGCGGAAAATACGTCCCCCCAAAGTAAGGCCTCCCCTCCGGAGTCAAAAACGCCGTGAGCGGCCACCCGCCCTGTCCACTGATGGCCGACACCGCAGCCTGATACCGCGTATCCACATCCGGCCGTTCATCCCGATCCACCTTCACGGCAACAAACTGGTCATTGATGATCCGCGCCGTCTCCGCATTCTCATACGACTCGCGATCCATCACATGACACCAGTGGCACCACACCGCGCCAATATCCAGCAGGATCGGCTTATCCTCATCCTTCGCCTTCGCGAACGCCGCCTCACTCCACTCCATCCACTCCACTGGCTGATGCATTGCAGACCGCAAATACGCAGAAGACGCCTTGGCCAGAGAGTTCAGATTCTCTCCAGCCTGTTCCTTATTCTGTTCCGTACTCATAGAGTTTCAGTGTAGTCCACACCCGGCGCACCTCACCCTCGCGAACACACGCCTTCATGACCAATGTCACTACCTCAAAAACAAAAAGGGTTCGAGCCGAAGCCCGAACCCTCTCACAACCACCTGCCCTATTCCTGCGGAGGCGTACTCGGCGGCGTCGAAATCGGCTTCGGCGCCTCAGGAGCCTTCGGAGCCGTCAAGCCCGGAATCACCGGAGGCGTTCCGATGTTCCCTACCGCCGCGCCCTCAATGCTGATCCCGTAAACATCCAGCGTCGTCGCCAGAAGCTGCCGCAACAGAGACCGGTCCTTCGCATAAGCAGCCGTCGCCGAAATCAGCGTATTCTCCGAGACCGCCAGATTCCTTCCCTGCTGCAGCACATTCGCCGTCGTCGAAGCGCCCAGCCTGTACTTCTTCTGCTCAGCATCCAGACTCTGCGCAGCATAGTCCCGCGCCGCCTGTGCCGCCACAACCTGGGCCCTGTCGTTCGTCAGCGCGTACTGCTGGTTCGTTACCTGGATGCGAATCTGATCATAAAGCTGCTGGATTCGCATCTCCGTCTGCCGGTACTCCATCTGCGACCGAGCCTGGTCCGCCTGCGCCGTTCTGTTTCGCAGCGTGACGTTGATATTCACGCCAACGCCCTTGTCCGGAGCGCTGCTATTGAACAGATTGCTAAACGCCGTCCCGTAATCCACTGTCGGAAAAGTTCCCGGTGGATAAGGCTGGTTGGTCTCGAAATTGACAGAGGACGGATTCTGGTGGCCACCAAGCGCATTCGCTCCATAGAACGCATACGCATCGACGGTCGGCAGCAATCCGTTCTTGAACGCCTTGATTGTGATCTCGTTGTTCTTCAAACTCAGAACCGCCTGCTCAATCTGAGGATTGTTCACGTACGCTTCCTTCACCAGATCCTCGGTGGGCATGTCCTCTTCCGCCAACCGCTCCAGGCTTACGCGATCGGTCGGAACCACCGGAGCATTGGCAAGCTGCGGATCGTTCAGGTTCCGCGCAATCGCCTGCTTCATGATCAGTTGCTGATACTCGAGGTTCGTCTTCGAAGCCACCAGCGCCTGCTGGTCCGTCGCCACCGCGCTATCCGAGTTCACCACATCCAGCGGAGCCAGCGTTCCAATCTCCAGTTGCCGCCGATTATCCTTCGTCAACTGCGTCGACTGCGCCAGCGCGCGTTCCTTCGCCTGTTCGTCCTCATAGGCGCTCACCAGCGCCCAGTAGATCGCCTCTACCTGATTCACCGTATACAGAAGCTGCTGACGGAACGACGAGTCCGTGATTCGTCGGTCGTTCTTCGCCTGCCGGACAAACCGTGCATTGAGCCCCGGCCCAAACCCCTGCAGCAGATGCTGTGTCGCCGTTGCCCGGAAACCAGTCGTATAAGACGGACTGTAATTGCTGAACGGGTTATTCGTCGTCACGCGCGTGTTGTTGAAACCAACCGTCAGCGACGTGCCGCTGATGAAGCCCTCGCTGTAATTGAAGTTGTACGTCGAAGTATCCGTCGTCAGCACCTGCAGGCCGCCGCTGAAGAGAGTGTTGAGCTGCGGAGCGTTTTGCGCCTCATACGACAGTGTTCCCGTCACCACAGGATCCAGTGCCTCTGGCGTTGGTCCTCCGCCATTTGTGCTCGTCACCAGTCCGCCCACACCAGCGCCGCCTCCGCCTGTTCCAGCCGAGGTTGCACCCGGACCACCGCCGCCTAAAATTGTCTGCGTCGATCCGCCCAGCGTGTTCGTCACCAGTCCCGTCGAAACGCCTCGCAGGAATGACCCAGCCTTCGCGCGCAGAATATCTGTGTCTGCAATATCCAGGTTGATTCGCGCAATCGCCACATCGTAGTTATTCTCAAGAGACAGCATCACTGCATCCGACAGGCTCAGATAAATCTTCCCATCATGCAGCAACTGATCCAGCCGCGGAGTATTTCCCAGGCTCGGCGCCGGATAGTTCATCGCCGTATAGGGAGCAATCGGATTCCAGAAGTGGCTCTTCGGCTTCGTGTAGTCAACCCCCGTGCCCCGCAGATACAAAGGCTCTGTCGGCTTCGGAGCGGGAGCCTGCGGCAATCCCGGTTGACCCGTCGTATCGTTCACAACAGGTTGCGGGGGCGCCGGTTGCGTCGGGCTCGTCTGCGTCTGTGGTGTCGTCGTGGAAACCGGAGGCGGCGGAGCCGGCTGCTGCGCCATTCCATTCTGCGTACCTGCACTCATCAACATCAGGGCAACGCTCGCTGCCGCCTGCAAATCTTTTAATCTCACGATGCGTTCTCCAACTCTTCCCTACGCTTAGCCGGCCCAGAGCCCAGATCTCCATCTGAACTCTCTACCGGACTCCTGAATTCCCAGCTATCTGAATTCATAGTTCCGCCCAAACCCGCGCAGCCGCGCATGGCCTGGGCCCGAAAATCAATGTGCAATGCTTGATATGACGCGCAGCACCTTTCCGACGACTCTTAAAGAATGTCTGCAGCCTGCACACTCCTGTCGTGCAGAAATGCTTTGGTTCAACACATATACGCACCCCTCCGCCGGTTCGTTCCCTGGCCATCCAGCAAAAAATTATCGATTGGGTGCGACGCAGTAAGTATAGCAACGGCCCCCCGTCACCCCGTCTCCAGCGAAGCCCCGCCAGCACCTATCTAGATTCCACCCAGAAAACCATCATTTAGGACCCATCATTTTAAGTTCCATCATTTTCAAAGTACCGTGAGCGAGCGGAGCAAGCCCGAGGAGAAGTGAAACAACCTTCCTCTCTCACCACAGCCGAGCAATCCCCAACAACCCAGGCCGTTGCCTGTTCTTGAAATCCGTTCTTATCCGCGCCAATCCGCGGTCGACCGCTCGTGATACCGTCCAAATCAGCACCATGCCCCACTGGAAGCTCACTCTCGCCTACGACGGAACCCCATACAACGGCTGGCAGATTCAGCCCAATCTCCCCACCGTCCAGGGAACGCTCGCTCACGCCATCCACCACATCACTGGCGAAACCACCCTCCCGCAAGGCTCAGGCCGCACCGACACCGGAGTCCACGCTCTCGCCCAGGTCGCAACCGTCACCCTCACCACCCCCATCCCCGGCCCCAACCTCCACCGGGCCCTCAATCGAATCCTCCCTCCCAGCATCCGCGTCCTCTCCATCGAACAAGTCCCCGAAGACTTCCACGCACGCCACAGCGCCCGCCGCAAAACCTACGAATACCGCGTCCTCCCCGGCAACCAGATCTGCTCCCCTATGCTCGCCCCCTACGTCTGGGCCTTCCAACGCCCCCTCGACCTGGCCACACTCCAACAAGCCGCGACCTACGTCATCGGCACCCACGACTTCACCTCCTTCGCCGCCACCGACCCCGACCTCACCAATCGAAACCAGACAAACGATTCCAACCTCACCGATCAAATTCAGGCAACCGAAAATGTGAGTACCCCACAGCCTATCCTGGGACTGTCGAAGGAGCCTGCCCTGAGCTTGTCGAAGGGTCCGGATTCTCGGACGTGGGTTTTCGACCCTCCTGAAAACTCCGTCATCTCGACCGAAGCGGAGGACAGTCTCACCGTCCGCAGCGAAGTGGAGAAGCCTGCCCTGAGCCTGTCGAAGGGACCCCCGCATTTTGCTCACGCCCGCACAGACACAAGCGTCGCCACAATGTCCACCGAACCACCATCCACACCCACAACCAACACCCGAACCATCCACCACTCCACCTGGCACCAGCAAGATGACATCTACATCTACCGAGTCACCGGCTCAGGCTTCCTCCATCACATGGTCCGCAACCTCGTAGGCACCTTCGTCCAGACTGCCACAGGCCACATCGCAGTCGAAGACATCCCCGAAATCCTGGCCGCCCGCAACCGCGGCGCCGCCGGCTACACCGCCCCCGCCCGAGGCCTCTTCCTAGTCGAGGTCGAATACGAATGAGACGCCCAGCAAGAATCCGGGTGCCCCATCTTCGCGACGGTCTCATCGTCGCTAAGGTGGGCATCGTGCGAAGCGCGACCGCTCCCGCCCATCTCCATATCACCCGCAAATCCGAGGTCCAACGCTGATGCCAGCCACAGCCAACGCTCAGCGCCGCATCACCCGCCTCGCCACCCTCACTGCCGTCCACCGAGCCTTCCACTGGCTCCATCTCCACCAACCCCAACTCCGCCAGTGGCAACTAGAAATAACACGCATCCCAGCTCCGCCCTTCGGAGAATCCGCCCGCGCCAAATGGTTCCTCGACCGCTTCGACCAATTCGGCCTCACCAATATCCACATCGACGACGAAGGCAACGCCCTCGCCGAACTAGCTTCTGAACCTCTCGTCCCAACCCCAAAAGGCGTCATCTCGACCGAAGGCGGCGCTTCTGCCGCCGCAGCGGAGAAGCCTGCCCTGAGCCTGTCGAAGGGACCCCCGCATTTCGCAGTTGCCGTTGCAAGTTCTCATCCGCCTTTATCCCGAAAATCCGCGGTCGCCCCAGTAGTCCTCCTCTCCGCCCATCTCGACACCGTCTTCCCCATCGAAACCCAAATCAACCCCCTCGAACAAAAAGACTCGGCAGTCATCCACGCCCCCGGCATCTGCGACAACGCCGCCGGCCTCACCGGACTCCTCGCCATCGCCGCCGCCCTTCGCTACGCCAATATCACGCCACCCATCCCCATCCTCTTCGCCGCCAACGTAGGCGAAGAGGGCGAAGGCGACCTCCGCGGCATGCGTCACCTCTTCGAGCGCAGCCCCTACCGCAACCGCATCGCCGCCGCCATCGCCCTCGAAGGCAGCGGTAACTCCGCAGTCGTCACCCGAGCCCTCGGCAGCCTCCGCTTCCGCGTCACCATCACTGGCCCCGGCGGCCACTCCTGGTCCGACGCCGGAACCCCAAACCCCATTTTCCTTCTCAGCCGAGCTCTCGCTCAGATCGCCGCCCTCAAAATCCCCGACGACCCACCCACCACCATCAACGTCGGCCAAATCGCCGGTGGCACTTCCATCAACTCCATCCCCGAGTCAGCCACAGCTCTACTCGACATCCGCTCCACCGAACCCACCCAGCTCATCGCCACCGCCACCCACGTTCACCAGATCTTCGACGACATCATCACCACAAACTCACCAGCAAAACTCCACATCGAAACCATCGGAAATCGCCCCGCCGCCGCCCTGCCCGACGACTCACCCCTCCTCCACACCCTCCGTGCCGTGGACCGTCACCTCACCCTCCGCACCGAACCCCGCCTCGGCTCAACCGACGCCAACATCCCTCTCTCCCGCAACATACCCGCCATCGCCATAGGAACAGGCGGCATAGGAGGAGGCATCCACACCCTCCAGGAATGGTACGACCCCACCCACCGCGAAACCGCCCTCCGCCGAATCCTCCTCACCCTCCTCGACACCCTTCAACTCACCGCCGACGAGGCGTTTCCCTTGGAAAGGCCCCTTTCACTACGTCGTTTTGATTGAGGTCATCATCTTGAACGTCGTATTGATTGAGGTCGTCATTCTCAACGTTGTATTGATCGAGGTCGTCGTTCTGAGTGTCGTATTGATTGAGGTCGTCATTCTGAGCGAAGCGAAGAATCCCCGCATTTGTCTTTGCCTTTGCTTTGGTCTTTGCCGTGGTCATCTCTTCAAAACGAGGAGAGCACATACACTTGACAAATCACCCCTGAGATCCACCGACGAGATCGCATGAACATCTCTAAACCGCCATTTCCCACATAAAATCAATACTTTGCACAACACCACCCCGTAAAATCAGTACTTTTCCCAGCAAGTCCAAACTTAACCAACCTGTTTCGAATACTTTGCACAAATTGTAGGGGGAGGGGGGCCCCCTCTGTTACACTCCGCACGTGAAACCCCTCACGTTAGCCTCCATCCTCTTATTAGCCGCCAGCGCCCACGCGCAACAGCCTGCCGACATCATCTATATCCACGGCAACATCCTCACCGGCGCCCACCTCCGCTCCAACGACCCATCCCCCACCCCAGCCAAAGTCACCGCCCTGGCCATCGTCGAAGGAAAAATCATCGCAGCAGGCGAACGACGCGACCATCCTCAAGCTCAAAGGCCCGGAAACCAAGGTCATCGACCTCCACGGCGCCTTCGCCATGCCCGGCTTCAACGACGCCCACACCCACATCGGCGAAGCTGGCCGCCAAAGGCTCTCCGTCAACCTCGGTCGGGTCCGCTCCCTCGCCGAGATGCAGCAGCGCATCCGCACCTACGTCGCCACCGCCAAACCCGGCACATGGATTCAAGGCGGAGGATGGGACCACACCCTCTGGGCCGACAACACCCTCCCCACCCGCACCGACCTCGACGCCGTAACCAACGGCCACCCCGCCATCTTCCGCCGCGTAGACGGCCACATGGCGGTAGCCAACTCCGCCGCCCTCGCCGCCGCCAACATCACCTCCGCCACCGCCGACCCCTCCGGCGCAAAAATCGACCGCGACCCCTCCGGCAACCCCACAGGAATCCTCCGCGAATCAGCCGCCTATGACCTGGTCTTCAGCAAAATTCCCCCACCAACTCTCGAAGAACGTCGCAAGGCCCTCGCGGTAGCGATTGCCGACATCGTCTCCAACGGAGTAACCACCGTACAGGACAACTCCGACTGGGAAGACTTCCTCGCCCTCGAAGAACTCGAACACGCCAGCAAGCTCCCGCTCCGCATAGCCGAGTGGATCGACTTCAACCAGCCCGTCGAGGTCCTCAAGCAGCGCCGCGCCAGCCATCCGAGCGACGACCTCCGCCTCCATCTCACCCAACTCAAGGGCTTCATGGATGGCTCCCTCGGCTCCCGCACCGCCGCCATGGAAGAGCCCTACTCCGACGATCCCGGCAACTCCGGCCTCCCCCGCTACGACCAGGACAAGCTCAACCAGATGGCCGCCGAACGCGCCATGGCAGGCTTCCAGCTAGGCTTCCACGCCATCGGCGACCGCGCCAACGCAATGGCCCTGAACGCCTTCGGAGTAGCCGACCAGGTAGCCAACCTCCCGCCAAATCCTCCACAAACAGGCTCTAACACCAACATCGTCACGAAGCCGGAGTCCGACACCCCGCCAACCCCCGGCGCCCTCCGTTTCCGCGTAGAACACGCCCAGGTCCTGCTCCCCGGCGATTTCGAACGCTTCGAAAAGGAAGGCGTCATCGCCTCTATGCAGCCCTCGCATCTCCTCACCGACATGAAATGGGCCACCGACCGCCTCGGTCCCGAACGCATCAAATACGCCTACGCCTGGAAGAGCTTCCTCGACCACAACGTCGTCCTCGCCTTCGGAACCGACTACCCGGTCGAGTTCATCAATCCCTTCCGCGGCCTCTACTCCGCCGTCACCCGCGAGAACGAGGCCGGCACCCAGACCTTCGAGCCTCAGGAAAAAATCTCTCTCAACGAGGCCATCTACGCCTACACCCAAGCCTCGGCCTTCGGCGAATTCCGCGAAAAAGTAAAAGGCCGCCTCGAACCCGGCTATCTCGCCGACCTCGTCGTCCTTGACCGAGACATCACCACCGCAACGCCGCAACAACTGCTCCACACCAAAGTCCTCCGCACCATCATCAACGGCGAAATAGTCTTCGCCGCATCGGAAACACCGAAGGCAGGAGCCCAAAAGTAGTTGCCCAAACAACCCAGCCCAACAACGCTAGCCCATCTGCTTCTTCTGGCAGTTGTCTTCGTCTGGGGCGCAACCTTCGTCCTCGTCAAGGACGCCCTGCAGGACGCTTCACCACTTCTCTTCAACCTTCTCCGCATGTCCTTGGCCTTCGTCGCACTCGCCGCAATCAACCACCGTCAACTTCGCCGCATAAGCCGCAAGGCCCTTTACTCCGGCTTCATCGTCGGCCTCTTCCTCGCAGCCGGCTACCAGTTCCAGACCGCCGGCCTCGCACTCACAACTCCGGCGAAGTCCGCCTTCATCACCGGCCTCGTCGTAGTGTTCGTCCCAATCTTCACTCTGGTTCCAGCCCTACGCTCCGCTAACACTCCAGCTCCGCGCTGGACTACCGCACTCGGAGTCCTGCTCGCCTTCACCGGTCTCCTTCTCCTCACCACCCCCGCCGGCACCACCTTCCGCAACCTGTTCGTCAGCATCAGTCTCGGGGACCTCCTCACCCTCATCTGCGCCATCGCCTTCGCCGGACATCTCCTCGCACTCGCCCACACCTCCAGTCAGGTTCCGGTCGCCCAACTGGCCACCATCCAGATCGGAGTAGCTGCGCTCGTCATGGCCATCACGCTACCCTTCGGCGGAACACCTCATCTTTCGCCAACTCCCAGACTCTTCATCGCCCTCGCAATCACCAGCCTGCTAGCCACGGCAGCCGCCTTCACCATCCAGAACTGGGCCCAGCAACACCTACCCGCGACCCATACCGCCGTCCTCCTGACCCTCGAACCCGTCTTCCTCGCCTGCCTGACTTCGTTCCTTATCCTTCACGAGCATTTGGGCCATCGCTCCCTCCTGGGCGCCGCCCTTATCCTTGCTGGAATCGCCACGATCGAACTGCTTTCCGCTCCTACCCCACTGCCGATCCATCCCGATTGAAAACGGACAAGACTTTTGCCTTCAATCCGCGTCTAAACCAGTTAGAAAAGCCTCCTCCCCCTGAAGAGAAACACCGGTGGCAGACAACGACTAGTCTTAACCTTCAGGCCGAGAACCGAATTCGGCGCATAGCACCACCCATCTAAAGAGGCTAAACCGACTCATGGACACACCGATCAACACCCGTCAATCGCTGCTCTCTCGCATTCGCGGACGCCGCCTCGCTACGACGTTTGTCTCCTCGCGACCCTCTCGGTCGGCATCCTTGCCGGCTCGGTTCTCACGCGCAACGTTAGCGGCAAAGAACAGATCGGCGTCGACTCCACCGATGCCAGACCACTTGTCATCCCCTCGCCTGTCGTTCTCTCCAACGGCTTCTCCCAGATCGTAAAACAGGTCGGCCCAGCCGTGGTCAACATCAACACCGAAGAGTTGCCCAAACCCGTCACCAACAAGCGCAAGAGGGGCGGCCAGCGTCCGCAGCCCAACAATCCGGATGGTGACGATGAAAACCAGCAGACGCCGGGCGATATGCAGGACTTCTTCAACCGCTTCTTCGGCGGCCAGGGCGGTGACGACGGCGACGGCAGCCCGGCGGAGAACGCCGCGCCCTAGGCTCTGGTTTCATCGTTGACCCCCGCGGCTACATCATCACCAACAATCACGTCGTCGATAAAGCCGACAAGATCTTCGTCAAGCTCTCAAGCGATCCCGACGACGAAGTTGATCCAGGCCGTCCCGCCACAGTGGTTGGAGTCGACAAGGATACAGACATCGCCGTCATCAAGATCGACACCAAGGAGCCCCCTGCCCACCATCAAACTTGGCAACTCCGACGGCGCTCAGGTTGGCGACTGGGTTCTCGCGATAGGCAGCCCGTTCTCCCTATCGAAGACGGTAACCGCCGGCATCATCTCAGCTAAGAACCGCAGTATCGAGGAGGCCAGTGCAAGCGGCGTCTCCCAGACCCAGTTTCAACGCTTCATCCAGACCGACGCAGCCATCAATCCAGGCAACTCCGGTGGCCCATTGGTCGATATGGCCGGCCAGGTCGTTGGCATGAACACCGCAATCTATACCCAGTCCATGGGTTCGCAGGGTGTCGGCTTCGCCATGCCCTCCAACATCATCGCCAGCATCTACAACATGCTCATTGGACCGGAGCATAAGGTCGTTCGCGGCTCCATTGGAATTCAATTCCAGACGGCACAATCGTCCGCCGTAGGCCGTGTCTACGGATTCACCAGCGGCGTCATCGTTGGCGTCGTCACACCGAATGGCGGAGCGGCCAAAGCAGGTATCCAGGCTGGCGACGTCATCGTCTCGGTCGACGGACGCAATATTAAGATTGGCGACGACCTGGTCAACGACATCTCCGCACGGCAGGTCGCGGGCTCGACCGTCAAACTTGGCTACTTGAGAGACGGCAAACAGAACACCGCCAACGTCGTCATCGGCGACCGCGCTGAAGACATACGCCGACATCACTGGCCAGCAGGATGAACCCTCCAGCCCTCAGCAAGAGGACGCAGGTGAAGGCAAGCTCGGCATTACTGTGTCGGCGATTCCCCCGTCGATTGCCGCAAAGACCGGTATCAAGAGCGGCGTAATCATCACCAGTGTTCGTCCGGGTTCCTTCGCCGACGAGATCGGCCTCGGCAAGACCCAGATCATAACCGCAATCAATCGCAAACCAGTTACAGACGAAGCCAGCTATCGCGCCATCGTCTCGACCCTCAAGTCCAGGACGACGTTGTCTTCGTCATCCAGGTACCTGGTCAGAAAAACCTCAACTCCTACGTTGGTGGAACACTCCCGTAGGCTCAATTGGGTTATAGATGGGAGGGAGCGCCACACCTGGGTCTCCCTCTTGTCCACCCGACCCTAGGCTGCTAAAAGCAGTCCCCCACGAAAGATGCAGGCAAAGTGGGGGCCCGGACCTTTTGTTGCTTTAATCATTACTCCGGGATACTCTAGGCACGTCAGCGTCAGCTGGGCTTGAGGATTCTGGTACAAACTCGATTCAAGGTGTTGTCCGACCCATGCGATTTACCAAGATTTTCCTAACTTCGGCCCTCTTATTTTCAGCCGTGTTGCCATGCCCGGCGTACACGCATTCCCGTCGCGGTCCAACCTCTCCTAAGCTAGCCAAACACCCCAAATCAGCTCCGAAAACGGCCGGTCAACGCGGCATTGACGACAACCGAGCCAGCCAGATCCAGGCTTCTCTGATTAAATCTGGCTATCTCTCGGGAGAAGCATCCGGCCATTGGGACGCTCAAACCCAGGCTGCCATGCAGAAGTTTCAGGAAGACAATGGTTGGCAGACCAAGCTGATTCCCGATTCGCGGGCCATCATTAAGTTAGGATTGGGCCCCACACAGGACGCCGCCGCATCGTCCCCAGCCTCCATGCCAAAATAAGTAATTCAATTGCGAAAAAGAGGCCTCATCAGCTCTCTTTTTTCTTGGCACAAGCGGACTCTATTAAAGCTCCAAGCGCTCGAACGGCAAAGATATGGTCCTTCACGTCTTCGCCCGTCTGCGGTAAATTCCCGGCCCGACCGAAAGCCCCTCTCTCCAGCCAGATCCTTAGCCGGTGATTCTCGATGCAGCCGGACTAACCGCGACGCGATCGGTTGTTTGTGCTCGAGGATGGCAGTCATTCTCGCCGCCATCGCATCCTTATCATCGAACAACTCCAGTTTCTCTTCGACACCTTCGCAGGCCAACATCCGCTCGCGCGCCGATTCGTATAGACGCTCCCTCAACGACCCCGCTCTCCACCTTCAACTCAGTCATCCGCGCAACTGCGAACGCAACAGAAGCATCCAGTCGATTCGAAGAGGCCATATAGAGTATCCGCGACCCGGCCACGCTCAAAGGCAGAACCTCAAACTCCTCGACAAACATCTTAGGCATCACTAACGCCATAGTCTCAGGAGAAAAACCCTCCGTTGTCAGCACCGGACACCCCCACTGAATGCTCAACCCACGGGTTATCTGATCCGCCCCCACGCCGCACTCGCTCATGAGCCAGTCTCCGATCCGGCCGGTCCCGCTCTCTCGTT
>CAWDJN010000027.1:0-259660 GCA_963802695.1 uncultured Acidobacteriaceae bacterium
CGGAGGGAAGTGAACCATCTCAGTACCTCCAGGAGGAGAAGAAACCTCGATTCCGAAAGTAGTGGCGAGCGAAATCGGAACAGCCCAAACCCGTACTATTTCGGTAGTTCGGGGGTTGTAGGGCCTGCAAAAGTAGAGTTACCAATCTGGTTGTTAGCTGAATCTTCTGGAAAGGAGATCCAAAGAGGGTGACAGACCCGTAGGCGAAAACGATCCAGACTCGAAGCAGGTACCTGAGTAAGGCGGGGCACGAGAAACCCTGCTTGAATCCACGGGGACCATCCCGTAAGGCTAAATACTCGTTTCTGACCGATAGTGAACCAGTACCGTGAGGGAAAGGCGAAAAGCACCCCATTGAGGGGAGTGAAAAGTACCTGAAACCGTGTGCCTACAAGCAGTGGGAGGACTATGCCCGTAAGGGAATGTCTGACCGCGTGCCTATTGCATAATGAGCCGGCTAGTTATTCTTGTCAGCAAGGTTAAGCGTGAGCGAGCCGCAGCGAAAGCGAGTCTGAATAGGGCGATAAGTTGGCAGGAATAGACGCGAAGCGAGATGATCTACCCTTGGCCAGGTTGAAGGTGGGGTAACACCCACTGGAGGACCGAACCGGTGTTTGTTGAAAAAAGCTCGGATGAGCTGAGGGTAGGGGTGAAAGGCTAATCAAATTTCGTTATAGCTCGTTCTCTCCGAAATAGCTTTAGGGCTAGCGTCAGGTGATTTGGATCGGTGGTAGAGACATGGATGGACTAGGGGGCTTTCCGGCTTACTGAATCCAATCAAACTTCGAATGCCGATCACAACCAGCCTGGCAGTCAGACTGTGGGGGCTAAGCTTCACAGTCGAGAGGAAAACAGTCCAGACCGCCTGCTAAGGTCCCAAAATTACAGTTAAGTGGGAAAGGAAGTCGGAACGCTCAGACAGCCAGGAGGTTGGCTTAGAAGCAGCCATCCTTTAAAGAAAGCGTAATAGCTCACTGGTCAAGCGGTCCGGTGCCGACAATACAACGGGGCTAAAACTGTATACCGAAGCAGCGGATGCACATCTTTTAGGTGTGCGTGGTAGGAGAGCATTCTGTCGTGGATGAAGCGTAACTGGGAAGATACGTGGACATTACAGAAGAGACCCTGCCGGCATAAGTAGCGATAAGGAAGGTGAGAACCCTTCCCGCCGAAAGTCTAAGGTTTCCTGAGGAAGGTTAATCCGCTCAGGGTTAGGCGGTCCCTAAGCTGAGGCCGAAAGGCGTAAGCGATGGAAATCCGGTTATATTCCGGACCTCCCAGTTTTTCGTTATCACGATGGGGTGACGCAGAAGGATAAGCAGGGCCTCCTATGGCTATGGGGCTCGATGCGCGTAAGCTGGTTTCTCTAGGCAAATCCGGAGAGACTTAACAGTGAGGCGCAAAGCAGTAAGCCGAATGGCTGAAAGCTGCTGATTTCATGCTGCCAAGAAAAACCTCTAAGGAGAGAGATTGGGAACCGTACCACAAACCGACACAGGTAGACGAGGAGAATATCCAAAGGCGCTCGAGTGAAGGCTCGTTAAGGAACTCGGCAAATTAGACCCGTAACTTCGGGAGAAGGGTCGCCCTTCAGGGTGCAAGCCCAGAGGGGCCGCAGTGAAGCGCGAACGGCGACTGTTTAACAAAAACACAGGTCTCTGCAAAGTCAAAAACGACGTATAGGGGCTGACTCCTGCCCGGTGCTGGAAGGTTAAAAGGAGAGGTTAGCCGCAAGGCGAAGCTTTGAATTGAAGCCCCAGTGAACGGCGGCCGTAACTATAACGGTCCTAAGGTAGCGAAATTCCTTGTCGGGTAAGTTCCGACCTGCACGAATGGAGTAACGATCGTTCGACTGTCTTAACGAGTTGCTCGGCGAACTTGTAGTACCGGTGAAGATGCCGGTTACCCGCAGCTAGACGAAAAGACCCCGTGCACCTTTACTATACTTTTACTATGAGTTACGGCAATTGCTGCGCAGGATAGGTGGGAGGCTTTGATACCGGACTTTTGGGTTCGGTGGAGCCAACGGTGAGATACCACCCTGCGATTGTTGTGATTCTAACCTCCTCCCGTGATCCGGGAGAGGGACATAGTAAGACGGGTAGTTTGACTGGGGCGGTCGCCTCCTAAATTGTAACGGAGGCGCGCGAAGCTACACTCAGGTCGTTTGGAAATCGACCGTCGAGTGCAAAGGCATAAGTGTGGTTAACTGCGAGACCTACAAGTCAAGCAGATGCGAAAGCAGGCCTTAGTGATCCGGTGGTTCTGTATGGAAGGGCCATCGCTCAACGGATAAAAGGTACGCCGGGGATAACAGGCTGATCGAAGCCAAGAGTTCATATCGACGCTTCGGTTTGGCACCTCGATGTCGGCTCATCACATCCTGGAGCTGTAGAAGGTTCCAAGGGTTCGGCTGTTCGCCGATTAAAGTGGTACGTGAGCTGGGTTCAGAACGTCGCGAGACAGTTCGGTCTCTATCTGCTGTGGGCGTAGGAGATTTGAAGAGGGCTGTCCTTAGTACGAGAGGACCGGGATGGACGAACCTCTTGTGTTCCAGTTGTCCTGCCAAGGGCACGGCTGGGTAGCGAAGTTCGGTTGTGATAACCGCTGAATGCATATAAGCGGGAAGCACGCTCTAAGATGAGATCTCCCAACCCAAAAGGGAAATGAAGGGCCCTAGAAGACCACTAGGTTGATAGGCTGGAGGTGGAAGCGCAGTAATGCGTGTAGCTTACCAGTACTAATCGCCCGTTCGGCTTGTCCATAGAATTTACTCTGCGCAGTGAGCAAGTCCACTGTCTGGAGACATTCAATACAAGCCCTGTAGTTATACCTTGATGGTCAGGTTAAATTCCTGATCCTAATGTAGATACGTCTACTCCCAATCTATTCAGTTGTGGAAGATCGCGAGAGCGAGATTTCAAAAGTTTGCCGGTGAGTTTACCGCGAGGGTCACACCCGTTCCCATCCCGAACACGGAAGTTAAGCCTCGTTGGGCCGATGGTACTGCACGCGTAAGTGTGTGGGAGATTAGGTGATCGCCGGCATTATTTTTCAGGCCCCATCCCTTGTGGATGGGGCTTTTTCTGTTTTGGGGAATGGTTTCAGTGAGCGCGCCTGGCCGCCTCGACTCTTTAATTCGCGAAGGGAGGGTTGCGGGGAAGCTTAGAAGGAATGTCACCCGAAAGTATCTGCTTTGTATTGATCGGTAGCAAATCGAGGGGACCTCAAGGAAGGATTCCGAGGATCTTGATGTTCTAGCAAAATGCGTGGGTGGGTTACTTCTGTTTTTCGGTGGGAGATTTTGGCGGCCTTGGGCTCATCTCATTATTGAGTGGGGTTGAGAGCTATGCGTCGGAGCGGGGTGAATTCGTCGAGTATCGCTGCGATCGGCTATGACAGTCGACGGCGCGAGTTGGAGATTGAATTTCGTTCGAGCGGGAATGTATATCGCTACTTCGGTGTGCCGATGGAAGAGTTCACCGAATTTTTAGGTGCGGAGTCGAAAGGAACTTACCTCAATCAGATTTTTAGAGCCCATGCCTATCCCTATGTTCTGGTCGCAAGAGGGCGGAGGAGGGATGGGGTGGATTGATGCAGCCGCCTCTCATCGCGGGCGAAGAGTCACGGATCAGTGCGGCTTAAACGTCTTGCCTGTTTCGATCAGTGTCTTGAGTCGGGAGAGGATGCGTGGCCAACCATCGGCACAAGAGGCGTAGGCAGGATCGTCTTGGGCCCACCTGGTCATGCGTGACAGAGACCTTGGTGGCCTCACTCTCCGGCACGAGTTCTATCGTGACTCGGGAGGTTTTGCTGGAAGAGCCGATGGCGAATGCACTTCGCCGCGAACGTTTTGCCGTCGGCCCCAGTGCCTACCCAATTCATGGGACCGCCTCGCTTCAGATCGACTTCGAGTTCGGCTCCCGCAAAGATGATGCGGTTGGATTCGGGGGATACGAAGCCGTCCCAGCCTTTATCCGGGGGGGGCGGCGACGTAGAGAACAAAGTGTAACGGAGTTGGCTCGGCCAAGGTGATCTCCTTCGGTGTTCGTGTTGGCCTGCAGGGAGCGATTCCGATGTATTGACCACTGTGCAGGATTGGAGCTGGTGTCAGAGTTCCTGAGGGCTACGGTTCCGCGCGAAGTCAACTGGTGCGTCAAGTATATTGGCTACGAATTTTGATGGCGCTTAATCGGAGGTTTCCCAACTGCGAAGCGTGTGTTCGTAGATTTTCATGTTGACTCGTTTGCCTCGAAATTTTACGCCTTCCATGGTGAGGCGCAGGTGTTGTTCGACTGCGGCATCGCCTCTGAGTTTGATCTCTCCACCGGCGCCGACGATGCGCTGCCAAGGTAAAGACATATCTCTGCGCAGCAACCGCGCTACTGCTCGATGGTAGAGCGGATAGCCTGCTGCTGCGGCAACTTTGCCGTAAGTAGAAACCTTTCCCTTCGGGACAGAACCAATGATGCGGCGGAACGCGGCATCGCGCCACTCATTTTCGCGAAGAGCGTCTTTGAGAATTCTTCGCTTGAGGTTCTGCGGGGCAGCGAGGAGTCGCATGAGCAAGACTGTATCAGAGCAGGATTCTGGATGTGGTTCAGACGGTAGCACCGAGCGCGGCTCGTCCGGTGGTTTCTGGAACACATCACGCGGTTTCGAGGCCTAGTGCGCCTGCGGCTCGTTTTCAGAATGGAGAGGTTAATCAGGTGTGGCAGATGATTGCGCCGCAGTCGGGGTTGCAGGTATTGAAGTTTGAGCTGCGCCGGCCGGATAGGAATTTTCCGTGGCCGGAGAAGATTGTGACGATTTCTATACTTGTTCGCTGAGGCTCGGGAAAAGTGGGGCGCCTTCTAGCAGCTCCTTATTTTGGAGCCTTCTGTGGGGCTTTTGCATCGTAGGTCGTTTGCAGTTGTTTCAGCTTCAGCACGCCGTAGATTACGGTGATCGCCATTGTGGCAACGAGAAGGCTGGAAAGTCGCTTTTCCAAAAGATAATCGCCCTCGCGATAGAAGATATAACTGGCGACGATCAAGCAGAGTACGCCGATGTTGATCACCCAGTTGAGGGCCTTGGGCACGACGTAGCCGAGGGTTCCGAAGCCGGCGAGTTGGTAGACCATGAAAGGGAGGATCGCTACCATCGGCAGCATTTCAGAGGCGCCAAGCGCGATGTCCACAGCGTCGGGCGCGTGCGTGTGCAGGAGTGTGCTGTGAGCGAGTTCGTGAAAGAGCGCGGGTATTGCGGCCAGGAACGGGACCACGGCGAGAAGCTCGAGCACGAGCGAACCGCTCCAGGTGCCGACCTGGGACGCGGTGTCAGCGCCGCCCTCTGACGATTGCGAACCGATGAATATGCCTCCGACTATGGCGGCAGCACTGGAGAGCATGAGGAGTTCTACGGTAATGCCGAAGCTCGCGGGCTCGCCGGTCTTGATCAGCAGCAGACCCATAAAGCCGGGTGTGTAAAACATGATGCGGACCAATCGCGCCCAAACACGGGCGTCGCGATCGGGTGGCAGGATTGGGAGGGGGCGTCCGTCAGTTCCGGTAGTCGGTCGAGTCTTCGCCATTATTTTTTGTTCCTATGCGGTGCGAGAGAATTTGGATATTGCCGTATGGGTTTGGAAGAGCCCGTCGGGTAGAACGATAGAATATCCCTTCGCCGGCTCATCGAATCCGATCTTCGCGGACTATCTGCCCTAAGAATCGAACAAACCGCGATACTTCTCGAAGAGTAACGGGGAAGTCGGCTGGTGCGAACTCCTAAAACTGCTAGCCTTCCCTTTTTATTTCCAATGAGCGGCTTGGAGAATAAGGCGGTTAGGAGATTTTATCGAGGCTATTCCAGGAGACTAACCCAAATTATTCGCGTACGATAGGGGCCGCCGAAGACGGAAGGCTGGTCAGCAATTGGATTGACGAGGTTGTGCGGCTGACGGATGCAACGCGGCGAGGTTCATTCTTGTTGTGCTGAGAGTAGCCCTTCGTCTCGCATTTCGCTGATTGTTTGCCGGAGTGTTGAAGTTGTTGATTGAAAGGAAAGACATGACTACGAGTGAGAATAATAAGGCGGCGATTCGGAAGTTTTTGGAAGAGGTGATTAACCAGAACCGGATGGATCGGGCAAATGATCTGGTGGTGGAGGATTTTGTGGAACTGGATCCTTTGCCGGGTCAGCGGCAAGGACGGGAGGGTTTGAAAGCGGTTCTAGGGATGATGCGGGCGGCGTTTCCGGATATTCGTTGGACGGCGGAGGAGATGGTGGCTGAAGGGGATAAGGTGGTCACTCGGTTTACCTGGACGGGTACGCATCGTGGGGAGTTTCTTGGAATTCCGGCTACGGGGAAGAGCGTGAGTGTTAAGGGAGTGGTGATTGATCAGTTGGAGGGTGGGAAGATGAGTAACAGCCGGATGCTGATGGATAGTTTGGGGTTGATGCAACAGCTTGGGGTGGTGCCAGAGAAATAACTGTTCGTCATAACCCAAAAATGAATTGCGAAGCTCGCGATAGTCTCTAGCTTCCGGCCCGAAGCGTCGCTTTGAGTTTCTCCAGCAGACTTCTTAGGGCAAGGGCGTCAATCCGGACAGTGTGCCCGCCAACATGAGTTGCTACGAGTGAAGGAGTGGCCCCATCGGCCGGAGTTGCTGGTACGCTCTGCACGCCAACGCTGACGTTTGCCATTATTGCCTCCGTCATCTGATAGTTTGAGGGCTTGAGGCCGAGAAACGTTGCCTTCCTCCGGCGGTGGGGCAGATAACTCTATTCTTTTCTTATTGTCACTAGAAGACGTAATCGGGTGGCTTGATACCTTTGAGCCGAAGATAGACCTCTAACTGTCCGCGGTGATGCGCGGTGTGGGTGAAGTATGCCGACTGCTATGAGTGACGCTGAGAACGGAAAAGGGCAAGCCGATAAAGATTCGATCATCCAGTTTCTTTCCAGCTCCTTCGACTTCTGAGGGCACGCATCTACCGAAAAAATACATTGGTAAAGCTAGGAGTTTTCCTAGTAGCGGTGAGTGCCTTCGGTCTTCTAATGTAAACGCAATGTAAGGCTAGAGTCTCGCTCCAGCGTATTCATCAAAAGGGAAACGCGGAAGCGTACTCGATATATCTCCATTGTTCCTGGGAAAGGTTTCTGGACTTGGGCTCAAGTCCCGTTGCTTTCGTAGACGCGGTTGCAATAGATTCACCACGAAACCGGAGCAAGGCCAGTTAGGACCACCGCTGACCGGCTTCTGGTACTCCCCTTCGCACACTCGGAGCCGTTTGACTTTGTGATCAAACAGGTCCGTGCACGGCCACCTCCCCTGGGTGAACAGAACGGCCGTTTTGTAGTTCGATTCGTCGCGACGATTCATTGTGAGCCTTCCGGCTGAAGTTGCGACAAAAATCATTTTCTTGCGAGGTGTTCCTTGAAGAAACTCTTATTAGTCGCGGTGCTTGCAACTCTAGGTGGGCTCGTGGGATGCAGTGATGCAATATTTCCCTATCTCACAGCTATCGCGGTAAACCCGGGGACTTCATCCGTCGCAGCGGGACGAACCCAACAATTTACCGCTCAGGGAACCTTTAGCAATGGCAACACGAAGGATATTACTAGTCTCGTGACGTGGACTTCGTCGACGGCGCCCGTTGGGACGATCAACTCAGCCGGCCTCGCACAAAGCTACAGCCAAGGCACTTCCACAATTACAGCGACCTTCACTGGTCCCGCTGCCGGTACCGTCACTGGTACCGGAACGCTCACCGTCACGGCGCCTGCCCTGGTTGCCGTTGTCGTTACTGACGCCACCGCACTCATCCCAGGTTCCAGTTCCTTAAA
Organism: uncultured Acidobacteriaceae bacterium; assembly: GCA_963802695.1. GTDB lineage: Bacteria > Acidobacteriota > Terriglobia > Terriglobales > Acidobacteriaceae > Edaphobacter. Next base: position 7,828 of record CAWDJN010000027.1, read on the forward strand.
GACCGCAAGTATAGCCCAAGGCACTGGCCGCCAATATTTTGCTTATGGGATCTATAGTGACGGCGGAGAGCGCAACATAACGAATGCTGTTACGTGGGCTTCAACTCCTGCGTCAGTTGCAACGATCGCCAGCACGGGACGCGCGACCAGCCTCGCTCCCGGAACGGCCACGATTACGGCAACCGATCCGACCACAACTCTTGCTGGCAGTTCTTCGCTGGTTGTTACCGCTGCGACCATAGCGAGCGTCGTGGTCTATCCGATAGGCCAGACCAACGCGTCGGCTGTCGGTCAGACTATCGCTCCTCATACCGCCCTCCAGTTCTCGGCCCTGGGCGTGTTCAGCGACGCTACGAGACAGGACATAACTGGAGATGCGACCTGGACCAGCACCACCCCTGCGGCAGCAACCGTTTCTAATGCCACTCCGAAAGGAGTTGCTATTGGCGTGGCTGCGGGATCGACTCAGATACAGGCTTCTTTCGGCGGCACGACAGGAGCAGCTCCGCTGGTCGTAAGTTCGGCCACGCTAACGTCGATCACGCTCACCCCGGCACCGCAGACTGGAGCGACTGGAGTTGGAGTTGCGGTTGGCTCGATCCTTCAGATGATCGCGGTTGGCAAGTTCAGCGACGGGACAACTCAGAGCATCAATCTGTCCACGGCGTGGAGCGTTACTCCGTCCAACGGCTCGTTAGCGACGGTGAGTGCAACTGGACTCGTGACAGGGGTCGCAGCCGGATCGGCGATGGTGACGGCTTCGGTCGGCGGGGTCATCGGGGTCACGGCGAGTGCAACGATCAATGTCGAAGCCATAAAGTCAATTGCGGTCGCACCAGCTGTTCCCATAGTTAATCCATCTATTCTCAACGTCGCACAAGGGACCGCGTCGCAGTTTGTCGCAACGGCGACTCTCACGGATGGGACTACTCAGGACATCTCGGCTTCTGCCACGTGGGTCGCGATCTCGCCGCCAGCGGTCTCGGGGACGGGGCCAGTCGCGACGGTTTCCGATTCGCTCGGGTCATCGGGATGGGTAACGGGCAACGCTCCAGGGACAGCCATAATCGCAGCGATATTCAGCGGCCAGGCCGGTCTGTCAAGCGTAACCACGACCAATGCAACGCTGAAGACGCTCGCGGTCACACCGGCCGCCGCCAGTATCGCTCTCGGCACCTCGCAGCAGTACACGGCCACCGGGACCTTCAGCGATTCGTCAACGCAGAACCTTAGCAATCAGGTGAGCTGGGGTTCTTCGTCGCCGACGGTTGCGGTAATGAGTCTAACCGGGCTAGCCACGAGCACGGGGACAGGGACGACTAACGTGACTGCCACGAGCAATATCACTACCCCAGCCACAGCCGGCACGGTGGCTCTCACGGTGCACTGAAGCAGTGAACGCTCTAGCGGGGGAACTCTTACGAGTCTCCCGCGAGTTAGAGACCTCGATGCAATCGGCAGCCTCTAACGAGCCGGATCAGGAGATTGAGATTGCGGACTACTCGGAGTTATGGAGGGATTGAATGAAACTCAGAACTGCACTTATCTTTGCTGCGGATGTCATGCTGTGTGGGCTGTCAGCATGGTCTCAGGAACATCCCAAATGGGAGGTCCCACTCGACTACTCCTACGTGCACTATCAGGCCATCGACTTCCAAAGCCGCAACGGCAACTATTTCTTTGGGCAAAATTACAATCTGAACGGCGGCGGCGGCGGAATCGTGTACAACTTCAGCCATATGATCGGAATTAAGGCTGAATTTCAAGGTTACGGCAGCGAGACGAGATTGATCATCGTCCCGGCAGGCAACCCGTTCCTCCCAGCGGGTGGATCCGCCAGTGTCCAGGGAAATCTATTTACCTACATGGCCGGGCCCGTAGTCACCATTAACAGAGGCAAGTTCCGTCCATTCGCCGAAGGACTGGTTGGCGGCGGGCACAGCAACGTCTACAAAAATGCCTACAATAACCTGACTTTTACGGGAGTCAGTGGGGCCCCTTCCAATAATGCATTCGCGGCAGCAGCCGGCGTGGGATTTGATATTGCTGTGAACCAACGCCTTTCCATCCGTCCCTTTGAGATGGACTACTTGTATACCAACTTCAGCAGCGTCCTGAGTATCAACCAGAATAGCTGGCGCTATCTGGGTGGTGTGGTGTTGACCTTCGGTGGCAAGCCTCCAATCCCGCCGAGTGCGACCTGCGCTGTTTCTCCAACTGAGATATGGTCGGGAGACCCTGTGACGGCTACTATCAGCGTGCTTAACTTCAATCCCAAGCACCCGGTTACAAATAGCTGGACCTCCAGCGGCGGTAAGGTGTCGGGCAGCCCCACCTCGGCGACTGCGAATGTTGACACCACCGGTCTTGCTCCGGGAAGCTACACAGTTTCCGGAACGGCGACCGATACGAAGGAAAAGAAGAACAATACGGCCACTTGTTCCGCATCGTTCACGGTAAGGCAACCGCGTCCTCCGACGGCGAGTTGCTCGGCCAGTCCACAGACAATCAAGCCGGGCGATTCGTTCACAGTTACGGTCTCTGCCCAGAGTCCGGATAACAGCCCCTTGACGTACTCCTACACCACTTCAGCAGGCAACATCAGCGGTACGGGCAGTAATGCATCGGAGACGACTTCGGCAGCAAATGCGAACTCCACTATAACTGCAACAGCAAACATCGTTGATGCTCGCGGCTTGAGCACGACTTGTTCCGCAACGGTTACGGTTCAGCCGTTCCCGGTTGTGGCTGCTCCGCCAGAAGTCATCTCGGCGGGAGAGTGCACGTTCAATCAGTCCAACAAACCGGGCCGTGTGGACAATGAGTGCAAGGCGGTTCTGGACGAAGTAGCTCTCCAGGTCCAGCGCCAACCCAATGGCAAAGTTATCGTGGTTGGTTACACCGACGAAACTGAGACGGTCAAGATGACGCAACTTGCCGGTCAGCGTGCGGTGAACGTGAAGTACTATCTCACATCCGGAGAAGGAGGAGCAGGAATTGACGCTTCGCGTATCGAGGCTCGGTCGGGAACGGTAAAGGAGAAGGGCGCCAAGATTTACATCGTTCCTGAAGGCGCCACTTTCACCGAAGAATCAACCGTGATCGACGAGACGACGGTGAAGGGCCAGCCTCGAAATCCTGGGAAGAAGAGCAAGAGCAAGTAGGTCTCGCATTGATGAAGATGAAGGAATGGCCGATCGTTCTTACCTGTTCGCTCCAGTATTGGCGGCGAACAGGGGAATGGTCGGCCATTCTTCCTTTTTATTCTTTGGACCGGCTCAAGAGCTCAGAGGTGGGTGACATCCAGTGCGAGACCATCAGCACCGGGAGGGATGAGCGAAGTGTTCTCTCCTCCGTGAGTAGTGGGTGTGTCCCACGTTGACGACGGTGAGTCGCGAAGAGGTGCACCCAGGCCCACTCATGCGATGAGACTGCATGAATGGGGCACCCAGAGTGTGGGTTTCAGGTTATGTATGGGCCACCCGCGCGAGACAAAATCGTTCCTCGACTGATGTCATCGCCTAAAGCAATAGGTTGAAGATTTGAAACGCTTGCTGCCAGATCTGTGTCGGAGGATTTTTAAGTTCAGGATCGAGGATCTTAAAAGTACGGGCTAGTGCAAGGCTCACGCCACCCGCAATGAGGGGCAAGCGCGCTTCTAATTCGTCGCTGTAAGGAAGATCGTACTGCGGCTCGGGAACGATCCTGTCCAGGATGCGCCCCAGCCCGATATCGAGGTCGAGCTTCTCGAAGGCCTGGATACTTTCCTGAAGCCCCTTGGTGATGGGAAGGTCCGGCGTTTCGACCGCGACTCTCTCATTGCTCTTCGCTGTGTGCTGGGCCATGAGCAATAAGTCTGCTACTTTCTGGTCGACGAACTCGTAGAACCGCTTGATGTCGTCCTTATCGACATCTATTTCGGCAGCGGCTCGGAAGAAACGCTCGATCTGGTGAGTGCCCTGGACATGCTTGTAGGGCTTGAGGTTGTGGACTGGTTGGAGTGGATTTGGGTTTTGAGTTGCCATTTTGTCCCTCCTCTTGAGAACGGTTATCCCGGACTTGAGAATTTCGGCGGGAAGGCTCGCCAGGAGAGGAAGGCTTCCGCCTTATCGGATTGATCGTTCGATGCTTGGCGGATGGGGTTGGGATTGTTTAATCCTTACGATTGAAGGGCACGATGTGACTATCTGTGCTGTAAGAGATTTGAGCTCCGTAGGGGGAGGAAGGCGGTTCGCGCTTGGCGCGAATGCCCAATCATGCGATGAGACTGCATGAATGGGGCACCCGGAGTGTGGTTTCAGGTTATGTATGGGCCACCCGCCGGGCTTTGAGGGTGGTCCCGAAATAACAGCAGATTCCTCCGCTGCGCTGCGGAATGACAAGCAAAGAGAGCAGGCAAAGACAAAAGCAAATGCGAAATGCGGGGGTCTCTCCACTGCGCAACAGACGGTGAGACTGTCTGTTGCTCCGGTCGAGATGACGAGTGTTTGGGTTGAGTGAGATTGAAGACAAAACAGTGCGGCTTAGGTGGTTAATACGCCAGGGCGCAGCCGTCGGCTCGCATTTCGCTGGCGGCGGAGTAGACGCGGTCGGGGCCGTCCATGTGGGGTTCGATGGCTTCGTAGCGGCCGAAGGCTCCGTCGGATTCGCCCATGGGCCAGCCTAGCGCGATGAGGGCCTTGCGGGTTTCTTGGGGGATTCCGTGTTCGAGACGGAGGATGCCTTTAGGGCCGAGGCCTGCGATGTCTTCACCCATGGATTGCGAGGAGCCTTCATGGTGCCAGCGGGGGCTGTCGCCGGCGGCCTGGATGTCGAGGCCGTAGTCGACGCGGTTGATGATGATCTGCGCCTGGCCTTGCGGCTGCATGTCGCCGCCCATGACGCCGAAGGACATCCAGGGCTTGCCGTCTTTGGTGGCGAAGCCGGGGATGATGGTTTGGAAGGGGCGCTTGCCGGGGGCGTAGATGTTGGGGTGTCCGTCCTGGAGGGAGAAGAGCTGGCCGCGGTCCTGGAACATGAAGCCGAGGCCATCGGCGACGAGACCTGAGCCGAGGCCGCGGAAGTTGGACTGGATCTGCGAGATCATGAGGCCGTCTTTGTCGGCGACGGTGAAGTAGGTGGTGTCGCCGTGGCTGGGGGCCTGGCCGGGATAGATGGGTGTGAGGATGGAGTCGAGCTTGATCTGTTTGGCGCGCTGCTTTGCGTAGTCTTTGGAGTTGAGCCAGTCGATGGGGATTTTGGCGAAGTGCGGGTCGGCGTAGTAGCGGGCGCGGTCTTCGTAGGCGAGGCGCTTGGCTTCGATCTGGACGTGGAGGGATTCGGGGGACTGGAAGCCCATGCCGCGGAGGTCGAAGTTTTCGGCGATGTTGAGGAGCTGGAGGGTGGCGAGGCCCTGGGTGTTGGCGGCCATGGCGTAGACGTCGACGCCGCGGTAGTTGGTGACGATGGGGTCGTCCCACTCGGCGTGCTGGGCGCGGAGGTCGTCGGCGGTGATCCATCCGCCGATGCGCTTGAAGTAGGCTTCGATGGTTTTGGCGATAGGGCCGTCGTAGTACGCGTCGCGGCCGCCTTCGGCGATGAGGCGATAGGTGCGGGCCAGGTCGGGGTTGCGGCGGACGTCGCCTTCGTTGGGGGCTTTTCCGTTGGGCGCGAAGGTGTGGAGGGCGTTTGCTGTCTCTTCTACTCCGGAGCCTTTAGCGGTGAAGTTGGCGAGGCCGCGCTTGATGTAGTAGCCGATGATTTGCGGTGTGGGGGAGCCGGTTTCGCAGTAGTGGATGGCGGGTTCAAAGAGCTCGGCCCATTTGAGTTTGCCGTAGCGCTGGTGGAGGGTCCACCAGGCATCGAGCGCTCCGGGGACTGAGATGGAGACGGCTCCGTAAGGAGGCAGGGCTCCGTTTTTTGCGCGGGAGCGGGCGATGTCGAGGGTGAGGGCTTTGGGGGAACGGCCGCTTCCGGCCAGGGTAACGACTTTGTTGAGCTTGGGGTCCCAGATCATGGCGAAGCAGTCGCCGCCGATGCCGCAGGAGGTGGGTTCGACGAAGCCGAGGACGGCGTTGGTTGCGACGGCGGCGTCGATAGCGGAGCCACCTTTTTTGAGGATCTCGATGGCGACCTGAGTGGCGAGAGGATGTGCGGTGCCGGCTGCTCCGCTGAGGCCCATGGCGGCGGAGCGGGAGGCGAAGCTGGCTCCGGCGATGCGGTCGCCGGCGTGGACGTCGGGGCGAGTGAATTTTTCGGCGCCTGCGGGCTGGAATTTGGGCAGATTTTTGGGCATGGAGAGGCCGTCGGTTTGTGTGGCTTCGGATGACGACGCAGCAGCGATTGAGCCTGCGGCGGCGAGGGGAAGTGCGGCAATGAAAGAACGGCGGCGCAAGGAGGTCTCCTGAGTGGCAGGGCTGAAACATTCAATATATCAAGTGGTGCGGAAGCGGGGATTTTGCGGCGGCGCGGAGTTTGGCGTTGATTCTCCGTGATGAGGGGAGCAGGATGGAACGACCGAGAGAGGTTAGCCGTGGTGGTGTTTCGGGAGCGTGGATCGTGATGGAGGGCGGAGTTCTTTCCAGGGAGCAGCGGGTTGGAGGTGGCGGGGGTGAGACCTCTCGTTCATGGAACGGGCCTAAGGCGCTTTGGTTTCTTCTGTGGGGAACGATGGCGCTGTTTGCCGTGATCCAGGGGCTGGCGCCGCATTGGGTTCTTTCGGGGCGGACTGGCGTTGTGATGGGGATTTTGCTGGGGGCGGTTGCGGCGATGCAACTTGCGCTGGGCGTTGCGTGGTTGCAGCGGAAGGAGGCTGCGCTGGCAGGAGTTGTACTGGTGCTATTTGTCGTTGGCCTGATGGGGCAACGGGTGCATCTGGATCCGGCTCGCATCGATTTCAGCACTTACTATGTTGCGGGACATGCGGCCGGGGAGCGTCCGCCGGGTAGGCTTTACGAGATTGCGACGTTTCCGGATGGGCGAGTTGCGCTGTTGGGGACTCCGGTTGCGGGGAAGGCGGAGTTTGGTGGGGTCTCGGCTGCGATCCCATTTATCTATCCACCGTTCTTTGCGGTGTTGATGAGGCCGTTTGCGCTGCTTTCTTATGACGTGGCGTATGGGGTTTGGACTGCGATTACGGTCGTGCTTACGCTTGCGTCCGTTTGGATGGGACTGCAGCTTGGCGGTAGGCGTGTCAGCGTTGAGCTTGCGGTGATTCTGGTGGTTGGGTTGTTTTCGTATAGCGGTTTTTTTCAGGAGCTGCTGTTAGGGCAGGTTGACTCGCTGCTTTTGTTCTTGCTGACTTTGGGGGTATGGCTGCTTCGACGCGACCGGGAGTGGGGGTCGGCATTGTGTTTTGCGGTGGCGACGATGATCAAGATTACGCCGGTGTTGGCCGTGCCGTTGCTGGTGATGCATCGGAGATGGAAGTGGTTGGCTGCATATGGCTGCTGGCTGGCGGGCTTGACGGGATTTTCGATCTGGCAGGCGGGATGGGCGGCGCATTCGCAGTTTCTGCATGAAGTGATGCCGAGCGTGGCGTGCGGAATTACCAGCGTTGCGAATGTTTCGATCGTGTCGTTTGTGCAGGAGCTCTTTCTCGGGTTCGTGCCGATGAATCTGTTGCAGGCGACGTTGCCGCCGCTGGCTTGTGCGGTTTCGAGGGTGGTGGCTTTGATTATTTTTTGCGGAGTGATGGCTCGGTTCTACGTTTGTCGGAGAACGGGGAACCTGGTGCTCCATCTGGTGTTGGTCGTGTTGTTGTCGCTGACGGTTTCTCCGATTACGTGGATGCATCACTACGTGATGGCGTTGTTGCCTTTTCTGTATCTGTGGGAACTCAGGAGCGGGAGAGATTCTCTGCTCTTGGCGACGGTGCTTGTGGTTGGGACCAATTTGACGGTCTTTCCGCTGCCGGAACTGTTCAGGAATGACGTTGCGCAGCTTGTGCTGGCGGGGCTGGTGCCCTTTCTGACGCTGGCCTTGGTATGGTTCCGGATTGCGCCAGAGCAAGCTATGGATTTTTCTTGACAGGGCGATATGGGTAAGTGCATGCTTACGGTTAGTGGATGCTTACCTACAAGCCGGACTGGATGCGCTGGGCGATGGGACTCGGATGGCCATCTTTCAGCGGCTGGCGAATGGGCCGATGGCGGTTAATGAACTGGCGTCAATGCTGCCGGTGAGCAGGCCGGCGGTGTCGCAGCATCTGCGTGTGTTGAAGGATGCGGGGCTGGTGGTGGATAGCGCGGAGGGAACTCGGCGGATGTACCGGCTGGACCCGGAGGGCGTGGCGCGGCTGCGGGCGCATTTTGATCAGGTTTGGGAGCGGGCTTTGGGTTCGTTTGAGAAGGCGGTTGAAGCGAGGAAAAAAGGAGAGAGCGATGCTAAAGACAGTAGAGGGAGCGGTCGTGCGAAAAAGCGTCCGCGTGGGCGTACCCATTGAGCAGGCGTTTTCGGTGTTCGTAGAGCAGATGGAGACCTGGTGGCCGGCGGAGCACCATATCGGAGCGAAGGCCTTTGAGTCGATTATTGTGGAGCCGCGCGTGGGTGGGCGATGGTATGAGCGCGATGCGGAAGGGATAGATTGCGAGTGGGGGACAGTGCGAGAGTGGGATCCGCCGCGGCTGGTGACGCTGACGTGGCATTTGGGGCCGACGTGGCAATATGATTCGGATCTCGCGAAGGCTAGCGATGTGGCGATCCGGTTTACGAGCGAAGGGCCTTTGGCGACGTTGGTGGAACTGGAACATAGCGGGATTGAGCGGCATGGGGAGGGCTATGAGCAGCTTCGCGCTGCGCTGGATGGTCCGAATGCGTGGACTCGAACGCTGGCGGAGTTTGCGAAGGCGGCTGATCGCGGGGTGCAGGCATGAGGGCGGCGGTGTGGTTGCGCGTGGCTTCGGTGCTGACGTTTGTTCATGCGGTTTTGCATACGGTGGGCGGCGTGTTTGGCAGGGTCGCTCCGGGCGCTGAGCAGATGGCGGTGGATGCGATGAAAGGAAACTCGTTTGTGGCTATGGGCGCGATGCGAACGATGTGGGATTTTTATCGCGGGATGGGGCTGGCGGTGACGGTATTTCTAACGCTGGCTGCGGTGGTGTTGTGGCAGATGGCGGTTTTAGCTAAGACGGATATGTTTTCGTCACTGCGGCCGGTGCTTGGGGCTTTTGTGTTGGGATTCTTGTTGATGGCGGAGGTTTCGTGGCAGTACTTTTTTGTGGCGCCGGTAGTAACGGAGTTGCTGATTGCGGTTTGTGTGGGGATGGCGATGGTTGGGGTGAAGGCGCCGCGGAGGAGTGGAGTTGTGGTTTAGGGACTAGGTATCGGGTATCAGGTAGAAGACGCAACGGCAACAGCAGATCCCCCATTCGACTTCGCTCAGGGCAGGCTCTTCGGGGATGACAAGCAAGAAGGGCAAGAAAGACAACGGCAGCAACAGCAGCAAAGGCAACGCAACGAGCGGTGGCAAGAGGGCAACCACTGGTCGAGACCTGTCAGTGCTACTGGTTGTCTTTGGGTTGTGCGTCTTTGGAGGCCTTTTTGGCTTCGGCTGCTGCCTCGGCTTCGGCGCGTTTGGCTTCGGCGGTTGCTTCTTTGGCGCTCTGCTGTGCGTCATGCACGGCTTGCTTTACAGAGTTTGAGACGGGAGTGGGAGGCGTTGGCGGCTCGAGGGTGATCTTGGGTGGGGCGGGCGGTGTTGGAGGCAAGGGAAGGATGCTGCCCTTCTTGATGGCGATGTCTCCCTGGCTGGTGGTGATGCGGAGGAGGGGGCCGCCGCTGCCGACAGTGCCGCTGACGGTCTTCTTCTGTAAGCCGCCGTCAGGAATTTTGATCTGGTTGAACTCGCTCTGGATGTCGCCGTTGGCGGCGTCGAACTGGTAGGCGAAGGAGGAGTCTTCGGGGACGGTGAGGGAGACCGAGCCGTTGCGGTTTTCGATGTTAACGTTGGAGAGCGGAGGCGCGCTGGTGACGTCGACCGAGCCGTTGCGGTTGGTGACGAATATGTCTCCGGCGATGCGGTCGAGGGTGATGTTGCGGCTGTAGGTGGTTAGGGTGACGGGGCCTACGGCGTTGCTGGCGTTGAGCTCGGCGTTGTTGCCGATCTCGATATCGCCGTCGAGGCGGGAGAGCTGGAAGTCTGTGCGGCTGGTATGGAAGCGGAAGGGGCCGCGTATGTGCTCGCAATGGGTGTCGCCGAAGAAGTCTCCGCGGATGGAGACGGGACCGGAGAGATCGGAGAAGGTGGTGTCGTGGGCGCGGCCTTCAAGGTTGACCTGGCCGGTGATGGAGTGTGCGGAGAAGTCATTATTGCCGTTGTTAATGCGAGCGTTTACGTCGCCAGTGATGGCGGAGAGCTCGACATCGCCGTGGTTGGCGGTGACGCGAACAGGCCCTTTGATGGAGGTAATCTTGATGTCCCCGCGGTTGACGTTGACGGTGGGTGAGGCGTTGGCGGGAAGAGTGATGGTGAGGTCCGCTCGGGTTCCATCGATGGTGGGCACGTTGAGGGTGACGGTATTGCCGTTGACATTGAGGACGGGGCTAAGGCGCTGGGCCTTTGCGTCGGCGTCCGAATCGGAGCGGGAGTAGACGTCTTTGTGGACGGCGACGTGGATCTGGTTGTCGTCACTGGTGCCGGAGATAGTGACATCGCCGCGCGGGTTGTCGACGTTGAGATTGGCTCCTGCGGGGAAGGCTTGGGCGATGGCCTGATCGCTCTCGTGCTTGTCGCCCATGAACTCATCCCAGTTGTCCTGGTTGAGGTTTAGGTCGGGGAAGAGCCTGCTGCTACCGCCGCTGCGGATGCCAGAGAAGATGACGCCAGTGCAGGCCAGGAGGACGAGAAGGGTGACGACACCTCCGCCGACGCGACGGCGGTAGCGGGGCTGGGTGGAGTCGGACTGGGAGTACTGGTCGTAGGCCCACTCGAGGAGCATGACGACGCCTGCGCCGACGAGGAGGAAGGGCCAGAAGCGGGCGTACCACTCCCAAAGATTGTGGCTTTGAATTTTGCCGGTCTGGACGAGCAGGAAGATGATACCGATGGTGATGAGGACGAGCGGGCCGAGGATGGAGCTGCGGCGGAGGCTGCGGGCCTGGTAGCGGTAGGCGTCGCGCTGAGCGCGCATCATGTCGCGCTGGATGCGCGCCTGTTCTTTGAGCATGCGGCGCTGATACTTCCAGTCGTTTCCGTAGGGAGGACCGCTGGGCGCACCGGGAGGGGGGTAAGGTGGAGGATAGTTTGCCATGGCCTTATCTCCCTTCCTGATCGTTCTGGTTAGGAGCGTCCTGGCCAGGTGGCGTGGTTGTTATGGGAGGAGCGGGCGGGTAGGGATAAGGAACCGCCATGGCGGCGCTGTAGGAGATGCGCTGGAAGACGGCCATGAGTCCGGCGACGATGAGGATGACTGGCCAGCTGTGGGCCCAGGAGAGGACTCGGAGAGAGTCGAGTTCAAAGAGGACGCCGATGAGAATGAGCCAGATGGACCCGCGCAGGGCGCGGAAGAGCCGGAATTGGTAACCGGGAGTGCCATCGTCGACGAGCCCGGCGCCGGTATCGGTCATCTTGCGGACAAAGAGCCAGACGCCGAAGGCAATGAGGAGGATGGGCACGATGTGATGAACCGGGAAGGAGCGGAAGAGGCCGGCATTGCCGATGAGGAAGAGGCAGCCGAGACCAATGAGCCAGAGTGCCCCGGCGGGAAAGCGGTTTCGGGTGCTTGGAAGAGGCTCGAGGGGCGAGAGGGGGACGCCGTAGGGAGGAACAGGTGTGGCGGCGAAGTTGGCTTCCCAGGGAGCGCTCCAGCCGGCGGCGGGTGGGGTGTAGCCGGGAGTTGGAGCGGAGTAGGGATTGCCAGTGGGGGGAACTGTAGACGCGGCGGGCGGCGTGGTGGATGAGGATGTGTGGCCTGGGCCATGCTTTGCCGAAGCCGAGGCGCTCGCCTAGATCGTTGAGGCCGAAGGGATTGGGGAGTGGAGTGCCGTCGCGGCGGGCCTTGGCAGTGTGATGAGCTTCGATGACCTGATAGCAGACCCAGCCGGCGATGAAGAGGCCGAAGATGCCATGCTCGTCAGCGAGGGAGACGAGGATGGCGAAGACGATGAGGTGCACGACGCCTTTGGCATATTGGCCGTTGTACATCGCTCCGACGCCCGGGATGAAGCCGAGGAGAGCGGCGAGGCCGGGGTTGGGTTCTCCGGGGATCGGAGGTGGGACTGTTCCCGGCGCTGCGTAGGCGGCGTTGGGGTCGGCGGAGGTGTACGGGCCGGTGGCGGGAGGAGCGCCGGCTCCAGCTAAACGGGAGGCCAGGCAGGGTTCGCAGAAGACAGCAGAGCCGACGACTCGGGTGCACTCCTGGCAGATAGATTTGCCGCAGTTCTGGCAAAATGCAACATTTTCACGATCAGGATGGTTTGAGCACGTCATACCAATCCCCCTTCTTGCTTCAAATCAATGGGAGTAAGTACTACAAGAGCTTGCGTGGCGAAGGGGGGAGTCGCCTTGGGTTGAACAGAGCTGGCCATCCGGATGTCGCTGCCGGGGGTCTCGCGGCGACTGGATCCTGGATTGGGTTTGGTCTGTTTCTGATCTGGCTTGCGGGGGCCTGGATTCTGATCGTTCGGTTGCTGCGTGCCGCCGGGGGTTTGATCGGCGGGGGTGTTCCGGGGGGCCTGGGGTTTGGTCGAGGTATCGTCGTCCGAGGAGCTCTGCAGCTCGCGGACGCGCGATTCGAGTTCGTAGACGACGCGGAGGTTGTCGGTGTACTGAACGACGCGGGTCTTGGCCTGGGAGGCCGTGCGCATCAGGCTTGAGGGCTTGAAGTCGCTTGCTCGGAGATCGCCGAGACGAACGCCGGTGAGGTTGAGAGTGAGGGCGATGGAGAAGAAGGCCATGGCGGCGGTCATTGCGAGACGCGGCTGGAGCATGGTCTGGCCGAGAGAACGGAAGCCGTTGGTGATGCGGGCTCGGAAGGGCAGAACCTTGGCAGAGGCGAAGGCGGGCTGGACAGCGAGAGAGCGGGGAATGGCGGCTACCCGAATGTGGTCGGTTGGGCCGAGGACGATCCTGGCGGCTTCGGCGGCGGCTTTGCCGCTGGTTTCTGCGATGATGCGGTCGAGGAGGGTGGTGGAAGGCTCGGGGCGGGGAGACTTGAGCATCTCCATCCAGGAGGCTCCGCGCTGGGCGTCGGCGAGCATGGCGCTGCAACTGGGGCAGCCGATCATGTGGAGGTCGAAGGTGGCCTGGTCGGCGGAGGAGAGAGTGCCGTCGAGTGCGTCGGAGAGCATGGCCTCGCACTGTGCGCAGTGATCGGAACTGCCAGGCCCACCGGGGCCGCCGGGCTTTACGCTGCCGAATTGGTTGAAGTCTGCCACCTTAAACCACCTGCCCTTCTATACGTTTCAGAAGCCTTGCAAGTTCCCCGCGACCGCGGCTGATACGGCTTTTTACCGTGCCTTCGGGGATTCTGAGAACCTGGGATATCTCTTTGTAATCCATATCCTCCAGATCGCGAAGAATAACTGCTTCGCGGAGCTCTGGCGAGAGCTGTTTTAGTGCGCCCTGGATGCGGGCTTTCAGTTCGAGGCCGGCGACGTGGGTCTCCTGGGAGGGTTTGGGGTCGGCGAGGCGGTCCGCCATGGTGGGCCCATCCTCTTCGCCGTCGTAGGTGGCGTCGAGGGAGTCTGAGGCGCGGTCGAGGCGGGTGCGGCGGAAGTGATCCACGAGGAGATTGCGGGCCAGGGTGGTAATCCAGGTCTGGAAGCTGCCCTTCTGAAGGTCGAAGCTGGCGAGATTCTTGTACAGCTTCAGGAAGACGTCCTGGGTGAGGTCTTCGGCATCGGCTCCGGAGCCGGTGAAGCGGTAGCAGATGGCGTAGATGCGGCGGTGCTGGGAGACGACCAGTTGCTGCCATGCCTGAGAGTCACCGGCCATGCACTGGCGAACCAGTTTGGCGAGTGCTTCATTCGCAGCTTCCTGTTCTGGCGTCCGCTCCAACTTTGCCTCAAATGGTAATGGTTTTCCCGGTATCGGAAGTGTATCGCGTGACGCGGGTTCCGGGCTGATTTGTTGCAGAGCCGGACGCATGGCGGCTACGGCACAGTGGGACTCCGGAGCAGGCCTGGGAACGCGACGGATTGCAGGTTTACGGCTTAGAGGTCTGGCGTGCGCCGAGACTGGAATCGCAATGTGCAGAACGCCCATAGCTGCCTGTACGTATGGGCGTTCCGGTTAGTTCAACAGAGTGTGAATAGGCGGGAGTTAGGGGGTGGGACCGGAGATGACGCCGCAGGCGATCCGGTTGCCGGAGTTGCCGGAGGGGTCGGTCTTCTCGTCGTCCGGCTTCTCGTGGACGACAATGGAGGTGCCACCGTTTGCCGTGATGCTATTGGGAGAGGTGGGGTCGAGCGAGATGTCCGTGAGGTTGAAGCTGGCCTGACCGACATGGCTTTCACCGATGGTGACGCTCTGGGGGAGATCGCCGGCGTGATGCCCCATGGGGTTTTGGTAGCCGTGCTGCTTGCTCGTCGGGTTGTAGTGACCGCCGGCGGTCTTGAAGTCGGGCGGATCACAGTGGGGATTGGCGTGGATGTGAACGCCGTGCTCGCCTACCGGGAGGTTCTTGAGGTCGAGCTTGAGATGGACGCCCTTTTTATTGGGGGTGAAGGTCGCGGTGCCTGCGTCTTCGCCGGTGCTGGTCTTGATGGGGACGACGACGGGGGCTGTCTTTGCGAGTGCTGGAAGGGTGAAGAGGGTTAGGGTGAAGGCGGTGAGGATTTTACGCATCGGTTAGTTCTCCTGAATCTGCCTACGTCATGAGAATACAGAAGTATTTCATTGAGTTGCGTGACAGAGGAAAGGTTGTATGTAAAATCTGGTTCATGATTCCAGCCCAGTCTAACCCCTTGATGAGGATTGCTCTCGTCCTGTGCCTTTTTGGCGTGTTTCCAACAATGATTGCCGGCTCTGCCGGAGCGCAACAACGCAATCGAGGCGGCGCTCCACCAGAGGCCCCTGCTGCCGCCGGCGATGCAAAACCTGCAGGCGATGCGAAGCCTGCCGAGAAGCCTGCGGCGACGCCCGGGTTGCCTGCCATGGAGCCACCGTTGCCGCCGGACGCTCACACGGAGCAGACGACGCAGGTGGATGGCAAGACGCTCCACTACACAGTGACGGTGGGAACGCTTGCGGTGCGAGACAGTAAGGGCGCGCTGAGCGGGGAGGTGGTTTATACCGCATATACGGTGGAGGGCAAGGATAGGCCGGTTACGTTTGCGTTCAACGGCGGGCCGGGTGCTGCTTCGGTTTATTTGAACCTGGGCGCGATTGGACCGAAGAAAGTGGCGTTTGGCGCAGAGGGGCAGAGTCCTTCGGACCCGGCGACGCTTACAGACAATCCGGGAACGTGGCTGGACTTTACGGACCTGGTGTTCATCGATCCGATCGGGACGGGATTTTCGCGGTCGCTTGTGCCGCTGGATGAGGCGAAGAAGCAGTTCTATGGACCTGACCAGGACATCGAGTATCTCTCGAAGTGTGTGTACGACTGGCTGGTGAAGAATGGCCGGCTATTGTCCAAGAAATACATTGTTGGCGAGAGCTATGGCGGGTATCGGGGCCCGAGGTTGACGGCTTATCTGCAGTCGCAGATTGGCGTCGCAGTGAATGGGCTGGTGCTGGTGTCGCCGGCGCTGTCGCCGCAGGCCGGGTCACCGGATATTTCGCCGGTACCGTGGATGCTGACGCTGCCTTCGATCGTCGCGGCGAACTATGAGCGGCAAGGAAAGCTGACGAACGAGAATATGCAGCCAGTGATCGACTATACGCGCGGGCAGTATGTTCAGGATTTGATGACGGGCAACAGCGATCCGGCGGCGACCCCGCGGCTGGTGGCGAAGGTAACGGAGCTGACGGGGCTGGATCCGAAGTTCGTGAAGGAGTCGGGTGGACGGCTGGAGACACAGGCGTTTTTGCGCGAGGAGTTTCGCGAGACGGGCAAGCTGGGCAGCCGGTATGACCCGAACGTGACGGCTTACGATCCGTTTCCGTGGAACCCGACGCAGGAGACGAACGACCCGATTCTGCTGAGCATTGTCGCTCCGACGACGACGGCGATGGCGGACTTTGTGACACGAACGGTGGGCTGGAAGACGGATGCCCGGTACAACGCTCTTTCGAACGAGGTGGCTCGAGCGTGGGACCGGAGTTCACGCAACGGCGCGTTTTCGGGGTCAGCTTCGGCGACCGATTTGCGTGTTGCGGTGGCGACTGACCCGAAGCTGCGGGTGGTGATTGCGCATGGATGGGCCGATCTTTCGTGTCCGTTCATGGGGTCGGTGCTGACGGTGAGCCAGATGCCGATTATGGGTGATCCCACACGGGTGCAGGTGCATGAGTATCCGGGCGGCCATATGTACTATGCGCGGACGGCGAGCTCGCTGGCTCTGCGCAAGGATGTGATGGAGATGGTGTCGAAGCACTGATCCGATTGGAAAATTGAAAATAGAAACGCCGGAAAGGATGAGCCTCTCCGGCGTTTTTCTATTGGTGTGATTTTTCAGGCTGTGGCTGTGGTGGGGAGTTCGAGTTGCTCGGAGTGGTGCTCGTCTATAAAGGGCTCGAAGTGGGTGCGGCAGCGTGCTTCGTAGAGGCCTGCGGCGCCAACGACGACGAGTTCCTGGGATTGGCCGAGGCGCTGGGTGTGTATGGCGGGCTGGCCGCAGACCATGCAGACGGCAGAGAGTTTCGTGACTTCGTCGGCCAGGGCCATGAGGACGGGGACGGGGCCGAAGGGCTCGTTGGCGAAGGTGGTGTCGAGGCCGGCGAGGATGACGCGCTTGCCCAGATGGACCAGTTCCATGGCGAGATGGGTGATGTCGGCGTCGAAGAACTGGACTTCGTCGAGGCCTACTACGTCGATTTCCTGGATGCGATTGGTCTCGAAGAGATGGGCTTTGAGGCTTTCGGATGTGGGCGTAACTACTGCTGCGTCATGGGTTTGGGAGCTGTGACTGGCGATGGCGGTGCGGTGGTAGCGGAGGTCGATGTCGGGTTTGAAGCAGGCGACGCGCTGGCGGGCGATGCGGGCTCGTTTGAGGCGGCGGATGAGTTCTTCGGATTTTCCGGAGAACATTGGGCCGGTGATGACTTCGATGCGGCCTGGCGTGGGGCAATTGGTCATTCGGTCATGGTAACGGGGTGGATGGTGGATTTTTGGGCGTTAATTTTTTTGGATGGTGGATGGGCGTTTTTGCAGGGGGTTTTGGGGGAAATCGAGTTTTCGTGGATGGTTTTTTGTGGTGAGTTTGTGGTTTTTGGGTGGTGAAACGTGGAGAGTTGACTGGCGATTTTCAGGGCATGGGAATGTGACACTCTTTTGAAATTTATTTTCGTTGTGCGAACAGGATGCAATGAGATGGTCTCTCGCCTTGACGTAGGTTTAGGTTGGAACGTACCATCCTGCCACCTCTTCTCCCTTGTACTTCGCTGCCACCACTTTGCAGCCCGGCCCGGGACTCCCCTAAAAAAATTCAATTGTTGAGGTTAATCTCATGACGCTGTCGCAGATGAGTACTCGTCTTTCCGCCCTGCTTGGAGTTATTGCCCTGGTTTCAGGTTCGGCCTTCGCCGCACCTCCCCAAATGACGAATGTGGGTCCTGAAGATGAGTCCAAGCAGATTTCGGTGACGGTCTGGTTGAACCTGCATAACAAGGGCTCTCTGGACGCGATGGTCGAGCAGATGTACGACAAGAGCTCGCCGAACTATCACAAATTTCTGACGATGAAGCAGTTTAACGAACAATTCGCGCCGACTGCGGAGGAAGCAGGTGTGGTGCGAGATTTCCTGACCACCCACAACATGAAGGTCACCTCGACCGCAGCCAATAACCACTTCATCGTGGCACAGGGAAGTGTCGGGAATGCGCAGACGGCGTTCAACACGAAGATCAACCGCGTCATGGTCAACGGACAGGCCCGCCGTGTTAACACAACTGAAGCCACGGTTACGGGACCCGCGGCTGCGCTTGTGGCTAACGTGCAAGGTCTGAGCGATCTTCGATATCGAACGAATGTAAAGTTCTCCATCGATCCTGACAGTGGAAAGCCTTATGCGGGAGTTTCCCCTTCAGCCGTGGGTGAGGATGGGCTTTTCTTCAACGGGGACTGCCTCCGTGCGCCTGAGTCGCTGACCTTTACAACTGGAGGCAGCTTCCCAAAGGCGATCTACAGCGGCAACCGATATGGATCAGACATCACCAGCGGCCCTCCTAATTTGCCGCCGTGCGGCTACGATGCCGCTGAAATGCAAACCGCGTACGGGTTGAATCCACTGTATAAGAAGGGCCTGGACGGGACCGGACAGACGATCGTCATCGTGGACGCGTATGGCTCGCCCAGCATCGTGGCTGACGTAAACCTGTTCTCGCAACTGAACGGGCTCCCCGAGCTCACACCGTCGAACTTCAAGATCGTCACTCCTGTTGGCCCCGTCGCTTGTGCTGTTGTTAACGGCAAGTGCGAGGCCGACGTCGAAACGACGCTCGACGTGGAATGGGCACACTCGATTGCCCCGGGCGCCAACATCGTTTTGGTGCTGTCGCCGGACCTATCGTTTACAAACATCGATCTTGCAAACCTCTATGCGATCCAGAATCAACTTGGCAACGTGATCTCCAATAGCTTCGGGATTTCGGAGGTAGCCCTGGTGGAGTTCCTTCCGTCGGAGCTCGTGGTTGAGAACGGCATCTCAGAGATTGCTGCGGCTTTGGGGATTTCTCAACAGGTTTCCACCGGGGACGACGGCGATAACCTTGCATTGGATCAGGGTGATTATGGCATCGACTCAGTGTCCGTCAATGCAAATGCCGATTCACCGTTCGTGACGGCGGTTGGAGGCACCAGTACGTTCCTGGACTCGAAAAACAACATCAAATTGCAGACTGGATGGGGCCTGAACGAGACCCGAATCGCTAACCCCACTCCGAACCCCCCAACCGTTCCCCCTCTGACTTTGGGCTTTGTATTTGGAGGAGGAGGAGGCACCAGCGTTGTTTATTCGAAACCTAAGTTCCAAAGATCTTTGCGGGGCAAGTTCCGTCAGGTGCCGGATATCGCGATGAATGCGGACCCAGAGACCGGCGTCGAGGTAATCATCTCACCCGATGGAAATCCCAATGACGGGACAGTTGTGACAGTGGTCGGGGGCACCAGCCTCTCTGCCCCGATGTTCACCGGCCTTTGGTCCATTGCGAACCAGGCGGCCGGAGGAGGGCCAATCGGGGAGGCAGCGCCGATCCTCTATGAACTACCTGGCAACGCGATCACGGATGTCAATGTAAGGCCGATTGATACGCTGCTGAACGTGACGGGGCTGATTATCAATCCGCCAAATACGACGTTCGAAAATGCGGCGGCTTTGGCGCAGCCTTTGGAAAACACGAAACTTTTTGTGAGTGCGTTATTCCAAAGCAGCACGTCGACTCGCTGGAATGTGTTTACGTTCGGGACGGATTCGTCGCTTACCACGGGTCCCGGCTGGGACAACGTGACTGGACTCGGCACGCCGAATGGGCAGGCGTTTATTAATGCAGTTGTCCGAGAGGTTCGGTAGAACTGCGGTTGAGGTTTGGGTGGATCGCCCTG
This sequence comes from uncultured Acidobacteriaceae bacterium, assembly GCA_963802695.1. Taxonomy (GTDB): domain Bacteria; phylum Acidobacteriota; class Terriglobia; order Terriglobales; family Acidobacteriaceae; genus Edaphobacter. The sequence continues at coordinate 27,450 of CAWDJN010000027.1, forward strand.
GTCCGGTCCACCTATGCTTCACCTTGTCCTCTGAGTCCGGGAGAGGTTTTTTGGTTTTTAGGTATCGGGCGTCAGGTTGTGGCTGTTTCGGTGTAGGTGGATTCTTCGGGGGCGTCGGTCGGGCTTTCGAAGTCTAAGTTGTAACCGTCAGGGTCACAGATGGCGGTGACCCACATGGCGTTGCCGACGAATGGCGTGCGCGGGGTGAGGCCGCGAGCGATGAATTGGCGGTAGAGGGCGAGGGCGTCGCGGCACTGGAAGCAGATGGCGACTCCCTGGCCGAGTTTCTGACCGGCGAAGGGTGCGTCGGGGCGGTACTCCTGCAGCATGATGGCGGCGCCTTCGAGCTGGAGCCAGCACCAGCGGATTTTGCCGTCGACGATCCACTGGTTGGTGCGGGTGAAGCCGAGGCCTTCGACGTAGAAGCGGAGCGAGGCTTCCATGTTGGAGATCATGAAAAATGGGACGGCTTGCTGGACGTTGGGTTTGTCGGCGATCGTTGCTGGCTGTTCGTTGTTGGGTGCTGGTTGGGTATTCATTTGGCGGCTCCGTTTTCATATTTTGCTCCAGTTCTGGATGGAGGTCAGCCTGCGCACCGTGTGGTTGCAAATGTGCAAATTCGTGCGCGTTTTCGAGGCGACAGATTCCCGATCACTCGTGTGGACGAGAGCGTACAATTCGCCACTCCCCGGATTTCAATTTGAAGCAGGTCGAAAGAAGAGGTTATTTCATGATTGGACAACTAATCAGCGAAACGAAAGGCAAGAGACTGGTGAGACGGGTGCTTTCCGTTGATCCCCCAACTGCAGAAGTGTCGTTCGAGGACAGCGGCCAAATACTAGGAGTCGCTACTACAGGGATGGGAACATATACCTCGGTCGTGAGTGCAGACGGCACGATCCTTGGCAGCGGTCAGGGAATGAGCATGACGGCAGATGGCGAGGCCATGACGTGGACTGGCACGGGCGTGGGCAAATTCGGGCCAGGCGGCTCGGTCAGCTATCGCGGCATGCTGTTCTTCCGGACTACTTCGCAAAAGCTGGCGAAGCTGAACGGTACGTGCGGAGCGTTCGAATATGACGTGGATGCTTCGGGCAGTACGGTATCCAAGGTTTGGGAGTGGAAGTAGGGGCCGGGTTTTCGGGTCGATCTGAAATTTGAAATATATCGCAGGCTGTTGTTGATTGAGTGAGCCGTGGCGCGTATCGGGTTCGAAGCGCCACGGCTAGTTCCGTTGATCAGGCTGCTGGAGAGTTGTGCTCTTTTCAGGGTTTTGGCTTGACGAGGGGTTGCCAGAGTTCGATGCGATTGCCTTCGGGGTCGGTGATCCAGGCGAAGCGGCCGTAGTCGGCATCTTCGCGTTTTGGGTCAATGGGAACTCCGGCGGCGGATAGCTGAGTGAGGAGTTCGTCGAGGTTGTCGACGCGGTAGTTGACCATGGCTTGCTGGGGGCCGCTGGCAGTGCCGGGACCGAAGTATTTGCTGTCTTCGGGGAAGAGGGACCAGATGGTCATGCCTGTTGTTGGGGGGACTTCGTCGGACCAGAGGAGTGTGGCTCCGCCGTAGTCATCCAGCTTTATGCCCAGGTGCTGGACGTACCAGGCGCTGAGGGATTTTGGGTCGCGGGCTCGGAGGAAGATGCCGCCTATTCCGGTAACTCGGGCCATTGGGTCTCCTTTTTGGTGGTTATTTTGTGGGGCAGTCTTTGCGCCCGGTGTCGGCGACGCTGGCTATGAGCCATTTGCCGTTGGTGCGGACGAGGTTGAAGAGGTCGGTGCCGCAGTGATCGACTTTGCCGTTGGAGAGGAAGTCGAAAGGAGCCCAGACGACGGCGAGGTCGTTGTCGATGCGGATGAGCGGGTCGTGGATGCGTTCTTCGATTTGCGTGGGAGGCTGGGTAGTGCTGGGGCGTCCTACGCGGTCTGCGAAGCTGTCGGCGGTCATCTGGCTGGGGTTGCCATCGCGCATGAGGACCATGGTGGCTCCGGGGATGAAGGCGGCTTTGATGGCGGCGGCGTCGCGGTGGGACATGCCGGCGAAGAGAGCGTTGACGGGAACGAGGACGGCTTGTTCTTCGGGAGTCTGGGCGGGGGTTTGGGCGTGGAGCGTTGTGACGAGAAGGGTGGTGGCGAGCAAGAGGCGAGTCATGTGTGGGATTGTAGCTTGCGGTTGCTACTACAGCGACCTACTGACTGGGAATGCGCCTGATTTCGGGATTTCTTCAAGGCTTTGTAGAAGTTCGGTCCGTCGATTGACCGTGGTGTGCGGGGCCGCGTATTCTCTGGTCAAAGTTTGTGGGCCCCTGGGATTTGCGGCTTGAATTGTCCTGGATTTGCGCGCCTGCCGAGTTCTGATTGGCCAAGTAGACAATTGACTTCGCGTAGTCCCGGGAAAGTTGCGAGACAAGTTTTCCGAGGAGAGAGTTATGGCTACGACACAGCAGGTACCTGCGCAGCGTGAAATTAATCCGGATGCTTTGAATGCGTTGATCGGACGAGCGGTCCAGGATATGGGAGCGGCGCTGCAGGCTCCGTTGATTCTGATTGGGGATAAGCTCGGGCTCTATCGCGCGATGGGCGATGGGACTCCGATGACGGCGAAGGCTCTGGCGAAGAAGACGAAGACGTCGGAGAGATATATTCGCGAGTGGCTGAATGCGAATGCGGCGGGGCAACTGGTGCAGTATGACTCGGCGAAGGATGAGTTTTATATGACTCCGGAGCAGGCGATGGTGATGGCGCAGGATGATTCGCCAGTGCATCTGCCGGGGTTTTATCATCTGCTGGCTTCGGTGGTGAAGGATGAAGAGAAGCTGACGGAGATCTACAGGACCGGCAAAGGGATGGGTTGGCATGAGCATGAGAAGGGATTGTTTGAAGGGACGGAGAGATTTTTCCGGCCGACTTATTTAGCGAATCTTGTTTCGAGCTGGATTCCGGCGCTGGAGGGCGTGGAGGCGAAGCTGAAGGAGGGTGCTCGCGTGGCAGATATTGGTTGCGGGCATGGGGCTTCGACGTTGTTGATGGCGAAGTCTTATCCGAATTCGAAGTTTTTTGGGTTTGATTATCACAAGCCTTCGATTGAGAAGGCGAGGAAGAAGGCGAAGGAAGCGGGGGTTTCGGATCGTGTGACGTTTGCTGTGGCTTCGGCGAAGGATTTTCCTGGGAAGGATTATGACCTGGTGGCGTTTTTCGATTGTCTGCATGACATGGGAGATCCCGTTGGAGCGGCGAAGCATGTGAAGCAGACGCTGGCGAAGGGCGGGGCTGGGATGGGAGGGACATGGATGATCGTGGAGCCGTTTGCGCATGATGATGCGGCGTCGAACCACAACCCTGTGGGACGGATTTTTTATTCCGCTTCGGCTACGGTGTGCGTGCCTTGTTCGCTGGCGCAAGAGGTTGGACTGGGGCTGGGGGCTCAGGCGGGCCCTGCTCGGATGGAGGCGGTGACGAAGAAGGGCGGGTTGAAACACTTCAGGAAGGCTGCGGAGACTCCGTTTAATTTGGTGTATGAGGTGCGGGCTTAGAACTGGGCTGAGGCCCTTTTGGGGGAGTGGATTAGCGTGGGTAAAGCCCCACGCTAATCGATAAGAGCAAAGACAACTGCAAAAGCAGATCCCCTTCGGGGATGACAAGCAAGAAAAGCAAATGCAAATGCGGGGATTCTTCGCTTCGCTCAGAATGACGACGATGGGATGGGGCTAGATTTTTTCGACTACTACGGCGGTGCCGTAGGCGAGGACTTCGGTGACGCCTTTCATGACTTCGTTGGCGTCGTAGCGGACGGCGATGACGGCGTTTGCTCCTAGCTGGGCGGCGTGCAGGGTCATCATGGCGTAGGAGTCCTGGCGGGTTTTTTCGCAGAGCTCGGTGAAGAGGGTGATATCGCCGCCGATGAGCGTTTGCAGGCCTGCGCCGACGGTGGCGAAGATGTTGCGAGAGCGGACTACGATGCCGCGGACGATGCCGATGTTGCGGACGATGCGGTGGTTGGGGAGCTCGAAGGCAGAGGTGACGAGGGCTGGATCGATGGTTGGGGCTGGGGGTGGGTAGGTGGACATTCGGTTTGTCTCTCCTGTGTTGCGAGAGATTGTACGTTAGGGGGTGGGTTGGGGTTCCGTCGGTTGGGAAGCCAAAGGCCTTTAGGGATTTAGGTATCAGGTCTAGCGGTTGGAGAGGCGGGCGACTAGTTCGGTTACGGCTCCGGAGTCGATCGTGCTGGCGGCGAGGGTTATGCCGGTGGCGAGATTGGGAGTGAGGTCGGCGGTGACGAGGACTGCGGCTGCGTTGAGGAGGACGATGTCGCGGCGGGGGCCGGGTTCTCCGGCGAAGATGGCTGTGAGGATCTTGGCGTTGGTTTGGGCGTTGCCGCCCTGGAGGGTTTCGATGGGGGCTCGGGTGAGGCCGACGTCTTCGGGAGTGAGGGTGCCGGTGGTGACGATGCCGTTGTGGACTTCGGCGTAGTGGCTGGGGCCGGAGATGGAGAACTCGTCCATTCCCGATTGGCCGGTTTCGCCGTGGACTACGAAGGCGTGGCGGGTGTTGAGGAGGGCCATGGCTTGCGCTGCGAGGGGGACGAGGTGCGGGGCGTAGACTCCCATGACTTGCGCGGAGGCTCCGGCGGGGTTGGAGAGCGGGCCGACGAGATGGAAGATCGTGCGGATGCCGAGGGCTCGGCGGACGGGCATGACGGACTTCATGGCGGGGTGGAGGGCGGGGGCGTGGAAGAAGGCGAAGCGATGTTTGCGGAGCGAGGCTGCGCCTTCGTGCGGAGAGAGAGAGATGGGGATTCCGAGGGCTTCGAGGACGTCGGCTGAACCGGATTGGCTGGTGACTGCTCGATTGCCGTGTTTGGCGACGCGGATTTCTGCGTTGGAGTTTGCGCCTGCGGCTGCGGCTACGAGCGCGGCGGCGGTGGAGATGTTGAATGTGCCGGAGGCGTCGGCTCCGGTGCCGCATGTGTCGACGAGGGTGAGGCGTTCGGAGTCGGTGAGGGGGATGGGAGTGGCGGCGGCTCGCATGGCGTCTACGAAGCCGGCGATTTCGGTGTGGGGTTTCGCCGCGTGTGGCTAGCGATGTGAGGAGGGCGGCGATGTCCAGGTCGGTGGCTTCGCCACGGAGGATGGTCTGGAGAGCTTCGGCCGCTTCGGCGCGGGAGAGAGTTTCGCGGTGCTCGATGATGCGCTTGAGGTAGGGCTGGAGGGGCATTGAGTTAAGGGTAGCAGGTGGGTTGGAGTTGTCAGATAGAAGGAGATGGGGTGATATATTCCGCGTATGCGCACATCTTTGGGTTGGATCAGGACTGCTTTCTTCGTGGCGTTCGTTGGGGTTGGTGTTGCTACGGCGATCGGGCAGACGGGCGACCGCGTGGTTGGGTTGCTGGAGAAGTTGTCGAATGCGGCTGGGCCTCCGGGAGCGGAGGAGCCGGTGCGAGCCATTATGGTTGGCGAGATGAAGCCGCTGGCGACGGAGCCGTTGAAGTATGACGGGATGGGCTCGGTGATTGCGCAGCAGGGGAAGACGGGGCCGCGCATCATGATCGATGCGCATATGGATGAGTTGGGCGGGATGGTTCGGAGGGTGACGCCGGCGGGATTTCTGTCGATGCAGATGCTGGGTGGCTGGCTGGATCAGGCGCTGGTGGATCAGCGATGGGTGATCATCGGGTCGAAGGGGCCAGTGCATGCGGTGACAGGGATTCGGGATATTCATGTGATTACGCCGGAGGAGCGGACGCGGGTGTTTCCGCGGGAGTCGGTGTTTTTGGATGTCGGGGCGAAGAGTGCTGCTGACGTTGCGGCGCTGGGAGTTGAGCCTGGCGATCCGGTAGTGCCGGATTCTCCATTCATGGTGATGAATGGGACGGGGAATTATCTGGGGAAGGGTTGGGACGATCGGATTGGATGTGCGGTGTTGCTGGAGGCGATGCGGAGGACGGCTTCGATGCCGCATGCGAATCAGTTGTTTTATGTGGCGACTACGCAGGAGGAGGTTGGACTGCGTGGCGCGCGGGCGGCGGTGAATGTGGTAAAGCCGGAGATCGGGATTGCGATTGAGGGCGGGATTACGGGAGACGTTCCGGGAGACAGGCCGGAGGAGACTCAGGTGAAGCTGGGCGCGGGGCCGGGAATGTTTTTGTATGATTCGAGCGCGATCGCGAATCGGAAGATGGTGGCGTTTGTGCGGAAAACGGCGGCTGGGAAGGGGCTGCCCTTGCAGGCTGATTTAGTGCAGGGGTATGGGGATGATTCGGCGGAGTTGCAGACGATGGATGGCGGGGCTCCGACGATAAATCTGGTGGTGCCGGTGAGGTATACGCATTCGCATAATGGGATTGTGAACCGGCAGGATTTTGATCAGACGGTGGAGCTGGTGGTGCAGATGCTCGTGCAGATGGATGCGAAGACGGTCGAGGAGTTAAGGGATTTTTCGCCTACGCCTTAGGTTAGAGAGGCGTAACAGTGATCAAAGGGATAAAGACTGATAAGAGGGAATCAAGGTTCGGTAGTGTCGCAAGGGAATCGTCTTATCTCTTTTATCTTTTTGATCACTGTTGCGCCTTTCTTTAGGCTTCGATGCGGATAGCAACCTCCTGGCTGGGTTGCATGGGGATGGTTAGGGGGATCGCTTCGAAGCCGGGGACCAGGTTGAAGGTGCGTTCTGCCGGGATTGGGCTGAAACCCTTTGCGGCATCGGTGCGGATGGTTAGCGTGCCGGTCGGTTTTTTGATCTGGATGGTTTTTGGGTCGGGTTGGGTGATTGTTTCTGTGGAGCTTGAGATGACTGGCAGGATGAATTGGAGAGGGGTTTCGGGTGGGGCTTCGGCGGTGGCTTTGATTTCGACGGTCGATTGGGTGAGGTTGTAGATGAGGTGGTAGCGGGCTTCGCCTGTGGTGGGTGGGTGGTGGGCCGCGGTGAGTAGGCGGCCTTTTGTGTCGAAGTGGACCAGCTGGGCGGCGCTGACTTGTTCGAGGAGGAATGTTGTAATGGCTTCGAAGTCGCTTAGGCTGGTGTAGGTTTGTTTGCCGGCGAGTTCGATGCGTGGGGTGAGGCACATGTGGGGCTTGTCCAGGTGGACTTGCTGGTTGGAGATTTCGATGAGCTGGTACTCGGTCATGCTGGCGGTGAGGATGGGGCCGAGTTGCTGATGATAGAGGAGGGAGAGCGCTCCGCCTGAGGCGTGGCCTCCTCCGCCGGCTCCGCCACCGCCGGATTGGACTCGCTCGATGTATTCGAAGTCGTAGCCGGTGACGGTGGCCCGCCATGGGCCGACTGAGGCGAGGTGGGTGGCGATCTCGGGGAACGATTTGATGTTGTAGGGTTGGTCGCGTGGGAGGGTCAGGCGCGGTGATGGGACTGTGGCGAGGTTACTGTCGAGGACGGTGGCGAGGGATTTGGCGTGGGTGAAGGTGTGATGGATGCAGGGGCGGTCGCCGTGCTGGAAGTAGTGCGGGCCACCGTAGAGGACGTTGTTGTGGGTGCAGGCGGACATGAGCTCGACGTTGCGGAGAGCGGCTTCGCGGAAGCGCGGGTCGTGGTCGGCGAGGAGGACGAAGCCGGCGTGGCAGCCGTCGCTGGTGCGGGATCCCCACCAGGTCCATTTGTAGTTGCGTGAGCCCCAGGAGTTGTCCCACGAGCCGTCGGGGAGCATGAATTCTAGGTGGGCTCGGAGCGCGGCGATTGTTTTATCGAGGACCGGCTGGTCTTTGGCGAGAAGCGCGTACTGGGCGAGGGATGGGAGGGATTCTTCAACGTTGTAGCCGAGGTCGACTGGCCGACATTTTTTTGAAGTGATGGCGGTTTGGGGGTGGCCTTCGCCGAAGAGGAGATTGTTTTCGGTGAAGTAGTCCATGGAGGCGTGGGCCAGCTGGCGGGCGCGGTCTTGGTAGTGTGGCTCGTTGAGGACCTGGGCGCAGAGGGCGAAGCAGTGGGATGAGGTGACGGGGTAGTTGATGTTGCCGGTGTCGATGGTGATGAAGGTGTCGAGGAATTTGGCGGCTCGGGCGAGGCGGTCGGTCCAGCGCTGGCGGGTGGCGGTGTCGAGGATGGAGCCGTGGTGGTGGAGGGCTTCGGCGAGTGCGATGGCGTGGAAGACGGTGATGCCTTGCCAGGAGCTGAGCGTGACATCGTTGATCCAACTGCCGTCGGCGCGGGAGACCTGCTGCTCGGACCACTCGTGGACAAGTAGGGCGGCTTCGAGGTATTTGGATTGGCCGGTGATGTGGGCCTGGCGGAGGAGTGGGTAGACGGCGTCTCCGCAACGGCCGTGGATGATGGCGCAGGCTGGGCAGAGGAGGGCTCCGCGGAGGGATGGGTCGGGATTGGTGGATTGATGGGCGAGTAAGCCGTCGCACCAGGTTTGGAGTAGGTCGGCGTAGAGATTGTTTTGCGGGGAGGGTTGTGCGGCTTCGGCGAATGCAGGAAGGGTTAAGGCGGTTGCTGCGGTGGCGGAGAGTTGCAGCATTTCGCGGCGGGTCAGGGTGAGTTTTGGCATTGGGGGAATCTTAGAACAATGGTTTGGATTCCGAACTATGGTGTTGGCTTTAAAACAATGCAAAAGCGGATCCTCCGCCTTCGGCGAAGGATGACAACTAAAGGCAAAAGCAAACATGCAAACAACAAGGGCAATTGCTGCAAAAGCAAAATGCGGGGGTCTCTCCACTCCGCGACGGACGATAAGGCCGTCCGTCGCTCCGGTCGAGATGACGAGTCATTTTCAGGGTTTGAGAATGTAGAGATAAATGCGGGGGTCCTTCCCCTTCGACATACTCAGGGTCAGAATGACGACCTATTGTTTCTCACGAGCGGAAAAGCGGTTGGGCGATAAGCGCACGTTTGTTCGTGTTTCGGTTTGCGGGGGGTGGGAGTGTGCAATACACTTTTTGAGCGGGAGTTCTGCGAACACACCTATGAAAATTCACGAGTATCAGGCAAAAGAGATTCTGCGGAAGTATGGCGTGCCGGTTCCGGCGGGCGAGATGGCGACGACGCTGGAAGAGGCGGACACGGCGGCGAAGAACTTGTTTGGCGCGGGCAATAAGGTTGTCGTGGTGAAGGCGCAGATCCATGCGGGCGGCCGCGGGAAGGGTGGCGGCGTGAAGTTGGCGCGGACGCTCGAAGAGGCGGATGCGGCTGCGAAGGCGATTCTTGGGATGCAGCTGGTGACGCATCAGACGGGGCCTGCCGGGCAGAAGGTGCAGCGGCTGCTGATTGAAGAGGGTTCGGCGATTGACCGCGAGCTTTATCTTGGGCTGGTGCTGGACCGGGCTTCGGCGAAGGTGGTGTTTATGGCCTCGCAGGCCGGCGGGATGGAGATTGAGGAAGTTGCGCATGCTACTCCGGAGAAGATTTATAAGGAGTACATCGATCCGGCGGTGGGGTTTGCGCCTTATCAGGCGCGGAAGCTGGCGTTCAAGCTGGGGCTGAAACCTACGCAGATAGGCGATGCGGTGAAGTTCATGATGGGCTTGTATAAGGCGTTTATGGAGACGGATTCGACTCTGATGGAGATCAATCCGTTTATTACGACGAAGGATGACAAGCTGCTGGCGCTCGATTGCAAGATCAATTTCGATGACAATGCGATGTTCCGGCATAAGGATTTGAAGGAGCTTCGCGATTTGTCGGAAGAAGATCCGCTTGAGGTTGAGGCTTCGAAGTTTGCGCTTAATTACATCAAGCTGGATGGCACGATTGCGTGCATGGTGAACGGCGCCGGGCTGGCGATGGCGACGATGGACATCATCGAGTACGCGGGTGGCAAGGCGGCTAACTTCCTGGATGTGGGCGGCGGCGCGAATCAGGAGCAGATTGAGAATGCATTTGGGATTTTGCTGAGCGACCCGAATGTGAAGGCGATCTTCATTAATATCTTTGGCGGGATTCTGCGTGTGGATGTGCTGGCGACCGCGGTGGTCGCTGCGGCGAAGAAGTTGAATGTGAAGCTGCCGATTATTCTGCGGTTGGAAGGCACGAACGTTGAAGAGGGCCGGAAGATTTTGAAGGATTCGGGCTTGAAGTTTGAAGTGGGCGCAACGATGAAGGAAGCGGCCGATCTTGCTGTCGCCGCGGCTAAGGGAACAGGGAACAGGGAACAGGGAACTCGCTAGTGGGAGAATCGTTTTACGATCTCGTTGTTTGGCAACGTGCGATTCAGATGAGCGTATCGATCTACCGGCTGACACAGGATTTTCCGAAGGCGGAGATGTTCGGCTTGACATCTCAGTTGCGTCGGGCAGGCGTTTCAGTAGCAAGTAATATCGCAGAAGGTTATGGCCGAATGACGACGGGAGAATATAAGCAATTTCTCGGCATGGCACGCGGCTCGAATTGTGAAGTGCAAACGCAGTTGGTGATTGCAAGAGAACTTGGTTTGGGAGATTCACAAAAGGACAGGACAGCCGATGCTCTATCCCACGAGGTAGGAAAGATGCTCGGAGCCATATTGGCTAAGCTTTAGAACGTCCTGCAAACTGATTCCCTGATCCCTGTTCCCTGATCCCTTCGGTAGGAGAGACAAAAGATGGCAGTTCTCGTTGACAAGAATACTCGATTGATTGTGCAGGGAATTACGGGGCGTGAAGGAACTTTTCATGCGAAGGCCTGCGCGGAGTATGGGACGAAGGTTGTGGGTGGCGTTACGCCGGGTAAGGGTGGCACGACCCATGAGGGTTGGCCTGTTTTCAACACCGTTGAAGAGGCGGTGAAGGAGACGGGGGCTAATGTGTCGGTGATCTTTGTGCCGCCACCGGCTGCTGCGGATGGGATTCTGGAGGCTGCTGCTGCGGAGGTTCCTTTGGTGATTTGTATTACTGAAGGGATTCCGGTGCTCGACATGGTGAAGACCTGGGATTTTGTGAAGAGGTCGAAGTCGCGGCTGATTGGGCCGAATTGTCCTGGGGTGATCTCGCCGGGTAAGGCCAAGGTTGGGATTATGCCGGGGAGGATTCATAAGGAAGGGAACGTTGGGATTGTTTCGAAGTCGGGGACGCTGACTTATGAGGCGGTGTATCAGCTGACGACGCGCGGGATTGGGCAGTCGACAGCGATTGGGATTGGCGGCGATCCGATTATCGGGACGACGCACATTGATGCGCTGAAGCTGTTGAATGAGGATCCGCAGACGGAGGCGATCATCATGATTGGTGAGATCGGTGGCTCGGCGGAAGAGGCTGCGGCGAAGTACATCAAGGAGAATGTGAAGAAGCCGGTGGTTGGGTTTATCGCCGGGCAGACGGCTCCTCCGGGACGACGGATGGGGCATGCTGGCGCGATCATCTCCGGCGGTGAGGGGACTGCAGCCAGCAAGATGCAGGCGATGGCCGAGGCGGGGATTCATGTGGTGAAGTCGCCTGCTGAGATTGGCGAGGCTGTGGCCAGGGTGTTGGGGAAGGCTTAGCCGCGGGAAGACTTGTCCATTGATTGGATACGTGGCTGGGATAGGAAAGCATACCCCAGGGGCTAAAGCCCCTTTTTGAGGGCGTGGGGGAGAGACCCAAGGCTAAAGCCTTGGGCTACCTAGATGTGGTGAGTCAAGAGGTTGTTGTCATCGAGACCTGCTCTGCTGATGGGCGGTTGTTGGTTGAGGCTGGCGTGGGGTCTGTGCCAGTTGTACTGGTGAGTCCAGACGGGAAGCGAAGCCGTCCGGTCTTCTGAGTTCTGGAAGGTGTAGGCGTAAGCCCACTCGTTGATGGCGGTCTTGATGAAGCGCTCGGCCTTGCCGTTGGTTCGCGGAGTGTAGGGCCGAGTGCGGCGATGTTTCAAGCCGAGTTGACCGCAGCTGCGGGCGAAGGTGTTGGCTTTGTAGCAAGGTCCGTTATCGGTGAGCACGCGCTGGATAGCGATGCCGAGTTGTTGGTACCAAGCCACGGCCGCGGCCAGGAAGTGGGTCGAACTGCGTTCGGTCTGGTCCGAGTACATGGCGGTGAAGGCCAGCCGCGAGTGATCGTCGATGGCGACGTGCAGGAACTCGGCGCCGATGCCCTTGACCCCATCGCGGCGGTCGCGGACCTAGAAGCGAAGACAAAGGCAAATGCAAAAGCCAAGACAAAATACGGGGGTCTCTCCACTGCGCGCTGGACGATACGACCGTCCAGCGCTTCGGTCGAGATGACGCAGTCGAGGTCAACCGAGACAACAGAACAAGGCGGGAGAGTTTCGCTCTCCCGTCTTTGTGTTTCCGTAATGTTGCGTGGTTATTTGGCGAGGTTGCCAGAGGTGTCGCGGTATTCGATGGGGCCGAGGTTGAGTTCTTTCAGGCCGGGTTCGATTTTGGCGCGATCGCCTACGGCTACAAGGACAAGTTGGTCGGGATGGATGTCGGATTGGGCGGCTTTGGCTACTTCGGCCGGGGTGACTGCTTCAAAGCGGCCGGGTAGCTTTGCGTAGTAGTCGAGCGGGAGGCCGTAGATGAAGATCTGCTGCAGCCCACCGACGGAGGCCTGGGTGGTTTCGAAGTCGCCGGGGAGGGAGTGCAGTAGGGAGTCTTTTGCCAGCTTGAGCTCGGTGGCTGAGGGTGGATCGGTGCGGATGCGGTTGAGCTCGAGCATGAGTTGTTTTGCGGCTGGCGCGGTGACGTCGGTGCGGACCTGGGCTCCTGCGTAGAAGGGGCCGCCGGTGCGGTTGAAGAAGAAGCCGGAGCCTGCGCCGTAGGTGTAGCCGTGCTCTTCGCGGAGGTTCATGTTGATGCGGCTGGCGAAGAGGCCGCCGAGGACGTTGTTCATGATGAGGATGGCGGGGTAGTCGGGCGTGGTGCGAGGTACGCCGAAGCCGATGGCGTAGAGAGCGGTTTGCGGCGCGCCGGGCTTGTCGACGATGACGATTTTGAGGCTGGGTGGTGCGGGTGCTGGCGGCAGGGAGGCAGCGGTGGAGGCTGTTCCGGACCAGGTGTCGAAGTATTTTTCGGCCAGACGGCGGGCTTCTGTTTCGTTGATGTCACCGGCGAAGACGAGCGCGGAGTCTTTGGGGCCATAGTGGGCTTTCCAGAAGGAAGCGATGTCGTCGCGGGTGATGGATTTGACGCCGTCGGTGGTGCCGATGGGGCGGAAGCCGTAGGGGTGGTCGCCGTAGAGAGTACGGAAGCCTACGCGCAGCATGGATGCGACGGGCTGGTCGCCTTCCTGGAGGATGGAGACGAGGCGCTGCTTGCGGACGCGCTCGACCTCTTCGGAGGCGAAGGCTGGGTGCTCGACGATGTCGGAGAGAAGGTCGAGGCCTGCTTCGGTGTTGTTGCTGAGAGCGCTGAGGCTGGCGTTGGCGAGGTCTACGCCGGCACTGGAGGTGAGGTTGGTGCCGATCTGTTCGGCGTCATCGGCGAGGGTGGTGGCGGAGCGTTGCGTGGTGCCTTCGGTGAGGAGGCGGGCGGTGAAGCCGGCGAGGCCAGCTTTGGCGGGGGTGTCGTTTTCGCTGCCGCCGCGGACTACGACGCCGGCGGTGAAGACGGGCAGGGCGTGGTCTTCAAGCATGAGGACCTGAAGGCCGTTCTTCAGGGTGAAGGTTTTGGGGACGGGAAGGTTGAAGGCGACGGTGGGGCCGGGGGCGGGAGCGGTCTTGCGCCAGTTCTGCTGCTGCTCGAAGTCGGCTGAGTATGGTTGGGTGAGCTTGGCGTCGGCGTCGGTGTTGTCAGGGCTGCGCGGGACGTCGTCGACTACTTTTTTGCCGGGGACGCAGTCGATGACGACGCTTTGATTCGTGCCGAGATACTTGCTGGCGACTTGCTTGACGGAGGAGATGGTGGCGGCCTGGTAGCGGGCGATGTCTTTGGGGAGATAGCCGGGGTCGTCGAGGAACTGGTTGTAGCGGTCGAGGGTGTCGGCGACGCCGCCGAAGCCTCCGAGACGCTGGAGGCCGATGATTTTTCCGGTGACGTCGACGGTGCGTGCGCGATCGAGTTCAGCCTGAGTGGGGCCGTCGGATTGGAGACTTGCGACTTCTTTCCAGAGGGCGGCTTCGAGGATTTCGAGAGTGACGTTGGGTTTGGCGGTGATGTCGCACTGGGCGACGGAGCCTAGTTTGAGGTCGTTGAGGTAGCAGTTGACGGACTGGGCGACCTGCTGCTCGTAGACGAGCTTGCGGTAGAGGCGGCTGGCTTTGCCGCTCCCGAGGATGTGGACGAGAAGATCAGCTTCGGCGTCGCCAGGGGTGAAGGCGCCGGGAGTGAGCCATGCGACGGATAGGCGCGGGAGTTGGACGGTATCGGTGACAGTGGCGCGCTGTTGGGTGGTGATGGGTGGCGTCTTTACGGTGACGGGTTCCACCGCGGGGCCTTTGGGGATTGGAGCGAAGTATTTGGTGAGGAGGGCCTTGAGTTGGGCGGGATTGAAGTCGCCGGCGATGGCGATGCTGGCATTATTGGGAGTGTAGAACTGCTGGTGGAAGTCGCGGACGTCGTTGATGCGGGCGGCTTCGATGTCGGCGTGGGACCCGATGACGGATGCGTAGTAAGGATGCTCGTGGGGGAAGAGCATGTGGTAGATCTGCTCGTCGGCGAGCTCGTAGGGAGTGCCTTCGCCCTGGCGGCGCTCGTTGCGGACGACGTCGCGCTGGTTGGTGAGCTTGACGCGGTCGAGGCCTTCGAGGAGGAAGCCCATGCGGTCGCTCTCGAGCCAGAGGGCGAGCTCGAGCTGATTGCTGGGGAGGGTTTCGAAGTAGTTGGTGCGGTCGAAGTCGGTGGTTCCGTTGATGTCGGTTGCACCTGCGCCCTCGAGGTATTTGAAGTGGGCTTTTTCGCCGACGTGCTCGGAGCCTTCAAACATCATGTGCTCGAAGAGGTGGGCGAAGCCGGTGCGGCCGGGACGCTCGTTGAGAGGGCCGACGTGATACCAGAGGTCGACAGCGACGAGCGGGAGGCGATGGTCTTCGTGAGTGAGGACGACGAGGCCGTTGGGCAGGGTGAACTTTTCGTACTTGAGTTCGGGGACTTTGAGGGGCTTTGCGGGAGGGAGGGTGTCGGCGGCGTTTGCGATGGAGGCGAGGGTGAGGCTGGTGAAAAGAGCGGCGATTTTCAGGCTATTCATTGGTGTCATTTTTTTCTCCACGGAGAACTGGCGAAGGGTTGCAAGGTGAGGAGGCTCGGACAGAAAAGTGATGGGAGGATGATACAAGGGTTGGACGCAGCTGGGGTAGCGGCGAGTTTGTATACTCTCGTCATGCGTAGATTTGTGTTGTTATTCGCGCTGGCTGTGGCGGCCAGTGTTTCGTTGAGCGCTCAGACGGGTGTTCAGGCTGTGTCGGTTTCGTTTCCTGAGGCGCGGTCGGCGAAGGCGCTCGATGGACGGCTGCTGTTTTTGTTGTCCAATGATCCGTCGGAAGAACCGCGGATGCAGATTGACGATACGCCGAAGAGCCAGATGGTGTTTGGCGTGACGGTGGATGGGTGGAAGCCGGGGCAGAGCGTGAAGGTGGGTGATTCGGCGGATGGATATCCGGTGAGAAAGCTGAGCCAGGTGCCGCCGGGGGACTACACGGTGCAGGCGGTGCTGGATGTGTATGAGACGTTTCATCGCGCGGATGGGAAGACGATTAAGTTGTCGCCGGACCGTGGGGAGGGAAAGCACTGGAATCTTGCACCGGGAAATCTGTACAGCAAGCCGATGAAGGTGCATGTGGGACCGGGCGGGGCGCCGATTGCAGTGTCGCTGACCGAGGTGATTCCGCCAATTGTGCCTGAACCAGATACAAAATATGTGCGGCATATCAAGGTGCAGAGTGAGTTGTTGACGAAGTTCTGGGGGAGGCCGGTTTTTTTGAGTGCGGTGGTGCTGGTGCCGGAGGGTTTTGATGAGCATCCCCAGGCGCGTTTTCCGCTGATGATCTTTCACGATCACTTTGTGACGGGATTTGATGATTTTCGGACGACTCCGCCGGACCCGAATCTGAAGCCGAACTATTCGGAGCGGTTTCATCTTGAGGGGTACAACCGGATTCAGCAGGATGAGGCTTATAAGGAGTATCAGAAGTGGATCAGCCCGGGATTTCCGCGGGTTTTGGTGATGAAGATTCAGCATGCGAATCCTTACTATGACGATTCGTATGCGGTGAACTCGGCGAACCTCGGACCTTATGGTGATGCGATTGAGACGGAGTTGATTCCTGCGGTGGAGAAGCAGTTTCGCGCGATTGGGCAGGGCTGGGCACGGTTTATGTACGGCGGGTCGACGGGTGGGTGGGAGTCGCTGGCGGTGCAGATTTTTTATCCCGACCATTACAACGGGGCTTTTGTAGCTTGTCCTGATCCGGTGGACTTCCATGCTTATATGTCGCGGGATTTGTATAAGGACGACAACATGTTCTACATCCAGGGTGCGAATAAGCGGATCGAGCAGCCGGCGATGCGGAATTATCTCGGGCAGACGCTGATTTCTGTTCGGGACAATGCGGCTTATGAGGCGGCGCTGGGCGATACGGGGCGGTCAGGGGATCAACTGGATATCTGGCAGGCGGTGTATGGGCCGGAGGGGAAGGATGGGTATCCGGCGCAGATCTTTGATAAGGAGACGGGCGTGATCGACCACAAGGTCGCGGAGTATTGGCGAGAGCACTACGACCTGGACGCGATTCTGCAGAAGAACTGGGAGACGTTGGGACCTAAACTGCAGGGGAAGATTCACCTGTATGTCGGTGAGGCGGATACTTACTTTTTGAATGATGCGGTTTACCTGATGGAGGATTTTCTGAAGACCACGGGGACACCGGGGCATGGGGTTCCGTATGAGGGCGAGGTGAAGTACGGGCCTCGGGCTGAGCATTGCTGGAATGGGGATCCGACGCTGCCGAATGCTTATTCGCGGCTGCACTACAACACGATGTATCTGCCGAAGATTATGGAGCGGATTGAGAAGACGGCTCCGGCTGGGGCGGATATGAGTTGGAAGTACTAGAGAGGCGCGAGACATGCGGGTTACCTTGGAGTTGGACGATGCGGTGGTTGCCAAAGCCAAGTCCCTGACGGGCATCACCGATATTTCGTTGTTAATCCGGGAGACATTGACAGCACTCATCCAGCGAGAGGCGGCTCGACGATTGGCTGCTCGTGGTGGCAGTGAGCCGCAGGCTGCTCCAATCCCTCGACGACGGATTGAACCGCGAAGGCAAAGGCGAAATGCGGGGGTCTCTCCACTCCGCGATGGACGATGATGCTGTCCATCGCTCCGGTCGAGATGACGCGTCTTTGGGAGTTCAAGGAGAAACTTGGTTCAGGTCTGGCGGCGGTAGAAGAGGCCGGCGGTGAAGAAGACGACGGCGACAACCAAGGCGATGCGGGCGTGGAGCAGGTTGTGGTAGCGGAGGCTGATCAGGGCGTCGGCGAGCCATGCTGCGAAGCCTACGAACCATATCCACGCTGTTTTTCGCAACATCGTCGGGCTCTCCAGAGTAAGGTTGCCGCCTGGGCGGAGCAGGCGCGGTTTGCTGGCCTTGTTCTACACTAGATGGTGAGACTCACATAGGAGAAATACGTTGTCACAGCGCACATTCAGCATCATTAAGCCGGACGCAGTTAAGAAGGGCTATACCGGGGCGATCCTTGCCGAGATTGAAAAGGCAGGGTTTAAGATTGTTTCGATCAAGCGGATGTCGATCTCGAAGGCGCAGGCCGAGGGGTTCTATTACGTTCATGCGGCTCGTCCCTTTTTTGGGGAATTGACGGAGTTTATGTCGAGCGGGCCAATCTTCCCGATGGTTTTAGAGAAGGACAACGCAATCGCCGATCTGCGGACTCTGATGGGCGCGACCGATCCGGCGAAGGCAGATGCGGGGACGATTCGCAAGAAGTTTGCTTCGTCAATTGGGGAGAATGCGATTCATGGCTCGGATGCTGAGGATACGGCGGCGTTTGAGATTGGATACTTCTTTGCCGGGATTGAATTGAAGTAGGTTTCGCAGGAATAGATCGCGGGGCGGAGATGCAGAGGAGCGGAACGCTTCGGTCTGCAGCCGCCCCGAGTTTGTTGGGCGAGGAGTGAGGCATGGCGAAGGATCTGGCGGCGCGAAGGGCGGCATTTCGGGAGTTGCATCGGGAAGGGTGCTTTGTGTTGCCGAATCCGTGGGATGTGGGTAGTGCGGTGCGGCTGGAGCGGATGGGGTTTAAGGCGCTGGCGTCGACCAGCTCGGGGCTGGCGTGGTCGATGGGGCGTGAGGATGGGGAGGTATCGCGGGATGAGGTGCTGGCTCATCTGCGAGTGCTGTGCGGGGCGACGGAACTGCCGGTGAATGCGGACTTTGAGGCTGGCTTTGCGGATTCGCCTGAGGGAGTGGTGGCGAATGTTGCGCTGGCGGTGAAGACCGGAGTGGCGGGGCTTTCGATTGAGGACAGGATCGGCGGGGAGTTGTACGATCTTCCGCTGGCTGTTGAGCGGATTCGGGCAGCCCGGGAGGCAATTGACCGGTCGGGTGAGGATGTTTTGCTTGTAGGGCGGTCGGAAGGGTATCTGATTGGGCGGACTGGGTTGGAGGCGACGATGAAGCGGCTGGTGGCTTATGCGGAGGCGGGCGCGGATTGTTTGTATGCGCCGGGGATGAAGAACTTGCGGGAGATTGAGGTTGTGGTGAAGGCGGTGGCTCCGAAGCCGGTGAATGCGTTGTTGCTCGGGCCGGATATGCGGGTGGATGAGCTGGCTGGAGTTGGCGTGCGGAGGGTGAGTGTGGGTGGTGGGCTGGCGGCTGCGGCCTGGAACGGGTTTGACCGCGCCGCGCGGATGCTGATGGACGAAGGGACTGTGCCGGCTCGCGGGCGATGAGGCACGCTGAGTGCGACTGGAGGATTTTGATGGAAGAGGGAAAGGGAGAGATGGAACTGAAGCTGCCGGAAGGGCCTTTCAAGGCTTATTTGTTTGATTGCGATGGAACGATTGTGGATTCGATGCCGCTGCACTATGTGGCTTGGAAGACAGTGCTGGCTAAGTACGGATGCAAGTTTGAAGAGGATATTTTTTATTCGCTGGGCGGAATGCCGGTGGCGGAGATTATCGCGGCACTGAATGTGCGTGACGGGTTGGAGATGCCGGTGGAAGAGATTGCTGCGCACAAGGAGGCGATGTACTACGAGCTGCTGCCGGAGTTGAAGGCGGTGCCGGAGGTGCTGGAGCACATCCACATGACGCATGGGAAGATTCCGTTTGCGGTGGTGTCGGGAAGCACGCGGGATTCGGTGACGAAGTCGCTTGAGACGCTGGGGATTCTCGATAAGTTTGAGACGCTGGTTTGCGCGGGGGATTATGTGAAGAGCAAGCCTGATCCGGAGCCGTTTCTGATGGCGGCGGAGAGGCTTGGGGTGAAGCCGGAGGATTGCCTGGTGTTTGAGGATACGGAGATGGGGATTCAGGCGGCTACGGCGGCGGGGATGGCTTCGGTGAAGGTGTTGCAACCTTGGGAGCGGCAGAAGGTTTCGGCTTGATTCGGAGGGGCTGCAAAAAGCAGATCCCCTCCGGGGATGACAAACAAGAGAAGCAACTGCAAAAGCGAAATGCGGGGGTCCCGTTCGACTTCGCTCAGGGCAGGCTTCTCCACTCCGCTGATGGACGATGATGCCGTCCATCGCTCCGGTTGAGATGACGCCTTCAGGGGAGCTTTGCCGCTTAGTAGAGGTTATTTGGTGAAGAGTTTGAGGTCGATGGATTCGCCCATGGCTTTGTAGCCTGCGTCGCCGGGGTGGAGGTGGTCGCCTGAGTCGTCGAGGACGAGGAACATGCCCGGGTGGGTTGGGTCGGTGGTGATTTTGTCGAAGTCGATGACGCCGTCGAACTGGTTGGTGGTGCGGATCCACTGGTTAACGGCTTGGCGCATCTCTTCGCCGGCGGGGGATTGATATTTTGCTCCGACGAAGGGTGTGAGGGTGGCTCCATAGACCTTGATGCCGTGGGTGTGGGCTCGGACGGCTAGCTGGCTGAGGCCTGCGATGAGGTCGTCGGCGGTGACGATGTCGTAGGGTTTGGCGGGGTCGGTGGCGTGGCCGATGTCGTTGATGCTTTCCATGATGATGAGGTACTTGACTCCGGCTTGCGCGAGGACATCGCGGTCGAAGCGTGCGAGAGCGGAGGGGCCGGAGGTGTCGTGGAGGACGCGGTTGCCGCCGATGCCTTCATTGAGGACGCTGAGGTTGGCGGTTTTCTTGTCGGCCTGGAGGCGACGCGCGAGGACGTCGGGCCAGCGGGCGTTGGCGTCGCGGGTGCTGTGCGCTCCGTCGGTGATGCTGTCGCCGAAGGTGACGATGGAGGCCGCTTTTTCGTCGGCGGAGACGTCGATGCCCTTGAGGAAGTCCCAGGTGAAGAACGTCTGTGGGCTGTCGAGCGAGGCGGCGGTGACTGCGTTGCCCGGGACGAGGTAGTTGGTCTGGTCGGCAAAGGGATGGAGGGTGAGTTGGTTGACGGGCTGGTCGGGAAGGAAGAGGCTGACAGCCAGGTTTGCGCCGGGAGCGACTTTGAGTGCGACGGGATCGCTGACGATGAGGGCTCCAGGAGGAATGGTGATGGAGGGCTTTCCGCTGAAGGTAAGGGGGAGAGCGGTAGCGGGGGTGATAGTGGAGGCTTCGGTCGCTGAGGGCGATTTGTGCGGCGCCGATGGTGAGGGGGTCGAGTCCGAACTCATTGGTGAAGATGGCGCGGACTGACGGGCCGCCGATGGAGATGTGGACGATCTCGCGAAGGGTGGTGCCGTCGGTGCCTTCTGCTCCGAACTTTGCGGTGGGGTTTTTTGCGGCCAGGGGAGAGGCGGCCCACGTGCCAACCCAGTGAGCGGCTGCGTTGGCGGTGGGGAAGCGAGCAGAGGAGGAGTAGAAGAGAGAATCTGCTGGATTTCGTTGTCATGGGTGTCCTTGATGAGCGAATGATTTGACGGCTCCATGTTACCGCTGTTTCTTGGAGGAGGGAGGGTGACGTATAGTGGCGGGGACAGTCGAAGTGCGGCGATTTCGGCAACGAAATCGAGCTCGCAGGGAGAAGGAGAGTTTGGGAGACATGACGATGAAGTGGGTAAAGGTTATGCTGCTTATCATGGCGACAGGGATGACAGCACATGGATTGGTAATCCAGGACCGTACTTTGGGAAGACACCGGACGGCACGCCGGTAGACCTGTACGTTTTGACGAGCGATGGGATTGAGGCGAGCATCATGACTTACGGAGCTCGCATCGTTTCGATCAAGACGCCAAATCGCGCGGGTACGATGCAAAATGTCGTGTTGGGTTACAGCGCTCTGGATGGTTATATTGCGGACAAGAAAACTTATTTTGGTGCGATTGTCGGGCGGTATGGGAATCGGATTGCCCTGGGAAAGTTTTCGATTAATGGGAAGCAGTACCAGGTGCCGACGAATAACAATGGGAACTCGCTGCATGGCGGCACGTTGGGTTTTGATCAATTGGTGTGGCAGGGGCGCGCGATTGCCGATGGCGTAGAGATGACGTTGGTCAGCAAGGACGGGGATATGGGATTTCCGGGCACGCTGACGGCGCATGTGCGGTATACCGTGCACCACGGTGCGCTGCGCATCGATTACTCGGTTTCGACCGATAAGGCCACGGTCGTGAACCTGACGAACCATGCGTACTTCAATCTATCGGCTGACGGTAAGCCGATTCTCAACGAAGAGTTGATGATTCCGGCTGATCAATACACACCGGTCGATGGGGGATTGATTCCGACAGGTGTGCTCGCTCCCGTGGAAGGTACGCCGTTTGATTTTCGTAAGGCGACGGTGATTGGGGCTCGGATCAACGACAATAACCAGCAGTTGAAGATTGCAGGAGGATACGACCACAACTGGGTGCTTCGCGGAAAAGACGGAGAACTGAAGACTGCGGCGAGAGTCTACGATCCAGTGAGCGGGCGGGTGCTGACAGTCACGACGACGGAGCCGGGTGTTCAGTTCTACTCCGGGAATTTTCTGGATGATACGAAGTATGGGAAGGCGCAGGAAGGGCATCAGAAGAACTCCGGCCTGTGCCTGGAGACGCAGCACTTTCCCGATTCGCCGAACCATCCGGAGTTTCCCTTCAACTTTGCTGAAGCCTGGAGAGACGCGTCACAGCATGACTACGTTTACGTTTTCGACGCAGGCGAAGTAGTGGATAGAGCGGCGTTGCGGGTTGGCTTCGCTGCGGAGAGATTGGGATATGAACAAGGTTGTTCCTTCCGCGGATGAGGCGGTTGCGGATATTGCTTCGGGTTCGACGATCATGCTGGGGGGCTTCGGGCTCTGCGGCATTCCGGAGAATTTGATTGCCGCGCTGGTACGGCGGCGGGTGACGGGGTTGCACACGATCAGCAACAATATGGGCGTGGATGGCTTTGGCATGGGACTGATGCTCGAGGCCGGGATGATCGCCTCGCACGTCGGCAGTTATGTGGGGGAGAATCGCCGGCTTGAACAGTTGGTGCTTAAAGGCGAGTTGGATTTGACACTGATTCCGCAGGGGACGCTGGCGGAACGGATTCGCGCAGGTGGAGCGGGGATTCCTGCGTTCTATGTGCCTACGGGATTGGGGACGGTTGTGGCGGAGGGCAAGGAGACGCGGAAGATCGGTGACAGGACTTATGTTCTCGAGCAGGCGTTGCACGCGGATGTAGCGCTGGTGAAGGCGTGGAAAGGTGATCGGCTGGGGAACCTGGTTTACCGGAAGACGGCGAGGAACTTTAATCCCGCGATGGCGACGGCGGCGGATTTGACGATTGCTGAAGTGGAGGAGTTGGTTGAGCCGGGCGAGCTCGATCCGGATCACATTATTACGCCAGGGATCTATGTGAACCGGATTCTGGTCGGAGAGGAGTATGTGAAGCCGATTGAGGCGAAGTTTCTCAAAGGCCGGAGGTGCGGCGTGACGGGTAAGGAGAGGATTGCGCGGCGGATTGCCCGTGAGTTCAAGGATGGGTTTTATGTGAATCTCGGCATTGGGCTGCCGACGATGATTGCGGGATTTATTCCGGCGGGGATTGATGTGATGTTTCAGTCGGAGAATGGAATGCTTGGTGTGGGTGGGCCGCCGACTGTGGAGCAGGAAGATCCGGATTTGATTAATGCGGGGAAGCAGACGGTGACAGAGATTCCGGGCTGTTCGTTTTTTGGGAGTGAGGAGTCGTTTGCGATGATTCGCGGCGGCCATATGGATATGAGCATCCTGGGGGCGATGCAGGTGGATGAGAAGGGGAACCTCGCGAACTGGACGATTCCGGGCAAGATGGTGAAGGGGATGGGCGGGGCGATGGACCTGGTGGCTGGTGCGCGGCGGGTGATTGTTGCGATGGAGCATCAGACGAAGGATGGGGGTTCGCGAATTTTGAGGCAGTGCACGCTACCGTTGACGGGCCAGAGCGTGGTGCATGACATTGTGACCGAGCTCTGCTGGATTCATGTGACGCCGGAGGGGCTGGTGTTGACTGAGGTGGCAGAGGGGATGGATGCTGCTGAGGTGCAGGCGCGGACGGAGGCGCGGTTGATCGTGTCTCCGGAGCTGCGCGCGATGACTGTCGACGTGGCGGGTTGATGTTGGTTAGCGGTGTGGTTGCCATGAGCCATGAGCGAAGAGACGCGCTGGATAATCTTTCAAGCATGCGTTGAGTGCTTCGCGGGTCGATGTTGCGATGAGCCGGCGGGTTGGGTTTGTGGGTGGCGCGCTGCGGGTGGATGGGCATGAATACTCGCTGGAGCGCTATAGCCGTTTGGTATTGATCGCGATGGGAAAGGCCGGGGGGACGTTGGCTCGGGCCTTTCTGCATGTGGCTGGCGCGTTTGCGGGACGGTTTGAGGGTGTGGTGGTTGCGCCGGAGTTGGTGGAACTGGAGAAGGCGCGGCTTGCGCGTGTATCACGGGGGACATCCTTTGCCGAACGCGGCTTCTGTGGAGGCGGCAGGGGATATTTTGAGGACGCTGGAGGGGTTGACCGAGAATGACCTGGTGGTTTTTCTCGTGAGTGGCGGTGGATCGGCAATGGTGGAACGTTTTTTGAGTGCCAGGAGTGACGGTGGATGGATCTGGCTGCTACGCATAAGGCGCTGGTGGAGAGTGGCGCTCCGATTGCGGCGATGAATGCGGTGAGGAAGCATCTGTCGGCGGTGAAGGGTGGGAGACTTGCGGCGGCCGCCGCGCCTGCGGAACAGTTGACGCTCTTTGTTTCCGATGTGCCGGAGGGAGAGCTCGACGCGCTTTCATCGGGGCCGACGGTGCCGGATCGAAGTACGGTGGAGGACGTTTACCGGATTGCTGAGGAGTATGGTTGGCGGCGCGGTTTCCGGGTGTAGTTGCGGAGATGTTGACGGCGCGTTCGCTTGTCGAGACACCTAAGGCAGGGGATGAGATCTTTGCCGGTCGCGATGGAGCGTGTTGCTGGATAGTGCGTCGCTGGAGGACGCTGCTGCCGCGCGAGCGAGAGAGCTCGGGTGGAACGTTGAGATCGACAATCGCTGCGATGACTGGAGCGCGGAGCGGGCGGCGGAGTATCTGCGTGGAGCGAGTGAGCGAGTTGAGACGGGGACGAGAACGCGTTTGTCTGCTCTCGGCGGGCGAAGTGACCGTAAAGGTGCCGTATGGGGGCGAATGGCAAATGGCGGACGGAACCAGCATTTTGCGTTGTTGTGCGCGAGTGATCGCAGGAAAGAAAGATTGAGATTTTGAGCGCAGGGAGTGATGGGATGGATGGCAATAGTTCGGCTGCGGGTGCGGTGGTGGATGGGACGACAGTGGCGAGGGCCGAATGCTGCGGGTTATCCAGTGAAGGTGGCGCTGGCGGGATTTGATTCGTAATCGACCTGCTTGACAATGCTCGGAGACACGGTTATGACTGGGCCGACGGGAAACAATCTGCGGGACCTGCGGATTTTGCTGGCGCCCTAGGGTTAGCGCAGGAACAGCTTGGTCAGTGGCGGCCAGCGAGCCACGAGCGAGACCAGCAGCCCCATCAGGCAGGCGAGTGCGACGCTGTTCAGAAAGACGAAGCGGAGGATGATGCCTTCGCGCCCGTATTATTGGTGGCGGTCGTTGCGACGACGATGCTCTGCGGGGCGATCATCTTGCCCATCACGCCTCCGGTGGAGTTGGCCGAGGTCATGAGGTAGGGCGAGATGTCCTAGTTGCTGCGCTGTGAGCTTTTGCAGGCTGCCGAAGAGGACGTTGGACGAGGTATCGGAGCCGGTGGAGGCGGTGCCGATCCACCCGATGAGGGTTCCGAAGAAGGGATAGAAGGCTCCGGTGCGGGCGAAGGCTAGACCGATAGTGGCGTCCATGCCGCAGTAGCGGGTGATGAAGCCGATGGCCATAAGAGCGGAGATGGTGATGAAGGTGAAGCGCATTGCGACTGCCGTTTGCAGAAAAACCTCCGCGATGGCGCGAACGCCCATACGCATCAGGAGACCGGCCAGGATGCCTGCGAGGAGGATGCCGGTTCCGGTTGCCGAGAGCCAGTTGAGATTGAAGATAGCGGGCTCGGCTGCCGCTGCCGGGACTGCGGGCGGCATGCGCAGGACCATCTGATGAAGTCCGCCGATCGGGATGCGCATGCTGCTGATGGCATCGATCCACTGGCCGAAGCGGGGCACTCCCCAGAACACAACACAGACTGCGAGGACAATCCAGGGCAGCGCGGCACTGCGGATTGCCGCGCCTGATGGGGCGTCAACCTTCCGCGAAGTGATTGTGATCTCTTGCCGAACGGAGTTGAGAATGCGCTTTGGCTTCCACCGGCGGAGGAAGGCGATGAGGGCGAAGATGGTGACGGTAGATGCGGCGATGTCCGCCAACCATGGGCCATGGAGGGTCGAGACCATGAGCAGGGTCGCTCCGTAGGTAGCTCCGGCAACGAGGATGGCGGGCCAGACCTCGACCATCGCGCGGAAGCCGGCGAACGTCCAGACCAACCAGAAGGGAACCAGGACGCAGAAGGGAGCGAGCAGGCGGCCGATTACGCGCGAGAGCAGTAGCGTGTCGAGCCCGGTGACTCCATGGAGTGCCACGATGGGGACGCCGAGTGCGCCAAATGCTACAGGCGCGGTGTTGGCCAGCAGCGAAAGGCCCGCAGCCTGAAGTGGAGGAAAGCCGAGGCCAATGAGAATGCTTCCACAGACGGCTACCGGGGCTCCAAAGCCCCCGGTGCCCTCGAAGAATGCGCCAAATGCGAAGGCAATGAGAAGAAGCTGCAGACGGCTGTCTGGAGTGACTCCGACGAGGCAGTCCTGCAGCAGAGCGAACCTTCCTGCGCGCACGGTGAGTTGGTATAGGAAGAGGAGAGGAAAGACGATCCAACACACGGGGAAGAGTCCGTAGCCGATGCCGTACCCGGTTGCGAGGAGGGCCAGGCGGATGGGCATGTGAAAGATGACGAGTGCGATCGCGAGAGCGGTTGCAAGGCCGGCCAATGCGGCGATGTGGCCTTTGATACGCAGGCCGGCCATCGCTACGAGAAGAACGATCAATGGGAGAGCGGCAAGTGCTGCGGAGAGCAGCCAGAAATGCGCCGGGTCGTAGCTTTGGGGCCACGCGGATGCGAGGTGCGGAGACTGTTTGAAGATGATGGCAGTAATGATCAGGACGACTGCGGTGAGGACGAGAAGGATCGGTTTGCGTTTGCGGCGAGGGGTGGGGGTTGGAGAAGTGAAGGCTGGCTCTTCGGTCAGGACAGGCGCAGGAGCTACGGACTGAAGCGAATGCCCCCCTGCCGGTTTGTTGGCGTCGCCATAACTATCTGGAGCGTGGACAGAGTCTTCGATGAGAACCTCGCCGACCAAGGGGATGGCTAACAGTATGAGTGGGAGGGGTATTTCTGTAAACCAAGGCAGGTATTTTTTTGTTTAGGCACGAATGGAGAGACGATTGAGCTTGGGCGTTTTTCGGATGGCGTTTACGATAGAAGAATGGCAGAAGTTCAGGAACAGGAAGTAAATAGCGCGGCAGTACATGTATCGAAGTACACGCGAAATAATCCATTTTTATCCACGGTGAGAGTGAACGAGCTGCAGACGGCTGCGGGGTCGGAGAAAGAGACGCGGCATATCGAGTTGACGCTTGACGAGGGGATGACCTATACGCCGGGCGATGCGGTGGGGATCGATCCGGAGAACCGGGCCGGCGGAGGTGGCGGAGGTCATGGCGGCGCTCGGATTCAAGGGCGACGAGCGGGTGCTGGACCACTACAAGGTCGAGATCAGCCTGGAGGAGGCGCTGCGGACGCGGTTGAGCATTGGCAAACTGGCGCGGGGCAGTTTGAAGCAGTATGCGAAGCTGGCGCCGGGGCTCGAACGCCTGCAAGCGATGGTGAACCCGGAGAACAAGGCGCTCGCCGAGGAGTACTGCTGGGGTCGCGAGTTTATTGATCTGGTGACGGAGTATCCGGGTGTGGTGACGGAGCCGCAGCAGTTGTTCCATGTGCTGCAGCGGCTGGTGCCGAGGATGTATTCGATTGCGTCGAGTCAGAGGCTGCATAACGACAATGTGCAGATCACTGTGCGAGTGATCCGGTATGAGTCGCATGGGCGAGTCCGGCAGGGAGTTGCGAGCGGACAACTTGGCGAACGTGCTCAGGTAGGAACGACGCTGCCGATCTTTCTGCATGCGAATGGGAACTTCCGGCTGCCGGAGGACACGTCAGCGCCGGTGATCATGATCGGGCCGGGGACGGGCGTCGCACCGTTTCGCGCGTTTCTGGAGGAGCGGCAGGCCACGGGGCAGACGGGGGACAACTGGTTGTTTTTCGGAGATCAGCGAGAGAAGCTGGACTTTCTGTACCGGGACCAATTCCACGCGATGCAGAAGGACGGCGTACTGACGCGACTGGATACGGCGTTTTCGCGGGACCAGCCGCAGAAGGTGTATGTGCAGGACCGAATGCGGGAGCATGCGGCGGACCTGTTCGAGTGGCTGGAGCGGGGGGCTTACTTCTATGTTTGCGGCGATGTGACTCGGATGGCGAAGGATGTGGAGACGGCGCTGCTTGATGTGATCGCGAAGGGATCACATGGAACGCTGGATTATGCGGCGGAGTATCTGGCTGCGATGAAGAAGCAGAAGCGTTATCAGCGGGACGTGTACTAGCGCAGGATCTTGGCGAGTTGTTTTCAAGGGGTGTAGCCGGTTCCGGTTGCACCCTTTTTGCGTGGCTAAACGCGGTAGTAGTCGCCGCGCCAAGTGACGATACTCTGCTTGATGGCTTTGGGCTCGAGGTTCTGGGTGAGGGTCTTGCGGACGAGCGCGGGGATCTCTGCGTCGGAGGCGAAGCGCAGGGCAATGAGTTGTTTGATCGTGAGCTCGTGGATATGGGCGCGGTCCTCGGCGGGTAGCAATGCCTGAAGGCGGAGATGCTCCTCGAGGCGGATGATTCGGTCCTGGGCCCTGAGGGCTGCGCCACGGCCGATACCTGCCATTACGAAGAACACGACAGACATGGCGATCCACCAGAGATGAGTGTGCTTGAAACGGGGCCACGCGTGAATGGTGACGTAGATAGAAAAGGCGAAGTTCAACAGGAGCATCGGTAGAACGAAAAAATGAAAGGGCGGATCAAAGCGTGCATGGTTTTGGAGGTTCTGTGGGGTGGCCATGGAATTCCTCTTCGAAGCGATGAGTTTGCCGGCGGGCCTCAGCATACCATTTTGTGCGGTAGGCTTGAGAGATGGCAAAGGCAGAAAAGAAACGGATTGGCGTGCATGTTGGAACGGCGGGTGGAGTGTGGACAGCAGTGGACCGGGCGGTTGCAGCGGGGGCGAATACGTTCCAGATTTTTTCTTCGAGTCCGCGGATGTGGAAGGCAGCGCCGGTGAAGGCGGCGGACGCGGCGAAGATGAAGGAACTGCGGGCGAAGCATGATGTGGGGCCGGTGGCGATTCATGCAAGTTATCTGATTAACCTTTGCAGCCAGACGGAGAGCGTGCGTGCGAACTCGGTGGGGGCGTTTCGCGGCGAGGTCGAACGGGCGCTCGCGCTGGAGGCGGAGTTTCTCGTGTTGCATCCCGGCAGTTGGAAGGGGCTGACGCGTGAGGAAGGGCTGCGGCTGGCGGCGGAGTCGATTGAGAAGGCGATTGATGGGATCGACTTTACTCAAACTACAGGGGCCGGGAAGGACTTCAGAATTTTGATTGAAAATACAGCGGGGGCGGAGTTCTCGCTGGGTGGAAAGCTGGAGCAGGTTGCGGAACTGGTGGAGAAGCTGAAGGCCTGTGCGCCGGTGGCGGTGTGCCTGGATACCTGCCATGTGCATGTGTCGGGATATGACCTGGTCTCTCCGGATGGGTATTTGGAGACGATGATGGTTGTGAAGGATACGGTAGGGTTCGATGCTGTGAAGGTGTGGCATTGCAATGACGCGAAGGCTGCGATGGGGTCGAAGCTGGACCGGCATGAGCATATTGGCGAGGGAACGATTGGCGCTGAAGTATTTAGGCGGCTGCTGCATGATGAGCGCTTTGCCCATGCAGCGTTTATTGCGGAGACGCCGGTGGATGCTCCCGGGGATGAGGCGCGGAATGTTGGGGTCTTGCGTGCGCTGGCGGCCGGGTGACGACGACTTTTTGCAATGCACCAAAAACCTTGCAAGAATCAATGGGTCTGGGCGACGAGCGACTGCCGCGAATGCGATCTTGGATCATGGAGCGTATTTAGTCCTTGATTGGGAAGATGCATTGAGGTAATGTTTGCAGCCAGCAGGTAGGCCCTTTTTGTCGAATCCGAATTCTGGAGAAGACCATGGCCCCCGATTCCAGTTTTGATGACACTCCAACCATGCAGCGGGCAGCCGGTACGCCTTTGGAAGCGACGGAACCGGAAGATGCTGAAACTGACGTCGATATGGGGCTTTCTGCCCTGATGGGATGCGCGAACCTCCTCTTTAAAGCAAGAAGAGATCAGAGGATTTCCTTCAAGCCGGGCGTGACTCCAGCGATGCTTGAGACGATGGGCATTCTGCTGACGCGCGCGGCCCATTCAAACAAAGATAAGAGGTTTGCGATGGTTCAATACTGGCTTTCG
Organism: uncultured Acidobacteriaceae bacterium; assembly: GCA_963802695.1. Taxonomy (GTDB): domain Bacteria; phylum Acidobacteriota; class Terriglobia; order Terriglobales; family Acidobacteriaceae; genus Edaphobacter. Next base: position 57,390 of record CAWDJN010000027.1, read on the forward strand.
ACGGGACCAGACCTTATCGAAAATCTGATCAAGACAGTCGCAGCGCGTGACAAAACTTTTCTTCAGCCAAACGATCTAACGTCGCTTCTGGGCCTTTGCCCGCCAGATGGAGATTGATTCGATGTCCGAGAAATCTGCAAACTCTGCAGATGCGGCTGCGGGTTATGTAGATCTCGCGAAGTGGATTGTGGGGCTTTGTGCTGCTGTATTCGCTGGCTTCTTTCTGCACCCGGAACACGTAGCGGAATGGCCGATCGAGGCGAAAGTCGTAGTTGCCATTGTGTTGCTTATACTCGGGATCAGTATCGTGAGCGGCATCCTGTATCCCTTCTGGCTGAACTGGATGCGCAGGCAAAGAGAGAAGCTGGACGAGGTTGAAAGAGAACTTTCTATAACGTCCGAGCTATCGAGGAAAGCGGAGCTTGAGAGGCGCAAAGCGGACCTAAAAAACAACATCGAAAAGGACGGCCCCGCAAGGACAAACCTTGTATATAAGTGGTTCGTCTATTCTTTCTGCATTGCGGCAGGCATTGGAGTGCTTGGTTTCTGCGTTTCAATCCTGGCATTACAGAAGAAAAAGCCGGATGGCCCGAAGCCACCTGTTGCTGTTGCCGATCCGCTGCGCTTTACAGTCGTGCAGTCGGCGGTCCACAAGACAAAGTCTGGCATGCAGGCGCATACCTTTCTGCTGAACCGGCAGACGGGCGAGATGTGGCAGATGGTGTGCGATGCGCAAGGTAAGGTCGTCTCGTTTCAACGAGTGGCACGAAGGGACTTGAACGGGAATCTGGAGAAAGATGAACCTGGCACGACAGAGGCAGGAAGCGAAGCTCAGAGAGATTCTTCGCCGGCAGGTGGCAAAATGCCTTGATTGTTGGGAACCGTGGGTGGACGGTTACAATCGAAGTGTATGTCCAAGACTATTTTGAGCGAAAAAGGCGGGAAAACCGCGATTATGAACGAGAATTCTTCTGCTGACGAACCGAATCAGCCGCAGCGGTATAGTCCTGCGGAGATTGAACCGAAGTGGCAGGCACGTTGGGATTCGGATGCGTCGCTATATGCGGCGGAGGGTCATGATTCGGGCAAGCCGAAATATTACTGCCTGGAGATGCTTCCCTATCCGAGCGGGAAACTGCACATGGGGCATGTTCGAAACTATTCGATTGGCGATGCGTTGGCCCGGCACATGTGGATGCGCGGGTATAACGTGCTGCACCCTATGGGGTGGGACGCGTTTGGGCTGCCGGCAGAGAATGCTGCTCTAAAGAATGGAGTGCCTCCGCGGGATTGGACGCTTGGAAATATTGCTGCGATGCGGAAGCAGATGCAGCGGATGGGGTTCAGCTACGACTGGGCCACAGAAGTCACGACTTGTTTGCCCGACTACTATCGCTGGAACCAGTGGTTCTTCCTGAAGATGTTCGAGAAGGGGCTGGCGTTCCGGAAGAAGAGCAAGGTGAACTGGTGTCCGGAGTGTCAGACGGTGCTGGCGAACGAGCAGGTGGTGGGTGGGCGATGCTGGCGGCATGAGGATACAGTCGTTGAGTTGCGCGATCTGACGCAGTGGTTCTTGCGCATTACGAAGTACGCGGATGAGTTGCTGGACGGGCTCGACAAACTGGAGGGCTGGCCGGAGAAGGTCCGCACGATGCAGCGGAACTGGATCGGGAGGAGCGAAGGCGCGCACGTAGATTTTGCTGTTGAGGGCTCGGCGGAGAAGATTACTGTCTTTACAACGCGTGTCGATACGATCTTTGGGGCGACTTCGGTGCAGCTTGCTCCGGAGCATGCGGTGGCGAAGGCGTTCGCGCTTGAGAATGATGCTCTGCGCGAAAAGATTGAGGGCTTGTTAGAGGAGCAGCAGAAGGCGCGAGAGTCCGATGCACTCGGCGCGATTGAAAAGCATGGCGTAAACACTGGCCGGTTCGCTGTAAATCCGTTCAATGGCGAACGTGTGCCGATCTGGGTGGCAAACTACATTCTCGCCGACTATGGGACGGGCGCGATTATGAGCGTGCCTGCGCATGACGAGCGGGACTTTGAGTTTGCGCAGAAGTATGGGCTTCCGTTGCGCAGGGTGATTGCTCCGGCTGCTGGTTCGGAGGAGCCTGTGCTGCCCTATACCGCGGAGGAAGATGCGGTGGTGGTCGGCTCTGGCGAGTGGTCAGGACTGGGTTGCGTTGTCGCGCAGGAGAAGATGGCCACGTTTGCGAAGGCGAAGGGATTTGGTACACCTACGGTTACATATCGGTTGAAGGATTGGGGAGTGAGCCGCCAGAGGTATTGGGGAACGCCGATACCGATGGTCTATTGCGACAAGTGCTCTCCGGATGAGCCAATGCCGGTGCCAGAGAGCGAACTGCCGGTGGTGTTGCCGGAGCGGATTGATATTACGCAGACCAACGGGTCGCCTCTTGGGCGTGTGCCGGAGTTCGTCAATGCGAAGTGTCCGAAGTGCGGCGGAAAAGCGCGGCGCGAGACGGACACGATGGATACGTTCGTTGATTCGAGCTGGTACTTCTATCGGTATACAGATGCGAAGAATGCGCGTGCGCCGTTTGATTCCGACAAGGCGAACTATTGGTTCCCGATCGACCAGTACATCGGCGGAGTCGAGCATGCGATTCTGCATCTGATCTACTCGCGGTTCTGGACGAAGGTGATGCGCGACCTGGGGATGGTGAAAAATGACGAGCCTGCGGAGCGGCTGTTCACGCAGGGAATGGTAATCAAGGATGGCGCGAAGATGTCGAAGTCGAAGGGCAACGTGGTTTCGCCTGACGACATGATTGCGCGGTATGGAGCGGATGCGACGAGAATGTATGCGCTGTTTGCCGCTCCGCCGGATCGGGATCTGGAGTGGCAGGAGGAAGGAGTTGCTGGGATCAGCCGGTTCTTGAGCAAGGTGTACCGGCTGGTGACGAAATACTCTGCGGCGGCTGCCTCTGCAGGAGGTAGTTCTTCAGCGCTGAGTCCTGAAGACCAGACCTTACTGCGCAAGCTGCATCAGACGATCGCGAAGATTACGCAGGACTTTGATGGGCGGTGGCACTTCAACACGTCGATCTCTTCGATCATGATTCTGGTGAACGAAATTCTGTCGCACGAGGCCGCGATGGATGCGGGCGAGGTTGCTCCTGCGGTGATTGCCGAGGTCTTTCGCGGATTGGTTTTGCTGTTGGCGCCGTTTGCGCCATTTGCCGCTGCTGAGATGTGGGAGCAGATGGGTGGCGAGGGAGTGGTGTTTCGCACGCCCTGGCCGGTTGCGAATGCGGAGTTGGCGCAGGAGAACGAGATCGAGATTCCGGTGCAGGTCAATGGGAAGCTCGTGAACGTGGTGAAGGTACCGGCGGGCAGTGATGATGATGCTGTGAAGGCTGCGGCAATGGCGGATGAGAAGGTGAAGGCTCGGATTGAAGGCAAGACGGTTGTGAAGGTGATTGTCGTGCCGGGCAAGCTTGTTAATATTGTGGTGAAGTAGTGGGCCAGTTATCCAAAGGCCCGGTGACGCAAGACGGCGTAGTTGTTGCGGCCGGGAGGGTGCGGGGGACGCAGTCGTTCGTGCACACCCTGTCGGAGTGCTGGCGCCGGCCTTCGCTGACGGCGCTCGAGGTGCTTTGGCGGTGGGCGTATGGGGTTCCGGCTCTGTTGGTGATGTGGTATGTGGGTACGCGGATTCTGCGAGAGACGCCGGTCGATTTTGCGGCCCTGCAACGAATGTCGGTGACAGATCCGATGGGTGCCGCGACGACGCTGGCGAAGGCGCTGGATTTGTTGCTGCCGCCGATTCTTAAGGTGGCGATGTGGCTTGCGCCTCTGCTTGTGGTGGGTTGGGTGGTGGTGTCGTCAATTGGACGAACGGTGGTGCTGAGGCGAGCAGATGCGCGACTGCATAGCAGAGTGGGGACGCTGATTGTGCTGCAGTCGTTGCGTATTGTGGCGCTTCTCGGAAGCTTTGCGGTGTGGTTCTGGTGCATGGAACGAATCGCAGAATGGACGATTACCGGACCGTTGGCGGTTGGGGGTGAACCGAACCTCGTGGGATATTTCGCACTGGTGATTGTGGCGACGCTGGGCCTGTTTACAGCGTGGGCGGTGGTGAGCTGGGCGCTTTCTGTGGCTCCGTTGCTGGCGATGCTTCAGGGGCTGGGAGTTGGCGGGAGCCTGGCGGCAGCCTTTCGATTGGGGCCGCTGAAAGGGAAGCTGGTGGAGATCAATCTGGTGATGGGGATTGTGAAGATTGCGCTGATTGTGTTGGCGATGGTCTTTTCGGCTACTCCTTTACCGTTTGAGAGTGTCACGACGCCGGAGTTTTTGATGTGGTGGTGGATTGGAGTGACAGTGCTGTATCTACTGGCTTCGGATTTCTTTCATGTGGCGCGTCAGGTGGCCTATCTTCAGCTTTGGCGAGCCTATGAATCCTCAATTGATTTAGGGTAGTGAGCGCGCGCAGTGGGGGTACAAAGATTTTTTCCGCCGCGAGTTCAGAATCCGCATCTTACTTCGAGGGTCTTGAGACTCCGGTCAGGAGATGGCAATGTCATTTGGACTCTATGCACTTGGTTACCTGATTCTTATTGCAGGTGTGGCCTATCTTGCTCATCTGATTCATATTCCGTCTCATTACATTGTTGCGATCGCTGTGATTATGCTCGGCATCGGAGTGGTGACCGGGGTGCAAAGCACGCGGCAAAAGGACCCCAACTAGACGCGCAGGCGCTTCGAGGCAAATACGAAGCGGATTATTGTGGCATTCTGCCTGTCTTCGTTCATACTGGTTGCGATGCGAGGTAACGACCAGCAACAATTTCGAGCGGCCGATGGAGTGGGTATCGAGGTCAGGTCGTCGGGGTCTGCGACGGATCGGCTCCCCTGGATACAGCTAACGCTGACTTTTTTTGTTCTGCTTCTGTTCTCGTGGCTTGGTATTGCGCTCTCGCGTCAATCCGAGGGAGTGGCGACGATATGGCTGACCAACGGCATGTTGTTCGCCATTGTGATTACCCGGCCGCGCAGATTCTGGCTCCATTTCTTTGCGGTGGGTCTGCTGGCGGATACCCTGGCGGACGTTTTGTATGGCGACCCGGTTGCTTTGGCGTTGGGTGTGTCGGTAGCGAACTCGATTGAGGTCATCCTTTCGTCGTTTCTACTGACCTACTGGTTCGGAAGCCCTTTCAATCTGTCGAAGCGAAGACCGCTACTAGGATTCCTGGGAGTGTCGGTTCTTGGAGCGACGGCGATTACAAGCGCGATCGGGGCGTCGTGGACGCTTTTGTTTGTGGACGCTGGACCATGGTGGCAGTTGTTTCGAACCTGGTATCTGGGCGACATTCTGGGCATGGCGATCATCGCGCCGCTGGTATTTATTCTTCTGCGGCCCGGGTTCTTTGAGGTGCTGGGAGAAAAGCAGCTGGTGGATACCCTGCTGCTCCTGAGTATCCCTGCGATTGCAACAGTACTGGTATTTACCCACGATAAAGACCCGCTGATTTTTTTCATCTTTCCCGCGCTGTTGCTGGTGGTCTTTCGTATCGGATTTCCGGGCGCAGTTCTGGCGGTTTGCGTCATTGCGTTGATTTCTATCAGCCTCACGGTCGCAGGACATGGTCCGATGATGCTGATCGTGGACAAGCATATGCTGCATCGGATCGTCGTGGTGCAGATCTTTCTCGCGGTCGCGTTGTTCACCGCGTTTCCGGTGGCGGCGCTGCTGGAAGAGCGCAAGGCGCTGGAAGAGTCGCTGCAGAAGAGCGAGGCTCGCTACCGTCAACTCGCAAACGCGGATGGTCTGACTGGGTTGGCAAACAGGCGCTGGTTCGATGAGCAGCTTGAGGCGCAGTGGCTGCGGGGCTTGGAAGATGGGCGCCCGGTTGCGTTGTTGTTGATCGACGTGGACCTGTTCAAGGCGTACAACGACCTGTTCGGCCACACGAACGGCGATTCCTGTCTGCGCCGAATTGCGGCGGTGATCGCGGAGGTGTTGCGCGATGGCTCGGGGATGGCTTCGCGGTTTGGAGGAGAGGAGTTTGCCGTGATTCTGCCAAATACGGATGGCGCGGCGGCCCTGGCTGTGGCGGAGGGCATTCGCTGCGCTGTGGCGACGCTCAATCTGCCCCATGCAGGAAGTCCATGGGGGATTCAGACAATCAGTATCGGCGTCGCTGCTATGGTGCCGGATGGCATAGAGTCGGCGATGTCGTTGTTGAACACGGCAGACAGCGCGCTCTATTGTGCGAAACGGTTGGGGCGCAACCGGGTCGAGTCAGGTCTGACGAGCACGGCTCTGATGGCTGACGAGCGCGGATGAAGTACGGGCTAGTGCCATTTACACTGGGTATGTGGACAGCTCAACGATAGTAATTCTGGATTTTGGCTCGCAGTATACGCAGCTGATTGCGCGGCGTATCAGGGAGTTCAACGTTTTCTCAGTGGTTCTTCCTTGCACCGTTTCGCTTGAGAAGGTGAAGGCGCTGAATCCGAAGGGTGTGATTCTTTCAGGTGGCCCGTGCTCGGTGTATGACGCGGATGCTCCGGCGGCGGATGAGGGCGTGCTGGGATTGGGTGTGCCTGTGCTGGGGATTTGCTACGGTTTGCAGTTTATCGTGCATCATCTTGGCGGAAAGGTCGTGGGTGCGGCAGCTCGGGAGTATGGGCATGCGGAGGTGACGGTAGTGGCAGAGACGCCGCTGTTCCGCGGTTTGCCAGGGACGCTGGATGTCTGGATGTCGCATGGCGATCATGCCGAGGCCTTGCCGAGCGGGTTTGAGCTTACGGCAAAGACCGCCAACGCTGTCGCGGGAATTGCGGATCAGAAAAGACGTATCTGGGCGGTGCAGTTTCATCCCGAGGTTGCCCACACTCGGCAGGGAATGGAACTGCTGAGGAATTTCTGCCTGGATATCTGTGGCGCGAAGCAGGATTGGACTCCGGAGCACTTTATCCAGTCGACTGTCGAGCGTGTGAAGGCTCAGGTTGGCGCGGGGCATGCGATTTGTGGACTGAGCGGAGGCGTTGATTCTTCTGTCGCCGCGGTTCTTGTGGCCCGGGCAATTGGCGATCGTTTGACCTGCATCTTTGTGAACAACGGAGTGCTGCGGAAGGACGAGTTTCAAAAGGTCCAGACGACGATGCGCGAGCAGCTTGGGTTGAATGTCGTTGCTGTCGATGCTTCGCAGAGATTCCTGAAGAAGCTCGAAGGAGTTACTGATCCGGAGACGAAGCGGAAGGTGATTGGGAACGAGTTTATTGCGGTGTTCGACGACGAGGCCGCTAAGATCTTCAAAGCGGAGAAAAGCGCGGGCGAAGAAATTGCCTGGCTGGTGCAGGGAACGCTGTATCCGGACGTGATTGAGTCATCGAGTGTGCACGGGCCATCGCACACGATCAAGAGTCATCACAATGTGGGTGGGCTACCGGCGGATATGAAACTGAAGCTGATCGAGCCGTTGCGTGATCTGTTCAAAGATGAGGTTCGGCGAATCGGGCGCGACCTGGGGATGCCGGAGGACATCATTGAGCGGCAGCCGTTTCCGGGGCCGGGGCTCGCGGTGAGGATTCTGGGCGAAGTGACGGCGGAACGCGTGGCGATTCTGCAGGAGGCCGATGCGATTGTCGTCGAGGAGATCAAGCGCGCTGGCTTGTATCGCAAAGTATGGCAGAGTTTCGCAGTGCTGCTGCCCGTGAAGTCGGTTGGGGTGATGGGGGATCAGCGGACGTACGCGAACACCTGCGCGATTCGCGCGGTTGAGAGCGAGGATGGTATGACGGCGGATTGGGCTGCGCTGCCCTTTGAGGTGCTGCGCACGATCTCGAGCCGGATTGTGAGCGAGGTTCGCGGGATCAATCGCGTGGTGTATGACATTACCTCGAAACCTCCGGGAACGATTGAGTGGGAGTAGGGTTTTGGGGTTTCATGGGGCTGGAGCGGCGCGGGGTGGTTGCGACGACGATGCGGGTGTTTTTGGCGAAGTCGATCTTCTGGCCTTTAGCGATCCAGCGGTAATAGGTGGCGCGCGCTGCGCCCCAGTAGCCGATGCCGGCGGCGACGTTAGGTGAGACTCCGGCTAGGCCGATCACGGTGCCGACGAGGCCAAGGCCGGCGGATCCTCCTACAGCGTTCTTGCCCAGACCGTTGCCGGCGTCAGCGCTGTCGTGGTGGTCTTGATCGAGCGGTCGGCTGGCCATGAGGGCGAGTAGGATGGGCAGGCTGATCTTGTCCTGCGGCTTGGACTTGGGCTGGCCCTCGGAGTTGAGAGCGATGTCGCGTGCGGAGTCGGCTCCTGTAAGCCGAGTCTCGACGGTCCGGGTTTCTTCGTGAGGAATCTGAAGCTGGTTGAAGCTGAAGGTGAGAACGCCGGTGCGGCCGAACTTACGGGCGGGTTTGGCGCGAGTGACGGTCCCGATGAGGGTGGACCCCTGCGGAATCGCGATGGTGTGGTCGGGATTGAAGATGGGTTCGGCGACGGCGGCCTTGATGGCCTGACCGTCCTTGGAGGTCTCTGAACTGATCGCCTCCTCGAGATTGGCCTGGACGATCCAACTGCCTGTATCGGCGGTCGCGAGGTCGGCGGGAGGGGCAGGCTCCTCCCAGAAGTGAGGCTTCTTCGGAACAGCAGCCGCAATTACGGGAGGTGCGGGAAGCGCGGGAAGCTCGACGGAGTGCGAGGTCTCGATGGTCCAGGCCGTTCCCTTGTCGATGCGCTGGGGATGGTAGGGAATCTGGCTGTAAATGAACTGAACGAACCGGTCACCCTTGTCGGGGCCGGTAAAAATCGCGACATCGCTGCGAGCGACGCTGAGGATTCCATCGAACTGACGGCGGAGGAAGCCGCCCTTGGCGGCCGGCGTTGGGACGGCGCGAAAGATGGGGGCACCGTCGGCGGCGTCGTCTGAGGTGAAGGGGATTGAGGTTCCGTCGGGGAAAACGAAGCTGGTGAAGTGGACGACGGGTTTGTGGAAGGGGGTGAAATCGCCTCCCATGACGGCGCGGATGCGACGAGAGTGGTCGGAGCGGAGCTCGACGACGCTGCCAATGACGATGGTGTCCTTGGGGAGGAGAAGCTTGTCATCGCCGTAGATGGGGTACAGTAGCTGAGCCCGAACCAGCTGCCCGTTGCGCATGGGAAGGTGCTCGTCGATCCGAAGCGCAAGGGGAGTTTCGGCGGGAAGAGTGCCGCCATCAGTCTGGCATAGGGCGGCGCAGGGCGAGAGGGAGAGTGCGATAGCCAGGGCCGATTTGCAAATCATTGGGATCAATTCCAGGGTTCAACCTTAACGAATATGAAAGGGCCATAACCATGCCGCGGCCATTGTGGGTTAGACGCAGAGTTCAAACGAGGGATCGTCGATGGGGAGCCTGGCGAGGAGGGTGATGCTTTGCGCGGCGCAACTGGCGGTGACGAAAGCCAGAAGACGCTGCGCGGATTTCTTAAGACCATGACAGGATTATCGACCAGATAGCCCTAAGCGAACATGAAGACTTGTTCATGAACGGTGCGTGTTTTCAATGCCCCGTGTGCGAAGATGCAAGGCTGTTGCAGTCAAAATTATCTGGATGTTGGTTGAAAAGAAAGGGCGCTGCTTTGAACGCAGCGCCCTTAGGTATCACTAACTACGGTGGTTAGTGTGTCTGGACTTTTTCGTGCCAGGAGTGCGCGCCCTTGAGGGCCTTGTTCACGTTGTTGATGTTTTCTACGCCGGTGGTGTTGAGCCAGTCTTCGAAGGCCTTAGCGCCCTGCTTGGCGTAGATGGCGATTCCGTCTTTCCATGTGGCGCGGCCGCAGAGTACTCCGTTGAAGCTGGTGCCGGACTCGACCGCGAGCTCGAGGGTCTCAATAAAAACTGGGTTGGAGACGCCGGCCGAGAGATAGATGAAGGGCTTGTGGGTCATGGTCGCAGCGTCGCGGAAGTGCTGCAGGGCCTCGCCGCGAGTGTAGGCCTTCTCTCCCTTGAAGGCTTTGGTGCCTTCGACGAAGGACATCTCGATCGGAACCTCGACCTTCAGAACGTCGACGTTATAGCGGGCCTTGCCGAACTCGGCCATAGAGCCGGAGACGATCTCGGGCTTCTTCTTGGCGTAGGCGAGGGATTTTTCATCGCCGCCGTCGGCATCGTAACCGACGAACTCGAGGAAGAAGGGGATGTCGTGGGCGACGCACTCGTCGCCGATGCGCTCGATCCAGGCATGCTTGAGGTCGTTGACGTGAGATTTTTCGAAGGGGGTGTAGTAGAGGAGGATCTTGATGCAGTCCGCTCCGGCTTCCTTCAAGCGGCGGACGCTCCAGACATCGAGCAGGTCAGGAAGACGGCCGGGTGTTGTGGCGTCATAGCCGGTCTTCTCGTAGGCGAGCAGGAGGCCCTTGCCGTTGCGGTGCTTGGAGGCGGGAAGTCCGAACTCGGGATCGAGCAGGATGGCGGAGGCATGTTTGGTGAGGACGCTGGTGACGAGGGTCTTGAACTCCTCGAGATCATGGGCGTCGGCTGCGGCTCCGCGCTCCTTGGCGAGGGACTTCTGGAGGGATCCTCGCTGGTCCATGGCGGCGGCGGCGATGACTCCGCGATGGTCGGAGACGGCTTTGAGTCCTGCGAGTTTTCCGGGTGTCAGCTTTTCCATTGTTGCGCTTCCTTTGACGCGATTGTTTTTGGGTCTCGAGGGTCATTTTACACAGTGTGTCGTCGCGCTGGCTGGGATGGAGAAAACAGCCGGAGGCAAAATCTTTTGTTTCGACTGGCGTTAGCTCGCGGATAAGTGGCCAAGGGATGCCGAAAATTCGGATTGCAACTCTCACCGGAGACGAGAGACGGTTGCCCAATCAGGCTTTACTCCAACACCACCACAGTCAACTTCGTCGACACCACGTTCGCAGCCGAAGTCCCTACCACTCGAATCGTATAGCTCCCCGGCTTCGTGCCCAGATCCGTACAGGCTCCGCACCCTGTCAGCGAAGCCATCCCACAGAGCGTAATCACCGCCACGAGCAGCCCCTTCAGAGCCCGGCGCCGCTTTCCCGGAATCAGTAACACCACAAACGCCGCAACCGCACTCCCCCCCAGTGGCAGACTAGCCGTCTCCGACCCAGGCACCGAGCATGCCTTCGGAGCCGCCGCACTGAACTGCATCGCGGTTGTTCCGCCCCCGGCCGGAATCATCTTCGCTGCAAACGTGCACGAAGCCTCCGAAGGCAAGTCCGCGCAGGATAACTGCACCGGCTGCATATAACCGGTCTGCGGAGCAACAGCCACCACCATCTGTGCCACGCCACCCACCGAAACCTCAGCCCCACCAGAAACAGAAACACTAAAACCGCCGGTCACCGGAGCCGTCCCATTCACCGTCTCCGTCAACACCGCCGAGACACTGGCCGCCGAACCCGCATCTCCTGCATAGCTGGCAGTAATCGCGTGGCTCCCGACGTTCAACCCCGTCGTGCTGAAGCTGGCCACTCCAGACCCCACCAGCGTCTTCGTCCCCAGCACCGTGCTTCCATCCAAAAACGTGACCACGCCAGTCGGAACCACACTCGAACCCGCGGCCACCACATTTGCTGTAAAAGTAACACTCTGCCCGACCGTAGCCGGATCGAGACTTGAGGTCAGCATCGTCACCGTCTGTACCTTCGCAACCGGCGTCACCACAACCGTAACCGCGGCGGACGTAGACGCCAGATGCGAATCATCCCCCGAATACGCGGCCGTCAAGACGTGGGTTCCCACCGCAAATCCCGCGCCCGCGCTGGCCGCACAGCCCGAGGCCGACACCGCAATCGTGCAGATTGTCGTCCCTCCATCAAAAAAACTAATCGTCCCCGTCAGGGCCGAACCATCGCTCGACGTCACCTGTGCGGCGCCGTTCACCACCTGTCCAAAGGGAATCGTCAGCGGCGAACTGATCGTCAACACGGTCGTCGTCGCAACCTTCGCTACTTTTTGCCCCAGCAGCACTGTGATCCCACCCGTGATCACATCCGAAGTCGCGGTCGACTTGCCCGCAATTGCCTCCGCCAGCACCGTCCCCCCATTCGCAATCACGAGGTCGGTCAGTCCGTCCTTGTTCACATCTCCTGCCGAGATCGAGTTAATCCCCATCCCCGCCAGAAAGTGCATCTCCTGCCCAAACACCCGCTTACCAAGATTCGTCTGCACACTCACGACATATCCGTCGCTCATCGCCAGCTCAGGCAGCCCGTCGCCGTTCAAGTCCATCGCCGCAATCTGATAGAAATTCCGCGAGGGCGTCATCACTACCGGCGCTTCATACGTCCCGTCGCTCTTCCCATACCAGATATAGATCGCATTTGCTGAACTCGCCGTCGGATGGGCGTGGTCCGCGCTCAAATTGTCGTACGCAACAATTACATCCGCATTCCCATCTCCATCCAGATCCACGCTCAGTGGAGCACCCGCAACCATCCCCGCAATCTGAGGCGCGCCCGGCAGGCTTCCCATCTGCACTTCCGCGGGAACCGCGCTCACCCGAGCCGAAGTAGGCGTAGCCGCAGCAGCAAACGTCCCATCTCCATTCCCATGCAACAGCAATGCCTGCGTCGAAGCCACGTTTACCACTGCATCCAGATTCCCCGAACCGCTGAACTCCCCGAGAGCCCCATTCAAAGCAGGCTTGCCTGCCGCAAACGCACGCGAGCCGCCCAACATCCCGTCTTTGCTCCCGAGCAAGATCGCAATACCCTCGGGCGAATCCACCGCAACATCCATCACCCCATCGCCATTAAAATCCGCCACAGCAAAACTCGTCCGGCCCGGCCCGGCGTTGTAAATCCCGCCAAGCGCAAAACTCAAATTCGCCTGCCCAAGCAACACACTTACACCCGCCGGGGTCGCCGTATAAAAATTCCGCAACCCACCCAAATCTGTCACGCCAACCAGATGGCCACCGATCCCAGTAGTGGCATCCGCGTTTCCGCTTCCACCCTCCGAAGCCGCAGCAAAACTTCCGTCCGCATTTCCATGCAGAATCTCAATCGTGCCGCTCACGCCTTCAAGCACCAGATCCGGATGCCCGTCGCCATCGACATCGTGCAGCAACATACTCTGCACCGCGCTAGAACCCGCATAGGCCCCCGCAGCCGTCAGCAGCCCGTCCGCCGACCCAAGAAAAACATCCACCACTCCACCCAGCACCGACTGAATCGCCAGATCCGTATGCCCGTCGCCATTCAAATCCGCGGCAACCATCGGCCCCACGCCCGTCTCGAGCTTTGTTCCCACTATCCGCACCAGCGTTCCGCTGCTATCCGCCGTCAGCGTAATCAGCGAAGGATTTGCCACATCCTCCACCAGCAGATCCATGTAGCCGGTATCGTGCAGTTGCGCCCCCATCACATAACTGAACACCGGCGCATTCGTTCCAACAATCGCAAACGTTCCCCACTGCACGGCAGGCGCAAACGTTCCGTCGCCGTTCCCGTGCGCAAAGAACACCTTGCCCAATCCAACCGTGCCCCAAACCCATGCCAGGTCAGCATGCCCATCATGATCGAAGTCGGCTACGGCGATCGCCGCACCCGCAGTGGCAATTGTCTGTCCCTGAACAAACGACCCGTTCCCATTGCTCAACAGAACATGCGTCGTCGAACCCGTAGGAGTCGCACCATAATCCGTATAAATCAGATCGGCCTTGCCATCCCCATTCAGATCCGCCGCAACAATCGCTGCGGGCCAGCTTCCCGTCGGTACCACAACCGGCTGATTAAACTGCTGCGCCGTCGCGCCCGCGCCAACCAGGCCCAACGACCACAGCAAAACCGTATTAAAAAATCGCCGAATCAGCATCGAGAGTGCTCAGAAGGGTTCACTCGGAACCGTCCTTCCCTCTATCGGCGTTCCTGGCAAAAGGGGAGAGGAAGCAACAAAACAAATGGGTTAATCGAGTGACGCAAGCCCGGAAAGCACGTTGTCCCCCAAACTAACGTCCACCAATAGAAAGCGGCATTCCACGAAGGGGGCACACGGCCACCCAAAAGGCCCATCCGCCCACATGCCGTTCCTCAAGATGTTGTGTTACTCGTCGTTCGCAGCCACCCACGCTGTGACCCGTAAGCTGCTTCCCGCTCCGAGGACCGAATCAGAAATGCGCGTCGTCGACAGCCATCTTCCTGGCAAATCCTTTCACGACTGCTACCGTCTCACTATGGCAGAATGCTAGTTGTCGGCAAGGCGCGCAATTCACCACGATTGCGCGACAAAAAACCGCCCATGAACCTGCCAAACTCCATCACGATGAGCCGCATTGCAGCCGTCCCTCTGCTCATCTGGATACTCTCGCCTCTCTTTCCCTGGCAGGGTCCCGGCCACCACGGCCAGCAGGAGATCGTCGCCTCCATCGTCTTCATCATCGCCAGCATTACCGACGGCCTCGACGGCTACCTCGCCCGACGCCGCCACCAGATCACCACCATGGGCATGCTTCTCGACCCACTCGCCGACAAGCTCCTCGTCACTGCCGGCTACATCCTCCTTGTCGCCTACACCCCCAGCATCGTCAAGCCCTGGATCGCCGTCCTCGTCATCGGCCGCGAGTTCCTCGTCAATGGCCTGCGCAGCATCGCCGCCGCCGAAGGCTTCACCATCGAAGCCAGCGAGATCGGCAAGCTCAAAACCGTCATCCAGATCGTCTCCGTCGTCGCCGCCATCCTCGCCCACGGCTGGAACTACTGGCTCCTCTTCCCCAGCTTCCATGGAGGCTTCATCGTCGGCGTCCACTTCATCGCCGTCACCGCCATCTACTGGATGACCATCGTCTCCATCATCTCCGCGGTCGACTACTTCATCGGCTTCTGGAAAAAGATCGACCACGCCTCCGACCGCCGCCGCAAACGCCGCATTCGTTCTCAGCCGCAAGCCCAAGCCCGCCACCCCCGCCGAGCACCCCTCCCGCATCTCCTAAGAACCCACGCCGCTCGATAAGACCTTCTCGACGTCTAAGTAGAAACAATAGTCGCTAAGACTTACACTTGAAAAATAGGTGCTTCGAGTCACGATACATTCCGTATGGCACACCATCAAGCAATCCGACTTCATCACCAGTCCGTCGCCGACGCCTTCCAGTACATGCAGTCTCGACTACTACCACCCCGAGGACTCCATCACCAACGACTCATCAATCCGTCGCCGAGCCTACGTAGCTCGAGACCACGAGTCCCCCGCGGCCAAAGATGCCATGGCCCAGATCCTCATCAACTCGCGCATGTGCGCCGAAGGCCACCGCCCCGTCTGCCAGGACACCGGCATCGTCACCGCCTTCATCAAGCTCGGCATGGAGACCCGCTGGGACAACGACGGCAAGCCCCTCCTCGACCGTCCAGCAGATGGTCGACGAGGGCGTCCGCCGCGCCTACAACTACCCCGACAACAAGCTCCGCGCCAGCATCCTCGCCGACCCAGCCTTTTCCCGCAAAAACACCGGCGACAACACTCCCTCCGTCGTCTCCGTCGAGATGGTTCCCGGTGGCGAGGTCGACATCACCGTCGCAGCCAAAGGCGGGGGCTCCGAGGCCAAATCCAAGTTCGCAATGCTCAACCCTTCCGACTCCATCGTCGACTGGGTTTTGAAGACCGTCCCCACGATGGGCGCCGGCTGGTGCCCGCCGGGCATGCTCGGCATTGGCATCGGCGGCACCGCCGAAAAAGCCATGGTCATGGCCAAAGAATCGTTGATGGATCCGATCGACATGCAGGAGCTCAAAGCCCGCGGCCCGCAAAACAAGATCGAAGAACTCCGCATCGAGCTCTACGACAAGATCAACAAGCTAGGCATCGGCGCGCAGGGCCTCGGCGGCCTCACCACCGTCCTCGACATCAAGATCCTCGACTACCCCACCCACGCCGCCAACCTTCCCGTAGCCATGATCCCCAACTGCGCCGCCACCCGCCACGCTCACATTCACCTCGACGGCAGCGGGCCGGTCGCGCTCGACCCACCATCTCTCGAATCCTGGCCGCAACTCACCTACGACGTCTCCAAGAGCAAAGCGCGTCAACATCGACGGCATCACCCATGACGAAGTCCGCTCCTGGCAGCCCGGCGAAGTGCTCCTGCTCTCCGGCAAGCTCCTCACCGGGCGTGATGCTGCCCACAAGCGCATGACCGACATGCTCAATCGCGGCGAAAAACTCCCCGTCGACCTCAAGGGCCGCTTCATCTACTACGTCGGCCCGGTCGACGCCGTCCGCGACGAAGCCGTAGGCCCCGCCGGCCCCACCACCGCCACCCGCATGGACAAGTTCACCCGCCAGATGCTCTCCGAGACCGGCCTCTATGGCATGGTCGGCAAGGCCGAGCGCGGTCCTGCCGCCATCGAAGCCATCCGCGACTACCAGGCCGTCTATCTCATGGCCGTCGGCGGAGCCGCCTACCTCGTCTCCAAGGCCATCAAGAGCAGCAAGGTCCTCGCCTTCGCCGATCTCGGCATGGAAGCCATCTACGAGTTCGAAGTAAAAGACATGCCCGTCACGGTCGCCGTAGACAGCCGCGGCGTAAGCGTCCACAACACCGGCCCCGCCGAATGGAAGGCTCGCATCGCCGGCGAATTCGCCGGCATCCCCATCCTCCAGTAGCGCCGTCGCTACAACAACCGCAGCCACGATGAACACCAAGACTGTCTTGGCATTTTTGCTTGTCATTCCGCAGCGCAGCGGAGGAATCTGCTGTTGCTGTTGCATCGGGCTCTTTGCCCCAAAGGTCCCACTAGTAACCCAAAACCCACCAATCACTTACAACTTTTTTCTTCAAAAACAGCCCAAAACTCGCTTGTCAAGCCCAAAATCCCACAACCCCAACAAAACAAACGAAATAAAAATGAAATTTAGTTACATTCAAACCCCTATAATTAACTTATAGAGTGAAGAAAAGGAAAGCCCCGGCCACCGCCGGGGCTAACTTGTTTCTTTACTATATTTTGGACGTAAGCCATTATTTATGAATATTTTGCAGGCCAACGCAAACCGTAAATCCATGAATCAAGGAGACTTACGCGCGGGTAATAGTGAGGGGGGGGATACCCCCTCTGGGAATCTAGGGGTTAGAACCACTAAGAATCGTCGCAACCGGCTCAGGCAGTTCCTTGTCCGCATTCTTCAGCAGCAGACTGACCTGCCACATCTCGGTCTCCGAGAGCACCTTCGAGTACGACGGCATGCCTGAGAGGCGAATTCCATTCGCTACCTTCCAGTAAGTCTCGCCCGCCTCGTCGTCGCTCACGCCAACCACACCATGCGTCCCGTGGCCCTTCCAAAGCTGTGGAGCCGATGGAAACATATGCTTCGCAAACGCAACATCGTGGCCCGGGGTGCCATGACAACTCGCACACTGCGCCCGGTAAACCCTGGCGCCCGACTCAAACACATCTTCGCTGATCCCAAACGGAGGATTCTTCAATTCGCGATCGATCCGGGAACTCAAAGGAAGGTAGACGATCTCCTTCTCATACGGAAATGGCTTGTCAGCCACTGCAACCGGCAACGCGCCAAACTTCAGATAGCCGAACAGCCCGGCGGCAACAGCGGCAACACCGAGCAGGAAACCGAGAAACACCTTACCGAAGCCGCTGCTGCTGCCTTTTTTCGCCATCTGGAGTCACTCCTTGGGTAGTTGAGCCGCGATAAGGCCCTGCGGATGTTCTAATAAAGAGATGGCCCAGCCGGTTTCGCGCTGGCGCCTCCGAGTTCCACCATAGCAAAGCGCAGCTTGTGCAGGAGTAATCGTTGATGTTCGGTTTCAGATTGAGTGTGAAGTGTGTCGCAGGAGCAGTACTGGCTGGATCGATGGCCATCGGAGCAGTAGCCCTTCAGGCGCAGCCAACCCACCAGACGCGCCGCGAGTCCAGCGCCAACCGCAAAGCCCGCGCCCAAAGGATGATCGCCGAAACCTACGGCCACCGGTACGAGGTCGCAGGTGGCGGCGGCTATCTCCGCTTCGACTCCGGCGCTCCACAGAGAAACAACGAAGTGACCTTCTTCATGACCGGAACCTACTTCCTGAATCCGAAGCTGGGAATCCTCGGCGACATCCGCGGAGCGTACGGAAGCGCCAAGGTCGGCAATACCCCCTGCACGATCAACGGATGCAGTCCCATTTTTCTCGGATTCAACCCGCAGATACTCGGAGTACCCCATCCTTGGAGGCGTCGCTTACCGGCTGGTCGCCAAAGAGAAGTTCGCTGTCACCGCCACGGGCGAAGCCGGAATCGCCATCGGCAAGTTCGATGGCGCAGCCAAAGGCTTAACCTCCGCTGAGATCGGCGTCTGGGAATCCCTCAACAAGCCAGTCTTCGCCCTGGGCGCTAACTTTGACTACAACTTCTACCCCAACCTGGCATTCCGGGTGAGCCCGACCTATCTCGGAACCTTCTACCGCCGCCCCTCGGCAGACGTAAACCATGGACCTCCCGGTACCATCCAGAACAACTTCGGGTTCAACATGGGTATCGTCTATCGATTTGGCAAAATCAAATAAGCGAATTGGGACAAAAAAGAGCGGCCTCGATGATTCATCGAGACCGCTCTTTCCATTGCCGCCGCTACTTCAACGCGTAAGTCACGCCCGTAACAAACTGCAGACTGTTGCTCTTGTATCCAATTGCCGGTTGGCTCAAGTAATTATCGAGCAGGTTGAGACTCAGGCTGAACCGCTTGTAAGTTGGCATCTGCAGGCCGGCCGCGAAGATAGCGTTGTAGTTGCTGAGATTGTTCCACGCCGGAATAAATGTTCCGGTCTCGGTGAAAAGGATCTTTCTGGGCAGATTCCGGATGTAAGCCTCAGTGAAGCTCGAACCAATCAGGTTCATGCTCAGTGTTGGCGGCTGAAAATCCTGCCGCTCATAATGAACATCCGCCTTCACGTCGAACTCCTGAACCGGAGTCTTGATCACCGTCCAGCCAAGACCACCTCCGTAGATCTGCTGGAAGTTCAGCCCCTGCGCATAGTTGTGATCGAACGACGCTCCAACCAGCGCATACACTCGCGATGTGAAGTACTTGTCGTGCTCCGCATCCGCGTGGAAGATGCTGGTCTTCGCCACAGTGTCCGGTGTTGGAGGATTCGTCTGCGGGATTATAGGTTGAGTAATCTTGCCGTAGGTCTCAAGCAGGTTGACCGTAGAACGGGTCCGCGGCGGGAGAAACGACACTGTAGGAACAAGCCGAATGAGATTGACGGCCGCCGTATAAGATTGACCCGTCTGCGTGGACTCAATCAGGGTAATCCCACCCGTGATGGCACCACTCCAGTTCGAAAACGGACCGGGATTCTGGACCACTTCCTTGTCGAAGGTCACGCTATCGATCAGGTGAGCGAGATCCTTCACCGGAACCACCTCCGGCGCACCCGCGGTCTCATCCCCCACCGTCACGGCACCATCCGCATAGGTGACGGCACCGGGATGCTTGGAGGTACGCGTAATCTTCTCATTGTTTTTCAGAGCAACAAACTTGCCGGAAGTGTGTAATTCCTTGATCTTGCCGGCAGGCACCGTCACTTCTCCAACGATGTCGCTCTTGAAGACGAACGAATCACCGTCCGCTCGCTCCAGGGTTCCGGTCAATTGATCGCCATTCGTAAACACAATGACGTCGGGTGCAGGCTTGGACGCGCCCTGGGCCCATGCCGTCGCTGCTTGTTGGAAAAGGACGACTGAAATCAGGCTCAAGACAAACAGGCTGTTCCACTTACCCAGCCGGTGGATGGGGATCGAATCGTGGTTTATGCTCATCCATTAAAAATAGCCCACATGGAAAGTGGTTTTGGCCGAAAGGGCTAATCGATTGTTCGTGTTACTTCAAAGTGTTGCAGAATCGAATCGGCACTCCAGGGGTCGTCTGGATATGACGCGATAGTGGGAGCAGATGCCCGCCGGATGGAATACCGGGTAATGATAGGCTTTGAAGGTGGCAATGCATCCGAGAAACTCTCGAATTCGCCGGTCTCGAGTTCGTCTGTGTGGGTTCGGTCTGGTGTTGGTCCTCTGTCCCTTAGCTCGCGCGGTGGAGCATGTGACGCTCAAGAACGGCTTCGAGTTGGACTGCGTTCGACGTGAAGCCATCGGGGACAAGGTCCGGCTCTACTTGACGGGCACCGGTACGGTTTCCGACAGAGATTCGAATTACATGGAGGTCCCAGCGGATTCGGTAGAACGTGTCGAGACCACTGCGGACCTGCCTGAGCCAACCTACACGGCAAAAGTCTCGGAGCCAGTTTCGATCGGGAGTGCACCGACCAAAGAAGAGATACATCAGATGCTCTCTCATGCGGGTGCGGCGCACAACATTGATGAAGATCTGCTTGCCAGCGTGGTGCGGGCAGAGAGCGGCGGACAGGTGCGAGCAGTTTCGCGGACGGGTGCAAAGGGACTGATGCAGTTGATGCCTGGGACCGCCAACGCGATGGGTGTCGACGATGCCTTTCAACCGCAGCAGAATATATCGGGCGGAACGGCTTATCTCGACGTCTTGCTGACGCGATATCACGACAACGTAGCCTTGGCACTCGCCGCCTACAATGCGGGGCCGGGCGCGGTGGATAAGTATCACGGCATTCCTCCCTATCGCGAGACGCGGGAGTATGTGGCGCGGGTCATTCGCGAATTCAACCGGCGTAAGCAGATGGCTTTGCTGGCGCAGGCAAAATAGGACCGTGCGAACGGGCAGGCGAAGAGAGACCAATGATGAAACGTAACGGAGTTTTGTGGCTGGTGGCGATCCTGGCCTTGGTCATGCTCGTATTTTTGTTTCGAAACAAGATTCATTTCGATTGGGCGATGTTCTGGCAGCAGTTGCGCTATGTGAGCGTCGGCCATATCCTGGCGGGTATCGCGCTGATCTACGCGACATTTTGGATACGTGCCGTGCGGTGGGCTGTGTTTTTGTCGCCGACGAAGAAGGTTTCGGCGACTTCGCTGCTTGGATCCCAGTTCATTGGCTTTACTGCGGTGGCGCTGTTCGGGCGGCTGGCTGATTTGACTCGGCCATACCTCGTCGCGCGCCGCGTGAATCTGTCCCTCAGCTCTCAGATAGCGGTGTACACCATCGAACGCATGTTCGATCTGGGCGCCGCTGCAGTGATCTTCTCTTCGGCTTTGGCATTCACGCCAAAAACACTGCCTCATCATGAGGTCTTTGTACG
This sequence comes from uncultured Acidobacteriaceae bacterium, assembly GCA_963802695.1. GTDB lineage: Bacteria > Acidobacteriota > Terriglobia > Terriglobales > Acidobacteriaceae > Edaphobacter. The sequence goes on from CAWDJN010000027.1 coordinate 78,526, forward strand.
CGCCGGTCTTCTGAGCATGGGGGCGACATTGGCAATCGCTGTCTTTGCTGCTGTGGTACGGATGGCAGGCGGGGGTGTGGCTGCGTTCGCACGTCGCACGGTTGGCCTGCTCTCGAAGTCGGCCGGAGAGAGCATTGCGGCTAAGATCATCGGGTTCCGCGAGGGCTTGAATGCTTTGTCGTCGATAAGGGAGTTTGGAGTGGTCGTTCTGCTTTCGCTGGCGATGTGGGCGATGATCGGATTCGCTTATCTGCAGACGGCGCAGGCATTTGTGAACACGCCAGAGTTGAGTAGTCTCACCTTTTCGCGAACAATGCTCCTGATGGCTGCGAGTATTGGAGGTTCGCTGCTCCAACTCCCAATCATCGGTTGGTTTACGCAGATTGCTGTCACCGCTACGGCGATGCACACGTTTTATGGAGCACCGATCGAGGCCGCGACGGCTTGTGGAGCAGTACTGCTGATCGTGACCTTCCTTTGTATTATTCCGACCGGATTTATCTACTCGCAGATTGAGCATGTCAGCCTGAAAAAGGTTGCAGAGGAGAGCGAGGCCGCGGGAGCGACAGCAGAAGTGGCCGACGCGCGATAAGCGTTCAGCTCGATCGTTCAAAACGTTCGTCGATGCGGGTTGTGCCAAAGCCGCACAGGCTCACGCTGCTAAAATCAATCTATTCCGATGAAGTGTCCCTATTGTGGTTTTAGTCAGGACCGGGTTGTTGATTCACGCGAAAGTAAAGACGCCGACTCGATTCGCAGGCGGCGCGAGTGCGAAGGCTGCAACAAGCGCTTCACAACCTACGAGCGCATCGACGAAATTCCCTACATGGTGGTTAAGAAGGATGGACGCCGGGAAAAGTTTGACCGCCAAAAGGTATTGAGCGGGCTGCTGCACGCCTGCGAGAAACGGCCCGTCGCTGCTGTGAAGCTTGAGCAGATTGTCGACGAGACCGAGGCCTATGTTGTGGATTCGCCCGAACGGGAGCGGTCGACTAGCGAGGTTGGAGAGCTGATCATGTCTCGCCTGAAGGAGATCGACACCGTCGCCTATATTCGGTTTGCCAGTGTCTATCGGGATTTCAAGGACGTCCGCGAGTTCAAGGCGGAGCTGGAAGAACTGCTCAACGGAAAGGACCCCAAGAAAGGCGGTCGACGATGACGAAGGCGAAGAGAACGCACAAGATCACACTCATCCCCGGTGATGGAATTGGACCAGAGGTATCGAGCGCGGTTGTGGGCATCGTGGAAGCGGCAGGGGAGGCCACGGGAGTCGCTTTCGATTGGCAACTGTATAACGCGGGCGCAGACGCGTTTGAGAAGACTGGGGAGTACATTCCCAAAGCGCTGTACGCGTCCATCGCAGAGAACCGTGTCGCCCTGAAGGGTCCGGTAACGACGCCGGTGGGAGAAGGATTTTCGTCGATCAATGTAACTCTCCGGCAGCATTTCGAGCTGTTCGCCAACTTTCGGCCGGTAAAGAATCTTCCCGGTTTGAAGACCCGATACCCGGATCTGGATATCATCGTCGTTCGCGAGAACATGGAGGACTTGTACGCTGGTCTGGAGCACGTTGTTGTCCCCGGCGTCGTGCAGGCACTCAAGATCATTACGGAAAAAGGTTCCACCCGCATCGCTCAGTTCGCGTTTGACTATGCGCGAAAGCACAAGCGCAAGAAGATCCATGCAATCCATAAAGCGAACATCATGAAGTTGTCGGATGGACTGTTTCTGCGGTGTTGCCGTACTGTCGCGGAGAGGTTTCCCGAGGTGGATTACAAAGAGCACATCGTGGACAACGCTTGTATGCAGCTCGTAATGAATCCTTACCAGTACGACATCCTGCTCACCGAAAATCTTTACGGCGACATTCTCAGCGATCTTTGCAGCGCGTTTGTAGGAGGGCTAGGGCTGGTTCCCGGCGCAAATCTCGGGACCGAGTGCGCTATTTTTGAGGCGGTGCATGGCTCTGCTCCTGACATCGCGGGCAAGGACCTGGCCAATCCAACGGCTTTGCTGCAAAGCGCTGTTCTTATGCTGCATCACATTAATGAACCTGCAACTGCCGAACGAGTGCAAACCGGTCTGGAGCAGGTCTATCGCGAGGGAAAGACCCTGACTCGGGATGTTGGCGGCAGCAGCGGAACAAGGGCTTTCGCCGAGGCTGTGTTGCAGGCAATGGAATCGCCAGTGTCTCAGGCTTGAAATAGTTCTGATTCAGAAAGAGGAAGGGATGAGGCGGATTCACGGTTGGACGGCCACGGCCGTTCTTGCAGGCGGAATTCTGGTATTACTGACTGGCCTTGGGGGCTGCAAATCAAGCAAGGTAAAGCAAAGCAATGACGGAACCGCGGCAGAGAAGCCGGCCGCGCTGTCTGTTCCACTGGATCCGGCTACGCTTGGTTCGGTGAGCGGGACGATTCGCTTTGCAGGTAAGCCTCCCGCTCCGGTTAAGATCGATATGAGCATGGACCCCGTCTGTTCCATGACCGGGGGCGACAACTTCGCGGAACAGTACGCGGTTCACGACGGCAAGCTTGCGAACGTGTATGTGTACATCAAGAGCGGCCCTCCGGCAGCGATGTCTGCAACTGCGCCGGCTTCAGAGCCGGTAATTCTTGACCAGGTTGGCTGCAAGTACACGCCACACGTGATTGCGCTGATGCGCGGCGGGTCTGTCGAGTTTCGCAACTCGGATGGGACTATGCATAACATTCATACGCTTCCCACCGCAGCAGGCAGCCAATCCATCGACATCTCCCAGGGAGCGAAGGGGCCGCCGCAGATCAAACAGTTCAATCAGCCGGAGGTGATGATTCCGGTTCGCTGCAACAACCATCCGTGGATGAACGCCTTTATCAACGTCTCGGCGACGCCTTTTTTTGCTGTCACCGATACCGGGGGTCATTTTAGTATCAATGGACTGCCTGCTGGGACTTATACTTTGGCGGCGGTCCACGAAAAGATGGGCGAGCAGACCATGACCATTACGGTCGAACCAAAAGGAACGGCGAAGGCGGATTTCAGCTTTAGCGCAAAATGATTTCGGGAGCACGTCGGAGGCGCGATGAGTGCAGGACTAGCGGTATTGACGCAAGCGATACAGCGTTCGGGGCAGTTAAGCTTCAACCTTGCCTTCGTGGTGAATCGGCTTCCCTTATGGTTTTTGGTGTTCGCGTTGTTTCTGCCACGGTTGGCAATGGCGATTGCCTGGTTTCAGGGCGTTCTGGCACCGTTCCACCTGCAAGGCATTATTCCGCCGCTGTTCTGGCTGCTTCTGCCGAGAATTCTGGTGCTCTACCTGATCTACGTGGACCAGGGGCTAACCCTATGGTTTTTGGTGCATCTGGTAGCGGCGCTCCTGGTCTGGGGCGGTGGCGGACACCGAATGACGCGTACGAGGCGCCGTGACTTTTAGCCACATAAAGCTGGCAGGATGACGGTGTCCCGATGGCGCGTTATTCTTAGAAGATATGGAACGACGCAGGGTTGGCATTCTTGGCGCGACCGGAATGGTCGGGCAGCGATTCATTCAGTTATTGAGCAATCATCCGTGGTTTGAGATAGCGTGGCTGGCGGCGAGTGATCGCAGCGCCGGCAAGACCTACGCTGAGGCGTGCAAGTGGAAGCTCGACACTCCGCTCCCGTCACGCATCGCAGCAATGACACTCCAGCCAAACGTTCCCGAAGGCTCGGCGATTGAACTGCCGAAGATTATCTTTGCAGCGCTCGACGCGGACATTGCGCGCGAACTGGAACCGAAGTTTGCTGCGGCCGGTTGTGCCGTCATCTCGAATTCTTCCGCATTTCGCATGGTCGCGGATGTACCCCTGGTTGTGCCCGAAGTGAATGCTGATCATCTTTCTTTGCTCGAAGCGCAGAGTTGGCGCAAGGATAGCGGCGGCTATATTGTCACCAATCCCAACTGCAGTGCGATCGGACTCGTTCTCGCGCTTAAACCCCTTGAGGAACGCTTCGGGATTGAAAGCCTCTTTGTTAGCACCATGCAGGCGGTCAGCGGCGCCGGTTATCCGGGCGTGGCGTCTTTGGACATCCTGGGCAACGTTGTGCCGTTTATTAAAAACGAAGAAGAAAAGCTGCAGGAGGAGGTTGGCAAGCTGCTTGGTCAACTGAATGGCAAAAAAATCGACTTGCTCGACGCGAAGGTAAGTGCCCACTGCAATCGTGTGGCGGTTGAAGACGGCCATACCGAGTGCGTGAGCGTCAAGTTCAAGAAGAAGGCGACGCGCGAAGAGATAATCGCCGCTTGGAATGAATTCCTGCCGCTGCATGGTCTGCATCTGCCGACGGCTCCGGATCAACCGGTAGAGTACGACTCGAGCGTCGATCGACCGCAGCCACGTCTTGACCGGATGCGCGGGCAAGGAATGGCAGCCACGGTAGGTCGACTCCGCGAGTGCAATCTCCTCGACTGGAAGTTCGTCGTCCTTTCTCACAATACGATTCGCGGTGCAGCCGGTGCGACGTTGCTGAACGCGGAAGTGCTTGCGATGCTGGGTAAGCTCGACAAGCTTGGAGTTCCGGCAGGCGCAGATTCGGCGAGGGCCGTGGTGGTGACGGCTTGAGCGTGGCTAGAGAGAAATTGGTTGTTATGAAGTTCGGTGGCACCTCGGTCGAGGATAGCCAGGCAATACAGCGAACCGCAGACATCGTCCGCGGGCGTCGCGAGCGGGGACTTGAGACCGTGGTTGTCGTGTCGGCCATGGCGAAGGTCACCGATCTGCTTCTGTCTGCCGCATCCGCCGCGGGCCGCGGAGACAAGGCGGGAGCGCTTGCGATCGGATCACGGCTGAGGCATCGGCACATCGATACGGCAACGGCCATACTGGAAGCGGAGCGGTTTGTCCGTCTGCAGCAGGCGCTTCATCAGGAGTTCGATGCGCTTGACGACCTGCTGCGAGGAATCGCCGCCGTTGGCGAACTCACTCCGCGTACCAACGACCTTGTGGTGAGCTTCGGAGAACGGCTTTCAAGCAGAATGATCGCTGAAGCCTTCGACCAGCATGGATTGCGGGGGGCTCACGTCGATGCGCGAAGCTGTATCGTCACCGACGCAACTTACGGCAGAGCAGTCCCGCAGGAGAGCGCCATTGAGGAAAGGCTTGCTGTAATTGTTCTCCCCCTCGTCGAAGCAGGGAAAACGCCGGTTATCGGCGGGTTCATTGGTGCAACGGTCGATGGTATTACGACGACACTCGGCCGCGGAGGCAGCGACTATACCGCCGCTCTGGTTGGCGGTGGAATGCACGCGGGCGCAATTGAAATATGGACAGACGTCGATGGCATCATGACAACTGATCCTCGCATCTGCCCCGACGCGCTCAGGGTCAAAACCATCAGTTTTGAGGAGGCAGCGGAACTCGCTTATTTCGGAGCCAAAGTGTTGCACCCGGCAACGATTCTTCCCGCCGTGCAAAAAAGCATTCCGGTATGGGTTTTGAACTCGCGCAACTCCGAGAACGAAGGCACTAAGATCACGGCGATGTCGGCTAAGTGCTCGAGCCCCTTCAAGAGCATCGCTGCAAAGAAAAAGCTGACCATCATCGATGTCGTCGCGAGCCGCATGCTGATGACGCACGGGTACCTGAAGGCGGTCTTCGACGTCTTCGACAAGTACAAATGTGCCATCGACATGGTGTCGACCAGTGAGGTGAGCATATCCCTCACAGTGGACAGCAACCAGCAACTGCCTGAGATTTGCGCGGAGCTTGCGAAGATGGCAGATGTGAAGATGGAAGGCCACAAAGCTCTTGTATGCCTGGTGGGGGAGGACATTCGCGGTCACAATGGCATCGCCGGGCAAGTCTTCAGCGCGATCAGCCATGTGAACGTCAGGATGATCTCGCAGGGCGCAAGTGAGATCAACATGAGCTTTATGATCGACGAGGAGGATGTCGAAGAAGCAGTGCGCAGCCTTCACGCTCACTTTTTCGCAGATCCCGATGAGACGATCTTCGATGTGACAAACCGGATCCAACTCAAGAGTCAGGCGTAGGAAGGCACGCAATGCGGATATTGGTTTTAGGGATGGGTAAGACTGGAAAACTGGTAGCCGACGTTGCGGCGGAACGTGGACATAGCGTCAATGTTCTGGATGCAAAGGAAAACGCCGAAGCCTCTGCATTGACGCCGCCCTTTGTTGCCGGCTTCGATGTGGTGATCGACTTCACGACTCCTGAAGCTGCCGTTCAGAATATGCGTGCTTGCCTTGCGACCGGAGCGAAGATGGTGGTCGGCACAACTGGCTGGTATGACAAGCTGCCAGATATGCGAGGGCTAGCCGAACGCAAGCAGGCGGGGCTACTATATGGAACAAATTTTTCTGTCGGTGTGCAGGTCATGCTGAAGGCCGCCGCGATGATGGGCAATGCTTTGAAGAATGCGGGTTACATCTTCTCGATTGAGGAAACCCATCACGTCAGCAAACTGGATTCACCTTCAGGTACGGCTCTTACTTTGGCCAAAGTAGTTGAGGTCGCTTCAGGCCAGCGCGAGATTCCGATAGACGCCAGGCGCGAGGGAGACGTTATGGGCCTGCACACCCTAAAGGTTCAAAGCGCTTCCGATATTCTGCTGCTGACGCATGAAGCGTTTTCGCGCCGAGGTTTCGCAGAAGGTGCGGTGCGAGCAGCCGAATGGCTTACCTCGCGAACGGGATGCTACGACTTTCAGGATGTATACACAGAGATATAGCGCGGGAAAAGGAATTGCGATGAGCACATTAGAGATGGTAGCGAAGAAGAAGTTTGCGGAACTTACCTTCGAAGAAAAACTCGATCGGTTAGCCGAAGTTGCAGTTCAGATCGGACTTGGCCTTCGTACAGGACAGGAACTCATTATGTCCGCTCCACTCGAAGCCTTGCCGCTCGTGCGCCGGATTACCGAGCACGCGTACAAGGCTGGCGCGCTTCTCGTCACAACGTTTTATTCCGACGACCCCAGTGTGCTCGCGCGTTTCCAATACGCTCAGGACGCTAGCTTCGACTATGCGCCAACCTGGCTGCAGGATGGAATCGCCGCTGGTTTTCGTAGCGGAGCGGCCCGGCTGGCCATCGCGGGCGCAAACCCAGCGCTGCTGGCAAAGCAGGATCCAGCCAAGGTCGCGCGTGCGAATGTTGCGGCCTCAAAGGCCGGCAAGCCCGCAATGGAGTTAATCACACGGCACGAGATTAACTGGACCATCGTGGCCTGCGCGACGCCTGAATGGGCAAAGCTCGTATTTCCCGGCGAACCCGAGCACATAGCAATCGCCAAGCTGTGGGAAGCGATCTTCGTTTCGTCGCGTATCGCGGTCGACGATCCGGTTCAGGAATGGCTTGAGCATGGCGCCAGGCTGAAGCGGCGTGTGGATATGTTGAACACCAAGCGATTCTCGGCGTTGCACTTCAAAGGTCCGGGAACTGATCTCACGGTCGGCCTTGCCGACGACCATCTTTGGGCTGGCGGCGGAACGACTGCCGGCAACGGTGTTTACTGTCAGCCAAATATCCCGACTGAAGAGTGCTTTACCACTCCTCACAAAGACCGTGTCAGCGGCTTCGTGCGCGCTTCTAAACCGTTGTCGCATCAGGGAACGTTGATTGAAAATATCGCAGTGCGTTTTGAGGAGGGACGTATCGTGGAAGCGACTGCGACCGCCGGCGAGGACGTTCTCAACCGCCTCATCAGCACCGACGATGGAGCTCGTCGCCTCGGAGAAGTCGCGCTGGTGCCGCACTCCTCTCCAATCGCGCAAAGTGGCGTGCTCTTCTGGAACACGCTTTTCGACGAGAACGCCGCGAGCCACATTGCCCTGGGACAGGCCTACTCTACATGTCTGATCGACGGCGACAAGATGGACGCGGAGCAGCTTGCAGCGCGAGGCGCAAACGCAAGTCTCATCCATGTGGACTGGATGATTGGCTCCGGAGAGATGGACGTCGACGGAATCAACGCAGACGGCAAAGCCGAGCCGTTGATACGCAAAGGCGAGTGGGTGTAGCGGGTCGAGGAGGAGCCGTAAGGGCTTCTGGGCGGTTGTTTTAGCGGCTTTTCTCTCACGCCGCGCTAATTTCTCTGGTATTTACGGGAAATTAGCGGTAAATTGAAGCTCAATCGGACCGCGAAATCCGCTTCATCTCAAGTTCTCAAAGAAAAATGACTGCGGAATTGCAGTCGGCAGGCAGTAGATCCTCTGATCTTCAGTTGGTATTCCATCTGTAGTGGCGGCAGTGCATCTCTACATTCCATCCTTCGAGGAGAACGTTTATGAATTCGACCCTGACGCAAGGTGTTTCACGCAGATCGTTTATGCGGATCCTCGGTGCAGCCTCGGCGGCAGCGACCACGTTTCCTGCGCTTGCCGCGACCCAGCAAGCGGCCTCGGAGCCAGCCAGACGGGGTGGTATGCGCGGGATGCAGCCTTTTTCCTCCGATACCGTGATCATTAGCGCCAATGAAAATCCACTCGGCCCGGCGCAGTCTGCGTTGACTGCGATATGTGCCACAGCGAGTCTGGGAGGCCGATATCACTTCGACGAGTACCAGAAGACGATTGCCGTCTTCAACGAGCAGTTTGGCTTGAAGAAGGATTACTCCGCACTGTACCCCGGTTCGAGCGGGCCGCTCGATTTGGCGCTGATGTCGAACATCGGCCCCAATAAGCCCCTAGTCTATGGAGACCCAAGCTACGAGCAGGGACCGCGTGCCGCAGACACCATGAAGGCGCAGAAGATTCCTGTCCCCTTGACTGCGACTTATGCCCACGACGTCAAGGCGATGCTGAAGGCCCATCCGTCGCCCGGGGCCTACTACATTGTGAATCCAAACAATCCGACCGGCACGATGACACCCAAGGCCGACATAGTCTGGCTCGTGAACAACAAGCCCAAGGGTTCCGTTGTCATCATCGACGAGGCCTACCACCATTTCTCCAACGACGAGTCCTGTATCGACCTGGTGTCACAGGATAAGGACGTTATCGTGATGCGCACGTTCTCCAAAATCTATGGCATGGCGGGCATCCGTGCAGGCCTTGCTATCGCCAGGCCCGATCTCATTGAGAATTTCAAGAATGTCGGAGGACCCAGTCAGAGCCTGGCTAGCATTTCGATCACCAGCGCCGCAGGAGCCCGGGCGAGCCTTCAGGACAAAGACCTGGTTCCGTTGCGCAGGAAGATCAACTCGGACATCAGGTCCGAGACGCTCGAGTTTCTCGACAAGCATGGTTACAAGTTTGTTCCAGGCTCACAAGGCAATATGTTCATGGTCGACGTCAAGCGCCCCGGCAGGGAGTTTCAGGCGGCCATGCTGAAGGAGAATGTCGCCATAGGGCGTACCTGGTCTGCGATGCCCAACTATGTGCGGGTCACGGTTGGAACAAAGCCTGAGATGGACAAGTTCCAGACCGCCTTCGTGAAATGCATGGATATGCCGCCAGGAGCCGCAAACGGAGCGGCAGAGCTTCACCTTCCTGACTTTCACATCCCGTCGGAGATGTATCGCGGTTAGATATCTATTGATCCAAATAAAGGCCCCGGTAATTCCACCGGGGCCTTTTGTTGCGATTCGGCAATGCCATGAAATCAACCATCGCGACGCGGTAAACTTAAATCCATTATGGAATTGATGGGTTGTGGAACGGCGCTTGTAACCCCCTTTCGACGGGATGGCGGCGTCGACGAACCAGCGCTGCATGCGCTGGTCAACTGGCAGATCGAAAGCGGAATTGACTTCCTCGTTCCCTGTGGGACAACTGGTGAGGCCTCGACGCTGACCGAATCAGAATGGTTGCGCGCCATCCAGGTTGTTGTCGCCGCCGCTTCTGGACGCGTACCCGTATTCGCTGGCTGCACGCACAATGCAACCCATGAAGCCGTAGCGCGTGTGAAGAAACTCGGCCAGGTGCATGGATTGACTGGGATACTTTCAGCCAATCCCTACTACAACCGGCCAGGACAAGAAGGGCAGTACCAGCACTTCCGAGCCATCGCCGAAGCGACGGATTTGCCCGTGCTGCTCTACAACATTCCTTCCCGAACCGGTGCGAACCTCGAGCCCCCAACCGTGCTGCGCCTGGCAGAAATTAGAAACGTCATCGGGATCAAAGAATCCAGTGGAAATCTCATTCAGATCACCGAACTACTGACCACAGCGCCGCGCAGCTTCAGGGTCTTTGCGGGAGATGACGCTCTGGCATTGCCAATCCTCGCGCTTGGGGGAGCGGGTCTGGTCTCGGTTGCTTCTAATGTGATTCCGGGGCAGATGGCGCGGATGGTTCGAGCCGCACTCGGGAACGACTGGGTGGATGCCCGCCGCATCAACCGGCAGTTCTTCCGACTGATGCAGGCGCACTTCTGGGAAGCTAGCCCAGCGCCCGTCAAAGCGGTTCTCCACATGCTGGGACGCGCCGAAGAGGCACTGCGGCTGCCGATGGTTCCCGTCTCGGACGCCACGCGAAGAAAGCTGGAACGCTTGGTGGGTGAACTGGGAATGTTGGTGGGAGTGCCCGCAACCGGCGAAGACCTGCGCATGTTCTAATCCGAACCGCAGACGATAAGAAACTTCGAAGTCAAGAAAACGTGAGGATGGAATTTTGAGCGTGACATTGCAGGAGAGAGTAGAACATTGGTTTGCCCAAGGCGCAGCGGCAATCGGACACGCTGAAGCAGAGGCTACATTCTTCGAGTTGCGCAGCGCACTTGAGGCAGGCCAGCTTCGCTCCGCTGAACCCGACCCCTCGCAGCCCTTTGGTTGGAAGGTCAATGCATGGGTGAAACGCGGAATTCTCCTGGGCTTTCGCATCGGTACCATGATGGAGATGGGCGGCGAGACACTGCGCTTCATCGATAAGCACACCTACCCGGTACGACGTTTTGCCGTCGCCGATGGAGTTCGCGTTGTGCCGGGAGGCGTCAGTGTCCGCACCGGAGCATACGTTGCCAAGGGTGTTGCAGTCATTCCTCCTTCTTACATCAATGTCGGAGCCTATGTTGATGAAGGCACCATGGTCGATTCCCACGCGCTAGTAGGCAGTTGCGCGCAGATCGGCAAGCGCGTGCACCTGAGCGCCGCAGCTCAGATCGGCGGCGTGCTTGAGCCAGTCAATGCGAGCCCTGTAATCATTGAAGACGACGCTCTGATCGGCGGAAACACCGGAGTCTATGAGGGAACCGTGGTGCGGAAGCGGGCGGTTTTGGCTGCTGGGACTGTGTTGACGCGGGGAACTCCTGTCTACGACCTGGTTCGAGGGGAGATTTACAAAGCTACTGCAGACACGCCGTTGATCATCCCCGAAGGAGCAGTTGTGGTGCCCGGCTCGCGGTCAGTTTCCAAGGGCAAGGGCGCAGAGTGGGGTCTAAGCCTTGCCGCTCCAGTCATTGTGAAGTATCGCGACGAAAAAACTGAGCTCTCCCTGGTGCTGGAAGACATCCTGCGCTAACAGGCCGCCCGTCGAAGCGATGGTAAGCTTAAGACTTGATGGCACAAGATAAATTGAAGTTGATTCCGCTGGGTGGCCTCGGCGAGTTCGGTATGAACTGCATGGCCATCCGCTGGCAGGATGACATTATCGTCATCGACGCCGGCCTGATGTTTCCTGAAGAAGAGTTGCTCGGTGTCGATATCGTCGTACCCGATATCAGCTACCTGACAGAAAACCGAGACAAGGTTCGAGCGATTCTCTTGACGCACGGGCATGAAGACCATATCGGCGGACTGCCGTGGATTCTCTCCGAGCTGAACGTGCCCGTCTACGGCACCGAGTTTACGCTCGCCCTGGTTGAGGGAAAACTCGAAGAACATAATCTTCTCGACGATGCCGACCTCATCGAGATCATGCCCGGTAAGCGCCTTACGCTCGGACCATTCTCTGTGATGCCGATCCGCGTAACGCACTCGTTGGTGGACTGCGTAGCGTTGGCGATTCACACTCCAATTGGGGTCATCCTGCACACGGGGGACTTCAAGATCGATCTGTCCCCGCCGGATAACAAACCCTTTGACCTTCACGCCTTTGCCGAACTTGGCAAGCAAGGCGTGCTGGCGTTGCTGCAGGACTCCACCAACGTGGACCGCAGCGGTTATACCCCCAGCGAACGCGCTGTACGGCCGCGTCTCGACGAGATATTTTCGCAGACCAGGAAGAAACTCTTCTTTAGTTGCTTCTCCTCATCCATCCACCGCATTCGGCTTGCAATGGAGCTGGCCCACCAGCACGGACGCAAGGTAGCCATCGTCGGTCGTTCGCTCGACAACTCCACAGAGATCGCGCAGGACCTTGGATATCTCGACGTGCCCCAGGGTCTGCTTATTAATCCTGGGCAGATTAAAGACACCCCCGCCAACAAACTCCTGATTATGATCAGCGGCACGCAGGGGGAGCCGATGAGTGCTTTGAGCCGCGCTGCGGTCGACAATCACAAATTTGCCCATATCGACGCAGGAGACACGGTTCTGCTGAGTTCACGTGTGATCCCGGGCAACGAAAAATCGATCTATCGCATGATCGATCACCTCGAGCGTCGCGATGCCGATGTCATCTACGATGATGGACACTCCGGCTTAATTCATGTCAGCGGACATGGAAGCCAGGAGGAACTGCGGTTGATGATCAACCTCGTTCGTCCGAAGTTCTTTATCCCCATCCACGGAGATTACCGCCACCTTAAGCGTCACGCGGAGCTAGCCAGTTCAATGGGAGTCGTCGAAAAGGCAATCCTTCTGGAAGACGGCGAGGTGCTGGAACTCGATCGAGGTTCGGCAGCAAAGACAGGCAAGGTTACTGTAGGCCGTGTCTGCATCGACTCGGGCGGCGCCTCCACCGACGTCGTCGAAGACATTGTGATTCGCGACCGCAAGCATCTCAGCGAAGACGGAATCGTGCTACCGATTATTCAAATCAACAAGCGCACCGGGCGGCTTGAAAATCCTCCTGAAATTGTCATGCGTGGCACAGCTATTGCTGAGGAGGGCCTGATCGCCGAGGCGCGGCAGGTGGTGCAGCGGACACTTGACGGCTCTTCTACGGAAGAGAAGGCCGACTATGGCGTAATCAAAGAGAAGATCCGAACTGACCTCAAGCGCTACATTCAGAAGAGCACAAGTCGTCGCCCTCTCATCATGCCGGTAATTCTCGAGATATGATTTCGCATTTCTTCCAGAAGAACGACGGCGCCTTTTTGATGCGCCTGTTTTTTAGGCCCGCTGCCAGCGATGATGTACAACTATTGATTCCCTACAGATGACGGTTGGCACAAGATTGATTAGGCTTGGGATACGGTGCGCCGTACGTGATGGGTTGGGGCTCTGGCTGCCGAGGGAATGAAGAGCCGCTGTTCCTATTGAGGCCTTTCACCATGAAGCATTCTTGTACGGCTATCACCTCGCGAGTCCGCCTTGGAGCTCGTTGGATTGTCCTGTATCTCGCAGCCTCACTTTTAGTTTCTCTTGCGGAAGCGCAGGAGCCAATTGCGAAGCCACAATCGCGGCCCAAAGTCGCACTAGTGTTTGAGGGCGGAGGGGCACTCGGCTTCGCACACATTGGTGTTATTGAATGGATTGAGGCACATCATATTCCGGTTGATTATGTCGCTGGAACAAGCATGGGCGGGCTCGTTGGAGGGCTCTACGCGTCGGGGCTTAGCCCGCAGGAGATCTCAAACTTTGTCGGTGGTATCAACTGGACTGCCGTGCTCAGTGGGCAACTGCCGTTTCAGGCCCTGAGTTACAGGAGGAAGCAAGACAAACTCGCATTTCCAAACCGCCTCGAGTTTGGTTTGAAGCACGGATTTAGCCTTCCAAGCGGGCTCAACTCCGGCTCGGCGGTCGGACTGCTTCTGGACGAGACGGTGCTGCCGTACTATGACCTGAAAAGCTTCGATGATCTGCCGATTCCGTTTCGCTGCGTCGCGACCGACATGACGACGGGCAAGGAACATATCTTCAAGGATGGATCTCTGGCCCAGGCGATGCGGTCGACCATGTCGATCCCCGGCGTCTTTGCCCCAGTGGAGCATGGCGATCAGATCTATTCCGACGGTGGCGCAGTCAACAACCTTCCGGTGGACGTGGCGCGCAGCATGGGCGCCGACATTGTCATCGCAGTCTATTTGGACACCGGATCGTTCGACAGAAAGTCAGTGACCTCGTTGGTAGGAGTCGCAGGCAGAAACGTCGCAATCATGGTTGCCGCCAACGAACTTAAGAACATGAAGGATGCCAATATTCTCTTGAAGGCTGACGTGAGCAAATTCACATCAGGGGACTTCGAAAAGAGTGCGGAGATTATTCCCAAGGGCTTTGAGGTGGCGCAGGAGCATTCGGCTGAGCTGGAGAAATACGCCGTCAACGACGCTGAGTGGCAGGCCTATGTCGCGCAGCGGAACTCCCGTCGCAGAACCACCCTTCCCGAGCCTCGCTTTATCGATGTCTATGGCATGCATGGCGTGCAGCGCATTGAAGTTGCAAATCAGTTTCAGAAATACGTGAACAAGCCGATCAATACACATCAGATAGAAACCACAATCAACGACCTGCAGGGAACAGGAATTTATTCAAGCATTAGTTACAACATGATCGATCAGGACGGAAAGACGGGACTGCTGGTTCGCCCAAGGCTCAAAGACTACGGGCCGCCGTTTCTCAATGTTGGTATCACCCTGTCGTCGAACGACGCAAACGATATCCAGCTCGGGCTGGGTGGAAGAGCAACCTTCTTCGGTGTGGCTGGACCGGGTTCTGAGTTGCGTGTCGATGCGTCAATTGGGCAAGTAGCAGGAGCCAACGGGGAGCTTTATAAACCTCTCATCCCAGGCAAGCGCTTTTTTGTTGCTCCGCGCCTCTATTACGAGCACACAGTATCGGCGTACTTTTCAGGCAGTCAACAGCTGGCTGAGTATACGGAGGAGAGAAACGGATTGGGCGGCGACTTTGGCTACACCTTTAACGCGAAGGCCGAACTGCGCGCAGGCGAAGACTATCAGTGGTACGGTGAAACTCTCCGGGTAGGAACTCCGATCGCGCAGGCCTTTCACATCACTCCGTTTGTCAGCAATGTGCGGTTTCAATACCTTGGGCAGGACAGCGTTCAGGTTCCGACGCGAGGCACGGAGGTTCGCACAATATACACATATCTCACGCAGCAGCCGAACGGTCCTGGAGGTTTCTCCCAATGGGATTCCACTCTGGAACACTTCATCCCAGTGAAATCTCGCGGGATCATCTTCGGCACTGCCTCGGGTGGCACCAGCTTCGGTGCAACCAACCTGGGCCTGGCCGGATTTTCGCTTGGTGGCCCGTTGCGACTTGAGCGCGTACGACCGAGGAGAACTCCTAGGCAGCGATTATTTTCTAGCGCAGGCTGGATATCTCTATCGGCTGCTAAAACTGAATCCCGTCATAGGAGATGCGATCTATGCGGGAGGATTTTATGAGATCGGAAAGGTATGGGACGCCGCGCCAGGAACCCCAAATCTTCCGAATGACATCTCAGGGATACTCATCATGAAGACGCTGATAGGGCCGATCTATGGCGGAGCAAGCATTGGGGATAGCGATCACCGCAAGTGGTTCTTCGGGGTAGGTCGAATATTCTAGTTGCGATCATCGGATAGGCTATAAACTTGCCCCGCGTGTCAGGTCTTGGAAGTACATTGCAAGAATGCCCCAATGGAGACGACGCCTTGTGGGAACGACTGATGGTACGGTGCATCTGACCAGTGCGATTCGCAGCGCGAGTAGGGCAACGCTGAGCGTGACTGCGCGACGGAATAAAACTGTTGCGCTATTCGCTGTTCTTATAGTCACTCTGGGTGCTGCGGTGTGGCCCTTCACAAGAGCACACCTCCAGGCTATCGCAGTGTTGCGGCAGGTGAGCGGACAGCAAGTGCCGTGGATTGTCACAAAGCTAGTGACGATGCCAGTTGACATCGAGGAGGTGCAGTTCCCGACTACGGCTGGCACGGTGCGGGCCCGTCTTTATCTGCCCCAGCGGCGCCATAATGCACCGGGCCTGATCGTGTTGCATGGTGTACACCATCAGGGCATCGACGAACCCAGGCTGAGAAATTTTGCAGTCGCGATGGCGAGTTGTGGGCTTCAGGTGTTGACGCCGGAGTTGCCGGGAATCAAGGACTATCACATCGATCACGACTCCGTGAAGGTCATTGATGACTCGGCACGATGGTTCGCTCAACAAACAGCCGCTCCAGTGGGGGTAATGGGGTTGAGCTTCAGTGGAGGACTGGCGCTTGTGGCGGCAAGCGATCCTGAGTACCAGGCCGATTTCAAGTTTGTCCTCGCTGTGGGTTCGCAGGATTCAATGGAACACGTCGCAGCCTACTACCTTACAGGCAGGGAAGTGCGGCCCGACGGCACGACCGAGCAACTTCCACCCCACGAATACGGACCGCTGGTGTTGGAATATGAGCATCTCGAGGATTTTGTGCCAGAGCAGGATGAAGGCGCGATCCGCCTTGTACTGCGGCAACATTTGTACGAAGACAAGACCGCCGAGGCACTCGCTGAGGGTGAACTCAATGCGCGACAAAGGGCCGAAGCAGCGCAGTTGATGGATTCGAACTCCGACTCAACGAAAGCTATGTTGGCAGCGTCTGCGAAAAAGCATCTTCGAGAGATGGACGCACTGTCCCCCGATGGAAAGTTGCAATCGATGACGACGCCGGTCTACCTGTTGCATGGGCGGGGGGATAATATTATTCCATCGGCAGAGACTATGTGGATGGCAGGCGAGCTCCCATCGTCAACACTAAGAGAAGTGCTGATCAGCCCGGTGTTGTCCCATCTGAATATGGACGGTTCGAAACCAAGCCTGGTGGATCAGTGGAAGATCGTGCATTTTTTTGCTGTCGTTATGCACACTGCAGAGAGGAAGTAGGGACCGTATGAGCGAGTTTGTGACGTTGGAAGAGATACGCGCGGCGAAGGAACGGATTGCGGGAGTTGCGGTGAGAACGCCGCTTTATCGTGTAGAGCGCGCGCGGCTACGGATGGCTAACTTTCCCGAACCGGACTTCGACCTCTACATCAAGGCAGAGAGCGAACAGCCGATCGGCAGTTTCAAATTGCGGGGCGCGTACAACATGGTCTCGCAGTTGTCGCCGGAGGCATTGAGCCGCGGCGTCATCACCTACTCCAGCGGAAACCATGCGCAGGGCGTGGCCTATGCAGCCCGTGCGCTCGGAGCAAAGGCTATCATCGTAATGCCGAACAATGCTCCCGAAGTAAAGAAGGCCGCGACCAGGGCTCTCGGCGCGGAGATTGTTGAGGTAGGCCCGGCATCGTCGGCTCGGCGCATCAAGGCCGAAGAGTTGGTCGCAGAATTTGGCTATGCAATGATTCCGCCCTACGATGCTCCGCAGATCATTGCGGGCCAAGCCACCTGTGGGCTGGAGATCGTTGAGCAACTCCCCGGTGTGGGGCTGGTGCTTTCACCCGTAAGCGGAGGCGGTCTTCTGAGCGGCATTGCAACTGCTGTAAAACTCGCAGCCCGCGCCGGTCTGGCAGATCCGAACGTCAAGGTATGGGGTGCGGAACCTGAACTGGCTGCAGACGCAAAGGAAAGTTTCTACTCGAAGACACTCGTTGAGTGGTCGGCGGAAAAGACCACGCGGACAATTGGCGACGGTCTACGCACGCAGAGCCTCGGTGTACTGAACTTCGCGCATGTGCTGGAGTTTGTGGATGGGATCGTATCGGTTACCGAGGAAGAGATACTGGCAGCGATGCGTGTGATCCTGGGAGCAACCAAACTCGTGCCGGAGCCGAGCGGAGCTGTAACGCTGGCCGCCGCCCTCTTCCACGCCGCCGAGTTGCCCAAGGCAAACAAAGTTGTTGTGGTCCTAAGCGGAGGCAATCTTGAGCCGGCATTGCGGGAGCGTTTGGAAGGTGAATTGACCGCAGCCAGAGCCTAGTGGCCGCGAAGATTGAATGTCACGCAGACGGGTTAGACTGGATTCGCTCGCTCTCCTGGTGCCCGGCAGCGAGTCTAACTGAGGGTCTATGCCGCGTTCTTATCTCTCAAAATCTTCGGCAATAATTATTACGACGACGGCGCTTTTGACGGCTGCTGCTGCAACTGGACAATCAAAAGCGCAACGGCAAGCCCAAAACTACGACAAGGCGGCGCGGGCCACCCTGCTTCACGACGCCAACGTCTATGTTGCGGCGGACGCGGACTCTCAAAAAGTCTCTCTTGTAACCCCAGGCCACGAAGTCGTTATCATCGAGCGCAACGGCCCGTGGATCAAGGTGTTCGCCAACACCGACATCAACGACGATGCCAACGAGGACGACCGAAACAAGCCGGAGTTCAGCGATGACGCCAACGTAACTCCAGCTTCCGGATGGATCCGCGACAAAGGTGTCCTCGGTCCCAATACGCCCGACGGAGATGCGATCCTCTACGGATCGGCGGCCGACTTTGAAGACCAGGCATCCCGGCCCCACGCGCCCAAGGGAGCTGCCGGCTCAGCTCATCTGCTCTACAAACGCGTAGCAGAGTACTTCCCGGACTCCTCGCTCGCTCCAGAAGCCGCCTGGCGCTCGGCAGACATACGCTGGCAGGTAGACAAACTCGATATAAGCACGCTCCCAAGCGCAAAAGAACAGGAAGCGTATCTTCGTCCCCAACTCTACGAAGGGGAAATGAAGAAGGTGATGAAAATCTACCCCGGCAGCAAATCCGCTGCTCTCGCGGCATACGATCTCATCGACAACAAGCTCTGCGGTGACTGGCAGGGTCTGCCGAAGTGCCCCGAGATGGAGACAGGGCTCTACCAGAAGTACGCCCAACAATATCCCGACTCACCGAAGGCTGCCGAGGCGCTCTATAACGCGGTCTATCGTCAAGGTGTCCTCGTTACGATGTACAAGGTGCAGGAAGACCGCAAGCGCGCGGACGCGGCAGCACAGAGGACCCAGGCGCTCGCCCAGGATCTGAAACAACGCTATCCGAAGACTGATTTCGCCGCGCGGGGGCAGAGCATCGCGTTCCGTGTTGCCCAGGGAATCCCAATCTATGGAAGCGACCGAGATTGACAGCAGCCAAGGTATCTTCCGCGGCTCACCGCGATTTTCCATTCACGGAATGCACACAACGACGCATTAAGATAAGAGCATGTCGATTTTCAAAATAATTATCCTTGCCATCGTGCAGGGACTTGCCGAACTGCTTCCTGTCTCCAGCTCGGCTCATGTCGTCGTCGCCGAAAAGCTCATGGGACTGGACGCGTCCTCTCCCCAGATGACCCTCCTTCTGGTCATGCTCCACACCGGCACCATGTTCGCCGTCATTGTTTACTTCTGGAATCAGTGGAAGAAGACCTACTTTTCGAGCGGGGATGCCTTCAAGAGATTTCTGGTCCGTTTGATCTGGGCTTCCGCTCTCACAGGGCTCATTGGCGAAGCGATCATCAAGGCAATCGAGAAGACTGCCTTCAAAGGGTCCTCCAAAGCCGAAATTGAACTGCTGTTCGGCCGTCTCGATCTCATCGCTCCAGCGCTCGCCGCAGGCGGGCTTCTCATCCTGCTCGCTGGTCTAATGGAAAAGCGCCGAATGGGCGCCCACCCAAAGGTCTACGGCGACAGCGTGACCATGCGTCAGGCCGGCTGGATTGGCGCAATTCAGGGTTTCTGCCTGCCGTTTCGCGGATTCTCCCGCTCCGGAGCTACGATCTCCACCGGTATGCTGACCGGCGCTAGCAAAGAACGCGCAGAGCGTTTCAGCTTTGCTCTCGCAGTAGTTCTAACCCCGGCTGCTATAGGGCGCGAAGTCTTACGGCTCATAAGGGCATCCCACGAAGCCGCCGCCGCAGGAACTCCAATTGATCTACACGCCAACATGGTCACCGGCCTGCTTGGCGCGTTCTTCGCGTTTCTCGCAGGCCTCGTGGCACTGAAGTGGCTCAGCAGTTGGCTGGAAGAGGGCCGCTGGTATCTCTTCGGAATTTACTGCCTGGTCGCGTCGGTTGTCGTCTTCGCCTTGTATCGCGCTGGTTATTGAACTCAACATCACTGTGCTGCAAGCGCATCTCGATGGGTGCGAACAAAATCGTGCGATGTAAGGACGTGGGCCTGCTGTTCGGCGATCAGCTGGCGGACCGGCAGCGGAAGATCCTGATCCAGCGCATCGGCGTAGGCCTTTTTGGCTTCGTCCTCGCCCTGTTCGGCGGTGGCCAGCAGAGTATGGTCTCCACCGCCAAGCTTCGCCTTGAGATCGCCCCAGACCCTGTGCAGTGATCCAGCGGTCGTGCCCGACTCCTTGATGTCATGCACGCCATTCTGATGAAGAACCTCCTCCAAATCGCCGCGGAAACTTGCCCGCTTCAACGACTCTGCCAGAAAGTACCTCTTCAGCGTGTCATCCTTCAAGTGTTCGCCGATGTCTGCAAACCCCTTCTGGCTGTCCAGAAGCGTGTTGATAAGAGAGGTTAAAGCCAATTTCATCTCGTGCTGTCTGCCTGCGTCTGTGGACATGAATTGCGCCTCGATCGTTTCGTGATTGTGGATTTGCGGTTGGAGCAGGGTCCGCCAACTGTGCGCGATTCTCCTCCGTCGGCGGCAAGCAGGGGAAATCGCGAAAACCCCGCGCCCCTGCCAACCGGTGCCAAGGGCCGCCGGGCCAAATGACCTGGCGGCAATATTTACCTATAGATGCCGTAAGCGCCCCATAGGTTTGCACTCAGATACCCCGAACGAGGTTTTCCCACTTTCCCCCGCCTGACCAGAACCCCCTCTGGGATAATCGAAGATGCTCTGGAGGTTCGCGGACTCAGTCGGCATCACCTGGCGCGCAGACCCTCTGCGCCCCGTGGAGCCCGAGTCCGCACGCACCCCTCAATGAAGGCTCCCCAATGAAAAGCATTAGGCTTGTCTCCACCCCGACGCGGAACCGTCGCCTCAATGAAATCATTGGGATGGTCGTCCTGGTCGCCGCGGCGTTGCTCCTTCTCGCCTTGGCCAGCTACACCCCGACTGATCCTTCCTTCAACACCGTCGGTCGCTACGTGACAGGACGCCCCGCCCACAACTGGACCGGCATGGTTGGCGCGTATTTTTCCGACGCAATGCTGCAGTTGATAGGCGTCGCCTGCTTCTTTCTTCCGCTGGTGCTTGGACGCCTGGGTCTGTGCTGGATGCGATCCCGTCCGGCTGGCTCCCCCCTGGCAAAGACGGTGGGTCTCGCGATGTGGATTGTCTTCGCACCCGCCGCCATAGCCTTGTTGCCGGGCTCAATCCTGTGGCGTCACGCCCTTCCCATCGAAGGCACCGCGGGCCGGTTGCTGGCTGACTTCATGGTGCACTACCTCAACCTGCCCGGCGCTGCAATCGTCCTCACCTTGATGGTCGCCGTCTCGCTGTACCTCGCAACTACCTTCACCTTCAATACCGCCCGTGAATGGGCAACTATCCGCTTCGGATTCCTACAACGCCTCTGGGAATGGTGGCTCCAGCGCCGCAGCCGCCGAAACTGACGGCATCGCCGTCGAGCAGGCCTACGGCAGCAAACGCGAACAGGCGGAAGCAAAAGCCCGCCGCGCCCGCGAACTCGTTGAAGAGGAGGAGCGAAAGCGTCTCGCCCCTCAGCGTTCAACCCTCCTGGGCGGGTTATTCGGCTGGTTTGGCAGAAAAAAGCCAGTCGAACCAATCTCCGTTGCCCCCGAAGAGATCGCCACAAATCAGCAACCGTCAATGTGGCAAGGGATGCCGCGAACCCTCGTCGACGCTCCTCCCGTCACGCTGCATTCAGCACTGCCGCCGCCGCCGCCGCACCATTCGCCGAAGCTCTCGCGAAGGCTGCATCCCCCGTGCGTGCTCTCGACGACGATTCGAACTTCAAAGATCGCGCGTTCGATTTCGACGCCGCGCTTCGCAATGAACAAGCTCCGCTGGCAAAGATTCCACCACCAGCCAGAGGTCCGAAGAAACCAGTCGAAGAACCAAAACCCCTCCCACCTACTGCCCCGCCTGCCGCAGGCGCCATCTCGTTCGGCAAACGCGCCGATGCCGATATCAAGCCAGTTACGATCGTGCCAAAGAGCGTGCGCGGCTACAAACTTCCTCCGTCCTCGCTCCTCTATCGCAGCGAGGAACACTCGGTCGTGCGTGAAGAAGCCCTCCGCGAAGAGGCCCGCGTGCTCGTCGAAAAATCAGCCGAGTTCGGCGTAGACGGCCAGGTCACGCAGATCAACCCCGGACCCGTCGTCACCACCTTCGAGTTCAAGCCCGAGGCCGGCGTCAAAGTCGCCCGCATCACCGGCCTCGCCGACGATCTCTGCCTCGCCATGGCTGCAGAATCAATCCTCATCGAGCGGATGCCCGGCAAGAGCACCGTCGGCATTCAGGTCCCGAACAACGAGCGCGAGACCATCTGGCTCCGCGACGTCGTCGAGTGCGAAAGCTTCGCCCAGTCCAAGAGTCGCCTCGCCATCGCTTTAGGCAAGGACATCAACGGCCGGATCGTCACCGCCGACCTCGCCAGCATGCCCCACGTCCTGATCGCCGGTTCTACCGGCTCCGGAAAATCCGTTGCCATCAACGCCATGATCATGAGCGTCCTCTTCAAGAGCACACCCGAGCAGGTGCGCATGATCCTCGTCGATCCCAAGCGCGTCGAACTCGGCATGTACGAAGGCATCCCTCACCTCTTCACGCCCATCATCACCGAGGCCAAGCTCGCCGCAAACGCTCTGCGCAACGCCGTCCGCGAGATGGAGCGCCGCCTCAAACTCCTCGCCGCCAACCACGTCCGCAACATCGATCAATTCAATAAACTCTTCGACCACGGCAGCGAATACCTCTTCGAAGACGTCAACCAGGAACCCCTCCCCTACATCATCATCATCATCGACGAGCTAGCCGACCTCATGATGCTTGATCGCGCCAACGTGGAAGAATCCATCACACGTCTCGCTCAGATGGCACGAGCCGTCGGCATTCACCTCGTCCTCGCGACACAGCGTCCCTCCGTCGACGTCATCACCGGGCTCATCAAGGCAAACGTGCCAACGCGCATGAGCTTCCGCCTTGCCACGAAGGTCGACTCGCGCACGATCATCGACTCCAACGGTGCCGAAAGCCTGCTCGGACGCGGCGACATGCTCTATTTGCCTCCGGGAACCAGCCGCGTCCAGCGTGTCCACGCACCATTTGTCACGGAAAAGGAGATCGCCGCCGTTACCGAGTTCTGGCGCGCTCAGGGCGAAGCCGAATACGTCCACGGCTTCCTCGAAGGTCCAAAGGAGGATGTCGCCAAAGAAGGTGAAGAAGGCAGCGGCTCTGAAGGCGACAACAACGATCCCATGTACGATGACGCAGTGCGTCTCGTCTTCGAGTTCGGCAAGGCAAGCACCTCGCTCCTCCAGCGTCGTCTTCGCATCGGCTACGGACGCGCAGCCCATCTCATCGACATGATGTACAACGATGGTCTCGTCGGGCCAGCAGATGGATCGAAACCACGCGAGATTCTGAAGTCTCCCAACTGGATCAGCGAGGTCGATTCAGCCCTTCGATAGATATCGCCTTAGTGGTGAACTGTCTTCGAGGAACGAATCGCAACCACAGCCAAAATACACACCACCGCCAACAGCAGAATCCAAAGCAGATGCGGGTGCCTGTCCGTAAGCGGCCGCGAATCGGGTCGCGCGTGAAAACTTGGGTTCAGCTCCTCTGGTCCCAGTTGTGCCTCACGCATCATCTCCGAAGCCGCAAAGAGTCTGGCGTAGTCATACTGCGGAGCCGTCAGTGCAGAATCTCCATAGAACAACGTCAGCGACTGTCCGGCCGAATCGTCGAAACAAATCTTGCGCTGTCGCATCTCCAGCCGAACCGCTTTGATCGGCAGCGGCGAATCGTCCCCGTTCTCGATTGCCACTTCCACCGTAGCCGCGCTTTGCAAATTCGAGCCAAGAATCGTCGGCACACTCAGCTGTTCCTGTCGAATCTCGCGGCCCGCCTGCGTAAGATGCACTCGTGAAATAGTACCGGCGAGGTTTTCGCTGGCAGCCTCCTTCGCCCCATCAGGGCGGTCGCTAACCCGCACATCCCGGCTAAAGTTGGCTTTATAGCCCGGCGTAAGATCGAAAGAAACCCGCTCGACCGGAATACGCAACGGCAAGGAAAATGTCGCGACGCTCTGCCGTCCACGCTGCGCAATATCCGTGGTTGTAACCGCGGTCGTATAAAGCGACTGAGCTTCGCGGCTCGGTGGAACCGTGACACCCCTCACCATGCCCGGAGTCGCCGTGAAGTTTCGCGGGCCCGCGGCGGCAGAGACAGCCAACTCAACATGCAGATAAGGCAGGCTCATCTCCTGCAAATGAATCGTCGTGTTGCGCGAAAGATGTTGCGATGTCAGATCGAAAAGCGTGAACTCGCCCAGCTGGGTCTGGTCCGAATAGTTCGGATCCCGCGTCCCCGATACCGTAGCCGTTGCCAGAAAGTCCTGCCCCGCAAGATCCAGCACGATCTCCGTATACGAGCGGTTCGGCATCTCCAGATCGAAGACGATGTTTCGGCCTCGAAGTCCCAGGTTTCGAACCTGCGCAGTTTCGCTGTCCACCTGTTGCGGAACGCTCAGCGTAATCGCATAAGGAACCTCGCGGCCATTCTTATAAAGCCGCAGATCCTTCAACGAAGCAGCCGCATGCGGAAAGACCTGCGAATCGACCACAGCGCAACTCTGCGCCGCGCCATCGGCCACTTTAATGCTCCGCTGATACCGGAAATATTGGGGATCAGCCGCCGCAGGTTCCGCTCCCGGCGTGGCCTGCCACAGAAGCAATGCAAGCAGCAAACCAGCCTTCACTGATCAACCCCTTCATGGGCGTTATCTCCCGTGACAGCCCGCGCAGGTACCCGCAGCGCCAGCCAATCCTTCTGGTAAGCGAAACTCACCGCCATCAGCAACGCTCCCAGGCCAAGAAAACTCAGAACACGGTAACCCTGGCTCAGGTCCCGCGTGTCGTAGAGGAAGGTCTTGCCGATCGTAAAGACAAGCAGAGCCAGCGCCTGCCAACGAATGAAAGCAGATCGCCTCCAGAATCCGATCGCCAGCAATCCTCCTCCATACACCATTAGAAATGCAGACACCGCCAGCGATCTCTGAAGCTCGGCCTCCGGGTTCCCAACACTATATCTCCACGCTGCATCCAACTCGCGCACACAAGCAAGCACGGCAATCAGATTCAGCGCGACAATCGATGTCCCGGCAATCTGCAACCAACTCGGCGTAGCAGCATCTTCATGCCGACGCGCATGAAGCGCAATTGCCGCAGCAGCACCCAGAGCCGCCACACCGAACAGAGAAGTGGCAAAGCGGCCATTCAGAAAGGCTGTATCGATCCGGTACGACAGCCAGAACGGCTGCACCAACAGGCCAAAGAACCCTAAACCCAGCGCTGCAACGGCAAGCCGCCTCAAGGTTCGGTGCACACTCGCCGCCGTAGGTTCCGGCGAGGGGCCGGATAGCCGCGCCGAAATCCAAAGCAGAGCGACGCCCTCCGCCAGCCATCCAATTGTAATCCAGCGTCCATTCGCCTTCAGCGGAATCGCAATTGTCAGGAAGACTACTGCCAGCGAGAGATGCACCGCCGAAGCCACGCGACTCTGCGGCAGACGCATTAGCCCAAGGTAAGCCGCCCCGAGCAGGACGGCAATCCACGGCAGCAACTCATGTTGATGAGAATCCTGCAGGACCGAGTACAGCGCCAGCGCAACAAACGTCGCATCGGCGAGCGGAAGAAAAACCTCCGTAACAGGTGTCCAGGCGTGCCCGTCTCCGGTTTCTCGATGAATAGTAGGGAAGACAAAGGCAACGAAGAACAAAACGATAAAGAGCACAGTAATTCCCAAAGGTTGCCCAACGTTGAAGGCGCCATAGTACTCGGCATACCACCCAACAAAGTAAGCGACAGTAGCCGGAAAGACCCCTAACAGCAACCGCGGCCAATTCTTCAGGCGAACCAGGACTACGGCAGCGATATCAATCGCCAGAACATAGGTGAAGAGGAAAACCTCGTGGTTACCACCCGAGGCTAGTAGCAACGGCGTTGCAAAGCCTCCCGCCAGAGCATATGCCGCGAGTATCTGGCTGTTCTGTGCCCAGGCCATGTAAGCATTCCACGCCGTCACCAGGACCATGGCCCCAAGAGCTGCGCTTGCGGGCAGCAGATGATAAAGCTGAAACGCAGCCCACAACGACAGGTACAGCACTCCACTCCCAACCGCTTTGAGGGAATATGAGAAAGCGGGGAAACCTTTCTTGCGGAAGCGTTCCGACCACAAAACGAGCGCCGTTCCACCCACCATTCCTGCAGCCACGCGTCCCATCGGCCCAATCCAGTGGTTATCGATCGCCCATTTCAAAAACAAAGTAGTCGCCACCAGCAGCGCCACAATCCCGATCCGGCTGAAGAGCTGCGATCCAATCCGGCTTTCCAACGATCCTGTATCTTTGCGAAGCTTATAGCCGAAATCCGGCGCAATCGGCAGGTGAACTCCCGACGCCACAGTCGGCCGAGGTGGCGGAGCAGCAGTCAGCTGGCCCACTTCCGGTGAAACTGCCCGCAACTCAGTCAGTTGCCGTTCCAGCGACTCCACTCGAGCCGACAGCGCCGCCAGCTCTACAGCCACTCGATCTTCCTGGGGAGGCTGCCTTTGCTGATCCTCCGGTGCCATGAAAGATACTTTACCGCTATCCCGCAAAGGAGTGGAATCAAACTCCATCAGTTGATACTCTTTGCCAAACGAATACCACTATGCAGCTTCCTATCCTGGTCATCGACGACGACGCTCTCAGCCGCGAGGTCCTCGTTCTCCTGCTCGAGGCCGCCGGGTACACTGCAGAGTCAGCCGTCTCCGGAGAAGCCGCTCTCTCGCTACTACAGTCTGCGCAAATACTACCTCAGGCAATCCTTACCGATCTCCAGATGCCCGGAATTGCAGGAAACGACTTGGCCCGGAGCCTCCGTCAACTCTGTGGCCCCGCGACCATCTTCGCAATGAGCGCAACCCCACCCGAACACGGTTCCACCCAGGACTTTGACGGATTCCTTCTCAAGCCATTCACCATCGACCTATTCACCGCGGCTCTCGCCGGGGCAGCTGCGGAAGCAACAAACGGCTCTCATACTCAAGAAGCCCCCATCCTGGACGAGTCAATCTATCTCAAACTCACAGAATCCATGCGCCCCCCGCAACTCGAACAGCTTTATGCGCTCTGCCTCGCAGACGTCGACGCGCGTCTAACGAAGATGCATTTGGCGGCCTCAAGCGGCGACGACAAAACCTATCGCGCGGAAGCCCACGCCATCAAAGGGAGCTGTGGAATGGTCGGAGCCAAAGAGTTGCAAACCCTTGCAACATCAATGGAAAAGCATGGGTTGAGTGATGACCATGTAGTTTCACTGAAGGAATTCCTCGTAGCAGCACAACGTCTGCAGCGTATGCTGGTCGCACGCGAAATCAATCATGATCAAGCCGGAGCCTCAGGAGAACACGCGCAATGAAGGAAGCAATCAAAAAATCTGACGAAGTGGGTGTAGCCGCAGCGCCAATCCGCATCGTGGTCGCAGACGATCATCCCGTGGTGCGGTTTGGCGTCAAAAACATGCTCGAAAACGAGGCCGGCTTCGAAGTTGTCGGTGAGGCCGAGGATGGCGACGTAGCCATCACACAGACTCTCGAACTCGAACCCGACATCCTCCTGCTCGATCTCGCCATGCCGCGCCTGCCTGGCCTCGAAGCCCTTCGCGCGATCATGAACAAGTCCCCGCGCGTCAAGATCATCATGCTCACCAGCACCATCTCGACCCAGCAGATCATCGAGGCCCTGCAAATCGGCGCCCGCGGCATTGTCCTCAAGGATGCATTCGCAGGCGACCTCTCGCGTTCCCTGCGCGCGGTTCTCTCCGGCGACTACTGGATTGGCGGAGAGCGTGTCGTCAATCTCGTCACCGCGCTCAACGCCCTCATGAAGGAGGCCGCTGCCGCACCCGAGCGCAAGACCTATGGCCTCACTCCCCGCGAGCTCGAAGTCGTCACCTGCATCGTCGAAGGCTGCAGCAACAAAGACGTCGCCAAGCAGTTCTCCATCAGCGAAGAAACTGTAAAGCGGCACCTCTCGAACATCTTCGACAAAACCGGCGTCTCAACGCGCCTCGAACTCGCTCTCTTCGCCATCGCCCACAAACTCGTCACGCTCGACAGCTAACCATAGACGGTACTGCCCGACGGCTTCGGTATGATGAAGAAATGGGCAAACCTGCGGCTTCTGATGTCGTCGACTTACTCGTAATCGGTGCAGGGCCAACCGGTCTTGCCTGTGCTATCGAGGCGCAACGCGCCGGCTTCACAGCCCTTCTGGTGGACAAGGGCTGCCTCTGCAACTCTCTCTTCCACTACCCGGCCCATATGACGTTCTTCACAACGCCGGAACTCCTCGAGATCGGCAACATGCCCTTCTCCAGCCCCAACCAGAAGCCCAATCGCAACGAAGCCCTCGAGTACTATCGCAAGGTCGCCGAACACTACAACCTCAACATCCATCAATATGAAAAAGTTGAGCGAGTCGAAGGATCTGACGGAAACTTCACCGTCCGCACGTTGGATCGATTCAGTCGCCCTCTTCAGCACCGAGCGCGTAAATTAGTCATCGCCACAGGCTACTACGACCTTCCGAACTACCTCGGAATCCACGGTGAAGATCTCAGCAAAGTAAAGCACTACTACCACGAGCCCCACCCCTTCTACGGCCTCGACGTCCTTGTCATCGGCGGCAAAAACTCCGCAGCCATCGCAGCGCTCGATCTATGGCGCCACGGTGCGAAGGTAACCCTCGTCCATCGCGGCGCCGAGATGCACCGCCACGTCAAGTATTGGATCCTCCCCGACATCAACAACCGCATCAAGAACGGAGAAATCCGGGCCCATTTCAACTCCAACGTCATCAGCATCACCGAAGACAACGTAGTCCTCGACACCCCCGAGGGTGAACTCACCCTGCCCAACCACTTCGTCTTCGCCCTCACCGGCTATCATCCAGATTTCAGCTTCATCGAGAGCCTCGGCGTCGCCCTTGACGAAAGCAACGACCGCTGCCCGGTCTGCGACCCCGCCACCCTCGAAAGCAACGTCCCGGGAATCTACCTCGCTGGAGTCATCGTCGCCGGCGAGCGCACGAACGAAATCTTCATCGAAAACGGCCGCTTCCACGGCCAACTCATCGCCCAGCACCTGCGAACCGCGCTCACGATCCAGCCAGTCGGCCGTTAGCCAATCACCCGCCGAAGAAATCCCCGCACTCCTATCCACGTAAGCAGGCAAAGCGAAGCCACCAGCATGCTGACAATAAGAATCGGATTCATATGCGGCAGGCTCGGCGTCAGCGCCGCTCGAAGCCCTTCACTCATATACACAATCGGATTGATCAATACCCCAATCTGGAGCCACTTAATCTGCGTCAGCGCCGCCCATGGGTAATAAACACAACCCAAAAAAGTAATTGGAATTACCACTACTCCGAAGATCAATCCAATCTGCTGCGGTTTCACACTCGTCCCAATCGTCAGCCCCAGCGCTCCGGCAGTCAGGCTGGCCAATGCCACCACCACAACGAGAAAAGGCCAGCTGCTCACGTGCGCAACGGGATGGGTTGCCGGCACATAATATGCCAGCGGAAAAACAAAACACGCCGCGATCACGCTTTGCACGGCCGAAAAACAGATCTTCTCAATGGCCACAGCAGGCACAGGCAGCGGACACATCACGCGATCGTCAATCTCGCGCGTAATCCCAAACTCCTGCGCGAGCGGTAAAGCCACCGCTGCAATCCCACTAAACATAATTGCCACCGCCATCAGCCCCGGAAGTAGAACCGTGCTAAACGCACCACCCGCCATGGCGCCAGTCGGATTCATCGCCGCGCCGGCGCTCATATGCGGAATCACATACGTGAACACAAATAAGAACAACAGCGGATTCATGCACACCCGGATCACAAAAGGCAGAAACTCCCGCCGAAGCACATGCAAATCGCGCGCAAAGAGCCCGGCAAACGCCCGGGCATACAGCATCATCTTCGAGGGTTTCTCGCTGCGACTTACCTGCGCACGCCCCGCTTCGACTTCAGCCAATTCCGTCATGATTGCTCCATCCGTCAAGAACGCTATTCGCGAAGATCTCTGCCCGTCAGCCGAATAAACACCGTCTCCAGGCTCGTTTCCGTAATCGCAAGGTCGCGCAGGCCATACGGATCCGCCTCTCGAACGATATCCGATAGCAGACCATCCGTCCCATGCGCAAGCACCCGAACTCCCCTCGCCGTCGACTCGACTCCAGTCACGCCAGGCAGCCGTCGCAACTGCGACGTTAGCGGCCCCGCGTTCCCTCTGCCGCCCAGATCAAGTTCATACACTTTCTGCGCCCCAACCGACCCCTTCAGCGCCGCCGGGGTATCCTGCACCAGAATCTTGCCATGGTCGATGATGGCCACGCGATCGCAAAGCTCATCGGCCTCTTCCATGTAGTGTGTCGTCAGGACGACCGTAATCCCTTCCTCGCGCAGTCCACGCACTGCCTCCCACATGGCAATGCGGCTCTGCGGATCGAGCCCCGCGCTTGGCTCGTCCAGAAACAGCACCTTCGGGTGATGCGCAATCGCTCTGGCGATCTGCACCCGTTGCGCCAGACCTCCAGATAGTTGCGACGGATAAGCAGCAGACCTCTCCGCAAGAAGGAACTGTGCCAGCAGCTGTTCCGTCCGCCGTCTTGCCTCCTGCCGCGAAGATCCGAAGTACAAACAGTGAAAGTAAATATTCTCGAAGATAGTGCACGAACGGTCCAGCGTATTGAACTGCGGCACTACACCAATGCATCGCCGAGCCGCGGCCGGCGTCTTCACTACATCGATCCCTGCGATTCGCACTCTCCCCGCCGTAGGCAAAACCCGTGTCGTACAGATGCTGATTGTTGTCGTCTTGCCCGCGCCATTCGGCCCCAGCAGCCCAAACAACTCCCCCTCGCGCACGCTTAAATCAATGCCATCAACGGCAACGACCCGCTGCTTGCCTTCGTAGATCTTCTGCAGACCTTCAATTTCGACAATCACAGCGAATTCGTCCCCCGCGAGAAGCTTCGATTATATGCAACCCGCGGGATATCTATCCTCACGAAGCCACTCGAATCACAATCTTCCCAAAATGCGACCCCGACTCCATGTAAGAAAACGCCTCCCGAGCCTCGTCGAATCCAAACACGCGATCCACAACTGGCCGCAGCTTCGCCTCAGCAATCGCCGCATTCATCTCTTCAAACATCGCCCGCGAACCAACATAAATCCCCTGCACGCGAAGCTGTTTATGCAGAATCGGCGTCAGCGCCAGTGGCTCAGTCGTTGCCCCACCAGACAGCACTCCGATCTGCGCAATCATTCCGCCCACGCGAGCCGCCCGCAGCGACTGCCCAAAAGTCCCCGCCCCTCCAACTTCAATAATGCGATCTGCCCCGACCCCATCTGTCTCTTCCGCGATCCACTTCCACCATTCAGGCCGCGTCCGGTAGTTGGATCCAGCATCCAGCCCGAGCCCCCGGGCCCGCTCCAGCTTCGCATCGCTCGAAGAAGTCCCAATCACCCGCGCTCCCATCAGCTTCCCGAACTGCAGCGCAAACATCGATACCCCGCCGGTCCCCTGAACCACAATCGTCTCGCCACTTCGAGCAGGATCAGTGCGCTCTCCCGCAAAGTGCAGTGCGTTCCAGGCCGTCACCCCCGCACAGGGAAACGTAGCAGCCTCTTCGTAGCTCAGGTGCTCCGGAAAACGGACCACTCCGTCCTCAGTTAGCAGCACATACTCCGCAAGCATCCCGTCGACATCTCCGCCGAGCGCAGCCTTCGACCTCTCTGCCGTTAAAGGCCCGTCGAGCCATCGCTGCATGAATATCCCGGAAACCCGGTCACCCACCCGCACCCGTCCTACGCCCTCCCCAACCGAAACTACCTCTCCCGCTCCATCGGAGCAGGGAATACGCGGCAGAGCCATTCGCGGGTTGTATTGTCCCTTTACCACCATCAAATCGCGATAGTTCAACGACACCGCGTGGATACGGATCAGCACCATCCCCGCCGCAATTTGTAACATCGGCAGTTCCATTTGCTCCAGACGTTCCACTCCGAACTGCTTCACCATGTAAGCCCGCATGATCGCCTCTCAGGATTGAGATGCCCTCCGTCAACGTAGCGCATCCCGGAGCCTCACCGCGAAAACTATTGTATTTATCAATTTCTTCCGGCGTAGAATGACTTTATGTCGCGAGGATGGGAGAGCAAATCCGTGGAAGAACAGCAAAACCAGGCTGCGGCGCCAAAATCCGCTGGCCCGGGAGATAATGCCGAGGTGGCGGAGCGCAAACGAAAGCGTCAGGCGCTCGAGTTGCAGCGCGAGCGCATTTTGTCTGAGCGAACGTCAAGCCCTCACCGCCGGTCTGCGCTTGCCATCGCGCTTGCCGACGTGGAAGAGAAGCTTACCGAGCTAGGTTGGACGATCCACCTCTAACCCTAACGCTCGCTCAGCTGTGCCGGTGAAAGGTCACCGAGTTCGCCTGGTCAATCGTCGTCATTACGATTGTGTGAATATTCACGTGCGCCGGCCTGCTCGCCGCCCACACGATTGCATCCGCAACGTCCTCCGGCTTCAGTGGCGTAATGTTCTCGTACACCTTCGCCGCTCTCTCTTCGTCCCCTCGAAAACGAATCTTGCTGAAGTTCGTCTCCACCATCCCCGGGTCAACTGAAGTAACCCGGACGGCAGTCCCCATCAAATCGATCTTCAATCCCTCGCTGATCGACCTCTCCGCCGCCTTAGTCGCACAGTACACCGCACCATTCGCGTACGTAACATAAGCAGCAGTCGAGCCCAGATTAATCACGTGCCCCCGCCCCCGCTCCACCATTCCAGGAACAACGTTGCGTGTGACATAGAGCAACCCCTTCACGTTCGTGTCGATCATCTCTTCCCAGTTCTGCGGATCGTCTTCATATAGCTTCGACAGACCGCGGCTAAGTCCGGCATTGTTCACGAGCACGTCGATATCGCGCCATTCCACCGGAAGACCTGCGATAGCGGCCTCCACCGCGGCGCGCTTCTGCACATCCAGTTCGAAGACATGCACCGCCGGTGCCCCTGCAGAAATCAGTGTCGGCCGAAGCTCCTCCAGCGCATCCGATCTACGAGCGCACAAAAGCAGTCGGCAGCCCTCCCGCGCAAAAGCAATCGCAGTCGATCTGCCAATCCCGGAGCTGGCCCCGGTCACAAATACGGTCATTCCCTTAAGAGATGTCATAACTTCTTATATATCCAAAAAGGCAGAAGACCCTACAGCAAGAAAGGCTGCCAACAAGGCAGCCTTTCCTTTCGTCATTCAAGAATCTGCAACCTACTGCGGGTTAGCAGCCGCAGAATCCGCGCCGCTCTGCTGCACTCCGATGGCATCTCCTGAAACAACCAGTTGCACACGCCGGTTCTGCGCGCGCCCCTCAGCCGTGCTGTTATCCGCCACCGGCTTCGCCTTGCCGAACCCGGTCGAACTAATGTTGTCGGGTTGAACCCCCTGTGTTATCAGGAAATCCCTCACCGCATCCGCCCGGTTCTCCGAGAGCTTCTGGTTATAGTCATCACCGCCGACGCTATCCGTATAACCTTCCACCTGTAGCTTCAGCCCCGGGTAAGCCTGCAGAATTCCGGACACCTTCGCAAGGCTGATCTGCGTATTCGGCTTGAGAGTGTACTTGCCGGTATCAAACAGCACATCCGACATATTCACAATCAACCCGCGTGCCGACTCGCTCGTCGCCAGGACGCTGTTCAACTGAGCACGCAGCTTCTCCCTCACAGCATTCGCGTCCTGAGCGTTCTTGTTCGCCGCAGCCGCTCTTGCTTGAGCCTCTGCCGCCGCGGCCTCAGCCCGTGCACGTTCCGCATCTGCCTCCGCCTGTGCCGCTCTCGCGCGCTCCGCAGCCAGCGCCGCCGACTGCGCATCCAGTTGCGACTGCTGCGCCTGGGCCTGCGCATCCCGTTTTGCATTCTCCGCGTTCAGTTGCCGTTCCGCCGCCTGTCTGCGCAAAGTCACCAGGCGAGCATCCTCGGCGCGCTGCACCGCCTGGCGCGCAAATGTGATCTCCAGCGAGCGGTTACCCTTCTTGTTCTGGTCGATTGCGGTGGCGTTTTGCAGGTCCTGCATCGCCTCCTTCATGATCTCCGGGGCATACTTGTCGGCCTCGGCGGCCTGCGCAATGCGAATCGCATTATTCGCCTGATACAGTTCCAGCGGAGACTTCTCATCGCGCGTAATCGGATTTGGGTTCGACTTCGACCCTTCCGTCTGCGCATAAGTCCCACGTGGCAGCAGTAGATAATGAGCGTTCACCTTCTCCAGCACGCCATTCGTTTTGTTGGTGATGATCTCGTTTTGCAGGACAACCACGTCACTGGGCTGCGTCACCGAAAAGTATGGTTCTGCCGTGACAATCATCCCGAACGACTGCAGCGCCGTCGTTACATCGATATTGTTCTTCGTCCCAGCAGGCAACACCTCGCCCAGATTATTCGGACGCCCATCCGGCGTAATTGCCCACAGGACATATGTCAGATACTCCGCCCCAAATCCATTTGCCGGACTAAGCCCCTGAAACCTCGCCTCAATATGGATTCCGCCGCGTTCGCTGGTCACCTTGGCCTCGCCCTTCGCCATCGGAAGCAGCGTCGTTCCCTTGAACGCAATCATGGTCGACCCGCTGCGATGCAAATAATTCACCGCATCCAGGTCGCGCTGCACCACCTTCACGCGATACAGATAGATCCCGTTGTCCTGCTTCTCAACCTGTTGCTGCGGGGCCGTCTGCGCCGTCGGGTTTGGTTCCTGACCGTAAGCCGCATATCCAGTAGAGCCATACACGCCAGAGAGCCCAGCAACCACCACTGCAGCCGAAAAAACTATCTTGGGAAGAGCCATTCCACGTTCTCCTTACGAAACCCGGTTAGACACGCCTGACAAGGCAATCCAGATCATCCAGACTGCTTTGTGGGCCACTATGTGCGATGCCGCCCGAAATGCAAAGGCTGTACGAAACAGGTAGCACACCCTATAACCATGTCATGGCCTCGCACTCCGGGCAAGAAAAACTCCCCCTTCACCCGCTGAAATGGGCGAAGGGGGAGCAACTACCTAACTATCTCTATCTAAGTCTCTAAGCGCTGTGCTGATGTGGTTGCGCGGTCCGATGCACGAAGTGGTACGGCGGCCAAGGCCCCGAAAGTTGCATCCTGCAATCCTTCAGCTCCAGAGTAGCCGACGTGTACTTATTCTGGTACCGCTCCACCGTCTTGTTATCGATCAGGTGGGCGATATCCAGCAGCATCTTGCCCGTGTCCATCCGTTTGCAGGTGATCTCTTCCGCCAGCGGAAGAAACATCCGGTGCATCTGGATCGACAGAGCGCGGGCCTTCGACTGGCGCTCCCGCTGCCGGCTCGCGCTCTCCCGCAGGCTCGTCAGGTACTGCTGGCCGACCGTCATGTCGCGGGTTGCGTTCCCCGGGCAGATGTCATCCACCAGGACCTTCAGGTGCATCTCCGCCTTGCCGCGCAGACGCTCCACGTTAGCCTGAAAATGGCGCTGGTTCGACCGCACCGAGCGCCGCAGCGCATCATCATCCTGAAACGTCGTACCAAATCGGAAGGGAAGTACCGTTGATAATTTAAAACATTCCGCAACCACTCGAGCGTGATCCTTGGCTGCCTGCTGGTCCATCCGCTCATTGTCTTCCGCACTGTGTTCGGAGACGATGACCGCCAGATCGCTGGCAGGAAAGAGGAAAGTTTGATTACCGAACATACCCGTTACCCCCGTCAAGGGCATTGGGCGGCGGTGCCGGCAAAGTTCCGGAAAGGCCTGTCGTTCTGCGACGCAATAGGCATACCACATGGTTTATTTCCTTCCAAAGCGCGCTGAGGGGTCTAACCGCCCCATCAGGAAGTTGGTTATCTAGCTCATACCGAAACGACGATTG
The DNA here is from genome assembly GCA_963802695.1 of uncultured Acidobacteriaceae bacterium. Lineage (GTDB taxonomy): Bacteria > Acidobacteriota > Terriglobia > Terriglobales > Acidobacteriaceae > Edaphobacter. The sequence goes on from CAWDJN010000027.1 coordinate 114,600, forward strand.
TCGGGAAGCTCTTCATGCAATAGAGTTTGGTTCTTCGGGGTGCGCCATTTTTAGTGCAATCCATCGAACCGAGAGGGATACTATGCCTATCGAAGTACGATTGGCAACACTTTCTTCTGCGAACCGTCTAAACCTCTTCGTGCCATCAATTCCGCACCGCCCCTGTCAGGAAAAAATCAACCCACGGGAACCAAATTCTCCAAGGGACACACCCATTCGTTTCGGGTAACTTATTCAATATCAGCGGTCAATTTGGCTGCCAGCATGCTATTTATCCGAATCCGGTAACATCTAATATATGGCCCAGATTGCTTCGCTCGAATGCTCCCGTTGCCACCATCACCTCTCCGCCGAAACCCCGCACACCGTCTGCCCCCTCTGCGCCGGCTCCCTCTACGTCCGGTACGACCTCGACCAGCTCAAAAAGACCGCCCGGCGTGAAGACATCGCCGCCCGCGCCGCCGCCTCTCCCGCCAGCCTCGGCATGTGGCGCTACGCCAGTGTCCTTCCGGACGTAACTCCCGTCACCCTCGGCGAAGGCTGGACCCCCATGATCCACAGCCAGCGCTACCCCGGCCTTTACATCAAGGAAGAAGGAGCCAATCCCACCGGCACCTTCAAAGCCCGCGGCCTCGGCCTGGCCGTCACCATGGCCAAACACTATGGCCTCCGTCACCTCGCCGTCCCCAGCGCAGGCAACGCCGCCGGAGCCCTCGCTGCCTACGCCGCCGCCGCCGGCATCACCGCCCACATCTTCATGCCCCAGGACGTGCCTCTCGCCAACTACCTCGAAGGCATCATCTATGGAGCCGACGTCACCATGGTCGACGGCCTCATCTCCGACTGCGCCCGCATGGTCGGAGAAAAAATGAAGGCCCAGCGCGAAGCCAACACCCCGCTCGCCGACTCCTGGTTCGACATCTCCAGTCTCAAAGAGCCCTTCCGCGTCGAAGGCAAAAAAACCATGGGCTACGAACTCGTCGAGCAGCTAGGCTGGACCTACCCCGACGCCGTCTTCTACCCCACCGGAGGAGGCGTCGGCCTCATCGGCATGTGGAAGGCCTTCGAAGAGATGGAAGCCCTCGGCTGGGTCTCCGGCAAACGCCCAAAAATGTTCGCCCTCCAATCCACCGGCTGCGCCCCCATCGCCCGCGCCTGGGCCGAGCACAAGCCCGCCGCCGAGTTCTTCCAGAACGCCGACACCTTCGCCGCCGGCCTCCGCGTCCCCAAGCCCTACGCCGACACCATCATCCTCGACATCGTCTGCAAATCCGGCGGCCAGGCCCTCGCTTTTTCCGATAAACAAATTCTGACGAGCATCTTAGACTGGGCCCGCAACGAAGGCATCTTCCTCTCCCCCGAGGGCGCCGCCGCCACCACCGCCTACGACGCCCTCCTCGCCTCAGGCGAACTCAAGCCCACCGACAAAGTCGTCCTCTTCAACACCGGCGCCGGCCTCAAATACACCGACATGACCGCCGAAGCCATGCACCTCAAGCGCCCAGAAACCGAAGAGGTCACGCTCCCCACCAGCATGCCCGTAGGAGGCATCATCACCCCGCAATAGCCGATTCCGGGTAGTGGCTAATTTTGAACTTCGGGGCACCTAGAGAAGAGTGCGGGTTGCTGTATAACGTCGTCGTTCAGGGCAAGTCGGCCCGACATGTACCAGCCTGGGCCGAAGGCCCAGGTTATGGAGTAAAGAGAAATTTGAGGGCCAACGGCCCGACATATAAAACTGCTATATACCATCAAGGAATCGCTCTAAGTTGCCGAAAACCCGCTTGTCGTGCAGTTCATTTTTCCCTAGGCTAGACAAGCATCCGTGGCAAGGGGTTTGTGCAGCGGAATCTGCAAGTTGCAATTGAGGGGAGTACGAATGGAGGGATCGTATATGCGTTTCTTGGGAATTTTGTGGTGGTTCACGATGATGGGGATGCTTTTCCCTCAGGAAAGGTGATGGATCAGGGCCGAATGTGCTCGTGCTGGACGCTTTGGAGGACAGCCACAAGCAATGTGGAGGTCGAGTATTTTTGCGCGGGTCTTCCGCGCAATTCTGCACCAACAGGTCCATAGCAAACAATGAAGGGATTGCGAGCATTTCGCAATTCTGTAATGACAAACAGATGATCGAAATTTCAGAATATCCGCCTAATAAGAAGGAGCAATGCGGCGATGATGCCGCAATGACTTTCAACGATGTTGCATCAGTGGGATTCTTAAGCAGACCAGATTCGGCAGGCGGAATCTGGTGTCCTGCTAAAGTGAGCAGGACTCTTAACCTGTACCGGCACAGTGTATCAGCTCGTTTGGCAGTGTCGCACGTCGAAGCATCGAACCGAGGTTAGTGACAGCTAATCGGACTGATCACTGGCAAGACTACTTGGCAACCGGAATTATCCGTTGGCCCGAAAGTGAGTGCCGGTCGATGCAACTATCTCGCCTGATGCACATTTGCTGAAGGATCGACTTGGCTGTGCAACCTAGCCGGAAGGTTCCGTGATCTAACCCTAGCCAGCCTTTTAGGCTTGCTTTCAAGAATGTGGGGTCTGAGCTGAGTGTTCGTGCAGAGCCACGCTTTTTGGAAACTTCAGTCGTTCGCTCCAAATTGACCCAACACCCGATTCCGAGGAGGGGATCGCTTTCAACGAGACGGAACATATAATGGCGCAGCAGGCAGAAGCATCTCTGAGGATCCACTCCGATGAAGCGATCAACAAGCTCCGCGCCCGTATCTTCCGACCGTAGGCGATTCCTAAAATCCGGCGGAGCCGTTGCAGCCGGTCTGCTCACCCAGGCCGCCATACCCGCGCAGTCGTCAGCCGCCACGCTCCCTGCTCTGCCGGCCAACGCAAAAACCCTCGCCGCCATGCCCACCCGCAACCTCGGCAAGACCGGCTACAAAGTCGGCATCTTCTCCCTTGGCGGACAGGCTGCACTCGAAAAAGCCAACAACTTCGACAACGCCGTCCCCCTCATCGAGCGAGCCCTCGACCTCGGCGTCAACTACATCGACACCTCCTCCATCTACGGCGGCCCCGAGCGCTGGAGCGAGCAGTACGTCGGCCGCGTCATGAAGACCCGCCGCAACGACGCCTTCCTCGCCACCAAGACCAAGGAGCGCACCCGCGAGGGCTCCCTCCGCATGATCGAAAAGTCCCTCAAGCTCCTCAACACCGATCACGTCGATCTCTGGCAGCTCCACGACGTCGGCCTCCCCGAAGACGTCAACGCCATCTTCGCCAAAGGCGGCGCCATGGAAGCCCTCATCGAGATGCAGGACCAGAAGGTCGTCCGCTTCCTCGGCGTCACCGGCCACTACCGCCCCGAAGCCCTCATCGACGCCGTCAACCGCCACAACTTCGACACCATCCTCATGGCTCTCAACGCCGCCGACACCCACATCCACAGCTTCTCCGACCAACTCCTCCCGCTCGTTGTCGAAAAGCAGATGGGCATCATCGGCATGAAGGTCCCCTCACGCGGTCGTCTCCTCGCCTCCTGGACCCCACCCTCCCTCGAACAGCAGCAGCACTCATGGGAGGGCTCCGCCATCGCCACGCGCCCCGGCGTCATGAATATGCGCGACGCCATGTACTTCACCCTCTCTCACCCCGTCAGCACCGTGATCATCGGCTGCGACAACATCGCCCAGCTCGAAGAGAACGTCCAACTCGCGCGCGAGTTCACGCCGCTATCCCACACCCAGATGGCCTCTCTCAACGACCTCGCCGAGCCCGTCGCCAAACAGTCCTTGTTCTTCCGTTTCACCGACCGCAGCAAAGGCTGAATAGAGCAACAACTCCGTATGGAAAGACGTCATCGCAGTTGTCTTTCGGAGGAAGCGCAGGGTCTTTAGCCTGCGAAAATTCCGAGCCAACAAGAGGGGCTTTAGCCCCGGGCCTTCGCTTCGAGAGCCGCATCCGTACTGTCTAAACGCTGGCCTCTGCCGACTCCACCGAAGGAAAGCAGCTCAGCACCTTGCTGACCTTGGTCATCTCGCACAACGCCATCACCCTCTCGTTCACGCCTGCCAGCAGAAACCTCCGGCTATTGTCCTGCGCCGCCACATGCGAGTTCATGATCAGTCCCAGTCCCGCTGAATCCATATATGGCACTCCGCTCATGTCCACAATCAGCACCTTCGCCGTGTGAGCACGCAGCTCATTCTGAAACCCAAAGATCGTCGAGATGGTCAAGGGTCCGACCAACTTCAGGACAGTCGTCCCCTCGCTCTTGCCCGGCGTAAAGCTATAACTCATTGGTTCATCGCGCATGTTTGTAAGTGTATGAAACCCTTCACCACAAAAGATTACAGACAGCGTGAATGTCGCAGCAGGAGGTGCGGTCCTCCCTCCTCAGAATTCACAAGCCTCCCAAAGCTATACTGATTCAAGCACGAGACCCCGGCCGCAAACCGGGGTCTTCTCATTTTCCCCAAAATGTCTATCCGCAGCCAAATCCGGCCCGTACTAACCCTCGCCATCCCGCTCATCCTCGCGGAGCTTGGCTGGATGGCCATGGGCATCGTCGACACCATCATGGTCGGGCACATGGCCAACCCCGCCCTCGCCATCTCCGCCGCCGCCCTCGGCCAGGTCCTCTACAACACCATCGCCTTCGGCATCGCCGGTGTCCTCCTCGGCCTCGACACCTACCTCGCCCAATCCCACGGCGCCGGACGCTTCGACGAAGCCAACCGCTGGCTCCTCCACGGCCTCATCCTCGCCGCCGGACTCGCCCTTGCCCTCATCCTCATCGTGGTCCTTGCTCCAATCGTCATGCTCCGCCTCCCCATCGACCACGACGTCATCACCGGCTCCATCTCCTTCCTCTCCGCCCTCAACTACGGCACACCCGCGCTCTTTCTCTACTTCACCCTCCGCCGCTACTTGCAGGCCTTCAACCACGTCCGCCCCATCGCCTGGGCGCTCATCACCGCGAACCTCATCAACATCGTCGGCGACTGGCTCCTCATCTTCGGCCACTCCTGGGGCCCCATCCATATCCCCGCTCTCGGCGTCACCGGAGCAGGCCTCGCCACCTCCTTCTCACGCTGCTATCTCGCTCTCTTCATGGTCATCGCTCTCTGGAGAATCGAGCGCCGCCACCAATACGGCCTCCGCAGCATGGCGCGCCACTTCGAACCCACCCGCATCCGCCGCCTCGCTCTCCTTGGAGCCCCCGCCGGCGGGCAGATCTTCGTCGAGATCGCCATCTTCGGCCTCGTCACATTCCTCATCGGCACCATGGGCCGCCTCCCACTCGCGGGACATGAGATCGCCCTCAACTGCGCCAGCTTCACCTTCATGGTTCCCTTCGCCATCTCCGCCGCCGCCGCCGTCCGCGTAGGCCAGGCCATCGGCCGCAAGTCACCACCCGAAGCCGCATCCGCCGGATGGGCTGCCATCGCACTCGGAGCCGGAGCTATGGCCTGCTTCTCCGCCATCATCTTCGCGATGCCTTACGCCATCGCCCGCGCCTTCACGCAGGACCCCGCCGTCATCGCCGCAACCATCCCGCTCCTCTTCGTCGCCGCCATCTTCCAGTTCTTCGACGGCCTCCAGATCACCGCCACCGGGGCCCTCCGCGGCGCCGGCAACACCCACGCCGGCCTCTACGTCCAGATCATCGGCTACTGGATCATCGGCCTCCCCATCGGCTACCTCTTCGCCTTCCGCCTCCACCGCGGAGCCGTCGGCCTCTGGCTTGGCCTCTGCGCCGGCCTCATCGTAGCCGGCGTCACCCTGGCCACCGTCTGGCACCACACCACCAAGAAACTCCGTACAGGCTCTCGACTCGAACAGATAGCTGGCTCTTAGAAATCGCGCCTTTTATTCAAGAAGTGTCATCCTGAGCGGAGACACTCGCAGTTTCATCGCGAGTGGCGCAGTCGAAGGAACCTGCGGTTTGCGGAGCTTGCACAGTCTGCTGCTCCTTACTGCCCCAGTCGATACATCAACACCGCCATCCTCTTCGCCTGAGCAGGTATCGAATCCAGAAAAACCGTCTCCCCCTCCGCATGAGCCCCTGCGCCCATCGCTCCCGTCCCCACCAACCCCGGAACATAAGGCGCAACAAAAGCAATATCGCCCGCCCCGCCCAGCATCGGATCCATCACCTGCATCTCCTGCAGCCCAAGATCCTTGTTCACCTTGTTCAACTCCTCCACCAGCGCACGGCTTCCCTCAGTTTCCGCCATCGCCGGATACCCCTCCTCAAACGAAATCGTAGCCCCAGTCTTCGGCAGATGCTGCTTCACAATATCCCGCATCTTCTGCTCCACCCGTTCCGTCTGTGCATTGCTCACCGTACGCAAATCTCCAGTGGCCAGACGCCACCGGCGGAATCACATTTGACTTGCCCGTCACCGTCCCACCCAACCCATTCTGCGTATATTCAGCCGTTGCACCTCCCAGTACCATCCCCACATTGAACGTCAAACCCTTCTCCGGCAACTCCTTCCGAAACTCATCCAGAATCCGTGTCATCTCGTAAATCGCGCCATACCCCAGCGACTCCCCAAACACCTGCGACGAGTGCCCGCTCTTCCCGCTAGTCTCCAGCCTCCACGTATTTGCGCTTCTCCGCGCAATCCGAATCATGTCCTTGCCATCAATCCGCGAAGCATTCTCAAACTCCAGCGCGACATCGCTCATCTTCGCGGCCTCAATCATGTCCGCCCGGCTCACGCTCACCGGATTCCCATGCCGCTCCTCATCCCCACTCAGCACAATCCTGATCTCAGCCTGATCCAGCACACCCACCGCCTTCATCGCCTTCAGAGCCGTCAGCATCACCACCAGCCCGCCCTTCATATCGCTCACACCCGGCCCCGTCGCCACCTTCCCGTCCGTCCCATCCACAATCGAGTACTTCTGAAAGCTGCTCGTCGGCTCAAACACCGTATCCATATGCCCAATCAGCAGAATCCGCTTCCCGCACTTGCCCGTCCCTGCAACACAAGGATGCTCCGCCACCAGATCTCCCGCGCGTCCATCGATGGCCTCCAGCGGAACCCACCGCACCGTGAACCCCAGCGCCTCAATCTGCGGAGCAATCACATCCTTCACTGCAACCACTCCCGGCAGATTCATCGTCCCGCTGTTGATATTCACAATCTGCTCCAGCAGAGCAATCGCCGCCGGAGTCTCCGCATCCACCGCCTTCACCATCGCATTCTCAACCGTGGATTCCTGCTCCTGCGCGAACATCGCAGAACACACGACCGCCAGAACAACCACCACGCCCAACCCAATCTTCGTCATATTCGCGGAGAATATCACGCCCTCACCCTCGCTACCCAACTGACAACTGACAACTGAGAACTGACAACTAAGTAACCGGCATCGTCTCCCGCTCCCGAGTCTTCGACTTTGTCGTCAGCGTCACCGCCGAAGCCACAATCAATCCACCACCTACCCACGCAGTCGGCCCCAGCCGCTCTCCAAGCACCAGCACGCCGAGCAGACTTCCAATCAGCGGCTCCATATTCAGCAACACCCCTGCCTGCGAAGCCGGAACCTGAGTCATCCCCCAATTCCAAAGCAACGTCGTCGTCGCCGTACACAACACCCCACTTCCCGCAAGCGCCAGCCAGGCCTTCCACGACACGCCGCTCACCGGAGGCATCCCATACCGCACCGGAACCCACACCATCAGCATCAGCGTCCCAATCCCCAACCCATACGCCGTCACCACCAGATGCGAGTGCCGTCCCATCAACTGCTTGTTGATCAAAATCCAGAACAGCGCAATCAGAAGCGACACCACCACCAGCAGATCCCCCGCGAGTGTAGCCCCGTCGCTCGCATGCGTCCCCCCACTCAGTGCAATCAACGCCGCTCCACAAGTCGAACCCACCAGCGCCACCCAACCCACACCGTCCAGCCGCTCATGCGCAAACAGCGCCGCGCCCACCGCCAGAATCACCGGCATCGTCCCCACCATTAGGGCCGCATGGCTCACCGTCGTAATCGACAGCGCATAAAACTGAATCAGAAACTGCACCGGCACCCCCAGAAACGAAGCCAGCGTCAGCAATCCCCACTCCCGTCCACTCAACCCAGGCCGATGCATCACCAGCAGCGGCAACAACGCCGGCATAGCAAACAAAAACCGGTACAGCACCATATGCGCAAAGCTCATCTCAGCCAGCGCAATCTTCCCAAAGAAAAACCCACATCCCCAGAAACAGCTGGCCACCGCACAAGCCGCAAACCCCAGCGCTCTGTTCTTCTCCAAAACCGCCATACTCCACTCTCGCACAGCCGCAACCGCACTCAAAAACACGACCGCGGATTCCACGGAGTACACGGATCAAGAACAAGGCCTGGCGAACACGCGCGTTTCTGTTCTCAATCCGTTTTTCTCCGCGCAATCCGCGGTCGCTCTGTTTCTCTGTACTACCAGACCCTGCAGCTATTCACCGGCACCATCGGCGATCCCTTCTTGCAGCCAAACGCCGCCGCAAATCCGGGCTGGTTAACAATCGCTCCACTCACGCGCAACTGGTCCGGCGAGTGCGGATCGGTCAACACTTCATTCCTGATCAGCTCTGGTCTCGTGTTCTCGCAGTAGTTCTGCGCAAACCCGATGTAAAACCGCTGCACCGGCGTGTATCCATCCTTCTTCGCCGCAAGATCAACACCGTTCTTCTTCGCGCGATCGAGATACGCCATGTAAGCCAACACCAGACCGCCGTTATCGGCTGTATTCTCACCCAGCGTCAGCTTGCCGTTCACCTTTACATCATCGACTGCGACGAAGTTGCCATACTCATTCACAACACAATCTGTCCGCTCGACAAACTTCTTCGTGTCCTCAGCAGTCCACCAGTCAGCCAAATTGCCTTTCGCGTCGAACTTCTTGCCCTGATCATCGAACCCGTGCGTCAGCTCATGTCCAATCACCGAGCCGATGTGTCCATAGTTCACCGCATCATCCTGCTTCTGGTCGTAGAACGAAGGCTGCAGAATCCCGGCAGGGAAGTTGATATCGTTCATGCTCGGATCGTAGTAAGCGTTCACCTCCGGCGGAGTCATCTGCCACTCCCCGTGGTCCACCGGCTTGCCGATCTTGTTTAGCTGGCGATCATTCTCAAAAGCACTCGCGCGGAACAAATTCCCCAGCGCATCATCCGGTTTCACCTCAAGCTTCGTGTAGTCCCGCCACTTGTCCGGATATCCGATCTTGTTCGCAACCGCCTTCAGCTTTTCCTTCGCCCGAACCTTCGTCGCAGGCGACATCCACTCCAGCTGGTCGATATCCCGGTCCATTGCGGCCTCGATATCGCCAACCATCTGCAGCATCTTTGTCTTGCTGTCTCCGGCAAAATACTGCTCTACATAAACCTTGCCCACAGCCTCGCCCAGCGCGTTCTTCACCGAGTTCGAGCACCGCTTCCAACGCGCCGCCTGCTCCGGCTGCCCATACAGCTTGCGCCCGTAGAAGTCGAAGTTCTCCGCATCGAATGCCTTCGGCAGCCGTCCTGCCGCCGACGTCAGCAACTGATACCGCAGATAAGCCTTCAGCGTCTCCAGGCTCGTATCATGCGAAACCTTCATCAGCGCGGGCAGAAAATCCGGCGTTGCATTATTGATCTCCGTCACCTTCGGCGAACCGATCTTCTCCATGAACACGCCGAAGTCCATCCCCGGAACCGTCTCCTCGAACGTCGTGATCGACTGCAGGTGATAGGTCTTCTCCGGAATCCGCATATCCTCAACGCCCAGCGATGCCTTAGCCAGCGCCGTCTCGAATGCCATGATCCCCGCTGCATCCGCCTTCGCCTTCTCCGGAGTGCTTCCCGCCAGTTCCAGCATCTTCGCCACGTGCGCCACATACTGCTCGCGCAGCGTCACATCTTTCTCTCCCGTGCGCAGGTAGTAGTCCTTCTCCGGCATTCCAAGCCCGCCCTGCTGCACAACCGCAATCTGCTTGCTCGCGTCTTTGAAGTCCTGCTGCTCCCCATACCCGAAGAACGCATTCACGCCAATCCGCTGCAGCTTGCCCGCCAGCGGAAGCAACTGATCCCTCGTCTGGACCGCATCAATCTCCTTCAACAGCGGCTCAATCGGCGTCAGCCCCTTCGCATTGATCGCGTCCGTATCCATGCAGGCCTTGTAGTAGTCGCCGATCTTCTGCTCATCCGGCGACCGCCCCGCCCCACCTGCCGCGGATTTGTCCAGAATCCCATTCAGAGACTGCGTATTCACGTTGTAGAGCGCATAAAACTCGTCCGCCTCAGGCTGGTCCGCCGGAATCGGGTGGTTCGCCGCAAACTTCCCGCAGGCAAACTTATAAAAGTCGTTGCAAGGATCGACGCCCGTATCGATAGAGGTCGTATCAAACCCCGGAATCGGCAGGTAAACCTGCTTCTTCGTGTCGGGCGCCGCCTTCGCTGTCTGTGCGATTCCCGCTTTACAATCTCCAGCCACAACCACGGCCGCCAGAAATCCACCCAATACACCTAACACTCGCATCTTCAACATGAACTCTCCCTTACCTCGAACTTCCGCATAAAGTATCTACCGCAAACATGATATCCAGCTTTGTATCACTACATCTCACTATCGGCTATGCCCTTGGTCACTGCCTGCGGCTCATTGGTCACATCCGCATACGTTGCCCACACTCCCGCGTCTGTGAAACAGTACATCTACGCGCGGTACGTGGATTATCCGCCTCGTGGGATACGCGCCGAAGGCCATGCCGGTTCCCAACTTCACCAATCCGACATCGCATCATCTCCTTCGCTGGGCGTTCGCTTGCCTTCTCCTCCTCGCCATCGCCCCCGGCGCGCGCGCGAGCGGCCCCGAACACCCCGCGAAAAGCTCCGACCAGCCCCTGCGCCTCCCCCTCGAAGACCTTGGCTTCATGCCCCTCTCCAAGGAGTTCCTCCTCAACGGCAGCTCCATGTTCACCCTCCACTACGTCGACGACAAGCACCTCCTCCTCACCTTCGTCGTCAAAAAACTCATCCCGCGCCTCCCCGACGAACCACCCGACGATATGGACCGCACTGTGGAAGCCCTTCTCCTCGAGCTTCCCAGCGCTAAGATTCTCGCTCGCACTACATGGCACCTCCACGACCACGCCCAATACCTCTGGAGCCTGGGCCATGGCCACTTCCTCCTCCGCATCCGCGACAACCTCACCACCTTCGCTCCGCTCGCCAACCTCGCCACCCCTCAGCCCTTCCTCCAGCACCCCTTCCTCTCCGCTCAGGAACGCCGCATCGCTGCCATCATCGTCTCCCCCGACGGCGACTTCCTCACCGTCGAATCCATCAAGCGCAAAGACCCCGAAGACAAACCCAAAACCCCGCTCTTCGGCCCCACTCCGGCGCCAGAGCCTCGCCTGTCCGAGCGCGACGCCGTCCTCATCCACTTCTTCCGCCTCCATCCCACCGACGACGGCGGCCCCGTCAAGCCAAACTTCGCCGGAGTCGTCCAGTCACGCCGTGTAGGCGACATCCCAGCCTCCACCGCCGGTTACCTTGCCATCGTCGATCAGGGCCGCCGCCAGTGGGCCTTCGACTTCCACTCCTACGCCGGCAAAAAGGACGAGCTCTCGCCCTTCGACTCCTCCTGCCCGCCCGCTCCCATCTTCGTCAGCCACAGCGAATTCATCGCCTTCGGCTGTCGCAACAGCCAATCCATGCAGCAGGTCGGAGGCTTCAACATCCGCGGCGAAGAGATGTGGGAGCAGGGCCTCTACGGCGACTACGTCGCCCCGCACCTCGGCTTCGCCCCAGCCGCAGGACGCTTCGCCCTAAGCCGCATCATGCTGCGAGGCTCCGCCATTCCCGACCAGCCCATCAGCCTCGACGAGATCACCTCCCAGACAGTCATCGTCTACCAGACCAACACCGGCAAACAGCTCCTCCGCGCCGACTGCTCCCCCGTCGAACGAGCCGGCCAGAACTTCGCCTTCTCCCCCGACGGCCTCTACCTCGCCGTCATCCACGCCGACGCCATCGAAATCTACCCCCTCCCCCCGCTCTCCAGCAAAGACCAGGCCGCCCTAAAACTGGCCCAATCCTCCGCCCCACCCGAAAACAACCTCCCCATCCACTTCGGCAATCAGGTCGCCGCCACCACTGCAGATTCCGACATCGAACCCGACATTCAACCCGAGCCCACACCCGCAACCCAGCCCACCGTAAACGCGACCAACGCCCCAGCCCAGCCCGATACTCAACCCACCCCCACAACCCACGCCGAAGCTCCAGCCACCACCCTGGAAGCCGAGCAGCCCACCGTCAAATCGCACAATTCAACCACCCCCGCCGCCGAACCCGCCAACCCGTCGGAACCCACCGCCGACCCTGCGCCCGGCCAACACCGAGCCCCACCCACCCTCTACACCCTCCCTGCCGACAAAGACAAACCCCCCGCCACCACCCAGAAAACCACGCCCCAATAGAAAAAGGGCCAGCCAGCGGTCACCCGCAGCCAGCCCTCGACAAACTGTCTTTTCAAATCCAAAACTCTTACCCGTCAGGGTCGTCATTCTGAGCGGAGCGAATCCCCGCATTTACCGAAGAGCCACAAACCCCAAAGGGGCAGCAGCCAAAAAAACTTTACGCAGCCTTCTTAGGCTTAGGCGCAACCGCCTTCACACGAGCATTCAACCGGCTCTTGTACCGGTTCGCGGTGTTCTTATGCAGAACACCCTTCTGCACGCTCTTATCCAGAATCGAAGCGGTCTCGCGGTACTGAGTCGTCGCAGCGGCATGATCGCCCTGCGCGATCGCCTCCCGCAACTGCCGCAGTGTTCCACGCAGCTTGCTCTTGTTCGAGCGGTTCACCGTAGTCTTACCAACCGTCTGACGCGCGCGCTTCAACGACGAAACATGATTTGCCATAAACTCTCTTCTCTCAACCCTGTTGTAGGGGGAAATGGGATGCAGGCCAAGGCCAGCCGGCGACAGCCTCGAGCAATAAGCAACAGCCCGCCGCAATCCCTGCAATATCTAAGTCTACGGACTTCCAGCCCCAAGGTCAACCCGAAACCGCCCCTCTTCCAACTGAAAATCAGCCCTCTCTCGTTGATCTCGCCGCCCCAAAAAGTGTCATCCTGAGCGGAGCAGTTCGCGCACTTTGCGGACTGCGCAGTCGAAGGACCTGCGGTTGTCTTTCCCAACTCCCCTCCAAACCCCTGTCCCTACTAAGCTTCCGCCATCCGTCACTTCGCACTTGACGCCACACCCACCACGGTCTACTCTGTGCCCATATTCGCCACCACCATCCCGGCAGCAATACCTAGGCGCACCTCCTGCGCTGCAACTTATACCCCGTCCCAAATCATCCAATACATGTCGTCTGCCTTAGCAAGCAACCCTGTTTCCCCTGACGGAGGTCAGCACACTACTTGATCAAAAAATCCCTCGAAATCACCCCTGGCATCGAACCCCTCTACGGCACCCACGACGAAAACCTGCGACTCCTCGAAGACAAGCTCCGCGTCACCATCGATCTCCGCTCCGACGCCATCCACGTCACCGGCGACCACCCCGATGTAGCCCGCGTCGAGCAGGTCTTCCTGGACTTCGACATCCTCCGCAAATCCGGCGTCAATCTCCACAACGGCGAACTCCACGGCATGCTCAAACTCGTCGTCGCCGATCCCGCCGTCACCCTCAAATCCCTAATCGACGCCGGCAAGCAGCGCTCCGCCGGAGTCAAGCGCATGGTCCAGCCCCGCTCCCCCAACCAGCGCAAGTACGTCGAAGCCATCGAGCAGTCCGACATGACCTTCGGCCTCGGCCCCGCCGGCACCGGCAAAACCTACCTCGCCGTAGCCATGGCCGTCTCCGCCCTCATGGCCAAAAAAGTCTCCCGCATCGTCCTCGTCCGCCCCGCCGTCGAAGCCGGCGAACGCCTCGGCTTCCTCCCCGGCTCGCTCCAGGAAAAAGTCGACCCCTACCTCCGCCCGCTCTACGACGCCCTCTACGACCTCCTCGACCCCGTCAAGGTCGACAAGATGCTCGAGTCCAACGTCATCGAAGTCGCCCCGCTAGCCTTCATGCGCGGCCGCACCCTCAACGACGCCTTCATCATCATGGACGAAGCCCAGAACACCACCAACGAGCAGATGAAGATGTTCGTCACCCGCCTCGGCAACAACGCCAAGGCCGTCATCACCGGCGACCTCACCCAGATCGACCTGCCCAACCCGAAAAAGTCCGGCCTCTTCGAAGCCCTCCACGTCCTCGACGGCGTCGAAGGCATCCGCTTCTGCCACTTCGAAGACGTAGACGTCGTCCGCCACCACCTTGTCCAGCGCATCGTCCGCGCCTACGACAGCTACGGCAAAGCCCAGCAGCAACTCCCCCTCGCCCTGAACGAGACCGTCACCGACCCAGCGCTGCCAGCGCCACTGCAACCAATTCCAAAGACGCAATAGGAAGTCGTCTTCTTCTACTTGTCACTCAGCAGCGCACTTTTTGCTTGTCATTCCGCAGAGCAGCGGAGGAATCCGCTGTTGTCATCCATAGACCATACACAACTGTGTCATCTCGACCGAAGCAACAGACAGTCTCATCGTCTGTTGCGGAGTGGAGAGACCCCCGCATTTCGCTTTTGCCGTTGCTTGTTCTTGACCGCATACCCACCCAAAAGTGTCATCCTGACCCTGAGCGTAGTAGAACGGAGTTCACGCACTTGCGAACTGCGCAGTCGAAGGACCTGCGGTTGCAGTTGGTGTTGTCGTTGCAGTTGCCTTTGCCGTTCTTCCTTCCGCCTGACGAAAAATCAGCGTCATCTCGACCGAAGCAACAGACAGTCTCATCGTCTGTTGCGCAGCGGAGAGACCCCCGCATTTTGCCTTTGCCTTTGCTGTTGCTGTTGCAATTGCTTTTCTTGCTTGTCATCCCCGAAGGGGATCTGCTGTTGTCGTTGCTATTGTTTTTCGTCGTCATCCGTGAGCGAAGGGAAGGACCCCTGTATTTCGCTTTTCGCACTACGGTTCTCCGTCCATAGAAATGTGGGAGCTCCTGAACGAGGACATGACCCATGGATACTCCAAAGATCTGGCTCGCGCTTGCTTGCAACAGTGGAATCGCCACTGAAGGTCTCCTACTGGTTTTGCTTAGTTCCGCTGTGCGATGCACTGGCGTCCATCATTGTGCGCACAAGATCTCAACAGAATCTCGAAACCTGTCTTGGTTATTCGCACCTTCGGATCGCCGTTTGGCGACGGGGCTATATCCTTGCAGCCGGACCCGTACCAGCGCTTCGACAGACCGTTGTACATGTGCTCGCCAACTGCACTGCGGATGCCTTGCGTGGAAAGCGGCGAGTTCCGTGTCCTGGGTGGGACTCGTAGGGTACATAGACTGGATTGGGTAGACGGATCATTATCCAGGTCACATCGGAGAGAAGATCACTGATCCAGAATGCAAAAGAACCGTTCGAAACCGGCTGGGGGAGTCGGAGGTATCGCACCGATTGGGGTGCTATGCCCCAATGAGGACCGCGTTACACATCCTTCAACTTCATGGGAAATATACGCCAAGTGCTTCAGCCTTGACCCACTTCCGATGACAAATGAACAGGCTGCATCTCGCCAAAATCTCCGCTAAGGATTGGCTTGATTGATTTTCCACATCCGGCACAATACTCTTCTCCATTCATAACCCAGCCCACCCAAGGTACAGTAGAGAAAACCCAAATCCCCACCGCCCCACGGAGCCCTCATGTCCCTCCGCACCGCCCTCGTCTTCCTCCTCGCCATCCCCGCAATAGCCCAGCCCACCCCCGCCGACCGCACCCAGATCATCAAACTAGTAGACGCCAACGCCCCCGAATACAAACAAGTCTCCAAAGAAATCTGGGGCTACGCCGAACTCGGCTACCACGAAAACAAAAGCTCCACCCTCCTCCAGGACCAGCTCAAAAAAGCCGGCTTCACCATCCAGGCCGGAGTAGCCGATGAACCCACCGCCTTCGTAGCCTCCTACGGCTCCGGCAAACCCGTCATCGCCATCCTCGGCGAGTTCGACGCACTCCCCGGCCTCTCCCAGCAAGCCGTCGCCACCCGCGAACCGGTCGTCAACGGAGCCCCCGGCCACGGCTGCGGCCACAATCTTCTCGGCTCAGGAGCCGCCCTCGCCGCAGTCGCCGTTAAAGACTTCATGGCCGAGCACCACATCACCGGCACCCTCCGCTACTACGGCACGCCCGCCGAAGAAGGCGGCTCCGGCAAAATCTACATGGTCCGCGCCGGCCTCTTCAAAGACGTAGACGTCGTCCTCCACTGGCACCCCGCCGACCGCAACGCCGTCAACAACGGCGGCGCACTCGCCGTCACCTCCGCCCGCTTCACCTTCCACGGCGTAGCCGCCCACGCCGCCATGGCCCCCGACCGCGGCCGCTCCGCACTCGACGGCGTCATGCTCATGGGCAACGGCATCGAGTTCCTCCGCGAGCACGTCCCCGCCGCAACCCGCATCCACTACGTCATCACCAAAGGCGGCGTAGCCCCCAACGTAGTCCCCGACCTCGCCGAGCTTGAAATCATGGCCCGCAATCCCTACAACGAAACCCTCGACAACATCTGGGCACGCATCGTCAAGATCGCCAACGGCGCAGCCATGATGACCGAGACAACGGTCGAGATCCGCAACATCGGCAGCGACGCCAACATCATCCCCAACGACGCCCTTGCCCCCGTCGCGCAAAAAAATCTCGAACTAGTCGGCGGCTACAAAATGGACGCCTCCCAAATCGAATTCGCCACCAACCTCCAGAAGACCCTACCTCCCGGCGGCGCACTCAGCCTCGACCAGACCGACGTCATCCTGCCCCTGCGCCCGTTCGATCCCAACGCTCCCTCCGCCTCCACCGACGTAGGCGACGTAAGCTGGAACGTCCCCACCATCGGCTTCGGTGCCGCCACCTTCGTCCCCGGAGTAGCCGCGCACACGTGGCAGGCCGCAGCCTCCGCCGGCACCAGCATCGGCCAGGACGGCATGGTCATCGCCTCCAAAGCCCTGGCCCTAACCGCCGTCGATCTCTTCATGACTCCCAGCCTCGTAACCGCCGCCCACGCAGACTTCCAAAAACAACTCCAGGGCAAAACCTACGAGTCCGCCATCCCCCTAACTCAAAAACCCCTCATCGGCTACCGCGACAACAACTAGCCATAACGGCCAACTGGCGAATCTTTCTTTCTCCGCCAACCAAAACAGGACGTCATCTCGACCGAAGCAACAGACAGTCCCATCGTCTGTTGCGTAGTGGAGAGACCCCCGCATTTTGCCTTTGCTTTTGCCTTTGTCTTTCTAGTTGTCATCCCCGAAAGGGATCTGCTTTTGCAGTTGCTCTTGCAGTTGCTCTTGCTGTTGCATCTCTTGTTGTCATCCCCGAAGGGGATCTGCTGTTGTCGCTGCAGTTGCAGTTGCTTGTCTTTGCTTCCAGGTACCCCAAGGCTGGTAGCCCGATGCTTTAGCTTCGGGTCTCCTTGGGCCTCTCAACCCCGGCAAGAAAGGGGCTTCAGCCCCTGGGGTAAGCTTTCTTATCGGCTGAAAATAAAGCCAAGGTATCCTAAAACGGATTCCGCATCACCTAACGATGACCATCGAGCCCCCAAGTATCACCTCCGCGCCGGGTACCCCACGTCCCGATTCCGGGACATGGACCTCGCCCAAAGGACGACCGTCGTCCTCCGTACCTGCCACAAAACCGGGTGCCCCATCTTCGCGCGGTCTTATCGCGCTAAGGTGGACCTCGCCCAAAGGACGACCGCTTTTCGCCCTTCGCAACAGCACGCTAGTCGCCTGCCTCCTTCTTCTCCTCACCACGACGCTCCGCTCGCAAAACCCACAATGGCGCCTCACCTGGGCCGACGAGTTCAACGCCCCCAACAACTCCCCACCCAATCCTGCTAACTGGAACATCGTCACCGGAGGCGAAGGCTTCGGCAACGGCGAACTCGAAACCTACACCGCCCGCCCAGCCAACATCCAGCAACAAGACGGCAACCTCGTCATCACCGCCCGCAAAGAAGACCTCATCGGCCCTGACGGAGTAGCCCGCAACTACACCTCCGCCCGCATCAACACACAACATCACTTCACTCAGAAATACGGTCGCTTCGAAGCCCGCATCAAGCTCCCCAGCGGACAAGGCATCTGGCCCGCCTTCTGGATGCTAGGCGATGACCACGACACCGCCCACTGGCCCAAATGCGGCGAGATTGACATCCTCGAAACCATCGGCGAAACAAACGCAGTCCACAGCACCATTCACGGCAAAGGCTACAGCGGTTCTAAAAGCATCTCCACCAAATTTACCCTCCCCGCAGGCCAGCAGGTCGACACCGACTTCCATCTCTACTCCGTCGAGTGGTCTCCCACCGACATCAAGTTCTTCTTCGACGACCACCTCATCGTCGAGCGCACCCCCGCCAGCCTCCCGCCCGACACGAAATGGGCATTCGACCACCCCTTCTACCTCCTCCTCAACCTCGCCGTAGGAGGCTACTGGCCCGGCAACCCCGACGCCACCACAGTCTTCCCTCAACAAATGCTCGTAGACTACGTCCGCGTCTACACAAGGAAACCCGAGCCTTCCGAAGCAACCACAAAACCGATCACCTCAAATCTCGATTCCGACACGAATGTAAAGTCCACCTCAGAACCGGGTGCCCCATATCTCGATTCTGAGATGTGGGCATCGTCCGAAGGACGACCGCTTTCCTCACCAAGCCCAAGCTCTCACGCAACAACCGGGCAGGCCCAACCATGATCACAATAGAGACGCCCGACTCCCCCCTCTCCGCCCGAGCCCTCGCCGCCTTTCTCCACCGCGCGCGCTTGGCTACAGGCCTCCGAGGCCAGGTCGACGTCCTCCTCACCACCGACGCCACCGTCCGCCGCCTCAACCGAGACTTCCGCGGCAAGAACAAACCCACCGACGTTCTCAGCTTCCCCGCACCCCCGGCCTTCGCCGACCAACACGCCGGCGACCTCGCCATCTCCCTCGACACCGCTGCCCGCCAGGCCGCCACCTACAGCCACCCTCTAGCCGCCGAGGTCAAAATCCTCCTCCTCCACGGTCTCCTCCACCTCGCCGGCTTCGACCACGAGACCGACCAGGGCGAAATGGCCACCCGCGAAGCCCTCCTTCGCACCGAACTTCGTCTCCCCAACACCCTCATCGAACGCACCACAAAATCACCATCCAAAACACCACAACTTACCAGCAAAAAACCACAACTTGACCACAAAAAACCATCACAAAACACACGTAAATCGGCCTCTTCAGCTTCAAAAGCCACTCAGAAAAAAAATCCACCAAAACAAACCCGGCGGAGAACCAAATGACCGCCACCTACATCTACGCCATCTCACTATTCCTCCTGTTAGGAATCCTCGCACTCTCCGCCTACGTCGACCGTATCTACTTCGAAATGGGCAAGTTCCTCGCCCGTGAGTACCAGGACAACATCGACGCCTGGGAAGAAGTCATCGAACCCCGCCTCCGCCTCGGCCGCGAATCCATTGCCCTATCCGCTTCCGTCCTCCGCCAGCTGGCCCTGGCCACTCTGGCGCTCCTGGCCGGCCTCCGCCTCTATACCCGCACCACCCTAATCCCTTCCTTATCAAGAACTCCCACGACAGGCGAAGTCGCCCGAGCGGCCTTCGAACTCATCCTCCTCATACTCATCTTCGACCGCCTGGTCCCCCAGCTCCTCTTCTCCCGCACCCGAGGCCTCTGGATCGGCCGTATCCTCCCGATTCTGCAGGCTTTGCTCTACCTCATCCTCCCCGTAACCATGCTCCTGCAGCTCCTCCTCTCCATCGCCGCCCTCGCCGAACCCGAAGACAAAAGCTCCGAAGACCACCCTTCCGAAGCCATGGACGCTCTCCTCGAAGCCGGCGAAGAAGAAGGCATTCTAGAAGAGTCTGACCGCGAACTAGTCCGCTCCGCTGTTGAGTTTGGTGACAAGATCGTTCTCGAAGTCATGACTCCGCGCCCCGAGATATTCGCCGTTCCGGGTAATCTCACGCTCCGCGAGTTCACCGCCGAGATCAACGAACACGCCTTCTCCCGTGTCCCTGTCTACTCAGGCTCGCTCGACAACGTCACCGGCATCGCCTTCGCCCACGACCTCCTGAAAGTGCTCGACACCGACGCCACGACCCGCACGGTAGCCTTGATCCAGCGCCCCGCAGCCTTCGTTCCCGAGACCAAAAAAGTAGCCGAGCTTCTTCGCGAGATGCAGCGCGAGAAGCAGCACATGCGCATCGTTATTGATGAATATGGCTCCGTAGCCGGTCTGGTCACCATCGAAGACCTGCTCGAGGCCATCGTAGGAAACATCTCCGACGAGCACGACGAGCCTGAGGCCGACGATGCGCCGATTCGCGAGCCGAATGGGGCTTACGTTGTCTCAGGCTCCTTCGAACTCTCCCGACTTCGCGACCTCTTTGCGGATCAACTCGAACCGTCCACCCGCCGTGTTGATGACTCTGAACTTGAAGATGGTGAAGCGATACAGCCCAATCCGGCTGATTCACCTGAGGCCTATGACCTGCGAGAGAGCAGGGAAGACGCGGCTCTTCGTGAGGAAGCCAGCATCCTTCGGTTGTCCAGCGAGTATGAGTCCACTACCCTTGGAGGACTTGTTTCGGAGATTGCCGGGCATATTCCGCTGCCTGGGGAAGTGGTGGAACAGGATGGGCTTCGGCTGGAGGTTCTGGCCAGTACGGATCGACGGATCGATCGAATCCGCGTCAGCCTGCTTTCATCTACTGCTCCATAACTTGGCGCGCTCCAGGTCAATCCGTATCATGGTCACGGCTCGCAACTCCCACAGCATTCATGCATCCAGGGGGATATTAAAGCGAACATGCGGAGAAGTGATACAGCACTCAAAAAAAATCGTATTTCGTGCCGTCAAAGTTCTCTCGGCTCACCGCAGCGTGCACTGTATTGTTGACCGCGCAGCCTCCGCTTCAACACTTTCATCAGACCCACCCGGCGATGGGCACAATCTTCACCATCGATCTCAACGTCCCCGACCAGGCCACCGCCGAACAGGACATGGATCTAGCCTTCGATGAGATCGATCGCCTCGAAGCTCTTCTCAGCAACTACCGCCCCTCCAGCGAGCTCTCGCGCATCAGCCGCGAAGCCGGTTCCGCGCCCATCGTCACCGATCCCGAAACCTTCCGCTTCCTCGCCCGCTCCTTCTATTGGAGCCGCGTCTCCGACGGCGCATTCGACATCACCGTCGGCCCTCTCCTTCGCGCCTGGGGATTCTTCTTCCATCAAGGCCGCATCCCCTCGCAGGCCGAACTCAACGCACTCCGCGACAAAATCGGCTGGCGCCACGTCGCCCTCGACCCCGAAACCCGCACCGTCTCCTTCACCAATCATCAACCCATGGAACTCGACCCCGGCAGCATCGGCAAAGGTTTCGCCGTCGACTCTGTCGTCAAACTTCTCCGCGCACACGGCGTCACCTCCGCCTTCATATCGGCAGGCGGAAGCACACTCTACGCCATCGGAACCCCTCCCGGCGCCGCAGGTTGGCCCGTCGACATCCCCGACCCCAGAGTCCCCGGCAAAACCGCAACTTCGCTTCTACTCAAAGACACCTCCCTCTCCACCGGCGCCTGCACCGAAAAATTCTTCATCAAAAATGGCCACCGCTACTGCCACATCTTCGATCCCCGCTCCATGCGCCCAGTCGAAGGCATGCTGCAAACCACCGTCATCGATCCCAGCGCAACCGACAGCGACGCCCTCTCCACCGTCGTCTTCGTGCTCGACCCCTCCGCATCCCGCCGCCTCCTCGCTTCCAGGCCCGAGACGCAAGCCCTTATCTTCAGCGAACCAACTCAATCGAGCCAATCAGGCAATTCATCCTCCCGCCCATCCTGTATCGCAATAAACTGGAAAGGCAATCCCTGCGGAGAAACTCCCGCCACAAAAGGAACCAGTCAACATGATTGATCGTCGTCTCTTCGTCCGTGGGCTCGGTGCAGCCGTCGCTGCAGCATCCACTCTCTCCACCGAATCCGCACTCGGCCAATCCTTCGCTGCCGACACTGACCCCGCGTCCGGCCAATCCTCCGCCGCCGACACCGAAGCCAACCGCCAGATCGCCCGCACCACCGACACCTCTCCTGTCCGGCTCGGGATCATCGGCCCCGGCAGCCGCGGACAGGAACTCGTTCGCAGCTTCCTTCGCGTCCCCGGAGTAAAAATCGTCGCTGCCGCAGACGTCTACCCACAGCGTTTCGCCGAGCTCAACCAGACCTGCGGCTATCAGGTCGCCTCCCACGCCGACTACCGCGCCCTGCTCGACCGCAAGGACCTCGACGCCGTCGTCGTCGCCACCCCGCTCGGTCTTCACGCCCAGCACGTCCTGCCCGCGCTCGAATCCGGCCACCACGTCTACGGCGAAAAAACCATGGCCTACACCGTTGAGGACGCCG
Organism: uncultured Acidobacteriaceae bacterium; assembly: GCA_963802695.1. Lineage (GTDB taxonomy): Bacteria > Acidobacteriota > Terriglobia > Terriglobales > Acidobacteriaceae > Edaphobacter. The sequence goes on from CAWDJN010000027.1 coordinate 137,056, forward strand.
CAAAGATCGTCCACGCCACCAGCGCACACAAACGTATCTTCCAGGTCGGCCACCAATACCGCTACTCACCCTGGATCCGCGCCGCCGTCGCCCGCGTCCAGCAAGGCGAGATCGGCGACGTCACCCACATCATGGCCTACTGGAACCGCAACAACAACTGGCGTCGCCCGGTCCCCGATCCCTCCCTCGAGCGCCTCATCAACTGGCGTCTCTACAATCAGTGGTCCCTCGGCCTCCTCGCCGAACTCGGCTCCCACCACATGGACATCGCCAACTGGGTCTTCGGCTCCACGCCCACCTCAGCCCTCGCCTCCGGATCCATCTGCACCTACCACGACGGCCGCGAGACCGACGACAACGTCCAGGCCATCCTCTCCTACTCCGGCGGTCGCCGCTTCATCTTCACGTCGATGACCAACAACGCCAAGATGGGAGACCAGCTCTGGCTCTACGGCTCCAAAGGCTCCCTGAATCTCACCCTCGAAGACGCAACCTTCTTCTACGAGCCCCACCGCATCGTCAAAACTCCAGCTAAAGATGCCAAGGCCGTCGTCACCAGCGCCTCTTATTCCCCATCCGGCGAAATGCCCTACCGAGGCCCCGGCAAGCCAGTCCAGGTCACCACCGCCGAAGACCCCACCACCGCCTCCACCCGAGCCTTCGTCTACTGTGTCCGAACCGGCACAAGACCCATCGCCGACGAGCACGTAGGCTTCGGCTCGGCGCTCGCCGTCGTCCAATCCAACCAGGCGCGCCTCAAGAAACAGGAAGTCCCCATCCCCTCCGCCACCTGATCACAACATGCACCGATAAGAAACTTTGTCATCCTGAGCGAAGGCGCAGCCGAAGTCGAAGGACCTGCGGTTGCCCTCGTTTTTGTTATCATCCGTCGCGAAACGGATCAAAACCCGAGCTCTGTATCGACGATCGCCTCCAGTCGCCCTCCTGATGTGCCGATTTACGGTCTCTCCGGCGCATGAGAGCACCTGGCCCGGGGCTATCATCTCTCCATGCTGGAAGCCATTGGCCACTACCGGATCAGGCAGAAGATCGGCCAAGGTGCGATGGGCGTAGTGTACGAGGGGTGGGATGACCGGCTCCAGCGGCCTGTCGCCGTCAAGACCATCGACGAGACCAATGAAGGCAGCGCAGCCCGCAGTCGGTTTTGGCGCGAAGCGCGGTCGCTGGCTCGCGTAAATCATCCCAACGTCTGCCAGGTCTACGACGTCCTCGAAGAGCGCGAAGTTCTCGTTCTGGTGATGGAGCTGCTTGATGGCGTTTCGCTCGCCGGCCGTCTGCTGGCCGGGATGTTGGATGCTTCCGAGGCATTGAAAATTACGCAGCAAATTTTGCAGGCACTCCAGGCCCTGCATGATCTCGGCATTATTCACCGCGATCTGAAGCCCTCCAATGTGTTTCTGACGCGCCATGGCGTCAAGTTGCTGGATTTCGGCCTGGCCCGCACTACGGATGGCGCCTTTGGGGCGGACCCGAGTCAGGCCGCGACCGGCGTATCCGTCGCTGGTTGCATCGTTGGCACGCCGTCATACATGTCGCCTGAACAGGCAAGCGGTCTGCCCGTGGGACCAGCCTCGGACATCTTCTCGGTCGGCTCGATCTTCTACGAATTGCTCACTGGCAGGCGGCCGTTTGACGGCAATTCGCTGGTCGATATCCTCTACGCCGTCCTCCATCAGAATCCGCCGCCTCTCAGCGGGTCGCGCCAAGTTGAGGCCCTTGACCGGATACTCCGCCGGGCTATGGCCAAACGCGTCGAGGACCGTTATGCCTCGGCACGTGAAATGCTCGAAGCATTGAATCTCATCACTCTTTCCGAAAGCACTTCCGTCGCGCCGCGAACGCGCACCGTCTTCCGCATTATCGTACTGCCCTTTCGCGCGCCAAAGAGCGATGAACAAACCGATTTCCTTACCTTCGCTTTGCCGGAGGCCATTGGCAATTCGTTATCGGCGATGAACAACCTTATCGTTCGCTCGAGTTTACTCGCGGCACGTTTCGAGGGTCAGCCGGATCCCAGGCGTGTCGCAGTCGAGGCTGACGTTGACGCATTCCTCACAGGTTCACTGCTGCGCGCCGGTGAACGCTTTCGACTTATCTGTCAGCTGATTGAAGCGCCCGGCGGAACGGTGCTTTGGTCGGAGACGGCCAATTCCTCGATGCAGGAACTCTTTACCGTGCAGGATGAATTGTGCGAACGCATTCTCCGGTCGCTTCAGGTGCCGCTCGATGAGCGCGAACAGCGCATCTCTCATCGCGACGTCCCAGCGACAGTGCGCGCATATGAGTGCTACCTTCGAGCCAACCAGATCATCGCTGTTCGCACGCTGGATAATATTGGCGTCGCAAGGGATCTCTATCTCCAGTGTCTCGAAGAGAGTCCGGATTATGCGCCGGCATGGGTCCGCCTCGGTCGTGCCTACCATCTCCTCAGAAAATTCAGTGACAATGCTCACAACAATGAAGTGTTGTCGGAACAGGCCTTCCACCGTGCATTCGCCCTGAATCCCGATCTGGCCATTGCCCACAATTTCTACACATCTATGGAATGCGACCGGGGTCACACCAGAAAAGCTATGGTCCGGTTGCTGGAGCGAGCGCAATTCCGCCGAAACGACGCCGAACTCTTTGCCGGCCTGGTGCAGGCGTGCCGCTATTGCGATGAACTGGATGCCTCCATCGCTGCTCACTTCCGTGGACGCCATCTCGATCCTCATCTGATCACGAGCGCCGCCCACACCTACTTCCTGATGGGCAACTACACCAGCACGCTTGAACTCTATGGCAAGAAGGGCGGCTATTACCTCGATTGTGCCGCACTCGCCGCCATGGGAGAAAACGAGACCGCGCTCTCGATGTTGAGGGAGCGCGAGGAATCCGGAGGCGCCACCGGCGCGGTCCAGGGTGTGATGCGCTCGCTGCGCGCCTACCTTCAAGGCAATACGGAAGAATGTCTGGATGCGATAGCGACCGCCGAGACTGCTCTGTTGGCTGATCCCGAAGTATTGTTCTACTCTGCGCGTCACCTTGCTCGGATCAACCAGACCGACCGCGCGATCGACGCTCTCTCTGCCGCAATGGACCGCGGGTTTCTCTGCGCATCCGCGATTACGAGTGATCCATGGTTTGCCTCTATCCGATCCGGTCCGCGTTACGAGGCGCTCATGCAGGAAGCCGAACGGCGCGGCATTGAAACCCATGCTGCGTTCCTCGCCGCAGGCGGCGGCCAGGTGATTAGCGTCGCTTGACGCAACCTGTCGCGCCAGACTGCCGCGAGCAGTCGATAGGGAGCTAGCCGGCGACGCTGACCGATACCTGACCGAAATCGGTGACGCAAAAAGCCTGACGGCAGGTTTGCCAATCTACCGAAGGCTGGAACGAAACCATGGGTCGAAGTAACTCATTCCAATGGGTTTGCCTATGCCATCATTTTTCTTTTGCCGTTTTCTGCCCAAAAATCGCTTGTCAAGTCCAAAATCCCACAACCCCAACAAAACAAAGCAAATAAAAATGAAATTTAGTTCTACTCAACCCGATATAATTAACTTATAGATCAGAGAAAAGGAAAGCCCCGGCCACCCGCCGGGGCTAACTCGTTTAGAAAGACGATTTTGCCTCTAAACCCTTTGTTTGGACGATTTTACAGCCTGTGGAAAACGTATCAAAATGATTCGAAGCCACTTAGCAGGTACCACCCCCCAGGGGGGTACCCCTCAATCGATCGAGATCTTCCGAAGCAGCTTGAAGTCCGACAGCATCTTGCCTGTTCCGAGCACCACCGAAGCCAACGGGTCGTCGGCGATCGAGACGGGCAGACCGGTTTCTTCGCGGATCCGCTTATCGAGGTTCTTGATGAGTGCTCCGCCGCCGGTCAGGACAATGCCTCGGTCGGAGATATCGGCTGATAGCTCTGGCGGAGTGCGCTCGAGAGCCACGCGGATGGCGTTGATGATCGTCGCAATGCACTCGGAGAGTGCTTCGCGGATCTCGGAGTCTTCAATCGTGATCGTCTTCGGCACGCCCTCGATGAGGTTGCGGCCTTTGACCTCCATCGTGATCGGCTTGTCGAGCGGGTAAGCCGAGCCAAGCGAGATCTTGATCTGCTCTGCGGTGCGCTCGCCAACCAGAAGGTTGTACTTGCGCTTCAGGTAGGTCATCACAGCCTCGTCCATCTGGTTGCCGGCCATGCGGACCGAGCGAGAGTAGACGATGCCTGCAAGCGAGATGACGGCAATGTCGGTTGTTCCACCGCCGATATCCACCACCATGTTGCCGCCCGGTTCCGTAATGGGAAGTCCAGCGCCAATGGCGGCCACCATCGCCTGCTCCACCAGGTGCACTTCAGACGCCTTGGCCCGGTAAGCCGAGTCCATAACCGCGCGTTTTTCAACCTGAGTAATCTCAGACGGAACGCCGATCACAATCCGCGGATGCACCATCATCTTCCGGTTGTGGGCCTTCTGGATGAAGTAGTTGAGCATCTTCTCGGTGTGGCGGAAGTCGGCGATCACACCGTCCTTCATCGGCTTGATGGCCACAATGTTGCCCGGCGTGCGGCCAAGCATGTCCTTGGCCTCTTTGCCTACGGCCTCGACCTCGTTGGTGATCTTGTTGACCGCGATGATCGAGGGCTCATTGACAATGATGCCTTTGCCATGCGCGAACACAAGCGTATTGGCCGTGCCCAGGTCGATGGCAAGGTCGCTTGAAAATAGACTGAAGAGTGACCGCATATTGTGAATGCGGGAGTAACGCAGCTGAAAACTGTTCGAAGACATAGGTATTTACTGTATTTCCTGAAAAGAGACTCCCATTAGTGTATCTCTTTCGCAAGTGATCATTCAGGCTCTTATCGAATCAGTAAGTCACTCCTTTGTGGCATCTGGCCTGATCTGGCATGTCGCAGGCACGGTTCCCTGCAGCCACAAATGGATACAATCGAAAGCTGCACCTGTTCTACGGAGATAAAGAATGATTATTGGCGTGCCAAAGGAAGTGAAGGACCACGAGACCCGCGTAGGTGTAACCCCGGCAGGCGTCAAAGCCCTGGTTGAAGCTGGACATAAGGTGCTCGTCGAGCGCAATGCAGGGTTACTTTCCGCGATGCCCGACGACGAGTATCAAAATGCTGGCGCCGAGATTGTCGCTTCGGCTCATGACGTGTGGCGGCTAGCTGAGATGGTCGTCAAGGTGAAAGAGCCTGTCGAGAAGGAGTACAAGCATTTCCGCGAAGACCTCGTTCTGTTTACCTATCTGCACCTTGCGCCCCTGACTGCGCTAACGGATGCGCTGCTTGCCGCAAAGGTCACGGGTATCGCCTACGAGACGGTTCGCGATCGGGCGGGAGCCCTGCCGCTGCTCACTCCTATGAGTGAGGTTGCAGGCCGCATGAGCGTGCAAGTTGGCGCAGCGTACCTGGAGAAGGAGCACGGAGGTCGTGGAGTTCTGCTCGGTGGCGTTCCGGGAGTCCCTCCCGGGAATGTTTGTATCATCGGCGGGGGCGTTGTGGGCACGAACGCTGCAAAGATTGCGCTTGGGATGGGCGCGAATGTGACGCTGATCGACCTGAACCTTAATCGACTTCGCGAGTTGGACGACATTTTTGGCGGGCGGATTCACACGGTTGCCTCCAACAGTTACAACATTGAGCGCGCTGCGCGCGAGGCCGATCTGGTTATCGGCGGAGTGCTGATTCCGGGCGCTGCAGCCCCCAAGATCGTCACTAAGGCGATGGTGAGCAAGATGAAGAAAGGTGCGGTGATCGTGGACGTTGCGATTGACCAGGGCGGGTGCATCGAAACGGCTCATCCGACCACTCATTCCAATCCTTCGTACGAGGTCGACGGGGTGGTTCACTATTGTGTGACGAACATGCCCGCGGCTGTGCCTAACACCTCGACGCTTGCACTGACCAATGCAACCTTCCCCTACGTTCTGAAGATTGCTCGTCTGGGAGCGAAGGCAGCGATTCAGGAGGACAAGGGTATTGCTGAAGGGGTAAACACCTTCAACGGTGTGCTGACTTACGGCGCTGTCGCGGCGGCGCAGAAACGCGAGTGGCAGCCAGTGGCAAAGCTCGTCTAGGCCCGGTTGATATCTCAGGTTGCGTCAGGAAGGGTGGCTTTGACGCCTATAATCAGGTGATTGGGGAGGTGCGGACCTATGGCAGCAGAGGGGAATCGGCGAAAGATCTGGCTTGCCGCTCTGGGTGCCGTTCTGCTGCTGGCGGCGCTTGCCACCCTCAATGCGTTCAACACCCAGCTGCCGGCGCCTGCTACTACTCAGCAGATCGTTATTTTTACGGGTCTGTCGATTGTGGCCTTCCTGCTCTTCGTTGCGGTGATGATTCTGCTGGTTCGCAATGTTCTGAAACTCTATGCGGACCAGCGAAGCAGTGTGATGGGAACCCGTCTGCGAACCCGGATGCTCTGGGGCGCAGTCCTGGTCAGCCTGGTTCCCATTGCCTCGATGTTTGCTTTCAGCTACCTATTGCTCAATCGAGCCGTCGACCGCTGGTTTTCGCAGCCGGTTACAGAGATGCGCGACGACAGCACCACGATGGCGCTTGAACTGGCCCGCTATACCGGCGCCAACGCGCGGGCCGAATCAGACTCGATCGCATCCAGCCTGCCCGAAGTTTCGGCGGTAGCTGTTCCGGATCAGACGAAGGCAGTTGCTCCTGAGGTTGCAACTCATCAACCTCATCGATCGATCCATGCTTCGCCACGCTCCGGTCATGTGACCGCGCCTTCCATCTCACGCCAGTATCGCGAAGCGATCTATCAGGTTTTGAAGCAACACCAGATCACCCTGCAGAATGGCTTCGCTGTTGTCTATCACGAAGGGCGAGTGGTTGCGTCATTCCAGATGCCTAGACGGGCAGGCGCTACTGCCGAGGTGAAGTCCTGGTTGCCTGCGCAGAATGCGGATGATACTGACGACGCCGTCGTTCGCGCTGCGACTGATCCAACGGACGCGGCCATACTCTCCGCTGCTCAGCGCAGCGACCAGCCGGTCTTTTCTCTTGGCACGACAGACTACGCGCTAGGAGCAACTACGCTAAAGGGAGGGAATACCGTTGTTGTGGGCCTGCCGATGCCTTTTGGGATGGCCGCGACGATGGCGAATCTGCGTAAGAATGCCGAAGCGTATTGGGTCCTCTACAGCGAACGCCGTCAGATTCGAGACCTCTATATGCTTCTGTTGTTGATGATGACGAGCCTGGCATTGTTTGCCTCGTGCTGGCTCGCGCTGCATCTTTCGAAGCAGGTGACAAAACCAGTGGAGGCCCTTGCCGACGCCATGGAGGCGATCGCATCCGGGGACTACGCGCATCGCGTCCAGGGGAGCGCAACGGAGGAGCTTGGCGAGTTGGTTCGGAGTTTCAACCACATGGCCGCCGATCTTGAGGGCAGCCGACGCGCGGTGGAGCACTCTACTGTGCAATTGAGCGCTGCGAACACTGCGCTTGAAGCTCGGCGCGGCGAGCTTGAGACGATGCTGGAGACGATCCCCAACGGAGTGGCTACGCTTGACGCGGAGCGCCGCATTGTCCTCGCTAATCGCGCTCTTAGCGAGATGATGGACCCCGGGGGGCAGCAGCCGTTTTTGGGCCTCGTCATGGAAGATGTCTTTCCGGCGGAGGTGTCCGAGGTACTCGACCGGCTGATCAAACGCAGCCACCGCATGGGCTCTGCGTCGGGAGAGATCGAGATGGCGGCGCCGCTTCGCGCATCGAACGGCGGAACGATGAACCTGCTGGCGACGGTGGCTCTGCTGGAAATACCGAACGCTACCGAGCGCCTGCGGCGCGACCATCAGGGTTATGTGCTGGTGCTCGAGAATGCGACTGAACTGTTGCGCGCGCAGAAGCAATCTGCGTGGAAGGAAGTTGCGCGCCGGGTGGCCCACGAGATCAAGAATCCGCTGACGCCGATCAGTCTTAGCGCGGAACAGATTCGCCGCCACATCGACCGGCTTGCTCATACGATTGCGTCTCTGGCGCAGCCGTTGCCCGAAACGCCGTCTGTGGCGGTGATTCGCCGTTGCAGCGAGGTGATTACTTCTTCGGTTGAGAGTATGCGATCGCTTGTCGACCAGTTTGCTGCCCTGGCAGAGTTTCCAACGGCCCGGCCAAAGCCGGCGGACCTGAATACGATCGTTGAAAATTCGCTCGCGCTATTTGCGGGCCGTATGCAATCGATTCGCGTCGTGCGCAAGCTTGGTGCCGACCTTCCCCTGGTGATGGCTGATCCCGAGGCTCTTAAGCGGGCGCTCGGCAATCTCATCGATAACGCAGCTGAGGCGATGCAGCAGAGCCTTTTTCGTGAGCTGCTGATCTCGACAAGCCTTCTGGAGAGCGGCTTGGTGGAACTGGTGATTGCGGATACGGGCTCGGGTCTTACCGACGAGATGCGCGAACGTCTTTTCCTGCCGTATTTCTCGACGAAGCAACGAGGGACCGGTCTCGGGTTGGCGATTGCGGCGAAGATCATTCAGGAGCATCAAGGAACGATCCGCGCGGAGAAGAACGAGCCTGCAGGCGCGAGATTTATTGTTGAGCTGCGCCCTGCGTCTTTGCTGGACAGCGACCCGGAGGCACAGACTGTCGTCGAGGCCGCTTCTACGGTTGCTGATGTTTCGGAGCCTGAAGATAACCTGGCATCGCCTATCGCGCGAGGATCTAAATGAATCACGTGCTTATCGTCGATGACGAAGCCGAGATCCGCGACTCGCTGGAGAGCATTCTTCACGAGGAGGACTACATTGTCACGACGGCGGCTACAGCGGCGGAGGCGCTGGAATTGCTTCGTGACGCGCCTTACGATGTCGTGCTGCTTGATATCTGGCTGCCCGACCGCGATGGGCTCGACACGCTGAATGAAATTCGGCAGATGGAGTCTTCGAATGTTCCTGAGGTGATTATTATCAGCGGCCACGGGACGATTGAAGCTGCGGTACGCGCGACGAAGCTTGGAGCGTATGACTTTCTGGAAAAACCGCTTTCACTCGATAGGACCTTGATTGTCCTGAAGAACGCGATGAAGGCGCGGCAGATGCGGGAGGACAACCAGGAGTTCGCTCGGCAACTGACGCGCGGGACTGTGACGGGGAACTCGGTTCCGATGAAGGCGCTGCGGCAGCAGATTCGACTGATGGCTCCGACGAATGGTCGGGTTTTGATCTTTGGGGAGTCGGGGACCGGTAAGGAGCTTATCGGCCGAACGATGCATGCAGAGAGCCTTCGTAAAGACCGGCCGTTTGTCGAATTGAACTGCGCTGCGATTCCCGAGGACTATATCGAGAGTGAACTCTTCGGCTATCGCCATGGGGCTATTCCGGGCGGACCGACGGAGAAGAGGGGAACCTTCGAACGCGCAGATGGGGGGACTCTGTTTCTCGATGAAGTGGGGGATATGAGCCTGAAGACGCAGGCTAAGGTGTTGCGCGCGCTGGACGAACAACGCTTTTTGCCGGTGGGGGCATCGCATCCGGTGCATGTTGATGTGCGGGTGATTGCAGCTACGAACAAAGATCTGGAAGAGGAGATTGCGCGCGGCAATTTTCGCGAGGATCTTTTTTATCGCCTGAATGTCATACCGTTTTTTGTGCCGCCGCTTCGCGACCGGAAGGAAGATATTCCTCTGCTAGTTAAGGAGTTTCTGCAGCAGTTTGGTGCCGAATACGGGCGGCCGCATGTTGAGCTGACCGATGATGCTCTGGCTGCGCTCAAGCAGTACCACTGGCCGGGGAACGTCCGGGAACTGCGGAATCTGATTGAGCGGGTTCTGATTCTCAATCCGAAGACGCAACGAATTGAGCGCAGGCACCTGCCTATGCTGGTTTATCGCGACTCCGGGCGCGATGCTGCCAAAGGCAATGCACGAGGAGAGGAGTTTACCTCTTTGCTAGAGGCGCGTGAGGCGTATGAGCGCGACTATATCCTCAAGAAGCTTGACGAGTTTCATGGGAATGTCAGCCGCGCGGCTGAAGGTCTTGGTCTTGAGCGCAGTCATCTCTACCGCAAGATGAAGGCTCTGGGCGTCAGTATCAAAGAATGATTTCAGCTGAGGCTGGTTGCTTGTTTTGGCGGGAGGTCATCCGTGCCAAGAGCAAGGCGGCTACAAGATTACATCCGATCAAGATGGCGAAGGTGCGGGTGATATCGACGCGAAAGAGTGTTGCCTGGACTGTCGCTGTCCACGCGGCGACCAGATGAAGCACGATCAGCGAGGAGACAGCCCAAATCGGCCAATTGCGCCAGATGCGCGGAATGATTGCCGGCAAGTAGAGAAGAAACAACGGCCAACCGTAATCGAATAGTCTCGTCATTGCCGCTCCGAGCACTGGCGCGATTAAGAACATGACTGCGCCGTAGATCGCAGCGATGCAGAGCCATGGTTCTTCTGCCGGAAGCAATTTGTGGAGGGGAGTGCGCCAGACCAGAAAGACGGCGATGCAGGCTCCGAGGCCAAACGCCGTCAGGAACTGGGCGGCCGTGGAAATCTGATAATACGAGTCATAAGCGCCGTAACCTATCTGATGAATGCCTCCCATCGGAAGCCAGTGCGGAAGATTCCAAACGCGGATCGGAGTCACAGGCTGCAAGGTGTTGGTCCACAGCGTCAGGCCGAATACGTTTCTTGAGAGGTTCCAGGGAATTTTTCCGATCAGATAAAGCGTGTCGTTGATGTTGTGCTGGTTGGCGTAGGCATGCCGTGCGACGAACTTCGATGCCACGATGCCTACGGCTGTTCCTGCCAGCTGCATTAGCGCGGCTCTTCTCGCTGCAAGCCACCATAGGGTTAGCACTGCGATCCCAGCTAGCAGAAGAGTCGATTCCCGCGCCAGGAACATGAGGACCAGCATCGCAGAGGCCCAACCCCAGCGGCGTCTTTGAAGAAGCGCGAGATATCCCATGCATAGAGCAGCGTGGAGAAGATCGGGCAAAAAGTAGTTTGTAAAATTCCTCACCCAGAAGGGAAGCAGGATCAGCATGGGGACGAACCATTTGTCCTGGCCTTGTTCCAATGCCGAGGAGAGCACACCGTACAGGAGTGCCCAGCCACTCAAAAGAGCTACTACCCGAAATCCTTCGGCGGTGGGTTTGCCTGTGAGGTCGGCAAACAGTCGCGCGGCGGCAGGATCCAGAACCCTGAAGGCGAAGGGCTTCATCGTCAGCTTTCCATCCGCCATGGCCTGATATTTCGGCGAATCGGGATCAATGTACGGGTGGGCATCGGCCATCTTCAACACGACGAGCATCGTGAGGGCGGCTAGCACAGCCGCGATCAAACGCATCTTCCACTTGTTCCACTGTCCCGTATCCGCGACTGTTATCGCTACAACCCCATCCTGCTCAGTATGGTTCCCCATCGATGTCTGCTCGCTCAAAATTTAGTCTCCGGCGTTGTGGGTTACGTCAAAGAGAGAGTTGCATAGACATCCAATCTCTATTCTTCCGCTGCTTGCTTCTCCGCGATCTGTTCGAGTTGTCTGCGCCAGTCCAACTCTTCGACAAAGCCACGGCTTGAGCGCCATTCCTCCTGCACCTTTACAAACAACTCCAGAAACACGCGCGTACCCAGCAGCGATTCGATGTCCTTGCGGGCTGCGGTACCAATCCGTTTTAGCATCTCGCCCTGCTTGCCGATCAGGATTGCCTTCTGTCCTGTCCGCTCGCAGTAGATGGCCGCGGAGATCTTCGTTACGGGCAGCTTGCCGTCCCTTAATTTCTTCATGGAAGCCGGTTCCTCGTATCTCTCGATCATGACGGCCGTTGCATAAGGAACCTCTTCGCCGGTGAGCAGTAGAATCTTCTCGCGAATCAGCTCGGCGACAAGAAACCGTTCCGGTTGATCTGTGAGCTGGTGCTTTGGAAAATACCGCTGGCCTTCCTTCAACTGGCCGACGACCTTATCGAGAAGGAGAACGAGCCCCTCTTTCTTTCGGGCCGAGATCGGAATGACATCTGCAAAAGGGTAGAGCTTTGACCAGTGAGCGATCAGGGGTAGTAGATCTTTCTTTGGAATAGCATCCATCTTGTTGATTACGAGGATTACCGGACATCCCAGTTTCTTGATGAGGGACAAGGCGAAATCATCTTCCGCGACCGACATTGCTCGACGCGAAGCCGTGAACTTCTTCCCTTCATCGCTCTGGTGCAGACGATGAGTTGCATCTACCAGAAAGAGCACCGCGTCGCGCGATTCCAACGCGTCATGCACCTCCTGCATCATTCGCCGGTCGAGTTGTGTGTCGGGTTTGTGGATTCCCGGCGTGTCGACCAGCACCACCTGTGCTGCAGGATGTCCTGGCTCGCCCTCAGCCTTTTTTTTCAGGGGAACTTCGAGCACGCCATGGATGCGAGTGCGGGTCGTCTGCGGCTTATGCGTGACGATGGCGAGTTTCTGCCCGAGCAGGGCATTGAGCAACGTGGACTTACCCGCGTTCGGGCGACCGATGATGGAGACGAAACCGGAGCGAAAGGCCATTCCCTTTATTATGCGCTGTCGCGGGAGGTTCTCATCTGGCTGGGTTTTTTCCAGCCCAGGAGGGCCGCACCGCGCTCTGCTGAGCGGCAATCATCAGCAATATCAACAGGAAGCCTGACCGTAGCATTGTCACCTGGTGGAATCAGGTTCAGGGTCTCATACAGGTCCGCCTGCCGTTCAAAACTTGTTCCAGTGGATGCCTGCGGTGCCGGGAAAAAAGTTGGCATCCGCATCCACACCGCCACCTGCGCCCACGGGCCAATTCGCGGATAATTGTGTTTAGCGAATGGAATCCTTCTTCACACGATTCAAGAATGTCCTGGTCCTGGTTGCGATCCTGCTTGCCCAGACGATAGGTCTTGCCGTCCAGGTGCGCCGCCCTGTTGAAGCCGCTGCGCCCGATGGCGAAAGTGTCACGCTCATACGCTACTGGGCGGTCTCGACTGTAACCCCGCTCGAACGGTTGTTTCATGGCTTTGGCTATAACGTCCGCCACGCCTGGTTCAATTACATCGACCTCCGCAATACCCGGCAGCAAAACAGTGATCTCCAGCATCAGATCGCCCGTCTTCGCCTGGAGCAGGCGGCGCTCTCTGAAGATGCCATCCAAGGCCATAGGCTGCAAGCTCTGCTGGACTTCCAGCAGCATTACGTGGCTGCTACTGTTGCCGCCCAGGTGATCGGCACCAGCGGCAATGACCTCTCTCGCGTGCTTTATATCGACAAGGGCGCGAAGGACGGCCTCAAGTCCGACCAGGCCGTTATCACACCGGATGGCATTATCGGCAAGCTGCGCGATGTCTTCCCGCATACTTCGCAAGTGTTGCTGATCAATGACCAGACCTCCGGCGCTGGGGTGCTGCTTGCTACTACTCGAATCCGTGGAATTCTCCGCGGAAGCGCCTCGGGGCAGATTGTGATCAACAACCTTACCCCTGACTCGCGGATTAAGCCGGGCGAGCAGGTCCTGACCTCCGGCGGCGATCAGGTTTATCCGCGCGGGCTTCCTGTCGGCACGATCGAGTCCATCAGACCCGACCCGGACCACCAGCCCTATACGTTGATTCAGCTTCACCCTGCGGCGAACCTGAATCAGCTTGAGGAGGTGCTTGTTATTACGGGCACTCAGGCCACCCTGCCTCCCGAAGCCCGGCACGATCTGGCAGTTGGGGTTGCCACCGCGGAGACCCAAGCCAAGCAACTTGCTGACCAGCAAGCCGCCGATGCAGCCGCCAAGTCCGCCGCGCAGATCGTTGCCGACCGTCTTCCCAGCCTTCACGACACTGACGACCTCGCGACGCCGGCCGCAACAGCTGGCGCGGCCCCTGCCAACCCCGGCGGGGTCGTCCCGAAGCCACTGCCGACAGTTCATCCCGACCGCTACACCCAGGGCGCAACGCCTCCGGCAGCAGACCTAAGGCCCGGTGCACCTGAGAGGAACAATCCGGTAAAACCGGTCGCTCCATCGCCGGCCTCAACAACGCAGCCTCAAACTACCCCGCAACAGGAATCAACTAATCCCCGGCAGCCATCGGCGACCGAAACTCCGAACCCCCAACCTTGAGTCTCTGAAGCACGCGTCAACAGAACGAAGAACCAGAAAAAATAAGAATCTCCTTCATGGCCACCCGCAGCTATACATCGCGCCGAGAACTCGAGCAACACAGCTTCCACCCAGCCGTGACGGTGCTGGTTCCGCTTGTCGCGGTCCTGCTCCAGGCGCTCCTCCCGAGGCCATTTCCCCGGCTCGCAATTCTGGATCTTCCGCTTATCGTTACTGTTTTCTTCGCAGTGTCGCGCCGAAACCCTGTGGCGGGAACACTGACGGGGGCCTCGATCGGACTGCTCCAGGACGCGCTGACCAATCAACCCATCGGGGTCAATGGCATGGCTAAGTCGGTCATCGGCTACATTGCGGCGAGCATCGGCATCCAGATTGACGTCGAGAACCTAACTACCCGCGTTATCATTAACTTTGGCTTCTTTCTTCTTAACAGCATCCTTCTTTTCCTTATCAATCGCCGACTTCTAGGGCACTCCGACTTTCACTTACAGTGGTTTCATGAACTCCTTCGCGCCGCGGTCAACACAGCGGTTGCGCTGCCTATCTTCTTCCTGCTCGATAACACGAAACGGACCGAGTAGAACTTCGCCCTCAATCGTCTAACGAACAACTTTGATACACAACCTTTGCAAAACAGACCAGCATAAGCGGTCATAGACTGAAACAAAGATGGAACCAACGCACCAATCCGAAGCCCAGAACCTTGGCCCCACCGGCAAGGCCGAGAAGCTGCCCACGAGCAAGCTCCATGCTCTGCAGTATTTCGTCGCACTTATTCTTGCTGTTCTTATCACTGGCCTGTGGCGTCTTCAGGTTCTGAATGCGGAGAACTTTCGTTCGCTTGCCGAGGCAAACCGGATTCGTAAGGTTCCTATTCTTGCGCCTCGCGGCAAGATCTTCGACCGGGAGGGCCGGCTGCTGGTCGATAACTATCCTTCGGTTACGTGCTACTTATTGCGCGAGCAGGTCAAGGATCTGAACGCGGATCTGCCGCTGATTTCGAAGGGGCTTCACATTCCTCTGGATCAGATTCAGGCTACGTTGCGCCGTTACCAGATCGCTCCCAACTATCAGCCGATTCCTCTCAAGCAGGACATCACTCCTGATGAGCAGGCCTTCATTGCTGCGCACCGCGACGAGCTTCCTGAACTTGAAACGCTGGACGAACAGCGGCGGCTTTATCCGCCTGATGGTTTTGCTGCGCATTTGATCGGCTACGTCGGCGAGGTATCTGAGCAGATGCTGGCCAATGATGACCGGTATTCTCTGTACTCTCCCGGTGACGTGGTCGGCCGTTCGGGGGTTGAGGCTACCTACGATGCTCTGCTTCGCGGCACCGATGGCAGCCGCGACGTCATTGTAAATAGCCATGGCAAGGAGCTCGGGAGGCTTCGGCAGGAGCTTGCTATTCCGGGAAAAGACCTGCGTCTGACGATTGATCTCGATATCCAGATGGCTGCTGAGAAGGTTCTCGAAGGCAAAATTGGCGCGATTGTGGCGATGGATCCCCATACCGGCGAAATTTTGGCGATGGCGTCGCGTCCGACTTTCGACCCTAACCAGTTTGCTGTTCGCCTCACCAAGAACTATTGGAACGAGATACTTAATAATCCTGACCATCCGCTTTTGAATAAGACAATTCAGGCGCAACTTGCTCCGGGGAGCACGTTCAAGATCGTCATGTCGGTTGCGGGGCTTCAGGAGAATATTGCCCAGACCATGCACGTCCCGTGCAACGGCGGAGCGACTTTCTACGGGCACTTCTTCAGTTGCGACAGGCACCACGGTATGGTCGACATCAATAACGCCATCCCGTTCTCCTGCGACACCTTCTATTACACGCTCGCCAATCGCCTCGGCATCGACACCATCGCGAAGTATGCCACCTCGCTCGGCCTCGGCCAAAAGACGGGTATCGATCTGCCCGATGAGGTCTCGGGCAATATGCCGTCAACGCTATGGAAGCTCAAGACCCAGCATGAGAAATGGTATGCCGGGGAGACTATCTCTGTTGGCATCGGCCAAGGCGCTGTTACCGCGACTCCCATCCAGCTTGCACGCGCTCTGAGTGGCATCGCCTCCGGCGGAGTTCTTCGTCGGCCGCACGTCGTCTTCCCCGACGAAGTCCCGCCCCAAATGCTTGAGGCTGTCCATGAGTCCTACCCCGGCTCTGGCGAGGCCACTATTCCACTGACACCCGAGAACTGGCAGATCATCACGGACGCCATGGCCAACGTCACGAGCAGCCCCATAGGCACGGCTTATATCGCGCACCTCGATGGCGTCGATTTCGCAGGCAAGACAGGCACTGCCGACGTTGTTGGCGGGCGGGTAAAAAACAGCACAAACAAAAGCACAATCCCAAACGCGTGGTTCGTCGGAATGACTCCCCGCCGCAATCCTGACATCGTCGTAGCCGTTCTCTGGGAGCACGGGTACTGGGGGAATAACTCCGCCAAACTGGCAGCTCAAGTTATCAACGCCTTTGTTACCAAACAACGCAAGCGAGATAACAACCTTCACATCGCCGACACGCCGAAACCAGAGACTGCCCCGGCCACTCCTTCGAGCCCAAAATTGACAACCCCCACTGCGGAATAGGTGAAGGGCTTACCCACTTCATTGCTTGGCGGTATCCTTCGGCTCAAGTACCCTTCTCAATCCTGTATTTGAAATCCTCTCCACCGCATCGGCTGGACTGGATACACTAAATCCAGCACTCATGGTTCGCCTCTCCTCTTATCGCGACTTCGACTGGGTCCTGCTGGGCTTTGTTCTTCTGCTCTCGCTCATCTCCGTTCTGGAGATCAAGTCCGCCACCCTCCATACGAAGTTTCACGGCTTCGACCATAAGCAGATCGGTTTTCTTGCTGTTGGGCTTGTCTTGATGTTCCTGATCTCGCTGATCGATTACCACCGCCTGATCGACATTTCCCATTGGGCCTACGGCATCAGCATCCTCTCGCTCGTGGCGGTCCTGGCGGTCGGGACTAAAGTCCTCGGTGGAAGACGCTGGATCAATCTTGGTCACGGCTTCCACTTTCAGCCGTCCGAATGGGTAAAACTCATCCTCATCGTCTCTATCGCTCGCTACTTCTGGGGTCTTGCCGGCAGAGAGCTTAGCTGGGCGGACATCGCTAAGGCCTTTGCCATGGTGTGCATCCCCATGGCCCTGGTGTTGAAGCAGCCGGATCTCGGGACTGCGCTCACCTATTTGCCTATCCTCATTTGTGGCCTGTTTCTTGGGGGCATTCGATTCAAACAGGTCGCGCTCATTTTGCTTGGGATTGCTTTGATCGGCGGAATCGCCGTGAAGAGCGGAAAGCACTTAAAGCCTTATCAACAGGCGCGAATCGATGCTTTTATCAACCCGGATTCCGATCCTAGAGGCTCCGGTTATCAGATTCGGCAGTCGCTGATTGCTGTTGGTGCTGGAGGAATATGGGGAAAAGGGGCGAATAAGGGGACGCAGACGCAGGGAGATTTTTTACCGATTCCTTATACGGATTTTATCTTTGCGGCGTTTTGTGAGGAGCATGGGTTTGTGGGGGCGGTTGGGGTATTACTGCTTTATTTTCTGATTCTTATGCGGTTGATACAGAATGCGCAGACGGCTTCGGATCTGCCTGGAGCCTTCATCATCATGGGGGTGGTGGCGGTGATTGTGTTTCAGGTGGCGGTGAATGTGGGGATGGTGGTCGGGTTGATGCCGGTGACTGGAATCCCTTTGCCTTTGCTGAGTTACGGGGGGTCTTCGGTTCTGTTTACGTTCATGGCGCTGGGGATTGTGATGAATATCCGGATGCGGCGGTTTGTGAATTAGCGGGATTTTTCCCCTGCTGGTGGCGGGTGCGTTTTTAGAGGGGGTTTTGAGATTTACACAGGGTTTTTTGGGTGGTTTTTTGTGGTGAAGTTGTGGTGATTTGTGGTGAAAACGTGGTGGGAAGATGGTTCGATTTTGCGGCCTAATTTCTGCCACTTTTTCTAACTTTATTTTTGTGGTGCTCCGTTTTGGGAAAGGCAAAAGCGAAATGCGGGGATCCTTCGCTGCGCTCAGGATGACGACCTCTAAAGATGCTGCGTTCAGGATGACGACCTCCAAAGTGGGCTCGGCCAGGATGACGACCTCCAAAGATGCTGCGTTCAGGATGACGACCTCCAAAGATGCTGCGCTCAGGATGACGACCTCCAAAGTGCTGCGCTCAGGATGACGACCTCCAAAGTGGGCTCGCCAGGATGGCACCTCCAAAGAGGACTCGCGCCAGGATGACACCTCGAAAGATGGCTGGGTGGGTTCCGGCGGGTTGGCGGATGGGATGCCGGGGTTGGTCTCGACTGGCATCTGTAACGGCTTTAGTGCAATACTGTATTAACACCTGTTCGGCTGTAGATGCCGTTCAGCGTAAGGCTCCGCTATTTCAGGCGCAAGGTCGCCGGTGAGCGGGATAGAGATTTTTTATAAGAAAAGGCCGGCCCAGACGAGAGACATCAATCCGTTGGCCGGACAGGTTTTGAGGGAAATGATTGCATCCGGATGGCAAACGGCCCCGCCTCAGATTATGGATTCTGAGGTTGCTCTGGTCACAAATCCGACATGCCCGCAGTTGCCTGAAGCATCCCCCCGTGTTCGCGATTTACCCGGTGTTGCCACCTCTGCGTCCTCCTGGGGCGCTCATTCGGCTGAGCTGTTCGAACCGCTCGCACCGGTCATCGAGTTTTGTTCACGCGCTTCTGCATCCCGCAACCTGTCCGCTCCACGGTGAGCCAACCCTGGCTTCTACGCCAGGCAAAAACTCGCGATTGACCTCTGTCTCGGTCTGCCGCTCGAACCCTTCAAGGAGGGCGGGCAGAAAGAGCACAGAATGTCGAAAGAAATTTACATCAGCAGTACCCCCCACGAGACCCGTCTCGCCATCGTCGAAAACGACGCTCTCACAGAGATCTATTACGAACGCGAGAATGAGTACACGCTTGCGGGTTCGATTTATAACGGCAAGGTGACCCGGGTTCTTCCGGGGATGCAGTCGTCGTTTGTGGACATCGGGCTTGAGCGCGATGCCTTCCTTTACATCACAGATTTTATGGAAGAGGCCGGCGACAGCGCCGACTTCGATACCAACGGCAATGGCGATTCGGCCCGGCGTTCGGATGGACGCCGCGGCGAGCGCAACGGCAATGCCGTGACGCTTGAAGGTTCGCTTGCTGCGCCAGCGGACGAGGCGGGCGGTATCCGCAATGATCGCGGACGGGGTGACCGTGGCCGTGGACGTGGCCGCGGGCGCGATCGTGACCGCGGGGGCAATCGCGACCGTCAGGCTTCTCCGGAACTGACTCCGGGTTCGGCAGACACGCAGGAGGGGCAGGAGTTTGGCTCTGACGAGTTTAGTCAGCCCGTTGAATTTTCCGCTGACAACGCACCGGTTCTTGGTGAGGACGCGGTTGTGGGCGAAGGCGCTCCGGGCGCTGACGGTGGGCGCCGCTGGCGTGGCCGTCGTGGCCGCCGCCGTGGACGTGGTCCGCGTGAGGAGTCGTCGCAGGTTGCCGGCGAACCGACGGCTGGGGTGCCGTCTGAAGTTGCGGGTTTCGATGCTCCCTTGGAAGGGGAGTATGAGGAGTCGTTTGATATTGACGGTGCGGCGGCGAGCGCGCCTGTGTCGACCGAACCTGTTGATTCGACCGCTGAGGTGATTGGGTACGGCCAGGAGAATGCCGGCCGGAGCGAGCGGGGCCGCAATGATGGCGGACGCAACGACCGTGGCGACCGCAATAATCGCGGGGGCCGTGACCGTAATGATCGCAACCGTGGTGGTCGGGGTGACCGTGGTGGCCGCGAGGCCCGCGTGCCGCGTGGGTTTGCTCCGCGGGTTGCGTTTTATGGAGTGGACGATACGCCGGGGAACAATGATGCTCCGGAAGGCGGTGCAGTTGAGCCGATTATTCTTCCAGGCGAGTCGCTTTCGAAGTACCGCAAGGATGCCGAGACTGCATCGTCTGCGCCAGTAGCTGGTAAGCCGGTTGAGAGCAATGTGATTGTTCCTTCGGCGCCGGGATACATCGTTCCTGATGGCTGGGATGGTGGCGCGACGCTACCGGGCGAGTCGCTTTCGCGGCATCGGCGCAGTGAAGAGCCGCGGCAGCCACGCGCAGAGCAACGTGATCGGCGAGAGACGAGCTACCGCAGTGCTTCTCCGCAGCGTGAGGCGGAGGTTAAGGTTGAAGGAATCCCTCAGGGGCTAAAGCCCCATTTCAGTCAAGACACGTTCGGCGGGGCTGAAGCCCCGCCCCTTCAAAACGCGAATTTTTCGGCAGCTTCTGAGGCGTTTGTTGAAGAGGTTCATCACGAGGTTGTTGTGCCGGTTGACTACGAACCGACGGACGCTTCCGCTTCTTATCGGGTTGATCCGGTGGCTCCGATCGAGTTCCGTCAGAGCGCTCCGGTTCTTGACGTTCCTGAGGTTTCGGAGACTCAGGAGATTGACGAGACGCCTGAGTCGGAGAGCAACTCGGCCCACAACGTTGCTCCGTCGCCGGAACAGCAAGTTGCGCCGCTTGTTCCGGAGTTCGAAAAGTTTGACTGGCAGACGCCTTCGGCGCAGACCCATACCGAGGCTGCTGAGCCTGCACACGACATTACGACGCTGCATGCGACGGGTGACCTGACCTCTGAGGCTCCTGCGGCCAGCTTCATTCCAAGCGCGGGTGCGCTGGTGGAGGAGACGCTGGACGAAGAGGACTACAACGCCACGCTGCACGCGAGTGCGATCGAAGAGATGGAAGACTTCGACGAAGAGGAGACTCTCGAGGGCGCGGCCGATCTCGGCACGATGCTGCGTGAGATGTCGATCGATGAGATCACTCGCTCGGGGAGTGTGGAGGAAGAGGACGACTTCGAAGAAGAAGATGCACTCCATGATCCCGTCTACGGCAACGTGGAAGAGATTGGCGACGAAGAAGAAGAAGAGCTTGACGAGGCTGATACGGAAGAGGACGTCATTCACGAAGAGCTGGGTGATGAGGTTGAGGCTCCAGCGGACGGGCTCGATGTCGCGCAGACGGATGGTACGGTTCCTGCTCCGAGCCGCTATCGCGAGGGTGATCGTGGGCGCGGACGACGGGACGGACGGCGTGATGGCCGGAGGGACCGCTTTGGCCGCAGCGAGCGAAGTGATCGAGGCGATCGTCCCCGGCAGACAGGCGGCGCGGGCGACCGCGAGCGCAGCGGAGGACGCGACCGTCGTGGCGGGCGCAGCTCGATGCAATCGACGAACCTGCCGGCGATCAGTGAGCTGCTGAAACCGGGTCAGGAGATTCTGGTTCAGATTGCGAAGGAGCCGATTGCGAAGAAGGGTGCGCGCATCACATCGCATATCGCGCTGCCGGGACGGTTCCTTGTGTTCATGCCGACGGTGAATCATACGGGCGTTTCTCGCAAGATTGAGTCGGACAGCGAGCGGCGCCGGTTGAAGGAGATTCTGCTGAGCGAGAAGGGCGAGGCTGCGGGCGGGTTTATTGTTCGTACGGCTGCTGCCGGGGCGACGGAAGAGGAGCTGCGCAGCGATCTGCGGTTCCTGCTGAACCTGTGGGCAGATATTAAACAGCGGTCGGAATCTTCGAAGTCGCCTGCACTGATTTATCACGACCTGAATCTGGTGGAGCGTATTCTGCGAGACCAGGTGACGGATAATTTTTCGGCGATCTGGGTCGATACGGAGACTGACTACGAGCGGATTCTTCGGTTCCTGCAGCGGTTCCAGCCTTCGTTGATCCGGCGTGTGAAGCTTTATACGAAAGAGACTCCTCTGTTTGAGCAGTTCGGGATTACGGAAGAGATCAACAAGGCTTTGCGCAGCAAGGTGTGGCTGAAGTCGGGCGGATCGATTGTGATCAATCAGACGGAGGCTCTGGTGGCGATCGATATCAATACGGGCAAGTTTGTCGGCAAGACGGCGCGGCTGGAAGATACGATTGTGAAGACCAACCTGGATGCGATTCCGGAGATTGTGCGGCAGATTCGGCTGCGCGATCTTGGCGGGATCATCATCATCGACTTCATCGACATGGATGAGCGCAAGAATCGCAATCGCGTGATGGCAGCGCTGGAGGAGGAGTTGAAGAGCGATCGCGCTCCTTCGAAGGTTCTTCAGTTCAACGATTTTGGCCTGGTTGCGATTACACGCAAGCGCGTGAAGCAGTCGCTGGAGCGGACGTTGTCGACGACCTGCAACATCTGCACGGGCACGGGCATGGTGAAGTCGCCGGTGACGGTGTGCAACGATATTTATATCGAGATGCGGAAGATGCAGCGGCACCTGGAGCGCGGCGATGTGATGTTGCGCGTGAATCCCGAGGTGGTGAAACAACTGAAGGCACCGGGCACGAAGTGGCTTCAGGAGATGGAGGAGATGGTGGGCAAGACGATTCTTGTCAAATCCGATCCGAGTTTGCATCCGGAGCAGTTCGACATACACTAGAATGGATTCGGCGACGTGTTCGCAGTGAAACCAGCGGGCGCCCTTTTGAAGGGGCGCCCGTAACTTTTCATTTGTCAAAGATTTGTCATCACGGGTGTGACAGAAACTCCTGTAACGCTGTCATCCAAAAACTGATTTTGAGCGTCTTACACAACAAGAATACCCAAGCTGGGTTCAAGCCACTAAAGGATTTCGCGGTAGCAGGATTCTTCGCGTTCTAAAGGGAGTTACATGGAGATGCACACAGTGATCAGGACGAATCGCCTCTATTCCATCATTGGCCGCTTTGCGGCAGTCACTTTTCTTAGCGCTGCAGGCACGCTTGGTTTGTATGCGCAGCAATCGGCGGGTGCGGCTGCGTCTCTGCCTCCGGTTGATCTGAAGTCGGTTCTGGCCGCGCCGCTTGATTTGTCGGCGCCGAGCGATCTGAATTACTCGAGCAGCGTTGGCAGCGAGGAGATGGCGAATGCGGAGTCGTTCACGTTGAGTAACGATTCGGGCCAGCCGCCACCGCGGCGGCGTTACAGCAAGCCGAATTACTCCGATAGCCACACGAACGCGGATGGTTCTGCGAAATGGTCTTTTTTTGTTGGCGGAGGTTTTACGTTGCCGGTCGGTGGCACGCATAACTATGCGACGACGAGCTGGAAGGTTCAGGCGGGCGGCGGACGCAACTTCAACAAGACTTTTGGCGTGATGCTGCAGTTTGACTATGACAAGTTTGGGATGCAGACGAGCACTTTGAATAAGCAGCTGGCCCTGTATAACGCCCTGTGCCCGCCCAATGTTTCCAACTGCACGCTGTCGCAGCTCGGTGGGAACATCCATGACTGGTCGTTTACGGTGAACCCCATCATGAATTTTTGGAGTACGGATACATTTGGCGCGTATGCGGTCGTCGGGGCTGGGTTTTATCACAAGTACACGCAGTTCACGACGCCGGCGATCGGTCTGTACTGCGATCCGTTCTATGGGTGCTATCAGTACCAGGCGGATCAGCCGGTGGATTGGTATACGAGCAATGCGTTTGGGGTGAATGGCGGATTAGGACTGACGTATAAGTTTTCGCGGTTTGCGCCGGAGAAATTTTATGTCGAAGCCCGTTATGTTTATACGGCTAATTCGCAGCGGCCGTTTGACGTGAGCGGCACGACGAGCTACTTCAACGCGTTTCCGCAGGCAAGCGCGAAGACGACGTACATTCCGGTTACGTTCGGTGTGCGCTTTTAGACGAGTTGTTCCAATCTGCCTGGTTTGAGAAAGGAAGGGAGGTTCGCCTCTCTTCCTTTTTCTTTGGGGCTTGGAGCCAGCGGCTAGCGAAGATGCAGGAGAAATCCTGCGGTAACGCCGGCGATGGCTGCGAGGCTCATGACGATTTGATGGCCGAGGCCGCGTTGGCGCATCTCCCAGGCGTTAATCCAGAGGATGGCGATGAGGACGGCGGCGAGCGCGGGAGCGACGATCCAGGAATAGGTTTGTCCGTTGACGAGGGCGGCGACGTATCCGCCGGCAGTGGCGCAGAGGAGCCAGATGGCGTCCTGCGCGTATTTGTAACTGGGCTGGATGCGGTGATCGCGGGCGACGAAGCTGGGCGAGGCTGCGGTGATGCCGAAGGTGGCGGCCATGGAGAGGCCAACGGTTACGATGTATCCGAGAGCAACTGCCAGGCCGATGTAACTGAGAGGGATGATCAGCATAGTTTGATGGTCGAGCGGTGGTGTGCTCTCTCAAGCGACTAAGTTTAGCAAGGCAGCGTGGGGTTGATCGAGCGAATTGCTAGATGCCTACTGGGTAGGGCTTCTCGTGGAGCTGCTGGCCGGCGTCGCCCTTGCGCTCGAATCGGCCTTGGAGGAGGCTCAGGAGGCCGGTGTACCAGTATCCGAAGACAAAGAGAACGAGGAAGGGGACGGTGAAGAAGTTCTCGGTGGTGATGGCGTAGTAGACGGTCCAGGCAAAGTAGCAGCCGACGGCGAGCTCGATCCAGGGGACGATGCCGAGGCGCTTGCGGTAGACGGTGGCCTGGGTCTTTTCGCCCTTTTTCTTCACGCTGTACTTGGGGGTTCGGGCGAAGGCGCTTTTGACGCCGAACAGGGCTTCGAGGACGGCTTTGGTGTTGGTGATGGTGAGGCCTACTCCGCCGAGGGCCATGACGAAGGGAATGTAGATGATGGACATGTACCAGCTCTTGGGATAGAGCTCCTTCTGGCTGACGAGGTAGAAGGTGGAGACAGACATGGTGCTGGCGATGAAGAGAGGGAAGTCGATGAGGAACATCTGCAGGAGACCCTGCCAGCTGCGGATGATCATGGCGGGCATGAGGAGGACGCTGAGGATGATCATCAGGGGGTAGCTGATGTTGGCGGTGAGGTGGTACCAGGCTTCGAGTTTGTTGTGCCAGGGGGCGTCGCTTTTCAGGACGCGGGGGAGGATTTTTTTGCCGGTCTGGATGAGGCCCTTGGCCCAGCGGGCCTGCTGGGTCTTGAAGGCGGTCATCTCGATGGGGAGCTCGGCGGGGCACTCGACGTCCTGGAGGTATTTGAACTGCCAGCCGACGAGTTGGGCGCGGTAGCTGAGGTCGGTGTCTTCGGTGAGGGTGTCGTGCTGCCAGCCGCCGGCGGTCGAGATGGTTTCGCGGCGCCACATTCCGGCGGTGCCGTTGAAGTTGAAGAAGACGCCGGCGCGGCTGCGGCCACCGTGCTCGAGGACGAAGTGGCCGTCGAGGAGGATGGCTTCGACCTGGGTGAGGAAGCTGTAGTTGCGGTTGAGGTGGGTCCAGCGGGTCTGAACCATGCCGATTTCGGGCTCGGCGAAGTGATGGATGACCTGCATGACCCACTGGCGCGGGGGGACGAAGTCGGCGTCGAAGATGGCGACGAACTCGCCTTTGGCGACTTCGAGGCCTTCGTCGAGGGCTCCGGCTTTGTAGCCGTGGCGGTTGGTGCGGTGCAGGTAGACGATGGGCTGGGGGGCCATGCCGGCGAAGCCGCGGGCGTAGCGTTCGACGATCTCGCGGGCGACTTCGCGGGTTTCGTCGGTGGAGTCGTCGAGGACCTGGATTTCGAAACGGTCGCGCGGGTAGTCGAGGCGGCAGACGGCTTCGATGAGGCGCTCGATGACGAACTGCTCGTTGAAGATGGGGAGCTGGATGGTGACGAAGGGGAGCTGGCCTTCGGGGAAGCGCGCGGGCGGCTCGCTCCACTTGGCTGCTTTCTTCTTGTTCCTCATGTAGAGCCAGACGAGCTGGTAGCGATGGATGCCGTAGAAGGCGAGGATGATCATGACGATGAAGTAGGGAATCAGCATCGCCGTGTCGAAGGCGTTCCAGTGGTAGAGGCCTTTGAAGGTCTGGTCGAGGTAGTGCGAGCGGAGGTAGTGACGGAGGCCCTTGGGAGCCAGGAGGAACCCGAGCAAGGCTATCGTTGTGTGGGTAAAGAGGGACAGTGGGTGGGCTCCAGCAAGGTTAGTTATTCAGTTGATTCTACGCGAAGCCTGTTGCCCGGTGGCCGATCTAGTTCCCAGCAAGAACGTCCAACAAGCTCGGATCGCCAAGTCACCAGTCGAGAGTAACTAGCCTGCGGTCTGGAAAACGGATATCGAAGAACTTCTCGGGTCCGAGCCAATCAATTGCAGCTCGCTGCTTCTGAAGGATATCAATATCCCGACAGTGGTCCGGAGACTCACAGAACTTGAGCGACACACCGCCGCCGTGTAAACGCTTCGATACGGCAAGTTCTCTAGGAAATTCAGGTAAGCCAAGCCATCCAGCTAATTCGTCACTAAAGAAATTGATCCAATAGAGGCCTGGAACGCAAGCCCCGAGATCAAAGCCTTGGTAGCTGTAGCTCATCGGACCTTGGTTCTTAGCCTTCCGATCATCCCCCGTGGTTAGCAGAGCAAAGTCGGAGCCCGTCGCTCGAAACATTTCGGACACAAAATCTTCAACCTTCTCGATCCCGACTTTAACCGCCCACTTGCCATTAAACCTCCCTGTCCAATAGTTGCTAAACAGCGGGGATGCGAAGCCGGAAGTTGGAGGGAGAGTTCGATTCCACATTTCACCACTCAGATGAATTGGGCTCCCCTTCCGGTAAAAGAATGTTCCCTGTGGTTTGGCTAGCCATCTGATTGGTTCATTGATGTCGGCAAAGTCAAACGGAATCCTGATAGGTTCGTAATTACTGCATTTATCTGGGCGCATCAGGCCCCCACCAAAATCGCTGAGAGCGGCGATCTGTTCCTTGGCAACCGACTCTGTCAGGATTCGCCGCGATGATAGTGCCATTTCCAATTCGTTCTTCATTTGTTTAGCGGGTTCTGTGTCTCGTCTTTCTCGTAGAAGCTAGGGAGGGCGGCCTACTCGCACACTTATAAAAGGAGGCTCCCTCCCAGGTCCAATATCAGAGGGTTAGTTGAGGAACATGGTGCGGTAGAGGGCGTCGCGCTGGACTGGCCGGAAGCCTGCGTCGCGGATGACCTGGCGGACCTGTTCTTCGGTGGCGGCGTTTGGGCCGTTGGCCTGGAGGACGCTGCCGGCGTCGTTGCCGCCGAAGCGGAGGCCGACCTGGAGGACCTTCAGGCCCTGGGTCTCCAGGTTGGATTGGACGTTTTGGATGTTGTCGAGGTAGAGCCGCGAGATGGCGAGGGTCTTGAGGTACTCGACTGCGGTGGGTTCTTCAAAGCCGGGCATGGAGGCAGTGTGTGGGGTAAAGCTCCACGGGGCGAAGGAGCAGAAGCCTCCGGTCTCTTCCTGAAGGTCGCGGAGAGCTTCAAGGTGATTGAGGCGATGCTCGATGGTTTCGCCGCTGCCGAAGACCATGGCGGCTGTGGTCTGGATTCCGAGGGTGTGGGCGGCGCGGTGGACGGCTAGCCAGTCTGCCGCGCTGATGCGGGTTTCGTCGTTTTGCTGGACGCTGTCGTCGAGGATTCCTGCGTCGTTGCCGGGGATGGAGTCTAGTCCGGCTTCGCGGAGCCTAGTGAGGGTTTCGGGGATGGTTGATCCGGATTGGCGGGTGAGGGCGAGGATCTCGGCGGCGGAGAGGGAGTGGAGCCAGAGAGCGGGGAAGCGCTGCTTGATGGCGCGGAAGAGGCCGGCGAACCAGTCGGTAGTCAGGGCGGGGGAGATTTTGCCCTGCAGGGTGGCGGTTGTGCCGCCCTTGGCGAGGATGGTTTCGATCTCTGCGAAGATGGGTTCGTGGCCGGAGCCGTTGGCGGCTTTTGCGTAGTCGATTCGGCCGTCGATGGAGTAGCTGACGACGCCTTCGGGGTGAAGGTGGCGGCGGATGGCGTCGGCCTCCATGCCGAGGCCGATTAAATCATTGCTGTGAAAGCAGTCCAGAGCTTCTTTTCGGGTGATTCCCATGGTTTGATTTTACGGGGTTGTGGGGAGTTTCGGGCGATGAGCACAGGGTGGAGAAAATATCGGTGCTGCGAGCGAACCGCAGGTTCCTTCGGCAGGCTCAGGACAGGCTCTTCGACTACGCCTCTCGCGATAAGACTGCGAGAGGCTCCGCTCAGGATGACACTTCCTTTTTAATCTAAACCCCTCATTTAATCTAAATCCCTCATTTAATCTGACCCCTTAGTTCCATTCCTCAAATTGAACTATGTTCCAACTGCAGCTAGTGGGCGTGCGTGAGTTGGATGAGGAGCACAAGGAGGGCGATTCCGAGGCCGGTCAGGAGGGTAATTCCTGCTTTGACCCATAGGCCTACGGAGGCGATGTTGGATTCGATGGTCTGGAGGCGGTGCTCGTGCTGTTCGATGGCTAGGCGGGCTCTTTTGACCTCTTCGGATATTTGGGCGATCTCGGCGCCCTGCTCTTGCAGCAGGCGGTAGAGGCCTGCGTGGGCTTTGGTGACCTGGCCGAGATCGCCGCGGACGCCTTCAGCCATGGCGACCATGGCGGCTTCGGTGGCCTTTTCGGAGGCGCTGCGGGTGGAGAAGTAGCGGTCGGCCATGGGGACGAGGCGGGTGATGTGGGGGAGTAGTTCGAAGAGTTGGGCGATGAGCTTGGGCCACATATCTGACCATCCTAGCCTATGGGTGGTTTTTGGGTTGAGCCTTGAGAGGTGGGATGGTGGGATGCGAATGCAACGGCAAAAGCAAAAGCGAAATGCGGGGATCCTTCGCTTCGCTCAGGATGACGCGTGGGTGGGTGTGGGCTCAGGATGACGACGTGGGTGGTGTGGGGCTATTTGGGTTTATTGGATGGTGTGTTGTTGGCGCCTGCGGAGGATCAGGGTGGTGATGGAGAGCAGGAGGATGGTTGTAATGATGCCCTGGGACCAGAGGCAGTAGATGCACCACTTCTGGAGGACGTAGGCTTCGATATAGCTGAGGAAGGCGGCGAAGAGGAAGGCTATCTGAGTGACTTCGAAGAGGAGCCACCAGCGGCCCATCAGGGCGAGGACGCCGATTGCTGCGTAGCCTGCGATGCCGAACATTGCGATGGGGATGTGGTAGCCCGCCTTCGGGTCTTCGTCGAATGTGCGGGGCGGGAAGACGGCGAAACGACTGTGATTGACGGCTCCGCAGTCGAATTTTTCGGTGACGGCGCAGGGTGGGGCCTGGGCGGGGTCCATGTAGTGGACGCGGAGGGCCATGGTGGAGACTACGATTCCGGCAACTGCAAGCAAGGCAATCAGATACTTCATGTTTTTATTTTAGCTGGCTGAGGATCGTGGGGCAGCGGCAAAAGCGAAATGCGGGGGTCCCATTCGACTTCGCTCAGGGCGGGCTTCTCCACTGCGCGATGGACGATGAGACTGTCCATCGCTTCGGTCGAGATGACGCTCTTAAATATCGCGGCTGGCTATTGGTGGTCGGAGGCGAGGTAGGCTACGACGGCGGCGAGGAGAAGGAGGGTGCCTGCGGCGGCGGCGAGGACAGCGGTGTTCAGGTCGGCTGTCAGGCTCGCTCTGGCTGAGGTGAAGAGGGAGACGGCATCGATGTGCAGGGCGCTGAAGGGTGCAGAGAGCCATGTGAGCCAGTCGGAGTCGGTCGATTGGCGGATGAGGAGGGTTGCGGCTGCGGCCATGCTGATGATCAGGGCGAAGACCTGGGCGGTGGTGACGGGTCTTGCGACGTGGCGGAGGGCCTGATTGCGGCGGAGGATTTGGGCGCGCCACCAGAGGAGACCTGGGTGCGGGATGGTGGCGGTCTGGATGGCCTGATTGCGGGCGCTTTGAAAGGTTTGCGCGAGGAGGACCTGCTGGCGGCAATGGGTGCAGGCGTGGATGTGGCTGCGGAGGTCGGGTTCGCAGGCGTGGGGCCAGTGTCCCTGGAGGAGCATGGCGTTGACTTCGGGTTGGCGGGGGCAAGAGATCATACGAGTCTTCGGTCTGCTGATTGATTAGGGGAGGACTGTTCTTCGAGAATGCGGGCCATCTTTTTTCTGGCGCGAAAGAGAAGGAGACGGATGCTGGTGACTCCGAGGCCTGTGATTTGCGCGATCTCTTTGTGGGTGTAGTTTTCGGCGTGGGCGAGCCAGAGGAGTTGGCGGTCGCGGGGGCGGATTCGGGCCAGGGCGGGGGCGAGGGTGGTCCATGAGTCAATCTGCGCTGATGTGTTTGCGGAGGCGAAGGTTTGCTCGGGGATTTCTTCGATGGCGGTCATGCGGGGGCGTCGCCAGTGGTCTCGGAGGAGGTTGCTGGCGATGCGGAAGAGATAACGGCGGCAGTCGAGTTCGCCCTCGAGTGGAGTGGAGGCGCAGAGGAAGCGGACGAAGCTCTCCTGCATGAGGTCGTCGGCGAGGGTGGGGTCGCCGGAGACGCGGGCTAGGTAGGCCCAGAGCGGGCGGGCGGATCGCTCGTAGAAGGCCGCGAAGGCGTCGCTGGTCATTGCGTTTGCGGCAGGCGCGGCGGTCTGCGCGGAGTCGCGGGTGGCTGCGCCTGAGAGCGAGAGGACGTAGTTCCAGGTCATCGTGTCGAGCTCCAGGCGTGCGGGTTGGCGGCGTTGATCACAGACGCGCTCCTGTCTCGGCTTGCGGGTCGCGGACGTGCTGGTTTGGGTGCAGGAGGCCGAAGCGTGCGGCGAGCAACCAGGTGAGTCCTGCAGAGAGGATAAACCCGATGCCGGGCATGAGGATGACGGTTCCGAAGATGAGGAGGCCGGTGTCGAGGTCGGGGAGGCTGTGACGGAGGGCGAGGAGGCCGATGCCGAGAAGGGTGAGGACTACTCCAGCCTGCAGGGGAACGAGGATACGCGAGAGAGAGGCGGGGACACGCTGGTCACGCTCGAATTCGATGGGGATGGGGGCGGCCTCGAGGAAGCGCTTGCCGGCTTCGGTGTTCATGTAGGTGAGGAGCTCTTCGTTGCTGCCGAAGCGCTCGATGAGGCGGCCGTGGACTTCGCTCTGGAGTTTGAAGACGCGGGCCCAGCGACGATTTTCGAGGAAGGCGCGGGTGAGCCAGAGAAGGATTCCGGCGAAGCAGAAGAAGGCGAGGAAGCCGGAGCCCATGCCGATGAGCTGGCGGGTGAGCTCTGACATTTCGCGGGGAGGATTCTGCTGCCAGATTCTGCGCTCGAGGCGGTCGCTGCGTCGTCCGGGGCCGTTGGGAAGTTCGGCGAAGAGATAGAAGTCGGGGTTGCGGGCGACTTCGGGATGGGCTTCCAGGAATCGCTCGAGCTCGGGATTGTTGCGGGTGACGTAGTCCTGGTTGGCGAGGAGGGAGGGGTCGTTGGCAACGACCTCGGAGAGGACAGGGGTCATGCGGAGGAGCCGCATGAGTTGGGCTCGGGTGTCGGCGAGGTCACTCTCGTTTGCGAGCGCGACGGGTGCCGAGGGGGCAGGCGGCTTGGCGGGTTGGAGTGAACGGCCCTCTGCGGAGGCGGCGATAAGAAGCAACAGTGAGGCAGAGCGGATTGTGTGGAAGATGGTCGAGCGAATTGTGAGCATCCTGATATCCCTTTGTGCGAGTTGATGGCTCTTTGGATGGATAACGGATGGGAAAGACATTTGGTTAACGGTACGAAAGAGAAAATGCCCAGTTCCCGATGGGCTGTTTCGGGGCGTCGGGGCTGTTGGCTTCGTGCGAGCGCGATTGGAAGTGCGTATCATGGAGATCGAGGCGATTGCGGCGGAACGAATGCAATTGCGGCGGAGAGAGACTTATGGACGACAACCGGTTGAGTTGGAATAACGCTTATCCCACGACGATTGAGGGTGCGCGCGAGGGGACGGCTTCGCTGCTGTCAAAGGTTCTGGGGATTACGGCGCTTGGCTTTTTGATTACGGCGCTGGGTGTGGCGACGGCTCCGGATTGGAGTACGCTGCCCGGCATCATTGCGGTGTTTGGTCTGGTGCTGGCGATCAACTTTACGCGCAAGGCGAGTCCCGCGCTGGCGTTGGGGATGTTTCTGGCTCTGGCTTATTTCATGGGGTGGGAGATTGGGCCGCTGATTCATCGCTATGCGCGGACCATTGGCCCGACGGTGGTGTTTCAGGCTGCTGCGACGACTGGGCTTGGCATGGCGGCTATGGGTTGTGTGGCTTATCTGTTCCAGATTAATTACAGGAAGATTGCGGGATTTGCGCTGGCGGCGCTGCTGGTGCTGATTCTGCTGGGGGTGGTGAGTATCTTCTTCCACTTCATGTCGCCGGATACTTATTCGTGGCTGACGCTCGGGATTTTTACGCTGTTGACGGTGGCGGATTTTGCTCGGATTCGGGCGGGTGGGGATGGGAATTCGGCGGTGATTCTGGCGCTGTCGATTTATCTGGATGCGATTAATATCTTCCTGGCCGTATTGCAGTTATTTGGCGGGCGGCGGCGGAATTAGAGCAGATTCCTTGATGGTGTATAGCGGTTTTATATGTCGGGCCTTCAGCCCTCAAATTTCTCTTTGCTCTATAACCTGGGCCTTCGGCCCAGGCTGGTATATGTCGGGCCGTTGGCCCTGAACAACAACCCTATATAGCATGCGAACTCTTCTCTCGTCTTAGGCTACTCAATGGGACTCGATTGCTGACATCAGGTTGTCCCAAGCTCCCCCTCCCCGTCGAAAGTGTGCAAAGTATTCCAAATAAATGCTTTAAGCCCGGACTCTGTGGCTGACCTGGTGCGAGTGGCGGTTCCAACGACTTTTTGCTGGCGGGGTGTTGTCAAGTGCGGCGGGTTTGGACCAAGTGTGGAATGAAAGTTCGACCGTACAGGTCTCGGGTACTGATCGTAGAGGATATTGAGGTCACGGGAAGGATTGAGGACTTCGCCCGGGTGAGTTTGGTCAGAGCGGTTCGCGCCGTTCGCGCGAATGCCCACATCTCAGAATCGAGATATTGGGCACCCGATTTTGGTTTCAGCTAAGATTTTGGGCCATCCCGCCAGATTTATGATGGAGGGGTGAATTCGACCAATCGTAGACAATTTCTGACATTACTTGGAGCGACTGGGCTCTCGGCCGCGATTCCGTCTTCGGTGTTTGCGGCGGCTGCGGCGGTGCAGGAGCCTTTTACGTTTCTGTTTTTTACGGATGCGCATCTGCAACCGGAGTTGAATGGTGTGGTGGGGACTGAGATGGCGTTCAAGAAGGGGCGGACCATCAAGGCGGACTTTGCCATCAATGGCGGGGATCATGTTTTTGATGCTCTGGGGGTGCCGAAGCAGCGGGCGGTGTCGCTGTTCGATATGTATGACAAGGCGGAGCAGGATCTGGGGCTGAAGCTTTATCACACGATTGGGAACCATGATGTGTGTGGGATTTATCCGGCGAGTGGGATGGCGGAGGATGATCCGCTGTATGGGAAGAAGTTGTTTGAGCAGCGTTTTGGGAAGCTGTATTACTCGTTCGATCACAAGGGGCATCATTTTGTGGTGCTCGATTCGATTGGGATTACGCCGGACCGGGCTTATGAGGGGCGCGTGGATGCGGAACAGTTGAAGTGGCTGGCTGCGGATCTGGCTGCGTTACCGGCGGGGACTCCGGTGATTGTGTCGGTGCATATTCCGCTGGTGACGAGCTTTCTTTCGTATATGCCGGAGATGCCGGTTCCTCCGCCGCATCATGGGTTGAGTGTGGCGAATGCGAATCAGGTGCTTGATCTTTTTGCCGGGCACAATGTGATTGGCGTGCTGCAGGGTCATACGCACGTGAACGAGATGGTGGTGTGGAAGGGGGTTCCGTACATTACGAGCGGTGCGGTATGCGGCAATTGGTGGCATGGCACGCGGCTGGGGACTCCGGAGGGGTTTACGGTGGTGACGGTGGCGAATGGGAAGATGACGACTCGGTATGAGACTTATGGATTTAAGTCGGTGGCTCCGCAGAATACCTGAAGTGGTTGAGTCATTTGCCGGTGTGCTGATCATCGGCGATTTTGCGGAGAAGCAGGCGCGCAATTAGAGGAAATTCAGAGGAATTGTAGAAAAGGAATAGCAACTACAAAGGCAACCGCAGGTCCTTCGACTTCGGCGGCAAAGGCGCCGCCTTCGCTCAGGATGACAATTTCTATTTGTGATTAAAGATTTTGTTGAAACCGGTCTGGGTCAAGACTGGGGTTTAAGCTTATTTGACTGATGAGCGTCCTCTGTTTGGGGGCTGTAGGGTTTGAGGCGTTTTTCCATGACTCTGATTGCGGCTTCGCTCTCGTCGATCATGATGAAGCTGCGACCGTGTTTTGCGGCGGCCTCGCCGGTGGTGCCGCTGCCGGCGAAGAAATCCATTACGGTTTCGCCTGGGTTGGAGTGGACGCGCACGATTCGCTCGAGGATTCCGAGCGGCTTTTGAGTGGCGTAGCCGGTTTTTTCTTTGCCAGTGGGCGAGACGATGGTGTGCCACCAGACATCGGTGGGTGTCTTGCCGCGTGCGGCTTTTTCGGGGCCGACTAGGCCGGGAGCCATGTAGGGGATGCGGTCGGTGGCGTTGAGGTTGAAGGTGTAGCGGGTGGGATTTTTTGTGTACCAGAGGATGTTGTCGTGTTTGGCGGGCCAACGTTTGGTGGCACGGGCTCCGTAGTCGTAGGCCCAGATGATTTCGTTCTGGAAGCAGTCGCGGCCAAAGATTTCGTCGAGCATGACTTTGCAGTAGTGGACTTCGCGGTAGTCGATGTGGAAGAAGAGCGAGCCGGTGGGGGAGAGGATGCGGTGGGCTTCGATCATGCGTGGACGGAGGAAGCCGAGGAAGTCTTCGAAGCTGTCTCCGTAGCCGGAGGCGGCGGGGTGGTCGGCGATGATGTGGGTGCGGTAGCGCCTGCCGCCGAAACCGACGCGGTCGCCGGCCTCGTCGCGGATGGTCTTGATCTGCTTTCGGCTCTGTCGTTTGCCGGTGTTGAAGGGCGGGTCGACGTAGATGAGTTCGACTGATGCGGTTTTCATCGATTGCAATATACTTAAGTTGTTGCCCAACACAATCCGGTTCATTCCGACCATTCTCCCGACCCTAACACTAACGTACCCTTGGTCTCTGAGGCGTGACCGTGTATTGTTTTCTTCGGGCTTTTGAACGACCTAGTAATGTCTGCGAACCACCTTATCTACGCCATGCTCACCCACCGCGGCCGCGTTCGCCAAGGCAATGAAGATGCCTGTGCGGCGTCTCCTGAGGCCGGCGCTTACGTTGTTTGTGACGGGATGGGTGGGGCCGCTGCGGGTGAGATCGCAAGCAACCTTGCTGCGGATGCGTTTCTCGCGCATCTTGCGCCGGAGCCGGGAGCTGCGCCGATGAAGCCGCAGGCTCGCCTGAACGCGGCGATCCAGGCTGCGAACCAGGCGGTTTATCAGCAGTCGCGTCAGTCGGCACGGTATTCGGGCATGGGCACTACGCTGGTGGCTCTGCTGCATGCGCCGATTCTGAATGGAACGAATGGCAGTCACGGCAAACGCCGCACCGCGAAGGACCATACGAACTCGCGCGTGACGGACCCGCCGACGCTGTGGCTTGGGCATGTTGGCGACAGCCGATGTTACCGTCTACGGCGGGGTGCGCTGGAGCAGCTTACGCATGACCATTCTCTGGTGGAGGAGCAGCTTCGGGCCGGGCAGATTACTGCAGCGCAGGCGGCGCGGTCGCCGATGCGGAATCTGATCACACGTGCGGTTGGTTCTCAGGCTACGGTGGAGGCGGAGATTCAGAGTCATCGCCCGCAGCCTAATGACATCTACCTGCTTGCGTCGGATGGTCTTATTCATGAGGTCGGGGATGCGGATATTTCGCGAGATTCTCGCCGATATTCCGAGGCCTCCGACGAAGCGTGCGCTGACAGCGGCTTGTGAGGCTCTGATCACTGCGGCGAATCGCAATGGCGGGAATGACAACATCACGGTTTTGCTGGTGGCGGTTTTGCCGGACCTTGCTCCTGTGGCGGCTCGCTAGACGTTGCCGCGGCGCAAACTGCTACACTCGGAAGTTGTCTGAAACAGCCTTATGACCGAAGCGAAAATGATTGCAGTTCTAGGCGCCGGGACGATGGGCAACGGCATTGCGCATGTGTGTGCGCGGTCGGGTTTTCCAGTGCTGCTTTATGACGTGGATCAGACGGCGCTGTATCGCGGGCTCGATACGATACGCACGAATTTTGCGCGTGAAGTGGCGAAGGAAAAGCTGACACAGGAGCAGGCTGACGAGGCTCGCTCCCGGATTACGCTTACGACGAAGCTGGATGATCTTGCCGGGGCGTCGCTTGCTATTGAGGCAGCTACGGAACGGTTTGAGATTAAGGCGGGGATATTCAGGGATCTTGATCGGATTTTGGCTGCTGATGCGATTCTCGCGACGAATACCAGTTCGATTTCGATTACGAAGATCGCGGCGGCGACGAAGCGGCCGGAGAAGGTGATCGGGATGCACTTCTTTAATCCCGTGCCGGTGATGAAGCTGGTTGAGGTGATTCGGGGGCTGCAGAGTTCGCAGGAGACGTTTGATGCGGTGTTTGGGCTTGCGCAGAAGCTGGGGAAGACTCCGGTTGAGGTGAACGATGCTGCCGGATTCATCTCGAATCGTGTGCTTATGCCGCTGATTAATGAGGCGATCTACTCGGTGATGGAGGGGGTGGCGACGGCGGAGGCTGTGGACCAGGTGTTTGTGCTGGGGATGGCGCACCCGATGGGCCCGTTGACGCTGGCGGATTTTATTGGACTGGATGTTTGCGCTGATATTATGCGTGTGCTTGCGGAGGGGCTGGGTAATCCGAAGTACAACCCTTGTCCGCTGCTGGTGCGCATGGTGGACGCGGGATGGCTTGGACGGAAGTCGGGCAAAGGGTTTTACACTTATCCGGCGAAGTGAATGCGTTGACGCTTGTTGGGTAGCATGGAATGGAATAGGAGAGACGATGCCACAGGAGCTTTACTTTGAGGATTTTTATGTAGGCCAGAAGTTTCATTCTGTCGGGCAGGCGAAGGTGACTGCTGAGGAGATTAAGGAGTTTGGCCAGAAGTACGATCCGCAGCCATTTCATCTGGACGAGGCTGCCGGGGAGAACTCGTTTTTTAAGGGGCTGGCTGCTTCGGGATGGCTGACGGCGGCAATTGTGATGCGGCTTCGGGTGCAGTCGGTTACGGTGGCTGGCGGGATGATTGGCGCGGGTGTGGAGGAGATGCGCTGGACACTGCCAGTGCGTCCGGGAGACTCGATCCGGACGGAGATTGAGGTAGTCGGGGTGCGGCAGTCAAACTCGAGGAAGGAGTTTGGCGTGGTTCGGACGCGGACATTGGCTTTCAACCAGAACAATGAGGTGGTGATGCGATCGACGGTGAACTTTCTGGCGCCGCTGCGAAACCCGCCCAAGGTCTAGAGCCGGCTCTGGCTGGTGTTTGCGCACAGTTTCTTCCCGAAATGAGGTTCGCGCGATAACCGTTCGGGAGGTTTGTGACGATGAGACCTGTCGCGAAGGGAATTGCGATCCTGAACGTAATGGTGGCGATGGCATTCGGCCAGAAGGCTGCTCTTAAGCCCGACCTTCATGCGGGAGGGGCGACGCCTTCGCTGATTCCAAACCACGAGACAACGATGGTCAGTTTGCCGGGTTCGCATCTCACGGGTACGACGGTGACGGTTGACGGCGTTTGCGTGTTGAAGTCGTACAAGGTTGTGTCGGATAGCCAGATCCAGATGATGCTTGAAGGTCATCGCGCGATCGATGACAAGGAAGATGGTTGTTTTCTCCATGTTCATCAGGGTGTCTTTCAGACCGGCACTTACGTTGTCGTCGATCTGACGCAGGCTGAGTGGGACGAGGAAAACACCCAGGAACGTGCAGCAAACAAGGCAAAAGGGGAGGCCTACATGGCCAGCCTGGGTAAGCAATGGGTGGTCCACTATGCGAATGGAGCTTCTGAGACGTTCACGGCTCAGCCAGCGGATGAAGGAGAGCTTCCGGACTATACGTCGGCTTCCGGAGTGACGGCCAAGTTCGCGGTTACAGGGGGTAAAGTGGTGATGATGTCCGGCAGCTGCATGCGCTCCGGTATTCTGAACGGGAACCAGGTGAAGGATGGGACCGCGATGGGGGATTGCAAACCTGCCGGCGCCTGGTCGGCAGAGAAGAGATAGTTGCGATTGACGGAGTCTGTGTGTGACGGAAGCAGAATTAACATTGCTCAAATCGAGCATTGACCAGATCGTTGAGGTTGAGACAAACGACGGTGACCGTCATCTCGCGCAGATACTCTTCGTCTTCGATGA
Source organism: uncultured Acidobacteriaceae bacterium (assembly GCA_963802695.1). GTDB lineage: Bacteria > Acidobacteriota > Terriglobia > Terriglobales > Acidobacteriaceae > Edaphobacter. The sequence continues at coordinate 175,221 of CAWDJN010000027.1, forward strand.
TGGGGAGACTCCGGATGTGTTTTACCTGAAGGTTGTGCCGGGCCCGGAGGGGGAGCTGGTTGCGCAGGGGAGCGCCGGATGTTCGGTGCTGCTGTCGGATATCGCGGCTGTGCGCCCGCACCGGCCGTAGGTGGAACCAAAGTCGTTACCCTGCCCACAAACCCACAACGAATCGGCGTATTCTTAGCGAATGATGCGCATGACAGTGCTCGCCTCCGGGTCCAAAGGCAATAGCACGGTCATCTCTTCTTCGCGGACGCGGGTTCTGGTGGATGCTGGGTTGTCTTGCCGCGAGTTGTTGAAGCGCATGGCGGTGGCAGGCGAAGATCCGGCTGAGCTGGATGCGATTCTGATTACGCATGAGCATCAGGACCATGTGGCGGGGCTCTCAGTGTTGGCTCGCCGGTTGAATATCCCTGTGTTTTTTACTGAGCCTACACACCGCGCGTGGGTGCGCATGCTGACGCCGCGCACAACGATGACCTATGCGAAGTGGCTGGAACAGGTGCAGCGGGAAAAAGAGGCTCGCGCTGCAGCGGTTGCGGGCTTGCCGCCTGAGGGTTCGGTGGTGAATTGCTCGGGCGATGAAGGCCTTGTGGAGTTGGTGGATCCGGACGAAGAGGAATTGTGTGGCTCCGGACCGGACGGGGCGGCAGCGAAGAAGCCTGATCCCACGCGGCTTCCAGCGGTTGAGTACTTCCACTCCGGTACTCGGTTTTCGATTGGTGACATCGACATTACGCCGTTCACGATTCCGCACGACGCGGCTGATCCGTGCGGCTTCGTGTTTGAGGCGGAGGGCGTACGGATGGCTCTGGCCACGGACCTTGGGTATATGCCTCCTAACGTGAAGGCTGCGCTCAAGCGGGTCGATGTGCTGCTTCTGGAGTCGAACCATGACCTGGAGATGCTGCGTGATGGGCCTTATCCGTGGAGTGTGAAGCAGCGGGTGCTGTCGCGAGTTGGGCATCTGTCGAATCATGCTACGGCGGAGTTTCTGGAGAAGGACTACGACGGCGGAGCGACGTGGATTGTGCTCGGGCATCTTTCGGAGTCGAATAATGCACCGGAACTGGCTCGGCTTGCGGCCGAGCAGGCTCTGGGAGGCCGTCCTTCGCTGCTTGGAAACCGGCTTCTTCTGGCCCATCAGGTGATGCCCCTTGATCCCATTACCCTGTAACTCGTGTTGTTGCGGCGGTTGCGCTGACGGGAAAAGATTTCCAACTCTAATCACCCGGGCAGGTTACATATCTGTGAATCCTTCTGTTCTCTTCCGGAGTCAAACGAGGTAGAATGGGTGATAAGGTAATGAAAAAAACCACGTTAGTCATTTCAGCAAGCCAAAGGACCCATACCACTTGTATCGATCAGGTGGTGGGGAATATTCTCTCCGGCTGGCGATACGACATTTCTGGGCTCTCTCCGGCTATGCGCACGGACTATGAGCAACACCTGACCGATTGCGGCCACTGCCGGCGTCGTCAGCACATCGCCCGCACGATTGACGTGCTGCTGATCAGCGTGAGCACGCTGTCGATAGCAGCGTTTCTGCTGGCCGCGGTTGTGATTCACCGGGTGGAGCTGATTACACATATTTTCACGATGCATCTGCGTTTCAGCCAGACGCACGGTATCGCTATTTCGCTTGAAGCTGTAGCTGTTGCGGGCCTTATCTTCTCGACGCTCCTTTGGGTGCTGGTCGCGATTGCTACCCCTCTACCGGGCTTCCTTGGCGGTATTGTGCAAGAGCGCATTCCTGCCGATCTTCGGGAGCGCTTCACTAAAAACGCTGCTTAAAAGCCAAGAAATAGCGATCAGGGAATAGGAATAGCAGGTGTGCTGTTCCTTCGATTGTGTGTTCCTCGGAGTTGTCATCCTTCCCTTGCCACGATAGCGTAGAAGAAGCCTCTCATGACCTCCTCCCCGCAAACTGACGGTGAACTTCTCCCTCCTCGCGCTGCTGCCGCGCCGATGCCGGACTACGAGCGCGAGGTATCGAGGCCTAATTCACGCGCGCGCGGCTGGAATATTCTCGCTACGCCTGGGACCTATGCTCTGCTGGCGGTAAACGTTGCTGTCTTCGGCTGGATGGTTTTTCACGGCGTTTCGCCCAAAGATCCCACGACCGCGCAGTTGATCCACTATGGAGCCACGAATGGCGCGTTCATCATCGGCGGGCATCAGTGGTGGCGTCTGCTTACTGCGACGTTCGTTCATGTTGGTCTGCTGCATATTGCCACGAATATGTGGTGCCTGTGGAATCTCGGACTGCTGGGGGAGCCGCTGCTTGGTCCGGTTGGACTGATCGCGGTTTATCTGATCACCGGTATCGCAGGCAATCTGCTTAGCTTGTGCTCGAACGTTATTTATAAGGATTACATCTCGGTCGGGGCGGGGGCTTCGGGTGCTGTCTTCGGGATAGCCGGCATACTCATCGTGCTGCTCTCGAATAAGAGGCTGCCGATTCCGGCGTTTGAGCTGAATCGTCTACGGCGCTCTGTGATTCAGTTCGCGGTGCTGAATCTGATCATCGGATTTGCTGCTAACTTCACGAGCATTGTGCGGATCGACAACCACGCTCATATTGGTGGGTTTTTGAGCGGACTGGCGCTTGGTGTGCCGCTTGTTCCGCGAATGACGTCGGGTCGGACACGCTATCTGCAGCGGCAGAAGCTGACTTTCGCTGCGGCGGCCTTTCTGCTGTTTCTCTTCGCTTACTTCATCACGAAGCTCCGGTAAACGCTCTACTCGTATCTGAGCGCCACCATCGGGTCGACGCGGGATGCCCGCCTCGCAGGCAGGTATCCTGCGAGCAGACCGACGGTGAGCAGGGCTGCGATTGCGATCGATAGGCTTGCAGCGTCGGTGCCCTTCAGGCCAAAGAGCATGTGCGAGATCATGCGTCCGCTGGCGATTGTTATCGGGATTCCGATTGCTACGCCCGCTGCGACCAACAGGGCGATCTCGCGCATGACCATCCAGCGGACGTCTGAGCGCGGGGCACCGAGGGCCATGCGTATGCCGATCTCGTGCGTTCGACGGCTCACGACGTACGACATGAGTCCGTAGATTCCGATGCAGGAGAGAAAGACCGCGAGGAGACCGAAGAAGGTGGAGAGTTCGGCGACGAGTTTCTGGTTGGTGAAGGAACGGCCTACTTGTTCGTCGAGCGTGGTGATGCGGGTGATGGGAAGGTTTCGGTCGACGCTGTGGATCGCCTGTTTGACGGAAGCTGCGATCGTGTTGAAGTCTCCTGTGTAGCGGACCTCGAAGTCGTCCAGATACTCGTGCCGCTGCGTGTACGGGATGTAGTCCAGCGTTGTGGGGTCTTCCTGCAGGTCGTAGAACTTAACGTCCTTGACGATGCCGATTACTTCGATTTCGTAAGGATTTTCCGCGGCTCCAATGTGGTAATGGCTTCCGATGGGATTGCCCGGGGGGAACATGGTGCGCGCCATACGTTCGCTGATGACGCCGACGCGCTGCGAGGTTGCTGTGTCCTGCGGGCCGAAGGTACGGCCGGCGACCAGCGGGATCTGCATTGTCTGAAAGTATCCGTTGCCGACGACGTTGTGCTCGACGTCGACATCTTTGTCGGTGATTCGCCCCGGAATGATGACGTAGGTGTTCCAGCTTCCTTCGTGGAAGGTGAAGGACGAGTAACTTGCGGCGTGCACTCCCGGCAAGGCGCTGACTCGCTCTTCGATCTGCTGGTAGAGTGCCGTGAGGCGCGGATCGTCTTCCTTATAGCCAACGGAGCTGGCATTGGTCTGGAGGCGGAGGACGTTCTCTTTGTTGAATCCGGTGTCCACGTTGGAGAGATTGACGAGGCTTCGCAGGAAGAGTCCCGCGCCAACCAGCAGAACGAGAGAGAGCGTGACCTGCGCGATGACGAGGGCCTTGGCGAGCGGGCTTTTGGTTGCGGCGCCTTGGGATCCACGGCCGTCTTTGAGGGCGTCGGTGAGTTGTAGCCTGGTTGCGCGAATCGCGGGTATCGTGCCGAATAGCAGTGCAGTCGTTATCGTGACGGCGAGGGTGAACAGCAGAAGGCGGGTGTCGATGGATACATCGAGCGGCAGGGGCTGAGGGCCGGTTGAGACCATGCGGAGCAGAAGGCGGCTCGCGAGGGAGGCGAACCAGATTCCGAGGGCGCCTCCTGCGAGGGCAATCAGGAGGCTTTCGGTGAGGAGCTGGCGGACGATCCGAATTCTCCGTGCGCCAAGGGCTTGTCGCACTGCGAGCTCTCGTGCTCTTGCGGTCGATCGTGCGAGCAGAAGGTTGGCTATGTTGGCGCATGCGATCAGTAGCACGAGTGCAACGACGGCCATGAGGATCTTCAAGGGCTCGGAGAACTCTCGCCGCAGCGAGGAGAGGCCCGTGGCCATCGGAGTAAGCGGGACGCGGATGTTGTTGAGGTCCTTCAGGCTCTTTTCGTCGAAGCGAACGTCTGGAAATCCGCGGAGAATCTGCTGGTAGACCAGGTTTACGTTGGCTGTTGCCTGATCCATGCTGACGCCGGGCTTCAGCCTTCCCATGAGATAGAGGGATTCCGCGAGGTTGTCGTTGTAGCCCTTCCATCCTGGGGGGACCTGCTGCATCATCGCCAGCGGGATCCAGATGTCGGGGGCCTCGCCGACTTTTGTGCCGAAGAACTCGGGGGGTGCGACTCCTACGATGCTGAACATCGTCGAGCCAAGTTTGATCTTTCGATTGAGCACGGAGGGATCACTGGCGAGGGCGCGTTTCCACCATGCGTAGCTGACGACGGCTACGGGAGCTGCGCCTTCTACACGGTCGTCTTCGTCGGTGAGCGCCCGGCCCATCAGCGCCTGGACGCCAAGCATCGGGAAGTAGGTTCCGGAGACTAGTTGTACGTGCATGGGTTCGGTCTCTTCTCGGCCTTCGACGAGGCCGTGGACTGAGTTCGTCATGCTTAAGGTTGCGGCTACGTCGGAGAAGACGACGTTTTTGCGCTGCATCTCACGGTAGAACGGATAGGAGTAGAGTTCGGTGATGGGGAAGGCATCGCTGATTCCGTTCCATCGTCCTTTGCCAAGGAGGACGAGTTGGGATGGCTCCTTCACGGGCAACGACCGCAACATCACAGCGTCGAGCAGGCTGAAGATGGCCGTGTTGGCTCCGATCCCGAGGGCGAGCGATATGAGCGCCACGGAGGTAAGTACGGGACTGCGCAGCATCGCTCGAATGCCGTAGTGGGCGTCCTGCAGCAGGCTCTCCAGCCATCCCCATCCCCATGTCATGTGACTCTTCTCCTTCAGCAGTGTTGGGTTGCCAAACTTTCGCTGGGCGGCGGAGCGGGCGGCATCTGCGGTCATTCCGGACTCGATCATCTGCTCGCGTCGCAACTCCTGATGGAGGCGCATTTCTTCTTCCAGATTTGCGTCGAACTCCTGCCGCCGGAACAACATTTTGAGTCGTCTCGCGAATTCTCCTGGCCGGATCATGGTGTTGTCTCCTGTCGGCGCTACGCTGTCTGGATCACGCGGGCCACAGCACCCATTACTCGCTCAAACTGCGACATCTCGACGCCAAGCTGCTTCCGTCCGGCCGGGGTCAGCGTGTAGTAGCGTGCGCGCCGGTTGCCTGAGGTGGTGCCCCACTCTGCGTTCACCCAACCCTTGATGAGCATCCGCTGCAGGGCAGGATAGAGCGAACCTTCTTCTACCTGCAGGATGTCGTCGGAGCGTTGCTGAATGGATCCGGCGATCTCGTAGCCGTGGAGTTTTCCGTGGAGGGCGAGGGTTTTGAGGATCAGGAGATAAAGGGTTCCTGGGGGAATCTCGTCGCGGTTCAAGTGCACCTCGTGTCTCTATCGTTGCTGGCATAGTTAGACTATGTCAGTCTGGAGAAACTCGCGGTTGTTGTCAACTGTGATCGGAAATTCCCCCTGAATCTTCGGGTGCAGACGCGAAAACCCCGGCTGGCGCCGGGGTCTTGGCAATCTCTAAAAGCGGAAGCCGAGAATTAGGTCAGGGTCGTCTGGGCGAACTTTCGGACCATCGCCAGGAGAAGGCGCCGATCGCTTTCTGACAGGTGGGCGGAGTAGCGCTGGACCTGAGTCAGGAAGCGAATCTCTTCCTCGCCGAGGTTCAGTCCGGACATCTCTTTGCCGATGGTCTCCTCGGCAAAAAACTCGGAGAGTTGAAGGTCGAGGGCGCGGGCGATCTTTTGGAGCGTCTCGAGCGAGGGGACGGTGTGGCCGTTTTCAACGCGCGAAAGGTAACATCGCAACAGGCCGGTTCGCTTCTCGATGTCGCCCTGCGACATCCCCTTCTGGAGCCGGTAGCCGCGGATGGTTGTGCCGATATTGATCGAGATCGAGAGATCCGCAGGGTCGTTTGTCACGTCAACGGGAATTGTTTGCATGTCAGCCATTAGCCACAAAGTAAACACCCGGAACGACTTGGTCAATGACTATCTTGGGGGTGGTTTGGGACGTGTACCAGCGCAGGTTCATCCTGAGCCAGTTACCGCTGAAAACCTTAACCCTTACTTGAACCCCTCCCCCATCCGGAACCACGACTTACATTACGAGAGGTATTACTAACTCTAAAGTAACCAATCGATCAGGTACGTCCGACCCAGCGATAGATGCTGCATAGATCATCGGGCGAAGCGACCCAGTCTGCGGCCGCATCCTCTTCGGACATGTCGACCGTTCCCGTCCAGAGTCTTTGAAAGCCTCCGTGATTCTCCAAAAGTTCGCCGCCCTCGGGGTTGAAGTAGATCACGTCCAAGGGCCTCGGATGACTGGCAAAATCGGCCTCTATGCGCTCGATCACGCGAGTTAGCACTGGAGCGGTGAAAGGATGGAAGAGGTACAGAAGGCAGGCGCCTTCTGGAAACGCGAACTCGGCGGCGTCCTGACACAGGATGCGGACCGGACAGGTAGCCCGTCCTGCGGCCGCCCAGAGAGCTACGTTTTTTTCAGCCGTCTTTGCCAGGCTGGGGTGTAGTTCTACTCCGATCGCCTGCCGGAACCCAAACTCGGAGGCCATCAGAACGGCTCGGCCCTTTCCGCATCCGAGGTCGATAAAGCTGTAGTTGGCGATTGCGGGGTGGCTCTCATCAGAGAGCCATTGATCCATCACGGGGCGAAACCGGGACGGAGCCATTCCGTAGTACGCGGTATTGAAGACATCATGCTGGTGCCCTGAACGCAACTCCCCGCCGCCGATGAGTCCGCTGGTGTCTACTCCATAGCGCTCGTCAAATGGATGTACCTGCGGCTTAGCCGACTCCTCGGCGGGGTGTTGGGCCCTGTGCACGACGGCGCGCAGGGTTCCACCGAGACCACGCTGCGCAAGCGACCATTGCAGCTTCGACCACGCAGTACTCAGTTTTAGCATCGGGTCTCCACCAAGTGAAAGAAGAGGGTGGGCGTGCACCTTAGCGAAAATGCCACTTCAAGCCCGGATCGATGAGTGTGTGCAGCAAGAAGTTTTTCTCCAAGCGAAGGAGGATCGCGAACTTGCGCACCAGATACACAAACAGACATTGCTTCCTGACGATAATATCTACTGCTTTCTGGGAGAGGAAAGAGTGTCGCATCGTATGCATCGTTCCACCTTCAAAGAAGAGCCGCTCGGTTCCAATCCTGATCTCATTTTCAATCAGATAAGAACGAATGACTGTTCCGATGGAGTATTTTTCGAGACCAGTTCGGTTCATCTGCCAGTCAATTTCAGTGACACCGTGGTGTCTGCGACCTCCGAGCAGGCTAATCCACTGACCGTCTGCGGTCTTTAGCCCAGCGCAGAAAAATCCCTCCTGCATGACGGCGAAGCGCCGTTTGAGGGTGGATTCTGAAGCGGAATGCGTCGCAACGCTGTTCAACTCCGTAAACTGGGCCATCGTCAGCTTGCCGCGAATGTCGTTTTCGAAGATGCATCCCAGCTCGACCTCTGCCTTTCTGCGGTAGTACCTCAGATTACGTCGAGTATGCTTGCCGATCCTTGCCAGAGTGGCGTCCAGGGTTTTATCTAAGGCGATGGACGCGCCAACTTCGCGCGACTGAGCAGTCCACCATTGTTTCTGGCTGTCGGGACCTCGTGTTATTTCGTCAAAACACTTCTGGCAGAAAGTCTCGGAGTCGCCCGAAAAGGTGACATGGACAACACGTGCTCTATGTTCCGCGAGGTGACGACAGACCATCGCCGAGATTTTTGTGCGCGTCGCAGGAGGAGCGATGAGGCCTCTGAGTCCGTTGAAGTCGCGGGTACTGAACAGTCCGGACGGCATGCCCATGACCGTGTATTCGTAGATGAGGGCCGCGCCTTTCAGATCTTTGGCGCGAAGATCAGTTACAGCGTGGACGGATCGCGATGTTACAAGGACGAGGTACGGGATCTTTGTTGAGACTCTTTGTGCTTGTAAGAAAGTATTCGAGATAGTCGGCCGCCCCCGGCTGGTCGCACAGCAGGCTGAGATCGGCAAGAAGGGGTCGCATACACAGAACGGCCCGCCTTCCACGCACGACAAAGAAGTGTGCAGAGTCGGGATCGATGGCGCGAAATTGTTTTGCTTCCCTATCTGTCGACAGCATGGTTCTGTCACAACCCAGTGAAGATTCCCGGAAAAAAGAAGCAGCAAATTATTCAAGGGCCGGATAGACGAACCGAATGATGGAATAGATTTAAATTTCTTGTTCTTAACCGTCGTGCGAGGGGCCACCCGTTGGGCTCAGCAGGGTTGAAGAATGTTTGTGTTAGTTCATCAGCATTTGCAGACTACAGCAAGAAAGCGCGTTTGCAAAAATCTTGTCTAAGCTCTGCTTTACAGGGATTTTATGACATGAACATTCCGCCGTTCACGTCGAGCGTGTGGCCGGTGATGTAAGCGGCCTCCTCAGACGCGAGGAAGGCCACGGCGTGGGCGATCTCACTGTCGGTCCCGACTCGGCCGAGAGGAATGTGCTGCGTCATGGCGTTTTTTTGGTCGTCGGTGAGGACGGCGGTCATCGCGGTTTCGATGTATCCGGGAGCGACGGCGTTTACGGTGATCGACCGGCTGGCCAGCTCGCGGGCAAGGGACTTGGTGAGGCCGATGAGGCCGGCCTTTGAGGCGGCGTAGTTGGCTTGTCCAGCCTGACCGGTTTCGCCGACGACGGAGGTGATGTTGATGATCCGTCCCCACCGGTTCTTGACCATCTGGGACATGAGGGCCTGGGTCAGGAGAAATGCGCCGGTGAGGTTTGTGGTGAGGACGTCGTCCCAGTCCTTGCGTTTCATGCGCATGGCGAGGATGTCGCGGGTGATTCCGGCGTTGTTGACGAGGATGTGGACACTCCCGAAGTGGGCGAGAACTGCTTTCGCGCAGTCTTTGATGGAGTCTTCGCTGGAGACGTCGAGGGCGAAGGGGTGGGCGGTTCCACCGGCGGCGGTAATTTCGGCGGCTACTCCGGCGAGCTTGTCGAGATTGCGTGCGGCGAGTGCGACGGATGCTCCGGATCGGGCGAGTTCGAGGGCACAGGCGCGCCCGATGCCCTGGGAAGCTCCGGTAATCAATGCGATACGACCTGGGGCGATGCTCATGAACCTCCAATAATAACGACGCACCGAAATTATACGGACTTCCGGGACGAAACATCCTCAACCTCATAACGTATTCTGAAGTTCCATGTCCGAGCACGAAAAGAAACCGACAGAGACCGACGTTTATGCGATTCACGGAGCTGACCCTGAGGTGCTGGCCTATGCGATGGCGAAGTATTCGCGCTCGTCGCTGACGATGAAGGAGTCGCTGGCTGAGATCAGCGCGCAGCGGGCCGAGCAGTTTCTGAATACGTTTTATTTTCAGTACGGGCATCGCTCGATTGCGGATCTTGCGCACATTCCTTTTGCGATTGAGCGGCTGAGTCTGCTGGCTGCGATCGAGCTGGTCGACGAGCAGAGGTGGGATGGGCAGGAGCGGTCGACACGGTACCAAAACTTCCGGACTTCGGGCTGGTACACGCCTGATCTTGGTTCGCAGACGCCGATTTTTACGGCCGCGGTGAAGGATCTGTTTACTGCCTACGACCAGATCGGCGCGGGGATGTTGGAGGCCTTAAAAGCGGCGATTCCGCGACCGGAGGAGATGAAGGCTGAGGCGTATGAGCGGACTTTGAAGGCTCGGGCGTTTGATGTGGCGCGGTATCTGCTGCCGTTGGCGACGAATACTTCGCTTGGGCAGATTGTGAATGCGCGGACGCTGGAGACGCAGGTGTCGCGGTTGTTGACGAGTCCGTTTGCGGAGGTTCGGCAGCTTGGGGAGAAGCTGCGGGTTGCGGCCACGGAGCCGGCGTGGAATGTGCAGCATAGTGCGGCGAAGGTGTTGTGCGATGAGATTGGATCGGTGGATGAGGCTTGTGGCTCTCGGTTGGTTGAGAGCCTTCTAAGGCCAGTAAAGACGGCTCCAACGCTGGTGAAATATGCGGTGCCGAATGATTATCTGCGGCAGAGTCGGTGTGAACTTAGTGCGGCTGCTGCGGAGCTGATGAGCGGGCAGGCAATCGAGGATTCGCCGGTTGTGGATCTTCTGGATGATGCCGAATCGCTCGAGGTGGAACTTGCAACTTCGTTGCTTTATCCGAATTGTCACTACTCTTACCGGCAGTTGCGTAATCAGGTTGCGGCACTGAGTGAAGCGCGGCGGTCGGAGTTGATTGGTTTGGGAGCGAAGCATCGGGGCAGGCACGATGAGCTTTTGCGGGCTTTCAGCGCGGGGCATAGTCTTCGGTTCGACATTTTGATGGATATTGGCGGATTTCGCGATATGCACCGGCATCGGCGGTGTGTGCAGCTTCTACAGCCTTACACGGATGCGCATGGCTATGAGGAACCGGTTTGTCCGGGGCAGCCTTCGCTTGCTGAGGCGAAGCTTGACGGGGCTTATTCGTCGGCTATTCGGGCTGCTTACGCTACCTATCATGAGCTTCGCGACTGTGGGGTGCCTGAAGCAGCCCAGTCGGCGCAGTATTGTCTCCCGCTGGCGACGCGCTGCCGGGGGATGTTCAAGATGGATTTTGCTGAGGCGCTTTATATCGCCGAGTTGCGGTCCGGGGTGGCTGGTCACTTCAGCTATCGGCGGGTTGCGTGGGAGATGTACCGGGCGGTGGCGCAACGGCACCCCTCCCTTGCGGCGTATTTCAGGATTGAGGACGTAAACGAGCCTGTTGATCTGTTGCGCAGGTAGTTAGTTGTATTCGCTTTTTGTTTGCTTTTCCCGTTTTGGATGCTAGAATCCGCAATGAAGCTTAACCCGCCGTTTTTTCACACATTAGGAGAGAAACAAGTGGCAGATGACCGTAGCAAAGCGATAGAGCTGGCTCTTTCCGGGCTGGAGAAGCAGTTTGGCAAGGGTTCGATTATGCGGCTCGGCTCGAAGGATGTCGTGCCGATTTCGGTCATATCTACGGGTTCTATCTCGTTCGATGCAGCGTTGGGCGTGGGTGGGGTTCCTCGAGGGCGAGTTATCGAGATCTTCGGGCCGGAGTCGTCGGGTAAGACGACGATCACTCTGCAAATTATTGCAGAGGCCCAGAAGGCCGGCGGGCTGGCGGCGTTTGTGGACGCAGAGCATGCGCTCGATCCTGCCTATGCGGCAAAGCTCGGGGTGGATATCGACAACCTGCTGGTGAGCCAGCCTGACTACGGCGAGCAGGCGCTGGAGATCGTCGAGGCGCTGGTGCGGTCGAATGCGATTGATGTGCTGGTAGTGGACTCGGTGGCGGCGCTGGTGCCGAAGGCGGAGCTCGATGGCGAGATGGGCGATTCGCATATGGGGCTGCAGGCTCGGCTGATGAGCCAGGCGCTGCGGAAGCTGACGGGAACGGTTTCGAAGTCGCGGACATGCCTGATCTTCATTAACCAGATTCGCGAGAAGATTGGCGTTATGTTTGGGAATCCCGAGACGACGACTGGTGGTAAAGCGCTGAAGTTTTACTCGTCGGTTCGCATCGATATTCGCCGGATTGGCGCGGTGAAGGATGGGGACTCGGTGGTGGGTTCGCGGACCAAGGTGAAGATTGTGAAGAACAAGGTAGCGGCTCCGTTCCGCGATGCTGAGTTCGACATTCTTTATGGTGAGGGCATCTCGCGCGAGGGAGACATCCTGGACCTTGCGGTGCTGCATAACATCATCGACAAGAGCGGCGCCTGGTACAGCTACCAGGGCGAGCGTATTGGCCAGGGCAGGGAGAATGTTCGGGCCTTCTTGAAAGAGAACAAGGACGTCTTTGCGCGCGTCGATGCGGAGTTGCGGAAGAAGCTTGGGATTAGTGGTGCGGCTATAGCAGACGTTCCGCCGGTCCCTGCCGATGGTCCTTCCCAGGCGCGGGAAGTGGTGAAGGGAAAGAAATAAATTCAGAAAAACGAGAGTGTTTTGGATGAGCGCCGACTGCGATGCAGCCGGCGCTTTTTTAGCTGCGAAGGAATGGATGGCCGAGAGGAATTGCTTCGCGGCCAGCGGTGGCGTTGAGGATTTCGATAAAGGCAACCAGAAGGGCATCGATTCCGGTGAGAAGGCCGAAGTATCCGCCGATTTTGCCGCAGCTCAGGCTGCCGAGGGTGTAGCCGAAGTCACCTGCCGCGAGGAGGAAGAAGGTGATCCAGAGCAGGAGGAAGATGCTCCAGACAGCTTTGTTGAGGCGAAAGGTTACGATCCACAGGAGGAAAGTGAAGATACCCCACATCAGCAGGGTGACTGCAACGGCTGAGGCCGGTGGAGCTTTGAGCCATCCGGCCCCGATGGTCCACTTGAGGAAGGCGAACCACCACCAGAAGAGACCGTAGGAGGTGAAGGCAACCATGCCGAAGGTGTTGCCGGTCTTGAACTCCAGAATGCCGGCGATGATTTGAGCGACTCCTCCATAGGCGAAGGCCAGAGGAACGACGACTGCGGCGGCTTCAGGCGGCAAAATTCCTGCGTTTACGCAACTGAGAACTACGGTGGTGAGGCCGAAGCCGGCTAACCCCAAGGGGGCTGGATTTGCGGCTTTTGGTGCGGGTACGTGCGAAGTGATCTCGCTTGCCATTCGATCTGTCTTCTCCTGTATGTGTTTTTTGAGGCTCAGGAACGTGCGCGCCAATCTTACTGATTCGCAGCCGTAACAGATATGAGAAAGACAAAATTCATGGATTTGTTTTAGGGGGGTCGGACCGATCGCGCGGAGAGCATAAAAATAGGCTCCGGGCTGGATGCCGGAGCCTCTGGTTTTCTTGAAGAGTTCTATTGAGCGACACGGGGCAGGTATGGACTACATCGCTCCGGGTCCACCGGGAGGTGCAGGGGCGCCGTCGCGCATTCCGTTATGCATACGGGAGCGGCGGTTATCGCGTTCCTCGGCCTGAAGCTTGGTCCACTGGTCGGGCGTGAGTACGGTGCGAATGCTGAGAAGCATCTTGCCGATTGCCTTCTCAAGATCCGCGCGGGCCTGCGCCGTGCGGTCGATTTGCGCGAGGACCTTGGCTGTATCCGGCGGATTCGCGGCGAGCATCGGTTCTATGAGGAGTTCCTGCTTTTCGACGTTGGCCCTGAGGTCCACGAGCTGGAGACGGCTCTGCTGCATGATGTCATCCATGCGCTTCTGCTGGTCGGGGGTGAGGGTGAGCTTCTGGACGAGGTCGGGATTGTGCCACCAGATGCCGGGAGGGCCAATGCGGAGGCCAGAACGCATCCCTTCGCCCCAGCCACTTCGGGCTTGACCCGGGCCCGTGGGAGGGCCGCCGTCCGGCTGTTGGGCGATAAGAAAGGCACCTGAGAGAGATGCGAATAAAACGAGCGAGTGTATGGTTTTGCAGCGCATATTAGTCTTTCCTCTGGTCTGCAGCAGATGTTGATGAGGCCGAGCCAGCAGTGGGGTCAGCGAGAGGTGCCATTGCAGAGGGCACATCGGCGGAGACTTTCTGATCGATGTCGGCGAGCAGAGCGTCGTCGGACTCGATCGTCTGTACGGATGCCGATCCGGAGGATGCGGTAGCCGGGGAGACGGAGTGTTGCCGGTGCATGCTGAGCGGGAACAAAGCCGCGACAAACACGACAGCGGCGGCAGTCCAGTAAAGCGGCTGCGTTAGAAAGCTATGTGGGGGCGCAATCGACGACCGCTGGGCGTAGGTGTGTGCGAACTCCTGCCGGGCATAGGCGGCTGAGGCGTCGCGAAAGTGGGCGATGGAGTCGCGCAGGCTCTTCAATTCTGCGGAGCAGACAGGGCAGGCCTGAAGGTGCGCCTGTACGACATCGGCGTTGCTTTCCCCTAAGGGCGAAGAGTCGGCGAGGATCAGGTCGCAGAGTTGTTCGTGAGTGAGATGGAGTGTCATAGTGACTCCTCGTGAGCGGCGTTGTGTCGGGCTCGTATGGTGGCGAGTGCGCGATAGAGATGAGTTTTGACTGTGCTGATGGGAAGGCCGGTGATTGCTGCGATCTCGGAGAGCTCCAACTCTTCGAGGAAGCGCAGGAGGAAGACGTTTCGCTGGCGGTCGGAGAGCTGTGCCACACTCTCCCAGACCAGCGTCATCTGTTCGCTGGCGATCAGACGCGATTCAAGAGAACTGTCGCGGTGCGGAACGTGTGCGGATATATCCGAGACGTCGACTGAGGTCTCTGAGACTCGTTTCCAGAAACGGAAGCGGTCGGTCCGGGTGTGGTCGCGAATGAGGTTCAGGGCGATGCGCATGAGCCAGGTCGAGATGGAGCAATCTCCGCGAAAGGTATGGCGGGCAGACCAGGCGCGGACGAAGGTGTCCTGGGTGAGGGATTGGGCGACGTCGCGATCCCGGATCGACATCAGGTGGAAGCGAAAGATCTTTTGTTCATAGGTCGCTACGATCGAGGCCATGTCATCCAGCGGCGAGGCTGTCACTTGCGGTGTCACGGAAGGACTGTCGGAGGTGATGGCTGGTGAGGACATTGACGGAATTGTAGGCCCGGCTCCTGGTAAATCCTGCTGCAACTACAGAGAGAGACGGAAGCGGCGGCCCGCAAGACTACAGGAATGGACGGATTTATTTCTTCTGCCGGGAAAGGAGGTATGCTTTTGGATGGCATGCATACCGTTAAAGCTATCTATCCCGGGACCTTCGACCCGCTTACCAATGGGCACCTTGACCTGATTGCACGGGGTTCGAAGATTGTCGATGAACTGGTGGTTGCGATCCTGCGCAACTCCGAGAAGGGAACCCCGTTATTCACGGTGCCGGAACGCGAGGAGATGATCTTCGAGGCTACCCGTGGATTCGGAAACGTTTCGGTTACGACGTTTAATGGACTTCTGGTTGATTTTGCGCGGCAACAGGGGGCAAAGGCGGTTCTGCGTGGCATTCGAGCCATCAGTGACTATGAGTATGAGTTTCAGATGGCGATGATGAACAGGAAGCTCGATCCTGAGTTGGAGACCCTGTTCATGATGCCTGCCGAGAAGTACACATATGTCAGTTCGCGGCTGATCAAGGGCGTGTTTCAGCTCGGTGGCGATGTGACGGCGCTGGTTCCTCCGCTGGTGGTTGAACGGTTGAAGGCCAAGGTGCCGAATCGGCTCTGAGGGCCGATTATTTTGATTGTCTTCTTCTTCTTCTTCTTCTTAGGTGCGGATTTTTCTGATGACTTCTTTTTGGTTTTTTTCGTTGTTTTGGAGGAACCGGCCGGGTTGACCACGGCAATCAGCTTTGTGCCGATGGGGGAGCCGAGTCCGGTGCAGGCGTCCCAGCCGGGGCCGGCTTTGAAGCCTACTGGCGTGCCGGAGTAGTTCGTGCCGGAGGTGATGTCGTTGAAGGCTGATCTGGCTTTCGCGGCATAGAGGGCAGGCTGTAGGAAGCCAGCTGACTTGCCATTTTGAGCATTTGCAATAGCGATGAGGCCAGCCCAGAGAGGAGCGACGGCGCTCGTGCCTCCGATGACAAGGCTTTGGCCGTCGACCTGGACGGTATAGCCTGTCAGTGGGTCAGCATTGCCGGCGACGTCGGGCACTCCTCGGCCTCCTGCTGAGTTGTTGGGCTTGGGGACGTTGGAGCCCGACTGCCAGGTAGGTAAGGGGAAGAAGTTGCTGACGCCGCCTCCGGTTGCGCCTTCGTTGCTCGAGAGATCGTTCCATACCACCTCGGAAGAGATGCTCGAGCCGCTGCCTTGAAGTGTGGTTCCACCGCAAGCCAAAACGTGGGGACTGGATGCGGGGAAATCGACATGATTCTGGCCGTCAGTGAGACCGTCGGTTGAGCCGTTGTCGCCGGTAGAGACAGTGATGGTGACGCCGAGAGCTGCGGCGGACTGGCAGGCCGCGTCTAGCGCGTTGAGAGATTGGGCGGTCCAGATTGATTCGGGGCCTCCCCAACTAATGGAGATCACGCTGGGATTGTTCTTTGTGTCGTGAACGGCCGTCGAAATGGCATCGATAAATCCCTGGTCAGTATTGGGGGCGAAGTAGACGACGATGTTGGCTCCGGGAGCGACGGAAGCTGCGACTTCAACGTCGAGCATCACCTCGCCGTCGGCACTGTTAGCGTTTGTGGGGGCGTTCTTGCCACCATCAACGAGGACTGCGGAGACCTTTGGCCCCTTCTGGCCGAGGGAGGCGAAGTAGGCCGTGATGTCGGCCGTTTTGTAGCCGCCTCCTAGTTCGACAAGCCCGATGGTTTGGCCTGCAGCGGAGGCGTTGGCGGGGAATTGGTACAGCTGGGCCACTTGCGGCGGTGTGAACGAGGTACCGGCAGCGGCGGCGGCATGAGGATGGGCGAAGCCTCCAGCCTGCGCGACGTTACCTGCACGGTCGCCTTTTTGGCCGGCGACGCGAAAGTGTGGTTGAGCCTGAGGACGGTTGTCGAGCCCGAGGACTGCTTCGACCGGGCCTACGAGTTCGCGGGGTAGGCTTATGCTGCCTTCACGGATGCGACAGGTCATCCCCTCGATTGTTTTGCGGGTGAGGGTGACGTCGAAAGCTCGCTGCATCGCGGCGATGGTGCCGGTGAGTTTGACGGTGCGCCTCTCGGGGCCGGGCGTGCCGGGTGCTACGGTGAGGCCGAATTCTTTTGCGAAGGTGCGAACGAGTTTGACCGCGGCAGGGTCTGCGCCGTGACGCTCGCGATACTGGGCGCGAGTAAGGCGCTGCTTGCCGGTGCGGTTGGCGGCAGTAAGGGGAGTCTTTGGTCTGACGATAACGGAGACGGTTATCTTTGTTGAGGGTGGTGCAGGCTTTTCTTCGCCGGGTTGCACGAACGGTTTCTTTTCGCTGCCCGGTAGAATGGCGCGGGCGGAATCAGAGAGACGAAGAGCGGATTTTTTGTTTGGTGCCATCTGGTTCTCCAATCGAGCTGGGATTGTGAGAGTGGTCGGCGTACTCGCTGGAATCGCGAAAGACTAAAAGACTATATGGTATGTCGATGCCGTTGAGAAAGAAAATGGTATGGCCGAGTATTTCGCCGTCCTGGGCTCGGGGTGACTGAGATAGACTGGGCTGCAGCTTCTACGAGGCCGAAATTTCAAGGGTAAAATTTGTTGTTTGCCAGATCATGGGATGCAAGGGGTAATCAATGCAGGTTTCGACGTCGGTTGGCAAGGGTGAACGGATGCAGGGGAACAAGGAGCATTCGGTGTTCCCCTCGGGGCACATGTTGCTTTTTTCTCTGGTGACGGTTTTGTTTTTCCTGTGGGGGATGTCGAACAACCTGACAGATATTCTTGTGCAGCAGTTCAAGAAGTCGTTTGAGCTGTCGCCGGTAAGCGCGCAGCTGGTGCAGACGGCGAATTTTCTGGGTTATTTTTTTATGGCGCTGCCAGCGGCGCTGTTGATGCGCAAGTGGGGCTACAAGGCCGGGATGGTGACGGGGCTGTGTCTGTTTGGGGGAGGGATGGTGCTGTTCTGGCCGGCGGCGATCAGTGGGCAGTATGTGCCATTTTTGGTGGCGCTGTTTACGGTGGGGAGCGGAGCTTCGTTTCTGGAGACGGCCGCAAATCCATTTATTGCGCAGTTTGGCGATCCGATGACCTCGGAGCAGAGGCTGAACTTTTCGCAGTCCTTCAATCCACCGGGGACGATCATCGGCGTGCTGATTGGATCGCAGTTTATCTTTTCCGGCGTGGAGAAGAGTGCTGCTGAGATTGCGCAGATGAGAGCGGCGGGGACTTATCAGGCTTATCTGCACACCGAGATCATGCGCGTAGTGCCAACCTATCTTACGTTCGGCGCGGTGGTGCTATTGTGCGCGTTTATTTTGTCGCGGATGACGTTTCCGTCGATGCACAGCGAGCATGAGGGCGAGGCCGGCGATCATGGAAGCTTTGCGCAGTTGTTCCACTATCCGCATCTTTGGTTCGCGGTTCTGGCGAACTTCTGCAATGTGGGCGCACAGATATCAAGCTGGAGCAGCTTGATTCCTTATATGAAGCAGTTCACGACGGTGAGTGAACGGCATGCGGCTTACTACCTGACGGGAGTGCTGGTTGCGTTGGCGGTGGGACGGTTTGTGTCGACGCCGCTGATGAAGTATGTGTCGCCGAGCCGGATGCTGGGTTTCTATGGCGTGGCGAATGTGCTGCTGATGGCGGTCACTATAACGCAGCCTGGAATTGTTGGTGCCTGGGCTGTGGTTGCGAGCGGGTTCTTCCTGTCGATCATGTTCCCGACGATCTTTGCGCTTGGGCTGAAGGGGTTGGGGCCGAATACGAAGCTGGCTGGATCGTTGCTGGTGATGGCGATTGTGGGCGGAGCGATCTTTCCGCCGGTGCTGGGGCTGATTGCGAGGAACACGGGGAGTCTGGCGCTGGGATATGTTGTGCCTCTAGCCGGGTTCGTTGTGGTCGCGATTTACGGCTTCCTGTCATCGAAGTGGCAGCCAGCGGAGGCGGACGGCGTCGCATGACGAGCTAGAAGTGACGCAGGGTCTCTGTGTGCGTCGGGGACTTGTAGTCTGGATCGCCGGGGATGGGATCGAGAGTAGAGGCGCTGCGTTCGAGTGAGCGGCTGACGATATCTCGCGAACCGAGACCGACGGCCAAGGCAAGAGTGAGGACGATGCCGCCAAACAGAATTCCAAAGGCAAGTTCGACGACTCCACCTCCGATCTGAAGATGATCGAGCACCATGGCGGCGGTTAGTACGAGGACGAGCCACTTAATGCCGATGGAGAGCATGCGGGCGTACTGCAACTTTGCATTGACGGCTCCGATAAGGATAGAGCGCTCGAGAAAGCGGGCGATGACGGTGCCGGCGATGAGCAGGAGTACGGCTCCTATGGCGTGGGTGACGTAGGGGAATACATAGACGGAGATTTGCGAATCGCCTGGATAGGCGGCGTCGAAGGCAGAGATACCGATAAAACAGCCGATGAGGACGCAGCCCCAGAAGACGACACGCGAGATGAGCGCGGTAGGACTGTTCGCAGGAGACCAATCGGAGATGGGTGCGATGGCGTTGCGGGCGAGGCGCTCGTCGAACTTTGCGGCCGTGAGGGTGCGGCGCAGAAGAGCAGCGAGCCCCGCTCCAATGAGGGTGAGAATAATGACCGCGAGAAGGAAGGCGACAAGCGCGGGCAGGAAGCTCGCCAGTTTGACGAGAACCCGGTGCGTTGATTGGCCGAGTGCGAGTTCGACTTGTTGCCACATGATTTGGTCTCCTTGGGTATAGGGTGGCCGTCGCGGCGGCTAGGGATTGAAGCGGTCCGGCCAGCGCCAACGTGAGACGAGATATGGTTTGTCGGCTTCAAAGGCCGCAGCCAGATCCTGGATGTGCTTTTCGGGCGATGTGCCATTGCTGATCAACGTGAGGTGCGAGGCTGTCCAGGCGAGATAGAGTGGCGTTAACGCTCCCATAAGGTGGCCGCGATTGATAGTGCGAAGCCGGTAGGCAAGGATGAAGTCGTAGATAATGCGCACCCAAAGGTTGTCGGGCATGCGAAAAGTCTCGGGCGGCATGACGGACAGCTTCTTGAGCCCGAGAAGCGAGTTGGGCGGCAGGACGAGGGACCAAATCTCGTGAAGGTTGGTATAGGCGAGCCTGAAGGCATCGAGGATGGAGGCGATGTCGGCCGGCGATTCCGAGATGGAGGTGGAGGGCGGAATGGGCGGTTGGGGTTGGGTGCCACGAGCGCGCTGCCAGTAGCTGGCTTTGGCATCGACATCGGCGAATAGCGAACCGGCGACTTGAGCCAGAATGGCATTGAGATCGGATGTGGTGGGATGAGGAAGCGCACGGGGGGCGACGGTGACCTCCGCAATCGTGCAGTTGGCAGATGCTGCTTCACTGAGAGGCCACAGGATGGTGTCGTTCTGGCCAGCGGAGGTAAAACGCTGAGCCGCTGCTGCGAGCCGTCCGGCCATTTTGAGAGAAACGCCAACGTCGATGGCGAGAGGAAAGCGGGGGCGCGTGCCGAAAAGGGCGCGAGTGACCGGGTAGAGAGATCGCAGCGTTGACGAGGCCTTCGCGCGGGCCTAAGTCATAGCGAGCCAGAGTGAGATCGCATTGAAGGGCAGACTTCGCAAGGGCTCGAATGGCTTCGGGGGAAAGCGATTGGGCTTCGGCGCCGAGAAGTACGCAGGCGGTCGCCTGGTTCTCTTGCGCGATTTTATAGGCGTTCAGATAGTCGGCGGCGGTGAGTATCCAGGGACTTGCGGAGACGGTCGTTGGGTTGTAGGACAGGAGGCGAAGGGGACTCCCTGATGATTGTGAGACAGCGTCGGGTGTGGCGACCAGAACGGGTTCTCCGGGAAAAGCGAGCGCCAGATTGCCGAGGGCCAATTCGAACGCCTCCTGGGGTAGAGGGGGCAGGCTGACGAGGAGACCATCTGTGGCGATTGGCTGCGATGCTGTGAGATTGACGTTCGTTTCGGTGGAGGCCATCGTGCAGAGTTGCCTTTCCCGGCTAAGGTTCGCAGTGGGGACGTTTAGAGGAACACAAGATGTCTGCGATGTGCATCTTAGGTCCTAAAGCTGTTTCTAGAGAGATGCAGGTCTGGACCATGCGGTTGCTGGCGGCAGGAATGGAGCAAAGGAGTGCAGGACCGAAGAAAAAGAGAGGGATTCTTTGCGCGGCTCGTTGCTTGAGAATTATTGCATGATTGGAGATTGCGAGACTGCCGTTTCCCGTGGGGGCAAGTGGCGCTGTTTTGCACACGGATTTACGGATTCTGGAAGAGACGAGCTTTGAACTTTGCTTGGGCATTGTCGCATATAGCATTGGTTATTCCGCGTTCGCGATGTCCGGATTATCGCATCCTCAGCCGGCCCATAAGACGGAGCAACTGCCAGGGCAAAAATTCAGCGGATCAGAGATCGCGATGGATAGAGAGGAAAGGATTGTCTGGAATGCAACTCGTTCCGAGTTAAACTGCCTCTTAACTAATAATCTGCAACATATTTTCTGCTGCCTTGTTTCTTCTGAACGCGTTTTCCCTGATCGGTTGATGACGATGCTACGGATTCCGGATTCTACTTATAGGCTGCAACTCCACAAAGACTTTACCTTCGACGACGCGGCTGGGATTGCAGACTATCTGCACGAGCTTGGAATCTCGCATGTCTACTGCTCCCCCTATCTGCAGGCCGCTCCGGGAAGTGTGCATGGTTACGACGTCGTCTCACACCAAAGAGTGAACGAAGAGCTCGGTGGCGCGAAGGCGCATGAGCGCTTCTGCAAGAAATTGGGGGAGGCGAAGCTGGGACAGGTTCTGGACATCGTGCCGAACCATATGTCGCTGGGCAAAGAGAACCGTTATTGGTGGGATGTTCTGGAGAATGGAACATCGAGTCGGTACGCGTCGTTCTTCGACATTGACTGGCAGCCGCAGGAGGAACGCCTGCGGGACAAAGTGCTGGTGCCTATCCTCGGCGACCAGTATGGGCGAGTGCTGCAGGAGGGTGGCATTAAAGTGGTGCGGCGGGGGAGCAAGTTTCAGGTTGAGTGCTCGGGGCAGACGCTGCCGGTATCGCCACCGTCGCTTCCTGTGATTCTTTCGCGGGCGGCGGAGTACGCGAATTCTGACACTCTTAGTTTTCTTGCAGCTTCGTTCGGTCGTTTGCCTGCGCCGGAGTATGTTGATCGCAGAACGATTCTTGCACGGCATCGGGATAAGGTCGTGCTGTTCACTCTGCTGGAGCGGTTGTGTGAGGAGGAGCCCGAAATCTTCAAGGCGATGGATGCTGCTGTGGCGGAGTTGAATGGAAATCTTGACGGGCTGGATGATTTTTTGAGCCAACAGAATTATCGACTGGCTTATTGGAAGACCGCTGACCAGCAGTTGAGTTACCGCCGGTTTTTCGATGTCAATTCGCTGATCGGTTTGCGCGTGGAGCGAGAATATGTTTTCGAGGAGACGCACGCTCTCATAGTGGACTGGTTGAAGCGAGGCGTGATCGATGGAGTTCGAGTGGATCATCCGGATGGGCTGCGTGATCCGCTGGAGTATATGAGGCGTTTGAGGCAGCATGCGCCCGATGCGTGGGTGGTCGGAGAAAAGATTCTGGAGCCGGGTGAGTTTCTGCCGGAGAGCTGGCCGATTCAGGGGACCAGCGGATATGACTTTCTGAATGTTGCCGCGGGTGTGTTGGTTGCGCCGGAGGGTATGGCGGAATTGACCGCTATCTATAGCGAATTCACTGGGCAGCCGACGGATTTTCGCGCGATCGCGCATGAAAAGAAAGTTAGCGTGTCCCAGGAGGCTCTTGGGAGCGACGTCAACAGGCTGACCTCGTTGTTTGTGGAGATATGCGAGGCGAACCGCGACCGCCGCGACTATACGACAGCCGAGGTGCGGCGGGCTGTTCGCGAGGTTGCGGCATGTTTTTCTGTGTATCGCAGTTATGTGGTGCCCGAGCGAGAGGAGATTACCGAAGAAGATCGCGAGCACATCGCAGAGGCGACCGAATGCGCGAAACAGCAACGGCATGACATTGATGGCGGGTTGTTCGATTTTATGCGTGATGTCCTGACGATGGCCGTTACGGGGAAGAAGGAGAGCGAATTTGTGCAGCGCTTTCAGCAGTTCACCGGGCCTGTGATGGCGAAGGGAGTGGAAGACACGGCGTTTTACTGCTTCAACCGGTTGACCGGGATGAACGAGGTGGGTAGCGATCCGGGACGCAATGGCATCAGCGTTGGCGAGTTCCATGCGTACTGCGAGAAGATGCAGGCGACTCATCCGTCAACGATGACGACGCTTTCGACGCACGATACGAAACGTAGCGACGACGTAAGGGCGCGACTGGCCGTATTGTCGGAGATTCCAAATAAGTTTGGCGCAGCGGTGCAGCGCTGGTCGCGGATGAACAGCGCATTCCGGACAGGGAAGCGCGGCGAGCCTGCTATGCCCGATAGGAATACGGAGTATCTGTATTACCAGACTTTGATCGGCGCATGGCCGCTGCCGATAGAGCGCGCGCAGGCCTACATGCTGAAGGCGGTTCGCGAGGCGAAGCAGCAGACGAGTTGGGTAGCGAACAACAAGGAGTTCGAAGAAGCGCTGCACATGTTCATTGAGTTGACGCTGAATTATGCGCCGTTTCTACGGGAGTTGCAGCAGTTTGTTTCGAGGGTTCAGGATGCGGGGCGGCTGAACTCACTGGCGCAGACGCTCTTGAAGCATACTGCGCCCGGCGTTCCGGATCTCTATCAAGGTGGAGAGCTCTGGGATCTGAGTCTTGTCGATCCTGACAACCGACGTCCAGTGGATTACGCGGTTCGACGAAGGCTGTTGCAAGAGCTGATGCAGATGAGTGGAGAAGATATTGCAACTCAGATCATGATGCGGGCTGATGAAGGATTGCCGAAGATGTGGACGATTCATCGCGCGCTGCAGCTACGGCGTAGACGGCCGGAGTGCTTTAGCGCGGATGCGGACTATACGCCGCTCGAAGTGGATGGCGACAAGCACGATCATGTGATCGCGTATCTAAGGGGCGAAGATGTTGTGACGGTGGTTCCAAGGCTGACCCTGCAGCTGTCAGGAGCGTGGAAGGATACGATCGTCGTGCTTCCGAAAGGAAGATGGAGGAATCAGTTTACGGAATCGATTGTGGATGGTGGCGTGGTTTCGATGAAGCTTTTGGTGAAGGATTTTCCGGTGGCGCTTTTAGTGCGTGAAGAATTGGGGATGGTCTAGGCGATGCATGATTTTCGGATTTGGGCTCCTTATGCTCGCCATCTTGCGGTAGTGGTTGGAAATATTTCGTATCCACTGGTCGGCCCTGATGAGTGCGGCTTGTGGAGCGTTTCGGTGGACCGAGCTGAGGCTGGAAGCGACTACGGGTTCTTGATCGACGACGATCGAAAGGTCTATCCCGATCCGCGTTCGCTGTGGCAGCCGAACGGCGTGCATGGAATGTCGCGGGTGTATGACCAGGCGGCATTTGAGTGGGGCGATCTCGGATGGGATGCGATTCCGATTGAGGGTAGTGTCATCTATGAACTGCACATCGGCACGTTTACTCCTGGGGGCACCTTTGACTCTGCGATTGAACGGCTGGGGTATCTGGTCGAACTTGGCATTACCCATATCGAGTTGATGCCTGTGGCCGCGTTTCCAGGTGGGCATGGGTGGGGATATGACGGGGCGGCGCTGTTTGCGGTGTATGAGGGGTATGGGGGACCAGACGGATTGAAGCGCCTTGTCGACGCCTGTCATGCGCACGGACTCGCTGTGCTGCTGGATGTGGTCTACAACCACTTTGGCCCAGTGGGGAACTATAGTGGCAAGTTCGGGCCTTACCTCACGGAGAGACATCGCACGCCGTGGGGAGGCGCAGTGAATTTTGAAGGTTGGGGAAGTGATGAAGTGCGGAGGTTTTTCTGCGACAACGCGTTGATGTGGATGAGGGACTACCACATCGACGGCTTGCGGCTGGATGCGGTGCATGAGTTTGTCGACAGATCGGCAGTGCATTTTATGGAGCAGCTATCCGATGAGGTAAAGGATCTGTCCGCAAAGCTGGGGCGGAGCTTGGTGCTGATTGCGGAGAGTGATCTGAACGACCCGCGGGTCGTCAAATCGAAGGAAGTTGGCGGCTACGGGATGGACGCGCAATGGAGCGACGATTTTCATCATGCGCTGTTTACGGTTCTTCATAGCGGCGAAGGAGAGAAGGGATATTATGCAGATTTCGGCTCGTTGACGAAGCTGGCGAAGGCATTAACCAAGACGTTTGTGCAAGACGGAACTTATTCGAAGTATCGAGGACGAAGGCATGGGAGGCCGGTAGGAGAGATTTCGCCGCATCGGTTTCTGGGATTCATACAGAATCATGATCAGGTGGGAAACCGTGCGATTGGAGACAGGATTGAGCAGGTCGTAGGCAAGGACCTGGCTAAGGTTGCGGCAGGACTGGTGATGACTGCGCCCTTTGTTCCTATGATCTTTCAGGGGGAGGAGTACGCGGCGTCTACTCCGTTTCAATACTTCGCCGACCATGAAGATCCGGAGATGGCTAGAGCGGTGAAGGAGGGCAGGCGCGGCGAGTTTGCCGCATTTGGCTGGGCACCGGAGGACGTTCCTGATCCCGAGAAGATGGAGACTTTTCTGCGGTCGAAGCTGAATTGGGGCGAGTTGCCTGAGGGTTCCCACGCGGAGATGCTCGAGTGGTATCGCAGGCTAATTGCACTTCGGCGCGAGTCCTTGTCATTGAACGATGGGACGCCTGGAAAGACCGAGGTCTCGTTTGATGAAGAGAGACGTTGGCTGATGATGACGCGCGGGGAGGTGGTCGTGATGTGCAATCTCGGTGTAGCCACTCTGGAATTGAGTCGTCCGAAGCAGTTTCCGCTGTCGCTCGCGTCTCACAGCGGCGTAGAGGTTGTGGGGGAGACGGTTGTACTGCCGCCGAACAGTCTTGCGATTCTTTCGGGGGAGAAGAACCAGCGACCTGTGTAGAATTTCTTAATCTACTCTTTCAATTGAAGGAAGTGCCCATCATGTCACTCGCTCTTCGCCAGCTGCGTCTGTGCGCTCTCGTTCTCTTTACGTTACTTGCTGGGAAAAGTGTGGTGGGGCAGACTGCGCTGCCATCGTTGAGCGAGCCTGCAATCTCGCCGGATGGGAAGGAGATCGCGTTTGCATCGGGCGGCGATATCTGGACGGTTTCGGCAGCAGGAGGCGAGGCGCATCTGCTGGTGACGAATCCGGCGACTGAGTCGCGGCCGATGTATTCGCCCGATGGCACGAGGCTGGCCTTTGTTTCAACGCGCACGGGAGCAGGAAACATCTATGTGCTGACGCTTGCGAGCGGAGAGTTGATGCGACTGACTTACTCCGACCGGCCGGATTCGCTCGATGGATGGTCGCATGATGGCAAGTGGATTTACTTTACGTCTGCGGTGAATGATGTTGCGGGCCAGGGCGATATCTTCCGCGTGAGTTCGGGTGGCGGCACGCCGCTGGAGGTGAGTCACGAGCGGTACCTGGGGGAGTTTGAGAGCGCGCCTTCTCCTGATGGGCAGACTATTGCTTTGATGGCAAAGGGGATTAGTTTTTCGCAGTGGTGGCGCAATGGGCATGCGCACATTGATGAGACCGAGGTGTGGCTAAAGCCGGTGGCTGAGAGTGGAAAGTACCAGATGCTGCTGAAGGCCGATGCGAAGCATGCCTGGCCGATGTGGTCGTCCGATGGAAAGACTCTGTTCTATATGAGCGATGGATCTGGAGCGGAGAATATCTGGTCGGTTCCGGTGGCATCGCCGGAGTCTGCTAAGGCGATGACCCACTTCAAAGAAGGCCGGGTGTTGTGGCCGAGCATTGGGGATGGCGGGAAGGCGATCGTCTTTGAACGTGGCTTCACGATCTGGAAGATGGAGACAGCGACGGGTAAGGCAGAGCGAGTGCCGATTGCGCTGCGAGGGGTGCCGGCTTCTCCCGGGGTGATCCATGTGACAGAGACGAACTTCTCCACACTCGCCTTGTCGCCGGATGGGAAGAAGATCGCGGTCGTTGCCCACGGCGAGGTATTCGCCGCGTCGGCCAAAGACGGCGGGGAAGCGCAGCGATTGACGCATACGCCGACCGCGGAGAGCGATCCGGTGTGGTCTCCGGATTCGATGAAGCTGGTGTACCGGTCTGAGGCTGGATCGGGTGAGGGCAGCGGCCACAACCTTGTGATGTATGACTTTGCAACTTCGAAAGAAACTGTGCTGACGAAGGCCGGGAGTGAGGACGAGAAACCGAAGTGGTCTCCGGATGGCAAGAGTGTGGCATATCTGCGCAATGAGAAGGAGTTGCATGTCTTGACGGTGCCGACGCAGGCCGGGGCTGCAGTTGCGGACCGCGTTGTGGCAAACGGGGAGTTGCCGGGGTCGTCCCTGGCCTGGTCGCCTGACAGCCAGTGGGTAGCGTACACGGCGGACGACACTCGTTCGTTCCGCAATGTGCATGTGGTGGCTGCTGCGGGTGGAGATTCGCATCCGGTGAGCTTTCTGGCAAACGGCGAGATTGGCGGTGTGGTTTGGTCGCCCGACGGGAAGTACATTCTGTTTGACACGGCCCAGCGTAGTGAACAGGCCCAGATTGCCCGTGTCGATCTGCTACCGCATGTGCCAAAGTATCGTGAGGACGAGTTCCGCGACCTGTTCAAACCTTCGAAGACGCCTGGAGCTCCGACGACACCAACTACGCCCGATGTGACGCCATCTACTTCAACCGAGGAGAAGCCCGTAACGCAGTCTGCGGCGCCGGATGCGAAGAAGAAGCCTGAGCTGGTGAAGATTGTGTTCGAGGGAATACGCGACCGGCTGACGCTACTGCCGATCGGGTTGAATGCGGAAGAGCCTGTGATCAGTAACGACGGCAAGACGTTGCTCTTTGCGGCTCGCTCGGCGAACCAGCAGAGCCTCTACACTTATAACCTCGAGGAACTTCCAAAGGAACCAGCGGTGGCGCGGCAGCTGACCTCGACGCCAGGTCGCAAGAGCAACTATGTCTTCGCGCCGGACGGTAAAGACGTGTTCTATCTCGAAAACGGCACGGTCAAGACGATCGTAGTGGAGTCGCGCACGCCGAAGACGATTGCGGTGAACGCGCCGATGCAGATCGACTTCGACGCGGAGAAGAAGGTGGTGTTTGAAGAGGCTTGGGAGACGCTGAACCGGCGGTTCTACGATGCCAACTTCAACGGCAAGGACTGGCTGAGGCTCCACGATGAATGGGCTCCGTATATTGCAGGAGTCAAGACCTCGGACGAACTGCGTCGCGACATCAATCTGTTAATCGGCGAACTGAATTCATCGCACTCGGGTATCAACAGGCCGATTGGCCCCGGAAGCCCGCCGCCACAGCCGGTGCAGGTCGGCAATCTCGGGTTGCGGTTCGACCGTGAGGCGTACGAGGCGGGCAAAGGGCTGGTGGTGCGTGAGGTGATTGCACTGGGGCCGGCGGCGATTGAAGGCTCGATTAAGCCGGGCGATCGGCTGATCAGCGTGAATGGCGAGGCAGTGGGAGCGAAGAACCTCGACGGCATGTTGGAGGATACGGTAGGCAAGCGCGTCGTGCTTGGGATCGAGACGGCGGGCAAGACGCGTGATGCGGTCGTGCGGCCGGTGTCGTCAGTTGCGGCGGTCGGGCTGTTGTACCGGCAGTGGGTGGAGGAGCGGCGTGCTTTGGTGGACCGTGTGAGCGGCGGCAAGATCGGTTACGTTCATCTTGCCGATATGAGCGACGCTTCGCTGCAGCAGTTGTATATCGACCTCGATGCGCAGAACGAGGCCAAGAATGGCGTTGTGGTGGATGTGCGGAACAACAATGGAGGCTACGTTAATGGATATGCCCTCGATGTGTTCACGCGACAAAACTACCTGATGATGACGCCCCGCGGTTTGTCTCCTGTGCCTTCACGGCAGAATCTCGGCCAGCGGGCGCTGGGATTGCCGACGGTGCTGGTGACGAACGAGTCGTCGTTGTCGGACGCGGAGGACTTCACGGAGGGCTACCGGTCATTGAAGTTAGGCAAGGTAGTTGGAGAGCCGACGGCTGGCTGGATCATCTTCACCGGAGCACAAACGCTAATTGATGGTTCGACCGTGCGGGTACCGGGTTGGCGGATCCAGGATCTTCGGGGGCAGA
The DNA here is from genome assembly GCA_963802695.1 of uncultured Acidobacteriaceae bacterium. GTDB lineage: Bacteria > Acidobacteriota > Terriglobia > Terriglobales > Acidobacteriaceae > Edaphobacter. The sequence continues at coordinate 204,243 of CAWDJN010000027.1, forward strand.
CGATGGAGATGCATCCCCGGCCTGTAGATGTGGAGGTTGCTCGTCCGCTGGGGGAGACGGAGATGGGTTCGGATGCGCAGTTGGAGCGTGCCATCAAGGAGTTGCTGGCGACGCAATAGGAGAGTGGAGGGGGAGGACGGTTATCATTGAGGTGCCGCCTTAATATTCGCTAGAGATTCGTTCGAATCTCTAGGAAAGTCCAGTTTTTAGCGGAAACTTTTGCGTAGCTGGCTCGTCTTCTTAGAGACTGGCGACTTCAGCGAGTCAACCTGAAGCGACCACAGTAAAAAATTGCAACAATTCTGAGAGGGAAGACAATGTGTAAGGGATTTGCCGTATTTCGGAGTGCCACGCTGAGAGCCAGCTTAGTGTTGCCCGTCATGGTCTTGTCAGCATGGGGCGCTCTGCTGACGGCACAGGCGCCGGCCGCACCGGCTGCAGCCGCGCGTCAACTAGGCACAGTAACGGCCATCTCTGGAGATGGACTCACGTTGAAGACGGATGCGGGGCAGCAGGTTGCCGTCACGGTGGCAAGTGGCGCGCACATCCTGCAGCTTGCTCCCGGCAGCACTGATTTGAAGACCGCCCAGCCGATTGAGTTGAAGGACATTGCGGTAGGCGACCGTATCCTGGCGAGCGGCAAGGCCGGCGACAGCGCAGCTACGTTCGAAGCATCGCGGGTGATTCTGATGAAGTCGAGCGACATCGCTCAGAAGCACCAGATGGAGCAAGCGGACTGGCAAAAGCGCGGAACGGGCGGCATCGTAAGCGCCGTGGACGCCGGAACCGGGACGTTGACGGTTTCCGTGGGCGCGAAGAAGATTGCTGTCAACACGTCGAACAAAACGCAGTTCCGTCGTTACGCTGGCGACTCGGTCAAGTTTGAAGATGCGAAGCCGGGCACCCTGGCACAGATTCAGCCCGGCGATCAGCTACGTGTGCTCGGGACGAAGTCCGACGATGGATCTTCGATTCAGGCGGAAGAAATCGTCAGTGGATCGTTCAAGAATCTCGCCGGTCTGATTGCGACCATTGACGCTTCGAAAGGAACCGTAACGCTGAAGGACCTGACGACCAAGAAGACGGTCACGGTGGTTATTACGGCAAACTCGAATGTTCGCACGCTACCCCCGGAGGCGGCGGCCAGGTTTGCGGCGCGGGCGAAAGGCGAGGCTCCGAACGCTGGGGGAGCGGGCGCCCCTGCGCCTCAGGGGGGCGAGGGCTTCGCACGACCGGGCGGTGCGGGACGAACTGCCGGCAGCGACCTCTCGCAGCTTGTAACCCGGTTACCCAACAAGACCATCGCTGATCTGAAGGTGGGCGACGCAGTGATGATCGTTGCTTCGCAACCCGACGCGGGGAGCGCAACGATGACAGCCGTGACCCTGTTGTCCGGAGTCGAACCAATCCTACAAGCGCCAGGAGGTCCTTCGATGACCTTGTCTCCCTGGTCACTCGGCCAAGGTGCACCTGAAGGCGGCGGCGGACAGTAATTCATTGCAGGCACACAAACGGCAACGATAGATCTTATCGAGGAGCAGTATGTCATTTCGCACAACGTTGAAGATTGTTTTACTTTTTTTCGTCGCTTTGACGCCGATGGTCGCAAGGTCCCAGCAGACTGGGGCTACAGTACGGGGCACGGTCGCAGATCCTGAGAATGCTGTGATACCGGGTGCGACGGTGACTTTCACTCCCGCATCGGGCAAGCCACTCATCACGCAATCGCAGAGCGATGGAACTTACGTGCTCCGGGGCGTTCCTGCGGGAACTTATACGGTGACGGTCACGATGCAGGGCTTTGCGTCCTTCGTGAAGCAGGGAGTGAAGATTGCCGCGGGGCAGAGCCTGGCGCTTGATGCGCAGATGACGATCCAGGAGCAAAAGCAAGAGGTGAATGTGACAACGTCGGCCGCGCAGGTAAGCGTCGATGCCGACAGCAATGCCAGTGCCACGGTGCTTAAAGGCAAGGATCTAGATGCCTTGTCGGATGATCCGGATGAGCTTTCGTCGGAGTTGTCTGCGCTGGCGGGACCCGCGGCTGGGCCGAACGGCGGGCAGATCTACGTGGACGGGTTCACTGGAGGACAGCTTCCACCGAAGTCGTCGATTCGCGAGATTCGAATCAATCAGAATCCTTTTTCCGCGCAGTATGACAGGTTGGGTTATGGGCGCGTAGAGGTCTTCACCAAGCCGGGCACGGACAAGTTTCATGGGCAGTTCAATCTCCAGGGAGTTACCTCGGCGCTAAATTCGGGCAATCCTTTGTTGAATGCATTCAACACACCCGGACAGCCGCAGCAGACGCAGCCGCCGTATCATACGATTTTTGTGGTGGGAAATTTGTCAGGCCCAATCGCGAAGAATGCTTCCTTCACTTTGTCCGGATCGCACCGGTCGATTCAGGACAATAATTTGGTGAATGCTACTATTCCGAATTCGCCGGCGTTTGATCCTAGTTTGACGTGCCCTGTTGGTCAGACCACTTGCGCCTATGCCATCGCGAATCCTGAGCCGCAGTCCCGGAGTGATATCAATCCCCGCGTCGACCTTGCTTTGGGCGAGAAAAACACGCTGGTTACCCGTTTCATGTACGAGGTCAACGACCAGAACAATGTAGGGGTTGGCGGATTGGTTCTGCCTTCCGCGGGTTATAACTCCAGCTCGTCGGAGACGACCGTACAGGTAAGCGATACGCAGATTGTGAATCAACGAGTGATTAACGAGACGCGATTTGAGTATCAGCGAGAGACCGCAACGCAGAACGCTCTCAGCACGGATCCGTACATCAACGTGCAAGGAAACTTTGCGGCCGGTGGTGCACCTACCGGCAGTTCGACGGATATTCAAAACCATTTTGAGGTCCAGAACTACACGTCGATTCAGTTAGCCAAGAACTTTGTTCGATTCGGCGGAAGGTTACGGACGACGAGCGATGGGAACACAACGACCGCTGGAGAAAATGGCACGTTTACTTATAACTGCCTGGTGGTTTCGCTCTGTCCCGCCAGCCAGACAGGTTTGCCTGCGGTTTATCCGACTCAGGCCAGCCAGTTCAGCATCAGCCAGGTTTTACATCCAGTGAATGCGACGATGGTCGACCTGGGCCTGTATGCAGAGGATGATTGGAAGGCACGCCAGAACCTGTCGATTAGCTATGGTATCCGCTACGAGACACAGAACCACCTGACCGACCATCACGACTTTGCACCGCGCATATCCATACGGTATGGCGTCACTCCGAAGACGGTGCTAAATGCAGGTTTCGGAATCTTCTATGACCGGTACCAGTTGTCCAACATCATGACGACGTATGAGTCGAATGGTACGAATCAGCTTCAGACGCAGATTACGAATCCACCGGCCACCTGCTCTCCGACGAACGTTACTGCCTGTGCGGGCACTGCGTCCACTGGGAATAAAACGGTGCAGGCGTCGTCGAACCTTCGCGCTCCTTACACGTTGCATTACGCGTTCGGTGTGGACCAGCAGCTCTTTCGCGGAGCTACATTGTCCGTCAACTATGTTCGTGCAAACGGCGTCCACCAGTTTTACAGTATCAATGCGAATTCACCCACCGGCTTAGACGCTTCCGGCAATCCCATTTATCCGATTCCACCGCCTACGAATGGTCATCCCATCGTGCAGGATACCTATGAGTCGGGAGGCGTCTTTCGGCAGAATCAGCTGATCGCCAATGTGAATATTCGCCCGAAGCCTCTGTTTTCAATCTCGGGTTACGGTGTGCTCAACTTTGCGAATGCCGATACGGGAGGTATCAATTCGTTTCCATCGGCCAATTTCTATGACATTGGGGAGGACTACGGCAGGGCGCAGTTCGATACGCGTTATCGACTCTTCCTGTTCGGATCGCTGAACCTGAAGCACGCGATCACCGTCAGTCCAATCCTGATTCTTTCGGCTGGAACACCGTACAACATCACGACCGGTACTGTGAACCTTTCCGGGCAGGCCAATTCCAGACCGGCGTATGGTCCGGCAAACAGTTTTGCGCCTGGGACTCCTGGGTCGAACACGATTCCGGGGTGCGGCAGCTTTGTTGCGCCGGCGCCTGGTACCTCGTATACCCCAGTTCCCATCAACGCTTGCACCGGGCCTGCACTGTTCACGACAAACGTTCGTGTCACAAAGACCTTTGGTTTTGGTCCTGAGACCGGAGCAGCGGCAGCGCGGCAGGGTGGCAATCAGGGAGGTCCGGGCGGGCCGGGTGGTCCAGGTGGCCCGGCGGCGGGCGCGGCGGTCAGGGTGGTGGTGGCCGTGGTGGTCCGGGTGGTTTTGGCGGCGGCGGAAGCACCGGCAAGCGCTACAACTGGGCTATTGGTGTTCAGGTGCTGAACTTGTTCAACAACGAGGATCTCTCGACTCCGAATGGCACGTTGACTTCGCAGAACTTTGGCAGATCCACGCAGCTTGCCGGACGGCCGTTCACGACGAACTCCGCTCTGCGACAGGTATTTCTGCAGACGTCGTTCACGTTCTAGCGAGCGCTTTTATCTAAAACAAGGCGCAACCGAATTGCCGGTTGCGCCTTTGTTTGGGCTCTCCCATGCTGTGTCAGGGTCGTTTGAAGTTTTTCTTCAGGGTTTGCCAGCAGGTGTAGTACTCGTGCTGGCGGGCGGCGGTGTCCATGGCGAACTTTGTCGGGCGGCAGACGAAGCGGGTTTCGAACATGAAGGCGAGGGTACCTTCGAGTTTGACCGGCTTGAGTTCGGCGGTGCTGGCCTTGGCGAAGGTGTCGGCGTCGGGGCCGTGGCCGGACATGCAGTTGTGGAGACTGGCTCCTCCGGGGACGAAGCCCTCGGCTTTAGCGTCGTACTCGCCTTTTACGAGGCCCATGAATTCGTTCATGAAGTTGCGGTGGAACCATGGGGGGCGGAAGGTGTGCTCGGCAACGATCCAGCGTGGGGGAAGATGGCAAAGTCGACATTGGCGGTGCCGGGGATCTCACTGGGCGAGGTGAGGACGGTGTAGATGGAGGGATCGGGGTGGTCGAAGGTGACGGAGTTGATGCAGTTGAAGCGGGAGAGGTCGTACCTGTAGGGGGCGTAGTTGCCGTGCCAGGCGACGACGTCGAGCGGGGAGTGGTCGAAGTCGGTGGCCCAGAGATTTCCCTGGAATTTTGCTACTACCTGGAAGGTGCCGTTGTCGCGGTCGTCGTAGGCGGCGTGGGGGGTGTGGAAGTCACGGGAGTTTGCGAGGCCGTTGGCGCCGATCGGGCCTAGTTCGGGGAGGCGAAAGGTTTGGCCGTAGTTTTCGAGGAGGTAGCCGCGAGCCTGGGGGTCGAGTAGCTCGACGCGGAACTTGATGCCGCGGGGGATGAGGGCGATTTCGCCGGGGGTGATGGCGAGGATGCCTAGCTCGGTGTGGAGCTTGAGGCGGCCTAGCTGTGGGACGAAGAGGAGCTCGCCGTCTGCGGTGTAGAAGAAGCGGTCTGTCATGCTTTTGGTGGCGGTGTAGAGGTGGATGGCTACGCCGGAGTGCATGGTGAGGTCGCCGTTGCCGGCCAAGGTGGTCAGGCCGTCGATGAAATCGGTTGGTTGGCTGGGGATGGGGAGCGGGTCCCAGCGCAGCTGGCTGGGAGTGGCTTCTACTTCGTTGAAGGGGGTGGAGCGGACCATGCCGTTGGCGATGCGCTCGTAGGGTTTGTGCATTACGGACGGGCGGATGCGATAGGTCCAGGTGCGGCGGTTGAGGTGCCGAGGGGCGGTGAATGGGCTGCCGCTGAGCTGCTCGGTGTAGAGACCGAGGGGAGCTTTCTGGGGCGAGTTCTGGCCGACGGGAAGGGCGCCGGGGGCGGCTTCGGTGGCGAATTCATTGCCGAAGCCGGAGAAGTAGTGGAGATCGGGCATGTGGTCCTCTTGGATGTAGTTTCTTTCGCGGCAAGCGCAGCCAGAAAAGCTTATCTGAAATATGGGGGTTATGCTGAGACCGGGTGTGTCAAGAGGTTTGGTTGGACCAATTGGCTGTGGAAGAGATGAATGTTCGGGGTTTGTGGTGAGTTGTGGTGGATCTTTGGGTTTTGTGGGGTTTTCCCCGGCGCGCGCGGGAGATTTGTTGGGCTATGACGCGAGCGTGGTGGTGTGAATTTGATGGTAATGATGTGGTGGATTGGTGGTGGGATGTGGTGACTTGGGTGGTTTCTGATCGGAATGGATTTGAATTGGTTGTTGGAGCCGGTAGCGGTTGCAGGAAAGCCAAGTGGACAATCGCAGATTGCTCCGCTTCGCTGGGGAATGACAACCAAAAAAGGATGGGGCAACGAGACGACGACACGTAAGGACGGCAACGGCAAGGTAACGCCGGCTACGACAGGCAGGCACGATGCGGTGACTGCTCGCTCCTCTCTATAAGAATGATGGACGCAGTCAAACAACTGGTAGAAATGCCAGCGTTCGAGAGGCTGCATTGGCTGGTCTAATTGGAATGGGTCTTTCCGCGAATCGCGGTCCCGTTCGCTGAGGAGGATTGGCGTGAGGAGCTATCGAAGCCGGAATATCCGCTTCCTCGTGGTTCTCGCTTTCCTGTTTTTCCATTCGACAGGTTGGGGACAGAGCGGCGCGCAGAAGCTGTTGTCGCCGGGAAAAAAGGCGAAAAAACCTGCACCGCAGGCTTCGGTCGCTGCTCCAACTGAGACGGCGACACCTGAAGCGGTTGCACCCCCGCCGGTTGATCCACTGGGACGTACGAATCCGCATGATTGTGTGCTGGGATTTCTGCGGTCCGCGGAAGCGAGCGATTACGAGAGAGCTGGGGCGTATCTCGATGGGAAGCGATCGGCGGAGCGTGCCAAGGAACTGGTAATTCAGTTGAAGTTTCTGTTGGATCAAGGATTATCGACGAGCATCAACAGTCTTTCGCGATCTCCTACTGGCACTGCCGAGGACGGGCGGCGGGTATCTCGTGAAGACGTGGGTATTGTAAAGACGCCGGCGGGCGATCTGAAGGTGCTGCTTGACCGGGTGGAACGTCCCGGGGAGCCTGCGATCTGGCTTTTTTCGGAAGAGACTCTGAATCAGGTTCCCGGTGCGTACGCGAGCGCTCACCATAAAGATTTCGAGGAGTACTTTCCCCAGTGGATGCAAGCTCGTTTTCTGTCCGTACCGCTGTGGAGGTGGACAGGCATTCTGGGATCTATCCTGGTAATATTTGGCGCTGCAACCGTTATCACGAGGTGGCTGCTTTGGTTGTTCCGGCGCATCTTCAAGCGACGGCTATCGGCTGGCGTGGAAGCTTCAGTTCTTGGGCTAAAGGCGCCGATTTTTTGCTTGTCCGCGGCAATCATGATTGGAGTGGCTGGAGGGTATGCCATTACCGCCCTGGGCAGGCACTACTGGAATTCGGTGGGGCTTGCTTTGGGGTGGGTAGGTGTTGCCTGGCTGCTCATCCGGATCACAGACATCATCCTGGGTGTCGTGTGTCATCGGCTCATGCTACGAATGCTAGTGGAGCGAGCCACGTTCATCAGCTTGCTTGGGCGCGTATTCAAAATCCTCATCGTGCTTGTTGTAAGCATTGTGCTGCTTACCCATGCGGGCGTGGATGTATCGGCTCTGGTAGCCGGATTGGGGATTGGCGGTATTGCTCTCGCGCTGGCTGCCCAGAAGACGCTTGCTGATCTGTTCGGCGGACTTTCCATCGTGATGCGAGGTGCGGTGCGAGTCGGTGATTTCTGCCAGATCGATGGCCTGCTGGGCACGGTTGAAGATATTGGAGTGAGTGCCTTGAATCTGCGAACCCTGGACCGTTCGGTGGTGTCGATTCCGAACTCGAAGGTGGCAGCGGTGAATCTTGAAAATTTTCAGCTACGCGATAAGTTCTGGTTGCGTCAGATATTTACGCTTCGATCGGATACTCCGCATGATGTTTTGAAGATCGTGCTCGATGACATCCGCGAACTGCTGATGTCGCGTCCAGACATCGACAAGGACACGGCGAGAGTGAGACTGATCAAGCTGACATCCGCGGGTCCGCAAATTGAGGTTTTCGCGTACGTGCGTGTCGTAGACAAAGGGCTGGGCGGAGTTTCTTGCACGCCAGGAAGAGATCATTCTCAAGATGATGGCTGTGGTTGAAAATGCCGGGGCCAGCTTTGTGCCACTGGTTGATGTCCTGCGGACGGCTGATTCCAACACGGAAAAGCTGCCTGCGAAGCCGCGTAGTCAGGTGGACGAGCAGGTGACTGAGTTGCCGGGGGCGAAGGCGTAACAGTGATAAGAGGGATAGATACTGATCACGGCGGATAAAGACTGTTGGGGTAGGAAAAGTAAGGGCGGGTTGCGCAGAGAAAAAACTAATGACAGCATAGACGCGCGCTCACCTTTGCGTGGGATCGCTTCGCGGCAGGATAACCTCGCGATTGACGTTCTCTTCTACTTCTGTAGATAGACATTGGCGAGCCGGAATGGCTTCTGACCATAGTTTTCTATTTCGAGTTCGTTCTTTTTGTTGAATTTGATCTTGCATACGGGCGCGAGTTTGCCGGTGCCTTTGCCGTTTTTGTCTACGTCGAGCACGACGATGCCAAACTGATAGTCGGTTGAACGGGTGCCGTTATACAGCTCGCCAAAGGCCATGGGCCGGTTTGTGACCATCACGATGTGAGCGCCACCGTTCGCGGTTGGTCTATATCGGGCGAAGCGGAATCCGCTGCCCACGAAGCCTACAGGAGAAAGGCGGCCTACGTCGCTGGCCTTTTCCATTGCGCTGACGAGTCCGTTTGGGCCTTTTTCTTTGAGGATACTGATGTAGTCCTTGACCTGGTCATCGCTCGTCCAGCCGGTGATATAGACGGTGAGGCCGAAGCTTTTGCCGGCCATTGACCCGGCCTGGCCAAATGCAGTTGCTGCAAATTGCCGGGGTAGATCTGTGATTGCCTTGTTGTCCCCGTTTTGCGCATGGAGATTGAGCAGCGCGCACAGTGAAAGCGCGAACAATACAACCATCGCACGAAGGTTCTTCCATTGCATCATGTGGTTTCTCCTGGCCGAGCGAAGGCACGGCCTTGAATCAGCTCCAGCGACTACGATCTTCCATGAGCCACTATGCCATCGGAGTTGATGGATAGGAACTAGCAAATCTCACAGTGCCAAGGCACAGGGACTCAGCTTTCGATAGTCCGCTTCCTGGAGTTTGCAGCGACCAATGAGTCGGAAACGTTGTAACGAACACTCTCGACAATCCCAACCGGCTTATAATGCCGGGATGCCCCGTCAAGTTGCGCGGGCTCTTACGATGCAGCGATCGTGTTCGGGAGGACATCACTGTGTTTTGGATCAGCTATCAGGGAGAATCGCGGCACGGCGTTGATAACATCGGCGTCTTCGAAGACGATGGCTCCCCCCGCAAGAAGCATCCGCTGCTTCTCGATCCGGCGCCGAAGGCGGAACCGCTGCACATTGCGCGCGGCTTCGCACTGGTGGGAGACGACCTCTATATCGCGAACGCGTGGCGCAGGGATAGCCACATTGCGCGCTACCACCGGCACGGAGACATGTTCCATTTCGAGGAGGTGGTCGCGAATACCGCGCAGGTGGCGGCGATGGTGCATCCCTTCGACGTGGAGTTGGGGGACGATGGTCGCATCTACGTCTCGTGCCAGGACACCAACACCGTGTTGGCGCTTGCACCGAAGAGCTGCGAGCCCGCTCCGGTGGCGGAGCACCTCCGCAGGCATTATCCCGACGGGAAGTTTCTCCCTGGCACACTGGTCGCGTCGAGCCAGGGGAGCCTTCCTGAGTACGGTGACCACACGCCGCCCGATGTGCCAGCGCCTCTCGGCCTCAGGGTGGTGCTCGACAAGAGCGGCAAGCCACGACACTCGGTGCGTGGCATCATCGTGCACCGGAAGAATCTGTACGTGGCGGACGAAGCGGCCGACGCGGTGAAGGTCTTCAATGTGCAATCCGGGGAGTTGATGGCTCGCATCACGGGGCCGGAGCTCAAAGCGCCCGTGCACCTGATTCTGCACGGCGAGACGCTCTACATCGGCGCATCGGGCACCGGCAGCATCCTCGCATTTGATCTGACGTCGAAGCCGCCAAGCGGGGAGGTCAAGGCTCGCGTGGTTATCGACAAAAAGCTCGACAGCCCCTCCGGCTTCGCCGTGGGTCCCGACGGCGATTTTTACGTGGCCGAACGGAAGAAGCAGCGGGTGCGGCGCTTTTCCTCCGAAGGGAAGAAAAAAGGGACCTTCATTGATGACCTTCCGGACCTGCCGGAGTTCCTTGTCTACGTTCCTTGAGGAAGCGTCCGGTTACAGCGAACGAGCGGCGGCGATGACTACGGTTTTGGCGTTGAGGAATTCGCGCATGCCGACGGCGGAGAGTTCGCGGCCGTAGCCGGAGCGTTTGATGCCGCCGAAGGGCAGGCGTGGGTCGCTGGCAACCATGGCGTTGAGAAAGACTCCGCCGCATTGGAGTTCGGAGACGAAGCGCTGTTGTTCGGCGGGGTCGCGGGTCCAGGCGGAGGCGGCGAGACCGAAGGGGGTATCGTTGGCGATCTCGATGGCCTCGTTGATGTCGGTGGCGCGAAAGAGCATGGCTACGGGGCCGAAGATCTCTTCGCGGTAGACGGCGGAGGTGCGGGGGACGCCGGTGAGTACGGTGGGTTCGAAGTAGTTGCCTTCGCCGAGCATGCGCTCGCCGCCGGTGAGGATGCGGGCTCCGACGCGGGTGGCGGCTTGGACCTGGGCTTCGAGGGTTTCGACGGCTCGGGCGGTGGCGAGGGGACCGATCTCGGTGCCTTCCTTCATGGGGTCACCGACGCGGACGGATTCCATCTCGACGACGAAGCGGGATTCGAAGGCGTCGTAGATCTCGTCGGCGATGATGAATCGCTTGGCGGCGATGCAGGACTGGCCGGCGTTGACTAAGCGGGCGCGGACGGCGGTTTCGACGGCGAGATCGAGGTCGGCGGAGGGCATGACGATGAAGGGGTCGCTGCCGCCTAGTTCTAAGACGGATTTTTTGAGGAGCCATCCGGCCTGGGCTCCGATGGCGCGGCCTGCGACTTCGCTGCCGGTGACGGTGACGGCGGCGATGCGCTCGTCGGCGAGGATGGTTTCGATCTGGTGGATTTCGAGGAGGAGAGATTGGAAGGCGCCGCGGGGAAATCCGGCACGGCGGACGAGGGATTCGATAGCGAGAGCGCACTGGGGGACGTTGGCGGCGTGCTTGAGCAGGGCTACGTTGCCGCCCATGAGGGCAGGAGCGAGGAAGCGGAAGACCTGCCAGAAGGGAAAGTTCCAGGGCATGACGGCGAGGATGATGCCGAGTGGGTCCCAGCGGACGTAGGAGTGGTTTTCGGTGGGGATGGATTCGGGGGCGAGGATGCGGGCGGCGTTGTCGGCGAAGTAGCGGCAGGCGTCGGCGCATTTGAGGATTTCGAGGCGGGAGGCTTCGAGGGGCTTGCCCATTTCGAGAGCGATGAGAGTGGCGAGGTCTTCTGTCTCGTGCTCGAGGATGGCGGCGAGCTTGCGCATCCAGAGGGCTCGGTGGTCGAGCGGGATGTCGCGGTAGGAGCGGAAGGCGTCTTCGGCGAGGGCGATTTTCTGGCGTGCGGCTTCGTCGGTTAGGGATTCGAAGGTGCGGAGAAGTTTGTTGTTTGCGGGATTGATGGATTCGATGGGCATTACGGGCCGTGGAACTCTACTCTGATGCCAGTTTAGCAAGGGCCTGGGCGAGGACGCGTGTGCCCTGGAGAATGTCGGTGGGTGCCGCGTATTCGTCGGGGCGGTGAGAGACGCCGTTACGGCAGGGGATGAAGATCATGCCGACAGGGGCGATGGTAGCCATGAAGAGGGTGTCGTGATAGGCGCGGCTAACCATCTTTTTTGAGGCTATGTTTTGATCGGCGCAGATTTGTTCGAGGAGTTGGATGATGTGCGGTGAGCACTGGGTTGGGGCGTCAGCGTTGACGAGCTCTTCGATGATGGCGACTTCGCGGCGCTGAGCCATGTCGACGTAGTCGCGCCGGATGTTGCGCATGACGGATTCGCGGCGGGTGGGGTCGGTGTCGCGGATGTCGAGCTGGAGGGTGACGCGGGAGGGAACGGCGTTGACGGCTCCGGGGTAGATGGCGAGGGTGCCGACGGTGGCTACGGTGTCGACTGATCCGCTGGCTACAGCATTTTTTTCGACCGAGAGGATGACTTCGGCCGCGGCACAGAGGGCGTCTTTGCGGTCGGGCATGAGGAGCGCGCCGGCGTGGCCGCCGAGGCCGGTGATTGTGAAGCGATAGCTGGCGGGCGCTGCGATGCTGGTGACGATGCCGATGGGGATGCCTTCGCGCTCGAGGAGGGGGCCTTGTTCGATGTGGAGCTCTAGCCATGCGTGGTAGTGCTTGGGTTCGAGGCGCACGGAGGCGAGCGGGCCAGTGAAGCCTGCGGCGGTGCGGACGTCGGCGAGGGTGCGGGCGGCTTCGGCAGGCTCGTTGGCTTCATGGAGGGCGTCGGCGCGGGCGGGGTCGAGTGTGCCGGAGAGCAGGCGGGAGCCAAGACAACCGATCCCGAAACGGGTGGGCTCCTCAGAGGTAAACATGACGAGTTCGATGGAGCGGCGGGGACGGAAGCCGCTGTATTTGAGGGCGCGGATGGCTTCGAGGCCGCCGAGGACGCCGACGGTCCCGTCGTACATGCCGGCGTGAGGGATGGCGTCGATGTGGGAGCCGGTGGCGACGGCGGGGAGGTCGGGTTCGGTGCCGAGCCAACGGATGAAGAGGTTGCCGACGGCGTCCTCGCGGATCTCGAAGTCTTCCGTGGCTGCGAGTTCCTTGAGCCATGCACGTGCCCGGAGGTCGTCGGGCGAGAAGACGATGCGGGTGACGGCGGTGCCATCGCCTACGGGTTCGACATCGGTGAAGGTGGCGAGGATCTGAAGCTCGTTGAGGAGCCGGGTGGAGTCGATCTGGAGTTGCGGCGTCTGAATTTGGCTAGACAAGGTCTTCACCTGCGGTCGGTTTTGGCCCAGATGGTGATTTTAGACCAGCGAGTGGCGGTTCCAGCTTTTATAAATGATGTATTTTGCAAGCGCTTGCCAAAGACGCATCACGCTGGAGATCGAGAGGGATCACCTAATGCTGTGTGATGCCGAACTCTTTTGCAAGGATGTTGTCGAAGACGCCGGTTGGGAGAAGAGCCTTCAATCGGGCCATGACTTTGGCGTCTGTGCCGACGAGCACCCTGGCGGGGGCGCGTTTTGCCACGATGCTGTTAACAAGCTCCTGTGCGGCGCGGTCGACGGGCATGGCGTTGCTGGCGGTCTTTCTGGCGAGCGCGAGGAGGCCGTTGAGCTCCGGCTCGTAGAGTTTGCGTGCCGGGTGGTCTGGGGTGAACTCTTCGGCAGAGATATCACCTTTTGCCCAGATGTCGGTGGCGATGGCGCCTGGTTCGATGACGGTCACTCCTATTCCTTGCCTGCGGAGTTCCAGTCTCAGGCTGTCGCCGAGGGCGGTGAGGGCGAATTTGCTGCTGGTGTAAGGCGCCATCATCGGCTGGGCGATGCGTCCGCCGATGGAACTGACGAGGAGCAGGCGAGGGGCGCCGCGGCCCAAGGTTTGTACGCCTTGGCGGAGGAGCGGGAGGGTGGCGCGGGTCAGCTCGATCGCGCCGAAGAAATTTACGTCGAACTGGCGGCGCCAGTCGGCTGCGGAGATGTGCTCGACGGGGCCGGGGACGACGATGCCGGCGTTGTTGACGACGGCGCGGAGGCCGTTCGAACCGGAGAGTTCTGCGGTGCGAGCGACGGCTGCGTTGATGGAGGCCTGGTTGGTGACATCAAGCGTAACGGTTTCGAGCCGGCCCGCGCTGATTTTCGCGGCGTCGCTGGCGAGGCGCTCGGCTGCGGAGCTGGAGCGGACACCTGCGATCACGTAGAAGCCGTTCGCTGCCAGGTTTAGAGCGGTGGCTCGCCCTATGCCGGTGGATGCTCCGGAGATGAGTGCCCAGGATTCCATTTGGCGACCCTCCTGTCAGCATGGGATGTTTTTGCAGACGTGTTTGTTGCGCAATTATTCCTTGGAAAGGCGCTCGAGTCGTTTCGCTCCCCTTGTAAATCCGGGATTCTCCGCTGCGCTCAGAATGACGGCGTAAACAAACAACAGCAAACGCAACGGCAACAGCAACCGCAGGTTCCTTCGACAAGCTCAGGACAGGCTCTTCGACTCCGCTACGCGTCGCTCAGGATGACACTTCATTGGTGGTGCAATGGCGTTAGCAACTGAAGACGGCATTAGCTGAGTGGGTGGCGGTTCCAATCTTTGTAGATGAGGTATTTTGCGGGTCGCTTGCCGATGGCTCCGAACCACTGGGGGCAGTAGGGGCCCATCCAGATGAAGTCGCCGGCGGTGACGGGATACCAGTGGTCGCCGAGACGGTAGATGCCACCGCCTTCGAGCATGAGAAGGCCGTGCTCCATGACGTGGACTTCGACCTGGCTGAGGGCGGCGCCGGGTGCGTAGGTCATCGTGTTGACGGCGAAGTCGAAGGATGGGGACGCGGGCAGGAGGGAGCGAACCTGGAGGTCAGCGTCGTCGTTGAGGGGAACGGCGAGGGTTTTTTCTTCGTGGCCGATGAGTAGCTCGGGCGCGGGGGATGTGGCGACGAGTTCGTAGGGTTTTTCGATGACGGCGAGGCGGGTGGGTTGCTGCGCGGTGAGAGTGTGGGCGGCATCTTCGGGGATGTAGGCGAAGCTGCCGGGGATGAGCGAGTGGAAGGAGGTGTCGGTGGCCAGGTCGGCAGTGCCTTCGAGTAGATAGAGGAAGCGCTGGTTCGTTGTAGGGCCGAGTGTGCCGCCGGGTTCGAGCTCCGCGGTGTATTGGGTGAAGGCTGCTCCGCCGGCGGGCGAGATGTGAACGATTGCGGCGGCTCGTTGCATGCCGGGGAGGGTGGTGCGGACGAAGGTGTCGGGTGTGTGGAGGAGGTGGTCGCGCTGGTTGGCGCTGCGGGTTTGTCCGAGCTTATGCATGGGTGTCCTTGAAGATGGTCCTATCATCGCGCAAAAGAGAGAGGAACTCCATTGCGGTAGCGATTGCGGCTTCGACATCCTGGGGGAAGACGTTTTCGTCGGGGTGGTGGCTGAGGCCGGCGGGGCTGCGAAGGAAGAGCATCGCCGAGGGAACGATGGGAGCGAGGATCATGGCATCGTGGCCCGCTCCGCTGGCCATGGTACGGGTTGCGTGGCCGGTGCGGGCTGCAGCTTCGTGGAGGAGGTCGATGAGGTGAGGGTTGAGCGGGACGGCGGGGTGGTCGAGTTGTGGATTGACGGTGAGTTGGACTCCACGTTTTTCGGCGGCGGAGTTCGCTTGCTGGAGGATCGCTGCTGCGGCGGATTTACGGATGGTGTCGTGGGCGTGGCGAACGTCGAGGGATGCGGTGACTTTGCCGGGGATGACGTTGGTGGCGCCGGGTAAGGTTTCGACTTTGCCGACTGTGGCTACGAGGCCGGCATGCGAGGAGGCGTAGTCTTCGACGGCGGTGATCCATTCGGCGGCGGCAGCCATGGCGTCGTGACGGAGGTGCATGGGCGTGGTTCCGGCGTGGTTGGCGTGGCCGGTAAAGATGAGCTGTGCGCGGGTCTGGCCGATGATGGTGTCGACTATGCCGAGAGGGAGGTCTTCGCTTTCGAGGACGGGACCCTGTTCGATATGGAGTTCGAGGAAGGCGAAGGTGTTGGTGGGTATGGTAGCGGCGGGGAGTTCGGCGGGGTCGAGGTCGAAGTCGCGGAGGGCTTGCTCGATGGTGGTGCCCTCGCTGTCGGTGAGGGCGAGTATCTCGCGGGTGATTTTGCCGATGACGGCGAGGCTACCGAGAAAGGGCTTTGCGAAACGGACGCCCTCTTCTTCGGAGAACCCGATGACCTCGATGGCGAAGGGGAGAGGTTGGCGGCGGAGTTCTTCGATGAGGGTGATGGCGAGAACGACGCCGAGGATGCCGTCGAAGGGACCGGCGTTGGGGATGGTGTCGAGGTGGGAGGCGAGGATGAGACGCGGCGCTTCGGGTGTTGCTGCGGCGTAGAGGCCGCGGATATTGCCGATGGCGTCGACGTGTACGGACATTCCTGCGGACTCCATCCAATTGCGCACGAGAGTGTGGACCTGATGCATGGCGGGGGCGAGGAAAGGGCGCGTGATTTCGCCGGGCATCTCGGTGCAGGCGGCGAGCTGGCGGCAGCGGGAGATGACGCGGGTGGCGCGAGCGGAGTATGTTCCTGAATTTGTGACTGACATGGTTACTTATTTTCGGTTGCTTATTTCCGTTGGACGCGAGCTTCGATGTAGCCGCTGGGTTCGTCGGTTGGGACGAAGATCTGGTTGGGGTTGTCCTGGCCGAAGCGGGAGAGATCGACGAGGAGGCAGTGTTTGTTGGGCATGGTGATTTCGATGTCTGAGATTTCGGGGACTGCTTCGAGCGCGCTTTCGGCCATGGCGTAGAGAGTGTGCTGGACGGATTTGCTGTCGTGGTTGGCGAAGGTGCGGAGCATGGTCTCGCGGAGAGCTGAGCGGACGGAGTCGAAGTTGATGTTGGGTGAGGTGTAGCGCCATTGGGCGCGCATGGCGGTGGCGAGGATGCGGTCTTTGGTTTCGGGGAGCGTGGTGAGGGAGTCCTTGATGTAGCCTTCGAAGCCGGAGTTTGTGGTTTTGAGGATGGTGAGGTTGTTGAGGCCGGAGAGGATCTGGAAAGGGCCGTTTTGTGTGCGCTCGACTGTGGTGGTCTGGACTTCGGCGCTGCCTCGCATGAAGGAGGTCGGATGTGGCTTGTGGTCGACGGTGAGGCGCTTCCACATTGTGCTTTCGATAGTGACGGCGGCGGAGGAGACCTGCGGGTTGCGGCTCAGGAGAAAGTCGGCGAGTTCTTTGCCGTAGTCTTCCATCGTTGTGGCGCTGGAGTTGCGCGCGATGGAGTAGACGGTGTTCTTCATGGTGTCGGTGGGGAGGATTTTGCTGTTGTCGCCTTCGAGGTGCGCGGAGTTGAAGTCGCCCTTGAGGAGGAGTTGCACGGTCCACTCGTAGAGGTCGTGACCGTGGTCGTGGCGGTCGACCTTCATGAGGCGGACGCGGGATTTTCCGTAGCGGTTTTCTGCGAGCTCGATCATTGAGTCAGCTTCCTCGATAAGTGGTGTAGCCGTTGGAGGTGAGGAGAAGAGGGATATGGTAGTGGGTCTGGCCTGCTGCGACGGTGAAGACGATTTCGACCCAGGGGTAGAGGCCGATGAGATGGGTTTGTTCGTAGTAAAGCGCGGTGTCGAAGTGGATGCGGTAGATGCCGGGGTGAAGGGGCTGGGATTCGGGGAGGAGATGTTTGACGCGGCCGTCGCCGTCGGTGGCGGCTTCGTTGAGGAGAATCCATTCGGCGTCTTTTGAGAGCCAGAGAGTGACGGGGACGTTGGCGGCGGGGCGGCCGAGGGAGGTGTCGAGGATGTGGGTTGAGATGCTCATGTTATTCAGACTCCATCCAGCGGTGAAGGCGAAGCTCGGTGATCTGGCGTTGTTGTTCGGCAGCTTCACGCAGTTCGGTTGTGGGATCGTTGTTCATTCGGGATTCGAGGATGGTGAGAATTTCGGCGGAGGACTTTCCGGTTGCGCAGACGATGAAGATGCGGTGGAATTTTTGTTCGTAGCGGCGATTGGCTTCGGCGAGGGCTTGTTTGCTTAGGTCTCCGGTGGAAATTGCGGCGCTTTGTTCTTGTGCGGACCAGCGGAGGGACTGCTCGGTGGCGCGCTGGGCGTGTTGCTGGCCGATGCGGGGATGGCTGTCGAAGGCCTGTTGCCAGGCGGCTTCGGGGAGGGATTGCCAGATGGCGGCGGAGGTTTGCATGAGAGCGGGTTCGTCGGCGATGGGGCGTTTTGCGGCGAGGGCCGCGGCCCAGGCCTGTGAGCCGCAGCAGGGAAGGATTTCGCGGGCGGCGGTGACGGGGTCGAGCGCGTTCCATCGAGTGAGAACTTTGTTCATGGTTGTTAAGCCAGCGTGAAGCATGTTTCTTAGCTACGAGCAAAATGCAGGTCCTTCGACTCCGCTGCGCTTCGCTCAGGATGACACATCATATAGAGGATGCCTTCGCTGAGGATGACACATTTTAAAACAGCAAATGCGGAGGACATTGTTCATGCAAGTAAGGCCTACTATAGCTTGACCTCGCGACCGCGCGGCGTGTCGGTGAAGGTGGCGTTTTGGTAGACGGGTTCGCCGCGGAGCCAGGTGGATTGGACTGCGCCGCGGAGGGTTTCGTTGAGGTATGGCGAGATGGGGTGGCGGTAGTGGAGTTTGTCCGGCGTGGCGGTGAACGCTTTTTCGGCGTCGAAGAGGATGAAGTTGGCTTCGCGGTTGGGGGCGAGGGCTCCGGTTTTGTGAGAGAGGCCGGCGAGGGATGCGGGCGCCTGGCTCATCCATCGGACGACGTGATCGAGTGTGAAGCCGCGTGCTTGCGCTTCGGTGTGGATGATGGAGAGCGCGAGGGAGAGGCTGGCTATGCCGCCCCAGGCTTGATCGAAACGGCCTGTGTCTAGTCGTTTCATCTCGGGTGGGCAAGGGGAGTGGTCGGTGACGATCATGTCGATGATGTTGTCGCGCAAGGCTTGCCAGAGTTGTTCGCGGTTGGCGCGGTTGCGGATGGGTGGAGCGCATTTGTGGAGGGTTGAGCCGTCGGGGATTTGTTCGGCGGTGAAGTGGAGGTAGTGGGGGCAGGTTTCGACGGTGATGGGGAGGCCTTCGGCGCGGGCTTTTTGTAGATCGTTGAGCGCTTGCGCGGTGGAGAGATGGACGATGTGGAGGCGGAATTTGTACTGGCGGCAGAGGCGGATCATCAGGCGGATGGCTTGAAGCTCCGCCTCGTCGGGACGCGAGGCTAGATAGGTTTCATAAGTTCGCCAATCTTTGTTGATAAGCGACGGGGCGACGGCTTCGATGGGGTCGGCTAGTTCGGCGTGGACGAGGAGCGGAAGGCCGGATTCGGCGATTGCGGGAAGGGCAGCTTCGAGTTGGTGCTGGTCGATCATGGTGAAGCCGTCGCAGCCGGGGTAGATGAGGAAGCATTTGTAGCCGAGGACGCCGGCGCGCGCGAGCGGGAGGATGTGGGATTGGTTGTCGGCGACGGCTCCGCCCCACGGGGCCCAGTCGATGAAGCATTGGTTGCGCGCAGCGGCGCGCTTTGCTTCGAGTGCGGCTACGGTCGTGGTTTCAGGAAGGCAGTTGAGCGGCATGTCGACGAGGGTGGTGTAGCCTCCGGCGGCAGCGGCGCGCGTGGCGGTGCGGAAGCCTTCCCATTCGGTGCGGCCGGGCTCGTTGATGTGGACGTGGGTGTCGACGAGGCCGGGAAGGATGGCGAGGCGAGTGTGATCGTGGATGGTTGCGTCTGCTGGGATTTCAGAGGTGTTGCAGATAGCGCGGATGGTTTCGCCTTCGATGAGGAGCGCGCCGGGGCGTGTGCCTTGGGGAGTGACGATGCGGTTTGAGAGGAGCGCGTGTGCCATAATTTGATTATTCCGTGACTTCGCCCGCATGATGCGTGCAATAAGGATAACGACCCAGATGCAGGGCAACCCAGTTTTTATGGAGAAGGCGATCGCGCTGGCGACGGAGAACGTGACCTCGGGTCGCGGAGGGCCGTTTGGCGCGGTGATTGTGCGCGATGGGGAGATTGTCGCGACGGGCGTGAACATGGTCACGGCGACGAATGATCCGACGGCTCATGGCGAGGTTGTGGCTATTCGCAATGCTTGCAAGGCGTTGGGAAGCTTTCAGTTGAAGGGCTGCCAGATCTATACGAGCTGCGAGCCCTGTCCGATGTGCCTGGCGGCGATCTATTGGGCTCGTTGCGATGCGATTTTTTATGGCGCGCGGGCCGAGGATGCCGCAGCGGTCGGCTTTGACGATGCTTTCTTGTATGACGAGATAAGGCAGGACGTGGGCGATCGAAAGATTCCCACAGTGAATTTGCTGCCGGAGCAGGCGAAGACGAGTTTCGCCGCGTGGCGGGCCCATGAGAAGAGGATTCATTACTGATTGAGATGAAAAAAACACAAAAGAAGAAGGCGAATAGTACGATGGCGCGCCCGGGTTCCACGGTGAAGGTTGCGTTGCTTGGGTTTGGGACGGTGGGGAGTTCGGTGGCGCGGGTTTTGTCGGCGTCGAAGTTTCCGGGTGTGGAGCTAACGCACATCTACAACCGCAATGTTGCGCGGAAGCGTGAGTCGGAGGCCGCGAAGGCTGTGCCTGCTTCGGTGGTTTGGACTGACGACATTGAGGTGGTGCTTCGGTCGAAGGTCGACGTCGTCGTGGAGCTGATGGGTGGGTTGAATCCGGTGGAGGGATGGATTCGCAAAGCGCTGGCATCGGGGAAGTCGGTGGTGACGGCGAACAAGCAGCTGATTGCTTATCGTGGTGCGAGCCTGGCGAAGCTTGCGGAGAAGCATGGCGTTCAGTTGGTTCATGGCGCTGCAGTTGCGGGTGGGGTGCCGGTGATTCCGGGGATGCTGCAGGGGCTTTCGGGCGACCAGGTGACGCGCTTGAGTGGGATAGTAAATGGGACCTGCAACTACATTTTGAGCCGCATGGAGGCAGGCGCGGATTACGCTACGGTGCTGGCGGATGCGCAGCAGCTTGGGTATGCGGAGGCGGACCCTTCAGCCGATGTGGATGGATACGACGCGCGCGCGAAGCTTTGCATTCTGTCGCGGATTGCGATGCATGCGGAACTCGATCCAGATGCGGTGTCGACGCAGACGATCTCCACGGTTGAGGCGATTGATTTTTCGTATGCGAAAGAGCTGAACTGCACGATCCGGCAGGTCTCGCGTGCAGAGTTAGATGGAAAGGTTGTGCATGCGCGGGTGGCTCCGATGCTGGTGCCGCTGACTTCCCCGATGGCGTGGTCGCACGGGACGCAGAACATGGTTGTGGTGAGCGGAAGATTTGGCGGCGATGTGGTGTTCTCCGGCCACGGTGCTGGCGGCGAGCCTACGGCGGTTGCTGTGGTGTCTGATCTGCTGGCGGTGGCGCAGGGCTGCGAAGTGGTGAAGCTTCCGGTGCGGCAGCGCGAAGTGACAGGGGATTTCTTTGCGCCACACTACCTGCGGTTTGTTGTGGATGACAAGCCGGGAATTGTGCATGCGATCTCGGGCGCGCTGGCGAAGGTGGGAGCGAACATCGATTCGCTGCTGCAGCGGCCGGGTTATCCAAAACATAAATTGCCGTTTGTAGTGACGACGGAGCCTTGTTTGACTTCGACCATTGAGAAGGCGATGGCCTCGATTGCAAAGATGGACTGCATGCTGGAACGCCCGCTCTGTTTGCAGATACTGGTGCCTGAAGACAAGCCAGAGTAAGGCTTACTACGACTACCGCAATTGGAGGATACGATGGCTCCTACGCTTGGAAACGGAAAGATTTGTTACGTGGAAGTTCCTGCGAGCGATATTGCGCGATCGGCGGATTTTTATAACAGGGTGTTTGGGTGGAAGATGCGGAAGCGCGGTGACGGAGTCGACTGCGTTTGATGATTCCGTGGGCCAGGTGAGCGGGGCGTTTGTGACGGGCAGGCCGCCGATGTCGTCGGTGGGGCTCTTGATCTATGTGATGGTAGACAGCGCGGCTGCTGCGATTGAAGCCGTGGTTGCGAATGGCGGCGAGATTGTGCAGCCGATTGGGGCGGATGCTCCTGAGATTACGGCGCGGTTCCGCGATCCTGCGGGGAATGTTCTGGGGCTCTATCAAAATCCTGCTTAAGGAAGAGGAAGCATGAGGTTGAGTTGGAAGTCGTGTGTCGCCACGCTGTTGATGGCGAGTTTTGTGGTGGCGCAGGACATTGCGCCGGTGAAGCATGAGGCGAATCCGCCGAACTCGAAGCGGGCGCGAAAGCAGCATTATGTGGTGATGGTGTCGCTGGATGGGTTCCGGTGGGACTATGCGACGAAGTGGGGAGCGCCGCATCTGCAACAGATGGCTGTGGAGGGCGCTAGTGCGGTAGAGGGAATGCTGCCGAGTTATCCGTCGGTGACGTTTCCGAACCACTACACGATTGTGACTGGGCTTTATCCCGAGCACCATGGGATTGTGGACAATGTGTTTCTCGATCCGAAGCGGAATTACGAGGAGTACTACTACAAGAGCAAGACGAACGCAGATGGAAGCTGGTATAGCGGAGTTCCGCTGTGGTCGCTGGCTGAGAAGCAGGGGATGCGGTCGGCTTCGCTGTTCTGGGTGGGGTCGGAGGCGGAGATTGCGGGGAAGCGGCCTAGCTATTGGGTTCCGTTTGATGACAAATTCGATGATGAGAAGCGTATTGATCAGATCATGACATGGTTGGGGCTGCCGGAGGCGGAGCGGCCGCACATGATTACTCTCTACTACAGCAACGTGGACCATGCTGGGCATGTGAATGGACCGGACGCTCCGGAGACGGGCGAGGCGGTGCGGCATGTGGATGGGTTGATTGGGGAGTTGGAGGAGAAGATTAAGGCGACGAAGCTGCCGGTGGATTTGATTGTGGTTTCGGATCATGGGATGGTGGCGCTTGAGGACAGGAAGTGGGTGGCGCTGGATCAACTGGTGAATATGGAGGGCGTGAAGAACGCGGAAAGCCTGATGTATCCGACGACCGAAGCGGAGAAGCAGAGAATTTATGAGGAGTTGAAGGCGAAGAACGACCCGCGGTTTGCTGTGTACAGGCTGAAAGATATGCCGGAGCGGCTGCACTACAACGCGAATGAACGGGAAGGCGATCCGGTAGTTGAGCCGCTGAAGGCGGTGCCGATTACGGTTCATGCGAAGACTGCGGAGATCGGGGCGAAAGGGGAGCATGGATGGGATCCGCGATTGATGCCGGAGATGAAGGCGATCTTTTATGCGGAAGGCCCGGACATCAAAGCGGGGGTGAAGCTGCAGCCTTTTGAGAACGTGAATATCTACGATTTCGTGGCGGGGATTCTGAAGTTGAAGCCAGCGAAGAATGATGGGGATGCGAAGGCTCTGAAGGCGGCTCGACGGTGAGGCGGAGCAAGGATTGAAGATGGTACGCCCACCCCTCGCATCATGCGAAGGGTGGGCTTGATTTAAGGGTAGGCGCTATAGGAACGGGAAGGGTAGGAACGGAACGAAGGTGACGTTCGGTCCGCTGATGCCGGAGCACGATGGTGAGGTCGGGCCGGCGGTGCATCCCCAGTAGTTGTTGGTTGCGTCGACGGAGCCGGAGCCGAGGTTGGCGACGCCGATGTCGCCACCGCGCAGGCTGTTGAAGTTCGCGGCTACTTTGGCCGGTGTGTTCACTGCGATGTCTACGGATTCGTTCTCGATCTTATTGCCCCAGATGACGGTTCCAGTGATCGGTGAGCCGCCCATTCCGCTGTTGAGATTGATTCCAGTAGGCCCGGGAGTTGCTGTGTCATCCATGTCCGCTCCGTTGCCGGAGATGTGGTTGTAAATGATGTAGTTGCCGTTGAGGTTGTCGGCAGGCAGACCGAAGTTGGGGCCAACGTGGCTATGAAAGGCTACGCCGGGAATGCCGTTGTTCAGGAGTTCGTTGGTGGTGACGATGTTTCCGCTGACCAGGCCAATTCCGCTGCCGTCGGAGAAGATACCGAGGCCCGCGCCTTCTCCGATGGTGCCGTTGCCTTGGGAAATGTTGTTGGAGATGGTGTTGTGAACGATGCCGTTATGCGGGGCGGTTGAGCCTGGTGCGGGAGCGTGCGATGCCAATGTAATTCCGCAATCCAAGGGGTTGTTGCTGATGACGTTGCTGGCGATGAGATTGTCGTGGGTTGCGCCGGTGTCATCGCTGATGAGCAGACCGCCCGTGTTGTTGGATGAGATGTTCTCGGTAATGGTCGAAAACGAGACGCCCATGATATGGATTCCTTCGCCGCAGTCGAAGTCTTCACCCGTTTCGAAGGGCGGCTGACCGGGGCAGGTTTCATCCTTGGGGTTGAAGAGCAGGTTGTTGCCGGTGACGGTGTTGCGGCTGATCATGACGTTGGCGGCGTTGGTTACCAGGAGGCCTTCGTAGTTGGCGTTCTTGGCAGTGAATCCGGTGACGATGACGTTACGCAGGCCGGGATTGTCGAGGCCATCGATATAGATGGCGTTGGAGAGACCTGTTGCGTCGATGATGGTGTTACTCGCGCCGGAGCCGATCAGAGAGAGCGGCTTGCCGATGACGACGTCCTCTTTGTAGGTTCCCGGTGATACCAGGACGAGGCCGCCCGGAAAGGTAGCGGCGATGGCTGCGTTGATCGAGGAGAAACAGCCGCCGGTTCCGCCCGGGTTGACGCACGCGGCAGAGGCGATGGCGGGTTGAGAAAGGACTGCGGCCAGAGCAGCGCAGATGACGAACCCCGGACGATTCCAAGGACGAAGACGGAACATGTTAATGCACATCGGATTTCCTCCAAAGCGATCTGTTTGAAGTTGCATTGTGAGTAAGGTCCCGTGGCGATGCTGAAATCGTCGCTCAAGCCTGTGCCGGGTCGTACACGGCACGCACCCTAAACCGAGGCGATTGGGAGGAGGTCGCCTTTTCAGCCGGTGGATTGCGGGGAGCCCAGGGTCGGAGACGATTATACGCCCGACGAATTTTGGTCCGTTAACGGCGTGTTGCGGGCAAAAGAAAAAGCCCGAGATGGCTCGGGCTCTCTGAAGTTTTGCGTGTGGTTAGTACTTGGGCATGGTGGGGTCGATCTTGTCGGCCCATGCGGTGATGCCACCGGTGAGGTTGGAGACGTTGGTGAAGCCGGCGGCTTTGAGGGCGAGTGCGGCCTTCTGGCTGCGGCCTCCGGATTTGCAGTGAATGACGACCTCGTCATTTTTGTGCTCGGCAAGTTCGTTGATGCGGGATTCGATGGAGCCTAGTGGGATGAGTGGGGCTCCGATGTTGACGATCTGGTATTCGTGGGGCTCGCGAACGTCGAGGACGAAGATGTTTTCTTTGGCGTCGAGTTTGCTCTTGAGCTGCTCGACTGTGATCTGCGGGATGCCGTCGACGACGGGTGCTTCGGCTACGGCTTTGTCGCGGGCGACTTCGAGCGGGCCGACGGAGGTGGGTTTTTCGATGCCGCAGAACTGGTCGTAGTCGATGAGTTCTTTGATCTCGTGCGTGCCGCAGGCCGGGCATTGTGGGTTCTTGCGCAGCTTGAGGGTGCGGAAGTTCATGCCGAGCGCGTCGACGAGGAGGAGGCGGCCGGCGAGCGGTGTCGCCGATGCCGAGGATCAGCTTGATGACCTCGGTGGCCTGGATGACGCCGACGAGGCCGGGCAGGATGCCGAGCACGCCGCCTTCCGCGCAGCGAGGGGACGAGGCCGGGCGGCGGCGGTTCGGGGTAGAGGCAGCGGTAGCACGGGCCTTCTTCGGTGGCGAAGACGCTGGCCTGGCCTTCGAAGCGGAAGATGCAGCCGTAGGCGTTGGGCTTGCCGGTGAGCACGCAGGCGTCGTTGACGAGGTAGCGCGTCTGGAAGTTGTCGGTGCCGTCGGCGATGACGTCGTAGTCCTTGAAGATTTCGAGCGCGTTGGCGGAGGTCAGCATGGTGTTGTGCTTGACGATGTTGACGTTCGGGTTGAGGCCCTTGAGCATCTGCTCGGCGGAGTCGACCTTGAGTTTGCCGACGGTGGACTGCGAGTGGATGACCTGGCGCTGCAGGTTGCTGATTCGTCGACGACGTCGAAGTCGACCAGGCCGAGGGTGCCGACGCCGGCGGCGGCGAGGTAGAGCGCGAGCGGGGCGCCGAGGCCGCCGGTGCCGACGCAGAGGACCTTCGCGGCCTTGAGCTTCTGCTGGCCCTCCATGCCGACCTCGGGCAGGATGAGGTGGCGGGAGTAGCGGGCGATCTCTTCGTTGGAGAGCTTCGGGAGCTCGCGACGGTCGGGATCGTTCCGACGACCGCCATCGGACGATGCCGCCCGCGATGCCGAGCCGCCGGCGATGGACGGGATGATGGTGATCGTGTCGTCCGTCTTCGACGGCGGTCGCTTCCTTTCTCCGAGGTAGCGGATGTCGTCGTCGTTGAGGTAGACGTTGACGAAGGAGCGCAGCTTGCCCTCGGGAGTGAAAAGATGCTGCTTCAGGTCGGGGTAGGTGGTTGTGAGTTGGGCGAAGACTGCGTCGACGGTTGCGCCGGGGATACGTGACCGTTTCATTGCCGCCGGTGTAGCTGCGCAGCGGGGTGGGGATGTGGATCTTCATGCTTCACCTTTTTCATTGTCGATGTGGGCCATCATGATCTCGATGGCTTCGTCTTCGAATTTCTTGCTGTCCTCTCTGTGCCGGTTAGCAGGAAGGAGTTTGTCATCACGGCTTTGCCTTTTTCGACGCTGGTGATGATGTAGGAGCAGCCGAGCCAGTGGGCTTCGTCGAAGTCGGTCTTCGACCACTGCGCCGGATGGTCGGGGTGCGAGTGATAGAAGCCGACGATGTCGAGGCCGAGGGTGCGGGCCTGGCGCTGGATTTTGATCAGCTCCTCCGGCGCGATGTTGTAGCGGTTGTGCGCGGAGTCGGTGCGAGTGTTGCCGGCGCGGACGATCTGCTGGCGACGTGATTGCCGTCCGGCGTCGATTTGCCGAGCAGCACGCCGCAGCACTCGTGCGGGTAGGTCTCTTCGCCGTGCGCGCGGAGGGCTTCGTAGTCGGCGTATTCGATGCGTGAGCATGGTTACTCCTCCGGCCAGAAGCGTTCGCTCATGTATTTGTCGGCGCCGTCGCAGAGGATGGTGACGATGACGGCCTCGCGTCCTTTGGCGTGCTCTTCTTCGGCGACCTGCAGGGCAGCGCTGCGACTGCGGCGGCGGCGGAGACGCCGACGAGGACGCCGAGGTTGCGGCCGAGGTACTTGCGCCATGGCGTAGGCGCGTTCGGTGTCCATCTCGATGTTCTGGTCGGCGAGGTTGGGGTCGTAGATCGGCGGGACGATGGCGGTTGCCATGTGCTTCAGGCCTTCGAGGCCGTTGAAGGGCGAGTCGGGCTGCATGGAGATGCACTGGATCTTGGGGTTGAGCTCCTTGCAGGCGGCGCGTGGTTCCCATGAAGGTGCCGCTGGTGCCGAGGCCGGCGACGAAGTGGGTGACCTGGCCTTCGGTCTGCTCCCAGATTTCGTTGCCGGTGGTGCGGTAGTGGGCGCGCCAGTTCTCGTCGTTGCAGTACTGGTCGGCGTAGAAGTAGCGGTCGGGCTCGGCAGCGATGAGTTCGCGGGCCTTGCGGATGGCGCCGTCGGAGCCGTCGGCGGGGTTGGTCCAGACGATCTCGGCGCCGTAGGCTTTGAGGTATGCGCTTGCGCTCCTGGCGAGACGTTGGACGGCATGCACAGCGTGACGGGGAAGCCCAGCGCTGCGCCGAGCATGGCGTAGGCGATGCCGGTGTTGCCGCTGGTGGCGTCGAGCAGGCCGCGCTCTGGAGGTGAGGAGGCCGCGACGTTGCGCGTCTACGACGATGGAGGAGGCGGCGCGGTCCTTTACGGAGCCGCCCGGGTTGGTCCACTCCGCCTTGCCGAGGATCTGGATGCCGGGTAGATGGGCTGTCAGCTGTTCGAGGCGCACGAGCGGCGTGTTGCCGATACGTTCGAGGATCGTGGTTCCGAGCGTTTTGACGGTAGTGATCATGCAGCCTTTTTCTGGTTTGACATCATTCAGGGGAGCTTCGATTGATCGCCCGTGGTGAATGTGCGACAGTTAATCAAGTCTAACTTATGGCACTTATGGCGAAAAAGACCCCATCCCGTACCTTCAACGATGTTCTCGCCCTGCTGGGCAGTCAAAGATTTGATGTAGCCCCGGCCCGGGACGGTGCAAAGCGTGCTCCCAACGCCGTTCAGGTGAGGAAATACGGCGTTGCGGCGGAGATTGCCCCGGCTCCGGATGGCACGGTGGAGATTCTGGCGCGGCCCGGATGGCTGCTGAATGGCGAGATTGCGCGGTTGCTGGACCGCGGGTATCAGAAGTTCCTCAAGACGAGCAAGCTGGAGATTCCGGCGACGGCGGACCATCTGCGGGCGATTCATGAGTTCAGCGAAGAGTTGCTTGAGGCGGCCGGCGGGACGATTTTGTACAACGAGGCTCTGGGGACGACCAGCAATGTGTACCAGTACGACCGGGTGCAGGGGCGGGAGTAGTCACTTCACTGTTGCATCTGCAGAAGTACCCGTAATCTCCCCGTACAGCTTGTCTCCGACGGCCTTGTGCGTGGCTGTAGACGGATGTCCCGAGTGGTAGAAGTAGTATTTCTCCGGTGTAGCACAGGGGGTGGCATCCTGATCGAAGATCGCTCTTTGGGCGCAGGCATCTTTGGTGTTGGTGATTCCATACTGCTCCGGGTTTGCCAGCACCTCGTCGTAGAAGGCGCCCCAATGGCTGAGCTTGATGTCGGCGTCTTTTAGTTCTGCGATTAGTTCGGTGGGGATTGTCTCGAGCGATGGGTTAATCTTCCGTCCAGTTACGCCAAATCCTGGAATCGTTTCCGTTAGCAGAGCGACTTCGAAGCGCCTCGCTCCCAATGCGTAGAGCGTGCGAATTTCGTCCTTCTCATTGGCTGCGGTTGTGCCGTCCGGAAGTCTTCCGTCATTCAGGCCGCCTGCGATAAAGAAGAGCGTCGTTGCCGGATCGAATTGAATTTCATGCGACTGCACCTTTGCCGCGAAGTCCGCCACCTGGTTCTTCATCCCGTACCCTAATAGAGCGTCCTTCACATTTTTCCCTTTGCCATCGCCGGATTGCGCGCCGCTGACCGCATAATCGAGGCTCTTGCCGTCTGGTTCAGGTGTATTCGACGGGTAGAGTTCAAATCCGAGGCGCTTCGCAAGATATGCGACGGCTGTAGGTCCGTTGCCGTCGAGGTACCCCTCGCCAATGTCGGAGTAGCTGTCTCCAAAGACGTACATCCGGTCGATTTTCGCTGGTGCACCTGGCGTTGCTCCCGCAACGTGTGCCGCGGCCGAAAGAATCAGCAGTCCTAAGAGTGCAGTCGAAAAAAATCTCAATTGATCCTCCGGTCTTCTTGCGAAGCGATGAGACTTTAACGCAGCTTTTTCTGTTCGCGCTGGAGTTCGCGGTAGGCCTCGCTCTTGCCGATGCCCCGCTCGCGGGCGACTCGCTTGAGAGCATCCATCTCTGCAATCCCTTCGGACTTCATCAGCGCCGCGACAGCCATTGCGATGCTTGCCTGGTGCGTGATGTCAGCGGCTTCAGCAGCGGCAGGGGCGAAGATTAGACTATCTCCCCCCGCACGGTTGCCCGTTCTTTGAGTTGTGTCAGCACGTGACCGGCCGGCCCGCGCAAAAACTCCTCGTGCAGCTTGGTCAACTCGCGCGCCACGACCACCGGCTGCGACGGGCCAAAAACCGACACAACATCGGCCAACGTCTCTACGATGCGATGCGGGGCTTCGTAGAACACATGGGTAACGTCGCCGCGCGGTAACTGCTCCAGGGCGGTTTTGCGTTGTCCGGCTTTGGCGGGGAGGAATCCGTGAAACGTAAATTGTTCGGTCGGCAGCCCACTCGCGACCAGAGCGCTAATGGCGGCGTTGGCGCCCGGGATTGGGAAGACATCGATGCCCTCCGCAATTGCTGCTGCTGCGATCTGTCCGCCGGGGTCTGCTATGCCCGGTGTACCGGCGTCGCTGACTACTGCGATGCGGGCGCCTTGTTTTAGCTCGGCGATGAGCTCTTCACTGCGTGGGCCCTCGTTATGCAGGTGGTAGCTGATGGTGGGGGTCTTGATTTCAAAGTGGTTCAGGAGTTTTTGGGTTTGCCGCGTGTCTTCGCAGGCTATGCGGTCGGCGTTGCGCAGAACGCGGAGTGCGCGGAGGGTGATGTCCTCGAGATTGCCGATGGGTGTGGCGACCAGGTAGAGACCCGGGGCTAGCGGACGGTTCTGATCACTGGTGGAAGAGGAACTCATAGAGAAAGCAAAATGCAGGTTCCTTCGGCAAGCTCAGGACAGGCTCTTCGACTACGCTGCGCTTCGCTCAGGATGACACATTCTTGTCGGCGAATGGTAATCGATCGTTCCCGGGGCTTACATCTTTGGGGTGCAAGTGAACATTTATTCCTGCGGGCGGATCTTGCGGCGCTGATTCAAAAGTCCCATAGAGTGGGCGAGATTTTGAGGCGTGATGATGCCGACGATTCGGTCGCCTTCGAGGACGGGAACGATCTGCGCGCCTTGTCCGGCCATGATGCGGCGGAGGGTTTTGACGAGCGAGTCGTCGGGCTGCGCCGTCTGGAAGGAACGCGTCATGACTCCCTGGACGTAGCCGTTGCCTTCGTTGTGGAGGGCTTCGACGATGCTCTGGCGTGAGACTGCACCTACGAGGTTGGCTCCGCGGACAACAGGGAAGACGTCCTGCAGGGTGTGGACGGATTGTTGCAGCGCGTCTTCGAGAGTGTCGGAGGCGGAGAGCATGCTGAATTGCGTGAGCATTACGTCGCGCATGCGCACGGCGTCTACGTCGGACTGAAGGAGCAGGCCCTGGTCCTCCATATGAGCGCCGATGAGGACGAACCCGCCAAGCATAATGAGCCAAATGTTGGGCATCAGGAAGCCGGTGATCATCAGGCCGATGGCGATGGCCTGACCGAGTCCTGTGGCGGCGCGTGCGCCCTTGATTACGCCTTTTGCTTTCGCAAATTCTCCGCGAAAGACGCGGCCTCCATCGAGCGGGGAGGCGGGAAGAAGATTCAGCGCCCCTAAGAGCAAATTGACCCAGACGGCGGCGCGCAGGAGATGAGAGGGCGAGAGCCATGGACGCTCGTAGAGATTGACTTCGGGTGCGAAGCTGAGGGCGATGGCGCCGAGGACGAGCCCGAAGACGAAGTTGGTAATCGGCCCGATGACGCCCATGCGCTTCTGCATCCCGGGGGTGGCTGCGAGCTCGTTGGCCTCTGGGGTGGCGTAGCTCATGAGGCCGCCGGTGGGGAGCAAAAGGATGCTGCGCAGCTCGAGGCCATACCACGCTGCGCCGAGCGCACGAGCGATCTCGCGCACCGCGACGGCGAGCAGCAGGAGGAGCCATAGCGCGAAGCCGCGCGCGCTTGAACCGCCCGTCATGGTGGCGTAGCTGATCGACAGACCAAGGAGCAGTAAAAAGAAGGTGTGGATGCGAACATCCACCCCGAGAATTCTTCCGATCGGAAAAGACCACCCGCGCATTGTCCTATTGTATGCGCAGCCGAGCGTGCGGTCCGGATGTGCGCAGCTTAGGATATTTGAGATGCGTGTTATTGCCGGTACTTATCGCTCCCGTCCGCTGGTTGCGCCGCGCGGAATGCAGACTCGTCCGACGAGCGATCGGCTGCGTGAAACGCTGTTCAATATTCTTGCGCCGCGTATTGAGGGCAGCCGCTTTGTTGATTTGTATGCGGGCACTGGAGCAGTGGGGATTGAAGCGTTGAGCCGTGGGGCTGAGCATGTCTGGTTTGCGGAAGATTCGAAGGCGGCGCTGGCTGCTCTGCAGAAAAATCTTACTGCGTTGAGGATTACTAAGGGATTCACACTGGAAGATCGCGGAGTGGGCGCTTTGCTGCAGAGACTCAGCAAGGCACAGCCGGTGGATGTGGTGTTTCTGGATCCTCCATATGAGGATGAGGATGAGTACAGCGGCACGTTGAATTTTTTGGGCAGCGAACGTGGGCGATCGTTGCTTGCTCCCGATGCGATGGTGGTCGCGGAGCATAGCAGCAAGACAAAGCTGGCACAGCAGTACGGCGGGCTGGTTCATTCGCGTTTTTTGAAACAGGGCGATGCTGCGTTGAGTTTTTTTCGGGGGCGGCGTGATTTTGAGGCCGCAGGCGAAGAACCTGGCGATTAGGTGGTAGGCGCGGACCTACTGCTTGTGGCCCGTGCGGAGATTCAGCGCGAAGGGATGCTCGCGGTCGGTGAGGAGGTCCCAGCCTGTGCCATGTAGCGTGTGGCCCTTGATTCCTGTGATGCGGATGCCCTCCCAGCTGAGCTTAGCGCTGTGCCATGCCTCACCGTCAGTGCCCCACGCGAGGATCGTGTGGAAGCCTGCAAAGAGGAGCAGATTCTCTGATGGGATTGGGTGGATGGAGACTACGGGCTTGAGCGGGATGTGGGTTGAGTGTTCGGGGTGGAGCGTGTCGATGATGTAGGCGTAGCCGCCGGCTACGGCGCAGATTTCATCGGGGTTGGGGCAGGAGAGGACGCCGCTGGGCATGGTCGCGTTGGTGAAGCCGAGAGCGCACGTAGCCAGGAATGCTTCGCCGCCTGCGGGACGGACAAGGAGTTGTAACGCTCCGCGCGCAAGGGCATCTTCTTCTCCGGCGACCTGGCGGGGATAGGTGAAGTGACGGGCCGGAGTGATGAGCGGAGGAGACTTGAGAACCTCCGCAGCCCACGTGTGGGGAAAGGCATCACCGACGGGTGACGATCCTTTCTGAATGTTGGCGTTGACCCAGGCGCGCTGCTCGGGTGTGTCGGGTACCGTGCATCCTCGAGCGATTGAGATCTGGGTCCAGGCTTCGTCGTGAGAGATGCCAGAGCGGATCAGGAGGCTTGCGACGACAGTGGAGGAACGTCCAATGCAGGCCTGGCAGTGGATACCGACTCTTCTGCCAGCGGCGAGGTGCTCCTCGATCTTGACGAGAAACTCCGCGAATGTGTCAGGTTGTAGCGGAACGCCGAGGACCGGAATCGGAAAATTGACGAAGATAATCTCTGCGCGCTCCGCGGCGGTCTGCTCGTGTTGCAGGCCAAGTTGATTGGCTTCATTTTCCGGAAGCATGGAGGCGATGACATCGATTCCCGCCTCTCGAAGGGCGTTCATCTCGTCCTCAAGTTCGTCTTCGCCTCTGGGCCGGGGCACGATTGCGATTTGCTGGTTGATCCAATAGGGATAAGCGATCACGAGTTTATGACGTTTCAATAGCATCAAGGGCTTGTCCAATATCTCCGAGGAGGTCTTCGACTGCTTCGCAGCCTGCGCTCATGCGGATGAAGCCGTCCGGGACTGCGTCTCCGCCCCAGCGTGCGCGGCGTTCTCCTGTAGTTGTGATGCCGCCGAAGCTGGTGGCCTCGGTGATTAGTTTTGATTTTGTGAAGAAGGTTTCGGCGGCAGATTTGTCGCGCAGCTCGAAGCTGAGGACAGGACCGAAATAGCTCATTTGTTTTGCGGCAATTGCATGGCCGGGGTGATTGGGCAGGCCGGGATAGAGGACGGTCTTCACTTCTGTGCGTGTGGTGAGAAATTCGGCGATGCGCTGGGCGTTTTGGCTGGCGCGTTCGAGGCGCAAGGGGAGGGTTGCGATGGAGCGATGGGCGAGCCAGGCCTCCATCGGGCCGAGGGCGGCTCCGGTGAGGGTTCGCCAGCGGTCTATTTGAGTGTGGAGTTCAGGGTCGCGCGTGGCGACGTGGCCGAGAAGGAGGTCGCTGTGGCCGGTCATCGCTTTGGTGTCGGAGGCTACGGAGAAATCGGCTCCGAGGGCGAGGGGACGCTGGCCTAGAGGCGTAGGCGTTGTGTTGTCGACAGCTACGAGTGCTCCGGACCGGTGAGCAGCTTCGGCCAGCAGGGCGATGTCGCAGATCTCCATGCCAGGGTTGCTTGGGGATTCGAGCCAGAGCAGGCGCGCGCCTTCGAGTTGCGAGAGTTGCGCGTTGCCCGCGGTGGCAGCGGTGCGGAGGATGACACCCATCTGGGTGAAGTACTCCTGCATGAGCAGGCGCGCGGTGTAGTAGGAGTTTGAGGGCATGACGACGATGTCGCCGGGGCGCAGGACTGCTCCGAAGACTGCGGCGCAGGCGGCCATGCCGGAGGCGAAGACTAGCGCGGTGGCATGGTAGCCGTCTGCTGATTCCATCTGGGCGATGGTGTCTTCAAGTGCTGTCCATGTGGGGTTGTGGGAGCGCGCGTAGGTGTATTGCGTGGCGGATGGATCGCCGGGCGTGTGATAGGGGGCAGCGAAGACGGGGCCGCCTTGCAGCGGCTCGCCGGGGACGGGCTTGGTGAGGGTGGAGCGGATGATCTTTGTGACGTCGCGCATGAGTTTTTGATGGGTGCGTTTGGGTGGAGACGATGATGGTAGCAGGATCAGCGAGATTTTCTGTTTCGCGTGACGGATGGTTTGGCGAAGTGTTCCCATCCGCCGGGCTTCAGTTCTGTGCGGGTGCCGTCGGGGGCGAGGAGGGTCATCATGGGTTGGCCGGAACTGCGTTTTTTGAGGGTTCCGATGCGGGTGATGGCGACTCCGGCTAATGATGTGGGCATAGGGCGCGAGGCTGGGGCTGTGAACAGGAGTTCGTAGTCTTCCCCGCCGTGCAGAGCGGATTGCAGGGCCACGGCTGCGCCTGATTTGCGTGCGATGGGGTGGATCGGGAGTGCGGTCTGCTCGATTTCGGCGCTTAGTTTGGAGGCTCGGCAGAGATGAGCGAGGTCGGAGGAGAGGCCGTCGCTTAGGTCGATGCAGGCGGTGGCCAATCCGCGGCGCAGAAGGGCTTCGCCTACGTCGAGACGCGGTTCGGGGAAGAGGTGAGGATGGTCTTCGGTGGCCTTTGCGTTCGCGAGACGCTTTCTTCGCATCATAGTAGAGAGTTCGGTTGCGGCTCCTCCCAGGTGGCCGGTTACGTAGAGTGCGTCTCCGGCGAATGCGCCAGAACGGCGCAGGGCTTTGCCTTTGGGCGCGTGGCCGATGAGGACGATGTCGGCGAGGATGTCGGCGCCGGGGGATTCAGAGGTGTCGCCGCCGGCCAGGGGAACGCGATGGAGGTCGCTGAGTGTTCGCAAACCATTGAAAAAACGAGTGATCCATGCGCGGCCTGCGGCGTTTTTGAGCATGGATGCGGGTAGGGCGAGGGAGAGGAAGGCGGCGATGGGAGTTGCGCCCATTGCGGCGAGGTCGCTGAGGCCACGCGCGAGGCAGCGATGGCCCACGGATTCGGGAGGGTGGAGATCGCGGCGGAAGTGGCGGCCTTCGAGGGTAAAGTCTGTGGTGACAAGGATTTCGGAGCCAGAGGGAGGGCGGAGGATGGCACAGTCGTCGCCGATTCCTAGAGTGATATTTTTCTGGTAGCTGTGGAAAATGCGGCTAATTTGTTCAATGAGAGCCAATTCGCCGCCGACTTTTTGGGTTTTTTTCATGCCAAAGTGAAGAATATATCGTGGTGAAACTGTGGAACTTTTGTGGGAGTTACGTGGCTAAACGATGGTGTATGTTTGGTTGCGTTAGAGTATCCAGTTTGATACCCTGTATTGGATGCTCAAGAGAGAATCTGAATTCTGAAATGGCAATTGGGAAATCCCATTTGTCTGCTATGATTTCAGCGATTGCAGGACCTCTCCGAGCCGCGGCTTTGCTTCGCGGTTAAAAATCTGGGCCAGGATTTCTGCGTGAAGCTAAAAAAACGTTACTACATTATGTTCGTCAGCCGCGACGAAGACGGCAACCTGAATAAGGTGCCGGTTCCTCTTCACTACGCTTATCTGTTCGTGGCTGCTGCGGCGATTGGTATGTTTACGATCACCGGGCTCGCGGGTTCTTACTCGCGGATGCTCATCAAGACGGCCCGGTTCAACCAGCTTCGCCAGGACCACAACTCCCTTCAGAAGGATTACGCGCACCTCGAGCAGGCGTCGCACGAGAAGGACGTTCAGGCGGCTTCGCTTGGCTCTCTGGCCAGCGAGGTTTCGGCGCTCTACGGCCTGACGACGAGCAAGCTGGCGGTTCCGATGGGCAAGCTGACGGACCGGAAGCATGGCAAGTCGGCGGGGGTGGCCGAGTCGATTGCGACTGCACCGCTGACGGGTTCCACGGACTCTACCGAAGAGGGTTATTCGAAGACGCTGGATGCGTTCCAGACTCTGAGGAACTCTGCGATGAACGGCACGGCTCTGCGGCCGCTGTCGAACCTTGGCGGGCCTGGGTTCCGTTCGCCGCTTGACGTGTTCGGTGGCACTGGCGATGCGGACACTGCGTCGTATGTCCCGACACTATGGCCGATCATGGGGCCGATCACGAGCAGCTTCGGGCAGCGTGAAGATCCGATCCTGGGCAATGGCGAGGGCGAGTTCCATACAGGAATTGATATTTCGGCTCCTAATGGTCTGCCGATCCGCGCTACAGGCGACGGCGTCGTGAAAGAGGCGCAGATGGGCAGTGGTTACGGCCGCGAGGTCGTGATCGACCATGGTCATGGAATTGAGACGCTGTACGGGCACATGTCGGGCTTTGCTGTGGCTGCGGGCGAGACGGTGTCCAAGGGGCAGGTGATCGGCTTTGTCGGGCATAGTGGACGCACGACGGGCTCGCATCTGCACTATGAGGTTCGGATTCGGAATACTCCGGTGAACCCGCACAAGTATCTGCGGACGACGCTGGCGGATCTGGGCAGCGTGGTTCCGAAGGGATAGGTCTTTTTGCAAATGAGTTTGAAAAGCTTGGCCCTCTTCGGAGGGCCAAACCTTTTGCTCGGATAACGACGGATTTGCTACCCTTGGTCTGCACATCAAGGGTGCACCCCGTCCGCGGAGAGGGATTATCCCACCTTGCAGTCTGGTTTGAACGAACAACCACTCTCTTCTGCCCGATGAAGCGGACAACGGGCGACAAAGAAGGAGTGAGTCATGTCTCTACGCGAATTGCCTGCGCGCCCTAACCTCGAACATCTCAAAAAACAAGCAAAGATGCTGCTCCGCGAATTTCTGCAGGACGATCCTGCGGCTGCGGGCCGTTTTCGCGAATCGGCGGTTTCGGCTCACGCGGGGTCCGCGGCAAAACTCGCTGATGCGCTCCATGTGATCGCGCTGGAGTATGGCTTCGATAGCTGGTCAAAGTTGAAGGCTCGGGTCGAATCACTCTCGGAAGACCCGGCGGAGGCGTTGACGGCTGCGATCAATGCGGATGACGCCGCCCTGGTGCGCGAGGTGATCGCCCGAAATCCCATTTTGAAGACGAAGATTGATGAACCGTTGCCGAAACTTAGTTTTGACGCTCCGGCTTTGATTGGTGCGGTGAATAAGGGCAATCGCGCGATGATCGACGCGTTGCTGGACGCCGGCGCGAACATCAACGCGCGAACGAGGTGGTGGGCCGGGAGCTTTGGAGTACTGGATAACTGTAGTCCGGAGCTTGCGGCTTTTCTCATTGAACGCGGCGCAACCGTGGATGTTCATGCTGCTGCGCGTCTGGGCATGCTTGAGCGGCTGAAGGAACTGATTGAGGCGGAGCCTGCGCTGGTGGATGCTCCAGGTGGCGATGGTGAGAGGCCGTTGCACTTTGCCGCGAACATTGCGATTGCGGAGTACCTGCTGGAGCGTGGCGCGGAGATCGATGCTCGCGATGTCGATCATGAGTCGACGGCGGCGCAGTATATGGTGGCGCAACGGCCGCGACGGCTGGACGTTGCAGGGTATCTTCTGCGGCGCGGGGCGAAGAGCGATATTTTGATGGCGTCTGCGCTGGGAGATTTGGATATGGTGCGGCAGCACCTTGATGAGGATCCGGCGTCAGTCGGGGTGAGCGTGAGTGAAAAGGACTTTCCGAAGGAGAATCCACGGAGCGGCGGGAGTATTTATATCTACGGCTTTGGGTGGGGCAAGACGCCGCATATGCTGGCTCGCGAGTTCGGACATGATGAGGTGTTTCGTCTGCTGATGGAGCGAAGTCCCGTGGAGTTGCAGTTGGCGCAGGCTTGCGAGATGGGCGATGAGGCGTTGGCTGGCGAGTTACTGGCGCGCGATCCGGAGATTGCGAAGAAGTTGCCGGCGGAGGCGAAGCGGGGCGTTGTGGGGGCGGCGATGCGGAACAATGCGACGGCTGTGCGAATGCTGCTCGACGCCGGATGGCCGGTGGATGCGGTGGGAGATGCGGGGTCAGACTGCGCTGCACTGGGCCGGGTTTCACGGCAACGCGGAGATTGTGCGTGCGCTGCTTCGCCACAACGCGCCGCTAGAGGCTCGGGATTGGCAGTTCAAGGGAACCCCGCTGGACTGGGCGTTGTATGGGTCGGAGCATGGCTGGCACCGCGAGACCGGAGATTATCCCGATACGGTGCGGGTGCTGCTGGCGGCCGGTGCCAAGGTTCCAGATGACATTGAAAACGTCGAAGCTCCGGAAGAGGTGCTGGTGGCGCTGCGCAAAGGCTGAGGGATAGGTTTTTACTCTTCATGTGCGAAGGGCTTGCCGTCAGGCGCGACCTGGATCTCACCCTGACCCTGCTATGGAGGGTCCGAATTGGGAAATGTGCATTTTTTCTGCCATGGGTGTGCCTCTTTCTGGTCATATCCAAGGGGTTGACCGGCCGATATAGTCACGGTGGAGCAAATGCACGAGCCCCGATGCAGCCTTCGATGATGCGGGGAAGGAGATCCACTTGGTTCAGACTTCGGCCTCTTTTCGACGAGAAGCAGAGGACTTCGACGGCTCGATTTCGCTGTCGGAGATTCTGTCTGCGTTGTCTTATGCTCTGGACCTGACGGAGGGGGCGATGCACGGGCACGCTCTGCGGAGTTGCCTGCTGGGAATGCGGATTGCCGAGGAAGCGAAGCTGACCCAGGATCAGACAAGCGGACTCTACTTTGCGCTACTGCTGAAGGACATTGGCTGCAGCAATAATGCGAGCCGGATGTGTCAGATTATCGGTGGCGACGACCGTGCGGTGAAGGCCGGCGTAAAACTGGAAGACTGGACCAAGCCCTATCACCTATCGGCCTTGAAGCTGCTCTGGAACAACGTTCTTCCGCATAGCAACGCTGCCGCGAAGGTAGCGAGAATTCTTCAGATCGGGCTTACGCAGCATAAAAACAACCGCGAGATGATCAGTCTGCGGTGCGGCCGGGGCGCGAGTATTGTCAAGAAGCTCGGCATGGGCGCTATGGCTGCCGAGGCTGTGCGTTGCCTGGACGAGCATTGGGACGGCAGCGGATATCCGGAGGGCATGACGGGCAATCACATTCCGCTGCTTTCGCGTATCAGCGCTGTGGCTCAGTATCTGGATGTTTTTTCGAATGGGAAGGGCCGCAGCCCGGAGAAAGCGATTGCGGTTTTGCAGGAGCGCAGCAGGACGTGGTTCGATCCGGAGATTGTGCGAATTGCAGTCTCACTCGACAGGCAGGGGAAGCTGTGGACGCACTGCTCTTACCGGGACCCGGAAGAGGACACGCGGCAGGCTGTGCTCGATCTCGACCAGGGGACACAGCACAAGCTGGATCCGGATCAGGTAGATCAGATCTGCGAGGCGTTTGCGGATGTGGTGGACGCGAAGTCTCACTTTACGTTTCGGCACTCGATGGGGGTTGCGGATGCAGCACTTGGAATTGCGGAGACGATGGGGCTGCCTCACGAGCGCGTGCAGTTGGTTCGCCGCGCGGCGCTGCTGCATGACATTGGCAAGCTGAGTATCTCGAACACGATTCTGGACAAGTGCACCGAATTGAGCGATGAGGAATGGCGGGCAGTTCACAGGCATCCGCGGATTACGCGGCTGATTTTGAAGCGTGTGCGTGCGTTTCGCGAGATGGCGATTATTGCAGGAGAACACCACGAGAAGCTGGATGGCACGGGTTATCCTGACCGGCTTACGGCAAAGGATCTGTCGCTCGAGTCGCGGATTATTGCGGTGGCGGATGTGTTTGGCGCGTTGTCGGAGGACCGGCCTTACCGGGCTGGAATTCGGCTCGAAGATACGCTGGCGATTATGTGGCAGTACACGCCGCACCAGTTGGACGGGGATTGCATGGAGGCCCTGATGGCGCGGGTTTCGACCGAGCGCGACCTGGTGATTGCGCCTACGCTGCATGTTCCTTCTCCGGTGCTCGAGTATGCGTATGAAGCGGTGATCTAGCTTGCTATTTTTGGGATAAGAAGCAGGTCTCGGATTCGGCTACGCCCAGGGCAGGCTCTTCGGGGATGACAAGCAAGAAAAGCAAAAGCGAAAGAGTGGCCGATGTCTCGGCCACTCTTTTTTTGTGCGATTTTTTAGGTAGTTTTATTTGCCGGTGTAGGTGACGTGCCAGACGGAGCGGGTGCCGTCGTCGGTGACGAAGAGGCTTCCATCGTTGGCGACTGCTACTCCTACGGGCCGGCCCCAGACCTGGCCGTCTTTGGTGACGAAGCCGTCGAGGAAGTCGTCGTATTCGCCGGTTGCTTTGCCGTTCTTCATGGGGATGAAGATGACGTTGTAGCCGGCGCGGTTCTTGCGGTTCCAGGAGCCATGCTCTGCGGCGAAGGCTCCGCCATCAAATTCCGCAGGAAACTGCGACTTGGTCAGCGGGTAGAAGACCATCTCGAGCGACGCCATGTGGGGCTGAACGAGGACATCCGGCGTCTTCACTTTGGCGGCGAGGCTTTCGCGCTTGCAGTTGTTGGCCTGCGCGTCGGTGAGTGGCGCGGCGAGTTGGGGGTTGGGGCCGGAGCCGTTGGCGCAGGGGTCCTTCAGGCGTGGGTCGAGTTTGCCGCCCATGTAGTACCAGGGCCAGCCGAAGAAGCTGTGCTCGGGGACTGAGGTGACATAGTCGGGAACGAGGTGGTTGCCGAGGTTGTCGCGCTCGTTGACGGAGCACCAAAGCGAGCCGGTGATGGGGTTGATTGCCTCGCCGACACAGTTGCGGATGCCGGTGGCGTAGACTTCCACGAACTTGCCTTCGGGGGTGTACTCGAGGACGTCAGCGCGGTGGAACTCCCTTGGGTGTGTATCCATGTCGTCGACGTTGGAGCCGGACCCGACGGAGACAAGCATGAACTTGCCGTCTTTGGTGAAGGTGACGTCTCGAGTCCAGTGGCCTCCGCCCTTGAGCTGCGCGTAGCCGGGAATATCCGGGACGATAGTCTCAGCCGGCCCGGTCGCCTTCAGGTCGCCGGTTTTATAGGGAAAGCGCTGGATGGTGGTGGCATTGCCGACGTAGATCCACTTGGGATTTGTGGCGGGATAGAAGGCGATGCCGAAGGGATGATCGAGGCCTTCGGCGAAGATCTGAATGGAGTCGGCCTTTCCGTCGGCATTGACGCCGCGAAGGACCATCAGGCGTCCGGCGCCGGAGTCTGCCAGGAAGAGATCGCCGTTGGGTGCGAAGCGAATGAGCCGGGGCATGGTGAAGGTGCCGCCGCTAAGGTGCATTTCCTGCCTGTTTTCGCTGCGCTGCATTGGCGCTGTGTCGCCGCCGGCGTAGAGCGTGACCTTGAAGCCGGGAGGCGCGGTGGGCCAGGCGTCGGCCGGCTTGGGGATGAGGTGCGGAGTGTTGTCGACGGCCTCTTCGGGGTTGGGCTCGGGCAGGTCGGCGACGGTGATCTTGTGGCGGACGCCGGGGGTTTGCTGGTTCCAGTCGGTGAAGGCGGCCTGACCGGTGAGGGGGGTGCCGGACTGCGCCAGGAGCGACATGGGAAGGGCGATTGCCATGGCTGAGGCTCGAACGGCAAAGGATTGGAAGCTACGCATGGAAGTTCTCTCCTTGAAGTGTGACGCCGCTGAGGTTCGGCTGTCCGATGAATTTAATTTTACCGTCGCGAATCTCGAATTCGAGTAAATCGACGTTCCTGATGAAGTTGACGAGATGAAAGCGCAGAAAGTTCTCCATAAGTTCGGCATCGGTCGCCTGGGGGAAGAGGACGACGAGGCGGAAGGCCTGCATGAAGTATCCGTGCGTGACGAGGACGACGCAGCCGCCGGGATTGAGGGCGATGAGGCGGCGGCTCGCTTCGCGGGCGCGGTCGAGGAACTGGGCGAAGGACTCGGAACCGGGGCCGTCGATATAGTTGGGGTCGGTGCGGTCCCAGAAGGCGGTGACGTGTGGTGAGCGGTCGGCTTCGCTGGTGTTGCGATAGAGAGCGGGGTTGAGGAAGGTGAACTCTTCGATCGGCCACTCTTCAACGGGAGAGTGAGGAAAACGCTGGCGGATGGGCTCTGCGGTTTGTTGGGCGCGAGGGAAGGGCGAGACGGCGATGAGGCCGGGCTGGCAGTCGAGCTGCTCGGCAAAGGCCTGGGCTTGTGACTGGCCGAGCGGGGTGAGCGGATTCTGGATATGGTCGGAGGTTTTGCCGCCGGAGTTGGCGAGGCTTTGGCCGTGGCGGACAAGAATTACCCTGGTGGTCGGGCTCATGGATTTGGCGATGAGATTGGGGTGGTGAGCTTTTTTAGAAGGTCGATTGGGATGTTGGCGGTGAGGACGGCGCGGTCTTTGTGCTGCTCGATCTTTGCGGATTCGATGAGTTCGCGGAGGGATGGATCGGTACTGCCGGGCTGGAGTTGCGACTGTGCCTGCTGGACGGACTTGAAGAGAGCGAGAAGCGCGGTCAGGGAACCGGTGGCGCGGGTGGCGTCGGCTTCGGTAGGGGCGATCTGCTCGATGCGCAGATGGAGGGTGCCAAGAAAACGCAGGCTGGCGACGAAGGTGGTGTCTTCGGGAAGCGGGAGCTGGAGGCCGACGATGCTAATGTAGCCGCGATCGGAGAAAGGAAGGCCAATATGACCGATGGCCCAGGCGCTGGAGAAAGCAGGAACGTCACGGTAGCGCGCAGAGAGCAGCGACGAGCCGGAGAAGGGAGAGGCGGCGGCGCGGTAGCGGTCGAGGATGGAGTGAATCTGCTCCAGCGTGGGCATGTTGGAGGCGGCGATGGAGTCGTAGCCAAGCCGGACGACATGCAGGAGCCGCGGATTGGTGCCGTCGCTGACCGGGATGGTGTATATGTCGCGATCGGCATAGGTTTCTTTGGCGATGGCGATGGTGGCGAGGTAACGGGCGAGGCGTTCGCCATCGAAGCGGCCCTCGAAGACCTCGGAGTAGCCGACCGGGCCGTTGGGGCCGTTGGGGTCGTCCATGCGATGGAGAGCGAAGGCGACGGCGTCGAGGTCGCGCTCGGGAACGATGCCCGTGGCGTCGACGAAGCGCTGGTAGTCGGGGCTGCGGGTCACCTGGGTGCGATCGAAGTGAGTGACGGCTCGCAGAGGTTTGAAGTTGGCGTAGACGATAGCGTCGGATTCAGGGAGCAGGCGCGCGGCCTCTGGCGGGGCTGCTTTCCTCAGGATGATGACGACGATGAGCGCGGCCATCAAGCCGAGCATCAGCAGCAGGGAGTAGCGGGTGCGCTTACGCATAGGTGACGTGGCCGGGGCGGCTTGGAGTGG
Source organism: uncultured Acidobacteriaceae bacterium (assembly GCA_963802695.1). Lineage (GTDB taxonomy): Bacteria > Acidobacteriota > Terriglobia > Terriglobales > Acidobacteriaceae > Edaphobacter. The sequence continues at coordinate 247,294 of CAWDJN010000027.1, forward strand.
GCATAGATGACGCGAGTCCGTGGTGGTTTGCGGCTTCGAGCTTAAGCATAGACTATCGGCTGTACCGTAGCTGCTTGTCCGGGACTATTGACAGCGGGTCAGTTTGAGGTGATGGGGGTGAGCGAAATGCATATCGGCCTTATTGGGGGGATCGGCCCTGGAGCAACGGATTTTTACTATCGGCGATTGATTTCGAGGTTCGCCGCGAAGAACGCGACGCTGGAGCTGACCATTGTGCATGCCGACACGCCAACGCTCCTGAGAAATCTGGCCGCGAATGACGGCGCGGCACAGACCGCCATCTATACCCGACTCACGAACCGCCTTGCTTCAGCAGCGGCCGAATGTGTGGTCGTCACTTCAATTGCCGGACATTTCTGTATCGACGACTTTAAGGCCGTATCCCCGCTTCCCGTCGTTGATATGATCGCCGAAGTGAGCCGGGCCATCGAAACTCGCGGTCTCAAAAGGATCGGAATTATTGGAACTCGCACGGTGATGGAGACGCGCTTTTACGGGCGCATCGCCAGTGCGGAAATCATTCCGCCAAGCCAACCGGACTTGGACGATGTGCATGAAGCATACGTTTCGATGGCCGCGTCGGGCTTTGCGACTGAGAATCAGCGTTCGATCTTTAATGCCGTGAGCCGCCGTTTGCTCGAGAATCAGGGCGCGGAGGCGATCATGCTAGGGGGTACCGATCTCGCGTTGGCCTTCAATGAACAGACTGCCGAATTTCCGCTGGTCGATTGTGCGAGCATTCATGCTGATGCGATTGCACAGTTAGCGATGGCTTGAAGAGCTCGGCCGAATCGTCTGTTCTGGTTTGCTATACCGGCGCCGCAACACACGGATCGTAACGATTGCTATTTCAAACTGACCAACTACCAGATCATTCGACGATGGCGAAGGTGTAGATTTTGCCGCCGTTGGTGACGTTACCGGTGCCGGGAGGCAGGATGCCGTATTCGCCACCGCCGACGCTCTTTTCGACGGTGAACTGGTAGGTGTGCGGGGCGGTTTTTACGGGGTTGAACTTCACTTCGTCGCGATCGGCGCCACCGGTGGAGTGGAAGACGCCTCCGGTGAGAACGCGGAACTCGCGGTTGTCGGAGTTGATGCGGAAGCGGAGGAATTCATACTCGACGGCGGCGACGCCTTCGGGGACGTAGATGAGGATGTCGATGGGGCACTGCAGGGCGAGCTTGGATTCGCGGCCGTTGAGGTGACCATTTTTGTCTTGCTTGATGATGCCGTGGGTCGCGGTGGACTTTACCCATCCGCCGGACTTGATGTGGACGATCTCGGGATCGATGGCGATCCATTTGCCAGTGTGGTCTTTGTAGTAGACGCCGATCTCGTTGACGGGGGAGAAGTCGACGGGCTTTTCTTCGACATTGGTGATCTGGCGGCGGCTCTTGTTGACCATCGCGGTGATAACACGGTCGGAGACGCCTGCGGTTTTGAGGGTGACGAGTGCATCGGCGTCGGTGGTGTACTGGCCCGGCTGGATGTTGATGGTTTGGATGATGAGGTCGTCACCGAGGCCCACCTTCACCATCTTCATGACGGAATCGTTGTTCATGACGGTGGGCTTGGCCGGGGTGATCGGGCCGTCTACGGATTGGGGTGAGTCAGTGGCGTGCTGGGCGAACGCGGCGAAGGGAAAGAGAGCGATGCTGAGAGCAAAGAGGGCCAGGGGTATCCGCGTGTATCGACGAGACATAGAGGTATGGGTTCGGCGTCGTGGACAGCGTAGCATAGCTGCGATTTTGGACGATTACCGATGAGCGGCGGTAAGCTCTGCCAGAGAATTCTGCCGGAGAAAGCGCGTGATTGTCTGGGGATTCCGGCTATGCTAAAGTTAGTTCTGCGGCGCACTCTGCGCGGGCTCTGGTGCGCGTCGTGCGGCTGGGCTAACAGAGAGCAAAAAATGCTGTGTGGGCTGGCGTAGCTCAGCTGGTAGAGCATCTGATTTGTAATCAGAGGGTCGGGGGTTCAAGTCCCTTCGCCAGCTCCAGTTTCCCGCAGCAGAAGAGAAGATGGATTTGGTTGTACTGCTGAGACCGTTCTGGTTCTGCAGACTCCGGTCATTCCTTCAAGGTTGGTTACCCGCTTCAAACTGAGGTCTGAGTTTGAAGATTGGGCTTGATGGGTTGAGTTGAGTGCTGCGTGCTGGAGTTTTCAAAGCAGAATGTGCACAGGTGGCCGAGTGGTTAATGGCAGCAGACTGTAAATCTGCCGCGTTATGCGCTACGGAGGTTCGAATCCTCCCCTGTGCACCATAAGTTTGGTTGTGAGTGGTGAGCGTTGTGGATCTAAGCCCGGCGAGCAGCGGAAGGATGTGGATTGCGCTTGCTCTTCTGGGATTGCTGGCGGTAGCGGTCTGGCAGACGATGGAGCCGGGCAAGCTGCAGCAGCTGACTTGGGTACTGCTAGGATTTTTTGCCGTACGTGTCATACTCGGACGGATGCGTTCGCGGTAGGATTGTAAAGTTGGTTTTTTCAGGCTGGCGTAGCTCAGTGGTAGAGCACTCCCTTGGTAAGGGAGAGGTCGAGAGTTCAAGCCTCTCCGTCAGCTCCAGGATTTAGAGGTGCGGTTTCCGTGCCGGGTAGTTCGCAGAAATACGGGCTTCGGCCTGAGGCGGGCGGGAGTAACTCAGTGGTAGAGTCACAGCCTTCCAAGCTGTTGGTCGCGGGTTCGATTCCCGTCTCCCGCTCCAAAGATTTCTGAAGGCGATTAGGGCCCCGGGCCTGTCCGAGGAGAGTGTGTTGAGCAGTATGTATCAGCAGCCAGTACTACCGATCTCTGATCCGCAGACGTTCAATGCGGTGAAGGGTGCCATTGATGCTTCGTTTTCTTCGGGTCGCGTCGCCGAGTTTCTGAGATCGCTGGAGCGATCGAAGATGCGCATCCGCGACTTCGAGACAGTTCTCCGCAAGGGTCTTCTGGGCGCGGGGACTTCTGCCGAGTACACCCGGCTCGGTGATGGCGATCAGGGCCAGATTCGCGAGCTGTATCTCGCCAGCCTGGAGCATGTGGCGCCAGAGCTGCGGGAGAAGTTCTTCAAGCTGTATGCGTATTACTGAGCGTCTGCTGAGTCACCAGGATTAAATTTCGCAACTTTAGTTTTCATTTGAAGTATTCACCTGAACCCGGTGCGATGCGCCGGATAACACGAGGAGAGGAAGAGCAGTCATGGCGAAGGAAAAGTTTGACCGGTCAAAGCCGCACGTAAACATAGGGACGATCGGGCACATCGATCACGGCAAGACGACGCTGACGGCGGCGATTACGAAGGTGTTGTCGAAGCACAACCCGAACAACAAGTTTCGCTCCTTCGACACGATCGACAACGCTCCCGAGGAGCGTGAGCGCGGCATTACGATTGCGACCTCGCACGTCGAGTACGAGACGCCGAAGCGCCACTATGCGCACGTCGACTGCCCTGGCCACGCCGACTACATCAAGAACATGATCACCGGCGCTGCGCAGATGGACGGCGCGATCCTGGTGGTTGCGGCCACCGACGGCCCGATGCCCCAGACCAAGGAGCACGTGCTGCTCGCTCGCCAGGTTGGTGTGCCGTACATCGTCGTGTTCCTGAACAAGTGCGATGCGGTTGAGGACGAGGAGCTGATCGAGCTGGTCGAGATGGAAGTGCGCGAGCTGCTCTCGAAGTACGACTACCCCGGCGACGACACTCCGATCATCCGCGGCTCTGCTCTTGGCGCGCTGAACGGCGAAGCCAAGTGGGAAGCGAAGATCGACGAGCTGATGGATTCGGTGGACAAGTATGTTCCGCAGCCGGAGCGCGCCATCGATCAGCCGTTCCTGATGCCGATCGAAGACATCTTCTCGATCTCTGGCCGCGGCACCGTGGTCACGGGCCGTATCGAGCGCGGCAAGGTAAAGGTTGGCGAAGACTCCGAGATCGTCGGCTTCCGCGAGACGCGCAAAACCGTCGTCACCGGCGTTGAAATGTTCAAGAAGCAGCTGGACGAAGGTCTGGCGGGCGACAATGCCGGCCTCCTTCTGCGCGGCATTGCGAAGGAAGATGTGGAGCGCGGCATGGTGTTGGCCAAGCCGGGTTCGATCACGCCGCACACCGAGTTCAAGGGCGAAGTCTACGTGCTCTCGAAGGAAGAAGGCGGACGTCACACTCCGTTCTTCAACGGCTACCGCCCGCAGTTCTACTTCCGCACGACGGACGTGACTGGTTCGGCAAAGCTTCCTGCAGGCACCGAGATGTGCATGCCCGGCGACAACATCCAGCTGGAGATCACGCTGCACACTCCAGTCGCGATGGAGAAGGGTCTCCGCTTCGCCATCCGCGAAGGCGGCAGGACCGTCGGAGCAGGAACCATCTCCGAGATCATTAAAGTAAATCTCTGGAAATAAAGGGGCGGGCTTCGGTCCGCCCTTTTTGTTCCAAGGGATGTTTCGCTCTCACGATTCGCAGTGGTGCTTTCCCAAACTGCGGTTTTAAGAGATAATCACAGAGGATGAGCGTGGCCTGACCGCTCTTCTTTCCGTTTCAATCAGGATTTGGCAGCAGGGGCCTTTGCCCTGCGTCGCGGCGTGTCGGAAGTGATTCTGTACAAGCTGCTTGCCAGCCGAGGTGGCTGGCCACTTTAGAAGGAGATTTATCAAATGCGCGAGATCATCACACTGCAGTGCCCGGATTGCAAGAACCGGAACTACTCCACGACCAAGAACAAGAAGACGACCACCGGCCGGCTTGAGTTCTCGAAGTTCTGCAACACCTGCCGCAAGCACACGGCGCACAAAGAGACGAAGTAGTTTTCAGTGTCAGTTCTCAGTTGTCAGTTTCTCGCTGAGGACTGAAAGCTGGGAACCGACAACTGTAACCGGGGGAGTAAGCTCAACGGTTAAACTGTCGGTCTCCAAAACCGAACTTCTCGGTTCGAATCCGAGCTCCCCCGCCAGTTTGTCCGGGTCTTCTCCAGTCCGGGAATCGATGTTCATCACGAAGATTTGAGGCAGCACAAATGGCCAAGACATTAGCAGTAACCGAAACACCCGTCACCGGCATACAGCAGTTGAAGACTCTACCGGCCCGTCTGTCGGAGTTTCTGAAGGACGTTCGCAGCGAGATGCGCAAGGTGATCTCGCCTTCGCGCGCCGAGGTTCAATCGACCACGCTGGTCGTGCTGATTACGGTCTTCGTCTTTGCGGCGTACTTCTGGCTGGTGGATACGATCATCGGCCGTGCGATCGAAGCGCTGCTGCATAGCTTGACCAAGCACTAAAACAAGATTCGGAAATTCAGGCAGCGCGAGTAGAAAGAAGTTGAGATGCGCGAAAAAGGCAGAACCATGGCGGCAGAAGAACAGAATCCGGAAGAGCAGAACCCTCAGGGAGAAACCTCCCCGGAGCAGCTTGCTCCGCCGGTCAATGAAAACTTCAAGTGGTACATCATCCACGCTTACTCGGGCTTCGAGCGCAAGGTGCGCGAGTCGCTTGAGAGCCGCATCGCCGCGTTCGGCCTGCAGAACCGCATCGGGCGCATCATGATCCCGACCGAGCCGGTCACCGAACTGCGCAACGGAAAGAAGTACACCATCGACCGCGTGTTTCTGCCCGGTTATGTTCTGGTCGAGATGGAGCTGGACAACGACCTGTGGCACGTAATCAAGAACACGCCGCGCGTCACGGGCTTCCTTGGAACCGGCGACAATCCGGTTGCCCTGTCGGAGCAGGAGGTCAGCTCGATCCTCTTCCGTTCAGACGCGGCGGCCAGCAAGCCGACCATGAAGGTCAAGTTCGACAAGGGCGAGCAGGTTCGCATCAACGAAGGGCCATTCGCCAACTTCACTGGTGCGGTCGACGAGATCAACGAAGACAAGCAGACACTCAAGGTGATGGTCAGCATCTTCGGCCGCTCCACTCCGGTCGAGATTGAGTTCTCGAAGGTGGACAAGGTTGTCGAATAGCTCTTTCGAGAGCCGAAAGTTTAGAAACAAATATTAAGTGGCAGGCACATCAGCAACAGAGGCCCGCTGCTGGAAGCGTAAAGAGGATTTACTGCAATGGCACCGAAGAAGATTACTGGATACGTCAAGCTTCAGATTATGGCCGGCAAGGCCACCCCTGCACCCCCGGTCGGCCCCGCGCTCGGCCAGGCACAGGTCAACATCATGGAGTTCTGCAAGCAGTTCAACGAGCGCACGAGCAAGGATCCGGCGTTGGCCGGGCTCACCGTGCCCGTCGTGATCAGCGTGTACGCTGACCGCACGTTCAGCTTCATCACCAAGACGCCTCCGGCTCCGGTGCTGCTGCTGAAGGCTGCCGGCATCGAGAAGGGCTCCGGCACTCCGAACAAGGAGAAGAAGGGCAAGGTCACCGAGAAGCAGATTCTCGCCATCGCCGCGCAGAAGATGCCGGATATGAACGCGAACACAGTCGAGGCTGCGGCGAAGACGATTCGCGGCACGGCCCGCTCGATGGGCATCGAAGTCGTCGGCTAACTTCGTTCTCGCCTCACGGAAACGATAAACACCTGGATCGCTGCGCGGAGTGTGCGCCATCGATACAGGTGTTTTTGCTTTGGAACAATTCTCTGGCACGTTTGAGACGATCGTTTAGACGATAACGGCGCCCCCGTCGATGACGACGATCTGACCGGTGGTGAACTCCGACTTCATCAAATAGAGGAAGGTTTCGGCGACATCTTCGACCTCGCCGACTCGTCCCGCGGGCAGCTTCTTTGCCTGCTCGTAGTACATGGCTTCGCGGTCGGCCTCGCTCATCCCGTCCCACAACGCAGTTTTGATCATACCGGCGCAGACAGTGTTGACGCGGATTGGCGCCATATCGAGCGCGAATCCCCGGGTGAGCGACTCGACCGCTCCGGCAACGGCCGAGACGGCGCTCCAGCCCTTCCACGGACGTAGAGCAAGGATTCCGTTTGTCAGGGTGATGGATCCGCCCTTGCGGATGTAGGGGGAAGCGGCGCGCGCGGCGGTGTACATTCCCCAGAAGCGCACTTCAAAGAATTTGCGCGCTTCCTCAGTGGTGACGACCGCTGCCGGAAGAGCATCGCCAGCGCAGTAGACCAGATGATCCAGGCCTTCGGTTGCGTCGAAGAATTTCTTCACCGCTGTTTCGTCGGTGACGTCAAGAGTTGCTCCCACGGTTCCCTTTGGCAGCTCTGCTAACGCTTTGTCGACGTTCGTCTGGCTGCGCGAAACGACGATAACCTCCGCTCCTTCGACCGCGGCTGCTTTGGCTGTGGCCAGGCCGAATCCGGATGTACCTCCAAGGATGACTACTTTTTTTCCCTGCAGCTTCTGACTCATGGCTCTAACTCCCTTTTCTGCCTGCTTTGTTTGCCGGCACCCATAGGATGTGAGAGAAAACCATGCGAATCATGCATAATAGTCATGAGAGCCATGCGTTGGAAGCAACTACGTCAAGCCGATCTGAATCTGCTGGTTGCCTTTTCGGTCTTCGCCGAGGAGCTGAATGTCACTGCGGCAGCAAAACGGCTTCTGCTGAGTCAATCGGCGGCGAGCCGCACGCTACAGCGGCTGCAGGAGCTGTTTCAGGATGACCTGCTTGTTCGCGGCTCCGGCGGCTATCAACTAACCCCAACGGGAGCGCGGCTCCAGGCTGAGCTCAATCGTCTTCTCCCGGAGATCGAGAGTCTGCTGGGGCGGCCAGCCTTCGATTCGGCAAGCGAAAAGGCAACGTTCCGTCTTACCGGTCCGGACAATGCCTGTTCGGTACTTTGTCCGCTGCTATGTCGGCAGGTGTTGCAGACGGCGCCCGGGGTGGAATTTCAGTTTGTTCCGTGGAGCGGTCAGGCGCTCTCCGATCTCGACCACGGGCGGCTCGATCTGGCTCTATCCAACGACGATGTTCTGGTGCCGGCGCACCTCAGGTCGCAGACACTGTTTCGGGTGAAGTGGTACTGCATCGTTTCGCGGAAGAGCGAGTGGCGAGGACGGCCTACTCTAGATCGTTATCTCGCTGCCGAGCATATTGCTGTGCCGGTCCTGGACAACGTGCAGACGATTCCCGACAAACGCCTGGCTGCACTGGGCCTGACTCGCCGGACGCCTATGAGTGTGCCGTATTTTGGAGCCGCGCTGGAGTGCATCCCTCGGACGAACCTGGTTCTGACTGCGACCTCCGGCGTGGCGCAGATGGCCAGAAGACACTCCGGCCTGCGCGTGCTGGAGGCACCGGCGGAGCTGACCGGCTTCTCCTTTCAGGCGGTGTGGCATCCTCGTCTCAACAGCGATCCGGCGCACACTTGGCTCAGGGACACGATATTTCAGATCTCACGGGAGGTGCGCCTGTGAGGATATGCTGTCCGTGGGACGCATGTTTCCCCGCAATCGCCCGCTCAGCCGTTTGAAAGGAGTACTGCTACGATGCAGAACTCACCCGGCCAGACCATCGTTATCGTTGCCTACCGGCCGAAGCCCGGCAAAGAGGCTGATCTGTTAGAACTCACGCGGGAGCATGTTCCTCTGTTGCGTGCCGAGGGATTGGCTACCGACCGTCCCGTCACTGCGTGCCAGGCCACGGACGGCACGATTGTGGAGGTCTTCGAGTGGGCACCCGGCGGCGTCGAGCGAGCGCACGCCAACCCCGTCGTGCGGAAACTGTGGGAGCGCTACGCCGCCGCCTGCGATATCGTTCCAATGGTTTCACTACCCGAAGCGTCCAAAATGTTCGCATCCTTCACCCCTATCGAGCTCTAAGCAAATAGTCGTTCCTGCGCAGGTAGGCCGACACTGCGCGGCGGAGTTCGTCTCCCCATTGTGTTTTCAGTGAGGAGCGTTTCATCGCTCCAGCGCTGCTTCAGGCCGTACTTGCGGCAGGCGTTGCCGACCATCACCGCGAGCTGCGCACTGTAGGTCCTGCTGGCGAAGTCGGCGGTGGCGAAGCGCTTGGCGTAGTCGGGCAGGAGAGAAGGGAAGTGCTCACGAACGAAGCTCAGGTAGGTAGGACGTGAGCACGGCTTGAGGAACAGCGGATGCGCGGCGAAGAAGCTCGCGTCCACTGCGGCCGCGCGTTTGGCCAGGTTGTCGAGCGCCTTCTGGTTATCGGTGATTCCCGGCAACAGTGGCGAGCCGAAGATTCCCGCGACGATGCCAGCTTCGCGCAGACGCTTTACCGTCTGAAAACGCAGATCAGGACGTGGCGCTCGCGGCTCAAGGAGACGGGCGAGCTTTGCATCGGGCGTGGTGATGGTTACATGCACCACAAGCGTGTTGCGGCGGGAGATCTCCTGCAGCAGATCGATGTCGCGCTCAATCAGCCGCGATTTAGTGACGATTCCGAGCCGGTATCCTGACTTCTGTGCGAAGACCTCGAGGAGACTGCGAGTGATCTGCGCGCGGCGCTCGATTGGTTGGTAGGGGTCGGTCGCTGTGCCAAGCGCAATCTCCATCGCCGGATCGATCTTTTTCAATTCTTGTTCGAGAAGCCATGCAGCGTTCTGCTTCAGGAAGATCATCCGCTCGAAAGAGAGCGGGTCGCGGAAGTCGATAGTAGCTGAGGCAGGTGCTACGGCGGTGGATTCAGTGGGCAATTCGGAATCTTTTGGAGCCATGAACTCATGCGTGTAGCGCGCATAGCAATATTTGCAACCAAACTCGCAGCCGCGGTAGGGATTGATGCTGTAGGCAAGCCAGCGCAGCCGCTTCGAGACTGATTTGTTGAGGATGCTACGGACGGCAAGCGCCTTGAACTCGATCAGGTGGCCGTCGTCGGCGTGCTCAGCCAAGGCGGCCAGGCGGGCGATTCCCGTCGGCTGCTGTGGGAGGATGGTGAAGAGTTCCGCGCTGTTTATTTTCGCCATTTGTTCGCCTCATATGAATCGACTATAGGCCGCCCTCCTCCGGCCGTCAAGCCCGCGTTTGTTCACGTTTTTCACAGCATGCCGGAAGCTTGGGATTCACGATCGCAACGTCTAGTTCGTGGATTCTGTGTCCTTTTCCTGCAGAAGTTACCCCTTGTTTGCCAAGGCTTTTTCCTGTCTTGCGGTCGACTTTCTCGGCCTCATACTGATCGGATGTAACGCCGGCACCGCGCCTGCCTCTCGCCCTCCGCGCCCGGCATCCCGCAAGTGACCTTGGCAACAATCAGCGCTTTCCCCGGCACAACCGTTGGCGTAACGAGCACGGCTCAGACAGTCACGCTGACGAACAGCGGTGCCCGTTCCTCAGGCGGTATTCTCGCCCGCGACACTGTCCTTTCCAAGCACAACGGTGGAAGCGCAGACGTCATTCGCGCGGTTCAACCCTCTTGGGTAGAAGATCGGGAGGGAGTGTTGGCGCAGGAAGCCATTCGACGTCGAAGCTTCCACGGTATCCGAATAACGGTCCCCAGATGCGGTTTCTGACGTTTACCTCAATGCGATACTTGTTGGCGTTGTCGTCGAACCATTCGCATACCTCCGCAATGCCGGAAAACGCGAGCGGAAATCGAAATCCCATCGGACCCTCATAAAATCGTTGCTCTCCTGATCGGATGGCGATGCCGCCATTGGCTGCGACTGAGATATCGATGTCGACCGCGAGATGCTGGTGGGTGCCCAGATAGTCCACAATCCGTCCTCGCTGCTCGCTGTAAATCATGTAGGCGTCGAATCGCCTCTGCTGCACGCGACCGTTAACGGTGTCGAAGGTGCGGATCCAGGTCACTGTTTCGCGCCCCAATTTGTCGCGATAGGCAAAATTTCGAATGGAGAACGGGACGTTTCGGCCCTGCTCGGGAAACATGATGCTTCGCCACGCGCCGACGTACAGAAACGGCAGGGTATAAATCGCGCCGTGCCATAGTTCTTCCATGATGCCTGTACCAATGGCAGCGATTCCGGATTCGCTTGAAAGCGAGAAACGTCGCTGAATCATTGGATGAAGGCGTTTGAAGTCTTCTCCCAGCGCTAGTTCATAGATGGACGGCATGGCCAACCTCTTTCCGGCTCTCTGTGGGAGGCCTTCTAAAGCAACGGCCTGCAAAGGCGGAGCTGCAATGGGCGAGCCATCCGCATACACAGAGCGCTGCAACGCCTAAATTGAGCGTGACCGGGTTGAATGCTGCGGTGAACTGAGCAGGAGAACGCAGTGCGACCGTAATCAGAGCGGCGATCATAGCGACGGCAGTCAGGACGAAATAGTTGCGCCATCGCCAGGCGAATAGACCGAGCAAACCGAAGAGAACTTCGATGGAGCCAATCAGCGGCAGCCAGTGGGCAGCGAGGCCTGTGTCGGCCAGCATCTTCAGTTCTGTTGCATCGTGGAAGAGAAGCTTTGGAACGAGTCCATGCCAGATACACACAGACGCAACAGCGGTGCGGCAGACGCCATAGATGATGGAGGAGCGAAGAACGGGCTCCGGAGGAATATCGGACTCTATCCATAGCCGCAGGCGGTCGAAGCTCCACGCGGTTGCCCACCCCATGATCGGGCGGAAGACGAGGGTGTCGACGAACTGGCCCGCAGCGCCGAAGCGGGTCTGATAGTCGTACCAGGTAAAAAACCGGATGGTGCCACCTTCCTCTGGAATGTATTTCCAATAGCCGGCGCCGGTGCGGATGAGAGATTTCGGGTCGTCGGACCAGAAACGGAGAGCAGAGGTACGCTCGCCGGTGGTGCTCGAGCGGGTTCCGGTGGATTCGCCTTCTCCGGCAATGGCGAGCCCGAAGCCTATCCTGGTCTCATAGAGGAATTGTTGAGGGGCGTCGCCGTCAGGTTTAGGTAGGTAGCGGATGGTCGAAAAGCGAAGATCCCACCGTTGATGCAGCGCGGGATCCTGAGTTAATTGCCAAAGCCGCTCCATCCCGGCTTTCATTGGCAGTTCAACGTACAGGCCTTTCGACATGGCGGGAGGATAGCACGGGCCTGACGGAACCCTCTTTGTTTCAGAGAAAACTTGCAGAACCAGCACATCTTTGGCATACTTATAAGAGCGTCTCAACTCGCCGTTGAGCGCAGTCGATGACCACGCCCCGGGAGGTAATCCGAGAGGGGTGGGAGATGAGGGAAGATGGCAAGGAAGATTTCCAAGAATTTGGCGAAGGCGCGTGCGCTCGTTGAGCCCCGTCCTTACGTTCTGGCGGATGCAGTTCCGCTTCTCCAAAAAGCAAAGTATGCGAAGTTCGACGAGACCGTCGATCTGACGATGCGTCTGGGTGTCGATCCCAAGCACGCCGACCAGATGGTTCGCGGCACGGTAGTTCTGCCGCACGGCCTGGGCAAGACCAAGGTCGTCGCCGTGATCGCCTCGGGCGACAAGGTGAAGGACGCGCAGGCAGCCGGCGCTGACTTTGCCGGTGGCGAAGAGCTGGTCGAGAAGATCCAGAAGGAAAACTGGACCGCGTTCGAC
>CAWDJN010000028.1:0-118241 GCA_963802695.1 uncultured Acidobacteriaceae bacterium
CGTCGAAACCCAACAGGAAGCCCACCACACCACCGCAACACCAATAGCCGCAAAAACCCACACCACACCAGCAAAAAAAATCGCAACAAAAACCGCCGCAAAATCCGTAAAGACAGAACACGCCCCCATCCGCCTCACCCACCCCGACAAAATCATCGACGCCGAATCCCACGTCACCAAGCAGCAACTTGCCGACTACTACTGGGCCATCGCCCCATACATGCTGCCTTCCATCGCCGATCGCCCACTCTCCATCGTCCGCTGCCCCGACGGCACCGGCCACCAATGCTTCTTCCAAAAGCACGTCACCCACACCCTCCCTCCGGGCATCGGCTCCGTCGACGTAGCCGACAAGAACGGCAAAGTCGAACCCTACATAACCCTCTCCACCCAGCAAGCCCTCGCCGGCCTCGCACAAATCGGCGTCCTCGAGATCCACCCCTGGGGTTCCACCAACGAAGACATCGAGCACCCGGACCGCATCATCATCGACCTGGATCCCGACACCTCCATCCCCTGGCCCACCCTCGCTGCCAGCGCTCTCGAAGTCCGCGCCAACTTGAAAAAGCTAAACCTCGAATCCTTCCTCAAGAGCACCGGCGGCAAAGGCCTCCACATCGTCGTCCCCATCAAACCAAAATACGACTGGCCCACCGTAAAAACCTTCGCCCACAACTTCGCCCTCGCCATGCAGAAGCAGAAACCCAGCCTCTACCTCACCGTGATGACCAAATCCGCCCGCAAAGACCGCATCTTCATCGACTATCTCCGCAACGAACGCGGCGCCACCGCCGTAGCCGCCTTCTCCCCCCGAGCCCGCCCCGGCATGCAAGTCTCCATGCCCCTCGCCTGGTCCGAACTCAAGCAACCCGACCGCCCAAACTTCTCCGTCGACAACTTCCCTGAATGGCAATCCCGCCTGCGCCGTGACCCATGGAAAAACCTCTTCACCACCCACCAAACCCTACCCACAACCTGATACCCGATACCTGATCCTCAAACGCCTACACACCGGCAAAAATTCAAATTACACCTCATAAACATCTACACTTGTCGTCGACGACAACCTACTGGAGCAAACTAAGAATACCGGCCAATGGGATGTGAACCCATGCAGGACGGTTGTTGAGTTCGTAGAGAAGTTCATACAGCGACTTTTCGAGGAGGTAGGGCCTCAGAAGAAGCTGGAGCTGGGTCGAAGTGGGGATGAGCGCCTGATTCTGCGCCGTGATGGTACCGATATACGCAGTCAGAAATTCGTGGGCGACTGCGGATTGCCAGAGCGTAACCCAGGCTTCGAGATTGTGAGCATCCTGCGGACTGTTAGGCGGCCGACGCTGCGTAAAAGCGCTAAGAGCGGAGTGGGCAGCGTAGCTGAAAGAACGAAGCATTCCGGCTACATCCTTCAGAGGAGATTGTTTCTGCCGGCGTTCCGAGAGTGGCCGGGCCGGTTCGCCTTCGAAGTCGAGAATGACAAAATCTCCTCGCGACCGAAGCAGTTGGCCCAGGTGATAGTCGCCGTGGATACGTATCCGCCCGCCAGCGAAAGCCGGGCTCGCGGAGGCAATCGAGTGTGCCCGCGCGTGAAGGTCGAGGCGGCGGCTCAGCACGAAAGCCGCGTTGTCCGCTGTCGTTTCGCTAAGCCGGGAGATGTTGCGTTTGAGGGTATCGAGAGTGGTGGCAAGCTGGGCGTCGATGCGGTCAGCGTCGTCGACGAGATCCGCGGTAGTAAATGACTCCACAACGAACGACGGGTTGTCGCAGGGAGTAGCCAGCGCCAGGTGCATCTCGGCAGTGCGACGGCCAAGAAGCGATGCGGCTTCCAGATAGAAAGCGGCATGCTCCCGCACCGGATCAGGCGCTTGAGGGGAAGGTGGAAGTTTGTCCCCTTCTGACTGTGGTTGCTGGGCTCTGTCAGAGTCACGTCGCAGCGGCGACTCCTTCGAAGGAGCGGCAAGGGTCGCCACCCCCTCAAAGAATCGCGAGAGTTCGTCCAGACTCCACTGCCAACCATCGCCTTCGTTCTCCACAAGCCCCTGCAGCATCGCCAGCGTAGTACTCCCATTGCCGACGATCTCGCCGAGGAAAGGAGCAATACGCGGGAAGTGCGCCGTTTCGGTGAGGAAGCGCCCAATCTCGGCGTCGGGATTCTCGCCCGGCTGAATCCGGCGGAAGAGTTTGAGGATAAGCTTGCCGTCGTAAAGGATCGACGTATTGGATTGTTCGGCGGTGCCGGTGCGTGCAGGGAGTGGGCCTTCTCCGCGAACAAGGTCGAAGGCCGTGCTCCGGTGACCGCTAACGTAGGGACGCTTGGTCTCCACAGTTTTCGCGCTCGAGCTATTGTCGGTGGGTAGGGTCGCCTCGAGACGCTGGCCGCCTTCGATGAGCGTGAGAAGGGATTGGCGAAAGTCTTCGCTGGCAGTCGCGTCGTAGAGAATCGCCGGGCCGTTATTAGTCGTAATGGTGGCCAGAATTGCTGTGGGCGAAGCATTGCGGATCGTCTCGGCCTCGCTGTCAGGGGTGAGCGCCAGAGGAAGTTGGTAGATGTCGGCGGGGCCTTCGCTGTAGGAAACTTCAATGAAGACCAGAACAGTCGCCGGAAAATTCACCCAGTCGATGACGCGCACTTCAGCGATGCTACGGGATTTCGCTCCGAACCATCTTTGCGTAGGCAGGTAGTCAGGAAGAATTTTTTCGAGCAGAGGAATCCCAGTGGGATTTAGCAGACCCTCGACGCCTTGCGTGACAAGATCGAGGATAGGTTCGGCGTCGGAGGCGAGTGGAACTTCAGCCGGCTCCGGTGTTTGCGGTGCAGGCTGAAGTTCGAACCAGAAGAAGGAGTACGGCGCAAGCGTGAGAGTATAGGGCTGCGCCGTTATGGCGGGGAAGCTCACATAGCCCAGCATCTCAACAGGGATCATCCCCGCGAAGCGCGAAAGATCGAGCGACACCGGTTGCGAGAACCGCGAAAGGTTGGCAACGCAAAGCACGGTTTCGTTGAAGCCCTCTTCCTCATAGTGGCGAAGGTACGCGAGGATCTTCCGATTGTCGGGATTGAGAAACTCCTGAGTGCCCCGCCCGAAGACCCGGAACAGCTTGCGCAGCGCAATCATGTTGCGGTTCCAATGAAGAAGCGACGACGGATCGGCCTGCTGGGCCTCGACGTTGATCGCCTGATAGCCCCAGATCGGATCCATGATCACCGGAAAATAGAGCCGCGCAGGGACAGCAGTAGAGAAGCCGGCGTTGCGGTCGGGGTTCCACTGCATCGGCGTGCGCACGCCATTGCGATCGCCAAGGTAGATGTTGTCGCCCATGCCGATCTCGTCGCCGTAGTACATGATTGGCGTGCCCGGGAAAGAAAGCAGCAGCGAGTTGAGCAGTTCAATGCGGCGGCGGTTATTGTCCACCAGCGGCGCAAGTCGACGGCGAATGCCCACATTGATGCGCATGCGCGGATCGGCCGAGTAAGCAAGATACATGTAGTCGCGCTCGTCGTTCGTAACCATCTCCAGCGTGAGCTCGTCGTGGTTGCGCAGGAACAGTCCCCACTGGCAGGCGTCGGGGATCGCCGGTGTCTGCGCCATGATGTCAGTGATGGGCAGCCGGTCTTCCTGCCGGAGCGCCATGTAAATGCGCGGCATCAGAGGAAAGTGGAACGCCATGTGGCACTCATCCCCGTCGCCGAAGTAGGGACGAACGTCGGCAGGCCACATATTTGCTTCCGCAAGCACCAGACGGTTCTCGTATTCGGCGTCGAGTGCGGCGCGGATCTCTTTGATCTTGACATGCGTCTCCGGAACATTCTCGCAACTCGTGCCCTCGCGCTCGACGAGGTACGGAATAGCGTCAAGGCGCAGCGCGTCGACGCCGAGGTCGAGCCAGAATCGCATCGCCTTGAGAACCTCTTCCATCACGCGCGGGTTGTCGAAGTTGAGGTCAGGTTGATGAGAGAAGAAGCGGTGCCAGTAGTACTGCTGCGCAACCTCATCCCAGGCCCAATTGGATTTTTCGGTATCAGTAAAGATGATGCGGACGCCTTCGAAGAGCTTGTCAGTATCGGACCACACATACATATCGCGCTCAGGCGACCCTTTAGGAGCGCGCCGCGCAGCCTGAAACCAGGGGTGCTGGTCGGAAGTGTGGTTGATAACCAGCTCGATCATCACCTGCATGTTGCGCTGATGAGCGGCGTCAAGAAACATCTTGAAGTCGTCGAGCGTGCCGTACGACGGATTCACGTCTACGTAGTTGGCGATGTCGTACCCATCATCGCGCAGAGGCGAAGGAAAGAACGGCAGCAGCCAGAGACACGTAACGCCGAGATCCTGCAAATAATCGAGGCGAGAGATGAGTCCGGGGAAATCGCCTATACCGTCCGCGTTCGAGTCCTGAAACGCGCGAACATGAATCTCATAGATGATTGCGTCTTTGTACCAGAGGGGGTCGGTGGCGCTGCCGATCTTTTTCACTTTCACTCTTGCGGCCTCTCGCTGGGTTGATGACGATTGGATGCGGATCTTCGCGAATAGGAGACACTATCCGCAAGGCCATTGTTCCGGGGGTGGTGGTGGCGAAGCCGGTTTCTCCGTGGAGATCACTTCGGGCGGTGGTGGCGGTGGAGTAACGATCCGGAAGATATGCGCAGGCTGAACATCCGGCCGGAGCGCGACATAGTTGCTCCGGTCACGCCATTGATAATGCGTACCGGTCAACAGGTCTTCGATCTCGAAGTCAAGGTGGTAAGGAAGAGCGAGTTGTTTGAGGTCAAGCTCGATCCAGCCGGCTTGTTCCTGCGTCGGGTCGAGGTTGATCGCCACGAGAATACGGTTGTCGCCGTGAGTCTTGCTGTAGCAAAGGATGTTGGGATTGTCCGCGGGATGGAAGCGCAGGCTTTCATTACTTTGCAGCGCAGGATTTTCACGGCGGATGCGGTTAACCTGCGTGATGAGCGGAGCGATGGAATTCGCCGCAGTCCTGTCCCAATGGCGAATCTCATATTTTTCGCTGTTGAAATACTCTTCGCTGCCGGCCTTGAAGGGTGTATTTTCGCCAAGCTCGTACGCGGGCCCATAGATACCATAATTGGCGCCAAGCGTGGCGGCCAGAATAAAACGCTGCATAAACGCAGGACGGCCGCCGTTCTGCAGCGTGGCGTGCAGAATGTCCGGCGTATTCGGCCACAGATTCGGGCGGAAGAAGTCGCTGATCGGCGGTCGCGTAATCTCCTCGAAGTACTCTTCGATCTCCGCACCCGTATTGCGCCACGTGAAGTAGGTATAGGACTGCGAGAAGCCCGCCTTCGCAAGCGAGTACATCACATGAGGCCGAGTGAAGGCTTCAGATAGAAAGAGCACGTCAGGATATTTCCTGTGAATCTCACCGAGGCACCACTCCCAGAAAGGGAAGGCCTTGGTGTGCGGGTTGTCGACGCGAAAGATGCGAACATCCCGCCGGATCCAGTAGACGAACACATCGTAGAGGGCCTGCCAGAGGCTCCGCCAGTGAGTCGATTCAAAGTTGAGCGGATAAATATCCTGGTATTTCTTAGGCGGATTTTCCGCGTACTGAATGGAGCCGTCAGGACGAGCGATGAACCACTCAGGATGCTCTGTGACCCACGGATGATCAGGCGAGCACTGAAAGGCAATGTCGAGAGCTATCTCCATCTCATGAGCGCGGGCCGCAGCCACCAGCGCATCGAAATCAGCCAGAGTTCCGAGGTCGGGGTTGATGGCTTTGTGGCCACCCAGCCGTGAGCCGATGGCCCACGGACTGCCGGGCTCTCCAGGCTCCGGGGTCATCGTATTATTGCGGCCTTTCCGAAAGGCGTTGCCGATCGGGTGGATCGGAGGCATGTAGAGAACGTCGAACCCCATCGTTGCGATCGTGGGCAGCAGTGCCTCAACATCGGCGAAGGTCCCAGGGCGGCTCGGGTCGGGTGAAGTAGAGCGCGGAAAAAGTTCGTACCAGGTGGAGTAGCGCGCACGTTCCCGGTCGACCCAGAGATGGAGCTCTTCCGCATAACGAGTCGCGAAGGTGAGGTCGGGGTATTGGGCTGCAAGCTCGAGCGTATGGCAGGCGAGCGGAAATTGCCGGGTAGGCTGGCTGGACTCGGCAAGCTGGTTGAGGTCGTGGGCAGCCTGCGCGAGTTGATGGCCAGCGGAACCGCGAGCACGCCTGGCCGCCTGTTCGAGGAGGATGGCTCCACTGCGGAGGGCCAGGGGGATGTTTTGCTCGTCGGTGGCGATCAGGCGCTTTCTCAGGTCCGCACACCACGTGGCGAAGTGATCGACCCACGCTTCGATGCTGAAGATCCAGTCGCCCAAATGGTCCACGACGAAGGTGGCTTGCCACAGGTCGTTAGTCAGGGCCACCAGCGGCGTCGTGCGGAACTCCTTTTCGCTCGAGTGCCGATAGAGCAGGCGTCCCGCGACGTGGTCGTGACCGTCCGTGAACACCGCCGCAGTTACCGTGACCTCGTCGCCGAGGATCCGCTTCGCGGGATAGCGGCCGTTGTCGACCTGCGGCTGTATCTCTTCGATAATGACGCGACGGCGGCCTTCGATTGGCTTCATGGCACCTGATCTTAGTCGTGTTACGTTGATTTCCTGTGTCGGGCGGGGGTCAGCGGACTCTGTTTGTATCACTGCATAGGAAGATGCTTGCTTTGCCTCGGACGTTTGCCCGAAGATGCAGAACCCCCAAAGCTCCTCCCTGAAGTATCCTCTCCTTCCCGGGCGGCCACTAAACTAACCAAATGCCATCCCCCCTCCAAACCCTCATCGCCACGCAAACCCTCCCGGCACCCCGACCGACCATCCGCAACACCTACATCACCCAACTCCCTCAACAAAATCCAGCCAAACAAGGTCCCCTCCACGGACTCCCCATCTCCCTGAAAGACTGCTTCGACCTCCAGGGCACCGTAACCACCCTGGGCTCCCGCTTCTACGCCCGGCACAACCCCATCGCCGTAAAAAATTCCTGGATAGCCCAGCGCCTCCTCGACCTCGGAGCCGCCATCCCCGGCAAAACCCACCTCCACCAACTGGCCTACGGAGTCACCGGAGAAAACCGCGACTACGGCGACTGCCTCCAACCCCGGGACCCCACCCTCCTCACCGGAGGCTCCTCCAGCGGAGCCGCCGCCTCCCTCCAGGAAGGCTCCGCCCTCGTTGCCATCGGTACCGACACCGGAGGCTCCATCCGCATCCCCGCCGCCCTCTGCGGCCTCGCCGGCTACCGCACCTCCCACGCCCTCAACACCGAAGCCTGGTGGGCCGGCGGCCACCACCTCGCCCCCTCCTTCGACACCATCGGCATCCTCTTCCACGACCTCCGCGACGCCCAATTCCTCGCCCACACCATCTTCGACATCCCCATCACCCACCCCCCCACACACCTCCGCATCGGCTACCTCACCGCCGACTTCCTCCACGACTGCACCCCCGAAGTCCTCACCGCCTACGAAGCCACCAAACAACTCCTCAACCGAAACGGAGCAATCCTAACCCCCATAGACGTCAGATTCTGGCAGGAAGCCCCACAAATCTACTCGCCCATCGTAGCCAGCGAAGCCGCCATCATCCACAAAGGCCACTTCCAGCACTTCGAACCCATCCTCACCGAACGCCTAACCGCCGGAGCCGCTATCCCCGCCGCGGAACTCGCACGAATCCGCCTACGCCTCGCAGACTTCCGCACCCAAATGGCCGCCCTCTTCGAAAACCACGATCTCCTCATAGCCCCCTGCGCCCCCATCCATCAACTCCGCGCCAACGAAGACCACACCGAATCCCGCAAAGCCATCCTTCGCTACACATCACCCGCCAGCCTGGCCGGGCTGCCCGCCATCACAATCCCCGGCAAACCCCAGGGCACCGGCACCCAACTCCTCGCCGCCCCCAACCACGACGCACTCCTGGTCGCCTTTGCCGCCGAACTCGCCACCTAAAATCCCAACCACCCAAAGTCGTCATCCTGAGCGCAGCGAAGGATCCCCGCATTTCGCTTTTGCACTTGCTTTTGTTTTGCATCTGCCGTTGCCGGTCTCTCACACCGCCGAAACCAACCGAACAATCCGTCCCAGATAAACCGCCATAATCCCAAACACCGCCAGAAGTGTCACCGGCAGAAACCACTGCCCCAAACCCACCTGCATCCCCATCCCATTCCGCACCATAGCCAGGCAAAGATACGCAAACATCCAGCAAACCTCCACCTTCACCCACCCCACCATCGCCGTCGTCTCATCCCAGACAATCTGCTCCCGCGCAGGATCCAGAGGCTTCCGCAGATTCACCACACGCGGCAAATAGTCGATAGCCGACAACGTCACATACAACAGAAATGCAATCCCCACCAAAACCCAAAGCGTCCCCCGCCCGCCAAACCCATTCGCCACTCCAGACCCATTGAAGTGCGTAGCGATCCGCTCCGGCAGCCGCGAATAAAAATCCCACACCACCGCCGCCGCAAACACCACCCCCGCCAAAGCAATCATCTCGCGTACGCTCTTCACGGGACCTCCCAACAATCTCCTCATCAAACTCAATTTCCGCGGCAGATCTGCAACCCCCGACCCGCCAAATTACTTTGATTCCAGAACAACGCGCCCCTCCAGCTTTTGCGTAGGCCGCGCATCGTCTGGGTAGAGCTTCGCGAACACCTGAACCTCTCCGCTTGAAATCTGCTCCGGCGTCTTCAGGACAAACCATGTGACCCCTTCCGTGCAGGGAGGCGTCGTCAGCGACCCGGTAAACGTATAGTAGCCACGATTGACTGGCAGGAGATCCGCCGCGTGAATCAACACGCCATCTATTACGGCCTCCTTATCCTTCTCCTTCGGCAAATGATCCCACACCGTCTGCAGCCCTATGTTGACCTTTCCTGCCTTCATCAGAACAGCTACCACTGCCGTGTTTCCACTCGCATCCTCGTGAACCAGATGGACCTCCATGTCGAAGCTCTTTCCATTGATCTCCTCCTCGCTCGGATGGTGAAAATGGAACTGTGTGAGCTGGTACCGATGATCGCCAACCGTCATGAAGCTCCCAGGCTCATAGTTCACCATCACGGTATGGCCGTTATTGATGATTTTGAGCTGCGAAGGACTGTAGTCAAATTGGATCGGCGGCAGGTCGGCCTTTTCCGTCTGATGGATGTCTATCGGCGACTGATGGTGGCCCAGTCTGCACTCGGAGTAAGCAGGATCAAGCGTTCCCCACTCCTTAGGGCCATCCTTGCCCTCGTATGCCCAGTGGGCATGATGTTCGGTCTCCTGCGCCATGGAGCCAAAGAGCGTTGCAGCCGCGATCAATCCAACGAGCATCGATTTCAAGGGGAGTTCTCCTTAGGTCAATCGCTGACTAGAACGACCGCGGAGCCCAACTACGGAGCGCCTCAACGATAGCAGAAGCCTAAGAGAAATATCCGTGAAAATGGCAATCTGGTGTTGCGTCTTCCCACGACACAAAAGACCGGAAAATTCTCAATTCACCCGCCCCAGATACTTATCCAGCCAGTCCAGAACTTCCTTCGTCAGCCGCGGCCGGTCTTCCGTCACATCATGCGGAGTCTCCAGAAGCACATGCTTTTTATCCGCCTCCGGAGTCCCCAGCATCCTGAACATCGGATCCTGCGCATTCTCCACCGAAAACGTGTAATCGTAACGTCCATTCACCATCAACACCGGCTTCTTCATCCGCACCGCAAAGTCCGCCTGGTCACCCCCCGGTGGCGGCGGATCAAGAAAATATCCCCCATCCAGAAAGATCGCAGTCTTCAGCCTGTCCTGCATCAGCGTCGTAAGAATCACTCCGTCCGCCGCACCCATGCTCACGCCGAGATAAGCCAGTCGGCCGTTATCGATATCCTGCCGCGTCGCCAGATAGTCCAGCGAGCGCGACGCATCTTTGTACCAGTCCGTCGTCAGCTGAATCTGCTGTGAGCCGCCCGGCATAGAGAACTTCACCCGCCGTTCATAGAGGTCCTCATAGATCGGATACATCACCGCCCGCCCGCTCTGCAGGATGTAGTCGAAGAACTGCGTATCGCCCAGCGCGCGTCCTCCATCGTTCCCCGTCAGAAACTCCACCCGCGCACTCGGAAAGAACAACACCGTCTGATAAGGAGGCTTTACATTCTTCGGCAAAAACAGATATGCCGTCATCCGCTCGCCGCGATAGGCTGTATCGAACGAGACCTTCTCCTCCCGCCAGTCCATCGTCTCCTGGACCAGCCCCTGCTCCTGAACATTCAACGGCATCTTCGGATAGTTATAGAGCAACTGGTAAGCATGAAACACCTCGTCGTCCGCAGGCTTGTACTTCGTAAAATCTCGCGCCGAACGCTTCACCTCTCCTAAAGTCGCTGCAGGCAGCGGAGCCAGATTTCGCACACACCGAAACCCATTCGTCTCCGACCGGTCAAACGGCGAAGCCGCCTCAGGCGTGTAATACATATACGAGGGCGACCTCCACGCCCCCCCAAGAATGAACCGAAGATCCTTATCCACCGGATTCAGCACCCACTCCCGGACATTCCCCGCCGTGTCGTAGGTCCCATACGGTCCCACCCCGCCATACTTTCCCGCCGCCGCCACTTCATTCGTCGAAATATTGCTCATCGGCACTATGTGCCTCGCCACTTCCTCCGGAGCCATCTTGTACCACTGCGCAAACGCCGGCAGCTCCTTCTTCGCATACGCCGCATATGCTGCCGCCTCAAACCAGCTCACCCCACCCACCGGATAATCGCCCTTGCCCTCGGGATAGTGCCCTCCAGCCCAGGTCGAAGGCCCGGGCCGCCCGCTCGTATCGCGAAACTCCGCCATCGCATCCACCCGCGAAAGCTCTTTCCCATCGCCAGCAAACTTCTCCGTCCAGTACTCCTTCTTTTCGTATCCCCCGGCATCCACAAATTCCTGATACTCGCGATTCGTCACCTCATACCGGTCCACATAAAACGCCGGCAGCTTGTAAGGCCCAACCATTCCTACAAACCCGATGTAGTCCCCCCAGCCGCCGCCCGGCACATACACCATCCCCTCCGGCGCCTTGTGATCCGCGTCCAAAGCAAAATTCATCGCCGCATCCGTCTCCGGAGCCGTCACCACCTCGCCCGATCCCGCCTTACCCACCTTCCACCGGAAGTATCCCTTCGGCACCCGAATATCCTTCAGCGGCGTCACGCCCAGCACTCGCCACGCAGACTCCGGAGCCGAATAATCCTGTATCGCCACCGACGCGCCCGCAGGTGACGATGTAATCGAAATCAGCCGCGAGTCCTCATCCGCAATCTTCTTCAACTGCGGGTCGCCCGGCAGATATCCCTCCGCTTTCTCCAGCACCCCAAACGCAGCCAGAGGCCGGCTCGTATCCCTCAGGCTCGCAATCTGCCCCGCTGCATCCTCCCGTGCCCACCGCCGGTTCGACGCGCGGTGATAAAGCCAAACACCCGCCCCAACCAACAAAACCAGCGCCACCACACCACACACCGCCATCCAGCGAGAAACCCTCACCGCCGGCTTCTCCTCCAGCGGCAACATCGAAGTCCCGCTCATCCGTATCAACAGATCCGACGTATCCTTCACCATCTCCGACGCCGACTGATAACGATCCGCAGGATTTTTCTCCAGCGCATGCCCCACAATCTCATCCGTCTTCTGCGGAGCATCCACACGAATCTCCGTCACCGGCTTCGGCGTCTCCTCCGTGATCGCCTTCAGCACACCCACCGCGCTGTCCCCGTGAAACGGCCGCTGCGACGTCAGCGTCTCGTAATACACCACCCCAAGACTCCACAGATCCGTGCGCGTATCCAGCGTCTTTCCATAAGCCTGCTCAGGAGACATATACGGCACCGTGCCCATCAGCCGCTGCGTCTCCTCCACCGACCGCGTCTCCTCCGTCCCGCTCACATCCAGCAACTTCGCCAGCCCGAAGTCAAGAACCTTCACCGTTCCCTTCGGTGTCACCATCACATTCGACGGCTTCAAATCCCGATGAATCACGCCCTGCTCATGCGCCTCCTCCAACGCCTCCGCAATCTGCTGAGTAATCGAAGTCGCATCCTTCACAGTCAGCGGCCCCGCCGCCAGCTTCGCCGCAAGCGACTCGCCCGGCACACACTCCATCACCAGGTAATCAACCCCATCCTGCTCGCCCACGTCATAAACAGCCGCAATATGCGCATGATTTAACTTCGCCAGCGCCAGCGCCTCCCTGCGAAACCGCCGCCGCGCCTCTTCCCCCATCAACAACCCCGGCGCCAGAATCTTGATCGCAACAAAACGCTCCAGCTTCTCATCGCGAGCCCGGTACACCACGCCCATCCCGCCAAAACCCAGCCGCTCCACAATCACATAGCGGCCAAGCTTCATCCCCATCAGATCGCCCACCGCAGCCGTGGAATCACCCCCACCCTTCGCTGCCCTGGCTCCCATCACGGGCTGATTCAAAAAGCTGCCAACACGGTCATTCTCCTCAAGCATCGCCTCGACCAGCCGCCGAACCTCCGGCACACCCCGGCACGCTTCGTCCAAAAACGCAGCCCGCCGCTCAACCGGCAAATCCAGCGCCGCCCCAAACAATTCCTCTACGGATTGCTCCTGATTGTCCATTCTTCTTTTTCAAAGACGATACACCCGCAACCGAAGCCTCACCGATACCTCACCCCCTCCGGGAGACCTGAATCAGGCCGGCACAAGAAATCCACAGAAATATTTTCAAAAAGTGATTTTTTTTTGGAGCGCAAAACCCACCATCCAAAAACCACCACTTCACCAGCAAACCACCACAACTTCACCACAAAAAACCATCACGAAAACACAAAAATCCGCAAAACCCCCAGCAAAAACACCACTCCACCACGCCGGAAAAAATCCCTAAAACAAACTCAACTTCCGCGGCATCTCGATCCCCAGATGCTCATAAGCCAGCCGGGTAGCCACCCGTCCCCGCGGCGTCCGGTCCAGAAACCCAATCTGAATCAAAAACGGCTCATAAACCTCCTCCAGCGCATCCTGCTCCTCCGCCAGCGCCGCCGCCAGCGTATTCAGCCCCACCGGCCCTCCATCGTACTTCTCAATAATCGTCCGCAACAGCCGCCGGTCCAGCTCATCAAACCCATGCGCATCCACCTCCAGCAACTCCAGCGCAGCCTGAGCCGTAGCGCGATCAATCACACCCTGCGCCCGCACCTGCGCATAGTCCCGCACCCGCCGCAGCAGCCGATTCGCAATCCTCGGCGTCCCCCGCGACCGCATCGCAATCTCCGCCGCGCCATCGCGATCGATCGGCACACCCAGCACCTCCGCGCTCCGCTCCACCACAAACCGCAGCTCATCATCCGTATAAAACTCCAGCCGCAACAAAATCCCAAACCGCGACCGCAGCGGCGAACTCAACAACCCCGGCCGAGTCGTAGCCGCCACAAAAGTAAACGGCCGAATCTCCATCACATGCGTCCGCGCCGCCGGCCCCTGCCCAATGATGATGTCCAGCTTGTAATCCTCAAGCGCCGTATAAAGCTTCTCCTCCAGCACCGGCTGCAACCGATGAATCTCATCCAGAAACAGAACCTGCTTCTCCTTCAGATTCGTCAGAATCGCCGTCAAATCCCCCTGAATCTGCAGCGCAGGCCCACTC
This sequence comes from uncultured Acidobacteriaceae bacterium, assembly GCA_963802695.1. Classification (GTDB taxonomy): domain Bacteria; phylum Acidobacteriota; class Terriglobia; order Terriglobales; family Acidobacteriaceae; genus Edaphobacter. The sequence continues at coordinate 13,653 of CAWDJN010000028.1, forward strand.
GTCTGCTGATACCCCACATCCAGCTCATTCGCAATAATCGTCGCCAGCGTAGTCTTCCCCAGCCCCGGCGGCCCAAACAGCAGCACATGGTCCAGAGCCTCCCCACGCGACTTCGCCGCCTCCAGCGCAATCGCCAACTGCTCCTTCGCCTTCGTCTGCCCGATAAACTCATTCAGCCGCGAAGGCCGCAGCTTCAGCTCAAACGCCGCATCATCGTCCACCCGCCCAGCCGAAACCAGCCGCTCCGCCTCAGCCGACTTCGACGCCCGATTCAAATCCATCTTCGCCTTGTTCTTCGAAATCCCGAAAGTATCCACTCAAGGGCGATACTAAGGCGAACCCCCGCCCGAAGCAACCACGCCCTCATTGATGCAGCGACAACATCACCGACCCATGCGCCGGAAGATCCACCGTCACCGCATTCAACGCCCCCAATTCCTTCCGCATCCACAAATCCCTCACCTTATACTCCGCACGATCCACAAACCCATACTGCGCAAATGTCTTGTCCACATGCACAAGGCCATCCCCCAAATTGAACAACGCCAGATAATTCTTATCCCGATTCTCCGACACCGCCACCCACGCCACCACATCCCCCTCCCTCCCCAACAAATGCCCCTCAATCGAGTGCTGATCCACCTCAATCACCCCGGGGTCCGTCAGCAGCGACTTCATCCCATCGTCCATTTGCGTCAGATTCCCCCCAATAAACAAAGGCGACCGCGCCATCGCCCACAGCGTCATCATCGTCCTCTGCTCCTCCAGCGACAGTCGCGAAGCCCGCGCACTTCCCCACCCCGGCGCAGGCCTCAGCTGGCCAATCGGCAACATATCCGCATCCGGCCAGTTCCCCGCCCGCGCATAGTTCGCCCAAGTTCGCAACCAGCGCAAACTGACCCTTCACACTCTGCGGCCAATCCTTTCCATCCCCCTTGTCCCACCGGTCCCACACATCATCCGAGATCCGCCACAACTGCGCATTCTTCCCCACCTCCACCGCATTCTCCAGAGCCGTAGGCCCCGGCGACAAACTCAGCACCATCGCCCTCCCCGACCGCGCAATCGCCTTATGAATCATCCGAATCTCCGCGCCCACGTACGGATGCGAAGCAATGCAATCCACCTTGATGTAATCCACCCCCCACCCCGCATACTGCTTCATCAGAGCGTCATACCACGCCTGTCCCGCCGCATTCGCCTTCACCCCATAGTTATCCGGATTCCACGGACACTTATCCTCCACATCCGCCGCCGCCCCCGCCCGGTACGAAGTCCGTCCAATCCGCATATTCGCCACAACTGTCTTCCTCGGAATCCCGCGAATAATATGAATCCCAAACTTCAACCCATCCGCATGCACCGCATCGCTCAACGGCTTGAACCCCGCCCCACCCTTAGCCGAAGGAAACCGGTTCAACGCCGGCTCATACTGCCCCCGCGCATTCAACGTGTACCGCAGCTTATCCGGCATCGAAGCAATCTCAGGATTCTCCAGATACCATCCCTCATCGATCACCCCATACTGCCACCCAAACTCCTTCAACTGAGCCGCCATCACCACCATATTGGCGCGAAACTGGCTTTCATTAATCGTCAGCCCATACGCATCCCAGCTGTTCCACCCCATCGGAGGCGTAACAGCCAGCTTCTCCTCCGCGACACCCCAGGAGACCGCGAGCAACACGATCGTCGCCGTCACCAGTCGCCTCATCCCCATGCCAAACAGCATAGCGAAATCACTCCATCAAGAACGGCAGCAGCCCAACACGAAAACAAGGCCTGATTTAGCGTCTACTCAACAAGATGCGTCTTGCGCCCCTAACGTCTATATGGCCCACGCAAATCCAGCTAAACTGAACCCGGCCCAAGCGGCCCTCGAGGAGCATTAACCTTGACCTCACTTCGCTCAGTCATCCTCAGCATCGCATCCCTGCTCGTCCTCGCGGCGCCCCTCACAGCCCAGCCTATCCCGCCAGCCGTCCAGGCCGCCGAAACCTCCGTCGATCCCGAGAAGATCCGCGCCCACGTCCAGTTCCTCGCCGACGATCTCCTCGAAGGCCGCGGCCCCGGCCTGCGCGGCAGCGAACTTGCCGCCAAGTATATCGCCACCCAGTTCGCCTCTACGGCCTCAAACCCGGCGGCGACAACGGCACCTACCTCCAGCAGATCAACATGGTCGGCATGAAGGCCATCCCCGAAAAAACCACCATGTCCATCATCCCGCCCAAACGCCCCGACGGCCAGATCGGCATCATGCTCTACTCCTACGACCTCAAATACGGCGACGACTACACCGTCTCCAACCGCACCCTCACCCCCACCGTCGACATCGACGCCCCCATCGTCTTCGTCGGCTACGGCATCACCGCGCCCGAGTTCAACTGGAACGACTACGCCGACATCGACGTCAAAGGCAAAGTCATCCTCTGCATCGTCGGCGACCCACCCTCCACCGACCCCAACTTCTTCGGCGGCGACGCCCTCACCTACTACGGCCGCTGGACCTACAAGTTCGAACAAGCCGCGCGCATGGGAGCCGTCGGCGCACTCATCATCCACCGCACCGACCTCGCCAGCTACGGCTGGGACGTCGTCAAGAACTCCAACACCAGCGAAAAAACCTACCTCCGCGACAACAAAGACCCACAACTCGAAGCCGCAAGCTGGATCCAGCTCGACGTAGCCAACACGATCTTCAAGGCCGCTGGCCTTAGCGATCCGAATGACACCCGTAGGCTATGCCAACAGCACGATCATTACAGTTTCCAAGAACCATGAGGTCTATCAGGAAATGGCAAGCCCGTCAGCCTGAACGAGCTGAACCAGCAGGACTGATGAATGCTGCAGTCACGCCGGTACTTGAAGGTGGATGACCGGGTCCCGCAGAGCGACGTTCAAGCCGTCATGGATGCTGTGATGAGAACCGGAAAGGGTAAACCTCACATCATCAGCAACCTGGATGCGACTACGAGATCGAAGCCGCCGGCAAACGCGGCTTCAAAGCCATCGAACTCCCCGTTCGCCTCCACGCCCACGTCGAAAGCATCGTCCGCCCCTTCCAATCCCCCAACGTCGTCGGCATCCTGGAACGAGACACAAGTAAGTGTTCTAAGACCGAAGGGGTTACACTTTGCCCTTCCGACCAAGCCATCCTATACACCGCCCACTTCGACCATCTAGGCTTCGTCCCCGGAATGTCCGGCGACAACATCTACAACGGAGCCGCCGACAACGCCACCGGCGTAGGCATGCTCCTAGAGATGGCACGCGCCTGGACTTCCATGAGCATCAAGCCGCCCCACTCCGTCATCTTCGCCGCCGTCACCGCCGAAGAACAGGGCCTCCTCGGCAGCGAATACCTTGGCCAACATCCCCCCATCCCATCCGGCCAGATCGCCCTCGACATCAACTACGACATGATCCTCCCCATCGGCGTCCCGCTCGAAGTCAACGTCAACGGAGCCCAACGCACCACCTTCTTCCCCACCGTCGAAGCCACCGCCAAGCGCTTCAACCTCGCCATCGTCCCCGACCCCATGCCCTCCGCCGGCACCTACTACCGCTCCGACCACTTCTCCCTCTCCCGCGTAGGCATCCCCGCCTTCTCCATCGACACTGGCAATCTGTACGAAGGCCACGACGCCGCCTGGGGCAAAAAACAGATGGAAGACTTCACCGCCCACGACTACCACAACTTCTCCGACAACTATCACCCCGACTGGAACTTCGCCGGCAACGCCAAACTAGTCCGTTTCGGCATGGACCTCGGCTGGCAAGCCCTCTCCGCCCCCACCACCATCATCTGGAAACCCAAAGACGAATTCGAAGCCGCCCGCAAAGCCGCCCTCGCCAACCAATAAACCGACCAATAAACCACCAATAAACCACCAATAAACCGACCAATAAACCTCAGGACCAACCAATAAGCGTCACCACCATCGGTGTCATCCTGAGCGAAGGCGTAGCCGAAGTCGAAGGACCTGCGGTTGCTGTTGCCTTTGCAGTTGCCTTTGCCTTTGCTGTTGTCGTTGCTTTTCTTGCTTGTCATCCCCGAAGGGGATCTGCTGTTGCTGTTGCTGTTGCTGTTGCTGTTGCCGTTGTTGTTGCCGTTGCTGTTGCTATTGCCGTTGCTATTGCCGTTGCCGTTGCCGCTGCCTTTTGCCTTCAGCTGCCGAAGGCGAAGGACCTGCTGTTGCTTGTGCCAATTGTCTGTTTCTCTTACTTCTCACTCCGCACACCAACCGAAGCTAAACCGAGAACTTGCTTTTTACCGGACCGCAGCTCCCAAACCCAAAATTCCCAAAATGGGAAAAACCTCCCTAAGCCCTGCTCTTGCAACACTCCAGAATTATTCCGTAGGGAAAAACCGTATATCCTTCCTAAATGGACGGGCCCTGGAAGCTTAGAGCAGAACCTTGGATCGCAATCGATGGTCCGCGAAAAGGTCGTCTCGAAGCCATAACCCTATGGGCCTCCCGACACGGACTTAACCCCGGCTTATTCCTCGAGAACAACGTTCATCTCCCCAACCTGCTAACCCAACTGCTCTCCAGCCCCGACGTTGCTCACAGCATCCTTTCCACTCTGACGCAGAACGAGGAAGTTGACGTGCCAGGAGAATTCACGACCAGCCAGCTCCGCTCCCTCGGCTTCGAAATCTAATTAAATCCCCACCCGCAAGAATAGTCTTTTCAATCGATTACAAGTTTCTTCTTCAAAAACACCCCAAAAATCGCTTGTCAAGTCCCAAAATCACCTATCCCCAACAAAACAAAACACATCCCAAGTGGAATTTAGTTACCCTTGAATCGCTATACTTAAATTAGGGGAAAAATCAGAAACGCCGACCGGGAGAAAGCCGTAACTCTTTTATTTGGAATATTTTGGCCGCAACTTATTTATTATGAATATTTTACAAGCAAACCCATCACGTAAATTCATGAATCTAGATACTTTACGCGAAGGTAAGGGGGAGGGGGGGTACCCCCTTCCCGAGGCGCCAAAATCATGAAGGTTCTCGTCATCGGCGCAGGCGGCCGCGAGCACGCCATCCTCTGGGCACTCACGCAAATCCCCCCAGGTCACCGAGCTCCTCTGCGCCCCCGGCAACGGAGGCACCGCCCAGCTCGCCCGCAACATCCCCGTCGACCCCGGCAATCTCCATCTCCTCGTCGACATCGTAGCCATCGAGCAGCCCGACCTCACCATCATCGGCCCAGAACTGCCCCTCTCCATCGGCCTCGTCGACGAGCTCACAAAACGCAAATTCCGCGTCTTCGGCCCCACCCAGGACGCCGCCCAGCTCGAAACCAGCAAAGCCTTCGCCAAAGAATTCATGCAGCGCAACGACATTCCCACCGCTGCACATGCCATCTGCACCACCCTCAGCGAAGTCCGCGAAGAACTCCCCCGCTTCACCGTCCCCGTCGTCGTCAAAGCCTCCGGCCTCGCCGCCGGCAAAGGCGTCGTCATCTGCAACACCCACCTCGAGGCCGAAGAGACCGCCGCCCAGATGTTCTCCGGAGCCCTCCTCGGCACAGCCGAAAACGAACTAGTCATCGAAGAGTTCCTCACCGGCGAAGAACTCTCCTTCTTCGCCCTTTGCGACGGCAAACACGCCATCGAGATCGCCTCCGCCCAGGACCACAAGCGCATCGGCGAAGGCGACACCGGCCCAAACACCGGAGGCATGGGAGCATACTCCACCGACGGCATCGCCACCCCCGCCATGCGCCACTGGATCCTTCACAACATCGCCCAGAAGACCGTCGACGGCATGCGCTCCGAAGGCACTCCCTTCAAAGGCGTCCTCTTCATCGGCCTCATGATGACCCCGCGCGGCCCCATGGTCCTCGAGTTCAACACCCGCTTCGGCGACCCCGAGACCGAAGCCATCCTTCTCCGCCTCGAAACCGACATCGTCGACCTCTTCAACGCCTCCATCGACGGAACCGCGCACGGCCTGCACGTCCGCATGAAGCCCGGAGCCAGCGCCTGCGTCATCGCAGCCAGCGCAGGCTACCCCGGCAAATACACGTCGGGCCTGCCCATCCACGGCCTGGCAGACGGGGGGCCGGACACCCCAACACCCGAAGACGTAGTCGTCTTCCACTCCGGCACTGCCCTCAAAGACGGCCAGATCGTCACCGCCGGAGGCCGCGTCCTCGCCGTCTCCGCCGCCGCCGAAGATCTCCAGACCGCACTCGACCGAATCTACGCGCGCCTCAAAACAATCTCATTCGAAGGCATGCAATATCGCCGCGACATAGGCCACCGAGCACTACGACCGGAGCAATCATGAGCGAACCAGTCCTCACAGCACAGGAAGTCCTCAAATGGAATGAGGCCACCTCCGACTACTGGCGCAAGTTCCTCGCCGACAATCCCGCGATCCTCGCCATCCCCTGCGATATCGCCAACACCAAAACCATCGCCGAGCTGCTACATCACATCGTAGCCGTCGAGCTCCGCTGGGCCGAACGCATCGCGCGCATCCCCGAAACCCCGTTCGAGCAAGTCTCCCAGGACTCTATCGAAGTCCTCTACGCCACCCACGACAAAGCCATCGCGCTCCTCAAACAAGCCCTGGCCGCCGACACCGATTGGAACCAGACCATCGAGTTCACCACGCGCTCCTACGGAGCCATGCGCGGCTCGCTCAAAACCATCTACTTCCACGGAACCCTGCACGGCATCCGTCACTACGCGCAGCTCAGCACATTGGTACGTCAACACGGCTACAAACCCACGTGGCTCGGCGACTACCTCATGATGGGGGTAGAACGAATCTAGATTGTTTTTTAGCCTTTATCCGCGATCATCCGTGAAGATCCGCGGTCGCCTAACGAACCGCCTCAGCCGGCAGTATCTCCGACACATCCACCCACTGCGTCGGATAGTCCCCGGTATAGCAAGCCGTACAAAAACTACCTGGCGACAAGCCATCCACCGGCTCCCCCGTAGTACAGGCATGCGTCAGGCCAACCAGCGAAAGATAAGCCAGCGAATCCGCCTCGATGTACTGGCGAATTTCTTCAATTGAGTTATTCGCCGCAATCAAATCCTTCTTGCTCGGAGTATCAACGCCATAAAAGCAAGGAGAAATCGTCGGCGGACAAGAAATCCGCAGATGCACTTCAGTCGCACCAGCAGCCCGAACCATTCGCACAATCTTCCGCGATGTCGTCCCGCGAATAATCGAGTCATCAATCAGGATCACGCGCTTGCCCTCAAGCAGCGACCTCACCGGATTCAGCTTCATCCTCACGCCAAAGTCGCGCACACGCTGCTCAGGCTGAATAAACGTCCGACCAACATAGTGATTACGAATCAACCCCAGGTTGAACGGAATCCCCGACTCCGCCGCATAACCAAGCGCCGCAGTGACTCCCGAGTCCGGAACCGGAACCACAAGATCCGCCGCAACATGCGACTCACGGGCAAGCTGCCTTCCCATCTCCTCGCGGCTCTTCTGCACCCAACGCCCGAATATCCGCGAGTCAGGCCGCGCAAAGTACACATGCTCGAAGATGCAGCTCGCTTGCCGCTGCGTCGTATCGAAGTACCGCGAAGTCACGCCCTCTTCCGACACCATCACCAGTTCGCCCGGCTTCACATCCCGCTCATACTTCGCATGCAGCAGATCAAACGCACAAGTCTCCGACGCAAACACAACCGTGTCCGGACCGCCATTCACACCTGGAATCCGCCCCATCGACAACGGCCTGAGTCCATGCGGATCGCGCGCCGCAAACAGCCTGTTCCTCGTCATCATCACGATAGAGAACGCGCCCTCAACCTGCGCCAGGCTCTCGGCCATGCAATCCACCAGCGCCGAGTGCTTCGAGTGCGCGATGAGCTGCACGATGATCTCCGAGTCCGAAGTAGTCTGAAACACCGCGCCATCGCGCTCCAACCGCTCCTTCGAGTTCCCCAGGTTCACGAGGTTCCCATTATGCGCAATCGCAATCAGCCCCTTCGTCGAGTCCACCGAAATCGGCTGCGCATTCAGCAGCGCCGAGTCACCCGTGGTCGAGTATCGCGTATGCCCAATCGCCATGTAACCCGGCAGCTTCGCCAACACCTCATCGGTGAATATCTCCGACACCAAACCCATCCCCTTGATGTCGTTCACGCCCTGCCCATCCGCACTAGCAATACCCGCCGACTCCTGCCCACGATGCTGCAGCGAATACAAACCCCAGTAAGTCATCCGCGCCGCATCAGGATGGTTGTAAACCGCCATCACCCCGCACTCTTCGCGCAGCTTGTCGAACGGTGTTGCATCATCCATCGCGTCTATTGCCTCGTTCTCCAGAGCGGCGAGTTGGTCGTTCATGCCGTCACCACCTCCGCGGCGAGTTGCTCCACCATTGCACTGGACCATGGATCCTTGAGCGACTGTATCGACGCATCGATGATGGTCTTGCCATTGATCTCGATGGTGTAATTGCCATCGGTCACTTCGCCGAGACGAAACGCCCACACACCGGCGTGCTCCTTGAGCACTGCCTGAATCTCGTCTGCCTTCGCTGGATCTGCAGAAGCAATCACTGACGAGCCTATTTCGCTGAATAACCGCTCCGTCACAAGGAACGGATCGTTTGAGTCCAACCGCATCGCAATCCGCACGCCGAGGTCATGCGGGAAACAAGCCTTCGCGAGATTGACGGCGAATCCTCCGTCAGAAATGTCGCTCGCCGACGCAAGCAGTCCTTTGTCAGCCAACGCAGCCAGAGCCTTGTGCAGCGCAAGCTCTTCCTTCAGATCGAGAACCGGCGGGCCGCCCCAGAGTTCGCCCAATACAGTCTTAGCGAAGTCCGTCGCACCCATATCCTGCTTTGCCTTGCGGCCTTCGCCACGAATCGCCGAGAGAAAGAAGACGGCATCGCCAGCCTTGCGGAACCTTGCAGGAACCGCCTTCGTCACATCATCGATGATGCCGACGATTCCGAGTACAGGAGTGGGATAGATCCCGACACCCTTGGTCTCGTTGTACAGAGAAACATTCCCACCCGTAACAGGAGTTCCGAGCGCAGTGCAGGCTTCCGCGATGCCGTCGATCGCGGCGGAAAGCTGCGCCATGATCTCTGGCTTCTCCGGATTGCCGAAGTTGAGGCAGTTGGTGGCGGATACCGGAGTCGCGCCCGTACACGCGACCTTGCGCGCCGCCTCGGCGACTGCGTGCATCGCGCCGAGCTTCGGGTCGAGATAGGTCCAGCGGCCATTGCCTGCCAGCGCCATCGCAAGTCCACGCTCACGCGGAGCAGCCTTTTTCTCCCTATCCTCCATCACAGACAACGAAGAACCCCTTGAGCCAGTGCCCTTGATGCGCATCACGCCGGCCTCGCCGCCGGGGCCCTGCACGGTGTTGGTCTGGACCATCGAGTCGTACTGCTCATACACCCAGCGCTTGTCGCAGATATTCGCACTTGCCAGCAGCTTCTTGAGGTCAGCGGTGTAGTCACGCGGCCTCTTCAGTTCCTCCAGCACATGCGCCGGAGGATCAAGCGGCACGGGAGCCTTCCACTCGCCGACCGGACGGCGATACACCGGAGCGTCGTCTGTCAGCGACCGGTTAGGAATGTCCGCCACCAGCACGCCACCCTGAGTAATCCGCATGTGCGGCTCAGCGGTCACCTCACCGACAATGGAAGCATCAAGCCCCCACTTGGAGAACACATCCAGCACCTCGATTGCACGCTCTTTGTCGGCGACCAGCAGCATGCGCTCCTGCGACTCCGACAGCATGATCTCGTAGCTGGTCATCCCCGTTTCGCGTTGCGGCACGCGGTCAAGTTCCACCGTTAGCCCAAGCCCGCCGCGCGCCCCCATCTCGCAGGTCGAGCAAGTCAAACCCGCTGCGCCCATATCCTGAATCCCCAGAACCGCGCCCGTCGCCATCGCCTCAAGACAAGCCTCGAGCAGCAGCTTCTCCATGAAGGGGTCGCCCATCTGCACATTAGGCCGCTTCTGCTCCGAGCCCTCAGTGAATTCTTCCGAAGCCATCGTCGCGCCATGAATCCCATCACGACCCGTCTTCGCGCCGACATAAATCACCGGATTCCCAACACCAACAGCCTTCGCGTAGAAAATCTCATCAATCTTCACGAGGCCAAGGGCAAAAGCGTTCAGCAACGGATTGCCGGAGTAGCACGGCTCGAACCGAGTCTCGCCGCCGAGGTTAGGCACGCCAAAGCAGTTCCCATATCCCGCTACGCCATGCACCACACCAGTCGCAACCTGGTGATTCTTCCGCCGCAGCGCCTCATCCGGCTCCGTTTCATCGAGCGGTCCGAAGCGCAGAGAATCCATCACCGCCAGTGGCCGCGCGTTCATGGTAAAGATGTCCCGCAAAATTCCGCCCACACCTGTCGCGGCGCCTTGATACGGCTCAATGTACGAAGGATGATTGTGCGACTCAATCTTGAACGCACACGCCCATCCATCACCCACGTCGATGATGCCCGCGTTCTCGCCCGGCCCCTGCACCACGCTTCCCGGCCCGGTCGTACGCTCGCCGCGCGTCGGCAGCCGCTTCAGGTGCACCCGTGAAGACTTATACGAGCAGTGCTCGGACCACATCACCGAAAAAATGCCCAGCTCCGTAAGGCTGGGCGTGCGTCCTAAAGCTTCTTCGATTCGCTTGTACTCGTCTGCGGTGATGCTGTGCTGCTTGAGCAGCTCCGGAGTAATCGTAGCTGGAGAGGGGGTCTGAACTGGCTGCTGAACTTGCGTGTTGGGCATGGCTCGCTATTTAAGATTGTCGCATGCTCAACCGCCTTCCGCGACTCTCCCAGTGTCCCTCAATGCCGCTCCAACGACGCCCGGTCCCACTTCGCTGCATCTGCAGCCGCAACATACGCGCTCTGCAGGAACTCCATCAGCGCAGTCTCCGGCGAAGCCTCCGCTCGCACAGCATCGTACTTGTAAATGAACTCCCCTAAAGCCTTATCCCACATCGCCGCAGCAGGTCGAATCTTCGCCTCGGCCAGCCCCTCCGGAACCGGAGCCGCATAGCAATAAAAAGCTGCCGCTCCATATCCTCCATTCCCCGGCCAGAACCCCGCGCTGATCACCTCATGCGAATAAGCCTCTCGCTGAATGGAGTCCGCGCCCGGCCTTGGCGGAGCCGGCCGCCCGGAAAACCGCGTCACCGCCAGATCAAAACTCCCCCAGAAAAAATGCACAGGGCTCACTTTGCCCAAAAACCCCGTCCCAAACGCGCGAAACACCTTCTCCGCCTGCACCAGAATCTGCCAGAACCGGTGCGCATACTCCGCGTCATACGACTTATGCTCTGTATCCAGATCAAAGCGAATCGGATTCGGCACCTCCACCGGCATCGGCCAGATCGTTACCCCGACTCCAAGCTCCTTCAGGCAATCCATATACTCGTGATAAAAATCCGCCACCGTCTGCGCCCTTAGCGCCAAAATATGATCCCTACCGGAACTCAGTCGCATATGCAGCACATGAGCAACAAAGTCGAACTCAATGTCCAGCACATCGTTGCCGTACGCGATCGCCGAAGTCCCCAGCCCCCGCGCTGTCACATACAACGGAACATTCCACCAGTGGTTCTGTAACGGAGTCAGCGCCAATCGCGTCTTACCTACGATTTGCGTCCACATGTGCAAAGTGTTCGCTGTATCTGCCCACTCGCTCCAGGGCAACGCCGGCCACTTCCGATCTTCGGCGAGTCCGCTCATCCCATTCCTCCTGAACTCTTCAGCAAAGAGCATACGCCGAGCCGGCGCGCTAACTGCCCGTGCTTCCAAAACCCTTCGCCCCGCGCGGAGCCTCCACGAGCTCTGTTACCTCCTCAAACTCCGCCTCAATCCGCCGCACAATCCGTAGTTGTGCAATCCTGTCCCCGGCCTTTATCTCTACTGCCGCCGCACTGAGGTTCGTCATCACGACCCTTATCTCCCCGCGATATCCCGGATCGATCACACCGGCCAGCGTAGTCACCCCACGCACAGCCAATCCAGACCGGTCCTCTACAAGCGCCCCATGTGTCGCCGGAAACTCCATCGCCACGCCCGTCGCAACTGCGGCAGTCTCTCCGGCCTTCAGGGTCGATCCCGCAACCGCGTACAGGTCCGCCGCCAGATCCCCATACGGCCCCACGTGCGCATACCGCGGCAACTGCGCCGCACCCTCCAGCTTCAGCACTTTGATTCGAACTGACTCCACAGCAGAAAAATCCATCCTGTCTCCACTTCTTTTACCCACATCTCCATTCTGACTCACGGCACGACCTAACCCAAACCGCATATCCCACCTTTGGGGGAGAATCCCGAAATCTCCGGGAAACTTTTCCTCCGGTTCTCGGCGTCCAATAGCCATATAACGAAAGCAAGAAAAAGCTAACCTTCCAGGAGAGCAGTATCGTGGCTATCAGCGCTGAGCATCCACTTATGACCCCGCCCTGTCGGAGTCCTGAGCCGCCGCCCGGAGCCAGGCTCCAGCAACTCATTGACTGCGGGGCCCTCTACATCGCCAGAAACCTCACCCCTCCGCAGTTTGCCACTCTCCAGTCAATCGCATCCAGAATCATCGGACCTCGTCAGCCCGAGCACTTTGCCGGAAGTCTCGGCTCGACTCCTGTTCCGGGCATCTCTCTCTCTCCGCTTGCCGCGGCAGCTTCGCCGAACTTCGACTTCAGGCTTGGCCTCGACGAGTTGGACACCATCACTCGCACCCGCACCGGCTATGCCTTCGCCGAGCTGCCCGACGAGATTCAGGACGCTATCCTCGGCCTCGTCACAACCCGCGACCTCACTTCGAGGAAGCTCGACCTCGCGAGTTGGCTTGAACAGCTCTACGTCATGGCCGCAGCCCGCTAGCTCACTCACCCAGATTCAAAAACCAACATCCAACAATCCCAACGGTTATCATCGTTCCCATCATGGTGACTGACCCGATGAAGCGCCGCAGCTTCCTCAAGCACGCGACCCAAACCCTGCTCTCTGTACCGGCCCTCGCAACTCTCAACAATCTCGCGGTCGCCGAACAGTCCCCCAAACCCAAGCCTGAATCCCAGGCCCCCCTAAAAAATTCGTCGCTGACCCTCAACATCCGCGACTACGGAGCCCTCGGCGACGGCGCCACCAAAGACACAGCCGCCATCCAGCAGACAATCGATCGCTGCGCCGTCCTCGGCGGCGGAGAAGTCCTCATACCTTCCGGCAGCTACCTCACCGGAGCACTCCAACTCCGCTCCCGCACCCTACTCCGCCTCGCACCCGACGCCATCCTCATCGGAACCTCCAACATGGACGACTACCCCGTCACGCAAGTCCGTTGGGAGGGCCGCTGGATCCCCGGCCACACCGCCCTCATCTACGCCAACGACGCCCACGACACCGGCATCGTCGGCCCCGGCAAGATCATCGGCGCTGACTCCCTCGGTGGCCGCCCCCGCCCAGACTCACCCCTCCGCCATCCCGCGCTCATCGAGCCCATCAACTGCTCCAACCTCCGCTTCGAAGACTTCTCCACCAGCTACCACCTCATGTGGTCGCTCCATCCCACCCTCTGCCAGCACGTCACCATCAAAAACCTCACCATCCGCTCCACCGGCGGCAACGGCGACGGCATCGACATCGACTCCTGCCAGCACGTCCTCATCGACCACTGCGACATCGCCACCGGCGACGACTGCATCTCCCTGAAATCCGGCCGCGGCGCCGAAGCCGCATCGCAAATCGGCATCAACCCGGCCATCACCACCGAAGACGTCACCATCTCCAACTGCACCTTCGCCGACTCCATCTTCGCCTGCATCGGCATCGGCAGCGAAACCTCCGGCGGCATCCGCAACGTCCGCATCAGCGACTGCAAATTCACCGCCGCAAAGACCTTCGCCATCTACATCAAGTCCCGCCCCGGCCGCGGAGCCTTCATCGAAGACATCACCGCCACCAACCTGGAAGTCTCCGGCGCCACCGGCGGCTTCCTCCGCTTCAACATCCTCAACTCCGGCCTCATGGGCGAAGACCCCGTTCCCGGCGACGAAGGCATCCCCACCATCAAAAACTTCCGCTTCTCGAACATCAAGGTAACCGACGTCCCCATCCTCGTCGACGGCACCGGCATCCACCCGGCAAAACCTCTGGAAGGCTTCACCCTCGAAAACGTCACCGGCACCTGCGGCAAGGGAATCTTCCTGGCAAACATCAAAAACGCCGCCATAAAAAAAGTCGAAGTCTCCGGCTTCAAAGGCGCGTTTCTCAGCATCGCGAACGTAACTGGAACCGGCCTGGCCGGCGCCACCACCATTGAACCGCCCAAACTTCCCGACCCAATCCCCACTCCGGCGGAACCCTACAAACTCCACTAAGGATCATCCCTCCAGATGCGGAGCCTTCTGTTGACTCACCGACATACCGTCCTCGCGCTTCAAACTTCGAAAGACAATCGTCGAAAGCATCGTCAATACTCCCAGCGAAAAAAGCGCCTTGTGCAGACCAACGATCATCAAAGCCGGGTTTGACTGAGCATGCTCCGGAATAAAAAATGCCGTCGCCAACCCCGCCGTCGCAACACCGAAGCTGATCGCCATCTGCTGCACCGTGCTGAAGATGGAGTTCGCCGCACTGGTCTCCTCCTCCGTCGTATCTGCGTAGACCAGCGTATTCATGCTCGTGTACTGCAGCGAACTGTAAGCCCCATACAAAAACGCCAGCGCCACAATCACCCAGATCGGCGTATGGACTCCAATCGTCGCGAACAGTAGCAGCAGCATCCCGATGATGATCGTATTTGTGACCAGCACGGTACGGTAGCCGAAGCGCGCCAGAAGGCGAAGGATCACCCAATTCACGCAGATGGCCGCCAGCGCCTGCGGCATAAGCAGTAACCCCGACTGAATCGGCGTGAAACCCAGGCCAACTTGGTAAAGAAGCGGCAGAAGAAAAGGCACACCTCCAATTCCCAGCCGCGTAAACAAGCCGCCGCCAACTGCCGCGCGGAAGGTGCGTATCCGGAACAGGCTCAGTTGCAGCAGCGGAAACTCAAGCGTCTTTGCATGGACCCAATACCCCGCAAGCAGCGCAAGCGACACCGCCAGCAACCCCGTAATCTCACGCACACTCAACGTATGCTCGCCAAACACCTCCAGCACATACGACAGCAGGGCGATCCCCGACCCAAACAAAATCAGCCCCACAACATCCAGAGGATGCGTCTCTTCCTCGCGATAATCCGGCAGATGCAGATACACAAGGACCAGTCCCGCCAGCCCAATCGGGATATTCACAAAGAAGATCCACCGCCAGTGAAGATACCCCACGATCAGACCGCCAGCGATCGGCCCAAGCATCGGAGCGACCAGCGCCGGTATCGAAACAAAGCTCATCGCACGAAGCAGGTGCGACTTCGCGAATGTCCGCACCAGCGTCATCCTTCCCACCGGCACCATCATCGACCCGCCTATGCCCTGCAAAACACGGCACGCTACCAGCGCATCGATGCTGGTGGAAATCCCGCAAAGAAACGACCCCAGCGTGAACAACCCAATCGCAGTGGCGAAGACCCGTCGCGTTCCAAACCGGTCCGCCACCCACCCGCTGATCGGAATAAACACCGCAAGGCTCAACGTATAGCTGGCCAGCACCGCCTTCATGCTGAGAGGAGTCACATGAAGCGCCGCGGAGATCGCCGGAACGGCCGTGTTGAGAATGGTCGTATCCAGCGACTCCATGAAGAAGGCAACCGCCACCAGCCACGGCAGCAAACGCTGGCTGGCCTCAGACGGAATCTTCAAAGGCGGAACAACAGCAGACGGATTCGAAGAACTCATAAGCGACTTGAATGATGTTTTGAGCGGTTCAAACAGAACCATTGCCTCAGATTTATCTTACGCGTCGCAGGCCACCCAAATCATATTGCATGCCGCCGCGCTTACTCTGCGCTCGTGCTAATTCGCTTTCGACCTACCAGACGTAGGTTCCAACCGACCCCGCATTCAGCGACGCAGCAAAGACCTTCGCCCCATCGCGAACATCAAACTTCTGCTCCGAATCGCTCACGTTCGCCACAATCAATACTCTCTTGCCATCCGGCGTCTTGAACGCAACGTTAGGCAACGGATCGAGATTGTTGGAACCAATCCGAATCGACCCAGGACGAACAAACTTCGAAGCATGAGCGATCGTGTAATAAGCAATGTTGCGAGTCACAGTGTCGCCCTCTATCGTGATCGCTCCGAAGCACCCTGTGCATCCACCATCGTTCGTGTGTGGTCCGGCGTTCGCGTCGGCAGCAAGATTCCAGAGCAAAATGTTCTTGCTCCAATTGCGGCTCACCCCAACCATGATTCGCGAAACTGGTTTGCTCAGATTCATCGTCGCCCCACCACGATGATCGGTCACGGATTGCTCCGTAAAATAAATGTTCTTCTTCGGAAACTCATCATGTACCTGAGTCATAGCATCGACCGTACCGCCGTACAGATGAAATCCCGTTCCATCAACATATTTGTTCGCCGCAGGATCTCTCAGGATGGAAAGCGGATACAGCGGATGATCAAGATTGTGATCGTACAGAACAATCTTCGTCTTAATGCCAGCCTTTTTGAACGCAGGTCCAAGGTCATCCTTGATAAAAACGTCCAGTTCCGACTCGAGCATCAACATGCTCGGAGTATTCTTCTCGTTCAACGGTTCGTTCTGAACCGTAATCGCATCGATGGGAATGCCCTCCGCCTTCATCCCCTGAATGTACTTAACAAAGTAATCGGCATAGGCGCTGAAATACTCCGGCTTCAGCACCCCTCCTCTCGCAACCCCACTCGTCTTCATCCACAGCGGTGCAGACCACGGCGAGGCAAGAATCTTGATATGCGGATTGATCGCCAGAATCTGCTTCATCACCGGAATGACATCCGCCTTGTCAGGTTCGAGACTGAACTTCGTCATCCCCGGATCGGTCTGCCCCTCAGGCAGGTCGTCGTACGAGAAGACATGATCGTTCATATCCGATGCACCCACAGTGAGACGCAGGTAGCTCACGCCAATCCCGTCGCCATCTTCCGCAAATAGCTCCCGAAGAAGGTCCGCCCTTTTCGCAGGATCCATGCGCATGAGCAATTGCGCACTGCCGCCTGTCAGAGCAAATCCAAAGCCATCCATCGTCTGATAGGTCTTCGCGCTATCGACATCGATAACCTGACTCGTCGCAGGAGCACTCGTGAAAGGCACCGAAGGCGTCTGCAACTGAAAGAGCGCCGACCGATCAGAATTTGTCAGCCAGAACGAAACATCCTTCTGGGAATGGGCAACCAATGGAGACAACAAAACAAAGAAAGATAAACCAGAACCGACCAACTTCGATTTCATTGTGTCTCCCGACCAAGCACGTTTGCGTTTGGGATCTGTGATCGCGGCCATTCTAGACAAGCGTTTGCCTATTGTCGAATCACTGGCATCTTGGGTAGTGGGTCAGTTTGATTTGAACTACTGAACTTGCCGAAAACCCGACTTCGCGGGAGTATCGGCTGGGCAATAGCCGATGCGAGGTGCCTGGAGGTAAATGCAAGCTATTGTCAGGACCCAAACGATCGTTTGTACGGTTATTTGCGCTTCAGGCCTACAACACGCTTCCCCTTGACATTCGACCCGAACCCAAACTACGCTTGGGTCGAATGACGACACGAGAAAAAGAACAGCTGGAGATGATTCAGGGGACTCTGGATCTTTTGATCCTGCAGACACTTGCATTGGGAAAAGCGCATGGGCACGCGATTGCGCGCTCTATCGAGCGACGGTCGGAAGAGTTGCTGCAAGTTGGACATGGGTCGCTGTATCCGGCGCTGCAGCGACTGCTGCAATCGGAAATGATTGCGGTCAACGACGGAGTCTCGGAAAACAACCGCAAGGCGCGATTCTACCGGCTGACCGCTAAGGGACGAAGGCAGTTGTATGCCGAGACCTCGAAGTGGCAAAGGCTTTCGAGGGCGATAGCGCGGATTCTTGCGCCGTTGGCGGAAGAAAAGTTGTAGCCGGGAGGGTTCGACGATGTTTGGCTGGAGCCGTCGCAGGAAGCAGTTGCTGGAGGAATTCGAAGCGCACATCGAGTGGGAGGTGCAGGAGAACCTTGAGGCGGGGATGCCGCTCGAGGAGGCGCGGAGAGCAGCTAAAAAGAAGTTCGGCAATCCACTGACTGCAGCCGAGGAATCGCGCGAGGTGTGGGGCGGGGTGTGGCTGGAGAGACTGACGCAGGATGTGCGTTATGCGATGCGCAGCCTGCGCGGAGTTCCAGCGTACTCGATGACTCTGGTGGCGACACTCGCGCTTGGGTTGGGATCGGTGACGGCGATGCTGGCGATCGTGGACTCGATCCTGATGCGACCGGTGGCACTACCGCATCCGGAGGAACTGGCGCAGATCTACGCAGAAGGTGGGCCGAGCGGAATGTCGGCTTTGCCACAGGCTCTCTCGTATCCTGCGATCCAGGCGCTTCAGCGCAATGCCCACTCGTTTCTGGAGGTGAGTGGATACAACACTATGGTGCGCACGGTGCGCACGAAGGACGACACGCGGATTACGCTGCTGGTAGAGGTGACTCCGGAGTTTTTTCCGATGCTGGGCGTCGCGGCGAAGTTGGGCCATGTGATCGGACCGAAAGACGTAGAGGGCCAGGGCTTGACGGTGAGCGACGAGTTCTGGCGCGAACGGATGCATGCGGACCCGCACGTCATCGGGGCGACGCTGATGATCTTGGGACAGCCGCGAACGGTGGTGGGTGTTCTGCCCGCGGGAGTACATGCGCCGCTGGGCACGGCTGCGGCTGCGGTGTATCTGCCGATTGTGTTGAAGCCTTCGGGGGAGGACGAGTTCGGCATCGAGTCGGCGGCGACGATTGCGAGGCTGAAGCCGGGGGTGCAGAGGCAGCAGGCACTGGCGGATGCGGACAGCGTCTTTGCTCACACGGAAAGGAAGCACGCGGAGCAATCGCGGCACTTGGCGATACGGTCGTACCGCAGTTTGATTGTGAATGAGATGCAACGCCCGCTACTGGCTCTGCTGGGAGGCGTCGGCGTTCTGCTGCTGATTGCCTGTGCGAATGCGGCAAATCTGCAAATCGGTCGCGCGGCGAATCGCATGGCGGAGATGTCGGTGCGGTCGGCGCTGGGCGCGAGCTTCGGCAGACTGCTGCAACAGCTGGTCACGGAAAGCGTGCTGTTGTCGCTCGCGGGAGCGGCGCTGGGCGGCGGGCTGGCGTATGCAGCGGTCGCGTTGGTGCGGCATACCTATGGCTCGGAGTTTCCTCGGTTCGAGGAGCTGGCGGTGAGACCGATAGTGATTGTGGCAACGGGGCTGCTGGCTGTCCTGGTGGGCCTGGCCGCAACGATTGCTCCGATGGCGGCCATTCGAAGGCAGATTACATCGCAGTTTGCATCGAAGAATGTCACGCGGCGGTCTCGTGTGCCGGGTATTCTGGTGGCGCTGCAGGTTGCGTTGACGTGCATGCTGCTGGTGGTGAGCGGCTTGTTCGTGCGTACGTTGCAGTCGCTCGAGAACGTCAGGCTCGGGTTCGATCCGCGGGGAGTGACGACACTCGTGGCGATGCCGGAGAACCAGAAGCAGGATCCAGTACGCTCGCGGACCGTGGAGACGGAACTACTGCATAACTTTGAGGCGCTGCCGGGAGTGCAGTCGGTGACAATGCAGACGCAGATTCCCTTCTCGACCTACAACATGGTGTTGGACGGGACGACGGAGATTGCGGGACGGCCGTTCCGGTCGGGTGATAACGCGTTGTACAGCCTGGTGAGCACGAACTTTGTGCGCACCAGTGGGATTAGCCTGCTTATGGGGCGTGGCTTCGAACAAACGGACGAAGGCAGTGCGTCGGTCGTGGTGCTGGTGAATCAGGCGTTCGTGAGGAAGTATCTGAGTGGCCGCGATGCGATTGGAGCGAGCCTGAAGTTTCATCGCGAGAAGGGTGAGACCGATGCCGATCTTCCGTTCACGCAGGCGATGACGGTGGTGGGCGTGGTGGAAAACGAGGTGCAAGGAGGAGATATGGGAGCACCATACAGTCCCATGGTGTACCTCGATAACCTGCAACTTCCGGCGAGTTCATTCCTGACACAGGTCTTCACGATGGCGGCGCAGTACGCGGTACGATCGACGCTCCCCTCGGAGATTGTGGCCGCAGAACTGCGGGCCTCGCTACACAGGGACGCGCCGGGAATGGTGGAGATGAGTCTGCAGCCGATGGAAGTCGGGATCGAGAAGTCGTTAGGCCAGCGAAGGCTTGCACTCAGGCTGGTGGCTGGCTTCGGCGCCGCCGCTCTGGTGCTGTCGGCGGTGGGAATCTACGGTGTACTGGCGTACTCGGTGGCAAGAAGGAGAAGAGAGATCGGAATCCGCATGGCGCTGGGATCGACACGGCCGGAGGCGGCGGCGCTGGTGATACGGCAGGCCGGCGCGATGGTTCTGCTGGGTTTGCTGCCGGGGTTGGCGGGAGCATGGGCGGCAGGGTTCGCGGTGAGGGGATTTCTGTATGGCGTGAGACCGCTGGATCGGGTAACGCTGTTCAGCGTCGGAGGTGTGCTGCTCGTCGTTGCGGGATGCGCCGCGAGTGTTCCGGCAATACGGGCAGCGATGGTGGATCCGATGGAGGCTTTGCGGACGGAGTGAGAAGAGGATCCCCATTATTTGCGTGAGGCTCGAGATCACCACCGGTGATCATGACCAGCGTTCTTCCTTGAAAACGGGGCGAGATTTTCGGCAACTCCGCGTATTCGGGACTCGAAGCTGACCCACTACCGTATTCTGCCGCAAACAATGGCACCGGAAATATCGCGCTTTTACTCGGATGTTTCCGGTTGGTTCTTCGGTATGAACTTAAAACCGCTGCTCGTATGTGGCACACGTGGATAGCGAACTCAATGAATATCGACCCGGAAGCTACCTACTAGCGCTTCTTCATCCGCAAACTTTGCCAGCTTCCGTCCGTCGTCCATCCTCCGTCCACGACAAGCGCATGGCCATTCACAAACCCGCTGCGCTCCGGCTCCGCCAGAAACAGAATCGCCTGTGCAATATCCTCGGGCGTTGCAAACCGTCCCATAGGATTCACGCCTTCGATATCGGCATCGTTGTAACTCCCACTCGCCGCCTGGTCAGCAACATCCATCTCGGTCTTCACCCATCCCGGACAAACCGCATTCACCCGAACCCCACGCCCGCCCCACTCCGCAGCAAGCGTCCGCGTCAGCCCAATCAAGCCATGCTTCGAAGCGTTATAAGCCGACCTGTCCGAAACCCCTACCAACCCGGCAATCGAGGCAACGTTCACGATGCTCCCGCTCTTTTGCTCCAGCATCATTTCGCCAAAAGCCTTCGACAGCAGAAACGGCGCCACCAGGTTTACCTCCAGCATCCGCCGAAACGTAGCCGCATCCACCGTCTCCGCGGGCGCAATCAGGCTGATCCCGGCATTATTCACCAGCACATCCGCTCGTCCCCATTGCAAACGCGTTACCTCTGCCGCGAAGTCAATGACCGTTGCATCCGTGATATCTCCAAGCACCTCGAGGGCATCTGCGCCGGCCCTGTGCACCGCTCCCAGCGTGTCCATGCACGATTGACGGTCCACCAGCACCAGCCCATACCCCGCTCCCGCCAATACCTCTGCCGTCTTTCGCCCAATTCCCTGCGCCGCCCCGGTAACAATCGCTATCTTCATGGTTTTAGGGTACTTCAATCACATTTCCTGCTCGCTCTTTCTGATTCGCAGGAAACCTTCCTGACAATGGTGAGATTCAGCATTCTCTCGGTCCCAAAACCGAACGATTCCCACAGATTTATTTCAAAAACTTGGCATATTTTCGGAACCACAAAACGACCACGAACTCACCACGTTTTTACCAGCAACGAACCATGATTTTTCCATCCAATTACCACGAAAAACGCCCATATTTCGCAAAACCCCCACCCAAAACACCCTTTGAAAAATATGTTCACTAACCCAGGATTGATTGACCCAACACCCGGAACACGATACACTCATTAAGTTTGGCGCTGTAGCCCATTGCGTCTCCATCTCATGGGCTGCCGGAACCACAAGTCCACGCGCCCCTTGCAGCACAATTCATTGGAAGAAAGCGGTCAGCGCCCCTTAGCGCACCCTTTGAGGTTTCAAGCCATGTACGCAGTCATCCGCACCGGCGGCAAACAATATCTGGTCTCGCCCGGCGAGCAGTTGAAGATTGAAACGACCGCCCACAAAGACGGCAAACTCGAGTTCTCCGACATCGTCGCCGTCAGCGCCGAAGAGGGCAAGTTCGAGTCCGACCTGACCGGAGCCAAGGTTCTCGCCTCCGTCGTCAACGAGGGCCGCGGCGACAAGATTCTCGTCTTCAAGCTCAAGCGCAAGAAGCAGTACAAGAAGATGCAGGGGCACCGCCAGAACTTCGTCGAGGTTAAGATCAACGAGATCCTCGTCAATGGCAAGTCCTTCAAAGAAGACAAGAAGTAAAGCAAAAGCTTCTCAGCAAAAGAGCTTTTAGTTTTTGTTTTTTGAGTTCAAGATCAGCGCCAGCCCAAGGGTCCGCGCAAAAGAGGCAATCGAAATGGCACATAAAAAAGGTTTAGGTTCATCCAAAAACGGCCGCGACTCAAACGCGCAACGGCTTGGCGTCAAAGTGTTCGGCGGCCAGACCATCCTCGGCGGCGGCATCATCGTCCGGCAGCGCGGAACCCCGCTGAAGCCCGGCGCCAACGTCGGCCGCGGCAAAGACGACACCCTCTTCGCCAAGGTCGACGGCATCGTCCGCTTCCAGGACAAGGGCCAGCACGGCCGCTTTGTCAACGTGGACCCAGCCGAGCTGACTTCGGTCGCGAAGTAAGCATTTCCCTTTCAAAAGGCCCTGCTTCGGCAGGGCTTTTCTTTTTTTCAAAACCGAAGCTGCTTCTCCCGCATCTCAAAGATTCTCGCTACTGCAACGCATACAGGAAAGCAAACGACGAAAGACTGAATCGGAGACAGCGATGCCCCTGACAACGGACGAGAAGACTTTAGCCATCAGCCGAGACGCCGTCGCAGCTTTTGACAAGATCGATGGCGGCGTTCACCCAGGCTTCAGACCCGCACATGCGAAAGGAATCCTCCTTACTGGGACGTTCACGCCCTCATCCGAGGCCGCTTCCCTGACTCGCGCGCCGCACATCCAACGTAGCTCCACGCCCGTGACGGTCCGGCTGTCCGACTTCGCCGGCGTCCCGAATATTCCTGATAATGATCCCAACGCCAGCCCCCGCGGCTGCGCCATTCGTTTCCATCTTGACGAGCATGTCCACACAGACATCGTCGCTCACTCAGTCGACAGTTTTCCCGCGCGCACGGCCGAGGACTTTGTGGCATTTCTGAATGCGTTGATTGCAACCGACTTCAAGGGACCACATCCGAATGCGATCGAGCAGTACCTGGGCAGCCATCCCGCAGCGCTCGCGTTTGTGCAGGCCCCCAAGCCCTTCCCCACCAGCTTTGCGAGAGAGTCCTTCTTCGCCGTGTCCGCCTTCAAATTCACCAACACAAAGGGCGTGAGTCAGCTCGGCCGCTACCGCATTTTGCCGGTTGCGGGCAATGAGTATCTGGACGACGCAGCAGCCGCGGCAAAGACACCCGACTATCTCTTCGATGAGCTGAAAACTCGCATCGAGAAGGAGCCGGTGAAGTTCCGCATCGTCATCCAACTCGCCAAAGAAGGCGACACCACAGACGACGCCACGGTCCGCTGGCCTGAAGACCGTCCGCAGCTCACGCTGGGGGAAATAAGCCTGACGGCGATAGCTCCGGACAATCCCGCCGAGCAGCAGCGCCTCATCTTCGATCCGATTCCGCGAGTTGACGGCATAGAAGCCTCCGCCGATCCGCTCTTCGAACCGCGCGCCAACGTCTATCTCCTGACAGGAAGACGCCGCAGAGTATCCGGAACCACGTTAGGTTGAATTTAGGGAAGAGGGGGCGCTGGAGGGGGCCGCAGAGCTGATTCGATCCCGGAGTTCACTTCGGCCTGGGCATACTCAGCAGTGACACGCACTCCGTTCATGATCGCCCGCTCGTTCGACGATCCATGCCCGATGATGCAGGCGCCACGCACCCCCAGTAACACCGCTCCACCATACTCCGAGTAATCCAACCGCTTCTTAAACTCGTTGAATGCTTTGCGCGACAACAGCGCTCCCACCTGTGAAGTTACTGTCGACTTCAGCGACTGCCGGAGTGAAGCACTCAGCAACTGTGCCGTCCCTTCAATCGCCTTCAGCGCCACATTGCCCACAAAACCATCGCACACGGCAACGTCGCTGTGCCCATTGAACAGATCGCGCCCCTCGACATTCCCGATGAATTGAATGTCATTCAGAGCGCGCAGCAGCGGCAGCGTATCGCGGGTCAGCGAGTTGCCTTTCAGATCTTCTTCCCCGATAGAGAGCAGCCCCACACGCGGATGATGCACCCGCAACACGTTTTTCGCATACATATTCCCCATCACCGCAAACTGGACCAGGTTATCCGGATCGCAATCCACGTTCGCTCCCACATCGAGCAGCAGCGAAGGCACCCCCTTGATGGTCGGCAGAATCGTTGCCAGCGCCGGGCGGTCGACGCCGGAGAGCATACCGAGGACCATCTTTGCTGTAGCCATCGCTGCGCCCGTGTTTCCCGCCGTAAAAAAACCCGCAGCGCGTCCTTCGCGAACCATCTTCAGCCCCACGCGCATCGTCGAGTCACGCTTCGACCGCACCGCCTGTGCGGCCTTGTCGTCCATCGTGATCCACTCGGTGGCGGGAACGATGAACACTGGCAGCCGCTGTCCGCGCAACGCCTGGCGCAGGATGGGCCGGAGCTTGTCTTCCGGCCCCACCAGATGCACCCTCACGCCATATTGGCGCGCAGCAAGGACAGCCCCGCGAACCTCAGGTTCGGGGGCTTTGTCGGAACCCATCGCGTCTACAACGATGTCAGTCGGCATCAGCAGGGAAGAGCAGGGGTTTGGTTTGTCGGAGTTTAGCTTGCTTCTTTGGTCACGATAACATCGCGGCCCTTGTACTCGCCGCACTTACGGCATGCACGATGAGGCAGCTTGCGCTCGTGACAGTTCGGGCACTCAGAGAGGCCGGTTGGGGTAAGAAAGTCGTGGCTGCGGCGCTTGGCAGTCCGTTGCTTGGAGTGGCGCCGTTTTGGATTAGGCATTGCGGTATCCCTTTCAATCGGCCGCGGCGTTCACGCGAAAACACGCGGTCGACGAGGCAAAAACTTGATTTTCAGTGCTTCAGCTCGAGCTTGTCCGCCAGACCCGCAAGCGCGTTCCATCGCGGATCAGCCGGAGCTTCATCGCATTTGCACTTGGCTTGATTCAGGTTCTGACCACAGCGCGGGCAAAGCCCCTTGCAGTCTGCCGCGCAGAGGGTGCGACTCGGCAGGGAGAGTAACACCTGCTCCCGCACCACGTCCTCTAGCAAAAGACCGCTCTCTTCATAATACCCGATTTCGGTCTCATCTGCTGTAATTGCCCGCTCCCCAGCATCAGAATCCGCTGCTTCAGGGCGAAAAATCAGGTCAAAATCCCCGGCCAGCGGCACCGCAACCGGCTCCACGCATCGCGCACACAAAATCTCGAAATTCGAAGAGTAATGCGCCCGCAGACGGATATCGTTCACATGTGAGTTCGAGCTGCGATGCTCAACAATCAAGTCTGCGACACCCTCTACCGGCAACGGGCTCGTCTGACGAATATCCGGCGCATATTCCAGTTGGCCGGGAGGTATGACCTCATTGAATTCCAACGGTTCATCGACGAGTTGAAGCGGGGTAATCAGCACAGTTCTCTAAGCCAACCAATCTGAATCTTCATTAAGGTTAGCAGGTTCGACGCGCAGATCAAAGGCCCCCTTCCAACCTCCACAATTCATAATAATTAGCGTCTCTCGGCCCATTGCGGCGCGTCCAATACGAATATGAGCAAGTCATGGCAGGCAGCCGACATCCCCTCTCTCGCCGGCAAGCGAGTCCTGATCACTGGCGCGAACAGTGGCATTGGCTATCATGCCGCGTTAAAGCTCGCACGCAAGGGAGCGCATGTCGTCTTCGCCTGTCGCGACCAGGGGCGCGGGGAAGCTGCCATTGCTCGCCTCCACGCTGATTCCCCTGGAGCCCACGCCGAACTTTTCATCGTTGACCTCGCCTCACTCGCCTCCGTGCGCGGTGCTGCAGCAAAAGAACTGACCCGGAATCTGCCAATCCATATCCTCATCAACAACGCCGGCGTCATGACTCCGCCCAGACGCCTCGAAACAGCCGACGGATTCGAGCTGCAGTTCGGCACTAACGTCCTCGGCCACTTCGCCCTCACCGCTCTGCTTCTGCCGGCCCTTCAGCGGGCTGCCGCCGATTCTCCTGACCGGCCGCGCATCGTCACCATTGCCTCCATCGCCCACAAGCGAGGCCAACTCAACTTCGACGACCTGCACTCCACCCGCAGCTACAAGCCAATGCGGGCGTATCAACAATCCAAGCTCGCCAACCTGCTCTTCGCCTTCGAGCTCGACCGCCGCCTCCGCACCGCAAACCTCCCCGTCATGTCCGTGGCGGCCCACCCTGGCGTCGCCCACACCAATCTCTTTCGCGCAGGCAACTACCATCCTGTCGAGAAGACAGTCCGTAATCTCTTCGGTCACGTCATCGGCATCGTTCTCAACACCGACTCTGAGGGAGCGCTGCCCACTCTCTATGCCGCAACCGCGCCCCCCGCTCAGGGCGGAGGCTACTATGGCCCGAATGGCTTTCAGGAAATGCGCGGCGACAACGTAATCAACGCCCAGATCGCTCCTCAGGCGCTGAATACCGAAGCTGCGGCGCGTCTTTGGAGAACCTGCGAAGACCTGACCCACATCCGATTTCTGTAGTTCGTTCCAAGGGCCTCAGTCCAAACGATACCCCCATAGGAGATTGCTGATGAACGCAGCCGTTGTTCAGTCCTACGATACCCCGCCTCGCTACGCGACCTTCGCCGATCCCGTTCCCACCGAAGGAGAGCGCCTCGTCATCGTTACGGCCGCAGGCCTGCACCCCATCGTCAAAGCACTCGCCAAAGGCGCCCACTACGGCAGCACCGGAGTGCTTCCCTTCATCCCCGGCGTCGACGGCGTGGGCAAACTCGAAGACGGCACCCGCGTCTACTTCGGTGCGGCGCGGCCACCATTCGGAAGCTTCTCCGAGCGCAGCCTCGCCTCCGGCCTCATGTGCATTCCCTTGCCCGACGGCCTCGACGACGTTACCACGGCCGCCATCGCCAATCCTGCAATGTCGTCCTGGGTCGCTCTAACTGCACGCGCAAGGTTCACCCCCGGCGAGAGCGTTCTCATCCTCGGTGCCACCGGAGTCGCTGGTCAGCTCTCCATTCAGATCGCAAAACATCTCGGTGCCCGCCGCGTCATCGCCGCCGGCCGCGGGTCGGTCGACAAACTGAAGAACCTCGGCGCTGACGCCGTCATCCAAACGGACCAGGAACCAGCCTCGGTCGTCGCCGCCTTCCGAGCTGAACTCGCTGGCTCCGGCATCGACGTCGTGCTCGACTACCTCTGGGGCCAGCCCGCCGAACACTTCTTCGAAGCCATCTCGCAAAAAGGCCTCAGCAAGAGCGCGCCACGGGTCCGCTACATTCAGATTGGAAACAGCGCAGGTATGACGATTTCCCTCTCTGCATCAATTCTGCGCAGCTCAGGTCTCGAACTTCTCGGCAGTGGCTTCGGCAGCGCTTCTTTCGATCAGATCCGGCAGGCCATCGCCAGCTTCTTTGACGTTGCGGTCACAGCACCCTTTCCAGTTCCGCACGAAAGCAGCGTCTCTGCGCGACGTCGAGGCGCTGTGGAACTCCGGAGAAGAAGGCGTACGTCTTGTCTTCCAACCCTAGCCAGAGAAGCCAGCAGAATTCTCTCTAATTTGCCTGCAACACGACAGGGCCATCCGGGCAGCTCTCCGCCGGAAGCGTCGCACTCGGCTTCAACGTGGCCGTTGAACCGCTGAACGTCCCCTCCATAATGCAACCCATCCGTGTAAGGCTTACCTTGTTTGGCGCCTGTACCGCCATCATCGAAGGCACGGGAAGCTGCGGGTCCTTCAGCATCGCACTCCTTACCTCCGCGTCCGGTGGTGCATCCTGCACCATCTGCAAGTTCAGCGTGTAGCTCTTGCCGTTCGCCGTCTTCACCTGCCAGGTCTTGTGATGGATGAACTCGGAGATCGACGCTAATATCTTCGCAGTGTCGATGTGCTTCGCCTTGTACGCCAGCCGCGTGGTCACGCTCTCGCTCTTTGCCAATCCGAGCATCGTGATCTGACATTCTCCGTCCATCTCCACCGGATTGATCGTGACGTCTATCTTGTATGTTTCATCGCTGACCTTCTCCGCCATCTCTGACGTGATGCAGGGGAGTTGTGTGTAGACATGGAAACCCTTCGACTCATCGAAGTTGCTCACTTTGAACTGCAGCGAAAGCTTGCTGCCAGAGTCGTAGCGGGCAGGCCCCACCAACGTCACCTGTGGTGTGCCCGGCTTCTTACGCTTGACACCAAAGTCAATTTGCTTGCCCCCAAAACTTATCTGGGCAAAACACGTTGTAGTCAGAACCATCACGGCAGCGGGAAATAATAAAATACGCATCTATCGATTCCTTTCAGAGATAAGCAACGAATTGTTCGAAGGCAAAAAGACCTGTTCATCACGCAAATCTCGTGACCATGGAAACTGCCGGCGGGCTGCGTCCAACTCCTTCTTCGCAGCATCGGCATGACCACTCGCCTCGAAGGCGCGGACCCGCAGCAGATGAAGCTCCGCCTCGTTCACCCATGGCAAAGCACGCTCCGACTCCGACAGGCACGACGCGTACTCCCCGGCCTCACACAGAACGCGAACAAGGTCTAAGCGAGCATCTCCCGCGGCCGGATCAGCAGTGATCGCCACCCGCAACCACCGTTGGGATCGCGTCCACTGCGCCAGTTCCTCAGCGCGCTCTCCCGCAAAGGTCGCATAGCTTGAAAGAAAACTGATCCCGGCGCCAAAAGCCAGTGCCACCGAGCAACCAGCCAGCAGAAGTCTCGCCGATCCCCGCCCACGAAACTGCTCTGCATGCGCTCGTTCTTCAAGAACCGCATCACTCTGATCGAGAGGAAGCAGCGGCATGACCATCCAGCAGGCCAACAACAAAAGACCCTCGGGACGGCTGAGCAAATTATCACAGATGCCCGCACCCGCAAAGGCCGTCACGCCGGCCATCGCTACACGTACCTCAATTCGCCGACGTTCCTTCCACGCGAACCAGAACCACGCAAAAAACAGTCCCAGAAAACACGCCGCCCCTGCAACCCCCGCCTCCACTATCTGCTGCACTAGCATGTTATGGGCCTGGTCCTCGTAAGCCACAAACTGAAAACTCCGCTCCGGCATCACTTGCGCAAGGCCGCGAAGGTTGGCGGCATATCGTCCATAGAAGCCACCTGCCCCATTCCCAATAAAACTCAGATCATGCAGGCTCGTTCTCCACAGAAAGACGCGCCCTTCGGCCGCAGTCTCTACACCACGCGGATTCAAGACCTGAACTGCCGCGGAAAGCGCCACCATCACAAACGCAAACAACGCAGCAATCAGAATTCTTTGACGCGGCCTCCGTGACGCACACCCCATCCAGCAAACCCCACCCGCACAAACCCCCGCCAGTACCGTACGCTCACCCGTCGCCATCAGCGCCGTCAACACAACACCAAGCGCCGCCAATCGAAACACACCCCGAAGACGAATCCACCCGCAAACCCCAAAAGCCGCAGAACTCAAAAACGAAGCGACAAACAAGGGATTGCCCAAGGTCCCCGCGCTCCGCATCCTCCCCGGAGCCGCCGCGTTTCCACATAGCGAAGGCAAATCAAACCCACAGAATCCAAGCAACACAACAAAACTGAGCACCAGCGAAGTAGTCGCGATTAAACCTACTAGCGCCCGCCTGCTCACGCTGAACCGCATCATTGCGGCAGCCACACCAATCCCAGAAGCAATCTCCGCAAAAGGCCGCCAGCCCACCACCCAGCCGTGGGCATGCTCAGTGGCAATCAGCAGAGCGGTCGCCCACCCACCCAGACAAACCAACAAAATAGAATGCCGCAAATTAACACCTGGAGGGGCCAGGTCTGACCGCTTTTTCCAAGTCCCCCGGACCAACCAGCAAGCCAGAGCGCCAAAAACAAGCAGGACGCTACTCTTGGCTGCCTCGAATGGAGAAGCCAACACTGGACAAACGACTAGCACAACTGCCGGTAACGAGGCGAGAACAAGACTCTTCTGGAGCCCCTCAACTTGGTCCAAAACAAGCATCAATGGGAAATCGGCTGAGGTGCAAAAGAGGAAGAAAGTCTGGCCTTGGCTTTCAACCTTCTGCCACTCCATGGCGCTCATTCGCCGCGAAGAACATAATGCGTTGTCACTCTAATGCCGGTTCGTCGGAAGTGTAAGGAGAATCTCCCAGAGAGGAGCCACATCGGGTTAGCGCCGAAATGGTTTTGAGTATTCTCTTTTTTTATGTCAATTGCGACGCGAAGGATACCTTCTTCGCTCTTGCCGATTCAGATTTGGCTCGGGCGACCTAGCTCAGCGCTGCTCTACACGAAGAAGATGAATCGGAAGCCCTTGCACTCGGACGACACCGACGTCCTGTGACAACCACCGAGGATTGTCCGCAATAGCCCTCTGATAGAAATCGCGATAGCCTGGAAAATCAAGGTAAAGAAATTGTCTATTCTTTGCCAGAAATTCCGCGTCAGCAACAACGCCCGGGGCATATCCCCGCCGAGATAACAGTCCTAAGTATCCCGATTGTGTCGAAGGTATCGGCAAGAAGGTATTTGCTCCTGCAGTTCCGCCATAATATCTCATCTCATAAAAAACCGTGTCATTAGAAATGACAAGCGGCAACGAATTGTTCATGTCGATCAGGGGCTGGATGTCACTTAGAGGCCGCAGCGGTTGTTGTCGGACTCCCATAAAATGTAGGGCCACGACGGCACAAAGCAAGGCCACCTGAAATGCGAGTCTTAAACCAGGTCTTTCCCTAAAGACCGCTTGCTGGTCAAGAATCCATAGTGCACACGCAAACATGCAACAAAACCCCAGCGAGTACGGCATCATATAGCGTGCCACAGAAAGTGAATGGTAAAGATGGGATATGACGTAAACGCCGACGGGAATAAGAAGGAAGAAAACAGATATAAGAAGAAGGATCCTCCGAGAGCTTCGTTCTAGCAGTAGTTGGGGTGACCGCTTCAAGCAAAAAACAACGCAAGAAATCATAAAAATGAAAACTGTTAGATTAAAGAATCTTTCTACGGTTGGAATATGAAAGTAATAACGAAGAGTGTTAACAACTGTAGGCATCTGGACCCAGTTGAAAACAGAAGTCCTGGACTGGAGAGGTTTTAGATACACCAAAAAGATCAGCCACGAACTGAGCGTTCCCCCGATTGCCGCCAGTCGCTTCTTAACGGAAAGTTTGCTGAAGAGCAGAGCCATCAAGAGAAGAGAGCTGTATATGAGTCCGAGATAATGCGACAACACAAGCAGACCGTTTGCTAAAAAGCAAAGTAGAAAGTTCATGTAGCCCGACGGCTTCCGAGCTTCGATCCAGACAATCGCATTGACCGCAAGCGTCGTAGATAAAATGAGCAACCCGTAAAACCGTGCCTCGGCAATCTGATAAACAAATATCGGATCGCAAAACCAAATTAACAGAACTGCAATTAAGGCTGGGAAGTCAGAGAGGCTTTGCCGTAGCATTCTCCACCATAGGACCGCCGCCACCCAGAGACAGAGAGCCGAAAACAGACGGATGGCCAGAACATGGTTGCCCGTGACAGAAACGATCAACCGTGCCAGTCCATAAAAGAGCAACCCGCCGCCATCGGCGACGAGATTCCAACTCTCGATCATGTGATGAAAGGAATTGTCCGTGATCAGATTCCAGCCATCAAATTCATCCGCCCACATCATCCGATGGTCGGAAAAGTAGATGCAAAGAGAAAAGAAGTATGCGGTAAGTGCGCCAAAAACGATCAATCGTACGATTGGTCGTCTAAATGCCAAAGCAACTCCTCTCATGGCATTTAGTGTAACAGTGGCGTATGTATATTCTTTACACTTCTGCGGCTGTACCTTTTTTATTGTGGGCCTTCGTATGCGTCCACGAAGCCGATGGAATGTTCCGCCTGCCACCACCGTTCGGATTTTTGCCCGCAAGTGCTTGCGCCATGCTCTGGTACCATTTGAGGACCATCAGATTTGCCGATGCGGCGGCGCCTTCTTCCGGTTGCTGCGGAGGCGACTGTTACACACATATCGGCTGACTTTCTGTCAGGGCATCGTAGTCTAGGAGGCTTTTTGAACAAGTTAAGGGCCGGCTCGGAATTGCCGGAAGACTTACAAAAACTCTATCTGACACGCTTCACCGGTCACGAAGCTTATCGAAATCGTATCTGGCAAGTTCTCACCTCGGAGTTTTTCTCGCGCTGGGTGGACAACTCAAGCACAGTTCTCGACCTTGGCTGCGGATACGGAGAGTTCATCAACAACGTCAGCGCCGGTAAAAAGTACGCCATGGATCTCAATCCATCGACGAAAGACCAGCTTCGTGGCGATGTCGAGTTCCTGGAGCAGGACTGTAGCCTACCGTGGCCGTTCCCGGATCACTCGCTGGACATAGTGTTTACCAGCAACTTCTTCGAGCATCTCCCTACAAAGCATGTGTTGAAGGCGACCATGGTCGAGGCCTTTCGCTGCCTCAAACCGAACGGGCGCTTAATTGCTCTCGGACCCAATATTAAATACCTTACCGGTACATACTGGGACTTCTTCGATCATTACCTTCCTCTGACCGAATTGTCGATGGCAGAGCTCATGAGTCTTAGCGGTTTCGAAATCGAGCGGTCCATTGGACGGTTCCTTCCCTACACTATGTCGCTCGGGTATCAACCTTCCATCTGGAAGGTGCGCCTCTTCCTGAAGTGTCCTTTTGTGTGGAGGTTCTTCGGGCGCCAATTCCTGGTCATCGGCCAAAAACCGGAAGCGCCAGCTTGAAGAATTAAGCACGCCAATGCAGATAAACCGCAGCGTATTCTTTTGATCCCATCGATGATCCCTAACAACTGCCTATCTAAACTCGATTAATGAGATGGCCCACCGTTTCTGGGGGGGAAGGCCGGGAGACGACTCGCCATCTGGCGACCCAGATGAACGCTCTCCGAGATTCCCCGGTCTTCCGGATAGTAGAAGCAAGTATCAGCAATCTGCAGCCCTTGAATAGGAGTTTGAATCGGAGGAATTTTTGCAGCGAATCCAGGCTCACAGACCGGCTGAGCATATCGAAGGCGAGCGACATGAGCAGCGACAATATCCTCGGACTTTATCTCTGGATTCAATCTCTGCAAATATCCAAACGCCTCATCCAGAAGTTCTTTGTCGGACCAAGTAAACTTTACGTTGTCGTTAGGCATGTAATACGGCACATAGACTACACTCTCACCGCCAACTGGTCGCAGATTTGAAAATTCTATGATGCCAGGGATAGCGACGTCAGGTTCACTGATGTTGACCCAGAAGTGCTGACTTACCGGCTTCTTGAGTTTGAAAACCACACAGCAAATGCCCATATTTTTGATCGACTCGTATCGAGCTCTCCAATCTGCGGGAAGGTCCGGCACCATCGCCGAAACCAAAGGGGTCGGTGCCGTACATATCACTGCATCCGCCTGCACAACTCCCTCTGGCGTCTTCACGCCCGTCACTCGGCCATCTTCAACGACTATTCTTTGTGCCGCGCAACGCGTACGAATTCGCCCTCCGCGCTCGACAATCGCCGAGCAGAGCGCATCCACCAGTGTTTGGCTTCCGCCTTCGATATATCCCAGTTCTTCCTGCATCATCGATCTACGAGAACGTCCGAGGCGCCTAATCCTCGTCCATATCCACGCAGCAGAAACATTGTCTGCATATTGGTAAAACTTCAATTCGAAAAGCGGCTTCCAGAGCCGATCATAAACTTCGTTCCCGCACCACCCTGTGATCCACGAGCGAGCAGATCGATTTTCCAAAGCATCCCATCGATTTCGACGAACTGATACAAGCGCAAACAGTCCATATCTCAATCGTGATATGACACTCATCTCATTGAACTTCAGTAACGCAACCGGCGTTCCCCAATCGCGCATCCTTCCACCAGTAAACATTCCCATAGACGTAACTCGCCACCGGAGCTGGTCTCCGATGCCAAGATCGTTCAGCAACTCCATTGTCGCCGTATCACTTTTGCACACGAAGTGGTAAAAGCGTTCGATTGAGAGGCCTGCGAGATCGAAGTGAGCTGCCATACCTCCTGGCTCTGGAGCAGCCTCCAAAACTTCAACTTTATGTCCCGCCTTGACGGCATGAAACGCCGCAGCAAGGCCCATTGCACCCGACCCAATAACGACAACCTCAGCGATAACGCACCTCGTCACAACTTGCTGCAAAGCAGGCTAGGATGGTTTGGCCCTCTTGGAAAGAGCTAAAAGTCCAAGGCTATATCAGAATATACGGGGTCACCGAAGGTTCTATCCAGCGCTTGCTGCAGAGGAGTTGCGCGGACCCCAAAAATCGCAGGCCAATCGATTACTTCAAAAACATCAGGCGTCACTAACGCCTCCAGTTGTCCAACCGTAAACGCCGGATTCCTATCAAACAGTGCGTTAAACTTCAGCATAGCCCGGAAAAGCCCGTACGGAATTCGTTGTATACGTGCTTTAGCCCCGGTCGCCCGTTTTACCTCGCGAATCAGATCGATGTAGTCGATTCGCTCTTGTCCAGTAATATTGTAGGCGCCTGTCGTTTCGTTAAGAATGGACGAGACGATTACATCGCAAAAGTCCGCGACGAATAGAGGTTGTCGCAAATATTTCCCGTTGCCGGGAATCGGAAACACAGGCACTCGCTGCATAAACCTTGCGAGCCATCCAACGTGCTTTCTGTCAAACCAGCCAAACATCAGAGTGGGCCTTAGCACCACTTGTTTGATTCCGCTGGCTGCTATCAAAGCCTCCTGGGCTTTTTTTGTCTCCGTGTAATTGTCGATCGCCATGGAATTTACAACCGACGACGATATGTTCACGAGGTACGGGACCTTGTGATTGAGTGCTACCCCAATCAGGCGCTCTGTGGCGACGACGTTATTTTTCACATATTCGGCGGGATCGACGCCACCAATCTGTGCATGCGCAATGACGAGGGCCTGGCACCCTGCAAGCTCTGCCTCCCAGTCATTTGCCCTACCGTCGCTCTCAGCCAAGTCTTGATTGAGCACGCGAACTGTCGGGTGATGCTTTTCCAGAATTTTTACGTTCGTCGGATGTTTGTCGACCACTACAATCTCGGTGAAACCCTTTGCCGTCAGACGGGGTATGAGGTTTTGGCCGACCAACCCAGCACCCCCAGTGATTACCACCTTTCGACCCATCGTCTCTACCATCCTCCAACTCCAAAAGGGATGCATGGGAATATTTCCAAAAAGCTGGGCCACTCCTCAAGGGATTCAACGTGCCGACGCTTGTTGTGAATGTATTCATCCAATTCTCTTGGACTACTGCCCGGTTCGTAAATCACTCCGACTGTCGACCTCGTTCAATTACGTCTTTCCATTGAGTCTAAGCGATACACCGCACGTCTGCCACACAGAACTAAAACAGTTGACAGAATGAAACACCGGACTGCATTTGGTCAGCAAAGTCCGCCGGTTCACCTTTCATCGGTGACCGTGATTCGGATCACCGACGAGCTTGGTGCCTCTTGATGGCCAGCAACATCTCGATTGCATCCTCTTTCTTGGCGTCGGGAATCCTTAATCCACGTAGGATTTCCGTCAATGACGGACAGAACCTCTGGAGTACCGCGTACGTTCTGTCCGGAAAATACAAGGACTTCATGCGACTGAGCAGCCGTTGCAGCTCTCCACTGTCGATTACGCCCTCCGCACGGGCCAATTCCAGAGTGAATCTGATATTCACGAGTGGTACTGAAAGTGAACGGAAAGTCTCAGGATCATAGAAGAGAGCCACTTCATCATCTTCATCAATCACCCCGTCTCGAAACATGGTAAAGACTCTTCCGATCCCTACTGTTCCAAACCGGTGGGTTTCAGATGCCCGCAAGGCTCCCATACTGCTAGCTCCGAATACTTTAATCCCTCGATCCAGAGTTCGAACGATCTCCTTTGGAGACACAGCCAGCGACTGAAAAAACTCTCCGTCGACTATGCCGACTATTTTTATATGTTCAGGCAGCCGGTCAAGATCGCCTCTCGAGATGGGAGGTCGATAGTCGGCCTCTAGTATCTTCCAGGCTTCTGCACGACTTAGGGTCGGCCCCACGTAGATCACTGTGTCTTGCATGACTTCTCCAGAACGCTAACGCTCGTGGTCCAAGTCGCCTGTGCCCAATAGCCCAAAACTCCGTGCCAGGAACTATGACACGGACGACAGAGCACGAAGCACACTCCGACGGGAATTCAATCACAATAATCTGTTTAAGACCGGCGGCGACAAAACGATCGATCAGGAAGCCAATGTCCTCTTGAATCGTTCCGAATCGGTGTGAGTCGGACTCATTCATCTGCACGCTTGATCCAGATTGACCTAATACCCATGAGGTCAAGTCGATCGCGCTCGCCCTTTTGGTATGGGTCGGGAAACCGGTCGAAACACTTGTCGATAGCTTAAGGTCCTCTCTAACACCCTGGATATCGACACACCTCGATTGCGCCAGTTCAGTAAGCGCCCTGCTTAGAGCAACACCAGCATCTGGATGCGAACCCAAGCCACCGTGAACCATGGGAAATCCCGGAATATACTCATCTGCTACCGCGGCAATGACGGTGGGCACTCCAATCTCCGACGTTATTAGATGAATCACGGGAAACAGATCGGCCTCATGGAACTTCTGAACCAATTCATTATCGTCCGCGCAAATAGCCGGAAACAGGCCGAGATCATCTGAGCCATTTCGGGCGCCGGGGCCGAACGCCAGCGACCTTCTTGCCCTCGGTAGTTGGTGCGCCCCGATTTCGGCCATCGTCCAAGCGTCTCTTTCAGCCAACTCACACAGTGCATGGCAAATCGCCTCTTCGCGACAATTGCCGGAGGCCAAACCATTTGCATCACTTCTGATGAAACAGGAGCGAGACAAAAATGCATTCCATCGGTAACCGGCTAGATCTGCCGGCACCAGAATGGTTGCTTTCGTAACGATGTCAATGCCTCGAACCCAGCGGTAGACACTTTGGTCCGAGTAATCCTGACTAAGTTCCTGATTGACGCTTCTTGGATCAAGGACATTGCAGGACTGACTAAGCTTGGCAAAGCTCCCCTCGACCATTGGGAGCCTTGCCTTCAAAGCAGTCTGTCGCTCGATTGCCTCCATGAGCGCCCCGACTTTTGCGTCGATTAGGCGTCTACCCTTGCCGTTATATACCGAGATGATGTCGTCCGACTTGGGAACTACCGCCGTGTAGACGGGAATGCCAACTCTATCCAGGCCAGTAATATTTGCCAGTCGAGTCACGCCGAGCGATTCCGCAGTTCCAGAAATATTCAGCAGAGTCTCAGACGCAGGAATTACCCGATCAATGCCATCAACCTTTCGCAAGGCAGCATTAACTAGACTGTCTCTATGAGACACGGCTAAGATCCATTGCCCTCAGGTATG
This sequence comes from uncultured Acidobacteriaceae bacterium, assembly GCA_963802695.1. Lineage (GTDB taxonomy): Bacteria > Acidobacteriota > Terriglobia > Terriglobales > Acidobacteriaceae > Edaphobacter. The sequence goes on from CAWDJN010000028.1 coordinate 51,445, forward strand.
CAGAAACAAACCATGGGCTGACCGTCATCGCCTTGAGAAAAAAGTTCCAGCAGGTCCTGCTCTGAAACATCATCGTCAAAACAGTCCATTGCCTTGGTGACACTGGGCAAAGATGCCTCCACGACCTTTCTTTGCGCCTTATTCAAAGATCGAATGAAATGTCGCGTCTTGACTTGCAATTCATCTAATTCTTGTTGAGTGAGTCCAAGCTTTTTCAATAGTTTTTGACGATCCATTAAAATTCTCCTTTTGGGTTCACTGTAAGTGCATGAGACCTGCAAGGCCCGCAAAACGTGGTTCAGAGCGCAAAGGTGCGATAAGCGGATCGACTTTTAGAAACACAATATTGGATTCTCTCCGCTTGTATGCCAGTTCAAGCATGTCGAGAGCTTTGCCGTGGTTTCCGAGCGCAGTATAAAGTCCAGCCGTCTCGTATGCTAGAAAATTTCCTCCTTCAATGCTGGCAATCGCGATCTCGAGTTGTTTGAGTGCGCGATCGCGACGGCCAAGTCTGGCATATGCAATCCCTAACGGTGCCGCCCGTTGGCGGGCGATCGCCTCTGGCAGGTTCTCAACATCGAGCAACCGGATGACCTCTTCGTTCATATTTTTCCCGAGATAACCTAACGCTAGAATCTGGTAGGCAGGCTCGAACGCCGGCAAAGAATGGGTTCGCGGCTCACTCAATCGGATCGACTCGTCAAAGCTTCCTTGCAAATACTTCAAGCTCGCCAGGCTGATGTTCGTCACGGGAGACCCCGGATCTGAGGCCACGGAATACGCGAGCTGCGCCGAAGCCTCGGCCTGCCGATTGAGTGGCATCAACAGGAGAAGCCCGTACCAAGTGTGGGCAATAACATAAGTTGGGTTCAGTTCTGTTGCCCGTTTATAGTCGTCTTCCGCTCCTTGCCAGTCGAAGCGCAATAACGTACGAGCAAATGCTCGCGAAGTATACGCTTCACCAAGCGTGCTATCGATTTCCAGTGCCCGTTGAGAGGACTCGATAGCCTCCGTAAGAAGAGGAATAGGATTTTGCAGTCCATAGTAGGCGATCAGACTGTAACAATCCGCAAGCCCCGCATAGGCTGGGGCGTAACCCGAATCATGATCGAGTGCGCGTTGAAAATCCGCGATCGCCATTTGAAGAGCTTCTGGAACGCGCTGGTTCAGGTGGAATCGACCTTTGAGGTAGTCCGTGTAGGCAGACGCGCTGGTGGAGTACTGCCGGCTCAATCTGGCTTTCGTCGTGGGATCAAGGGAAACCTTGAGTCGGTAGGCGACGTCTGTAGATATCTCGTGTTGTAGATCCGTGATTCCAGACATACTTCCCTCGTAAGTATGCCCCCACATCTGATTCCCGGTCTTTACGTCTATCAACTCGATAGGCACTAGAAACGCAGCAGCCGAACTGGCGAGTGCCCCTTCAACGATCGATTGAACATGCAAGTCACGCCCGGCAACGCGTGGGTCTGCAGCCTCACTGCCGTATCGTCTCGATACGTTGGCGGCCGTGACTCGAAGGCCCATCACCCGCGACAGATCATTCGTAAGTGCTTCACTGATACCCGAGGCCAAATAGTCGAGATTGATATCTCCAGTGCGATTTCTAAGTGGAAGTACAGCCAAAGAAGTTGGAGCACCGGAAGGCACTCTGAGCTCATACCGCTTCCATGTCACTCCCGCAGCGGCGACGCCAAGTGCGGCTATCGACGCTCCTGCGAATCGGCGTCGTGTCCAGAAGCCTGCAGGGACAAAACCAAAGACCCCACTCTCACTCTTCGAGTCAAGTTTGCTCTGAACCTGCGTGAACGCGAGGCGTCTGCGACTCGGATCTTCGGCAAGAAATTCAGTGATCAGACGAACATAATCGGGCGGGACCTTGCTCGCTTTGAGCGATGCACCTGCAACTGGCGTTATCTCGGCGTCCGCAATACTTGGCCGCACCCCAGTAAATATCTCATGCATCACAACGCCCACAGCGAAAATATCGCTGGCCTGAGACGGCGGTTGCCCCTTTAGAAGCTCAGGAGCCATATACGCCGGTGTTCCAGCCACGGTGTGCAGCGACGTAAGTGTCGTCTCAGATTCATACAGCCGCGCCAAACCGAAGTCCGTTATCCATATGTGTATGTCGGAGCCCCGGTGATCAAGCATGATGTTATTGGGCTTGATATCACGATGGATGACGCCAGCCGCGTGGATCGCAGCTACGCCAGCTATCAGCTGACCGCAAATCGCTGCTGCGTCAGCTTGAGGAAGCAAATCGCGCCGCATCAATCTTGCAGCTAATGTCTCCCCCGAAAGAAGCTTCATCGTCAAGAACAAGAAGGGCGGAGCGGGCTTCTCACAATGAAAGATTTCATAGATCGGACAAAGATTTGCGTGAACTATCTTTCGTGCCAGCAGCACTTCGTGTTCGAACCGTCGGTCCATCCCCGGACTGGTTGCAATCTGAGGAAGGATCATCTTCAAAGCAACACGCGTGCCTTGTAGAAAGGTATCTTCCACTTCGTAGACCTCGCCCATGCCTCCACGTGCAATGAAGCGCACGACGACGAAGCGATCACCTAAAATCTCACCAACCTTAAATCGGCCAGTAAATGGGTCTACCTTCGCACGCGAACCACCACCTTCAGCAAGGCGAGTTGACCCTGGACCCGATGGGCCACTTGCGAATCCATTTCCTCGAAAGCGCAACAATGGTTTCTCGAGAAAGCTGCCAATGCCTTCATTCTGAAGAAGTAATTCTTCGACTACTGACCGTAGTTCAGGAGTCTCGCGGCAGGCGCTCGCGAGAAAATCAGACCTTTGGGCAGGCTCAAGGTCTAAAGCGGCCTCGAAAATCTGCTCGACGAGTTCCTGGTGGCTAGCCATAATCCCCGCTCCCGCAGAGGTGCTGACAAGCAGACGACCATTCGAGTAACTATTCTATAATGCGCATTTTCCCAGCTGAAAGTGCAACGAATTGCGCGGAAGTGAGCAGACCAGATCGTCTGCCATCGAAACAGTCCTCCCGTCGCTCGCCTTAGTCTTATATCGAGACTCGATATGCCGTTCAATAGATAGCGGATATCTATACTTTGGACTTCCGTAGGCATCCTATGGTCGTGGTTTTCACAAATATCAGAGAGATAACATCGCACTCAACGAGTCTGACTAAGAACGCCTTATGGAAAGCATGGTTATGTCATCAGACTGAGGGGCGCCGTCGGTGAAGGCGGAAACCTTACGTGTCATTGAGTTGATCAAGTCCTGACAACTCAGAGTGCTGCTCGCGCCAAGCGTGGCAATCAGGCTTTCTTCGGTAAAATCGTCTTCGGCTGCATTCCGAGCCTCTGGCACACCATCGGTATAGAGAAAGAGCGCATCTCCCGGGTGCAAATGCGCAGTGTTGCCCATGTATTCCATGCCATCGAACATGCCGAGCGGAATGCCACCTATTTCAGCGATGGGCTCCACCGCTCCTCCGTTAGCTCGAAGCAGATATGGACGATTGTGGCCAGCATTGCAATAATGCAACTCGCCCGAACGTAAGTTCAACAGACCGTAGAAGCACGTCGCAAACATAGCATTGACCCGTTCCCGCACCAGAACACGATTCACCTCCAGAAGGCACTCCGCGGGCGTCATTCCGCGTAGGGCTGTGGTCTTGACCTGGGTACGGGTCACGGCCATGTAAAGAGCAGCCGGAATGCCTTTGCCCGAAACATCCCCGATGACAACGCCGAGCCGGTCTTCATCAATCAGAAAGAAGTCAAAGAAATCCCCTCCAACCGCGTGGGCAGAGTTCATTTGCGCATGGATATCGAAATCGGTGCGCTCCGGAAACGGTGGGAAGGTACGGGGAACCAGTAGGTGTTGGATGGTACGTGCGGTATCAAGTTCGTGTTGAATGGAAGCAAGTTGCTCGCGGTCTCGGGCTGCATCGACCATCTCGGCGCACAGGAGCGAATTCTCAATCGCCGCTGCGGTTTGCAGAGCAATGGTGTTTAGCAGCTTTAAGTCGGCAGCAGAGTATGACGCGCCAGCTGCAGCGTTGGCCAGGGCGATGACGCCGACCGTTCGCTGCCCAGTCCGCAGAGGAGCACAAATCAAGGCTCCGAGGTTGCGCTCAGGGCCAACCGAGCGAGGATCAGAGGCGCAATTGTTGACGATTTCCGCAATTCCCCGCTCCAGAATCGAAGAGGCCAAACGAGAGTCGGGCACAAGTGGCCCCGAGTTACCGGCTGAATCGCTCGAAGCCCCGAACGACGCAGCACAACGGAGAGGGCCATCCGCTTTTTCCTTCACCAGGATGCCTCCATGCGTGGCAGGGATGAGCCGTTGTGCTTGCGCAAGAGCCGACTGGCCGACGGTCGATAAATTGAGTAGAGCCGCGAGTTGTTCCGAGAGCTGCTCAATCAAATGAACTTCGCGGTACAGATGAAGAACTTCAGAGGCGAGGGCACGGCCTTCAGACTCGCGAGCTGCGAGATGCGTAAGGAGCAAGGCCAGCGCATTAGCCGGCGCAGGCGGGCCGATGACGAAGCCTAGGGTGGCATCGTCCAGAATGACCGGCACGCGGGACGTGGGAGCTGAAGTCTCGGGAAAAATCTCACCCAGGAGAGTCTTTCCAACAGGGTCGACAACGCAAATATTGTTACCCACAGCCTCACATAAAGCTGTGAGAGCAGGAAGACTCCCGGATTTAGGGCCGAGAAGAGCTCTTATCGTAAGGCTGGACATAAGTCACAATCCCGACGTCGACAAACCAAGCACGGACCTGGCTTTAGCGATAAGTGCGTCCGGGTCAAACGGCTTTGTCATGTAAAGATCGGCGCCCACCTCCTGGCCGCGTTGCCGATCAAACTCCTGCCCCTTGGCCGTAAGCAGAATGATGTGGATGTGTCCCAACCCCATCTCATTCTTTACTGCATTGCAGACGTCGAACCCGTTTTTCTTCGGCATCATAACGTCGAGGAAGACCAGGTTTGGCTCCTCTTGGCGAATCGTCTCGAGCGCGTCTTCGCCATTGCTCGCAGTGAAAAGGTCCACGCCTTCATCTTCGAGTTCTTCCAGGGTCTGCTGGATCAGCGTACGCAAGTGGGGTTCGTCGTCAACAATCAGGATCTTCATGGTTTTCATTGGTAGATGAGAAAGAGAACGTTCTCCATACCTTTCTCGAACCGCAAGGCGCGTACCGCCTCCTCACTGGATAGAAGTGAATTCAGGATGATGATGTCAGGCTTTGAGAGAACAGCTCTTGAAACCAGTTCAGAGCCGTTTGACTCCACTACCTGGTAGCCGCGAGTCTCAAGAACATCGGTGAGAGTGCGAACGGTGGAAGCATCCTCATCAACCACCATCACCTTCTTCTTGGACTTCCCTGGTCGAGCAGCGTGCCCACCTCGTGGAACAATGACGTGGTATCGATGGGCTTGGTCAGATAGCGATCCACACCAAGACGGAATCCGCGTTCTTTATCCTCCACGATAGACAGAATGATGATTGGAATGTCCATCGTCGCAGGATCGTTTTTTAGCACGGCAGCCACGTCAAATCCATTCATCTCGGGCATCATGACGTCTAAAATGACGAGGCCCGGAATCTCCTCACGAATAAGCGAGAGCGCTTTGCGACCATCCTCTGCGAGTCGCACAACATAGCCTGCCTCAGTGAGCTCCTGCTGCAGGAGAGAGCGGATGTTAGGGTCGTCATCGACGACCAGAACAGATTTGTCGCGCGGCTCATGCGTAGCAACCCGTTCGCGCAACTGCCGAACCAGCGATTCGATATCGACGGAACGCCTTAAAGGCAATAAATCAAGTTGCGCAGGCTGGTCGGTGATAGGAAGCGTGAAGGAGAAAGTGCTGCCCTGTCCAGGCTCGCTTTCCACCCAGATATGCCCCCCGTGATATTCGACAATTTCCTTACAGATCGGCAGTCCCAAGCCTGTACCTTTGGGCTTGTCCGTCAGAGTATCGCCCACCTGCTTGAATTTCTCGAACACCTTCGGCTGATCGTCGGGGGCAATTCCAATTCCGGAGTCTGAGACGCTGATGACCAGTTCCCCACCCCGTAACTGAGCGGAGCAGGTAACAGAACCCGAGTCAGTAAATTTGATCGCGTTTGAGATCAGATTGATCACAACTTGAATGAGGCGATCCTGATCCCCGGTGACAGCGGGAAGATCTGCCTGGACATCGCGAATCAAATTCAGCTTCTTAGCTTCAAACAAAGAAGCGGTGGCCGCAATTGCCCGCTCAATCACATCGAAAACTGAAACACTTGCCATGTTCCAGGTGAATTTGCCCGCCTCGATCTTTGCCAGGTCAAGAACGTCATCAATCAGCTTGGTGAGCCGCTCCCCCTCACTAACTACCACACCGAGATTTTCGATTACCTGCTGCTTGGCCTGCTGTACCTTTCGATCATCCTCAGGAATTAGCGGGAAGAGACGCTCTTCGAGCCGGCGGCGAATAATTTTCGCAAAGCCAAGCACCGAAGTGAGAGGCGTCCGGAGTTCATGGCTCACCGTAGAAAGAAATGAGCTCTTGGCCGCATCAGCTTCTTCTGCGGCTGCCCTTGCCTGTCGTGCGTCCTCGAAGAGCTTCGCATTATGAATCGCTACTCCAACGGCCGAGGCGATCGTTGACAAGAGACGTTGATCCGCCTCCGTGAAGCGCCCTTCCTGATCGGTCGATTGGACGCTAATGACACCGATGATCTGGCCTCCCGATGGAATCGGAACCCCTAGGTAAGAGGCGGTGTCGCGGCCCATCTGCTCAATGCCTAGCTTGGCGCGATTGCGGCCCATATCCTCGTTAATGAGGAGGGCCTGGCCGGTGCGGATGATCTGTGATGTAAGTCCAGAGCCGAAGGGTCGCGACGGGGCATCTTCGCCAAAGGCGTAAGGAAACTCGAGCACCATCGTCGTTCGATCCAGCAGCGAAACATAAGCAATCGGCGCGTGGAACACATCACGCACCTGATCTCCCACAAACTGGATCAATCGATCCTTATCAAGCTGGGTGGCAAGCGCTTGGGTGATGCGGTTGATCGTGACCAACTCTCCAGCACGTTCGCTGACCTCGTGCTCGCGCTCATTAATGACAAGGTAAGCGTTCGCATTGTCGAGGGCGATGGTGGTATACGCCGCGAGATTTTCGAGCAGACTAAGATGTTGCTCCGTGTAAGCGTTCTTCTTGAAGCTCTGAATACTGAGCACGCCGAGAACACGTTCCTGCGCGATGAGCGGCAAATAGATCATTGATGCAGGAGGCTGAGCCACGCTGCCGTCAACGAGCACACCCCCCGTGTGTTCATACGAAGGAATAATTTTTGAGTACTCTGTTGCGACATCATTGATCAGGATCGGCTGGCGATGGTCGATACACCAGACGGCAAACTGATTTTTATCGTCCATGCTTCGCGTATAAGGAGCGTAGCGCTTGCCATTTTCTATCGCGAGGCTGTATTCGATCAGACGCTTTTCAGGCCGGTAAAGGCCAACGCCGAAAATACTTGCGTCAACAATCTGGTTCACGCGCTCATAGAGCTTAAACAGGATGGTATCCAGGTCGAGCGAAGCAGTAATCTCTTTACCGATCTCGCTCAGCAGCTCGATGCTGTCCTTCTGCGCCGCAATCTCGACGGCCTGAGCGCGAATCTCCTGCGTACGCTCACTGACGGTAGCTTCTAGAGCTTTCGCCTGCGCTTCAAGCACCTCCGTCTTTTGACGGGCTTTTTCCCGCTCATGCCTGATGATGAGACGCCAGGCGGCGACAGCCAGCAGCAGAAAGAGGAGAGCATAAAGAACATAGGCCAGCGTGGTCCGGTACCATGGCGGAAGGATCGTGAAGGAGTAGATCCCTTCTTGTCCGGCGCGGCCATCATCCGATCGCGAGCGCACGCGGAAGCGATAATTTCCGGGACCCAGACCGCTATAGTTGGCTTCTCTCTGTCTTCCCCAGGCTGACCAATCCTTGTCTGCTCCTTCGAGAAGGTATTGATAGTCAGTTTCAGTAGGATTTCCGTAGGTAAGGGCGGCAAACTGAAAGCGCAGCGCGTTGCTGCCCGGCGGAAGGTCGGGGTTGGCAGTTCCGGCAACGCTGGCGCCCCCGAAGACAATCTGCGGGCCCGCGTTGACCTGGCGGACCACCGTCGTGAACGGCTGCGGCTCCGCAGCATTCGCACCAGGGCGGAAGCGGAGGAGTTTCTCGCCGGTGATCAGCACGTCGCCATTGGGCTCTACATGCTGAATGAAAGTGCGGAAGCGATTGAGACGACGATAAGGATCTTCTTCAAGATGCCAGGTTCCGTCGGCCTGTCGGCTATAGAGACCCAAACGCCGGGCATCGGATGATGTCGTCGAAGTCCAGAAGCTGGAGTCATTGATCGGACTCAGAAAAGACGTAGTATCGGGAGCATCGATGGGAAGCAGGAAACGATTGTCGATGACAAATTTTTTGGCGGCCGTATCCCAGCGGAAGATGTTTTTCGATCGATCGAAGGTGACGAAGATGCTCCCTGCAACGAACTCAACGTCGGTGTTGCCATCGATGAGCCCCTCGTTCCGGGAGATAATCTGCACCTTTGAATCCCGCATCCCGGTGGGGGCTACGTCGACGCGAAGCAACTTGCCGTCCCCGCCGCTGACCCAGACAACTCCTTGCGCATCTTCCACCAGGCCCCTGGCTTCGTAGACTGTATTCGGAAGCCTGCCCTCATCAATCCAGGTCTTGCCATCCCATCGCATCGAACCGACGCCATCGCCATGGCCTATTAACACGCGCGCCGGATTTTTCTGGGATTGAACAACGTCGTAAGTCTGCTCAGTGTGACCGCTCAAAGCGGGCATTGCGGGGACAAGGATGTCCCCCTCCACCTTCATGACGCCTTCGCTGGTGGCCGCAAGCAATTGGTCGGGTGTCTTGCCCGTAGGATCCTTGAACACGGCCAGAGTGAAAGCTTGACTGGAGCCTTGAAGCGGGACGAGGGAGGCTCGACCGGTCTTCGGATCGAAGACCAGCCGCTGGACGGCGGCCTTTCCCCCACCGCTGGATATGTAAATCGAGCCGTTGTATCTGGCCGCGTCGAAGGAGCTTTCGAGGGTCAAAATCGAGATTGGAGAGTCGATTTCGACGCGAGAAACACCACCATCGAGCCCAAGCCACAACGCACCCTCGCGATCCTGATAGGCCGACAACGTATTCGACCCGAGAAGGCCGCCGTCTTCATCGATAATCTGGCGAAGCTTGCCATCGTGCCCGATGATGACCGCGCCGCCATTCAGGGTCGTAATGCAAAGACTTCCGTCGCTTAGCAGCGTGGACGTATAGGTTTTGTGCTTCGTCAGGTACTCATCCGCCTCAGTCGGAAAGGGAACGACGTTTTTGCCGTCGTACAGACTGAGTAACTGATCGCGCTGAGAGACCAGGATGTGATCCGCATCGTAGGGGTGGAGAAACAATTTGCCGGCAGTCTGATAGGCTTCGCCGCCGGGAACATTGCGAAGCTCGTCGCCGACGATCTCCTGAAGACCCACTCCGTCCTGGGCCGTATAGATATGGCCGCGTACGGCCGACAGCGCCTGAAACCTGGTCTTGGTTGACCAGACCTGCATGCGCTGGCCATCCCAGCGAAACAGTCGCTGGTACGAGCGAAAAAAGACGCCCTGGGGTGTAACCAGCGTCTGCCAGACATCGGTAAAGTTCCTATCCTCCGCCGGCACCTTATCGAGCAGGGATACATACTGGAGCGTGCCGGCGGCATTTGGCGAGAGATACCCGAAGTTCTCGCTGAGACCGACCCAGATCCTGCCGGTCTGATCCTCCTCGAGGGAACGCACGACACTCGAGTGAACGAAGATTTTTCGCCAGGTAACGCCGTCGTACTCGAGAATGGCTCCGCTCGAATTGCCGAAGTACATGACGCCGCGCTTGTCCTGCAGGATCGTCCAGACCTGGGGCCCCCCGTTGTAGTCTCTGGTCGAATAGTTCTTGAGAACCGGCATCCCAACCTCCGCCCTTTGCTGAATCGGCGGTTTGGGAGTCGCGGAGAGACCGACCTTCGCGAAAAAGGTGAGCGTAAGAGCCAGGGTTAGAAACACTGGCAGCGAGCGTGGTCGGCGAACGGCAAAACGTTGGGCCAAGGTCGGTTTCCAAATGTTACAAGTGCGAAGGTAGGAACGGCATTGCACCAGCAATTTTGACGGGAATGCGATCACTCCAAGCCAATGCCGTCACATCTTACCACGGGCCATTCCGGCGCAATAACCTTTTGTTCATCGGGCGCGCTGGTTAACGTAACAAGTGGTTCTCCCAACTTTCGGAGAACCACTCATCACTTTCGCATTTCCAGATAGCTCCATTTCGTGCGACTAGCCTAGAAGCTGGCACGCACACCCATCTGGATCTGACGTGGATTGTTGCCCTGGGTCTTGGTGGTGCCCCAGTTCGTAGTGCTCTGGAGACTCATGCTGGGGTTGGCGAAATCCAGGTGGTTCATGACGTTGGTGATGACTCCCGTAAAGTTCATGCTCACCTTTTCCCAGACCGCGAGCTTCTTGTTGACGCTCAGGTCCACGTTGAGATATCCCAGACCGCTGATTCGGCCGCCACCGCCGCTGCGAGCATCTAGACCCATCAGCAGCGGGCGAACGTTGTCATAGACAGCAACAGGATTGGTAAAGAAGTTTACATTGCCTTTTGGAGTGGTACCGACCGCGACTCCGTTGGAATCAGTACCTCCTGTGATGCCGCGATAAGTTTGGGGACGTCCGAGCGAGGGAGGCGAGGTGAAGACGCAGTTTTCGTTCGCGTCAGTAAAGGTCGCGCCGTCTTCACCGCCAAAATTCTGACCGTTGTTGTTCGTGACGCACTGGAGCGGCTGACCTGTACCCGCCGTGACGACAGGAGAGAATGTCCATCCGCCAGCAAGGTGGCCTACGATTCCGCGCTGATCGCTGTAGTAAGGAATCTGATACACGATGAAGGTGTTGAAGATTGCCTTTTGATCGAAGCTCTGGCGACCGTACTGTTCACGGAGGTTGAAGCTATCGACGGCGGTAATTGAGCTGGTTGACTGATTGTAGGCATTCAGGCCCAGAGCTTTGCTGATGGTGAGGTTCTCCTGGAGCGTTACGCCATGGAAATTGCTCGTCTTGAAGGAGACGTAACCACCGTGATAGTTGCTGTATCCGTTCGCGGTTCCGATGCTCAAGCCAGTTACGATTTGGCCTGCGCCACCGTACGTTGCGTTGGAGGTGGGTGTGCCCATCAAGCTGCGGGCGAAGTTGAATCCATTTGTGGCAGTGTTGTTGTCAAGTGCCTGCCAGAGGGTGAAGACGTTCTGTGCGCGGAAGTTGGAAGCCTGCTTCGCAATGACTGCCGCGGTGCAGCTCGAGTAGGTATTGCAATACCCGGTGCCTGCCAGAGCAGCTTCAAAGAAGGGTTGAGTAGGCACGTTGGTTGGGACGGCGCTCTTGGCGCAGAGGCTGGCGGAGGTTGCGCAGCCAAAAGCGCCTTCGATTGCCAGGTAAGCTGATTGGAAGCTCTGACCGCCCAGGCTCATCATGTAGGGAACCACATTGGGGTTTTGCATGATGTACTCATTGTGGACGAGACGACCGATGTAGCCGACTTCGATCAGCATCTTGCGGTTGATCTGCCTCTGGATGGAAAAGTTGAAGGTGTCGACGTCGTTGGGACGCATGGTCGGATCTACGGGCGAAGCAATCGATACACCAGGACCGTCGAAGCCTGGGTGGTACGGCTGTGTCAGCGTCTTAGGCAATGCGGCGTTGGTCAAGACTGGTGCCACGCCGTCCGCCGTACCGAAGCGGTATGCAGTCGTCTCGGTAAAGTTGGTTTGGGTACAGGTACCGGTGCCAGTAACGGGCGATTGCGCATATTTGCACTGCGTCGCCAGGATCAGGCCCGGGCTAAGCAGCGGATTGAGAACCTGCACGTCGCCATTGATGCGGCCGTAGATTCGGCCGTATCCACCACGAAGGACGGTCGCGCCGTCTCCGAAGATCTTCGCCAACGACTTGTTCTCAAACTTCGGGTTCCAGGCAAAGGATAGGCGGGGGCTGAAGGCCGCGTAGTAGGGGTCGTAGGGATACTTGCGTCCACCCTGCACATTTTTGATAAGTGCAAAGCCGATTTCGGGATTGTAGACCTGTCCGGCGAGAGCAGCTGTTCTGCGGCTGTTGAGGTAGTCCTGCACCTTGATGGCATTGCCGCTGATGTCGGTAAACATGACCTGGTTGCCATTCTGCTCCGAGGGCGGCATCTCGAGCGCCCAGCTGATTCCATAGTTAAGTGTGAGGCTGGGTTTGGCATGCCATGTGTCGGTGACGTAAAGATTGTAATAAGGAATGGTTGTGTGGGCGCCGATCGGGGTTAGCGGTGGATTCAGAGAAAGGGTGCCTCCCGAGTTGCCGTAGGTATTGGCTACCTGCGTTGCAGTTACAAAGCCATAGTAAGTATCCGCGATGCGACGATAGTTACCAGTGGTTGCCAGCTGTCCGATCCCATTCGTCGGGTTGTATGTGATGTTGCCGCCCGTCGCGTCGCCGCCAATCTGGTAGGTGGGTGTGAAGTTGATGCTGGCTCCGTTGTCGGTACGCTGGTGGTAGTTCCAGTTGTGCTGGTACTGGCCACCGAACTGGATGAGGTGATCCCCCTTCAACTTGGTGAGGTTATCGGTGAAGTAGTTATCCTTGCCGTTCCAGATACGGGTGCGGATGTTCTGGGCGTTGACGTTGTACGGAGCCATGACAATCGTGGAGCTCTCGCCAAGAGGCTCAATCGCGCCAGCAGCGCCTGCGACCTGGGGCGGAGCGTTTGCCCCTTTCCACTGCCAGAAGTTACGCAGGTAGCTGTAGTGGAAGTCGTTGGTGAGGGAAGTGCTGATGTTGGTCGTGAGCCCGACAACAAAGTACCAGGGCTGCTGCGGCCGGGGCGCCACCGCCTTGGGAACGCCAAGTGTACCGCCCAGAACACCACCGATGTCGACCTGATTGGAGGTGAGGTTGGTGAAGCTGTAATAACGGTAGCTCGCCATGAGGTGCCACTTGGCACCGAAATCATGGTCCGCGCGGGTGGCAAGGAAGTTGCTGCTCTGGGGGATTAGGACGTTGGCTTTGTAGCCGATGACGTTGTAACCGTCGCAGATCGATCCCGAGAGCGCACCGCAGCTTTGATCGAAGGTGCCTACTAGGCCATTTGCTGACCCGTTATCTCCGACCGGCGCTTGCGGCAGTTGCGTCTTGTAGAAGTTTGCCAGTGTCGAGGCCATGCCGATGTGTCGAGGATCGTTGGCCTGCAGTACCGCTGGGGAATATGTAGTGAGTTTTGTTGTCGGGTCTATGTTGCATGTAACGCCCAATGTCCCCGTGGGGCACGGAGTCCCTGAGAATCGGAGCTCGCCGAGTTGCAGAAATTCATATGACGGAACCGCCCGCTCATAGGTTGCGGAGGCTGGGTAGCGGAAACCTTCGTAGTTGGCGAAGAGGTAGGTTTTGCCACCCCAGAAATTGGGTGCGATCGGTCCGCCTGCAGCGGCGCCGAAGCGGTTGAAGTGATAGCTGGGCTTTGGCGTGTAGGCCGTAGGGAAGTTGTTCTGCCAGGTATTGGCGCCGATATTGCTATCCAGGTAGTACTCGTAGACGGTTCCGTGCCACGCATCGCGACCGCGCTTGGTGACGACTTGCGACTGCGAGCCCGAGGAGTTGTTAAAGTCGGCAGTTTGGCCGGTAGTGGCCACCTTGAACTCCTCGACGCTGTCCTGTGGCATCGGCACGACGCCCCCGGCACCTGTCGCGCCGGCGAAGAAGCCACCGACGGTGGAGTTGACGTTGCTGGTGGTGTAGCCCCCATATGTGCCGTCCATATCGCTGGAGTTGCTGCCACCATCGAGTTGGAAGGTCGCCTGATCCGCAGTGGTACCAGCGACGTTGCCGCCGGGAGTGACGCCGGGCTGCATGGTGGTAAAGGTCGCCACGTCGCGACCGACAGCGGGAAGGGACTCAACCAGGGCAGCGTCGACAGTCGTACCCGTGCCTGCATTCATGGTCTGAAGGTCAGTGTTCGTTGCCTGCACTTCGATGGTGGTCTGGGTCTGGCCCACCGCCAACTTCAAGTTCGCCGTAGTTTGACTGCCGACGCTTACGATCAATCCCTCGATCTTGGTCGTCGAGAAACCCGGCATCGACGCGCTAAGCGTGTATTCGCCTGGCGGAACATTTACGAACACGTATTGACCACTTTCATTGCTGGGCGCCGTGCGCGCGGTCTTGAGCGTGACGTCAGTCAGTGTGATGGTCGCTCCCGGAACCACCGCGCCCTGCGAGTCTGTCGCAGTGCCGACAACCGTGCCGCTGGCGGTGTTCTGGCCGAACATGAATTTCGCTTTCAGAGTGGCGCCTGCTACAAGCAACGCTAGGAGAAGAGTGAGTTTTGCGGATCGTGAAAATAGGCGCATCGTTGGTCTCCTTGTTCAAGGTGTTCTGAAAAAACTGTTCGATCGGTTTATAGAAATCAGAAATTCTCATCAGGGAAACAACTGCTTTAACCGCATCGGCACGACTCGCAACTGAGAGCCGGCCACTGAATACACTCCTTCCGCCCACCTGCTTCCATAGGAAGAAGGCGTCGACTTGGAACCAATTGGTTGAACTAAAGGCGACTAAAATATCTGATATCTAGCCCTTGGAAAAACACGGAGGCCATGACACTCATGCAATCGATGAGAGACAGCTATTCATCTTGACTTTCGTCCAAGGTGACACAAATATTGAACTTTTTTGCTCTGCAGTAGGGTTAGTGCTCAGTGCATTTGGAAGCAAACAACTTTGTTCCGCTGGCTACAAATATCCGTCGTCCCCCTCGATTTGGCCAACAAGATAAAGGCGTCTTCGAGTAGAGATTTCCGATATATCAAATGAAAGGTGGTATCACCATAACATGAAAATAATTTGACGCAACTACTTTTTCTTACCGAACAGTAATTTTTTTAGGTCGGCAGTAGGGTAGTGAAGATTCTCGAGGCAGAGTTTCCCCTTGAAATATCTGCAGGTCCGCGGAAAGACGCGGCTCGTTTCGTGAAGCGAAAATGGAACTTCTCAAGGCCATCCGACTCGCCACAAGTTCTGCGACTAGGCCCGCGAGTTGAAGCGCAAATAAGGTTGCCCTTTCAGCTATATGCGACTTGGAGAAAAAGTTGCGGCAGGCCCTTGTGCTAAATTCTCAACTCCTCCCGAGCGTCACTGCCCTTTTAAGGTTGGCTCTTCAGCTGGACGACGAAGTTCTGGAGTTCGTCGAAGCGCGCAATGGAGTTCTGGACATACTCACCGTATCGCGAATGGGTAAGCAGGGAATTATCGATCAGAGCTTCGGCGTGAACAGGGGCAAATTCCGTTTTTTGGGCAACTGCCTGCGCCATCGCGTCCATACCATTCGCCAGGACCGAGCGCAGCTCCAACAGAGTCGGCTCAGAGACGAAGTCATGATCCTGCTCGCTATGAAGAACAGCAAACTGATTCCAGAAGAATGCGACTGACGTAAGCGCGGCACGAAGGATCGTTTCGCCGGTGTGGGCGTGCAGGCGGCGGTCGACGCCGAACTCGTACTCGATGGTGTCGTTCATTGTGCGGATGCCGGCGACGGTCTTGCCCAACTGATCGCGGAGGCCGTCGGCCTGATGGAGAAGTTCGCTTCGGCTTCGCGCGGCTTGAGGTAGGCGCAGAAAGCTGGCTACGCCACGAAGGATCACCGCGAGCGCAGTACGCATGGCTGTGACCGTGCGGACGGGCCATAGCTGGTCGAAGACGACGGCCATGATCACTAACGCGAGGAGGATGCCGATGAGACGGTCGCGCGCAGGAGCGAGCTCCGTGGGTGCGGAGAAACCCACAAAAACAACCAGATAATACGAGAAGGCGATCTGCAGTCCGACGTAATTGAAGTTGCGTCCCCCGGCGACCCAGCGCAGAGAGCAATGCGACGCCGGCCGTCAGCATGACAAGCGAGGTAATCGAGTCCATGTGCGGAAAAAGGAATACGGTTGCCCCGAGCGCAAGAATGAGGCCTCCGATCGAACGGAGCCGACGAGGCGGAAGATCAGCCTCTGCTTCGTGGCTCCGCTGGTGCTGAGCCCGGTGATAAGCACGGTCGTGACCGCAGTAGAAATTCCAGGCCACGCAACGGCCTGATAGATGATGTAGCAGAGGGTGGCGCAGAGGCTTAGCTTGAGTGCGAAGGCGATGGTCTGAGGCTGGCGGAAGGCTCCGGGAACAAGGAGTGGAACTTTGCTTGGAAGGCAAGCGCCACGAGCTGCTTGTCGGAGGCCGCTGCTTCAAGGGGCATGGAGAGGATGGAGTGAAGCACGCCGTCGACGCGATCGAGCAGCGAGGGGTCGGGCCCGACCGAGCGCTCAGTTATCAATTCCAGCTTGCTGTCGTGGCGGAACCGTGCCGGCAGCAAGATAGCGGCAGAGCTCGGCGATGTGAGCACAACGCTGGCGAAGTCGGGATCAGAGAAGCACGCGATATTGCCAACCGAAGGCCGCCGAGATATCCATAAGCTGCGCCAGCATCGTGATGCGAACACGCGTGCCGATGGGCAGCGCGCCGGTGTCGAGGTTGCGCTCGACGATGGTGTTGTAGATCCGCTGCATCCCGGTCTGGCCGGTGGCGGCGAGACGCGAGACGCGAGAGACGGCCTCGCGATATCTGCGCCGAGTCCGCCCCTGCGGCATAAAGCGAGTACATCGCTTCCAGCGCCTGTACCGCATAATACGCTGCTGTTGAAGCTCCTCGGCAGGATGCCGGCCTGCGAAGACATACTCCACCGCTAGAACCGAAACGACGGCGAGACGAGATCGTGCCGACCAGATAGAGCATCTGCTTGACCAGTCGCCGGCGGGCGTGCTGGTCTCCCAAAGCGCGATGAGCGTGCAGAAGATGAAGCCGAAGCGTCGAGGCGAGCGCTGGAACGGTGCTCGACAACATGAATCATCCCGGCAGAAAAGTGACGACGGCGACGCTCGAGCACGCGCGCCATGGGATCGTTGTCCGTAAGAATGACGACCCCCAGCACCGCGCTGACAGCCGGCCACCAGCGTAAGGATCGATGAAGATGCTCGAGCGAAACGAAACGGCCGGAGAGTCGCGTCCGATCAGGAACACAAAGTACATGCCCAGCCCGGCGAAAGGCATGCGCAGCGTCATGAGCAGAAGCAGCGTAATCACGGAGGCGAGCACGATGCGCAGTGCGCTGTTCATGCGGCCGGGCGTCGGCTCGAGGTCCTGCCAGAGACGCTCAGTCCAGGTGGACAGAATGCCAATCATGGCGACCTACCTCACGATCGTGACTGCGGTCTCACCCATGCGGAAGAGCTGCGGGTCGGGGTCGTCGATGCGAACGCGAACAGGAAACCGCGCCGAGAGGTGAACCCAGTTGAGCGTGCGCTCGATGTTCGGCAGGCCGCCGCAAGCTTGCCGTCCTCCGGCAGAACGCCGTAGCCGATGCTTTCGACGTGCCCGTTGAAGCGCCGGTCGGGATGCCCCATCAGGTAGACATCGACGTGCGCACCGATCGGAATGTTCTTTGAGCTTCGACTCGCGGTAGTTCGCGATCACGTACCAGGCGCGCGTGTCGATCAGCGTGAAGATAGGCGTGCCCGGATGAGCATAGGCCCCGACGGAGATATTCATGCTGGTGACGTAGGCGTCAAAGGGAGCGACGACGCGCGTGCGCTCGAGATCGAGCCGCGCGCTGTCGACCTTCGCTGCCAGCGCGGGCCGCTGCGACTCCGGCGTCTCCACTCGATCGATCGCGTGGATCGCCTGCCCAAGCTTCGCCTGCGACTCGGCCGCCTGCGAGCTCGCCTCGTCATGGTAAAGCGTGGCGTGACGCAAGCTGTGCCTGCGCCTGCACGCAGAGCAGCCTGGGCCTCGTCGTAGTTCCCCTGCGCGACGCGCACCGCAGTGTTGGCCTGGTCCACCTGCTCGACAGTCACGTATTGCTTCTGCAGCAGCGGCTCGATGCGATGGTAGTCATTCGTGGCGTACCGGAGCTGCGCCTCGGCTGCGGTCGCGGCGGCCTGCGCATGCGTGACGGCGGCACGCGCCGCGTCGATATTGCTTCCCGCAGTCTGGATGCCGGTCTTTGACGTCGAGACCGCGGCGCCGGCAGCCTCCACAGCGCTGTTCTGCGCCGCGATCCGTCGGCGCTCATCGATGATCTGTTCTTCCAGCGCACGCTGGTCCGACAGCGCCTGCTGCAGCGCGTACTCGTAGGGACGGGGATCGATGACGAAGAGCAGGTCGCCCTTCTTCACGAAGGCGTTGTCTTTGATGGGAAGCTCGACCAGCCGGCCGGTAACCTCGGGAGCAATCTCGATGTAGTTGGCCCATACACTCGCGTCGTCGGTGCGCGGCGAGATGATTGACCTGATAGACGACCAACAGCAGCGACAATCGCAGCGGCCACGACCACGCCGATGACCACACGGCGGCCGATTCGTCTGCGATTCGCGATTTCCGTAACGGTATCCATAGGCTCTCCTTAGCGATAGAAGATGAGCCACAACAGGCAGCTGAGTAGAAGAACGACGCAAGGGTAGAACAGTGCGACCGGCTCAATCGGCCGGCTCAAGCTGACGGCGCAGAAGAAACACGCGCAACACCGATGCGAGCACGATCGAGACGATGAGGCAGACCATCCACGCAGGAAAGAAAGACCCGATAACATCGATCGCTGGCGCACGCCCGCAGCCGGTGCACAGGAGACAGACTCCGCCGATGCCGAGAGAGAGCGTTGGTGTTCTGTTCATGTTGCCGACCGTCCTAAGGTGGAGTTGAAGTAGGTGGAGTAACGGTGGAAGGGGCTCGGCGAAGGTGGAGCCGGAACCGTAGGAGTTGATGGCGAGCTTGTCGTCGTAGCGGGTGGCTCGATCGCAGAAGGTTGCCGGTCACAAACTCGAGGTCGACGGCCTCAAGAAAGAGCTGCGAGCGCGCCGAGACACTCGACAGCCGCGCCTGCGCAAGCTGCCGCTCCGCCGTCACTACGTCGATGAGATTCTTGACGCCGTACTTGTAGGCATCGAGCGACGCCGGAGTAGGAAGCGCTGGCCGATTCCAGCAGAGCGACGGCGGCCTGTTCTTTGCGCAGGGCAGTGCGGAATGCAATGTAGGCCGTCCACACCTGGCGCGTGGCCTGGTCGCGCTTTTCTCGCATCTCATCCTGTGCCTCGCGCTTCTTCGACTCAGCTTTCGCGACCTCATTTTTTCGCGCGCCGCCATCGAAGATGCGCCACTGAATGCGCGAGAGCAGCCGACCACGTCGGCCTGGCTCGCATTGCCAAGCTCACCGATAGTCGGCAGTAGGCCAGAGGGAGGTCTGCGCGCCCGATCCCTGGAGCAGAATCTGTGGCCAGTACTCCGCGCGCGCAGCGCGTATAGCATCGTCCGCCGCGCGAATTTCGGCAGCCTGCGCGGCTAGATCAGGCCGATCGGCGATGGCGCGGTCGATCAATGCATCGATCGACGTGGCGAGATCCGATGGCAGTGGAGCGGAGCTCGAAGCGTCGATGGTGATGTTGGGCGATGGCTCCACGCCGACTGCTTCGGTAAGCGTGACCCGCGCAATCTTCTCGTCGCCGTCGGCCGACTCGCGGTCGAAGACAGCCTGCGAGGTCTCGGCGCGCGCGTTCAGCACATCGGGCAGAGTCGAGCGGCCATTACGAAGCTGGAACTCTGCCGCATCGGCTGTCGTCTGCGCCGTCTTCAGCGTCGCATCGGCAGCTGCCAGCCGCTCCTGCTGGGTAAGCAATTGGTAGAAGGCACTCGCAACGCGGAAGGCGACATCTTGGTTGGCCTGAATGAAGTTCGCGCCGGCGGCAAGCTTTTCGGCGGTAGCGGCGTCGACTTTGGCCTCGCGCTTACCAAAATCGAAGACCAGATAATCGAGCGTGACCTCCGGAACGATAGCCGGAATCTCGACCATGACGTAGCCGCGTGGAGCCAGCGGTTTAGGGAAAGGGATCAATAATGCGCTGGTCGGAGAAAGCTGCCAAGCCGGCCAGCACCGGATAGTAGGAGCTCTTCGCGATGCCGAGATCCTCGGCGCGCTGTCGGGCTCGCTCCCACGCGATGCGGGTCCGCGGATTGTTGCGTTCGGCCAGGTCGATCAGTTCGGCCAGCGAGTAAGTGTGGTTGGCGTCGAGTGGAACGACATTTCCCATCGGAACCGCATGGGCAGCGCAGTCGGCCGCCGACTGCGGCGTGGAGGCGATGCCGGTACATTGACCCGCGCCTGATTCAGAAAGGCATCCGAGCAGAAAAGATAATACGAGACAACGCGTAAACTGCGGCCATCCTAAGGGCAACGCGCACGACATGGTTCGGTTGAAACCGGTGAGGTCTCGGAACGCATCTGAGAAATCTCCTCCAGCCTGTCGCATACGTGTAAGTGAATGATACTGCGAGCGCGATCCCGACATGCATTCAAAGGCAGGCGTAGAAAACTTCTAACGCGAAGTCGGCAGCTTCATAGAGAAGAGGTTATGGAAATAAAAAATATCACCAGAACAACGGTTCGCCCTCGGATTGGGGCTTACGAACGAACACCCGCGGTCTGCTCCTGATGCGCGACGTCCAACCGCTGTTACCCCGGCACCGGATGGCAGAAGGCCGAATGGAGCCAAGGCGCCTGTGGTCGACCACAATCAAAAGTGTGCTGTAGCCTAGACCGCCTTTGGATAATCCGGATTCGGTGACTCCAATTTCGCGCCGAACGGAGGATGTATCGCCGTCTGCTAAGAGCAGAAAAGCTCTTTGGACTTTTGCGGCGATGTTATTGGAAGTAAATGGTCGGGACGACTAGATTCGAACTAGCGACCTCACCCACCCCAAGGGTGCGCTCTACCAGGCTGAGCCACGTCCCGACTACTATTTCCATCGGCCCAGGCGGGCCGCGGAGGGGTATGCAACAGCCTTAAGTGTACACGAATCACAAGCAATCGCGTCCTACTTCGGCGCAACATACTCCTTCGGCAACTGCCCACCCTCCCCGAAGAAAAACTCATTCATCTGCTCCACCAGGAACTCCTGCGCCTCGCGCGTCCACGGCTGCAATCTGTACTCATTCAGCAGCATCTTCTGCCGCTCCACCCACTCGCCCCAGCTCTTCTTTGAGACGTTCTTAAATATCTTCTGGCCAAAATCCGAATCGAACGGCGGCTCATCCAGCCCTTCCATCTCGGCCTTGAATCTCGTGTCGAAAACCATATGTGCCATTCGTGTCAGCTCCCTAGGAATCTCCATTTTACGATGCTTCGACAAATCTCGTGCATCCAATCTTCATGACCATCGCCTACGACATTGCAACCGCAGCCATCGCAGCCACCATGGTCGGCAACGAGTTTGCCGTCGCAGCCTTCGTCCACCCGCAACTTAGGAGACTCGCCAACGAGCCACACGCACAGGCCGCCGTCCCACTTGCCAGTTCCCTCGGAAAATGGATGCCCTTCTGGTACGCTGCTGCTCTCGCGCTCATCCTTGGCGACGCCTTCCAACACCGTGCCGATCCTTTCGCTCTCGGGCCGCTCCTCGCGTCGGCCATCCTCTGGGCCACGACCATCATCTTCACCATCGCCATCCTTGTACCCATCAACAACCGCATAGCAAAAATGGATCCCCAACACCCCTACGACTGTTGGCTCGAAGACCGTCGTCGCTGGGATCGCCTCCACAAAATCCGCGTTGAGGTTCTCGTCGCGGCGCTTGTCCTCCTTTTAGCCGGCCTCTTTCTGGGGGACTCCGCGCCACAAATCTACTAACGCCGTTTGCCCTTCGACTTCTTGTTCCGTTCGCGAGCCTTGGACTTCGTCTTGCCCTTCTTGCCGGATCGATTCGGACTGGAATGAGGCCGTGGTTTGTCGCCGTCTGCAATCGTCTTCGATCTCCGCAGCGACCGCGGAGCCGCAACATCCCCATCACCTGGCAACAAAGCAAACTGCAGTCGCCTCTGCTGCCTGTCGATCCGATCGAGTAGCACATGCACCTGCTGCCCCATCTTGAAAACCCGTCCGTTCCGCGCCCCCACAATCTGACGATCCGTATCCCGGAAAAAATACCTGTCATCCTGTAGCGAGCTCAACGGCACCAACCCCTCAATAAACAGCTCGTTCAGTTCCACAAAGAATCCATACTTCGTGCACGAAAGAATAATCCCGTGAAAGTCTTCCCCCACCCGGTCCTGCATAAATTTAATCTTCTTCCACTCAATCAGCTCGCGCTCTGCATCGTCCGCCCCGCGCTCCCGTTGACTTGACTCAGTCGCAATCGCATCCAGCTCTGTCGCAGGAATCGGTCCCTCCAAAACACGTCGCTCGACCTTCTCTCCGTGCGCCTTCCCAGCCGATTTCTGCCCCCACGGCTGCGGAGCATCCGACAAAATCGCCGCACCCCGCGTATCCGCTCCACTCCGAATCAAATCCCGCAGCAACCGGTGCACAATCAAATCCGGATACCGCCGTATCGGCGAAGTAAAGTGCGTATAGCTCGGCGAAGCCAGCGCAAAATGCCCCACATTCTTCTCGCTATATCGAGCCTGCTTTAGCGACCGCAGCATCAGGTACGAAAGAATCCGCTCCTCCGGCTTCCCCGCAATCTTCGCCGTCAATCTCTGATACATCTGCGGAGTCACCGGAATCGTCTCTGTCACCTCATGCGTCTTCGCCTGACGATTCGTACCCCGCACATCGCGTCTGTCGCCCTTCGTCTGAATCCGCTTCACCGGCAAACTGCTGAACCCCAGCGAATATCCAAACTGACTCGCCGTCTCCTCAAAATCAACAATCCTCTTCGGATCAGGCACCTCATGAATCCGATAAATGCTCGGCACATCCTGCGATTCAATCCACGTCGCAACGCACTCATTCGCGCTCAACATGAACTCTTCAATCAGCCGATGCGACCACCCGCGCTCCGACCGAACAATCGCCTCCATATTTCCATCCGGATCAAACTGAATCACCGGTTCCGGCAGATCGAAATCGATCGACCCGCGCCGATGCCGCTTCGCATTCAGCTTCAACGCCAACTCATACATCCTCTCAAACTCCGGCACCAGCTCTGCGAACTCCTTGCGTGTCGCAGCATTCCCGTCCAGCACCCCCTGCACCTGCACATACGTCATCCGCCGCGCGCTGCGAATAATTCCCTCGCAAACCTCATACCCCAACAACTCGCCGCGCCCATCGATCTCCATCACGCAGCTCAGCACCAGCCGATCCTCATCAGGTCGCAGACTGCACATCCCGCTCGAAAGCTGCGGCGGCAGCATCGGAATCGCGCGATCCGGAAAATAAACCGAAGTCCCCCGCAGCCTCGCCTCAAGATCAAGCGAAGTCCCAGGCCGTACATAGTGGCTCACATCCGCAATATGAACCTGCAGTTCCCAGTTCCCATTCGCCAGCGGACGCACCAGCACAGCATCGTCAAAATCCCGTGCCGTCTCTCCATCGATAGTCACAATCGGCAGTCCACGAAAATCCCGCCGCTCCATCCCACCACCGTCTTTTTTTCTTGTCATTCCGTAGCGCAGCGGAGGAATCTGCTGTTCCACGACCGCCACGGTCTCCTTCGCCGCAACCTCGGCCTCCGCCAGCACATTCGCCGGAAACACATGCGGCAGATGATGCTTGCGAATAATAATCTCCACATCCACGCCAAAAGCATCCGGAGGCCCCAGCACCTCAATCACCCGTCCTCGCGCCGGCCTCCCCGCACTCGGAAAATCCGTGATCTCCACATCTACCGCCAGCCCTTCCAGCGGGCGCAACGGATCCAGTTCTTCCGACCAATGCGTGAACGACGCCTGCGCCTCCTCACCCATCACGCGATGCACCGACGCCTTCGGAATCGGAGAAATCTCCGCGCCCTCCGGAATCAAAATAGCCTGCGTCATCCGCTCATCAAGCGGCGTTACATAATTTCCATCTATCATCGGAGCGTTATCCCAGGCACTCCTCCGATAAGTCCGTGCATAATGAAACACCCCCACCACCGTAGGGTTCCGCCGTGTGAGCACCCGCACCACACGCCCCGACCGCCGCCCATCCCGCCCCCGCGGAGCCTCATCCACCAGGACCTCATCGCCCTGCATCGCCCCATTCAACTCATTCGGCGGAATAAAAAGATCGTCCTCCCGATCCACGCTCCCATTCGGCCGCACAAACCCATACCCGTCGCGATGCAGATCGAGCTTCCCCGCCACCAGCTTGTCTCGAGTAGCTCTCTGCACCTGCCAGCGTCTCCTCGCCACGACGCACCCGCATCGTCTTCTCCGGCGTAGCCGAAGGCAGACTCCACTGCTCCTTGTCGATCTTCACCAGCTCCCCACGAGCCGTCATGCGCGCCAACTGTTCCAACAGCAATCGCCGCTCGCGCCCACCACCCAGCCCAAGCTCGCGAACCAGTTGCTTATACCCCGCTCGATGCCCCGGCGAGCGCTCAATCAACCGCACCAGTGCGCGGTCACTCTGCGGATAAGGACTCTGTGCCATCGTCTCCGAGCATACAGCTACCCAACACTACTTCGCCGTCCCATTCACCGGCCCGCTCGCGGCAACATATCCGGGCTTCGACATCTCCACCGCCTGCTCCAGCGTCGTTCCCTTCGGTACAACAGTGAACTCCGTCTGCACCTCGTCCTGTTCTTGCGAGATGTCTTTAAAGAACAGCACCTTGCCTTCAATGTGAACGTGCGTCTCCGTAATCTGCCACAACCCGGGCGCGACCTCTCTCCGCTCCACCCGAAACGTCCCGCCCTCGTGCAGCCGCCCCAGCAAGCCCCACCCAATCGTCACATCCTGGACCAGCCTGCCGCTCAGAGTTGCAATGCGATGCTGTTTCTTATCCACCACCATCTCGCCAACCATGTCGCCCAGCACCCGCGACTGCATATCCGGCGGACTGAATCCCGGATTCGGTTCAAAGTGCAACTTCACCCTCTCGCCGTCATCGCTCACCACCTTCCACAGAAACGCCTCCGGCAGCATATTCGTCAACTCCCGCGCGTTCTTGTCGTCCTGGGTTGCATCCTTGTGCTGCTTCGCCAGCTTCTCGTGATCATGAATGAAGCTCCGCACCCGAGCATCCTCTTCCTGTGCCTCCGCATCACTCAATGGCTGCCCACCGCGGCCGATCAGGCGCTTCACCGCCCCATAATCGGTCTCCACCACAATGAAGACGCTGTCATTCTGATCCTTCCGCGTAACCTTGTACCGCCACCGCGTATGGTCGTTATTATCCGCAGCAATCTCCGCCGCCGCCGCCGCCTTCACAATCTCCTTGGCATCGGCTCCGTTATCCTGCGTGCGAGCCCACCCAAGCCCCGCCAGCAAACAGACCATTAACATCAAGCGTTCAGTCTTCAGAGCCACACCCCGTAAGACGCAGATTATGCAGCAAAGTTTGTGTCGTATCCTACTTCACCCACTCTACGCGAACACTCTTCTTCCCCAGCCGCAGCACAGGCGAATCCCCCAGAACGCTCCTCGCGATCGTTCGCCCGGAGACCTTCTCTCCATTCACGCTCACCGCATTCTCACCTAACTTCCGCGTCGCCTCACCCGCCGAGCCCGCCAGCCCCGTCTGCACCAGCAGCTTCGGCACGCGAACCTCCTCGCCCTGCATCAAACCATCCTCTGCCACCGACACCTTCACCACCGGCACATCCTCACTCACCCCACGCTGCTGAAACATCTTCGCCCAACCCTCAGCCGCAGCATTCGCCTCCGCCTCCGAGTGGAACCCCTTCGTAATCGTCCACGCCAGATTCTTCTTCGCCTGCATCGGATGCAGTTCCCCGCTCTTCACCGACTCCTGCATCGCAGCAATCTCCGACCCGCGCAGATCCGTCAGCAGCGTCCAGTACCGCCACATCAGCTCATCCGACACCGACATCAGCTTCCCATACATCTCCGCCGCCGGCTCATGCACGCCAATCGCATTCCCCAGCGACTTCGACATCTTCTGCACGCCATCCAGCCCTTCGATGATCGGCATCATCAGCACAATCTGCTGCGGCTGCCCATAGTGCCTCTGCAGATCGCGCCCACGCATCAAATTAAACTTCTGGTCAGTCCCACCCAACTCCACATCGCACTGCAACGCGACCGAGTCATACCCCTGCGCAATCGGATAGATCAGCTCATGCAGCGCAATCGGCTGCTCCTCATTGAACCGCTTATGAAAATCCTCGCGCTCCAGCATCTGCGACACCGTGAACTGGGCCATCAGCTTCACCATGTCGTAGTAGCTCAACTTATCCAGCCACTCGGAGTTGTACCTCACCTCCGTCTTCACCGGATCAAGAATCTTGAACACCTGCGCCTTATACGTCTCCGCATTCGCCGCAATCTCCGCAGGCGTCAGCGGCTTCCGAGTCACATTCCTTCCCGTAGGATCCCCAATCAGCGCCGTAGAATCCCCAATCAAAAAAATAACCGTATGCCCCAGGTCCTGAAAGTGCTTCAGCTTCCGCAGCAGCACCGTATGCCCCAGGTGCAGATCCGGCGCCGTAGGATCAAACCCCGCCTTAATCCGCATCGGCACACCCGAAGCAATCGACTTCGTAATGCGCTCCTTCAGCGCCTCCAGCGGAACAATCTCCGCCGCACCCTTCGTAATCAAATCGAGCTGCTCTTCCAGCGATGGAAACTTAGACATAGTGTTAGAAACCGAAGCGCACATATCCTCAAGTATAAAGACGGTGGCAGAAAAACCGCGCTCCCCATCTTCGCAACGGCTTCATCGCCGCTAACTTGGGCCATTTTCGCGCCATCGAAAATCCATTCCTGCAAAATTCACCCCGCCAAACCCGCCCAAATCCTGACGTATCCCACATCACATCCCCGCATACCATCAACCCAGAACACAAACTCATGCCCTACCACTTCGAAGGCGCCCTCTTTATTCCCCGCCCCCGGGCAGAAGTCTTCGCCTTCTTCGCCGACGCCGCCAACCTCGAGCGCATCACACCCACCTTCCTCCACTTCCACATCCTCACCCCGCGCCCTATCGCCATGCACGCCGGCATCCTTATCGACTATGAACTCCGTCTCTTCGGAATCCCCTTCCACTGGCGCACCAACATCGAGACTTCAGCCAATCTCCTTCTTCCGGACATCCAGTTAACTGGCCCCTACCGCAGCTGGCATCACCGCCACGAGTTCACCGACACACGCAATGGCACCCTCATGCGCGACCACGTCGAATACGAGCCCCCTTCGGCCCCCTGGGCTCATCGCAAACACCATCTTCGTCCGCCGCACCGTCCATCGAATCTTCGACCACCGCAACTCAACCATCACCCGGATCTTCCGCCAATAAACCTCTAATCAATGAGTCGGAAAAGATCGGGTGCCCCATCTAGCGACGGTCTTATAGTCGCTAAGGTGGCGGTCATCGCGCAAAGCCCGATCCATCTCCAAATGGATACCTACGTCCCAAACGGAAATGCGTCAATATTGCTAATCGAAAGTCCTGTGCGCGATTGGAGTAAGTGCAAGCAAGGCTGACCACTCGTTTCTGCCGGCAGGGCTCGTAAACAACGCACTCAACAATGCCCGACCGAAAACCCAAACCCGACCGCCCCACCCCTCACAAAGAAAAACTCTGCAAAACCTGCAAGCGCCCCATCCGCTGGACCGAACAAAACGCCCGCGACTGGGACATCCTCAGGTTCTGTTCCGACACATGCAGCGGCTACAACCCCGCCCAGCACGATCCAGCACTCGAACAAGCCATCCTCACCCTCCTCGCCGAGTGCACCGCCGACGACCCCAACCAATCCATCTGCCCCTCCGAAGCCGCCAAGTTCGTCGCCGGCGATCCTCGCACCAAATCCCACGCCGCCCGCCGCGACTGGGAAGCGCTCATGGAACCCGCCCGCGCGGCCGCCCGCCGTCTCGCCGCCACGCACTTCATCGTCCTCACCCAGCACAGCCACCCCGTCAACCCCGCCACCGCCAAAGGCCCCATCCGCCTAGCTCTCAACAAAACCAACCCACCTAAACCCAACTAAACCAGCAGCTTATAAAATATCTCTCCGAAAACATCAGCAAAATCACTTGTCAAGCCCAAAAACCACGTAACTCAAGCAAAATAAGCGAGATCCCGTTTGAAATTTTCCCCTCTCCAGTTCGATACAATAGAAATAGGGGAAAAATCAAAAGAAAACAGAGTTCACGAACCGGGTCACGTCAGGCTAAACCTTTTATTTGGAATAATTTGGCCGTAACTCCTTTATTTGGAAGAATTTAGCGGGACAAGTGCCGCGTAAACCAATGAAAATAAGCGGTTTACGCGCAGGTAAGGGGGAGGGGGGGGGTACACCATGGACGTCGACCGAATTCGAGCTTTCCTCCAACTCTCCCGCACGCTCGGAGTCCGAGCAATTCGGCGGACTCGTCTTCTGGGTCGGGGACAAAGCCATCGGCGGCAAGATGTTCGCTTGGATCAGGCTCGAAGACCAGACAGACAACCAGACCCGCGCGTCCTCTCCTACCCCGCCGGCCCCGAGCGTTTCCACGAACTCCTCGAAACCGAAGGCATCTTCCCCGCCCCTTATGTTGCCCGCATCTTCTGGGTATCCGTCGAGCGATGGGACGTCTTCCGCCCCGCCGAGTGGGAGTCCGAGCTCCGCGCCGCCCACACTCTCACCTTCAATAAACTGCCGCCAAAGGTTCGCGCCGTCCTGGCCATGCCACCCGCGCAACAAAAACGGGTCATCGCCGAGCGCAAAAAACTTCTCGCCGCCAAACCTGCCGCCAAATCCTCAAATAAGAAGTCAGGAAAACGAACCTCATGACCTCACCGATTGCTGAAATCAACGCAACCCTTACTTATCCCATCGCCCGAAAGGCCGACCAGACCGACGACTACTTCGGCACACAAGGTCAGCGACCCCTATCGCTGGATGGAAGACGTCGACTCACCCGAGCTCAAGACGTGGATCGACGCCGAGAACGAACTGACGCAAAAATATCTCGCGCAGATTCCCCTCCGCGGGACCATGCAGCGTCGCCTCACCGAGCTCCTCAACTTCGAGCGCTACACCGCCCCGTCGCGCCGCGGCACGCGCTACTTCTACTCCCACAACTCCGGCCTCCAGAACCAGAACGTCCTCTACTGGCAGGAAGGCCTCACCGGCGAACCCAAAGTCCTCCTCGATCCCAACACCTTCTCCGCCGACGGAACTGTAGCCATCAGCGGCATCAGCGTCACCGACGACGGAGCACTCGCCGCATACTCCATCGCCGATGCAGGAAGCGACTGGGTCAAATGGCACGTCCGCAACGTCACCACCGGCGAAGACCTTCCCGACGTCATCGAATGGTCCAAGTTCAGCGGAGCCGCATGGCTCAAGGACAACTCCGGATTCTTCTACGCACGCTACGACGCGCCCGCACCCGACGCCTCCGAAGCCGAAGCCTTCAAAACCGCGAATTACTTCCACAAGGTCTACTTCCACAAGCTCGGCACGCCGCAGACCGAAGACAAGCTCATCTTCCACCGCCCAGACGACGGCGAACTCAACATCGGCGCACAAGTCACCGACGACGGACGCTACCTCATCCTCCACCAGAGCAAAGGCACCAGCCCCAACAACGAGCTCACCATCAAGGACCTGCACCAAGACCTGCAAAACGCCGACGCCCCACTGCTGCGCCTCATAGACACACCAGACGCCACCTACGCCCCCATCGACAACGACGGCACTCTCTTCTGGCTCCTCACCACCCTCGACGCCCCCAACGGCAAAGTCATCGCAATCGACCTCAACCAACCCGCACGCGAGCACTGGAAGACCATCATCCCCGAGAGCACGAACAAGCTCAGCGACATCTCCATCATCGACAACACCTTCATCGTGAACTATCTCGCTGACGCCCAAAGCATGGTCGAACTCCGTCACCTCGACGGCTCCCTCATCGAGAAGCTCACCCTACCAGCCATCGGAACCGCCGTCGGCTTCGGCGGCCGTCGCGAAGACACCGAGACCTTCTACCAGTTCACCAACTTCACCACCCCCGGAACCACCTACCGGCTGGACATGAAGACACACCGCTCCACTCTCTACCGCCAGCCAAAACTTCTCTTCGACCCGGCCCTCTACGAAACCAGACAGGTCTTCACCACCAGCAAAGACGGCACCCGCGTCCCCATGTTCATCAGCCACAAAAAAGGCCTCGTCCTCGACGGCACCGCCCCAACCCTCCTCTACGCCTATGGCGGCTTCAATATCTCCCTCATGCCCGAGTTCTCCCCAGCGAACGTCATGTGGATGGAGTTGGGCGGCATCTACGCCCAGGCCAGCCTCCGCGGCGGCGGAGAGTACGGCGAAGCCTGGCACGATGCCGGCACCCGCGTCCGCAAGCAGAACGTCTTCGACGACTTCATCGCCGTAGCTGAGTGGCTCGTAGCCAACAAGTACACCTCACCCGCGAAACTAGCCATCTCCGGCGGCAGCAATGGAGGCCTTCTCGTAGCCGCCTGCGAACTCCAGCGTCCCGATCTTTTCGGCGCCGTAGTCGCCCAGGTCGGAGTCATGGACATGCTGCGCTTCGACAAGTTCACCATCGGCTGGGCATGGAAGGAGGAGTACGGCTCCCCATCAGATAACGCAGACGAGTTCGCCGCCATCTACAAGTACTCCCCCCTCCATAACATCCGGCCTGGCGTCAGTTACCCGTCAACCCTCATCACCACCGCCGACCACGACGACCGCGTCTTCCCCGCCCACAGCTTCAAATACGCCGCCGCCCTCCAGGCCACCCAAACCGGCCCAAACCCCATCCTTATCCGCGTCGAAACCCGTGCCGGTCACGGAGCCGGCATGCCCCTCAGCAAGCGAATCGAGGCAATCGTCGACCAATTCGCGTTCATGGCAAAGGAATTGCACATGAATTCTGTATAGAAGAGCCAGAACGCGAATAGTGGAAATTTGGGTACCGGAAACGATTTAGACACGAATTAAAGTGCAAAAACCTTCCCCTTCTCCCATAATTTCCACATACCGCGTTAGTTGTATTCCAAGGTCCTGAGCATTGGTGTAGCTGCGGGCGGAAAATTGAATCCGGACCAACGTTCTGCGCGTCCTATTTATGGAGACGACAGAAAGGTTGCTTATGAAGTTGAGAATTTCCATCGCGTTGTTGCTAATGCTTGCACCGTCGTTCGCGCTCGCGAAACCTCGGTCAGCATCGACACACATGCGGCCTCAACTCTTCCGTGACAAAACCCCCAAGGCCCGTGTCCATCAGGTTTCCCCGCGAGGCAGAACAGCTCCCCCCGTCTCCAGGCCGGAATCCTCCGAACAATAAGAAGTTTCAGCTCCTCACAATCAACGAGCTTCTGAGCAGCTTCCCGCGCGTTGCGTATGAAGTCCGCAACTTTATCCGGATCTTTGGTCCCAGGCTTCAGTTCTACTCCACTTGCAACATCCACTCCCCAAGGTTTGAGCCTTCGGATCGCTTCGCCCACATTCTCCGGCCTCAATCCTCCAGCAACAATCAGCTTCAGTCCAGCTCGAGCTTCAGCGAGAACTCCGCGCGAAGCCTCCCAGTCGAACGTCACTCCAGTTCCGCCAATCGCAGTTCCCACCTTCGAGTCGACTAAGACTCGCTCCGCAACACCATCCTCTGAAATCCCTCGCAGTTGCTGCGCGAACACTTCCGCGTTCTCTCCCGCATCTTCCAACTGCCAATGAACTGTCTGTATCAGCTTCACCCGCCCCTTGAAGCTGTCCTGCAACTCCCTCAGCAGTGTCAAACTGACTCCGCCATGAAGTTGCACCGCATCCAAACCAGCTTCCTCGGCGATCGCGACGATCTCGCCAGCATTCAGAGACGGGAAAACTCCCACCTTCTCCACATTGGCCGGTAAATGCCGAGCAATCCGCGCCACTTGTGCCGCACTCACTTGCCGCGCGCTAGGGGCAAAGACAAAGCCAACCGCATCTGCTCCAAGAGCAGTAGCCATTTGTGCATCATCGAGGTTCGTATTCCCACATATCTTGATCCACATGGAAGAAGCACAATCCATCCCGGTTAGATGTCGGAAGAGTATTCCCGATCCAGCAGCAGCGCCAAAGCCGCCGCAGGATCAGGCTGTCGCATCAACGCCTCTCCCACCAGAAATGCGTCATAACCAACCGAACGCAGTTGAGAGATGGTCTCTGCCGAGCGAATGCCGCTCTCGGCAACCAACACGGCATCCTTAGGCTTCCACATTGCCAGCTCCACCAGCAGCTCAGGGCGAACGACAAAGGTGCGGAGATCGCGGCTATTGATCCCTATAAGGTCAAAGCCCAAGGCAACCGCGCGCTCCATTTCCTCATGGCTATGCGCCTCGCACAGCACATCGAGACCCATGCCTTTGGCTTCGTCTCGCAGAGCGCCTAGTGAAGCATCAGCATGAGCAGCAACGATGAGAAGTATGGCGTCAGCGCCAGCCGCCCGCGCCTCGAGCACCTGGAACGGATCAAGGATGAAGTCCTTCCGAAGACATGGAATATTGACAACACTCGACGCCTCCTGGAGGTAGGTCAACGACCCCTGGAAGAACTCCTCATCCGTGAGCACCGAGAGCGCCGCCGCTCCGGCGGCCTCGAAGCCGCGAGCGAGGGCCGCAGGATAGAAGTCGCCGCGAATTAGCCCCTTGGAAGGCGAAGCCTTCTTGATCTCAGCGATTATCGCGGGACCGTCAGAAGCAGCCGCGCGCAACCCTGCTGTAAAGCCGCGTGGCATGTGTTCCGCAGCTCTCCGCTCAAGCAGGCCATAGTCGGCCACTACCTTTCGGGATTGCACCTGTAACAGGGTATGGGCAAGGATCTGATCGAGCTGGGTAGGCATAGTTCGTTGGAGTTGCTCTAACAGGTGATACGACCTAAGCTACTCCGAGCCCAAAGCCGTTTCGCCTTGCGCTCAAGTATTGTTGCCTCAACTCAGTTGAGGATGAAAACTTTGGTGCCGAAGGGGGGACTCGAACCCCCACACCCTTGCGAGTACATGGACCTGAACCATGCGCGTCTGCCAATTCCGCCACTACGGCACGGTGTCGTTCGCGCCAGCCCAACTGGGCCGAAACACGCTAACCGCGAGCTTTTAGTCTTACAAACTGGACGGTCGATGTCAATTCTCGGCCGCCGGTGAGACTCCCTAGCCTCCGAGATAACGAGACTTCTACAAAAAAAGAGCGTCTACTGTCTGAAGGAACCGACTTTCTCCAAAATGACCGAACAAAACGATCTCTCCCAGGCCCCCCTGAACCTTGAAAAAATCCCCGAAGATCTCTCCGTTGAAATGCGCAGGTTAGCTCACGACCTGAGCAACGCGCTCGAGATCATCATTCAGACCAGCTACCTGCTTAGCACCACAGAGATGAAAGAACCCGCGTCAGACTGGTTGCGCATGCTCGATGATGGGGTGCAAAAGGCGATGGAACTTAACTTGGCGCTGCGGACTTACATCAAGGAACATACCTCGAGCTGAAGCGCGCAGGTGTAACCGATTGCTAGGATCTGCGCCTGCCAGTTGTCTTTGCCGTTTTCTTGACCGACGGCTTCGCCTTGCCACGTGCCGTTCCGGAGGACTTGCCCCCCGTCTTCTTCACAGAGGTCTTCGCTCCGGACTTCTTGGCAGCATCATTCCGCGCAGGGATTTTTGCGCTCTTTGATTTCTTCGCGGCTGCCTTTCCGGAAACCCTCTGTCTCGGCGATATTTCCTTTACAGCAACTTTACCTTTCTTCGCAGACGGGGATTGTTCGGGAACGGTTGAACCGGCCGAACTGCCTTGCTCTGGTAGCTTTCGCTCATGTGCGGCGATCATATCTTCGATCTGCTTCAACAATATGCGAGTGTGCATTGGTTTGACGAGCAGCTGATCCGCACCCATCTCCTGCCAATCCTCGTCTGCCACTGGATATGCCGTCAGCAGGGCCACAACAGGGTGATAGGCTGCTGCACGTGCCGCCCGTATCACCTCAACCCCCGCAACATCATGCTCCATGCGCATGTCGGTGATCAACATCTGATACTCGCGCGTGTGCAACTTGGATATGCCCTCCCTCGCGGACGCAGCCGTATCCACATCGAACCCGCTGATCTCCAAAACTGCCTTAAGAGTCAGCAAGACCGCAACCTCATCGTCCACCAGGAGAATCCGACGTCTCATTCGAGTTCCTCTCTCTAAAGAGCTTCCGAGTCAACATACATTATCCGATGGACGTTGCCAAAACGATGGCAAAGCACCAAGCTTTTCGGTTCCGAGGATGCGAGCCCAAAGTGATATACTTCACGTTGCAATGCAACCTTGTCTGAGAGTTGCATCTAATCCCTAACACAATGCATAGCGAGGCGACACAACCCGCTGTGGAGGCGACTTATTCCCCCAATTGATAAACGTTCCGCAAAGTCTTTTATCCGCACCAACGAACGTATTCGCGCCCGCGAGATTCGGGTCATCGACGAAAACGGCGAACAGCTTGGAGTCATGCCTCCCTTTGAGGCCCTCAAGATGGCCCGCGAGCGCTCCCTGGACCTTGTAGAAATCTCACCAAATGCCGTCCCGCCCGTCTGCAAGATCCAGGACTACGGCAAATACCTCTACGAAAAAGACAAAAGTGAGCGCGCCGCGCGAAAGAAACAGAAGATCATCGTCATCAAAGAGGTCAAGTTCTCCGTCACAGTCGACGAACACGACTACCAGACCAAGAAGAACCAAGCCGTACGATTCCTCAGCGAGGGCGACAAAGTAAAAGCCTCACTGCGTTTTAAAGGTCGTCAGATGGCACATCGCGACCTCGGGTACAAGATCATCAATCGTCTGATCCTCGATATTGGCGATGCCGGCTTGGTCGAGTTCATGCCCCGCATGGAAGGCACCACGCTGCACGCGATCCTGGCGCCTTCAAAGAAGGCCGAATCAGCCCCCAAGAAGGCTGAGCCAAGTCCCGTCCCTGCAGGCGAGAAAACTTCGTCATCTAACACCCCTGCAACCGCTTAAACTCCACAAAAATATCACCCATTTTGGTCTGAATTTGAGGTCAAAATGGGTGTGCAGGAACTTTCACAGTGGGGTTAATCGTGTTTACAGTAATCCTTCCGTAAACCGCCTGCGCGTCGACCTCCAAGTTCGGCCGAGGGCCGGATTCAGAGTAGAAGATTCGCCCTTCCAGCCCCCATGGCGTCTATCTAAACCTATACAGGTCTCCAGTTTCGATTCTAAGTTCTGACCGGTGGCCGCGTCTTTGCTAAGCCGACACGCCCAAACGCAAGACGATCCAACACTTCAGACAGCGAGCCATCCCTTCAAATCGAATGGGCCTCGATGCCGCAGAGCCTTGCACAAAAAGGAATATTAGGTACTTTAGTAATCAACATCATTGTATATTCGAGTATATGTAGTTGATTCTATTGGACTTATTCCATTATGTATCCTATTGTTACCTCATCTGGTTGTCCAGAAAAAACTTTTTTTGCAAATACAACTTTAGGGGTATCCCATCATGAAACATCTTGTCCGCGCCTTCGTCGTCGCCCTCGTCCTCACCGGTGCAGTTGCCTCCACCCAAACCTCTTCAGCTTCCACCAAAAACAAGGTCACCGTGGCCAGGGTCAGCATGCTGCCTGTTCCCACCTGCCCCCCCGACGATCCCAATGCCTGCGGCATGGCTCAAGGTCGCTAAGACTACCTGTTCCGACAATCGTCTTTCGAAAATGCAACTTTAGGGGTATCCCAATATGAAACATCTCGTCCGCGCCTTCGTCGTCGTCCTGGTCCTCACCGGTGCAGTTGCCTCCACCCAAACCTCTTCAGCTTCCAACAAAAACAAGGTCACAGTGGCCAAAGTTAGCATGCTGCCTGTTCCCACCTGCCCCCCGGACGATCCAAACGCCTGTGGAATGGCGCAGGGTCGCTAAGACGTTACTTATTACGCAATTAGTTGCATAATTTCGTAATAAATTGTTGTGTCCGTGCCTGAAATAAGCTAGCCTATGCTTGCTTTTACGAGGCACGGACGACCATGGGAAACGTTCTAGCAAGCTTTATCTCGGTCTTGGAGTACACCGAACCTCTCCTCTGCGGGACGCTGATTTATTTGCTCATCCGCTCAGAAGCAGTTCGCCAGTTCAAGTATCTCTTCGCATTGTTGTGCGTGAGGCTTAGCTGTTCTCTGATCTGTCTGCCTCTCCTTTATTTCTGCGCTCGCGGGATTGAACGGCATGTGGCCTATCAGACGTATTTCTATGTTTATTGGGTCAGCTATGCTCTGGAAGCAATTCTCTCGTTGCTAGTCATCTACAGCATCTTCAAGCTTGCCATGGCCCCTCTTAAAGGCCTTCAAACGTTAGGGATGCTTGTTTTCCGCTGGGTTGCCGCCATCTCTGTCGCCGTCGCCATCGGCGTTGCAGTGACTCCGCACCAATCCGGGATTCACTTTATGACGGCGATGATTACCCAGCTGCAGCAGACTTCGAGCATTCTGACTCTGTGCTTGTTGTTGTTTGTGTGCTTTGCGATCCGGCCTATGGGCCTTTCGTTCCGCAGCCGCATCTTCGGTGTAAGCTTTGGGCTCGGCCTGCTGGCTACGATCAGCCTCGTCAACTCTGCGTGGATCGCGCACAATCCAAACATGTATTCGCTGTTCAGCGTGATCAATGGAGTGGCTGTTGGGCTGACATTGGTGACCTGGTCTACTTACTTTGCCTTTCCTGAGCCTAAGCGGCGGATTATTGTTCTTCCGACGACGTCACCGTTCCTTCGCTGGAACCAGATATCGATGGCACTTGGGGACGATCCGGGCTACGTGGCGGTTGGCGGAATTCCGCCGGAACTCTTTGCTCCGGCAGAACTTGAGGTCATGCGTCGCGCTTCCGCGAAGATGGCCCCGGCACTCGAAGTTCAAACCGGAATTCACTCTTTGACGGCTTAGGTTGAGGAATTTGTTGGTAAAAAAATGCCGCCCGGCTGGGCGGCATTTTTGCGTGTAAATACGGTCTATTTTGAGGGGGGTCGGCGAAAATCGTACGTTTTTTGGATGGTTTTTTGTGGTGAAGTTGTGGTGATTTCGTGGTGAGTTGTGGTGTTTTGGGTGGTGGTTCTTCGCGGCTGAAATTTTGCCACTTTTTGAAAATATTTCTGTGGAAAATGGCAGCTCATGGCGAGGGACCTGTCGTCGGTCCGAACACTTCTTCCCGAATGCCCTTTTACCCGATTAAGGTTCAAGAAGCCTTCCCTGTCACGGCTCGACGTTGCCGACACCCTGAATAGTCATTCAGAAATTTATTGTAATATGGAGAAAATCTGCATAGATTTATCTCCTCTACCTCAGTAGATATCCGCGTAACCGGCTTATAGGTTCGACCGTACTTTTTTGTGTTTCAGGTTCCGCCCGCCCCGAGGTAAAGATGCACGGTCCCGAAGAGAACGATCAATGGATTCGATTTGGCGTTTATGAGGTAAATACGACAGAACGAATCGTGCTGCGAAAGGGAGTCAAGCTCCGGTTGCAGGACAAGCCATTTTCTCTTCTGGTTCTTTTGCTTCAGACTCCGGGGCAGCTTGTCGATCGTGAGGAGCTTCGCCGCAAACTATGGCCGGACGGGGCCTACGTCGACTTTGAACATGGGTTGCGGGTGGCGATGCACAAGCTGCGTACCTCGCTGGACGACACTGCGGAGAGTCCCCGCTATATCGAGACCGTTCCTGGCCATGGCTACCGGTTTATCGCACCCATCACCAAGCCCCAGGCAAGCACCCGTTCGGAATCTCGTTCTTCTCTAGTTGTTCTCCCTTTCGTCGGCCTCGCCTCAGAGATCGAGCTGGACCATATTGCCGATGGCTTTACGGAAGAGCTGACTGCACAACTGAGCAAAGCGATGCCGCGGCGGATGAGCGTCATCGGCCGGACGACTGCCATGTGCTACAAGGGCGTCAACAAGAGCATCGCTGAGATCGGCAAAGAGATTGGCATTGATTACGCTCTGGAAGGCAGTGTCCGGAGTCAGGATGGCGTGCTACGACTGACTGCTCAACTGATACGGGTCTCCGATCAGAGTCATGTGTGGGCGGAGTCGGTGGAGGGAGTGAGTTCGAACCCAGTTCATACACAGATCGCACTGTCTGACCAGATCACACGTGCGCTGGCAAACTTCCTCTTTCCGGGAGAACCGCTGTTTCACATTGTCACCAAGCACCACCCAAACGAACAGGCGTATCAGTTGTATCGGCAGGGGTGCAAGCACTATCCGGGTGCCGGCGAGAGGGATGGCATGATGGGGGCGATGTGCTTTCATCAAGCCATCGACAAGGATCCCGGGTTCTCACAACCCTATGCTCTTCTGGGCATCGCTTACACCTCCGCGGCGTTGTTCGACTCCGGCACAGTCACCAATACGTCCCTTCCATCGTTCGCACTACAGGGGAAGCACTTTGCGACTCGTGGCTTGGAACTGGATCCGAGCTGCGGCGAAGCACATTGTGCGGTTGCTATACAGAAGCTTTATTTCGGTTGGGACTGGAAGACTGCCGAACACCACTTCCGAAAAGCACTGGAACTGAATCCGAACTTCATCTTTACTCCCTTGCTCTATGGCTGGGGTTTGCTGCAGGTTGACCTTCTCCGCGAAGCACAGACTTATATTGAGATGGCCCGGAAGCTAGATCCGCTCTCTCCTTTTGTTTCCCAGTGGACTGCGTGGCTCTCGTACCTAAGCGGCGATCTGGAACATGCGAGAACGGTGCTTGAGGAAGAACTTGCGATTAATCCGGATTACCTGTTTACGAGCATGTTGCTGGGCGATGTCTATATTCAGGGCGGACGGCCCGAACGAGCAGTTCCTCTTTTGAGAAAGCTTTTTCTGACAACGAACCACACGATGGTAAATGCTTCCCTGGTCTGTGCCTACGCGAAGATGGACCAGCGCGAAGAGGCGCTCGCATGGCTGAAGACTCTTGAAGATTCGATGACGACCAATTCGGTGAGTCCCTATCATCATGCGATGGCACTGGCGAGCCTTGGAGAGATTGACCGTGCCTTCGGAATGCTGGAGAAGGCGGTTGTGCAACGATCCGGATGGATGCCGCAGTTACCCATCGATCCCGGTTTCCGGGTTATGCACTCGGATCCTCGATGGCTGACGCTGCTGGAGCGGACGTCTCCGCTGCGGCCGCAGCGTGGAGAGAGGACTTAGCCGCCGTTGAAAAATTCAGATTTGCCCAACGCAAAGAAGACCTGGGGCTAAAGACCGTGACTTTTTCAGCGGCTTGTGAAGCGGCATTGAATTTCATTATGGCGAGACGAGGGTGACGACGGAAGATGTGATTTGGTAACGTCTGTCTGAGAGACTGCCGTTATGGTGATAGTGTTGCCGGTGATCGGGATTGCTAGCCGGCGCCGTGTAAAGACCCGCAAGCGGTGATGGTGCCGGTTGCTGTTCCGCCGCCGGAGACTCCGTTGACCTGCCACGTGATCGCGTTGTTGGTTGAGCCTACCGCATATCCGGTGAACTGCTGCGTGCTGCTGAGATGAACGGGAGGCTGTTGCCGGCGAGACTCCGACACTAATGGGGCCGGTTATGACGAAGGTTAGGGTTGTGGTCGTGAGGTTGAAAGAACCTGGAGTAGTCGTGACACCAGCGGAGAGAGTGACTGATCCTTGAACAGCACCTGCGGCCAGCTGCGCGGCACTGTAGGTGGGTGGGGCAGCGGGTGCGGTATAGGTGCCGGTGGGCGCATCCGTAGTGGCAGTGGTGAAAGTTCCGACCGGAGAAGAGTTTTGACTGCCCATGATTCCCCAAACGACGTAGGGGGCTGCGTTATTAATGGTGGCGGTGAATGCCTGGGTGCCATTGACGGGAATCGAGGTTATCTGCGGGGCGATGCTGACGCTGACATTCACATAGCTGTATGGGGACGTATGACCTCCGCAACTAGTGATGAAAAGATTGGAAGAGATGGCGATGACGGCAAGAGGAATCGGGAAAGGCTTCAGGAGATGGCTCTTCTGTGTCGGTCGCATGCGCGATAGTGACACGCGTAGGCCTTAGCCCCAAGTCAATCGCGCATCAATCGATAAGGTGCTGATCGAGATGGTTTTAGCTGAATGCGTCTCCGTTGCCACGATGGGCACGAGCGGATGGGAAGGGCGAAATTGAAGCAACGGCAAGATCAAAAGCAACTACAAGTGCAACAGCAACGGCAACGACAACCGCAGGTCCTTCGACTGCGCAGTTCGCAGAGTGCCGCGAACTGCCTCGCTCAGGATGACACATCTTTGGGGAGCGAAATTGAAGCAGCGGCAACGGCAAAAGCAACTACAAGGACAACAGCAACGGCAACGGCCAAAAAGCAAAATACGGGGATTCTTCGCTCCGCTCAGAATGACGACTTGTTGGGGAGGATCATGGTGAGGAGTCGGTCGGTGAGCTATGGTGGGGAGTCGGTGGATGAGCTATGGTGGGGAGTCGGTGGATGAGCTATGGTGGGGAATCGGTGGATGAGCTATGGTGGGGAATCGGTGAGTGGGTCTGCGGTCCGACCGATGAATGGGAAAGCAAAAGGCCGTCCCGGTTGGGACGGCCTTTTGTGATTTGCATAGTGAGGACTAGTCGCGTTCGAATTCGGAGCGCTTCCAGTTGATGAGGTCGCCCAGCGTGGTGCTGCTGCTGTTGCTCGAGGAGGAGGAGGAGGAACCGGAGTTGTTGCCCTTGGGCGACTTCTCGCGCTCCTTGTAGCTCTCGAC
This sequence comes from uncultured Acidobacteriaceae bacterium, assembly GCA_963802695.1. Classification (GTDB taxonomy): domain Bacteria; phylum Acidobacteriota; class Terriglobia; order Terriglobales; family Acidobacteriaceae; genus Edaphobacter. The sequence continues at coordinate 92,250 of CAWDJN010000028.1, forward strand.
CTCGGCGCGGCTGGCTTCCTCGCCTACGGCGCGGATGCTGAGACCGACCTTCTTCTCTTCCTGGTTCATCTTGACGATCTTGAACTCGTGCTCTGAGTCAACATCGAGCGCCACTGGCTTCCCGTCCGGACCAACTGCTTCGGAGACGTGGCAGAGACCCTCGACTCCTTCGGCGATCTCGACGAAGGCGCCGAACTGCGCGGTGCGCAGAACCTTGCCCTTGATGACGTCGCCGACGCGGTGCTGGGCGAAGAACGTATCCCAGACATCGGGCTGGAGCTGCTTGACGCCAAGCGACAGGCGGCGGTTCTCGGGCTCGACACCGAGGACGATCGCGCGGACCTTCTCACCCTTCTTGAGAACTTCGGAGGGGTGCTTGATGCGCTTGGTCCAGCTCAGGTTCGAGACGTGAACGAGGCCGTCGATGCCGTCTTCGATCTCGATGAAGGCGCCGAAGTCGGTGAGGTTGCGTACGCGGCCTTCGATGATGGCACCGGTCGGGTACTTGTCCTCGAGCTGCTCCCAGGGGTTTTCCTGGAGCTGCTTCATGCCGAGCGAGATGCGGCGGTCGTTCGGGTTGACGCTGAGGATGATGGTTTCGACCTCGTCGCCGGGCTTGACCATCTTCGACGGATGCTTCATCCGCTTGGACCAGGTCATCTCGGAGACGTGGACGAGGCCTTCGATGCCCTGCTCGAGCTCGATGAACGCGCCGTAGTCGGTGACGGAGAGGACGCGGCCGCGGACGTGGGCGCCGATGGGATAGCGCTCGGTTGCGTCGAGCCACGGGTCAGGCGTGAGCTGCTTGAAGCCGAGGGAGACGCGCTGCTTGTCCTTGTCGAACTTGAGGACCTTCACCTGGATCTCGTCGCCTACGTTGACGAGGTCGCGGGGGTGAGTGAGGCGGCCCCAGCTCATGTCGGTGATGTGGAGCAGGCCATCGAGACCGCCGAGGTCGACGAACGCGCCGTAGTCGGTGAGGTTCTTGACGGTGCCAGTGAGGATGCTTCCCTCTTCGAGAGTGGAGAGAGTGACAGCCTTCTTGGCGTTCTGGTCCTCTTCGAGGAGTTCCTTGCGGGAGATGACGACGTTGCCGCGCTTCTTGTTGAGCTTGATGACGCGGACTTCGATCTCGGTGCCGATGTAGCCGTCGAGATTGCGGACGGGACGAACTTCGACCTGCGAGCCGGGCAGGAATGCCTTGATGCCGATGTCGACGGTCAGACCACCCTTGACGCGGCCGAGGACCATGCCCTTGACGGGAGCCTTGGTGTTGGCGGCTTCCTCGAGCTTGTCCCAAACCTTGTGACGGAGAGCCTTTTCGTAGCTGACAAGATAGCCGCCTTCGGCTTCCTCGCGCTCCACAACAACCTCAACCGTATCGCCGGCCTTGAACTTCGGTGCGCCGTTGATGTCCAACACCTGATCGAGCGGGATGAGACCCTCGGACTTGAGTCCGATGTCGACGACGACGTGCTTGTCCGTAATCTTGATGACGGTTCCGGAGACGATTGCCTCCTCCGCGGTCAGATTCTGGGCAGCGGCGGACTCGGCGGCCTGCTCGCGATCAAAGTTCGCAAGGGCTGCAGCGAAGTCAGCTGCGTCGTAGTTGAGGTCGTCATCGTCGGCTGCGGCCGTGACCGTGGCGACAGTGCCGTGATCGGCGGTCTGTGCATCGGAGGCAGCAACGTGCGGTGCGGCGTCACTTGAGGCGATATGCGCCGTCTCGTGCGGTTGGGTGGAGGTGGATTCAGAAGACAGGTCGGTATGATCCGCTGTCGCTTCGTGCGCTAGGACTTCCGTTTCGGTGGTCAGGGGTTTGCTCTCGTTGTCAGGATTATGGTTTTCTACCATGGTGAATGCGGACTCCGGGATCCAAGAATTCCTTCCGTCTCAACGGCGCGTGGGGCGTGAACAACCAGCGATTGCTGTCGTTCTTTTCTCTCCCCGCAACGTCTTCGGCAGGCTGGAAGGAATCAGGTCTTGCAAGAGGAGCTAGTGCACTTGGGTCCCACACACATTAGCTCGTTGAATTAAGCATAGAACTTTGCCTACAGTACGTCAACAAAAGGCGGATGTGACGCGTGGATTTTCATCGCCACGTCATCCGTACGCATAGAAGTCTTTTTGGGGTCACTGGGGATTAGATGCGTGGGGAGCGGTTCCGGGAGCACGGCAGAGAGAATAATTTTGGGGTTTGAGGAACTTAGCTGCCAAGGGGTGGATTCGGCACCGATATACTCGGCGAATGGACCGGCTGTGGACTCCCTGGCGCTATAGCTACATCACTCGCGTTGATCCGCAGGCCCGGACGGGGGTTCCTGCCGAGTTGAGCGCGTGGCCGGCGACGGAGGCTGAGGACAAACACTGCGTCTTCTGCAATATGATCGCGGCAGTTGACTACGCTGTGGCTCATGGGATGGCCCGGGAGGAGGCGGAAAAGGCGGTGCACCTGGTTTATCGCGGGGAACATTGCTTTATCTGTCTGAATGCTTATCCCTATTCGACTGGTCATGTGATGATCGTGCCTTATCAGCACCTTGCCTCGCTGGCTGATCTGCCAGTCGCGGCTGCGAACGAGATGATGTCGCTGGCGCAGCGTACAGAGGTGGCGTTGCGCGAGGTGTATCGGCCGGGCGGGATCAACATGGGGCTGAACCTTGGCGAGGCGGCGGGCGCCGGGATTGCGGACCACCTTCACCTTCACGTATTGCCGCGCTGGCTTGGCGACACAAATTTCATGACAGTTACTGCGGAAACTCGTGTACTTCCTGAGCCGTTGGATGTAACATGGATAAAGCTTCGGGTCCCTTTCAAAATTTAATACAACTCAGCACTTGCCATTTCCATCCAAGCTTATATAGCTGACAGAGGCGCAAGCCTTGTCCTCCTATCGAGCTATTGAGGACATCCCCATGGCAACTTTTCAACAGAATCTCTCCGTCTCCCACCGCGGCGGCTCATCGACGTCGCTGGAAAGCCGCGGCATTCCGACGCCAGACCGGCGTCCTTACCTCGTCACTGGTCCACCACGCAAACCTGTCGCCTCGTCTACGCAAGCAGTGACGACGACGCGTCAGTTTCTTGCACTGTTTCCCCATGAATCCGAAGACGCGCGCATTACGGGAACGACTCGTTCCCTCTATCGCCGCCTGTTGGCGCTGAATCTTCCCCGAACCGATGTCTCAATGGAAACCCGCGACGTTACCGAGCTGCGGTTTTCCGTTGTAGACTCCCGGATTGCTTAGAAGATTTTTACCGGTTATTTTTACCGGTTAAAGACGAGGACCTTGCCGATGGGCAAGGTCTTAGTCGTTAGCAGATCACTGGCCAGCGACTCAGGGTTTAGAGGGTCCCGGCTGCTGCGGGACACTTGCGGTCGCCTTGGGTGCCTGATTACGGTCACCCCTTGGTCCCGGCACACGTGTTGCCTCAAAGCTTGTAATCTTCCAGGCGCCAGACGGCAGCCGCTGATAGACACGCGTGTAGCGGAAGGTCCCGTGAAGTGGTGCGCCATCGTTGGTTCCTTCAACCTCGGCGCGTGAGGTGACAATTGCGATGGAGCCAATCAACTTGACCTGCCGCTCCCCTAAATCCAGTCGGGTGAGGGCGATCTTATGAGCTCTCATACGGTCGAGCTGCTGGGTTTTGGTGTTGACCTGGCCGGTCATTGAGATGCCGATGTAGTCGTCTGACAGGAGCTTGTCCATGGTGGCGACATCGCCGCCTAACTGGGCCTGACGCCACTGCTCTTCGAGGGCCTCGACCTGTTGTTTGGCGGCGTGTTTCTTCTCGTGCAGGGGCTGGTTCCAACTGGCACAGAACGCCGGCACAGACCATCCCATCGCCAATGCCGACAACAGCATAGCGGAGAGAACGAACCCGCAGCGAATTGGACGACCACTTAACCGCATTGCGTACCGGATACTAGACCGATTTACGGCTTACAGTCAAAGAACTTTAGTAGTATCCGCCTCTTAAGTCCATAAGACGCAGAATCCGCCGCAAAAGTCCAAACGGATCCGCTAGCAGACGGCCGACAGGTTCTCCACCTGCCGATCCTTCATCTTTTGATACAGGCCACCGATTGCGTATTGATGAAAATGAGGGGTTGCCCGGTGATGGTCGAGGGCGGCTTCATCCTTATATTGCTCGTAAATTAATACGGTGCAGCCCTCGCCCTCCACAAAGTGGGGGACATAGCTGACGCAACCCGGCTCTTTTCGCGAGGCGGCGGATAGATGGCAGAGAATCTCATCGATGGCATCGCGGTCCGCCTGGTCGAACGTCATCCTTACAGTGAAACTCAACATATTTAGCCTTTTTTACGCCTTCAGTGCTTCGTCAAATGCCGGCAGGGTCATGGTCTGGTCGCGATCGGGGCCGGTCGAGACCATGCCGATCTTCGCTCCGGATTCTTTTTCGAGGAAGTGTAGATAGTCCTGCGCCAGCTGCGGTAGCTTGTCGAACTCGGTGATGCCTTCGGTGGAAGACTTCCAGCCTTTGAGTTTGGTGTAGACGGGCTCGATGGCGTTGAAGCCGCGCATGTCGGCGGGGATGACGTCGGTGAGCTTGCCGTTGATCTTGTAGCCGGTGCAGACGGGGATCTCGTCGCACTCGTCCATGACGTCCATCTTGGTGACGACGAGCCATTCCGTCCCGTTGATCATGTTGGAGTAGCGGAGCAGGGGCAGGTCGAGCCAGCCGCAGCGGCGCGGACGGCCGGTGACGGCACCGTACTCCTGGCCGCGGGCGCGGAGCAGGTCGCTGGAGGCATCGTGGATCTCGGTGGGGAACGGGCCTTCGCCGACTCGGGTGACGTAGGCCTTGGTGACGCCGATGACGGTGCCGATGCTGGTGGGGCCGACGCCGGTGCCGGTGACGGCTCCGCCTGCGGTGGCGGAGGAGGAGGTGACGAAGGGGTAGGTGCCGTGGTCGATGTCGAGCAGGGCGCCCTGGGCGCCTTCGAACATGACCTTTTCGCCGCTGTCGAGGGCGTGGTTGAGCATGACGGCGGTGTCGGTGACGAAGGGAGCGATCTGCTCGGCGGCGCGGGCGTACTCCTCGTACATCTTCTTGGGGTCGAGGGGCTCGGTGCCGAAGAGTGCGTGGGCGATGGTGTTCTTCTCGTGGCAGGCGTTCTCGATGTGGGTGCGGAGGAGCGCGGAGTTGAGCAGGTCGACGACGCGCAGGCCGCTGCGGTGCATCTTGTCTTCGTAGGCGGGGCCGATGCCGCGGCTGGTGGTGCCGATCTTCGTGCGGCCGGGGGCGTTTTCGGCGGCGAGCTCGATCATGCGGTGGTAGGGCAGGATGACCTGGGCGCGGTTGGAGACGAAGAGCTGGCCGTCGACGGGGAGGCCGGCGTCCTTGAGCTTCTTGACCTCGTTGAGGAAGGCCATGGGGTCGAGGACGACGCCGTTGCCGATGACGCCTTTGCAGGCTGGGCGCAGGACGCCGCAGGGGATGAGCTGGAGGACAAACTTTTTGCCCTTGATGATGACGGTGTGGCCGGCGTTGTGGCCGCCGGCGTAGCGCGCGACGACGGAGAACTTCTCCGAGAGGACGTCGACGATCTTGCCTTTGCCTTCATCGCCCCATTGGGCACCCAGAATGACCGCTGATTTGCGTTGACTCACGATGAATATGTTCTCCAAGGATTTTGCGTTGGCCGGCAGACGCGCGCGTAAACCTGCAAACGCACGCCACTATCCATCATAACTTGTTCCCGAAGGATGGGCCCTGGGCTAGACGATCCTCTAGGGTTGAACGTAATAACCGGCTCGCGTTCGTGCGGTCAGCCCCGGCTTCGCGACCTTGACTGTCAGCGCGTGATACGAGTCTGGTGCGTCTGCGGGAGCCTGATCGACGACGAGGGTGTAGTAGGAGTCGGCGTCAGCGACACAATGCGCTATCTGTCCAGCGATGTCACTGCTTGCTGTTAGCGCCAAGCCACCACTTTGCACCGCGATCACCTGCAACGCCAGATTGCCAATCTGCGTATCTCTCGCGCGGCTGACTGGCTTTAGAAAGGTCTCGTAGTAGAAATCCTGAGATAAGACGCCTTCGCCTGCGACTTCTGGATTGATGCTGGACAGCGTGATCCGCGCCTGGCGTAGGGCCGTCGAGATCGAGACAAGAGACGAAAACAAGTTCGCCTGCTCTTTTGAGGTCAGTTGGATGCCTGGTCCGGAGAGCAGCGGCCAGCCTGCACTGATCCAGACAACAAGTTTTCGTCCTGGCTGCTTTGCCTCGGCCTGCGCAATAGATTGCAAAGCATTCATGGAGAGTTGAAATCGTTCGATTGCCCCGTAGACTCCCTCTGATCGCCGAATCGACCTGAGCGCGGTTTCGTGCTCATCGAACACTCGCAGCAGCGCGTTGCCGTCGGTGGATGAATCGTTCTGCACCTGAGTTCCCTTGTCGGTAAAAAACGCCATCGACAGTGGATGCTTCAGAACGCCACCGTTTTTTTGGAGAAACTGCTTGATCTGATCCCGCTCATACGCCACTCTGAGGAAGTTCGAATTCACTTCATCCACCAGCAGGATGATCTTCACCGGCGGGTCGGGTGGCTGACTGCCGGTGGGCGCGACTTCCCCGCCGCTCGCACGGAAGGAGAGAATTTTTTGATCGTGTCCGTTGTCGAACACGGAAAAGTCCTTCTCTTCGAGCCCTGGTGTTGGCTTGCCAGAATGATCTGTCACCACGACGTCGAATACCAGCCTACGGCCGGCCACCGGGGATGGCGAGGCGGACTGCACTTGCAATTGTGCCCCAGCTGCAGGTAACAGAGATGCAAAGGAAAGGATGAGTCCGGCCCGGCACAGCACATTCATGGGAACCCCGCTTTAGAACTTCCTTCACTTTACTCGCCTGACAAAGGAGAGCGAGAACTCTGAACCGGCTGATCGTGTTTTTTTGATGGCGGAAGCTGCTGAATCAGTCGTTATCCTTCCATGTGAATCCGCTCGACGCATCGAAATGCGTTGGACGCATTGTTCTCCTACCTTTACACCCGGTTCAATCATGCCCGCATCCCGTCTGCTGTATGGCACCACCGTATTTCTTGGCGCATTCCTGCTCTTTCTCGTGGAGCCGATGGCTGCCAAGCAGCTGTTGCCTACCCTTGGCGGGTCGTCTGCGGTTTGGCTTACGTGCCTGGTGTTCTTTCAGGTAACGCTGCTGCTCGGCTATCTCTATGCGCATTGGCTGACGGGCTGCGAGTGTCTTGGCTGGCGGCGGCATTTCTATTTGGCGTTGCTGATTGGGGCGGTTCTGATGTTGGCGGCGCAGCGCATCCATCCGATCGAGTTGATGCAGGGTTCCGACCATCCGGTGAGGACCATCTTCGTTTTGCTGACCCTCAGTATCGGGCTGCCGTTTCTTTTGCTGGGCTCGACGAGTCCTCTGATGCAGGTGTGGTTTTTGCGGACACACGGAGGGAGCGTACCGTACAGGCTGTTTGCGCTTTCGAATGCGGGCTCTCTGCTTGCGCTGATCGCTTATCCTCTGCTGGTTGAGCCGAACCTTTCGCTGCGGCTGCAGCGGACGCTCTGGGCGGCGGGGTTTCTTGTGTATGCGATTTTTTGCGCGGTGATCGCATCGTCGGGCAAGGCGGAAGACGCGCAGCCAACCGCACCCGACGAGGCGCGGGATGCTTCGCCGGGGTTTGCGAAGTGGCTCTGGTTTTTGTTGCCGATGGCTGCTGCAATGCAGTTGAGCGCCGTGACGGCTCATCTTACGGTGAACATCGCGGCTATTCCGCTGTTGTGGATGCTGCCGCTTACTGCTTATCTACTCAGCTTCATCCTCGCATTTGAATTTCCCGGGTTTTATCGGCGCGGCATTGTCGTTCGGCTGCTTGTCGTCATGCTTGCGAGCCTTGGCTATGCGATCTCGAAGACCGATGTGAGCTTGCCGATCGGTGTGGCGATTCTGTTTTTCCTCGCCGAATGTTTTCTCGCGTGTCTGTTTTGTCACGCGGAAGCGTATGCGCTGCGGCCGCAGCGTAGCTCGGAGGCGACAGTTTTTTATCTGTTGATTGCGGCGGGTGGGGCAGCGGGAACGTTTTTCATCGGCATCGCGAGCCCACTGATCTTTTCTGCAAACTACGATCTTGCGATCTCGTTTTTTGTTACTGCGGCTGTTGCTGTAGCGGTGACATGGCGCGACGGCTGGCCACAGCGCTTGCTCTGGATGGTTGCAACGGTGCTGCTGCTGTTTTTCGCCATCATGCTGCGGTCGGCATACTCGCGCGACGCAATGGTTGAGGTACGAAACTTCTACGGGACGCTGCGGGTGAAGCAGACCGCGACTGCTCGGGCCGATCCCGAGCGCATGCTGCTCAATGGAACTATTCAGCACGGCACGCAGATCTTCGGCAACGGACTGAGCCGCATTCCCACGACATATTACGCGATTAACTCCGGCGTGGGCCTGGCTCTGCGCTTCTGCTGTGGCGGGCGTCCGCGGAACATTGGAGTGATTGGGCTGGGGACGGGAACTATTGCGGCTTATGGTCATCCGGGAGATCGGATTCGATTTTATGAGATCAATCCCAGTGTGCGGCCGATTGCGCAGAATCTGTTTACGTATCTTCGCGACTCAACCGCTGCGCTTACTTTTGCCGACGGCGATGCTCGCACCTCGCTGGTTCGTGAAGGGCCGCAGAATTTTGATGTGCTTGTTGTGGATGCTTTTTCAGGCGACGCGATACCTCTGCATCTGCTCACTGTCGAGGCTATCGGGATTTACAAGCGGCATCTTGGACGGGATGGGATTCTCGCGTTTCATGTCTCGAACCAGTACCTGGATTTGGTTCCGGAGATTGCGCAGCTCGCCGTCGCGACCAATATGCATGCGAAGCTGGTTGAGGCCGCGGGTGATGACGCGACGGGATCCTATCGGTCTACCTGGGTTTTGTTAAGCAACAGCATGGCGCTTTTCGATCAGCCTGACGTCGCGGCGGCCGCCACCAAGGCTCCAACTATTCCGCGCCTGCGCGTGTGGACGGATGACTACTCCAGTCTGCTGCCGATTCTGCAGCTGACGCACCACTGAGCGCGACCGCGGATTGCGCGGATCGGCACGGATAAAAGACATAAACGGGATTAGAGACGCAAAGACGGATTTCTCGATAATCCGCGTGATCCGTGGTCGGCTTTATTTGGCCCAGGCCAGGCCGTCGGCGGTCTTTCCGGCATCGATGACGCGGGAGACCTTCCAGTTGCCCAGGTCAATCTCGGCGATCTGGCTTTTGAAGTTGCATGCGACGTATGCGGTCTTGCCGTCGGGAGTGATGAGAACCTCGGCTGGTCCGTCGGGGACGTCGATTGTCTTTGTGACCTTCATCTCTTTGAGGTCGACTACGGCTACTCCCTTTGATCCACGCATTGTTACCAGAAGCCAGCGTCCGTCAGGAGTGGGTGCGGTGCCGTAGCCTACTCCCGGAAGTGGGACCCACGTCTTTACTTTGTTTGTCGCTGTGTCGATGACGGCTAGTTGCGGTTTGGCCTGGTCTGCGGTGAAGACCATGGTGTCGTCGGGTGAGACGGCGATGCGCTGTGTGGTGGTCGAGATCGGGATGATGGCGAGGGTCTTGCGCGCCTTCATGTCGAGCACCGAGACCGTTCCGGGACCGACGTTCGCTGTGTATCCGCGGGAGCCGTCGCGAGAGAGGGCGAGCATGTGGGACTGCTCCTGGCCTGTGGGGATGCTACCGACGATTTTTAGGGTCTTCGGGTCGATGATGCTGATGGATTTGTCGAGCTCGGTGGTGACGTAGAGCATGCCGGTATTGCGGTCGTAGATGGCGCAGTGCGGGCGGACTCCGTGTCCGAAGTCGATGGTGTGGGTGACCTTGCGGCTGGCGAGATCGATGACGGAGATTTTGGTGCCGTCGGTGCCGGCGCGGCCTACGCCGGCATCGCCATAGATGGGCACATAGGCAGTGGTGCCGTCGGGAGAGGCCGCGACCTCGTGACCGGTCACTCCTTCTACTGGCACGGTGGCGATCTGTTTGCCGGCGGTTACGTCGATGAGACTGAGATCGTGATCTCCCTGGTTCGCGACCAACAAGAGAGGCCGCATTGCTTTTTGTCCCTGAGCAAGACCCGCAATGACACCGATGATTGAACAGGCAGCCGCTACGCACGCAAGAATGAGCTTTTTCATGAGGCGACAAGTATAGCTCCATTCTGCCGAGCCGCCGACACCTATACTGGCAGAAGGTTTATGCCCGAGCTACCTGAAGTCGAAACTGTTGCCAATGGCGTTCATGCACGTATTCATGGCCAGACGATCCGGTCTGTGTGGACGAGCAATAAGCCACAGACCTTCAAGTCGCCGCCTGAGGTAATCGCAGAGACTTTGACGGGGGCTCGTGTTGCCAGGGTGCATCGCGTGGGCAAGACCGTCGCCTTCGACCTGACACGAAAGATTGGGCGTGACGAGAAGCCCGCGCAGTTTCTTGTGCATCTGGGCATGACGGGCCGCCTGCTTGTTTCTGCTGCGGAGACGCCGCATCCGGCACATACCCATGCCGTCCTAACCCTAAGTGGCGGGCAGGAACTTCGCTTTGTGGATGCGCGGCGGTTCGGCCGTCTTTCGGTGGTGGACCAGCCGTACATTGGGCCCGGTAGTGAGCCGCTGACGATCTCGCTTGAGGATTTTATTGCGCTATTTCGTGGCCGCAAGACGCCGATCAAGGCTGCACTGCTGAATCAGAAGCTTTTGCATGGGGTGGGCAATATCTATGCTGATGAGGCGTTGTTTCATGCGGGAATCCGACCGCGCCGCCAGGCTGGACGGCTCACGCGCGAGGAGCTGAAGCGGTTGCTCGCCGCACTGGTGAAGGTTTTGAAGAAGGCGATCAAGCTGGGTGGGTCGTCGGTGTCCGATTATGTGGATGCGGACGGGGTGGCTGGATTTTTTCAGTTGCACCACTACGTCTATTCGCGGACCGGAGAGCCGTGCAGGAACTGCGGCAGGCCGATTGAGCGGGTGGTCATCGGGGGGCGGAGCACCCACTTCTGTCCGACGTGCCAGAAGTAGAACGTTCGACCGCGGATTTCGCGGATAAGAACGGATCAAAGACGAGACTGGCAAACCAATTCTGCTAGTAGATCTGCTTAATTCTTACTTCAGTTAATCCGGTTTTATCCGCGCAATCCGCGGTCGCTAGCGTCATTTACCGGACTGCCATCTGTTCGGCCGCTACGGCTGCGCCGATGACGCGCAGTTCGGCGCTGTCCTCGACGATTTCGAACGAGTAGCCCTGGAGCGGACTCATCTTGACCATCTGCTGGATGTAGTCCCTGAGCATGGGCAAGTCGACGAAGCGGACGTTGAAGCCCGAGAGGAAGATTTTGCCAGGGCCGGCCATGTGGATCGTAGTGGCCGAGGCGGCGGCCAGTGCTTTGTGCCAGAGGCGTTTGAATTCGATGCAGCGGGCGTCGCCGTGCCTGGCTGCTTCGAAGACCTCTTCGGGTTCCATGTCCAGAAACCGAAGGCGCATCGCGCGATGGCCCATGATGCCTTCCATGTGCCCGCGCCCGCCACAGCCGCAGTAGCGCTCTTTCTCGTCGAGGGTCACGACTGTGTGGCCGCCCTCCCATACACCTGGGGCGAATGGGTAGCGTCCGTAGCCGATGCCTACTCCAAGAGTCCAGACGCGGATCATGCTGTCGAGCTTGCCATAAGCTGAAGCGAGCCCCGCGGCCATTCCGTCGGCGTCGTTCAATGCCGTCACCGGGGCTTCGATGCCGTGGGTGCGCAGTTCCGCAGCAACCTGCTCCTGGATGCGCGCGCCCTTGAGTTGAGGCAGGTTCGGAGCCTCCTCTACCACTCCATTCTTGACCAGGCCGGGTAGAGCCACGCCAACGGCCGCGAGGTCCTTTGTCCCCTCGGCTGCCAGAACAATCTGCTTGCAGATGGTCTCGACGACAGCTTCGCTGTGCATCTCCACGAGCGCATCGTCGTCGTCGTGGTCCTCAGGAAAACGCCGCAGCGCGCCTGACAACTTGTGGTCCACTACCAGCCCAGCGGAGATTCGCTCCGATAATGTAACGCCTATCGTCTTTGCCATTGCCTGATTCGCCTCATCCCCGGAGACTCGCGTTTTATTCGAACTTGCTAACGCGGTTCAATCCATTGAAAGCCGCAACTTTATAACATTCTGCGAGCGTTGGGTAGTTGAACACGGTGTCCACGAAGTAGTCCAGCGTTCCACCCAGCGCCATGACGGCCTGGCCGATGTGCAACAGCTCACTCGCGCCTTCGCCGATGATGTGCACGCCAAGGATTGCGTGCGACACGCGGTGGAAGATGAGCTTGAGCCGCCCAGTGGTATCGCCGCGAATCTGGCCGCGGGCGATCTCGCGGTAGTAGGCGACGCCCACCTCGTAGGGAACGTCCTCTTCCGTGAGTTGCTCTTCGGTTTTGCCGATGAAGCTAATCTCGGGGATGGTGTAGATACCGTAGGGGTAGAGACCTGGATTCGACAGCACTTTTTCATCGCCGAAGGCGCGCGCGGCTGCGACTCGTCCCTGCTCCATCGAAACGGAAGCGAGCGAAGGGAACCCGATGACGTCGCCGACCGCAAAAATGCTCGGCACCTTCGTGCGGAAGTCTTTATCGACCGGAATGCGACCGCGGGAGTCTGCTTCGATGCCAACGGCGGAGAGATTCAGGTCGTCGACGTTGCCCTGGCGGCCGACGGCGTAGAGCAGAGCATCACCCTGAACCTTCTTTTTACTTTCGAGATTCGCGACAACGGTGCCGTCGGGCATCTCTTCGACAGACTCCACCTCTTCGTTGAGCCGCATCGTCACGCGCGTATCGCGCAGATGGTAGCTGAGGGCTTCGACGATCTCCTGGTCAGCGAACTCGAGCAGCTTCGGCCTGCGCTCGATCAACGTGACCCTCACGCCGAGGGCCGAAAACATGCAGGTGTACTCGACGCCAATGACGCCGCCGCCGACGATGATCATCGTCTTCGGCAGGTTGACGAGTTCGAGGACAAGGTCGCTATTGATGATGCTGCGCCCGTTGATGGGCACTTTGGGAGAGCAAGCGGGCTTGGTGCCGGTACCGACGATGATGCTCTTTGCCTCGTAGACGCTGGAGCCGCGCGAGTTCGTCACTTTGACGTGGTTCGCGTCTTCAAAGCTCGCAATGCCCACCAGCATCTCGATGTTGTTGCGGGAGAGCTGCGCCTCGGTGACGTCGATCTCGGTCTTGATCACGTGCTGGACCCGAAAGGCAAGGTCCGCCATCGTGATCTTTTCCTTCACCCGATAGTTCATCCCGTAGATGGACTTGTAGTTGTAGCCGGAGAGGTGCAGGACGGCCTCGCGCATGGTCTTGGAAGGGATGGTCCCGGTATTGATGGAGGCCCCCCCGACAACCTCGCGCATCTCGACGAGCGCAACTTTCTTGCCGAGCTTCGCGGCGTAAATTGCAGCCCGCTGGCCGGCTGGCCCGGAACCGATCACAATCAAATCGTAAACGCTACTCATAGTGGCACATACTCGTGGGTTTCGGCTTCAGCGCCATGGTCGGTTGCACTTCCGTTATCGGCCCGGACGCAGGAATCAATGAGACTCTGGCCGTTGACTGTCCTGGCGTTCACGTTGCTATTTTGAAACTACCACACCAGAGTTAACTGCTCTACCTTCAACCGATTTACGTTGGGCTGGGGAAACATACACTGGAAGAGACCATGCTCCGCTACGCCATTACCAGCCGCGCACTGTTCCCGGGTGATGAATCGGCAAAGCAGGCCGAGTTGCTTCGGCAGGCCTTCCACTGGGTACGCGACGGCTTCGACTACATCCAGCTTCGGGAGAAGGACCTCTCTGCCGATGCTCTGGCAATACTGGCGAGTGAGATTCTTGAGGCGATCTCTGCTACTTCGACGCCAACCCGATTGCTGATTAATTCACGCGCTGACGTGGCCGTTGCGACCGGGGCCCACGGTGTCCATCTCCCGGCAGCGCCGGATGCGCTAACTCCGGCCGAAGTCCGCGGGCTTTATGCGTCTGCGAAGCTGCCTGCGCCGATTGTCAGCGTCTCTTGCCACACACTGTTCGAAGTCGAACGCGCCCGGGCGAACCAGGCGGATTTGATCCTGTTCGCACCGGTCTTCGAAAAACAGCTTGTCAGCGGCCAACATCTCGAGGGACAGGGAGCAGGCAGGCTAAGGGAAGCCTGCGCAATGGCATCCCCGATCCCGGTGTTCGCGTTGGGCGGAGTAACCCGGCAGAATGCCGCGGCCTGCATCGCAGCGGGTGCAAGCGGCGTCGCTGGTATCCGTCTGTTCCACGGAGGCTAGAAGGTCGTGCTGACCGTCAGGCGGAACGTCTTCCTCGGCTCACGCAGAATGTAGTCTGCTCCATAGAACTGCAGCGCCTGCTGGTAGCTGAACTGGCCGGCACCATTGCTGGGGAAGTAGCCCTTGAAGGTGTTCACGTTATCCGGACCAGAGTTCGGCACTGCGAGTTTCTGTGGGACGTCCTCGTAGAGCCGTAGCGAGTTGTACGCATAGAAGATTCGGAATGGAGCGTTGATGATTGGCAGAATAACCTGCAGCTCCGCACCATTCGACATACGCGGAACATAGTTGGTTCCGGGAACGATTGCCAGCGTGTCCGGGAACTTCACAGAACTCCCGCCGAAGCAGGCGCCGTTGATGATAGTCGGGCATCCATACTGAGCGCCGGAGATGATGGACTGTCCGGCTGTGCTCTGCCGCAACTGTCCCTGCAAGAGGTCCATGTTCATGCCAAAGTCGGTGAAGAAGGCGAAGGTGACCTGGCTGACGATGGGAATGCGGTATTCGAGGTTTGCTACTAGCGACGTGTCGCCACCAATAGCGACCATTCGATAGATCGGCAGCGGGATCAGGACATTGCCCAGAGGGGGATTCGTCGGATCGCGCGGAACCGAGGTGCCATCAGGGTTTGTCAGAGTGTATTCAATCTTGTTCGGGATAAAGGTGTAGGGCGAGATCGAACGCACGTCGAAGCCGCGAAGGTCCTGCTCGCCGCCTTCATAGAAGCGGTGCGTCGGCGGGGCAACTTCGCCGCCATAACCCTCAGTGTGCGCCACCTGGATGCGGTAACCCAGCACGTTATGCCCTTCGCGATTGACCTTCAACCCCTTCATCGGGAAGAACTGGCGGTAGCTGGCGATGGGCGAAACGTACTTCACGTTCCCGCCTATGCCGGCGACCTGGACTGAAACGTTGAGATCCTTGCCGTTATGTGGGCCGACTGCACGATCAAGGCTCGAGAAGGTATAGCTCGGTGTGAGGACGGAAGTGATGATGCCGGTGAGCTGGTTTTGTCCTGCGACGCCGGAACGGAACGCGAGCGACTGGAAGACGTTCGTGGTGTTCTGATTGAACGTCGTCACAGTCGAACGCGACAACGAATAAGAGATTCCGACGCGAGTCACACCGGTCTTCGAAAAGAGATGACGCAGCGGTTCGCTGGCCGTTAACGTGAGGCCGGTCGTTGAAGTGTTGTAGTTCGTCAGCAATGACTGCTGCGCGGCAGACAGATTCCCGGTCGCTCCGGTGGTTGACTGGCTCTTCGATGGGTTGAAGTCGTACTTCTGCGCAAAGACCTGCGCGCCGACCGAGATGGGTTTGTCCCGCAGGTATGGCTCGGTAAATCCGAAGCTGATCTGGCGCGACAGGTCGCCGACATTGGCCTGGACCGAGAGCGTCTCGCCCAACCCGAGGAAGTTGTTCGTCTCGTAGTTCAGCCCGATGAAGGTTCCCGACAGGCCGCTGATGCCGCCGTTGAGGCCGATCGAGTTCTTGCCCTTCTCTTTGAGCTTCAGTAGCAGATCAACCGTCGCGTCATTGGCGTTCTGACGGCTCTCGGAGTCCTGGTCCGCCTTCAGCGTCTCGAAGTAGTTCAGCTGGTTGAGACGCAGGATCGACAGGTCCCACAACTGGCTGTTATAGATCTGACCCTCCTCGAGCAGCAGCTCGCGGCGGATGACCTTGTCGCGCGTAATCGTGTTGCCGGTAAACTCGATGCGCGAGACGTAAAACGGCTTGCCCTCATCGATGTCGATGTTCAGAGTGATGGTGTGCTTAGCGTCGTCGATCTGGGGGACGGGGTTCGCAACCATGTTGATGTAGCCCAGCGAGCCGTAGGCCTTGCGCAACTGGTCCAGACCCTTGCTGAACTGGGTCGCGTTGAACCATTCGCCGTCCTTCTGAACGAACTGCGCCCGCAGCGCCCTCACATTCTGCGCGTGCGCATTGCCGGTAAAGGTAATGGCGGCGAGTTTGTAACGCTCTCCCTCTTCGACCGGCATCAGAATATCGATACGTTTGCCCTTCGAAGGCCGCAGAGTAAAGGGGTTCAACCCTCCGGCGTCGCGCACGTGGGTCGTAGGGTCACTGGTCTGGGCTTTGAAGTAGCCGCGCTCGCGATAGGCCTGGCGGACCCGCTCGGTGTCCTCGTCCAGCTTGCTTGCGTCGAAGGTTCGGGCAAACAGGTTCTCCAGAATGATCGAGTGAGGGATACCGATCGGCTTCAGGTTCTTCATCGCATTGCGGAGCGTGCGATCGCTCAGGTTGTTATTGCCCTGGAACGCAATCTTGCCCACCTTCACGGTCGGGCCTTCCTTGATGACGAAGGTGAGGGACACGCCGGCGGGCGGAATCTTCTTGATGTCAGGCGTAACGGTAGCGAACTGGTGCCCATGCTCGGCGAGCAAGTCTTTGAGCACTACGACCGCTCGGGCGATCTTGGTCGGGTCGTACTGGCTTTCGACCGAAACCGCGACCTTGGCCTTCTTGAAGCGCTCGAGAACGTCGGACTGGGTTACTGCATTCAGTCCCTTGTAGTTGATGTCGCGGATGGTCGGCTTCTCGCTGACAATAATGATGAGCTGGACGCACTTCGGCGTATCTACCCGTTCAATCCGCAGGTCTTCGAAGTAACCGGTGTTCCACAGCGAGTTAAAGTCCCGTTCGACGACCGCAGGGTCGTACACGTCGTTCTGGCGGCTGAACAACCGGGCCAGAACCGATTCCTTCGGGATGCGGCGGTTCCCGATAACCTGGGGCTGGCAAAGAGTTTCCACTCCTTGTGAAGACACAGGAGCGCTTGCAGTGCCCGGAGACACCTGCGCAGACAGGGTGGAAGCCGAAACGGCAAAAACGGCAAAGATGAACGCGACAGAAGCGATGCGGGGACGGCTGGAGCGCGTGCACACAGGTTTGGCCTTGCATTTCAGGGAGCTTCCGCTCTCTCGATTCACGGTAAAGATACGCACACCCTCACTGCTCTAAAAATGACACTCCGCCATCAACTAAGCGAAGTCTCGATTATATGGGAGCGGAGAGCCGATAGCGAGTTCGCCCCCGGGTTCGGGTCAGACCAGACAGCATCTAACACGCCTGAATTCAGTTTTGTTCTCTTTTTGACGGCTCAACGACCCAAAGGCACCCAGCCGATAGCCTTAACTTTCAAGCTCCGAGGTAATTGTGAACTCCCCGGCCGATCCGTCCCACCGGATGCTCAACACATTGGGCTGGCAGCAGACCTGACAGTCCTCAACATACTGCTGCTTCGACCCGGCAGACTCATCCACCGTGGTTTCGATCCACTCTCCACATCCCGCGCATTGAAATTTGGCTGGATACACAGCTTCGCCCCCCTTAACTACGCGAGCGATGCTACTCG
The DNA here is from genome assembly GCA_963802695.1 of uncultured Acidobacteriaceae bacterium. Taxonomy (GTDB): domain Bacteria; phylum Acidobacteriota; class Terriglobia; order Terriglobales; family Acidobacteriaceae; genus Edaphobacter. The sequence continues at coordinate 109,958 of CAWDJN010000028.1, forward strand.
GCTGCCGCACAACACCTCGCCGAAGGAGTCGCTGTTCACATTACCGCCTGTGAGCACCGTTCCCACCCTTGCGCCGCCGTGCTCCCTGTCCTTAAGCAATGCCGCTAGGCCGGCCGCGCCTGCACCCTCGGCTACATTGTGGGTATCCATGAAGTAGGCGCGCATGGCATCCTCTACCTCCTCGTCGTCCACGACGACAACTCGATCCATCCCAGCCTTCATGAGGTCCAGCGCTGCGGCGATTGGCTTCCGGCATGCCAGCCCATCGGCGATCCCCTGCCGGACCACATGTTCGACCACGTCGCCTTGAGCAAACGACAGAGCGTACGCCGGGGCTTTACTCGACACGACGCCGACGACCTTCGTCGCCAGGCCCAGCGCGTTGCGGACCGCGATCATGCCGCATACTCCCGAGCCCATGCCGATGGGCACATAAACTGTCTCCAAGTCCGGGCAGGCCGTGAAAAACTCCCACGCGTAGGTTGAAACGCCCGCGACGATGCGCGGGTCGATATTCGGAACGCGGTGCCAGCCAAACTCCTGCGCGAGCCGCTCTGCGTGTTCGCTGGCAGCCTGGAAGTCCTCGCCGAACTCGATCAGCTCCGCACCTAGCGCCTGCATTGCCCTGTTCTTCTCGATGCTGTTGCCGAACGGCACCACGATTACGGTGCGAATCCCATGCTGCGCTGCGGCAAACGCGATCGATTGCCCATGATTTCCGCGGGTGGCCGAGACCACGGTCGTCACTTCAGACCGCTCGCGCCGCAGCCAGTCCATGTAGACCAGACCGCCGCGAACCTTGAATGCTCCCACCGGCGTATGGTTCTCGTGTTTCACCCATACTTCGGCGCCGGCACGCGCGTTGATCAGCGGCCAACTGTACTGCGGCGTCGCGGGCATGCTCTGGTAGACCAGTTCCGCCGCGCTCTCGATCTCACTCAAACCCGGAAGCAAACCTTCCATGTCATCCTCGTATCGTCGCGTTGTCAGCCGGCTCGCTGCTCCGGCGAAATCTTCCGCACCTCGACCAGTGTCGAGTAAAACGTGGCTCCGCCGCCAATGTCAGTCAGGGTCTCGGAAGTCAGCACATTCACGTTGCCTCCGCCGACTGATAACTTATTCCAATCCAGCCGCGCCGCGACAACTCCAGCCGAGACCTGTGCGTTCACCACGGCCTTCAGCGCAACGCTTCCGCGTCCGTTAAAGACTTCGACCTCGTCGCCGCTCACAATCGACCGTGCGGCCGCGTCGGTGCCGTGCATCTCCAGCACACCCGCCGTCCGCGACTCCATTCGCCGATGTACTGGAATATTCGCAAAGGTCGAGTTCATGTAGTTGTCCGCCTTGCGCGGCAGAAACTCGAGCGGAATAGTCGACCGAGGTTTCAGCCGGGCACGAGTAAATGTCGTTCCAGTCAAGGGGTGCGAGCGCAGCGCTGCGATATCGTGGCCGACACCGAGTAGGACGCGCGCCATTGTCGGTCGCGCCGGCTGGCCCTTGCGCGCCACGGGTTACCCGGTGAAGCGTGCCTGGCTTTTTCCAGCGAGACACCCGCTCGCATTCCGGAACTGCCCCGTCGGGGGTGATCCCCCGCCGGGGTTCGCTGGCGCGAGCTTCGCGCCCAAGCTGCGTTCGACGCAGCAAGATGCGCACGCTGCGCCCATGTCGCTGGCCCAGGCATGACCGTGAGCCCGAAGAAGCCGAGATCGCCTGAAAGCAGCGTTTGACAAAGATCAACCAATCATTCGCCTCGACGTCCAGGGACATTCAGGTATGCGGGCGACGCGCGTTTGGTTCGAATTAAATTGTGGTAGAATTTTGTTCGATACCTTGAGCGACAATGCTGTTCCACACAGCTTGTCCAAAGGGTGTGCGAAACACTTTCTTGGAAGAGCCTACGGTCCCCTGCTGCCCTAGCGAATGGCGCAGGATCGAGTTCGGTAACCTACCGCGTTTTTTAACAGTATCGCTTAGTTTCGGATCTGACGCGAAGCTTGAGGCCGAAGCGCGCGGAACCGCGCGGGCATTGGCCAAGACCAAGAACTTGGAGCAATGAGGACACGCCCTTAACTCTTGAAACGCATGCGGGGGAGAACACCGCCATGAAATCAGGAGACGATCGTTCCAGATGGCTGGCCGCGATCCTGTTGACAGGAGCCTGCCGCAAAATTTCAGACCACAAATTGCTTTGCACCCGGGCAGCCGCAAAGGTTCACGCACATTTGTTGACGACGACGGCGGCTGCGACATTGCTCGCGGCTACGTCCGCTCAAGCGAGTAGGATTTTCCAAGAACACAGATGTCGTCGCACAAACGGCTCGCGGCCATTCGGACTGCCGCTGCCGAAGCAGCCACGCCTGCGTGCGACCGCGAGTGCCGCGCTCAGTCGCGCCGCGCGCATTGCTATTCCAGTCATCGTTCTGAATGGTATCTCCGGGGTGGCCTCTGCCCAAAACGCCCAATGGAGAGGGCCTACCGCTGACTGGAACACTTCGACCAACTGGAATCCCATGACTGTTCCGGGCCCGTCTGGAGTCGCCACCTTCACGGGGTTTACTCCGACGTCGATTTCTATGGCCGGCGCCGTTGACGTCGGCACCCTTCAATTCACTGCGCCGAACTATACCTTCGATGTCCTTGGATCGACAAACATCAACGGCATTGGCATCCAGGCCCTTCCTGCAAACGCGCCGACGTTCAATGTCATCAGTGGGGCGGGGGGTAATTCAGGCTTCGCGATCAATTTCAATGGCATTAGCACGGCTGGCACGGCGAAATTCATTCTTGGCCAAGTAGTTGATACAAATAACGGTTTCAATGCGGGCTTCATAAATTTCCAAGACAGCAGCACGGCTGGCCAGGCGACGATTACAACGAGGGATGCATCGGCCACCAATTTTAATAATTCGAGCAACGCCGGCCAGGCGACGCTCATTGTCGAGAATGGCGGGTTCGTTGGTTTCAACGACCAGAGCAGCGGCGCTCAAGCGACTGTCATCAACAACGCCGGTGGCGAAGTCGGGTTTTTTGGCCTGAGCACACCCGGAACCACCCTCGGTTCGATTGCGGGCGCCGGGACATTTACTCTTACCTCCAAAGCATTAACGGTTGGATCAAATAATACCTCAACGGAGGTCAGCGGAAGCATCACAGGCAATGGCGGATCGCTCGTGAAGGTGGGCACCGGCACTCTGACACTGTCGGGCGTCAATACCTACACCGGCGGCACGACGATCAATGCCGGCGAGCTTGCGGTGAACGGCTCTATCGCGTCATCGAGCCTGACGACGGTGACGAGCGGCGGCGTGCTAAGCGGCAGCGGCATCGTGGGCACTACTATCGTGAGCGGCACGATCGCTCCCGGCAATTCGAGTACCATTGGTACCCTCAAGGTCAACGGCAACTACACCCAGAACGCGGGCTCGACCTACAAGGTCAAGGTCGGTTCCCAAAGCGACCTCATAAACATCACCGGCAACGCCACCATCAACGGCGGCACGGTGGACGTGCATGCCGTCGCCGGCGTGACCCCCAAGACCTACCGCATCCTCACGACCACGGGCGGCGTCGCCGGCACCTACTCAGCTCTCACCCTTACCGACAACTCCAACTCCAACTTCGCCTTCGTGACACCGCTTCTCATATACGACCCGAACAATGTCTTCCTGACGATGCGGACGTCCTTCGCCAACGCGAGCGGCGAGACCCGCAACGAGATTAATGTCGGCAAAACGCTGGACGCGATCAGTGGCTCGTCGAAGGATGACCTCGCCAAGGTGGTGACGGTGCTGGCCAACCTCAACCTGCAGCAAGGCCTGCCGGCGCTGGATGCGGTCAGCGGCCAGCCCTGGGCCGACTTCGGCACCATGAACACCAACAACGCCATGATGTTCATGAATGCCTTGGGCCAGCAGATGTCCAACGCGCGCGGCGCTGCGAGCGCCGGTCAGCGCCAGGCGCTGGCGCAAGCCTGTGAGATCGCGGCTTGCGATGGCACGGGACCGTTGAGCGCCTGGGCCAGCGCACTGGGTGGGTTGGGCAGCGTGCTGGGCGACGGCAACGCTTCCACGCTGACCTACAACTTCGCCGGCGCCGCCACCGGCCTCGACTACAGGATCGACCCGCGCTTCCTGGTCGGCATGGGTGTCGGCTATACGCATGGCTGGGAGTGGGTGAATACCTTGCCGGGTCAGGGCTATACCGACTCGGTGAGCGTCGCGGTCTACGGCTCGTACACGCAATCAGGCTTTTATGTCGATGCGCTGGCGGGCTACGCCTATTACAGCAACCAGGTGAATCGCCAGATCATGATCCCCGGCCTGGACCAGCGCACCGCCAGCGGCAGCACCGGCGCCAACCAGTTCCTCGGCCAGATCGAGGGTGGCTACAAGTTCGACGTCTATGCACCCGCCGCCGCGACCATCACGCCGTTCGGCCGCTTCCAGATTACGAGCGTGACGCAGAATGGGTTCACGGAGTCGGGCGCGCAATCGATCGACCTCAACGTGTTTCAGCAGACGACGAACTCGCAGCGCACCACGATCGGTGCCGATCTGGCGGGCGCCATCGGCATCGGCGGGGACAGGAAGCTCAATCTCGATTTCAGGCTGGGCTGGATGCACGAGTTTGCCGATACCAGCCGGCCGATCACCGCGGCCTTTGCCGGCGGACCGGGGAACGCCTTCACCGTGTTCGCCGCCCCGCCGGGGCGCAACTCGGCGGTGCTCGGCCTCTCGGCCATGGCCAACATCGCCGCGGCGACGCAGCTCTACCTGCGCTACGACGGCGAGATTGCCACTGGCACCGACAACCACGCCATCAACCTCGGCGTACGCTTCTCCTGGTGAGAACGACCGCCAACTCGCCGACCATGGGTTGAGACGAAGTATCTAGGCCGTGAAGGCGGCCCATACGAAGCTCGGCGCGCAGTCCAACGCGGCAAGGGACGAGACCTGCGGATTTTTTCTATCTTTTTTCCGTCGCCCTGCTCCGGCGCGGGGAGGTCGGCGTCAGGGCCGATCTCACGCGGCTCTACATGCGGCACCGCCTCGACCTGGGGATCGCCCCTCACCACCGACGAGTGGATCATCGAGCACGTCAACGACATCTTGGCGGCGCTGTGGTTCTTGTCTCGGCTCGTGCTCGACCACGGAGACTGGGACTGGCTGCGTCGTCACCATTGGTGGCTGACAGCGGCGACCCGCCTCAATCGCGGCGAGGCCAGCAACATGCTCGACGGCTAAAGATGACGCCCGCGTGAGAGGCCCATCACCGGCTGCGTCGGCGAGGCGCCTTACGCTTGTTGGGCTCCACAACCTCGTTGCGGCTCCCTGGCGTCTTACGCGCGGGGAGATGGCGGAGCACGTCACGCCACAGCAGCTCAGGCCGCGCGAAGGTTCCGTCTCTGCGGATCGCCACCGACGCTTCCTCCGGATCGAGCTGGGCAATCTTGATCAGCGCTGCCCGATCCTGGTGCCTAAGATGGCCGCGCGTAAGACGGCGCACCTCGGGGTCGTTCCTCACCCACTGTCCGAAGGCTGCGTTGCTCGGATGCTCCCTGCGCCCCTCCGCGACATGAAGCGCCAGCCAGACGAGGGGATGAAGGTCGGCCATGGCGAGCACCCTAGCGCGCTCAGCCGCTCAGCCGCAAACACTCCGTGACTGGCCGGCGGCCCAGTGGCCCTCGACTGGGGCCTGCGCGGGCGACAGTGCCTGACCGAACTAACCGATCGACTTCTGTAGGAATTGCGCGGGAACAGGCCCTGCTGAAGATAAATTCAAGCTCGCAAAAAAAGGCGGCCCGCAGGCCGCCTTTTCCGTTGCGTGGGTTCTGTCCTACTGAATGACGATCTCGACGCGGCGGTTCTGCGGCTCGCGCACATTGTCGCCGGTCTGCACTAGCAGGCCCTTCTCGCCCATGCCGACCACCGTGATCGCCTGCGCCGGCACGCCGTCACGCACCAGGGCATCCTTGACCGCGTTGGCACGACGCAGCGACAGCGCCATGTTGTAGCTCTCCGGGCCCGACGTGTCGGTGTGACCGGTCGCCGTGATGCGGGCGTTACCCTTCGCCTGGAAGGCGTTGGCCGCCTGCTGGATCGTGGTCAGCGCCTGCTGCGAGAGGTTCGAGCGGTCCCAGTCGAAGAACACCATGAACGACGGCGGAGAAACCACGGGCGGCGGCGGCGGCGGCGGCGGCGGCGCAGCCACGCCGAACCGCATGTGCAGGCTCAGCATGGCGCTGACGTTGTTGTTCTGCGGACTGTAGGTCAAGTTGTACTGGGTGCCCCCCAAGGAGCCCTGGTTGCTGAAGTTGGGAGCCGTCGTGCCGTAGTAACGGCCTTCCAAGTTGAGGCGGAACGTCGAGTCGATGTTCCAGCCCACGCCGAGGATGCCCTGATAGGCGAACTGCGTGCTCTGCGCCGTCGCGCCGAGAGCACCCGCGTTGAGGAACGCCACACCGGCGCCGGCGCCGATATAGGGGACGATCGCCGATCCCGCGAGGAAGTCATAGTAGACATTCCCCATGATCGCGACTTCGTTGAAGTTGAAGCCCGCGCTAAACCCACCGACCGCCAGCGTGCCCGTGTTTTCCCGATAGACGCCTTCGGCCTCGACGCGAAGGCCGATGAAGTCGTAGCCGAGCGCGCCACCGACAACGAAACCGGTGTTGAAGGTCGCGTTCGAGTTGCTGGAGAAGTTGCCGAACGACGACGGCCCGGCAAAGGTGAATGTCGACGTGGGCGACGTGTTGAACATCCAGTTCGCACCGCCTTCCGCACCGATGTAGAACCCGCCGGGCTGAAGCGGCGTCTGCGCCTGGGCAGCAAACGGCGCCGCAGCGAGCAGCGCAGCACCAACAACCAACCTTTTCATCTCGTATCTCCCCGAGTGTGGTGTCTTTGTGGCGGCCTAAGGACGACTATGTGGCCTAAGTATACTCTTACGCGGCCAGCGGGCAATCGTGCGGCGTCTTCAAGCCAAGTCTTGTGGTCTTTCTGCAACACCTTGGCGGCGGGCCCTTTCCCTGCGTTCGCAAGACCATGAACGGCGCTCATGGCGGCGTTTTTCCTCGATGGCCCTCCCACTGGCCCGGTACTGACGTCCACGCGCGAGAGAATTTCTTCCGCAGTTTTGGCTGGCGGTCACCTTAAGCGCGCCGCCTTTGGGGCGGCGCGGCTTACAACATGGCCGGCACCGAGCGGCAGTCGGGGCACCGTCAGGTTTTGTGGCAACCCAACGGTCGGTCTTGTACTGGCCCTTCCCGACGGCGGCTTCGCCATCCCGACCGTCATGGCCTGCTGCTGCATGATCTCGTCCAGCGTCGCGACCTTAGCCAGCGCCCACCAAGGCTATACCCGAGGAATTTTTTCCGGCGTTCGGCTCGATGCGTGAGGGGGCACCCCGGTGGTTGGGTCTACAGGGCGCGGGTGGCTCGCGTATTCGATCGCGCCGTCGGGGTGGTCACCGGGGTGGGGGGCTGGCGCTCAACTTTGCGTAGGCAGGCCGGCAGCATGTCTCGGTAGACTTCCATGGCACCGGCAGCAATCGCCATAGGATTGTCGTCTCGCTACGAGCAAAGGATGTCGCTCGCGTACTGCTTCGCCTGCTCGATCATCTGCTCGAACGAGCTAATTTTGGGAGGACATGCGGCACCGCCGGATTGGACTGCTGATCGCGCCGCCAAAGTACTACAAAGTGGACGCGAACAGAAAAAGGCCCGCACCGAGAAGCCAAGGGGCAACTGGGCGGGCCTTGGCCCGTGTGGCCGGACCGGAGCGTGTGCCTGGGGGACGCCACGCTCCGATACTGGAACGCTCGATGCTCAAAGTAGTGACACGACTAAATCAAACGGTCCGAAAACGTACAGAGCAATTTGGACCTGATCCGTGACGAAGTCTGATCTCATGCTCTCAATACTGCAAGCGAAGATCCCTTCGTCGTCGCTTTTTCGGAAATCCCTGCGACGATTGCAATTGCGCCCGCCACGGTGAGCGCGAGCACGAGCCAAACGCGAAGCGTGTTGCTCATTCGCTTCCTCCCTCCTCGCATACAGCAACATTTTCGGCGAAAAAATGTTCCGGTCGAACGTGAAGGACCGTCACGGTGCCAGGTGCTGCTCGGCACCGTCTCGCGTCTGCTGCTCTACCGTCGCTGCGAGGAACACCGCTGCGCCACGTCCACATGTACGTTTCGAGCGTGCGGCCCTGGTCGCCGCAGCGGCAGCCAGTTCACCCCATTGCGCCTTCCCGAATGGCCAGCGGATTGAGCAGCCTGAAGCCCG
>CAWDJN010000029.1:0-48164 GCA_963802695.1 uncultured Acidobacteriaceae bacterium
CGTCGCCGGCAGCAAGACCAACAGTGTCTTCTTCACCCAGCAGACCCCGCAACCCACACCGCCGCCGTCTACAAGGCCGACGTCTACACCGGCGCCATTCGCAAACTGACGGACCTTCCGCCGAAGATCAGTATCGTCAGCGTGAATGCGGATGAAAGGCTCGCCGCCGGCACCTATATCGAGGGCGACGCGACCGGCAAGGAGTACGGCTCCAACGCTCCGGCCAACGCAGCTCCCCCCGCAGCCGACAACCGAACCGCCAGCGCTGCGCAGGGCCCACACTATCAACCCGAAAACAAGGGACTGATGATGGAGCGCCGCCTCGCTGCGCGCCTGCCGCTCGTCCTCTTCACGATCAACCTGGAACCGGCACCGGCGAAAGCGGACGGAAGACGCTGCTCCACTCCACCGACTGGGTCAACCACCTGCTCTTCTCGCCCACCGATCCCACGCTGCTGATGTACTGCCACGAAGGCCCCTGGCAAAAGGTCGACCGCATCTGGACGATCCACACCGACGGCACCCAGAACACACTCATCCACAAGCGCACCATGGCCATGGAGATCGCCGGCCACGAGTTCTGGGGCCTCGACGGCGAAGACCATCTGGTACGACTGGCAGTACCCCAAGGGCGAGGACTTCTTCCTCGCCGGCTACAACGTCGAAGACCGGCAAGCGCACCGCCTATCCACCTGGAGCGCAACGAGTGGTCGATTCACTTCAACGTCACCAACGACCTCGACCTCTTCTCCGGCGACGGCGGCGATCCCGGCCAGGTCGCCAACGCGCCCGACGGCGAATGGATCGAACTCTTCCACCCGCACATGATCCCTCCGGCGAAGGCGAGCTCAACGACCCCACCTTCTGGCAGCCCGGCGTCTTCCACTCCGAACGCCTCGTCAACATGTCCCACCACTACTATCGCGAGGAACCCAACGTCCGCTTCTCTCCCGACAACTCGCTCGTCATCTTCACCAGCAATATGTTCGGCCCCAGCTACGTCTTCGCCGTCGAAGTGAAGAAAGCGGAGAACCCTTCGGCGACCGATGTCGTCTCCACCCCGGACCTGGCGCGCAAGTTCAACCCCACCGAACCGCCGAACAGCAAAGGGCCAGTCGTCCCTAGGAACTAAGCTTCAGCAGATATCAGCAGGAGTCTCACATGTCACGCCGTTACCTTTCGTCACTCGCTGCGTTGTCCATCGTTGGAGCTACGCTTACCATTCAGGCTCAGGATGGCACGCAAACGCAGCTCCCACCCAGGACGTGGGTCGATAAAGACACTGGACATCGAGTGTGGCGCATCTCCGACGAGCCGAATTCCGGCGCCTTCTATTTCAACGTCAACGCCTACACACCGGATCTGAAGCAGATGGTCTACAACTCGCCCGAGGGCATCCGTGTGCTCGACCTCGCCACCATGAAGACGAGTATGCTCGTGCCCAACGGGGCACCACCAGCCAACGCCGACAACTCGCCCATCGCGCGCTTCGGCCGCGGAGCCCACGCGATCGTCGTCGGCCACAAGACCAACAGCGTCTTCTTCACCCGCATCGACCCCGAAACCCGCAAAAACGCGCTCTACAAGGCCAACACCAACACAGGCGAGATACGCAAACTTATCGACCTGCCTCCGCGCTTGGGCGTCTCCAGCGTCAACGCCGACGAAACCCTCGGCGCAGGCACCTACAACGAGTCCGATGTTCCCGGTGGCGATCCCAACGCGCCCAACGCCTTCGTCAACAATCCCCCTCCCGCGCCACCGCCAGCCAACGGAAACGCCGCAGCCAACCTCGGCGGAGCTCACGTCCAGGCCGACGACAAGGGCCAGATGATGGAACGCCGTCTCGCCGCGCGCATTCCACTCGTCCTCTTCACCATCCAGCTCGAACCCGGCGCCAACGGCGAAAAGCCCGGCGCCATCAAGCCACTCCTCCACTCCACCGACTGGGTCAATCACCTGCTCTTCTCGCCCACCGACCCCACCCTCCTCATGTACTGCCATGAAGGCATGTGGCAAAAGGTCGATCGCATCTGGATGATCCACACCGACGGCACGCATAACACCCTCATCCACAAACGCACCATGGCGATGGAGATCGCAGGCCACGAGTTCTGGGGCCTCGACGGCAAAACCATCTGGTACGACTGGCAGTATCCCAAGGGCGAAGACTTCTTCCTCGCCAGCTACGACCTCGAAACCGGCAAGCGCACCGCCTACCACATGCAGCGCAACGAGTGGTCGATTCACTTCAACCTCACCAACGACCTCGACCTCTTCACCGGCGACGGCGGCGACTCAGGCCAGGTCGCGCAGGCCCCCGACGGCGAGTGGATCGAGCTCTTCTACCCCCACATGATCCCCCACGGTGAAGGCGCACTCAACGGCCCAGACTTCTGGCAGCCCGGTGTCTTCAAATCCGAGCACCTCGTCAACATGTCCCACCACAACTACCGCGCCGAACCCAACGTCCGCTTCAGCCCTGATAAAAAACTAATCTTCTTCACCAGCAATATGTTCGGCCCAAGTTACATATTCGGAGTAGAAGTCGCGAAAGCCACCAACCCACAAGCATCCGAAATCCAAACAACTCCCGAGCTAGCCCGCAAGTACAACGCAGTCGAGCCGACTCCCACCACTACCGAAAAGTGAACGTCAACGCAGCACACAAATAACGGGTGCCCCATCCTTTCCGGCTTCATCGGAAAGAGTGGGAAGTAAACTCTCCCCAAGCCACTTTCAAGGAATCCGATGCGCCGCACGATCCTGCTCATTACCCTCTTCCTCTCTGCCGCAGCGTACTCACAATCACGCCAAATCCAGCAACTCGACACCGACTGGCGCTTCCTCCAATCCGACGCCCCAGGCGCAGAATCCCCCACCTTCGACGACTCAGCCTGGAAACCCGTCACCCTGCCACACGACTGGGCCATCGCCGGCCCCGTCGAAGAGAACGCCCCAAGCCGCGCCGCAGGAGGCTTCTTCCCCACCGGCATAGGCTGGTATCACCGCACCCTTACCCTCACGAAACTCGACCCCACCAAACGCACGTTCATCGCCTTCGACGGCATCATGGCCAATTCCGACGTCTACTGCAATGGCGAACTTCTCGGCCACCGCCCCTACGGCTACGTCAGTTTCAACTACGACCTCACCCCGCACCTCCACACCGGCAGAAACCTCATCGCCGTCCGCGTCGACAACTCACAACAACCCGCCTCCCGCTGGTATCCCGGCGCAGGAATCAACCGCCAGGTTCGTCTCATCACGACAAGCGCCGTCCACATCGCCCCATGGGGAAGCTTTATCACGACGCCCAAAGTCTCCGCCGAATCCGCCACAATTCATGTGCGCGTTACAGTTACAAATGATTCCGACAAATCAGCCTCGATCTCAATCGCACCCGAACTCATCAGCCCTGCAGGCGCACACCTGTCCGCGGAACAAACATTTCATTCCAAACCCACGACAATTCCCCCACACGAGTCAGCCGATCTCGACGTCGAAACAAATCTCTCTCACCCGGACCGATGGGATCTCGAACACGGAGCTCTCTACACCCTGAACGCCAGGCTTCTTGAGAACAACAAGCCCATCGACAATGAGCAAGTCTCCTTCGGCATCCGCGAATTCCACTTCGACCCCGACCAGGGCTTCTTCCTCAACGGAGTGCACCATAAAATCTACGGCGTAGCCCTCCACACCGATGCCGGAGCGCTCGGCACCGCCGTCCCACTAGCCGCATGGGAACGCCGCCTCACCGCCCTTCGAGCCCTCGGCGTAAACGCCATCCGTACTGCGCACAACCCACCTGCACCCGAATTCCTCGACCTCGCCGACCGCATGGGCTTCCTCATCATGGACGAGTTCTTCGACTGCTGGACCATCGCGAAAAATCCCTACGACTACCACCTCTACTTCCGGGATTGGTCCGAACGCGACGAAGCCGCCACCATCCAGCGCGACCGCAACCACCCCAGCATCATCCTCTACTCCGTCGGCAACGAAATCCACGACACACCCAAACCCGAAATCGCCATCCCCATCCTCAAGCAACTCGTAGCCACCGCCCACGCCAACGACCCCACACGCCCCGTCACGCAAGCTCTCTTCCGCCCCAACGTCTCGCACGACTACGACAACGGCCTGGCCGATCTCCTCGACGTAGTAGGCCAGAACTACCGTGAAAACGAAATCCTCAAAGCCCACGCCGACAAACCCACCCGCAAAATCATCGGCACCGAAAACACCCATGATCGCAACCAATGGGTCGCCATGCGCGACCACCCCGAGTACTCGGGGCAATTTCTCTGGTCCGGCATCGACTACCTAGGCGAAGCGGGCCGCTGGCCCTCCATCGGCGCCGGCAGTGGACTCCTCCTCACAACCTCGCTCCCACGCGCCCGAGCCTTCGAGCGTCAATCCTGGTGGTCTACCCAACCCATGGTCCGCATCGCCCGCCGCGTGCAAGCCGCCCGCCGCTCGCCGACCGACCCGGGCTACGCCTCACCCACGTCCAGCAATCAAGCCGCCACGACACCCAACGCACCACTCGATCCCACCACACGTTTCGGCCAACCCCTCCTCCTCGACTGGACCCCAAAAGACCAAACCCCACACACCGAAAACATCGAAATCTACACCAACGCCGAAGAGGTCGAACTCTTCCTCAACAACAAATCGCTGGGCACGCAAAAACTCCACGCAGACGCCAGCCCCATAACCTTCACAGTTCCATACGAACCCGGCTCCCTAAAAGCAATCGCGCGCACCAACGGCAAAATCGTCGCGCAAGACGAACTCCGCACCGCCGGCAAACCAGCAAGCCTGCTACTTTCCATCGGTCTCATCGCCGCCAACCTAAACGAAGACCTCACTGCCTCAAAGATCGCTTCGAGGTACCCCGAGGCTTCAGCCTTGGGTCTCTCAGCCCCGGCAGAAAAGGGGCTTCAGCCCCTGGGGTATGCTCTCTCTCCCGACTGGAACGATGTAGCCTACGCAACCGCGACGCTAGTCGACGAAAACGGAACCGTCATCCCCGAAAGCGAAACCCTCATCCACTTCTCCGCCACCGGCCCCGCAAAGATCATCGCAGTCGACAACGGCAACCTTCTCGACCACGATCCCTTCCACGCGACCGACCGGAAGCTCTACGAGGGCCACGCCATCGCAATCCTCCGCGCCACTGCGTCCACTGGCAACATCACCATCACTGCAGTCGCAGAAGGCGTCCCGCCCACGACCATCACCCTCCACGCGGCTCCTGCGCACCCCCCAGCCGTAGCTCGCAGCTTCTAAAGTCCGAGGCAGACAATATGTGGAGCCGCCGCCAGTTTCTCGCCACCTCCGCCGCCGCTGCCATCGCGCCCCTGTCGCCCGCGACCAAAAACGTGCCACTCATCGACTCCCACGTCCACGTCTGGAAGCACGATCCCACATTCCCCTTCGCACCCGGGGCCAACCCTCCCCCCGAAGATGCCTCAGTCGAACAACTCCTCGACCTGATGCGCGCCAATGGAGTCGCCCGCACCGTCATCATCCAGGTAATCCACTACAAGTGGGACAACCGGTACCTCGCCAGCGTCCTCAAACGCTACCCACGCACCTTCCAAGGCGTCTGCCGAGTCAACCCACAAGACCCGACCGCTCCCGACCAGCTCAGCCGCCTCACCGAAGTCGACGGCTTCCACGGCGTGCGCCTCAGCCCCTCCGCCTCACCGCAAGACGACTGGATTCGCGGCCCGCTCATGCCGCCCCTCTGGCGTCGCTGCGCTCAGCTCAAAGTCCCGATGACCATCCTTGCGCCAGTCACCCGCATGCCTGACCTGGCGCCACTCATCGAACAGAATCCCGACCTCACCGTCGTCATCGACCACATGGCCGACTGCCCGCTCAATCAACCGGACAAACTAAAACTCCTGCTATCGCTGGCGCGCTACCCAAAGGTGTTCGTCAAAATCTCCCACCCATGGTCACTCTCAACCGAACCCTATCCCTACGCCGACACGATCCCGCAGATCAAAAGCCTCAACGAAGCCTTCACCGCGGCACGTCTCATGTGGGGAACCGACTGGCCCATCTCGCTCAAGCAGCTCTCCTACGCAAAAGCAGTCGAGCTCTACCGCGACCACCTAAACTTCCTCTCCACGCAGGACCGCGATCAAATTCTCTATAAGACCGTCCAGCGCGTCTGGCCCTTTGGAGTCACCTGATCCGCACCCTCAACCCAACCGCTGCCTCAACCCCATTAGCAGGCCATCGGCTGAAACAGCCAATACACGCGAACTTTCAGCTCAGGCAGCTGCTCCAGAATAAAAAGAGTCTGCCGAATGAGCGCTCGCACATAATCTCCATCTGCAAGCGTCCAGCTCCCATGCCCACTCTGGCCAAACATATTCGCCGGAAACAGCGAGCCGACGGCCGCCGCCACACAACCGCCGACAAACTCTCGCCGGCTCGCATCGAAAGGCCCAGCACTCTTTGTAGTCTTCATCCAATAACTCTAACCCCGGCTAGGCTTGCTTCCGAGCAGTTCCCTCGCAATCACCATCCGCTGAATCTCGCTCGTCCCTTCGCCAATCGGACAAAGTCTCACATCACGATAAAACTTCTCCGCCGGATAATCTTTGATAAATCCATACCCGCCGTGAATCTGCACACCCTCGTCGCAAATCCTGCAAGCCGCCTCACTCGCGTACAGCTTCGCCATCGCCGATTCCAGTGTCACCTTCTTGCCGTCGTCTTTCATCTGCGCCGCGCGCATCGTCAACAGCCAAGCCGCATCCAGCTCAGTCGCCATATCGGCCAGCTTGAACTGAATCGCCTGAAACTCGCTAATCGTCTTGCCGAACTGCCGCCGCTCCTGCGCATACTTCATCGCCGCATCCAATGCACCGCGCGCCATCCCCAGGCTCAGCGCAGCAATCGAAATCCGCCCGCCATCAAGCACGCGCATCGCATCCTTGAAACCGTCACCTTCCTTGCCGACCATATTCTCAAGAGGAATCTCGCAATCCTCAAAGATCAGCTCCGAGGTATCGCTTGCCCGCAGCCCAAGCTTGTTCTCCTTCCGCCCTGGTCGAAACCCCTTAGTCCCCTTCTCCACAACAAATCCCGAGATCCCCCCACGAGTTCCCTTCTCCTTATCCGTCACGGCCAGCACCACCGCGCAATCCGCATACCCACCATTCGTGATGAACGTCTTCGACCCATTCAGCACCCATTTGTCGCCCTTCCGCACCGCCGAAGTCCGTGCACCACCTGCATCCGAACCTGATCCCGGCTCCGTCAAACCCCAGGCCCCCAGCCATTGCCCGCTCGCCAGCTTCGGAATCCACCGCTTCCTCTGCTCATCGTTTCCCGCAAGCATGATGTGATTCGTGCAGAGCGAATTGTGCGCCGCAACAATTATCCCCACGCTGCCATCCACGCGCGACAGCTCCTCCACCGCCAACACATACTCCACGTAACCCATCCCCGCGCCGCCCAGCTCTTCGGGAAAGATCACCCCCAGCAGCCCCATCTCCCCAAGCTTCTTCACCACAGCATGCGGAAACTCGCTCTTCTCGTCCCACTCAGACACATGCGGGGCAATCTCGCCCTCCGCAAACGCCCGCACCGCACTCTGCAACTGCCTCTGTTCGTCAGTCAATCCAAACATTCCACTCTCCTGCACATCATAATCAACACTTATACATCTATCACATCCACGCATACTCTGGCACACGCGCATTTGTCCGTCGAGCAACGCGAGACCCGATGCCGCTCCTCCCTCCAAGACCGGTATACCCGCCACGAAGTGGCCGCCCCACGCGCAGTGGGCCCGTCCGGCAGGACAACGTCCTTTAAATCCCCATCAGCGCCTGATCCAGGTCCGCAACAATATCCTCGACGTCCTCAATCCCCACCGAGATCCGCATCAACCCATCCGTAATCCCAAGCCGCGCCCGTCCCTCCGCACCCACCGCCGCATGCGTCATCGTCGCCGGATGGCAGATCAGCGTCTCCACGCCGCCCAGCGACTCCGCCAGATAACCCAGCTTCAATCGCCGAGCAAACGCATTCGCGTTCTCAAGCGAACCGAGTTCAATCGAGATCATCGACCCAAATCCATGCTGCTGCCGCTTCGCCAACTCGTGATGCGGATGCTCAGCCAACCCCGGATAGAAAACCTTCTGAACCTTGCTATGACCATGCAGAAAATTCGCAACCGCACGTCCATTCGCATCGTGCTGCTTCATCCGTACAGCCAAAGTCTTCACCCCACGCAGCAAAAGATAGCTCTCAAACGGAGAAAGAATCCCGCCCGTGCACTTCTGCACAAACCGGAACCGCTCCGCCTGCTCCGGCTTCGTGCAAACCAGCACGCCCCCAAGCCCATCCGAGTGCCCATTCAAAAACTTTGTCGTCGAGTGCATCACAATATCCGCGCCCAGCGCGATCGGCTGCTGCAGATACGGCGACAGAAACGTATTGTCTACGCTCAACTCCACGCCCTTCGCATGACAGATCCGCGCCACCGCCGCAATATCCGTAATCGACATCATCGGATTCGTCGGCGTCTCAATATGCACCAGCTTCGTCGCCGGAGTAATCGCCCCCGCCACATTCTCCGCCACACTCGTGTCGACATACGTGAACGTCAGCCCATAATTCGCCATCACCTTGTCGAACAGCCGCCCCGTCCCGCCGTACATGTTGTCCGTGCAAACCACGTGGTCGCCCGATTTCATCATCGTGCACAGCGCCGTAATCGCAGCCATCCCGCTGCCGAAGCAATGTGCGCTCGTGCCGCCCTCCAGCGATCGCAGATTCTCCTCCAGCGCATCCCGCGTAGGATTTGTCAGCCGCGCGTACTCATGCCCTTTGTTCTTCCCAATCGCCTCCTGCTGATACGTCGACGTCAGATAGATCGGCACATTCACTGCACCCGTCTCTGCATCCGGCTCCTGCCCATCGTGAATCGCCCGCGTTGCAAATCCCAATTTCTTCGAATCCATCGTCCCTCTCTCTTACTTCTTCTTTGCCTTCGCTAAAGCCGGCCGCCTCGGTCTCTGCTTCACCGAGACCGACTTAATCACCAGCTTGTACTTCGTATCCTTATCGAATGGTACCTTGGCAGTCTCCATCGCCGTACCCATTATCGCCTTCACATTCGCCCGATCGAGCGTCTTCTCACTCTCAAGACGAATATGCCGCACTCAGGGAACCTGCTCCCTCAAGCAGTCCCTCAGGATCAGGCAACTTCGCTCCCTGCAAAAAGAAAAACAGCACATGCGTCGGATACAAGGCAATCGAAAATATTCCTTCCGAAGCTCTTTCGCTAGGCGCAAACCCGATCGCCAACGCGTTGTAGTTGTCCTACACCAGTTCAATCGCATACGGCAGCCGCTTGCGAAGCTTAGCCAGTGCCAGTCGCGCAAGCTGAGCAATCTCCGGCGTATACGCATCCAGAAAACGATCAAGCTGCCTCTCGGCACTCTCGGCCATTCTCGCCTCGTCCCCAACATCACATCACAACGCTCGACAAATCAGTAACCTAATCCAGCAATCCCTTCGACAGATACCTCTCCGCCGAATCCGGAATCACCGTCACCACTCTCTTCCCCGCGCCCAACTCCTTAGCCAGATCCACCGCAGCGCAAACCACAGCGCCAGCGCTCGATCCCGCAAAGACGCCCTCCTCAACTGCCAGCCGTCTCACCATCGCGAGCGCAGGTTCATCCATCACCATCATCGCCCGGTCGCAGACGCTACGATCAAACGTCGCCGGAATAAACGACACACCGATGCCCTCCACCTTATGCGGCCCCGGCTCCCCACCCTGCAACACACTTCCCTGCGGTTCCACCGCCACTGTCAAAATCTCCCCGCGCTTCTTCTTCAAGAATCTCGCAACCCCGGTAAACGTCCCCGCCGAACCGACGCCCGAAACCCACGCATCCACGCGCCCCTGCATCTGTTCCCAAATCTCCACCGCAGTCGTCTGCTCATGAAAGTCCGGATTCGCCGGATTCTCAAACTGCAACGCTGCAAACGCTCCCGGTGTCTCCATCTCAAACTCAAGAGCGCGTTCGATTGCTCCCGCCATCCCCCCAGCTTCTGGAGTCCGCACCACCGTCGCACCCAGCCCGCGCATCAACTTCACCTTCTCTTCCGCAAACTGCTCCGGCACATACAGCATCACCTTGTACCCGCGATTCACGCCGATCAGCGCCAGCCCCACACCCGTGTTTCCCGCCGTAGCTTCCACAATCGTGCCGCCCGGCTTCAACACCCCGCGCCGCTCCGCATCGAGCACCAACCCCAGCGCCGCGCGGTCCTTAACGCTTCCACCCGGATTCAGAAACTCCAGCTTCGCCCATATCTCCGCGCACGATTCTGCGCCGCTCGCCTGCTCCAAACGTCGCAGCCGCAACATCGGCGTCTGCCCCACCAGTTCCAACACATTTTCTACAACCCTCATCAAACCCGTCCTCACACACCAATCGTTCCGCCTCCAAACTTCTTGTTGAAGACGTCTAAAACACCCCAGCTTTTTTACATCAATTCAGACAGAGCTGGCTTGGCAGGAAAATTTACTCAGCACTCGATTTGCAGAGTGCCCCCCACCCTAAGGTTGCTGCTTCTTTCCCGCAGTAAATCCCTCAGTAGCTCCACCATTCGACGCTTTGGCAATTACTCGCGGATAATACCCGCTCCGCGTCCGCACCGATAACCTTCCAAAACTCTTTGCCTTCGCCTCCACATGAATCTCACGATACCCACCCAGCGTCGGAGACTTCGTCGAGTGATACGCAATCGTGTACTGCGTCCGAATGTCCTGCGCCACCTCCGCGGCAATCGCGTCGACATCCCTCAGCGACTTTGGAAAGTAAGCCGCGCCGCCCGTCTGCTCGGCCAGCGTCTCCAGCACTCGTCGCGCATGACGCGACTCGCGCTTGTCCGTATCATCGCCAAACAACAAACCGACGCAGTAAATCACCGGGCCATCAAGATCCTGAATCCTTCGGATGGTCTGCTCCAGAGTCGCACTCGAAGCATTGTCCTCACCATCGGTGACGACCAGCAGCACCTGCTTTGGATGCTTCGCGTTCTTCGCCAGATAATCCGCCGACGCCACCAGCGCATCGTAGATCGCCGTCCCGCCGCTGGACTTGATATATCCCAAACCCTGCTGCAGCTTCTCGATGTTGTTCGTAAAATCCTGGTCGATGAACGCCTCCCACGAGAAGTCCACCAGAAACTCTTCATCCTCCGGGTTTGACAGCCTCACAAAATTCAACGAGGCCTTATCCACCGCCTGACGCTTGTCATACATCGAACCCGAACTATCGATCAGCAAACCAATCGACACAGGCAAATCCTCATGCCGGAACGAATTGATCGTCTGCGGCACCCCATCCTCATACACCGTAAACGCCGACTTATCCAACGTCTGAATCGACTTGCCGCTGCCATCCAGCACCGTCGCATTCAACCGGACCTCGTAAGCATCCTCACGCAGCGTGTACTTCCCATTTTCGCGCTCGATCTTGCTGAGCCCCACACCCTGCGTCGACCCCGATCGGCTCGGTGCGGGCGCATCCGCATCGGGCGAAGGCACCGGATCGCGGTCCACCGTCAGCGAAGGCTGCTGTGCCGATGTGGGTTGCTTCGCCGGAGTTTGCGATGGCTGCTGAGCCCATCCGCTCCCCGCGCCTGCCACCGCTAACAACCATCCCGCCGCTGCTATCCGCGGCCAAAACAAGCTTTTACTGCGAAGGTGCATAGTACCCCTGGCGATTGTGCACCGTCAGCTGGGGAAGCCCCGGCGGCGGCACCAGCCGTATCTTCAATTTACGCCAGTTCCCGTCTTGCTTCACACCCGACGGTCTGTATCCAATCACGTACTCGTTTCGCAGCTCCGCGCTGATCCTCGACGCAATGTCCCCCAGGTCGCTCATATCCATCACCCGGAACATCCGCCCGCCCGTCATATCGCAGATATCGTTCAGCAGGATCGGTCCCAGCTGCTCTTCAGTCGTCGGAGCATACTGATCAAATATCCCGATCGCATAAATCTGCACATCGCTCTCCCGCACCACCCGCCGCAGTTCCCCTTCGGTATACCGGCTCCGGTTGTCTCCACCATCCGAGATAATCAGCAGGGCCTTCCGGTCATACTTCGCCTGCTTCAGCTTATCGACACCCAGATAAATCGCATCGATCAGCGCCGTCCGGTTTTCCGGCTTCAACATCACCATCCGCGCCTCGACATCATCCACATCCGACGTATAGTCCACAACCACCGCCGGCCGGTCGTTGAATCCCACTACAAAAAACTCATCCTGCGGATTCGAAGTCCGCATAAACTCGCTCAACGCCTTCCGCGCCCGCAAAAACTTCGACGTCATACTTCCGCTCAGGTCGAAGATGATCCCGATCGTCACCGGCGCATCTTCCGTCGAGAAGCTCTTGATCACCTGCCCAACGTTATTGTCATAAACCTCAAAATTCTCCTTCTCCAACCCCGTCACCAGCCGATTCATCGGATCAGTCACCGTTGCCGGCACCAGCACAAGGTTCACGTCCACCCGTATCCGGGCATCCCGCCTCGAGGTCGCAAGTTTCGCGGCATTCTCCGCTCCTTCAATCACCGGCTTGGCATCCTCTGGAGTCTTCGGCGGAGGAGGAGGCGGTTGCGTATGCACCTCACCCAGCGGGTTCTCCTGCGCGAAACACGCCTTTTGCCCAGCCCCCATCCAAAGCGCCAGACACCGCCACGACCAGCGCCGCCTTACCCCAAGTCCTCAACCCCGTCTTACCGTGTTTGCTCCTCATATCGATAGTCATAGTGGCACCTACACTGTTCTGCGCCCACTGGGCCGCTTCGGCCTCCGAAGCTTCCTCAATCCAAATCCCTACACCAGCGTCCACCAGCACCCGCGCTGCAGACCTAAACGGCGGCAGTTCATCAGATGCCGGTTCAAGAGATAATAGACCCGCTGTCAATCCCTTGTGTCAAAGTTTTATCTCCCCGACGGGTCTCCCGGTAACTGGTACTTTCACCAGCTCTCTCCGCGGGGCGATTCCCCCACCTCCTTTCACCATCCCACCCCGTACAATCTCTATAAATCTAAGACGTCTGGAGAAAGAAAACAGCATGGCCCGTCTTTACCCTTTCCGCGCCCTCCGTTACGACCCCGCCCGCGTCAACATGGAGAAAGTCGTCACCCAGCCCTACGACAAGATCACCCCGGCCATGCAGCAGCGCTACTACGAGTCCAGCCCCTACAACCTCGTCCGCGTCATCCTCGGCAAAAGCGAACCCGACGACACCGAGCCTCAGGAGTTCCTCCCGCCCGGCGAAAAAGCCCACAACGTCTACACCCGGGCTGCCCAGTACCTCCGCGACTGGCGCAAAGAGAGAATCCTCGCCGAAGAGCCCGAGCTAGCCGTCTACGGCTACTCCCAAACCTACGTCGTTCCCGGCACATCCGAAACCCGCGAACGCCGAGGCTTCATCGCTCTAGGCCACCTCTACGACTACGCCGACAAGGTCGTCTACCGCCACGAGCAGACCTTCCCCAAACACAAATCCGACCGCCTGGCCCTCTTCAAAGCCACCCGCACCTACTGCGAGCAGATCTACATGCTCTACTCCGACCCCGCCTTCACCGCCGAAAAACTCATCTTCCAGGGCTCGTTTCCGAACGGGTTTGACGACAACCCAGCCGACCTCGCCATCACCGACGAGTACGGCGTAGTCCACAAGCTCTGGAAGCTCACCGACCCCAACCTCATCAACCTCCTCCTCACCGCCATGCGCGACAAAAAGCTCATCATCGCCGACGGCCACCACCGCTACGAGACCTCCGTAGCCTACGCCAAGGAGCGCTCCGCCCAGCTCAAACTCCCGCTCAACCAACCCAACGGCTTCCTCGACGAGGACGAGCTCCTGAACTCCAACCACCTCCCCGTCCCACCCTTCCCCGAAGCCGCCATGATGATGACCTTCGTCAACATGGACGCCCCCGGCATCACCATCCTGCCCACTCACCGAGTCGTCACCGGCATCGAAAACTTCTCCTCGCCCGACTTCATCACCAAAGCCAGCGCCTTCTACACCATCACCGAAATCGACTCGCCAGCCCCCGCCGCCGACCTAATCGCCCAACTCAACCAATCCCCCGGAGACTCCTTCGTCGCCGCAACCGGAGATGGCAACTACATCCTCACGCCCCAGCCCGAAGCCATCGCGCCCCTCATGAAGGGTCTCCCCACAAAGCAAAGCCAGCTAGGCGTAGCCCAACTCCACACCGTTGTCCTCGATCATCTGCTAGGCCTAACCGAAGACAAGATCCGCGCCACCGGCAACATCCAGTACCTCCGCGAAGCCGACGAAGCCGTCGCCCTCGTCGACTCCGGCGAAGCCAACATCGCCTTCCTCATCAAGCCCGTCACCCTCGACCAGTTAAAGGACGTCTCCCTCTCCGGCGAAGTCATGCCGCAAAAATCCACCGACTTCTACCCCAAACTCCTAAGCGGCCTTGCCATCTACGCCCTCGACTAAAGACCAGGGCCTGGTCAGTCGCGGTCTTTTAGACAAACTGAAAAAACTGCGTCATCTCGACCGAAGCAGCGCACAGTTCTATCGCGCTGCGCAGTGGAGAGACCCCCGTATTTCGTTTTGATTTTGATTTTGATTTTGATTTTGCTGTTGCGGCTGCTCTTGCACTTGCACTTGCCTTTCTTGCTTGTCATCCCCGAAGGGGACCTGCTGTTGCTGTTGTCTTTCGCTTTTTTAGTTGTCATCCTTCGCCGAAGGCGGAAGACCCGCTTCTGCATTTGCTGTTGCGGTTGCTTTTGCTGTTGCCGTTACAATCAAGCAAGCCGCCTTGAAGCCCCCGTTCAAACCCATCGCCGCGCTTCTCCTCACCCTGCTGACTGCAACCCAAGCCCAGCAACCCACCCCCCGCACCCTCATCTTTCTCGACCCCGCCCATGGAGGCCCCGATCCCGGAGCCCACCTCCCCAACAACATCCTGGAAAAAGACCTAACCCTGGCCTTCGCCACCCGCCTCCGAGCCCAACTCTCCGCCGCAGGCTTCACCCTACTCTCCACCCGCGACGCCGACCCCACCGTCCCGTTCCCAACCGACCAGCGCGCCGAAATCGCCAACCACGCCCATCCCGCCGCCTGCCTCATCCTCCACGCAACCTCCAGCGGCTCCGGGGTCCACGTCATCACCTCCTCACTCCCACCCAACACCCTGGACGACCCCCACGCCACCATCCCCTGGAACACCGCCCAATCCGCCTCCATCTCCCAAAGCCTCGCCCTCGCCAACGAGATAGGCCTAGCCCTCGAACACGCCAAACTCCCGGTCATCCTTAGCCGAGCCGCCATCCGCCCCCTCGACAACCTCATCTGCCCCGCCGTCGCCATCGAGATCGCCCCACTCACCCCGTCCGACGGCGAACCAACTCCCGTCACTGACGCCAACTACCAGCAAACCATCACAAAGGCCATCACCGCCGCGCTCACCTCCTGGCGCGCCCATATCGCCGCCGCCGGAGCCCAGCGATGATCCCCCGCTACCAGCGCATCCTCTTCTGGAGCCTCGCCGCCGCTTGCCTCCTCATGGTCGCCTTCCTCCTCCGCGGCTACGAACAGGCATACAAGCGTCTCGGCGCAGCCGCAAACGACACCCCCATCGCCGCCCCCACCACCGCCAGCACCGAAGACATCACCTTCTATCTCGCCAACGACGCCGACGCCTCCATCACCCCCGCAACCGAGTCCCTCTCACTCCCGCAAGACCCCTCCATCCGCACCCGAGCCCTCCTTGACCACCTCCTCGCCGCCTACGCCCAACCCGACTCCAAACACCCCCTGCAGGCCGGCCCCGCCGTAGACGACGTCTTCCTCCTGGCCGATCCCAATCCGGCTCCAGGCGAACAACCCGGCCAACTAGCCGTCATCAACCTGCACGGCGGTTTCGTCAACAACCACCCCTCCGGCATCCAGGTCGAAGCCCTCACCATACAATCCATCATCGGCACCCTCCACGCCGCGCTCCCGCAGGTCACATCCATCCGCTTCCTGGTAGACGGCCAACCACACGACACCCTCGCCGGCCACGCCGACCTCCTCCACACCTACCCCGCCGCTGACACTACCGCCAAACCCACCCCCCCAACCGAAACCCAACCATAAAACAAACCCAAAACCTGATACCTGACACCCAGTTCCTAAACCGCCACCTGCCAACACAACGAATCGACCAGAAACCAGCACCCAACACCCGAAACTCATGATCCCACCATCAAAACCGACCATCGGCCTCTTCGACTCCGGCTTCGGAGGCCTCACCGTGCTTCGCGCGCTTCTGCCGCTTATGCCCGAAGCCAACTACATCTACCTCGGCGACACTGCTCGCCTCCCCTACGGCTCCAAATCCCACGAGACCATAGCCCGCTACGCCGTCTCCAGCGCAAAATTTCTCCAGGACCAAGGCGCCGAACTCCTCGTCATCGCCTGCAACACCGCCACCGCCCTCGCACTCGAAGACATCCAGCAAGCCGTCCCCATCCCCGTCATCGGAGTCATCCAACCCGGCGCCCAAGCCGCCCTGGCTTCTTCTACTGAACGTGAAAAGAATGGGAGCAAGAAAAAAGGTGTCATCCTGAGCGGAGCCCCTGAGCGAGCCGCAGGCGAGTCGAACGGGGCAGAGTCGAAGGACCTGCGGTTGTCTTCAGCTAATAGTGAAAAAGAAAGTGTCATCCTGAGCGGAGCCCCTGAGCAAGCCGCAGGCGAGTCGAACGGGGCGCAGTCGAAGGACCTGCGGTTGTCTTCTGCTAATAGTGAAAAAGAAAGTGTCATCCTGAGCGAAGCGCACAGCGCGCAGTCGAAGGACCTGCGGTTATCTTCTGCTAACAGTGAAAAAGAAAGTGTCATCCTGAGCGAAGCGCACAGCGCGGAGTCGAAGGACCTGCATTTTTCTGCCCAGCCCCAAGTCCTCGTCCTCGCGCACCCAGGCCACAGTCCAATCCCACGCTTACACACGAGCCCTCCAGACCCTCAACCTCGAAGCCCACGAAAAAGCCTGCCCACTCCTCGTCCCCCTGGTCGAAGAAGGCTGGATCAACCACCCCGTCACCGACGAAGTCCTCAAAATCTACCTGCAAGAAGCCCTAGCCGAAGCCCCCAACGCCCAAACCCTCCTCCTCGGCTGCACCCACTACCCACTCCTCGAGTCGGCGATCCGCCGCACCCTAGCCGCCCTCAATCATCCCCTGACCATCATCGACTCAGCACACGCCACCGCCCAGGCAGTAGTCGCACACTTAGGCAAAGAAATCGCCGCCAATCGCCCCAACGAAACCGCGAAAAACTGCACCTTCTACGCCACCGACTCCATCGAAAAATTCGAACGCCTCGGCTCCGCCTTCCTGGGCCAACCCGTAACGGGAGTGCGCCACATCGACCTAAGGGAATAAGTCTCCGCTGCTTGTCGCTTTTGCTTTTCCCTTTGCTTTTGCCTTTGCTGTTGTCTCTTTCGCCCACCAACAAAAAAGTGTCATCCTGAGCGAAGCTGCTCGCGCTTTTTGCGAGCAGCGCAGTCGAAGGACCTGCGGTTGCAGTTGCCATCCCGTTCAACTCCACCCACCTCACTTGACAAAACCCACCCCAAAACTAGCTATACTGGAAAACGAAAACCGGCCCAAAGCATCCAAAAAGAGAACAACAACCCATTAGTTTCGAATACTTTGCAGCCCGCAAGTCCAAAAAATAAGACTTTCCCCAGAATCAGACCCTGAGGTCCAAACCTAAACCTAATTTTTCCAATACTTTGCACACTTTTCCCCAGGGAGGGGGACCCTCCCAAGAACGGAGCCGGAACCAATGCCCTACCTCCTGAAGACCGAGCCCACCACCTACTCCTTCGACGACCTGGAACGCGACGGCAAAACCGTCTGGGACGGCATCTCCAATCCCCAGGCCCTCCTCAACCTCCGCAGCATGAAGCCCGGCGAAAAACTCGTCATCTACCACTCCGGAACCGGTAAAGCCGCCATCGGCACAGCCAAAGTCCTCTCCGTCGACCCCACCGACCCCAAAAACCCAAAAATCGTCATCCAGCCCGTCAAGCGCCTCAAGACCGAAAAGACCCTCGCCGAGATGCGCGACGCCTCTGTCTTCAAAGACTCCATCCTCTTCCGCCAGTTCCGTCTCTCCGTAGTCCCCCTCACCGAAGCCCAATACGACTGGCTCACCAGATAGAAGAAATCCGCCCAATCCTCTAAAACCCCCGATCGCAAAATCGGTGCGATCGGCGCAAATCGGTGTTAAGCCTTGCCCTGCTATCCTTACCAACGGAACTCAAACAGGAGCAATCGCACAAATGATCGATCTCAAAGGCAAAGTAGCCGTAGTCTTCGGCCTCGCCAACAAGCGCAGCATCGCCTGGGGCATCGCCCAGAAGCTATCCGAAGCCGGCGCCACCCTCGCCATTTGCTACCAGAACGAGCGCCTCAAGAAGGAGGCCGACGCCCTCATCCCCGAGCTCAAAGACGCCAAAGCCTACCAGTGCGACGTCTCCGTCGACGCCGAGATCGACACTCTCTTCGCCACCCTCAAAGAGACCTACGGCACCCTCCACATCATCGTCCACGCCGTCGCCTACGCCCCCGCCGACGCCATCAAAAACGACTTCCTCCTCACCACCCGCGACGACTTCCGCATCGCCCACGACGTCAGCGTCTACTCGCTCATCGCCGTCAGCCGAGCCGCCGTCCCGCTCATGACCGAAGGCGGCAGCATCCTCACACTCACCTACTACGGCTCCACCAAGGTCTTCCCCAACTACAACGTCATGGGCGTCGCCAAAGCCGCTCTAGAAGCCGCCGTTCGCTACCTGGCCGCCTCATTAGGCAGCAAGAACATCCGCGTCAACGCCATCTCCGCCGGCCCCATCAAAACCCTCGCCGCCCGCGGCATAGGCGACTTCACGAAAATCCTCGAAGCGGTCGAACAACGCGCGCCCCTCCATCGCAACGTCGACCAACTCGAAGTAGGCAACGCCGCCCTATTCCTCTCAAGCGATCTCGCCAGCGGCATCACCGGCGAAGTCACTTACGTCGACGCCGGCTTCAACGTCACCGGCCTTTAAGCAAGTCTTCGCAATTGAGTGGGCCGAATTCCTTTATTTGAATCCAGCCAGCTCTCTATTCATCGACTAACTAGTTCGCTTTGGCATTCTGTCCTTTATCCGTACTTATCCGCGCCGATCCTCGGTCGAAAGGAAATCCAATGACGATCGCTGAAATCCTTCTCCAGGACTACGACATCGAAATCTCGAACACGCGCCGAACTCTTGAGCGGGTCCCTGAAGGCAAGAACGACTGGAAGTGTCACGACAAATCCATGCCCCTCGGCAAACTGGCCATGCACTGTGCCTCCATCACACGCTTCGGCTCCTACATCATGCTCGACGACGGCATGGACATGGCCAACTCCAAACGCCCCCACGTTCCCCTCATCTTTCAATCCCGCGAAGACTGCCTCCGCACGCTCGACGAGAGCGCCAAGGCCTGCCGCGATGCTATCGCCGCAGCCTCTGACGAGCACCTCTCTGCCCCCTGGCGCTTCAGCTTCGGCGAACAGGTTATCTCCAATAACCCTCGCTCGCTCACGTTCCGCCAGATGTGCTTCAACCACCTCATCCACCACACCGCACAGTTAGGCGTCTATCTCCGCCTCAACGACATCCCCGTACCCGCCCTCTACGGCCCATCCGCCGACGAACAGATCAAGATGTAGCGCAGCCGATCGATCCAATTCTCTCCAAAATTTCGCGCGCAGTCTGTTACGATTGCGCGCGTACTCAATTCGTTTGTCCGGGACCCCTAATGCGCTCTTTGGTTTTCTTAGCAGCACTCTCTCTGCCAGCAGCAGCTTTTACCCAAACCACAGCCCAAACCCCTCATCCCGCCGCCGACGGCAAGGTCCACTGCACCATCCAGCAGCCGCCCGCTCCCGGCGAGGCCCTCACCGCTCTCGTTGCCGGCAACACCGACCGCGCCGAGAGCCTCTACGCAGCACAGGTCGCATCCTCCCCCTCGCCCGCAGCCTATGCCGGCCTTGCACGCGCCCAACTCGCCGCGAACAAACTCCCTCAGGCACTCTCCACTGCGAAATCAGCTCTCGCCGCCACACCCACCTCCGCCGAAGTCCAGGCCCTCACCGGCGACGTCCTTCTCCGCTCCGGACAGATTCCCGAGGCCGGGGGCGCATATACCCGCGCTCTCGCAATCGACGGATGCTCTGCCCGGGGCCACTACGGCATGGGCCTTGTCAACCAGCTTCTCTCGCGCCACGCCGCAGCCGACCATGAGCTCGATCTCGCCCGCAAGCTCTCGCCAGGCGACCCTGAGATCATCTCCGCATATCTGATCTCACTGCCCGAAGCCGACCGCGTCGCGCCTCTGAACGCCTTCCTCGCCACCAAGCCGCAGCTCCCGCCCGACCGAATTGAGGAGCTCACCCGCCAACTCGCGATTCTCCAGGCACACAAGCTCTGCACTCCCACCGAACCCTTCCAAACCGCCAAGCTTAATCTCACACCCGTCATGCTCAACGGAACGATCATCCGCTCCTGGGGTTTCTCAACGAAATTCAACAATGCTGATACCCAGTTGCTCGAGCTCGACTCCAGTGTCTCCGGCATTCTCCTCGATGAAAAGCAGGCTGCCAAAGCTGGGGTTCAACCCCTAACCCCCGGCGCAACCACCGTGCCTTACACCGGCTTTGTCGATCGCATCAAGATCGGCTCGGTCGAATACCACGATTGCCCTGTGCGCGTCGTCGCCTCATCTGCACTCGCCAAAGCCAACGGCCTCATCGGGCTCGACCTCTTCCGTGACCATCTCATCCACCTCGACTATCCCGACCAGTCCGTAACCCTCAGCCCGCTCCCCGCCACCCCCCTCGCGCCGCCCATTGGGGAAAGGGCTATAGTCACTCCCACTGACAAAGACTGGTCACAGATATATGTCGACGGCAGCAACATCCTCGTTCCCACGCTTATCAACAAACAGGGACCCTTCCTTTTTGTCCTCGACACAGGCGCTCCGCGCACCGTTCTATCTCCGGACGTAACAAGCCGCACGCTCGACAAGAGCAGCGACGCGACCGTTGCCATCCAAGGCACTTCTGGGACTGTCGTCAAATTTATTCCCAAGGAAGGAGGCGGCGATCTCAACCGTGCTGATATTTACTCCGCCAGCGGTACCCTCCTCAAGGTCTCTCGTCCGGTAAAGTTCCCGGTCTACCGATTTGCGGGAAGTGAGGTCCCCAACCGCAGCGCCGTCACCTTCGACCTAACTCCGAAGAGCCATGCTACCGGGGTCGAGGTCTCCGGCCTTCTCGGCTTCGATGTCCTTCGCGGATTTCTTATTGATATCAACTACCGCGATGGCGTGGCCCGCATCCTCTTCGACCAGAACCGCCGCTACGCTGTCCAGCAGGCCGACAAGACCTATCTCGGCAACTACTACTAATCGCTTCACAAAATACAAAGCCCGCGAATCGGACAGCCAACATCCGATTCGCGGGCTTTGCCATTTCTGCGCTAATCCCGCCTGTAAACTACTCCACCCTTCATCACGAACGAAACCTTCTTCGTCGCGGAGATGTCTTCTAAAGGATTCCCAGCCACAGCGATCACATCCGCGAAGTACCCCGCCTTCAGCTCACCAATCTGCCCGCCCCAACCGAGCAACTTCGCCCCATTCAGCATATCCGCCTGCAACACAGCCGCCGGCTTCATCCCGTACTCAACCATCAATTCCAGTTCACGCGCCTGCGTTCCGTGCGGAAACGGTCCCACATCGCTCCCCACTGCCATCGGAACCCCAGCCGCCAACTGCTTCTTGAACTCCGAGGCATGGTAAGCCTGTTGCGCGCGCTCAGCCGCCGCTCTCGCCGGAGTCGCCGCGTGATCGGCAAAGTATTCCACGATGGTAAAGGTCGGCACAGCATAAATCTGCTTCTCCTTCATCGCTCGCATCGTGGCCTCGCTCAACTGATCCGCATGATCCACCGAAGCTACACCCGCCGCCACCGCAAACCCGGTCCCCGGCTCACCTGTCGCGTGCACTGCCACACCGCGCCCGGACCCGACTCCCCCACCCGTCCGTTCCGCTTCTTTGACAGCCGCAGTAAGCTCTTCCTCCGTGTACTGATAGGGCGTCCGAAACACGCCATCCCGAAACGAATCCCTGCCAGTCTCATAGATCTTCGTAAAATCCGCGCCGCCCTTGCGCTGCTCGCGCATCACCTTCACGATCTCGTCCGCTGAATCCGCATAATCCGCGTTCGAAAGGACCTTCTGCGCGGGGTTATAGCCAATCGCGTCCTCGTGCCCTCCCGTCAAATCGATCGCGTTGCAACTCATCCGCATTCGCGGCCCCGGAATCAATCCCTTATTGATCGCATTCCTCACCGCAACATCTGCACATCCCGCGCCTTCGGTCCCCATGTCGCGCTCAGCCGTAAATCCTGCCATCAGATCCGCCTTCGCCGCACCCGCAGCAATCAGCGTCCGCTCCGGAACACTCTCCTGGACCGTCTGCAGATCCTCCGCTCCCACATGCAAAAACAGATGGACATGCGCGTCGATCATTCCCGGCATAAGAGTCTTGTCTCCCAGGTCGATCACCTCGGCGCCCGCCGGTCGATCGACATGCGCTCCGGCCGCAACAATTCGCTCGCCCTGAACTAACACCTCACCCGGTGTCACGACAGTTCCATTCGCCACATCCAGCATCCGCGCCGCATGCAGCACCACCGGATGAGACTGCTCGGCTGACTGTGCACCAGCCGGTATCGTGCACAAACTCGCCATCAATGCAAAAACAAATGTCTTCATATAGAACGAGAATAACGCGAATCAGGCGGTTCACAGCACGAAGGCGTGCACCGAACGTTAGCCCGCCTTCTCCGTCAACTCCGCCCATCTCGAATACAGCCCATCCACCGCCTCCTGCGCCGCCTCCATCTCCTTCAGCGCCGCGGTTAGCCTCATAGCATCCACCGCCACCGTCGGATCCTCCATCGTCTCCCGCGCCTTCTGCAAGCGATCTTCGGCCGCTTCCACTGCCGTTTCGATCCCCGCAAACTCCCGCGCCTCCAGGTACGAAAGCTTCTTCTTCCCACCCGAATTTGCCGCAGCCGAAGCCGGAACGGAAGCCACCGCCTTCCCCGCAGCGCCTGGAGCAATCGCGTCTTCAACCTTCACCCCGCGCCACTGCTCCCATTGCGAATAATCCGCGAACGTCTCTGCTCCACCCTTTCCGTCCAGCCCCAGCACAATCGTCGAAACTCTATCGAGCATGTAGCGATCGTGCGTCACCAGCACCAGTGCACCGGTGTACTCGAGCAAACTCTCCTCCAGAATCTCAAGCGTTGCAATATCCAGATCGTTCGTCGGCTCATCCAGCAGCAACAAATCCGCTGGCTCCAGCATGAGCCGCGCAATCAACACCCGAGCCCGCTCGCCTCCACTCAGTCTCTCAACTGGTTGGTTCAGTTGCTCACCCGTAAACAAGAACTTCGCCGCATAGCTCGCCACATGCACCACTCGCCCCTGATACACCACCGAGTCCGCATCGGGAGCCAGCGCACGCCGCAGCGTTACGCCTTCCTCCAATTCGCGCATCTGGCTGAAGTAGACAATTCTCAATCCATTAGCCTTCTTCAACACGCCACTCGCAGGCTGCAATTCGCCTGTCAGCAATCGGAGCAGCGTAGTCTTCCCACTTCCATTCGGCCCCACCAATCCGACGCGCATTCCTGCCGTGATGAGGAAATTCAATCCCTCAACGATCCTTCGCCCGCCGAGCTCAACCGAAACATCTTCGAACTCTACCAATCGTTTCGTCTGTCGTTCCGTTGCCGAAAACTCAATCCCCGCGCTGCCTTTCTGCACACGAGCATTTACCTCCTTCAACTGGCCGATCAAATCATTCGCATTGTCTATCCGCGCTTTCGCCTTCGTTGCACGAGCCTTCGGCCCCCGTCGCAGCCATTCCACCTCTACCTTGACGCGGTTCTTGAGCGCGTCCTGGAGTTTCGTCTGCGCCTCCAGATAAGCCTCTCGGCCCTCAAGAAACTTCGAGTAGCTTCCCTTCACACGGAGCAGACCATCTGCGTAGACACGGTTCAGTTCGACTATCTCTGTCGCAACATTCTCAAGAAAATAACGATCATGGCTGACAAGCACACAAGCAAAATCACCCTCATTCAGCAACTCCTCAAGCCACACAATCCCCGCTAAATCCAAATGGTTTGTAGGTTCATCGAGCAGCAGCACGTCGGGATGCGCAACGATAGCCTCTGCGATGGCCAACCGCTTCCGCCATCCTCCGCTCAGGCGCGCGGCCTCTGCGGTTAGGTCGGGGAAGCCTATCCTGCCGCCTGTTTCGCGCAGCCTGCCTTCACGCTCGCCCTCAGCGATTCCGGCGCGCTGCAGCGCGGCCTCGAGCACTGCCCGCACTGTTACTCCTGGGGCAAAATTGGATTCCTGCGCTACATATCCCACTCGAGCCCGTTTGCGGACCGCGACGTCGCCGGCATCCGCATCTTCTTCTTCGGCAAGGACTTTCAGGAGCGTGCTTTTCCCTGCCCCATTCGGCCCAATCAGGCCGATGCGGTCTCCATCTGAAACGGTAAAGCTAATGTCACGAAACAAAGCGGTCGCGCCGAAGGCCTTGGTCAACCCCTGCGCATTTAAAATTGGCGGCATCCTCTAAGTTTACCGCGATGTTTTTGCCATATTTTTTTGAAGGTGGTGGATAGGCGTTTTTGCAGGGGGTTTTTGAGAAAACGGCGAAAAGTTGATGGTTTTTTGTGGTGAATTTGTGGTGGATTGCTGGTAAAAGGTGGCAAATTGATGGTCGTTTTTTTACGCCCGAAAATCTGCCACCTCTTTCGAATTTATTTTTGGCGCCGTCGGTGGAAATCTCAGTCCAGATCGAAGTCGCGCAGGGGCTTCTCTGTCAGCGGGCTCTCTTTCGCCTTCTTCACGGCTTCGGCGAACTTCTTTGCCATCACGTCATCCTTGTTCTTCTGCGCGTCCACACTCTGGGCAAAGATCGAATCGCGGCGCGCATCTGCTTCGCGGAGAGCCCTCGCTGCCTCGCCAAAGTCTTCGAACATCTTCTTCTTTGGCGCCGACTTGTGCGCGATGATCGCCCGCGTCACCGGATCCACCTTCAACATAGCCCCACAATCAGGACACATCACCTCAAACGGCTGATCGCTCAATCCCATGGAACACACCTCTTCCATCTATTCTAAGACTCGCTGTCAATGTCCAAAGCGACGAAGAAGAACGGCTTTCAGAGCCTCACGACGACATGGCCCGGGCACTGGTTTCCAGCCACCCCCACCAACTTCTCCACCAGCCCATCCCCGTACCGCGCCATAAACCACACCCCGGCCACTACTCGCTCCTGCGGATGTCCATTGGGAAAGACATTCAGCGCAATCGCCTCCGCATGTTTCCGGAGGCTGGCCTCTTTCTGAAGCTCAAACGTGGCGGCCATCCGGCGCAGACGGTTCATCTGGTAGCGCATCTTTGAACCGGAGACCTCGGCTGCGCGTCCGAGCGATGCGTCCATGCCGCGCAGATACTCCGTGAGGGCGCTCAACTCAGCTTCGAGCGCGTTTCCCGCTGCGGCCAGCCTGCGCTTGCCTTCAATTGGCATGGCGCGTGCGCCCAGCCGCTGCGCCAGATTCTCAGGGGTTGTCATCGCATCCGGCAACTGGACCTCGTCCTTGTCCATGACAGCAGCGATGGCCGGCTCGAGAAGCGTCGCGCTCAACCGCGGCAGGACCGGAGTCACCCTTCCCAGAATCGCCTCATACAAAACCGCGCTCTGGGCGAAGTAAGCAATCTCTGCCGGGCCCCCGACGTATGCGGTCGTTGGCAACACCGTATCCTGAAACACCGGCCTTAGCAGCGCATTAGGGCTCAGGCGCTCGGGGGCACTCTCCAAAATCTGCAGCAGGTCTGCGGTTGAATATGTTTTTCCGCCTGCCTTCCACTGACCTTCCGGA
This sequence comes from uncultured Acidobacteriaceae bacterium, assembly GCA_963802695.1. Taxonomy (GTDB): domain Bacteria; phylum Acidobacteriota; class Terriglobia; order Terriglobales; family Acidobacteriaceae; genus Edaphobacter. The sequence goes on from CAWDJN010000029.1 coordinate 26,108, forward strand.
GTTCTCCGCAGGGCGATTCGCTCATGTGTGGCTTCTTCGATCAGAAAGAGCATCGAGCCGCCTTCAGCCACAAGCACTTGCGCGTGATATCCGGCCTTCAGTAGTTCCTCGCCGCGGGCGATCAGCGCGTTTTGCAACTCCGTGGCATGTTCGATTGCATATCGCAGCGTGCTCGAACCCAGCGCATGAAACCCGCGGGTCGAAGCATCCAATACAATCAGTCCCTGCTCCGCGAAGATACGCGCTATCAGCCGTCCGAACGCCAACGCGAGCGTAGTCTTTTTCCCATCGGCGGATGCGTAACATTCCCGCAGCCACTCGCTGACCGGAGCAAACTCCAGCAACTCACTCGCCCGCTCCAGAACCGCATCCAACTCCGGTCCCGGCACCACCTCGCCTACGGGAATGGCATGTGGCAACTTCAACCCCAGACGCAGCGTCTCCACCGACGTCTTTGTGAGGAACGAAACCTGATCGACCTCCGCCAGATCGTGGTCTTCGGTCGCCATCCAAAAGACCGGCACATGCTGGACGCCGGTAGCTTTCGTGGCCTCACGAGCCCGCGCCACCGCTGTTGCTGCCTTCAGAATGGTCAGCAGCGGGCCGCCAAACAATACCACCTGCTGGCCTGTTACGACCGCCTGCGCCCCTGCGCGCAGCTTCGCGATATTCGTCTTCGCGGCGTCACTGGCGCCGAACTCCACGGCCTGCTGCTCCAACAGATCGGCCAGCGCACTCGCGTCCTTGACCGCAACCCCCTTGCCGATCCATTTTCCCGCGAATGGCTCCGCTCCATACCACTTACGGACCGGAGCATCCTTCGGGCTATCCGCCATTGCCAGATAGTCGAGATAAATCTTCGACACGTTCGGCAGAACCGTAATCGGGTAACACTCAGAGCTCATCGAAGACCTGTCCTCAAACTTAGCAGTGGCAGCGTCGGGGCGTCATACAGATTTTCCGCGCATTCCATTTTGATGCCCACCAACCAAGTCTAGATGCAGGATGATACTTTAGCCCTATGGCTACCCAAATAAAGACGCCCAGCGCCCCGTCCCCAGCCGGCAAGAAAAAGCCCCTAGCGAAGCCGCGTCTCATCTCCTCCAAGCTCGCCTACAAGGGCAAAGTCTTCTCGGTCGTCACCGATAAGGTTGAGGAACCCGGCGGCTTCATCAACACGCGCGACATCATTCGCCACAATGGTTCCGTCGTCATCCTCGCCATTGACGAATCGAAGAACCCCAACGACCCTGAGATCGTCTTTGAGCGACAGTACCGCCATGCCGCCGGCCGCACTCTGATCGAACTTCCAGCTGGCCGTTGCGAACCCGGTGAGGCACCGCTCGCCGCCGCCAAGCGGGAGCTCATTGAAGAGACCGGCTACCGGGCCAAGCGCTGGACCCTCCTCACCAAATACTTTGCCAGCCCCGGATTCCTGGGTGAGTGGATGCAGATCTATCTTGCCCGCGACATTCGCGATGGCATTGCCAATCCCGAACCTGACGAAAAGATCGAGGTCTTCCGCCTTTCCCTCTCCGAAGCCCTTGCACTCGTCGCGAACAACAAGATCCACGACGGGAAAACCCTCATCGGTCTTCTGCTCTACGACGCTGCCCGTCGTTCCGGCCGGCTTCCTTAATTTACCGCGTTGTCATACCTGACTCATGGCTGATCCGGCGCGCATCAGGTCTTTTGTACCTAAGTATTTGAAAATTGGTGCGCCGGAAAAAAACATCCCTCTGTAAGTTCTCCAGAAAACTCCCTCCCTGTCTTTTGCGTCACACTTTAAGGTTTCGTTTACCGTTGCAGTGCTCGCACTTCGCGGTAATCGATCCTTTCAGATGACAGGAAAGGGAGTTGCTCCATTGGCACAATATAGAGGGACGGTAAAGTGGTTTAACAACGCGAAAGGTTATGGGTTCCTGGGCCGCGAAGGGGGAGCGGACGTTTTTGTCCATTACAGCTCGATCCAACGCGAGGGTTACAAGAGTCTTAAAGAAGGGGATGAGGTGGAGTTCGACATCATCCAGGGAACAAAGGGCCCTCAGGCTGACCAGGTATCACGTCTCAAGGAAGTCAACCAAGCTTCAAATGCTTAGTTATTTGTTGGGTGAGCGGGCCATAGAGTCCGCGCGCCGGCGTATCTTGCCTGCCTTGAGTCTCTCTCTGGTCTGTTGCATACTGGCGCAGTGACCGTCCTGAGTGGCGGCCCTGACCAATTCATGGACAACATTTCGATCGCCCGCCTGCTGGACGAAACCGCCTCCTTGCTCGAGATCGACGCGGCCGACCCCTTCCGCATCCGCTCTTACCGTCGCGCCGCCGAGGCCGTCGAACAGCAGACCACTCAGCTCTCTACCCTGGCTGACGACCCCAAACAACTGCTCGCCATCCCCGGCATTGGCAAAGGCATGCTCGCCAATATTCAGGCGCTGCTTACCACCGGCACTCTTCCGCTTCGCGAAGAGCTGCTGCAAAAATACAAGCCCACCATGCTCGAACTGCTCCGTCTTCCCGGTATGGGCCCGAAGACCGTCGCTCTTGTCTGGTCCTCCTGTCAGGTCTGCGACATCGACTCTCTCGAAGCAGCGGCCAAAGCCGGACATCTAACGAAGCTTCCCCGCATGGGAGAAAAATTCGTCACCAAGCTTCTCAAGGGCATCGAGGATCACCGCAAAAACTCCAGCCGCTTCCGCATCGACAAAGCTCAGTACCACGCCGACATCATCAGCAATCTCATCCGCGAATTCCCCGGCATCGATGAGATCACCCCAGCCGGCAGCCTTCGGCGCGGACGCGAGACCGTCGGCGACCTCGACCTCCTCGTTACGGGTCCCGCCTGTGAGCCGGGTGTTGTCTCGGCCGCCGTGGAACACGTAGCTGCACTGCCGCTCATCGACAAGCTGCTCGCCAAGGGCCAGAACAAGGTCAGCTTCACCTTGCGCAACAACCTCCAGGTCGACGTCCGTCTGCTTCCTCGCAGCGGCTACGGAGCAGCACTGCAGTACTTCACCGGTTCGAAGATGCACAACGTGGCTCTGCGACAGCGCGCCATCAAACGCGGCCTTACTCTGAACGAGTACGCCCTGCTCCGCGTCGAAGACAACACCATCGTCGCCGCTGCGACCGAAGCCGAGATTTACAACGCGCTCGACCTCGACTACATCCCACCCGAGTTGCGCGAGAACTCAGGCGAGATTGAAGCTGCAGCCGCGCACACTCTTCCTCAGTTGATTACGCTGGCTGATATTCGCGGCGATCTCCACATGCACACCGAAGCCACAGATGGCCGCGACACTATTCGCCAGATGGCCGAAGCTGCCCTCGCGCGTGGCCTGAAGTACATCGCTATCACGGACCACTCAAAGAACCTCGCCATGACTAACGGGCTGGACGACGCGCGCGCCCTGGCGCACATCAAGGCTATCCGAATGGTCGACGCTGAAATGAACGGTAAAATCCGCGTCCTCCCCGGCATCGAAGTCGACATCTTAGCCGACGGGACCCTGGACCTCGACGACGCAACTCTGGCCCAGATGGACATCGTCGTCGCCAGCGTTCACTCGCACTTCAACCAGCCCATCGAAGAGATGACGGAGCGGGTTCTCCGCGCGCTCGAAAATCCGCACGTCCGCATCCTCGGCCATCCCACGGGACGCAAGGTGCTGGGCCGCGAAGGCTACTCCATTTACATCGACACGATCCTCAAACGCGCCGCCGAGTTGGGAGTTGCGGTGGAACACAACGCCAGCCCTGCACGCTCGGACCTCAACGACCTCAACCTTCGCATTGCCAAACAATATGGCTGCAAGATCGTCGTCGACACCGATGCGCACTCGACGGAAGAGCTCGATCAGATGCGCTACGGGATCACTCAGCTTCGTCGGGCGTGGCTGACTGCGGCGGACATTCTCAACACGCAGACCACCGCTGACGCGCTTCTGAAAAATCTTCGCCCCAAGCCGTAAATTCTATTGCGAGCCCTTAGGGCAATTGAGCTGGCCCCAGCAGCGGAGTCTTCACGGGCGTGGCCAGTCCCACAAACGTTGTCACCGTGTTGGTTCCGTTCGCAGAATTGCTCACCCAGATGTTGCCGCTCTGATCGATCGCAACCGCGAACGGCGAGGCTAGCTGCGCGTCTGTTCCCAATCCCGCAGCCGGCGAAAGCGGGGTTCCTGGCGCAGTTGAGTTCGATCCCGAAAATTCGCTGAGGGTCTGCCCGTGCAGATTTCCAGTCCACACCTTCCCCGCTCCGTCGATCGCGATGGCCTGCGGGTGGTTGACTCCGCCGCCTGTCTGTCCCGTCAGAAGCACTGTTCCCGCATTGGAAACCTCACTGATGCTGTCGCCAAAATAATTCGCTGCCCAGATGTTGCCGGCCTGGTCGACTGCCACTCCGCTTGCGCCGTTGCAGCAGCTGATCGCGGTGACCTTCGAACCATCGGCCGAGATCTTCGTGATGGTGTTCGTACTCTGGTTCGCGACCCAGGCGTTGTGGCTCGCGTCCACGGCCACTGCCACAGGAAGGGCAAGCTGGCCCGTCCCCCACCCTGTGCTGCCATTCACTGGAGTCCCGTTGCTGCCGAGCAGCGTTACCAGCGAGTCGCCGTAATCCACCACCCATACGTTCCCGGTCGAATCCGCGGCTAACCCCTGCGGATAGTAAACACCGCCGGTGCTGTACCCGCTCGCGCCTGAGAGCACTTGCCCCGTGTTGCTGAACTTCACGACGTTCCCATAGCCGGTGTTGATTGAGTAGCTGGTCTCCTCATTGGCTACCCAGATGTTGTTGCTCCCATCCACCGTCAACCCGTAGCTGTGATTCAAAGCGGCGGACGCGGAGGCAATCTGCTGCACCGCACCACTCGTGCCCAGCGCAGGTAACTCCGTTAGCGCGTTGAAGTAGCTCGCAACCCACGCGTTTCCGCTCGAATCCAACGCCATGGCCGTTGCCAGATTCATTCCTCCGCCGCTCCACGTCACTGCGAGCGTCCATTCGGGCACAGCGGCTGTTGTGACCGGTTTGAACGCTGGCGTCGCAGGAAGCAAAGCGCTCAATGCGCTCACATTGCTCGCGGGATTGCGCAGGATGTTGTATGCCGCATCGAGAGTATTCGCCGGAGCCGTGCCGCCAGCCACAGTGGCCGCTGTCATCAACGCACTGCAAGGGGACCCGCCACTGCTTGCCGTGCAGCTGTTCACGATGCTCGCGAGTGTGTTGATCTTTGCCGAGGGGATGCTTAAGCCCGCAGGCAATGATGCACCCGGTGAAGCCCCGGTCGTCATATTCGCCAACTGATTCGCTGTGCCAAGCGCATTCGCCAGCCCGGACGCATTCGTCGCACTCGAACCGATATTCCCGCCGCTGGAATAAAATGCCGCCAGTGCCGCCAGCGAGGCAACCGTCGTCACCTCGTTTACCACAACCGTTGTTCCGGACGTAATACTTCCGCAGTTCCCCAGTGCTGCCATCATCACAAGCGACGAGTTATTCACCGAACCACTCAGTCCCGGATTCCCGCCTCGCGCGACGAGATAAACCTGAGTCGAAGCGCTGGCGCATGTATAACCGGACGGAACACTAAATCCACCAGAGCTATCCGTCGTCACCGCGCCCGTCAGCAAGGCCGTCCCTGCCGACCCGTATCCGCTGTTCCCCGCCGCATACAACTGCACCAACGCGCCACTCACCGGCTGCGAACCAGCCATCACCTTGCCGCCAAAACTGATCCCCGCGCCAGTGGCACCACCGCCGCCGCCACCAGTTGTCCCACCGGTATTCGAAGCGGTACTGCTGCCACATCCAACGGCAGAAAATAAAAGTCCTGCAGCCAGCAAAACACGAGCAGAGGAAAATCCCACGAAGGAAGAAAATCTAAGATTCACAGAACCAGTCTAGAGGATGAGGGTCACTCCGAAATGAACGACAGGAAGACCGGAAGCGGAAGAGAAACGGGGTCCGCATCGATCTGGCGGACCCCGTCACATAAGACAAGCGCTAAGGCTTCTGAGCAACCTTATTATTTTTCAACGCCGTGCCGTGGTTGGTTTAGCTATTCACCGCAGTTCCGCTAAGCGAAAGGATAGTAAGGCTGTTGGCTGGCTACTGCCTGGGTTTCTTCTTTCCTCACTATGAAAATCTTCCCGCAACAAGACACTCCGCAGTGTCTACTTCCCTTTCTTCATCCGTTTCACCACCCCGGCCAGCGAATGTTCGTTCATAGCGCTCACCGCATCCTCGCGCACCTTCTTCATCCACCCACTCACGGCCTTATCCTCTACGCTCAACCACTCCCCCGCCGTCGCCTCGAACACATCCCCCAACCCAATCTGCTTGGCCGGCCGTTTCAGCTTAGCTCCGCCATGCGGTCCTTTGCGCTGCTCAATCAATCCCGCCTTATGGAGCAGCAGAAACGTCCTGCGCACCATCACCGCGCTCTCCTTCAGCGTCTCTGCAATCGCAGACGAGGTGTGCATCGCCTCAGGCTCGCTCGCCAGCACCGCCAACACCCGCACGCTCAGTTGAAACCGCCCGCTCTGTGCCATGCTCAAAAAGCTACCACACCCAGAACCCCAACTGCCGAACTCTCCTCAGATTCCTCCATGTATCGACCCCTTTTATCCGTGCAAATCCGCCGCCGCACACGTTGTAAACTTTCTCAGTGAATATCCTTTTCGTCGGCGATGTCTTCGGCTCCGCCGGCCGCCACATCGTCCGCGAACATCTCCCGCACGTCCTTGAAACCAATGCCGTCGACCTCCTTGTCATCAATGGCGAAAACGCCGCCGGGGGCTTCGGCCTCACCCCATCTCTCGCCGACGAGCTCTTCGACCTCGGCGCTCACGTCATCACCACCGGCAACCACATCTGGGACAAAAAAGAGATCTTCGAGTACATGACCGTCCCCGCCGACTCCCACGCCCGCGGCCGGCGAGTCCTTCGTCCCGCCAACTACGCCGTCGGCACTCCTGGCTTCGGTCTGTATCAGGGCGAACTCCCCACCGGACAACCCTATGCCGTCATGAACCTCCAGGGTCGTGTCTTCATGTCTTCCTGCGACGACCCGTTCCGCAAGGCCGACGACCTCCTCGCCCAGATCGCTCGCGAATCCGGCGCCAAAGTCATCCTGCTCGATCTTCACGGCGAAGCCACGTCAGAAAAAGTCGCCCTCGGCTGGTATCTCGACGGCCGCGTCACCGCCGTCCTCGGCACCCACACCCACATCCCCACTGCCGACGAGCGCATCCTCCCCCACGGCACCGCCTACCAGACCGACGTTGGCATGTCCGGCCCCTACGACTCCGTCATCGGCGTAGAAAAAGAGTTGGTGCTCGCCCGCTTCCTCACCGGAATGCCCGGAAAATTCGAAGCTGCAAAAGGCAATCCCAAGATGTGTGCCACCCTCATCTCCTGCGACGGAGCCACGGGCCGCGCCCATAGCATTCAGCGCATCATGCTGGGCGAATAGACACCGAGCTTCCTTTGCTATGCTTCGTGGCAGCACCTAGCCGAAGAACGCCGCCAGTGCGGAACTCAAAAGCAACGCACTTCCGATCACCGCCAGCCGCAGCCAGAACTCGCGTTTCTTGTCCATCCCCAGATGATGCAGAACCCGTTGCATCCCATGCACTCCCCCAAACGGGTCATATCCATGCGCTAAGCCTCGCTAAAACAGGCGTTTTTCGTCTGCGCTAAACTGGCCCAACCAATATGCGCCGACTCTCCCGCCGTTCCTTCCTTCAGTCCGCAGCAGCCGCTACTGTCGCCACGCAAATCAAAGCGTCCCCCGCGCAAAGCACCACGCCAGATACGCCCTACCCCGAAAACGGCACCCTAGTCCCCGACGACGACTGGCGTCTCTGGATCGACGAAAAAGCCGAGTGGAAGAACGACGCACTCTTCCTCCCCGAAGACATCTCCTGGCAGAACGGCGTCCTCTGCGGCAAATCGATCACCACTCCCCGTCAACGATCCCACCGGCGGCTGGGGAACCCTCGATCACCTCACCGGCATCAACGTCACCCTCCCCACCACCGTCGAGCAGCACCACTGGGGCAAATTCGGCCAGCGCCCTTACACCCCAGAAGAGTATCGCTACGCCGCCGACGACCCCATCCCGCAGAACGGAGCCTACCTCGGCGTCTCCTGGTGGGGAAAACAGATCCACATCCCAGCCGAATGGAAGGGCAAGCGCATCTTCCTCCACATCCGCGGAGCCCGCCTCCGCGCCGAAGTCTTCCTCAACAGAAAACTCGTCGGCTACTCCATCATGGAAGAGCTCCCCTTCGAGTGCGACCTCACCCACGCTGCAGACCCCGGCGGCTTCAACCTCCTCGGCATCCGCCTCACCAACCCCTTCGGCCGCTACGACTGGGTCGACGGCCTTAACGCCCAGTGGGGAGCCGTCAAACTCTACCGCTCCCACGGCTTCGCCGGCCTCGATCGCGGCATGACGCTCAGCGAAATTTCGCAAGACGCCGACGCTCGCATTCTCGACGCCTGGGCATTGAATAAGGCCAAGCCCGGGGAAATCCAACTGCGAGCCCAGGTCCTCCGTACGAATAGCGCAAACATGATCGACGGCCCAAAGGATGCCCTATTGTCTTTCGTCTCCGCTGAGGTCATCGACCCGCACAGTGGTAAACGTCTAGCGTCCACACTCAGCAAAGGCGACGTCACAATCGCCAATGTTGGTAAGGATGCACTGCTCGATTACACATTCGAACTCCACTGTGATTCGGCCAAGCTGTGGGATCTGGATAGTCCAAATACTTACCACCTTCGAATCACTTATGTGTACGCTACGGGTTCCATCCAGGACACCCGCACCATCGCCTTCGGCTTCCGTTCCTTCGCTCCCTCCGGCCTAGGCACCAACGCCCTCTTCCGCCTCAACGGCAAACGCATCAAAATCTACTCATCCATCTCCTGGGGCTTCTGGGGACTCAACGGTCTCTTCCCCACTCCCGAGCTAGCCGAAAAGGAAGTAACCCAAGCCAAGAAATTAAATCTCAACTGCCTCAACTTCCACCGCAACCTCGCCAAGGAAGATGTCCTCCGCGCCCACGACCGCCTCGGCCTCCTCCGTTACCTCGAACCCGGCGCAGGCAAGCTCTCCATCGGCGCTCCAGCCCCGACACAAACCGGAGAAGGCGCAATCGCCAACCCCGGCGTCAAGCTCGCCAAGCCACAATCCGAAGCCGACAAGTTCGCCCAGCGCTTCATGTTCGTCAAGTGCGTCGAGATGGTCAAAGCCTATCGCTCGCACCCGTCCGTCATCCAGTACACGCTGCAGAACGAAATCGGCGCCGACCTCTCGAACCCCGCGGTCTTCGAGATCCTCGAAGCCATGCACAAAGAAGACCCCAGCCGCGCCGTAGTCCTCAACGACGGCTTCTCTCCTCCACCCCGCAGCGCCGCGCAGGCATGGTACGAACCATGGAACGACAACATCCACCGTTCCGACAAGGAGCCCTTCGCCCTCTGGTGGAACAATCATCAGGGCGCAGGCGACCAATGGTACGACGAGTTCTACAAATCCCCCACCGAATTCACCTACCGCTCGCCCTACCACCAGTACCTCACCGAATTCGGCGAGATGGAAGGCTGCGCCACGCCCGACAACCACGCCCTCATGGTCCACCAAATCACCCAGACCTACCTCGAGTACAGCGGCAAGAGCTACGATCTCACCGATCACAAAGAGATCCTCGCCGCCTACGACAACTTCCTCGACAAATGGAAGTTCCGCAGCGCCTTCCCCACTGCCGAGCAACTCTTCAACGCTCTGGGCAAAAAGTGCTACGACACCTGGCAGAACTACCTCGAAAACGCCCGCATCTCCGACGACCTCGACTTCGCCGTCATCTCCGGCTGGGAGTCCACGGCCATCGAAAATCACTCCGGCATCGTCGACAACCTCCGCAACTTCAAATCCGACCCCACACCGATTTCCGGAACCCTCACTCCCATCCGTCCGGTAGCCAAGCAGCGCAGCGCCTGCACCGCGCGCGGCGAATCCGCAATCTTCGACCTCTACCTCCTCAACGACACTCCACAACCCGCGACCGGCACATTAGCGTTCACCGCGGTCACACCCTCGAACAGATTAATCAAGCTCGCAGAGTTCCCCGCACCGCAACACGTCACTGACCAGTTCAGCTACCTCATCAAAGAGTCCTTCCAAACCCCGCCCCTCACCGAAGAAGGCCTCTACCGCTTCAAGTTCTCGTTGTCTTCTGCACCACTCTCGACACAAACAAAAGAAATCTGGGTCACCGAGCCGCCCGCCTACAAACGTGCCCATGCTCTCCGCGTTGCCGTCTCCGGAATCACACCCGCGCTCAACAAACAATTCACCGATCTCGCTCCTCGCCTCGGACTCGAAGTCGAAGACTTCACTCCCGGCAAAAAATACGACGTCATCGTCTCCTCCGGCCTCACCGCGCACACCTCCGCCACACAAAACGCAGGCGACACCACGGGACTCGAAGCCCAACCTGCTGCGCGCCCAAACAACGCCCCCGGAGTAGGCCGCCCCGAACCCGGCGAAGCCGCCCCCATCACCCAACTCGGCCAGATCGACCCTGCCGTCCTCGAAGCCGTTCGCGCCGGAACCCCACTCCTCGCCATCCCACAAGCCGACACTCTCTCCGAAGGAGTCGCCAAACAACTAGCTGCCGCGGGAGCCTTCACCTACAACGGAACCGTCGGCGACTTCCGCGCTCCCTGGATGGGCAACTGGTACTTCGTCCGCGAACACCCAATCTACGTCGGCCTCCCCGTCAACCAGGCAATGGGCATCCACTACCAGGCCAAGGGTCGCCAATCCAACGGCCTCCTCGTCGAAGGCCCCAACGTCGAGATCATCGTCGCCTACTCCCGCGACCACGATCGCAGCATCGGCGCCGGAACCTTCACCACCAAACTAGGCAACACAAAAATCCTCTACCAACGCGTCCCGGAACTCCACCCCGTGCTCCAGCAACGCCTTCTCGCCAACGCCCTGGCTTGGCTTACGGCCTGAGTCTCTTAATCGGTGAAGACATCAAGATCTAGCGGCTTAACGAACGAAAGGCAGCCGCCAGGGCTGCCTTTCGTCGTATTCAACCTCGGTTTATTTATGTGGCGCTGGATGGTGTGTAGCAGTTGGCTTGGGAGCGGCCTTCTTGGGCAGAACTACCGCACCGTCGCTCATCGTGATCATGATGGGATTGGGCGTGTACGAAGCGTAGGTACCGGTTAGAGTCACCTTCTGACCCACGGCAGTCGCCGCAGCAATGTCATCCGCCATCTTCTTGGCGGCCGCTTTCTGTGCCGGGGTCTTGCCTTCCTCAAGAGGAGCCATGTTGAACGTGAAGTCAGCCGTCTTCGACTGCACCGCATCGTCCGACACCGCAACCTTCAGCACCGTCGGCGAAGACTCGATCACCAACGCATCGGGAATCTGAACCGACTTGCCCTTGATCGTGTCCCAGACCTTCGCGGCGTCCTCAGGCTTGCCGTTGGCAAGGATGAACTCCTTGTCGCTGATGGCCAGCGTCGAGAGATCGGGCGTCGTGGCAATCACGTTCGCGACAATATCCGCCGGCGACGGTGCAGGCTTGATCTTGAAGTCGGGCGGAGGATTGAGGTTCGCCTTAGCCGCGGCCACTACAGCGTCGTAGCCGTCGTCACCACCGTGATACTTCTTGTAGCAATACTTCGCCGTCGGCTCATACTGCGCCTTCAGGTTGTCCGGAGCGTAAGCCGCAACACGCGCAGCATAGAACGCGCAGTTGGGAAGATCCGGAGGAGTCGACTGCAGGTAAGCGATCGCAAGGTAGTAAATGTCCTGCAGGACCAGTCCCGGGGTCTGCGTCTGCTCCGGTGGGACGATGGAAAGCTCTTTCTTGTAGTTATCCACGGCCGTCGCAGCATCCTTCTTATTTAATGCCGCGATGGCGATCGCACTATAGAAGAGCGGGTACGAACCAGCCTTCAATTTGCTGAAGTCATCCGCGCTCATATCCGCCGGTTTCGTTGCGGCGAGACCCTTCTGGGCATACTCAGCAGCCTTGTCCAGCCCCGCCTGCTTTGCCGCCGGGTCGGTGGTCTGCTCGGCCGCAGATCTACGGAAGTAGACCTCAAGCACATAGGCGCGCAGGTTGTTCGGATCCACTTGAAGCAGCCGGTCCGCCGCGTCCAGCGTCTTCGCCGCGTCGGGAATCTGGCTGTACGCCCCCATCAGTTGCTCCAGCACCGACGCCTTTACGGCCGATTGCGGGTAGGCCACCAGATAAGCCTCGAGAGCTGCCGCCTTGGCCTGGGGAGACGTCTGCCCAATCGCGCTGTTATAAGCGTTGTATTCAGCCGGTGACATTTGCACGCCGCCGCTGGTAGATTGCGCGTTTGAACCAAGATTGACCTGGGTTTGTGCGACAGCAAGACTTGCAATGCTTGCCATGCCGGTAACGGCCAGGAGAGACGCAACGACTACCTTCTTCATTCCACACTCCTCAATAAAGCTTCTTTTTCAAATCGGTCACCGATGGTTCCAGTGTCACTTGTACCGAAGGGAAGGCACACGCCGATCATAGTGTATCGAGTGTAATCCTCACCATACCCGGCCCTTCGGTCGAGCGATTGAAGTGTTCGTGGCATCTCGGGATGATGATGCGGATTATAGAAACGCTGTTGCTCAAAGGCAAGTCTGCTTCCTCTTTTTGACAAGAGAAATACACTGACTCTTAGAAAAACAGACTCCTCTGACCAAACCTCCAGGAGCCAGAGCCTCCACGATCGCCTCCCATTCCCTTCTCTGCTCCTCAGAAAGGTGTCCGGCACCAGCCAAATGGTCAATGAACGCACCCTAGCGCTCTTTAGCCTCAAAGCATCAACAAAGGTCGACCTTCTTTTGCTCATCTAGAACTTCGGCCACGGTCATATAACAGCTCCGGAAAACCCACCACGCCTTCGTCCAGCGAATAACCATTGCCCGACCACCTTTTCACCACGAATTTACCGTCTTATCAACACCACAAATTAGTAAACTGGCGAAGAAATCCACGCAATATATCGCCTCATTCGGCAGCAACGGCCCATTCCTAGTGTTACTGACTCCTTATCCACAATCTATGGTGTTGTACCCGTTGATTCCGCCCTCAATCACGAATAAAGTGATTGCAGTCATACCAGTAGGCAAGGTTCTCCCCAATCCTTGCCCGAAGAGGTCGAAATTGCTCAAGCTCAAGAAGGTCCAGATACTCGGTTTCAAGTCCTTCTGTGATCGCACCGAGGTCCAGCTCTCCGGTGAAGGCATCGCCGCCGTGGTTGGACCCAACGGCTGCGGCAAGTCCAACATCTCTGATGCCATTACCTGGGTTCTTGGCGAGCAGTCCGCGAAGTCCCTCCGCGGCGTCAAGATGGAGGACGTTATCTTCGCGGGCACCCGAGACCGTAAACCCACAGGCATGGCCGAGGTATCCCTTACGTTGGTCGACCCTGAGGTTTATGACGGCACCGGCCTCGACGCGGGCCCCGAGATCGTCATCGACGACAGCCTCCCCACCGACTGGGACGAGACTAACCTGCGGCAGCAAAATGCCGCCGAGACCGAAGAAGCCGTGGCCGAAGCCCAGCCCGGTACCGTCGTTGAAGGCGAAGGCAAGGGCCCGCAGGTCGTCGCCGAAGCGACAGACGCGGCGGAGATCGCCAACCCGAACAATGTCGTGCTGAAGATTCGCCGCCGCAAATTCGGGCGCACTCCCGTTCGCGCCGGCGAACTTACCATCACCCGACGCCTCTTCCGCTCCGGCGACAGCGAGTACCTTCTCAACGGCAAGATCTGTCGCCTCCGCGACATCCAGGACATCTTCATGGGCACCGGCCTTGGCGGCGAGTCCTACGCCATCATTGGGCAGGAGCGTATCGGCCAACTTCTCTCGGCGAAGCCCCATGATCGCCGCTCCATCATCGAAGAGGCCGCCGGTATCACTCGATTCAAGACGAAGAAGCGGCTTGCAGAACTGCGCCTTGAAGCCGCCAAACAGAACCTCGCCCGCGTCAATGACATCTTCGACGAGGTCACCCGTCAGATGAACACCCTCAAGCGTCAGGCCGCCAAAGCGGAGCGTTACGGTGCGCTTCGCGAAGAACTCCGCACCCGCCTCCGCGTCGTGCTTGCCAGCCGTATGTCGCAGCTCGATGCAGAGCAGGCCGCCACCGCCGAAAAGATTGCCCTGCTCGCAACACAGATCGACGCACAGTCCACAACCGTCGACGCAATGGACGCCGAGCACTCTGAAGGCGTCCGCAACGGCTACGCCCTCGACCAGCAAATCCGCGAAGCTGCAGCCCAGGCCAACCAATCAGCTGTCGAGCTCGAGCGCATCACTGCGCGAACAGCCTCAAACGCCGATCGCATCGCTGAACTCACGAGCCGCCTGGCGACCGGAGCCGACGACCTCGCGCAGGCTCGTGAGCAACTAGCCAGCCTCGCCGGGGAGCTTGAGCAACATCGCAGTTTCCTCGAGAATGCTACCGCCGAATCTGACGGCTCTCGCCATGCCGCACAGAGCCATCAGGCGCAAGCGCAGGAGGCGGTTCGCGCCGTCGCCGCCGCTGAACAGCAGGCCGAGCAGAACCGCCGCGCCTCGATGCAACTGATGCAACGCATCGGCCAGACCCGCAACGAAGAGGCCCAGGCCGCAGCGGCCCTTGCTGGCCTCGAGCGAGAAGCCGAACGTCTCGTCTCCGAGTCGGACATCGCGCGCCAGGAGCTTGAGACCCTCGGCCTTCAGCGCGGCCAGGTGGCGCTCTCGTTTGAGTCTGTCACCGAACGCCTCAAGCGCCTCGAAGCCGAGATCGCCGAGCTTCGCCTCCAGATCGAGGCCGCCCGGGCCGAAGAGTCCGCCTCCAAGCGCCGTGGCGACCAGCTACGCGGCGAAGTCGCAACCCTCAACGGCCGCCGCAACTCACTCGAAGCCCTCATCAAGGAGCACAGCTACTCCACCGACACGGTCCGCAACATCTTCAAAACTGACACCTATAAGCAGAACACCAACGGCATGGCTGCGGTCGGTACGCTCGCTGACTTTCTCGAGGTCGATGGCAAGTACGAAAGCGTCGTCGACGAGTTTCTCCGCGATGAACTCAACTACATCGTCGTCAAAAGTTGGGACGCTGCTGACGCCGGCATGCACCTTCTCCAGACTGACGTAAGCGGCCGCGCAACTTTCCTCGTCCATCCAAACGACGCCCAAGCCAACTTCGCCTTCGCCGAAGGCATGCAAAGCGCCGCCCAGACCAACATCCAGGGCATCGAAGGCGTAGTTCCTCTCAAAGAGTGCGTTCGCGTTCTCGACGGCTTCGGCAAGTCCCTCGAAGTCATCCTTCCCAAACTTCGCGAAGGTTTCGTCGCGCCGGACTCCTACACCGCCCGCTCACTCGCGCTCTCGAACCCACACGCCTTCTTCCTCGCGCCCTCCGGCGAAACCTTTCACAACGTCACAGTCACCGGCGGCCGCCCTCGGGCTCAGGGCCCACTGGCACTCAAGCGCGAACTTACGGAAGTTCAGCAGAAGGCAGAAAAAGCCGAACAGGAGTTGGCTCAAACCGACCTTCGCACCGCCGATCTTCAACACCAGATCGCTGCTCTCAACGCCGCCATCGAAGGCAAGACCCACGAGCGCCGCGACGCAGAGCGCGAATCCGCCAACTCCGGCGCGGCTCTCCGCCAGATGGAGTCAGAGGTAGCCCGCATCGAGCGCCGCCTGCAGGACTGGGCTCTCACCAGCGAGCGCAACCGCGACGCCCGTAACCAGAAGGCCGACCTCATCGCCCGCCGCCAGCAGGAGGCGCAGGCCTTTGAGAACGAGCGCGCCACCCTCGAAACCAGCCTCGGAGACCTGCAGGAGCAGCTCAACAACCTCCGCAGCCGCCGCGAGGAACTCCAGCAGGCAGCAGCTGCAGCGTCTGCCGCACTCGCAGGCCTCGAAGAGCGCCGCCGGAACGCTGCTGCCAACTTCGAACAGACCAACCGAATCTATAACGGCCAGAACCAGCGCATCCAGCAGCTCGACCAGCAACTCGCCTCCTCAGCGGCTGAAAAACTTCGCCGCGAAGAGGAGACGGCAGCCCTCGCGGTCCAGCACACCGAGCTCTCCGAGCTTCGCGCCACTGCCGTAGCCGAAGGCACTCGTCTCACTACAGAAGCCGCCGCTCTGCGCGCCGCCATGGATGAGCTCGACCAGCGCCTCCGCACTCTTCGCCACGAGACGGAGGCCCTCCGCGAGCAACGCGCGGCCCTCACCGCACGCGCCGCAAAGCTCGCATCCGACATCGAGCACATCGAGGCTACTTGCCTCAACGATCTCGCCGTCGAGGCCATCTCCCTCCGCGAAGATCAGGGCATCGTTCGCATCGAAGGCGACGCCCTGCACACCGAGGAAGAGGAATCCCGCGCCCTCAAGCAGCGTCTCGAAGCCATGGGGCCCGTCAACATGATGGCCCTCGAGGAGTACAACGAGACCGTCACCCGCCACAGCTTCCTCGAAGGCCAGCGCAAAGACCTCCTCGACTCCATCGAAAATACCCAGGCGTCCATCAAGGAGATCGACGACGTCTCCCGCATGAAGTTCGACGAGGCCTTCAAGGTCATCAACGAAAACTTCTCCGTCACTTTCACGAAGCTCTTCGGCGGCGGCCAGGCCTTCATGAAGCTCACCGATACTGAAAACACAAATGAGAGCGGCATCGACATCGTCGCCTCCCCGCCGGGAAAGAAGCTGCAAAACATTCTCCTGCTCTCCGGAGGAGAGAAGGCCCTCACCGCACTGTCGCTGCTGGTCGGAATCTTCCAGTTCCAGCCCGCACCCTTCTGCATCCTGGACGAAGTCGACGCTCCGCTTGACGAGACCAACGTGGGTCGCTTCGCGAAACTCATCCACGACATGAGCGCCAACACTCAGTTCGTGGTCATCACACACAGCAAGCGCACCATGGCCCAGGCCGATGTCATCTACGGGGTCACCATGCAGGAACCCGGCGTGTCCAAGATCGTCAGCGTCAATCTCAACCGCCGCGATTCAACCGACAATCGCCGCGCCGTAGCGTGAAGCAACACTCAAATTCAGTTTGCGCAGCTGGAGCGATCTTCACTCGCTCCAGCGTTTTTGTTCCGCCCCGTCCATGCACTGCGCTGGAAGTGCTGGTCTCTACAACGAGCGATCTTTTACCCTAACGAGGCATGTTCCTTCCCCTCACCTTCGCCACCCTCGCCCTGCTGACTGTAGCGATGGTTCTTCTCGGCGTCTTTTGGCTACGTGTGCCCCTCCGATTGAGGTTCTTCCTCCCCCGCGCGGCGCTTGCGTTGATCCTCCTCCACGTACTTTTCGTAGTCACGAAGTGGGGCACCACTTCAAGCTGGTTCAACGTTCTCATCAACTGGCTGGCTGTCGCCGGTTACGAACTCCTCGTTGTTCTCTTCGCACGACTGCCGCCGAGGTGGCTCACCTCCCTCAGTGCTGCCATTCTCATTGTGCCTCTCTTTGCTGCCAGCATTGTGATGCCATTGGCGCTCATCTTCAACTCGGGCAAGATTGAAAAGGTCCCAGTCGCCCACAATCTGTATTACAAGCGGGTCAAATGGGAAGCCGATGGAAATGCAACCCCCGGTGTTGACCTTGAGGTCTACTATCGTTCTCCACTCTTTCCCTTTCTCAGTCACAGAGTTCAAACCCAGTCCTTCAATGAGGACCAGTGCGATGCCTTCGCGGCAACAATTCAGCCCGGCCCCGACGCAGAAACCGTTCTAGCCCGTTGCCCCCACTGGCCTTCCCAGCCGCCAGGAAACAGAGACATACTTCTTCCTCTGCAATAACCGCAGATCAACCTGTTTTTTATACTTCAAGGTGGTACCGTCAACGTGATGTCAACTGCTCTTCTTCAAACCGATCTCGGCGCCCTTCCCCTCACCGCACGCGGCAAGGTCCGCGACATCTATTCCCTGTCCAAAGATCAGCTCCTCTTCGTTGCCACCGACCGCATCTCTGCCTTCGACCACGTTCTGGGCAGCGGAATTCCGGACAAGGGAAAAATCCTTACCCAGCTCTCTCTTTTTTGGTTCGACTTCCTCAAAGACATCGTCCCGAACCATCTCATCACCGCAGATGTTGCACAATTTCCAAGCGATTTACGGCCGTTTCTCAGCCAGCTTGACGGCCGCAGCATGCTGGTGAAGCGAGCAGAGATGTTCCCTGTCGAATGCGTCGTACGCGGCTACATCTCCGGCTCCGGATGGAAGGACTACCAGCAGACCGGAGCAATCTGCGGCATCAGGCTCCCTGCCGGACTCCGCGAATCCGACCGTCTGCCCGAACCCATCTTCACTCCGGCAGCTAAGATCAACACCGGAGGCCATGACGAAAACATCTCCTACGACGCCGTTGAGCAAACCATCGGAGCGACCCACGCGAAAGCCCTGAAAGACCTCACCATGGCCATCTACGATAAGGCCACCCGCCACGCAGCCAGCAAGGGCCTCATCCTGGCTGACACCAAATTCGAGTTCGGTTTGCTCGGCGACACAATCATCCTCGCCGACGAGGTTCTTACTCCCGACTCCTCGCGCTACTGGCCCGCGGCAACCTACAATCCCGGTGGCCCGCAACCATCCTTCGACAAGCAGTACGTCCGCGACTACCTCGAATCCATCCGCTGGAATAAGCAGGCCCCGGCCCCCTCCCTGCCCGAAGAGGTTGTCTCACAAACCCGGGCGAAGTACCTCGAAGCCTTCCGACTCATCACGGGCCGTACCGATCTCGCCAACAGCCAAACCCCATGAATATCTTCGACTGGCTTCTCGTCGCCATCCTGGTCTGGTCTACAGTCCTGGCTTTCATTCGCGGCATCATCCTCGAACTCTTCTCGCTCGGCGGTCTTATCGCCGGAATCCTCATCGCCAGCTGGAACTACGATCACGTAGCTGTGCTCCTCGCACGTCTTATAACCTCGCCATCTACAGCTCGAATCGTTGCTTTCCTATTCCTCGCTATAGGGATAATGCTCCTAAGCACGCTCCTCGGCAGGGCGCTAAACCGCACAGCACATGCGATTGGACTAGGTTTTTTCGACCGGATCCTCGGCGCCGTCTTCGGCTTCGCCAGGGGTTGTCTCATCGGAGTCGCCATCCTGATGGCGCTCGCTGCCTTTCAGCCACATTCAGGCTGGATCGAAAATTCCCAGTTATCTTCCTATTTCCTTGCGGGGGCGCATGCGGTATCCTTCGTTGTACCTCACGATCTTCAAGACCTGATCCTGAATGGCGTCCAGCAGATCAAACACAGCGCAACCGATTGGATCAAGCCGAACTCGTAGAGGCAAAATAAGAGAGTGGTTCCACAAAGGAACCGCCAGCGAGGAATAAACCCTTGAAGCGCGAACTCGACGGACTCATCACACAAATGCACAGTGCCGGTATTCCTTACACGGAGGCCGTTCGTCAATTCAAGAAGCGCTACATCCTTGAAGTGCTCGCGCACCACAAGGGCAACCAGTGCAAGGCCGCCGAAGAGCTCGGCATGCACCGCAACACGCTCAGCCGCACCCTCGCCGAGCTCGACATGGACACCGCCCAGATCCGCAACGGCATGCGCCGTCCGCCCGTGAGCGAACGTCCTCGCATTCAAAGCATCGCGAGCGCCCGTTAGCCCGCGCCTTCGTCTAACTAGCAGTCGATGCAAGCAAGCCTTCACTTCCGCGCTTCCAGAATCGCCAAAGGCACGGCTGCACTCGCCCTGTGTGCATCGTCCTTCGCCCAGACTACGACTTCAACCGCAACGCCGACGCCTGCTAAACGCCAGGTTCAGGCCGCCGAAGGCGCCTACCTCGCCGGCGCGCGTCTGTTGGAACACAACGATCTCTCGGGCGCCGAGGTTCAGTTCGGCAAGGCCCTGCAACTCAACCCCGCCGACACCGATTACGCCCGGGCACTCGCTCTCACTCATCAGCGTCACATCGCCGACCTGGTGCAGCAAGCCGGCAAGGCCCGCCTCCTTGGCCAATCCGAGAAGGCAGAGACCCTCCTCGCCGAAGCCCGTCTCCTCGATCCCGAAAGCTCTCTTGTTGGTCAGAGTGTAGCCCCCGGCGCTCTTCCCAAGGCCTTCCATCCTGAAATTGAACCCTGGATCCATGCCGCCCCATCACTTGCCGGCCCAATCACTGTTCTGCCCAACCCCGGAATCAAGAGCTTTCATCTCCGTTCCGATCAGCAGGACATTATCCGTCAGGTTTTTGCGAGCTACGGCATCCGCGCCAGCTTCGACGAGGCAGTCCCACGCCAGAATCTTCGCTTCGACCTCGACGACTCGACCTACCAACAAGCCACCTCCATCCTGCTCAACATCGCCCATCTCTTCGCTGTGCCGCTCGACTCGAAAAGCGTCCTCATCGTCAAAGACAATCCTGAAAATCGAACGCGCTTCGAGCATCAGCTTCAGGAAACGATCTACGTTCCCGGCATGACCACCGAGCAGATGGACGAGCTGAGTAATGTCGTCAAGAATGTCTTCGACGTCAAACAGGTCAGTGTCGACAAGAGCTCCGGCATCCTCGCCATCCGCGCCCCCGAAGAAACGCTCTCCTACATTAACCTAACGCTCGCCGATCTCATTGACGGCGGCAGCGAAGTCATGATCGATCTCAAGCTCTACGCCGTCGACCACACGAATCAGCGCAACATCGGCACCCAGCTCCCGCAGCAGATCGGACTCTACAACGTTCAATCGGCCGCCCGGGATCTGGTCAACTCCAATCAAACCCTCGTCAACCAGGCTATCGCTCAGGGCCTCATCCCCGCGGGCGCAAGCGATATCACCATCGCACTGGCGCTCGTCGCGTCCGGCCTGGTTCAAAGCACGCTTCTATCCAACACCGTCGGCTTCTTCGGTGGAGGTATCTCTCAGACCGGCATCACCACCAACCAGAGCGCTGCCTTCAATCTGCAACTCACTGCCAGCGACACTCGCGCCGTCAACGAAATGCAGATCCGCGTCATGGACGGCAAACCCGCTACCTTCCGCATCGGGGAACGCTATCCCATCACCACCGCAACGTACTCCACTGCTTCTCCCGCCCAAACCTCTGCACTCAACGGAATCTCAATCAACGGAGTCAGTGCGGCCAGCCTGCTCAACGCCGCAGTCGGCAGCCCTGTCACAATCCCACAGATTCAATACGAAGACCTCGGCCTCACGCTGAAGGCAACTCCCACAGTGCAAAAGTCCGGCGCTATCAAGATGCACATCGACCTTAAAATCGAAGCCCTGACCGGCGGCGCAGTCAATAACATCCCCGTCCTCAACAACCAGCAATTCGGCTCCGACGTCACCGTCAACGACGGAGACACCGCCCTCGTTGTCAGCAGCCTCACGAGAAGCGAAGCTGCCAGCCTCAACGGTCTACCCGGTATCAGCGAGCTGCCAGGATTTCAAACCGCTACCGCCGTCAAGACCACCAACGAGAACTCCAGCGATCTCCTTCTCCTTATTACCCCGCACGTCACCCGTCGCCGCTCCAACCTCACCGCCGGCCCACGCATTCCCATCAATCTCCCGGAGCCGTCGAACTAACCCGGCGCACTAACCTCTCCAGGCACATCGCACCCCGCCGCGTTGACCATACACAACCGTGCCGTTATACTTGATCTTGGAAGAGCGGGAGTAGCTCAGTGGTAGAGTGCTTCCTTGCCAAGGAAGATGTCGCCGGTTCGACCCCGGTCTCCCGCTCCAAATAGCTCCTGCCTGCGGTACACTTCTCCTCGAAACCAACTGGGCGAAGGTAGCCCACCCAAGGCGCGGTACCCAAGTGGTAAGGGAGAGGTCTGCAAAACCTTTATGCGTCGGTTCGATCCCGACCCGCGCCTCCAATTTCATATTCAGCGAGCGGAGAGGCATAGATAAGGGTCCGAAGTCAGCGGGTAAATTTCTCCATCTGTGAACAGCGGTCGTCGCCAAATGGGATCTTATCAGGTCGGATTAGTCCGCATATGTCGGGTCCTGTTCTACTAATTGCTCTTTC
>CAWDJN010000030.1:0-90335 GCA_963802695.1 uncultured Acidobacteriaceae bacterium
CTCCTATTCGCGCCTCGGTCAACAACGTTGGCGAAAACACACGGTCGTAATTCACACCAACGCTGTAGGCCGTCTGGGTTCCGTTAGCTTCAAAACCACCACCGCCCGCAGGTCCGCCGAAAAACGATCCGAAAGCCGGAGCTTGATAGGTATTCACACGCTGCCAGCTATAGCGGACGCTAAAGTGATTTTTCTCGTTGGGCGACCAGTCAATCTTCGGATCGAAGCTGTTCGTTCCCTTGGTGAAGGGAAGATTGGTTGTGTAGTTGTTGGACGGGCTCGACAAAGGTGCGTTCGGGTTGAGGATGCCATTGGTCGCCGCGGCGGCATTGACTCCCTGGAGGATGGCGAGTGAAACCGGATTGACGCGGTTGAAGGGAATCTGATTGTTCGGAAATGGTGTACGGGGATGAGCGGCAGTGCCGTCTCCCGTCGCCGGGTCATAGATCTGACCGCCACCACTAACGAGCGCCGCACTCAAATCGATGTTGCCTTGAGCGTTCGGCGTATAGTAGCGCGGGTCCGGAATTGTGAGAGTGCTGCCAACCCTCTCATGATCCGAGGTCCCAAGGTAATCGACGAAGAAGAACAGTTTGTCTTTAAGAATGGGGCCGCCAATGCTTCCGCCGTAATAGTTGTACGACAGATGACCCAGCGGTCCCCCGAAGTAAGACCGGGCATTGACTGCACTGTTCTGGATAAACTCGAAAGCCGAACCATGAAACGCATTCGTGCCCGACTTCAGAGTAACGTTGGTGACTGCGCCGATGGCGCGGCCAAGCTCTGCTTCGAAGTTATTGGTAGAAATGTCGACGGACTGAATAGCCTCCAGCGGAGGGATGATGATCTGAAGCAGGCCAGTACGCTCGTCGTCGTCGACGCCCTCAATCTGATACAGATTGCCTTGACGAGGCGAGCCATTCGCCTCCGTCTGCAGCGAGCTCGCTGCGTTGAAGAACTGCGAGTGCTGAAAGACAGCGGGCGCGGTGCCGGGTACGAGGTTCAGCAATGACTGAAAGTTGCGATTGGTGCTGACAGGAAGGCTTGCCAACTGCCCCGATTCAAGTTTGGTGCTGATGTCAGCCCGGTCCGTCTGGAGCAAGGGGGGCGCAGTCGTCACCATGACACTCTCTGAGATGCTTCCGGTGACCATCTCCACATCCACGCGGGTTGATGAGTTGCTCAATAGATCGATGTTCTGGTGAGTGTCCTTTTTGAAGCCCGGCGCTTCGACAGTCACGCTGTACCTTCCGGGCGGTATATCCGGGAAGGTAAAGTTGCCGCTCTCGTTTGTAACTGACTCATGAATCAGGCCGGTTTGCCCTTCAGTGGCGGTGATCTTGGCGCCGGCAACAACCGCGCCGGAGGAGTCTGTAACTGTTCCAAGCAGGGTTGCGCTCACTGCCTGACCGTGGAGAAATGACGAAGAACTCAACACCAGGACGAGAGTTGCGAGAGCATATCTAAAACGTTTTAGCGATTGCATGTTTACCTCCGGGAAAGCGAGTCAGTTTCAGAGCCCAAACTTTTATTGTTTGAAGTGCGGACGAACGGTATCAGGGCCAGTTCTGCATAGTCAACCGATTTGAAGACAATTTGACAAAGCGACCTCGCGTTGACATCTGAGGTCAGACCTCCGCGCGTCGAATCCTTCCGCTGATCTGCAGCCAAACACAGTCCAAAGACTTCGCCTGCAAATATTTAGACCTGAAATCGAGAGATCCGGGCAACCGGCCGCTCAAACAAACTTCTATGGATACCCGGTCGGCTGTTATAGGTTGGTTGCATGAAAACACCTCCACCGTCTTCCCCCAACCTGAGGACACCTCTGCGAACTCGGCCATCCTCCACGCGTTTGCTCGCCTGCTCTCTTCTTCTCGCGTCAATGTCGGTGCTTTCGGCTCAAACCGCCCTCCCGAAGCAGGCAAACGACGAGGAATACACCAAAAAGATCAAAGAGTATCTCTCCGATCCGCGATTCACCACAGAATTGGTCGACCATCTCCCCGCATCATCCAAGGTTCCGACACCGCTGAAGTTTTTCGGAAAAATGCCGGGGCAGCCAGGTGAGCTCTACTACAACGCCGACATCAACCGCTACTACGAAGAACTCGCCAAAGACTCCCCGCGCGCAAAGTTCTGGAAGCTTCCGATAAAGTCCGAAGAAGGACGCGACATGGTCGTCCTCGCGATCGGCAATGAAGAATCCATCAAGAATCTCGATCACTATAAGGCCGATCTCGCTGCCCTCACCGACCCCCGCAAAACGACCGAGGAGCAGGCACAGAAGATCATCCACACCAGCAAGCCAATCTACTGGATCACCAGCGGCATCCACTCCCCCGAAACCGGCGGCCCGCAGATGCTGGTCGAGCTCGCCTACCGCCTCATCGTGGAAGAGTCCCCTTTCATCCAGGAGATTCGCAACAACGCCATCGTCTTCATCACTCCTGTAGTTGAAACCGACGGCCGCGACAAGGAAGTCGACACCTACTATTACGGCAAGGACACGAAGAAGCCTCGGCCACCGCTCATGTATTGGGGCAAGTACGTCGCGCACGACAACAACCGCGACGGCATGGGCCAGTATCTTCATCTCACGCAGAACATCACGAACGGAGTCCTGGAGTGGCACCCCACCATCCTCCACGACCTCCACGAAGCCCAGTCTTATCTCTACGTCTCCACTGGAACCGGCCCCTATAACCCGTCGCTCGATCCCATCGCCGTCGACGAGTGGTGGATGCTCGCCGAAACCGAGGTGATGGAGATGGCCAAGCGCGGAGTTCCCGGCGTATGGACGTATGGTTTCTACGACGGCTGGGTCCCGAACTATCTCTTCTGGATTGCTGAGACGCACAACTCCTTCGGCCGATTCTACGAAGTGCAATCCTACGGACCCGACGTCACCGAAAAACTTCAACTGCCCGCAACCACAACCAGCCGCGAGTGGTACCGGCCCAATCCTCCGTTGCCAACAATCAAATGGGGGCCGCGCAACAACACCAATATTCAGGAGTCCGCGATCCTTCTAGCGCTCAACAAGGTTGCCAAGGAGAAGGATCTCTACCTCGAAAACTATTGGCTTAAGAACAAGCGGTCCGTTCAGAAGGGCAAAGACGGCCCCATCTATGGATGGACGATTCCCGCGCAACAACTCCATCGGGTGAACACAGCGGAGATGGTCAACGACCTGCGTCGTCAGGGCGTCGAGATTGCAGTGGCTGACAAAGATGCCACGTTTGGCAGCCTCAAGGTCTCCGCCGGCGACTACATCATCCGCGCCGACCAGCCTTATCGCACTTTGGTGGACATGTACTTCAGCCTCCAGAACTATCCCGCCGCTAACCCCATCCCCTACGACGACACCGCGTGGACGATGCCGCTGATGCGCAACGTCACGGTGAAGACGATCACCGACAAGTCGCTGCTCGATCAGTCCATGACTGCGATCTCCAAAGATGTCGCCATTCCCGGCACCATCCACGGAACAGGTGACACGCTCGTCGTCGAAAACACCACCGACAACGTGCTCGCCACCTTCCGCTTCAGAAACGCCTGGCAGTCAAGATGGAAGCAGCCGAAGACGACTTCGATCTAGACGGACACCATTTGCGGGCAGGCGCTTTCATCATCCGTGACGGAGCCGACGCAAAGGTGCGAGCTTCCATTCAGGAACTCGGTCTCACCGCCTACGCCACTTCAGCGCCCAGCGTGAAAACCCATCCGCTCTCGATTCCGCGCATCGGCTACGTTCACTCGTGGCAGCGTACGCAGGATGAAGGGTGGGTACGTGCCGCGCTCGATCATTACGAAATCCCTTACACCTACTTCGCCGATCAAAAACTTCGCGACGGCAATCTTCGTTCCAAATACGATGTCATCATCTTTCCCAGCGTCGGCGGCACCTCTGTCTCGCAGGTCAACGGCATTCCCAAGAACGGCCCCGACGCGATCCCGTACGAGAAGACCAAGCTAACTCCCGAACCTCGGCGTCGAAGACTCGAGCCCCGACATTCGCGGCGGCATGGGTATCGAAGGCCTCACCGAACTGGTGAAGTTCGTTGAAGCCGGAGGCACGCTCATCACCGAGGGCTCAACTACCACCATCCTGCCTGACTACGGCATCACCACTCGCGTCAACGTCGAGCATCCCGGGACCATGTACGCCCGTGGCGCTCTGATGCGCGGCATCATCGCCGACAAGAAGAGCCCGATCGTGTACGGCTACACTGGCGACCAGATGCCCGTTTACTTCAACCAGGACCCCGTCCTCAACGCTCGTGGCGGCGGGTTCGGTGGAGGCGGTCGCGGCGGACCAGAGGTTCCCGGCGTTGGAGCGAACATCACTCCCAATGCGACCCCGGTAGCGCTCTCTCCGTATGAACACGACGACACCACAGAGCCAAAAGGATTGCCTTCGCAGATCAGCGACGCAGCGGCGATGCGGCAGGCCATGCGCCAATTCGGAATCGTGGAAGACGCCTCGGCAGCTCCAAGGGTCGTGCTCCAGTTCCCAGCCAAGCCGGACGAAATTCTCCTCTCCGGAGAACTCGCCGGTGGCCAGGCCCTCACCAATCGCGCTTTGGCTCTCGATCAACCGCTGGGCCAGGGACACGTCGTCATGTTCGCGCTACGTCCCTTCTGGCGTTGGCAGACCCAGGGCACCTTCGCCCTCGGCTTCAACACCATCCTCAACTGGGATCACCTCGACGCAGGCAAGAAACCAACGAAGCCTGAGTCGGTGGACTGAGATCTCACTTCAACCCTAAGACAGTATGGCCCGCCAAATCGGCGGGCCATCCTTTTGGCACAGTAACATTTCGGTCCTCCGTCGATGACGGAGGCATTAGAACGAACAACCAGCATAGACAAAATCGATTTAACTGCTAACCTGCTGCATAACGTGACTCGGCCCCTGACAACCCTTCGGTCTGCTTTCCTTCAGTTTTCTTTCATTCGAACCTGGAGGCACGTAACTCGACCTGCCTCAACCCTTAGACTCGTATTTGTTTGGAGCTCCCGTTCGGAAGAATCGAGGGGAGCCGTTCCCCCGTGCCATGCTGACCACAAAATTTCCAGCAATCTCTTTCAAAGAAAAGGCTTGGAAGCGGTGTATTCGCGGCAAAATAAGTTGTCTCATCTGAATTTTGTTCCATATTGCCAGGCCATCCGATGATTTCTACAGGCAAGTTCGACGAGATCTACCGGCAACACGCCAACGCGGTATTCCGCGTCTCGCTGCGCGCCGTGGGTCGCCGCGAAATTGCCGAAGAGATCACCAGCGAGGTCTTTTTGGCGTTGCATCAAAATTCGGAACGTATCGATCCGGACCAGCTTCCGGCATGGTTGTTTACGGTCGCAAAGCGGCGGGCCGCCGACCACTGGCGCCGTTGGTATCTTGAAGATCGTTGGGCTCTCACCCCCGAGCCGGAACAACCATGGCAGGAACCGGAGCTCCCTCTGCCAACCCTTCTCGAGAAGTGCCCCAATCTCAAGCCCATCCACCGCGTCTGCATCACTCTCCGGTTCGTCCACGGCATGTCTCGCGAAGAGATCGCATCGCAGACCGGATTGAACGAGCTCCAGGTCAAAGGACATCTGCAATACGCACTCAAGCTCCTCAGAGAAACGATCGGGTCCAAACGCATACCATTCGAGTCACGAGGTGAGGTCTCCGCCGATGTCTGACTTCGACCAAAACGAAAAGACCTTCGTCAGCGAGATCGGGCCGCTTCCAGCTTGCCCCCCGCTCGCTATGCTTCACGCCCACGGGCAATCCGTCCTGCCCGCTGAGGCCGAGGCGCGAATCGGCGCCCACATCGCGACTTGCGCACTCTGCCAGATGCTTCTGAGAGATCTCTCTTCGCTCGAGGAGCAAAACCTTAGCCAGGCCATCAAAGGATCGCATCCGCAGGAGCATCCCCGTGCCCGGGCAGAGATCTGAGCCAGGTCGATTGCATTGGTCGATCGTCTCTGCCATCGCCGCCGGACTCGCGATCATCGCCTTCTTCCTCTACACCGGCAGAAACCATCAGCAGCCAACACAGCAGATCGCCGCTTCTGCTTCTCAACCTGCAGCTCAGTTCCATCTGCAAATCACCAGGCTTCCCCCTCCGCCGGCGGGCAGCCCTGGCCTTGTCTTTCGCGGAGCCATCTCCACCACCGATCCCGACGCAAGCGAACTGGCGCCAGCCTTCTCCGCCTACAACAACAACGACTACGCCCTCGCCGCGACACGTTTCGCCAATCTCGCAACCCGTTTTCCGAAGAGTGACATCCCCGTCCTCTACCTGGGCGTAAGCCAACTGCTCGCGGGAGACAACTCCGCAGCTCTCGCATCACTCACCCAGGCCGATGCCCTCGCCACCCCCAGCCGAAAGGATGCAGCCTCCTGGTATCACGCCGCCGCAGCCGTGCAGGCTCATTCTCCCGACGCACCTGGCCTCCTTCAGTCTCTCTGCAGCCGTAACAACTCAACCTACGCCCAACAGGCCTGCTCTCTCTCCTCAAAATCCGGCGTCAATCCCACCCCGTAGCCTAAAAACATTCCGAAGCTTCCCGCCGCGACACTGGTATCCTTCTTCAGAAATATGCCGACCCCGGGAAGACCCTCGCAACATATGCACCTCTTCTGCTCTGCTGTCCTTGGGCTCGTCTTTTTCTGGGGCCCGTCTGCTACCTGGGCGCAGACTCGGGATTGCAGCATCGAACGAAATCCCCATTTGACTGCGCTCGTGCCGGTCATGGATGGCCCGTTTGCCGACGCGCATCTCGCCGCAAACATTCGCCACGCCTACGAGCTCAACTTCCAGATTCACCAGTCCAAAGAAGCAGAGCTGTTGCTGCACCAAACCCTGAAGTCTTCCCTGCAGAAGAAAAATTCCTGCGCCGAAGGCCTGAGCGCCTATGCCCTCGGAGCCATTGCGCTCAACAATCACCTCTCCGAAGCGAAAACCTGGTTTCATCAAGCCGAAACAGCATTTACAACCGCAAACTCGAGTCTCGGAGTCGCCCGCGTCCATTACCAAATGGCCTACCTCGCCTCCCTGAATGGTCAATTGAAAGAGGCCTCCTCTCAGTTCGGCGCAGCCGCAACCGAACTCGAAGAACTAGGCGATCCAGTCAGCGCCATCCTTGCCCGCCTCCAACAGCTGCAAAGAAGCTCTGACAATCCGCCCGCCGCCGCTTACGAGCCTCTTCTCACCCAGGCCGCCGCAATTCCCTCCGCCTACGCTCAGGCAGTCATTCTCCACGCCTGGGGAGACGATGAGAACCGTCGCAGCCGATACGCAAACGCAATGGAACACTACGAAGCTGCGGATAAATTATTCTCCGCCTGCCACTGCGCCCTCAGCGATCGCTCGTATCTTCAAACGAGCATGGGCCGCGTCGAAAGGCTGCAGGGACGCCCCGAAGCCGCGCTCCCTCACTACTACCTCGCCATGCGCCTGCAGATGCAATCGCACGAGCTTACCTACCTTCCTCAGACAATCAATGCCATCGGCGTCGCCTACGGCTCCATGCACAACTTCCCCAAGGCGACGGAATACTACAAACAGGCGCTCGCTGTAGCTCATCAAATCCACTCCCAGCCCTTCATCGATTTCCTCGAAGCAAATCTGGGCTATGCCTACTACCAGATGGGCAAACCCAGCCTCGCTATCCCGCTGCTCGAACGTGCTGTCTCCCTACAGACAACCGCAAATGGAATTTGCATTCGCGCGTCACAGTTGGCCGAAGCCTATCTCGCTGTCGACCGCTTTCGTGACGCAGAGGACAAGGAGACCCAGGCAATCACCGCCTGCGAAAAGGCCGCGAAAAAAGACGATCTGGCCTCTGGATACGCCGTGCGAGCCAAGGCCCGCCTTAAGTCCAACGACCCCGCTGAATTCGAAGGCGCTCTGGCCGACATTCACCAATCCCAATCTCTCCTCGAAGAGGTGCGCGCAGGCCTCGCACCAGAAGATGCCTACAAACAGGGTTACGCTCAACGCAACATGGACGTCTTCGACACCAGCATAGCCATCCTCACCCGGATGGATCGAAAAGAAGAAGCCCTCGAAACCGCAGAGCAGGCCCGGGCACGCGCCTTCCTCGATCTCCTCAGCAGCCCGCACCCTGCTGCAGCAACAAAACCCGCTGCCCAGCCTGGCCTCCTACCCGTCGCTCTCAACAAGAACACAGCCAGCACGCGTGAGTCCCTCCTTAAGAGCGAAGCGCACGTCGACCCCATTCAACCCGGCGAAATTCTCTCCACTCTGAACCGTCTTCACTCCACCCTCCTCTCCTATTGGATCGTCGACAACACGCTCTACACCTGGGTTCTGCGCCCGGGCCTGCCTATCGTCGAAGTCGCCCAGACCATCGATTCGACAGAGCTTGAGGCCCTTGTCCGAAAGACCCGCCCATCCCAGAACGAGACATCGCGCGGAGCCAGCATCACGGGCCGCGGCGTCGACCGCCTCGCCCTCACACCCGAAGACCGCCTCGTCTGGCGGCGACTCTACGATTTGCTCATCCTCCCCGTCGCCGATCATCTGCCCGCCGAACCCGGCAGCCTCCTCACGATTATCCCCAACGGCCCACTCTTTCAGGTTGCCTTTCCCGCCCTCATCGATCGCAAGGGTCATTACCTCATCGAGCAGTACGCCATCCACACCAGCCCAGCGGTAGGCCTGCTGCGTTACACCGCGCAAAACGATCGTGCAGCCAGCGAGCACCCGCCCCAGTACGTCTTCATCGCCAACCCGGCTCACCTTCCCGCGCTGCGCAATGGTCTCCGCCTCCCTCCACTCCCCGGCACCGAGGCTGAAATCAAAACGGTCTCCGCACTCCTTCCCCCGACAGAGGTCACGCTGCTCGACCGCAATAATGCCGGCATCAGCCAACTCATCGCCGCGTTACCCGAAGCCACCGTTCTTCACTTCGCCACTCACGCCGTAGTCAGCGACGCAGACCCTTTCGCCTCCTTCCTCGCCCTCAATCGCGACCAGGACGGAGGCGAACTCACCACCGCGGATGTCTACAATCTCAAGCTCCACACCACTCTCGTCGTCCTCAGCGCCTGCCGCACCGGCCTCGGAAAAATCTCCGGCGACGGAGTAGCCGGCCTGAGCCGTGCCTTCTTCTACTCCGGAACCGCCTCCGTCCTCGCCACGCTCTGGGACGTCGCCGACCAGCCCACAGCCATACTTTTGCCACGCTTTTACCAGCAGATGACCAGCGGAAAATCGCGCAGCGCAGCCCTCCGCAACGCCCAACTCTCGCTCATCTCCGACCTGCGCCACGGCAAAGTCGTGGTCAACACTCCACAGGGAAAGATTAAACTCCCGGAAAATCCTCTCTTCTGGGCCGCCTTCTCCCTGTCCGGCGAGCCATAAGTCAATCATCTAACCAGCTGCATTTGCCAATTGTCACCGCCATTGACTAGATTGTTGAGCAACATAGTTCGCAAGCAAAACAAATCGTTTCAGGGAGCCCTCCTCCATGCAGAAAGATGGCCTCAACCGGCGTTTATTCCTCAAATCCATGAGCTCAACCGGAATGTTAGCCGCACTCCCCGAGGCAGCCTTCGGCTTGGCATCACCCAAAGCCCCGATCATTCACGAAGTCGCCGCGCCCGGTCAGGACTCCGCCGCCAAACCTAAATACCCCATCAAGTTCGCCGTCTGCGGCATGAGCCACGACCACATCTACGGCATGATCGGCGCTGTCCAGCGCGGCGGCGGAACCCTCGTCTCCGCCTGGGGAGGCGAGGAAGACAAACTCGCTGCGTTCAAGAAGCGCTTTCCCGACGTCAAAATCGTCGCCACCCAGGACGAGATCATCAACGATCCCTCCACTCAGCTTGTTCTCAGCTTCACAGATCGCCAATGAGCGCGCGGCTATCGGCATTCGCGTCATGAAGCACGGCAAGGACTTCCTCAGCGACAAGCCCGGCGTCACCACGCTCGAACAGCTCGCCGCCATTCGCAAGACCATCGCCGAAACGAAAAAAATCTACGCCATCATGTACAGCGAGCGGCTCGAAGTGAAGGCCGCCGTCAAGGCCGGCGAGCTCGTCCAGGCAGGGCGCCATCGGCCGCGTCATCCAGACCATCAACATCGCGCCGCACCAGATCATTCAAGGCCACGGCGGCGACGCCGGCGGTTCAGGCGGCCGCCCCGACTGGTTCTGGAACCCCGTGCAGTACGGCGGCATCCTCTGCGACATCGGCTCGCACCAGGTCGATCAGTTCCTCTACTACACGGGCTCCACCGAGGCCGAGGTCGTCGAGTCGCAGATCGCCAACGTCACGTCATCCCAACCACCCCACTTCCAGGACTTCGGCGACATGGTGCTTCGCGGCAATCGCGGCTTCGGCTACGTCCGCCTCGACTGGTTCACTCCCGACGGCCTCGGCACCTGGGGCGACGGACGCCTCTTCATCCTCGGCACCGAGGGCTACATCGAGGTTCGCAAGTACACCAACGTCGCCGTCGGCAAACAGGGCAACAACCTCTTCATCGTCGACCAGAAGCAGTCGCGCTACATCGACTGCAACAATCTCGACCTGCCCTTCGGCCCGCAGTTCGTCGCCGACATCGTCAACCGCACGCACATCGCGCAGGATCAGACCCAGTGCCTGCTCGCCGCCGAGCTCGTCATCAAAGCGCAGAAGAACGCAAAACTCATACACCTCGAAAGCTGAGGCGAAGCCCATGAAGCAACCGCAGCACCCAAATCTCTCGGCGCAGGTTTCTCAAGACCGCAGCAGGAGCCGCAGCAGTTGCACGGTTTTCCCACCATCGTTCCCTCGTCGCGTGTTCGGCCAATACGCGCCCAGCAATCGGATCAACGTCGGCGCCATCGGCGTCGGCCGCATCTCGCGCGGCCACGACATGCCCGCCATCCTCAAGGTCGACACCGCCCGCATCGTCGCCGTCTGCGACTCTCCACCGACCGCGTCGCGGAAGGCAAGCAGTTCGTCAACGACTTCTACACAAAGAAGAACGGCAAGCCCTACGACGGCATCACCGGCTATGCCAATTACCACGAGCTGCTCGCCAACAAGGACATCGACGCCGTCGTCATCTCCACGCCGGACCACCAGCACGCGCGTCGTCGGCGCCGATGCCGTCCGCGCCGGCAAAGACGTCTACCTCCAGAAGCCCGCGTCGCTGACCATCGCCGAAGGCCGCACCTCTCGCGACGCCGTCCAGGCCACCGGCCGCATCCTCCAGATCGGCAGCCAGCAGCGCTCGTGGAAGCAGTTTCACCGCGCGTGCGAGCTCGTGCGCAACGGCCGCATCGGCGAAGTCCAGCACGTCGAGATCGGTCTGCCCGGCGATCCCTCCGGGCGGCGACCCCACGCCGATGCCCGTCCCCACGGGCTTCAACTACGATGCGTGGCTCGGCTCAACGCCGGACGTCTACTACACCGGCGATCGCGTCATCCCACCAAGGCGATTCGACCGTCCCGGCTGGCTGCGCTGCGAGCAGTTCGGCGCCGGCATGATCACCGGCTGGGGCGCGCACCACGTCGATACCGCGCACTGGGGCATGAACACCGAGTACACCGGTCCCGTCGAGATCTGGGGCACCGCCGAATTTCCCGACGCACGGCCTGTGGGACGTGCATGGCAAGTTCAAGACGTACGCCCGCTACGCCAACGGCGTCACCATGGACATCTCCGGCGACTTCCCGAACGGCATCAAGTGCAACGGCACCAAGGGCTGGATCTTCGTCACGCGCGACGAGATGACTACACCCACCACAAACGGCGCGCCAGCCCGTGAAGATCGAGCCGCTCATCGCGAGCGATCCGAAGATTCTCGACTCCGTGATTGGCCCGGACGAGATTCACCTCTACACCGCTGCCGAGCAGCACGCCAACTGGCTTGAGTGCATTCATACGCGCAAGCCGCCTACTGCGCCGGTCGAAATTGGTCATCGCGCCTGTTCGACTTGCCTGCTTCATCACATTGCGATGAAATTGCCGCGGCACCTCTATTGGGATCCTGTGAAGGAGCGCTTCAAGAACGACGACGAGGCCAATTCCATGCTCTCCAGGCCGCAGCGGTACCCCTACATCGAGAGTTGATTTTTGGCGTTTTTTTCTACTGCGGTGGATCCCTCTTTTTCAAGGGGGTTTTGCGGAAAACGGTGCGCAGAACGTGGTTTTTGGATGGTTTTTTTATGGTGAAGTTATGGTGGAGACGTGGTTCCGGGATGGCGCTTTTCCGGAGCTGAAAAAATGCCACTTTCTTTAGATTTATTTTCAGCCAGCGATTTTCAACGCCGGTTTTCTTTATTTCGATGGCTCCATCAAATTCCCGGCACCTTGAGCTTGATTCGATAGATGCTGCTGGTCGCCGTGATGTAGAGGGTCTTGCGATCGGGTCCGGCCCAGTTCAGGTTGGCTGTTCGCTCCGGCATCAGGATTACGCCGAGTGGTTTGCCTTCCGGAGTAAAGACCCAGATACCGCCCGGGCCTGTGCTGTAGACATTGCCGAGGCTATCAACCTTCATGCCGTCAGGACCACCGGGGCGCTTGTCGGAGGATGCGTCGTAGAAGACTTTCCCGTTAGTCAGCGAACCGTCGTTCTCCACCTGATACCGCATCCAGATCTTTTGCGGACCGGAGTTGTCGACGTAGAGGTATTTCTGATCGGGCGAGAAAGCTAATCCGTTGGGTCTTGGCAGGTCTTTGGAGACCAGTTGCAGTTGATCCCGCGCAGGGGCCGCACCCGGTTTTTGCTGGGAAGCCTGCGGAATCCTGTAGACGCCATTCATCTGGAGTTCTTTGATGGGATCGTCGTCACCCTGCGTTGGCAGGCCGTACGGCGGATCGGTGAAGTAAAGCGAACCGTCCCTGGCGTACACAAGATCGTTTGGGCTGTTCAGCTTTTTGCCTTGGTACGAGTCTGCGAGCACGGTTACTTGTGCCTTCGGGTCGAGCGATTCGAACCTGTATACGTCGCGCTGCGCGTGGCCCGCGACTGTGAGACGGCCCTTTGCATCGAGAGTCATGCCGTTCGAACCTGGCTCTTTGCCACCGTAGGGCGCGGAGCCTTTGTATCCGCTGGGTTGCAGGAAGATGCTCACCGAGCCGTCCGGCGTCAGTTTGCGAATGCTGTTGCTTGTGATCTCCGCAAACAGCAGATAGCCCGCGGGAATCCATACCGGTCCTTCGACCCAGGTGAATCCGGTTGCAACCCGCTCTACGACTGCATCTGCGGGAACGATCGCATCCAAACCGGCGTCCATTCGATCGACTTTCACAGGAGTCGAGGTTACGTCAGCCGCGGCGGCCGCGCCAGCGTCCACTACTGAAAGACTCTGGATGAGTACACCTGTCAGCAAACAACCCTGTAGCATCTTCACGTAGCGCATGGATTCTCTCCGGTACGGCACTTAGGATTCACTGACGATGAAAACCATCCCGCCGAGTTCTGTCAATGATGCACCAGAGCAGGTGACTCGTGTGCAGTCCGATATGCGCAAACGATGGCTTATCATTCTGCCCGCTGTCTTTCTCACTTACAGCCTGGCGTACGTCGACCGTGCCAACTATGGGTTCGGCGCGGC
Source organism: uncultured Acidobacteriaceae bacterium (assembly GCA_963802695.1). GTDB lineage: Bacteria > Acidobacteriota > Terriglobia > Terriglobales > Acidobacteriaceae > Edaphobacter. Next base: position 13,575 of record CAWDJN010000030.1, read on the forward strand.
CGCGGGACTTGCTCAGACACTGCACATCAGCAACTCTCGCTCGGCTCTGCTGGGCGCACTCTTTTTCTTCGGTTACTTCCTCTTTCAGGTTCCCGGTGCGGCTTACGCCCGCCGCAGCAGCACTCGCACACTGATCTTTATCGCACTCATCACCTGGGGAGTCCTCGCTTCGCTTACCGGGGTCATCCGCAACTTCTGGCTCCTGGCGCTCGACCGCACGTTGCTCGGAGTCGCGGAGAGCTTCATTTTCCCGGCGATGCTGATCCTGCTTACCAACTGGTTCACCCGCGCTGAACGGTCGCGCACCAACACGCTGTTGCTGCTGGGGAATCCGGTCACCGTACTCTGGATGTCAGCCGCGACTGGCTACCTCATTCGCAGCTTTGGCTGGCAGATGACTTTCGTGTTTGAAGGTCTTCCCTCGGTCCTGTGGGCGTTGGGCTGGTTTTACTTCGTGCGCGACCGGCCGCAGGAAGCGAGATGGATGAGTGCTGAAGCCAGCGCACAACTCAACCAGCAACTCGAGCGCGAGCAGTGGCTGCTCCCGCAGGTCGCCGATTTCAAGGCAGCCTTGCGCAACCCTAATGTGATTCTTCTCTGCCTCCAATATTTTTGCTGGAGCGTGGGCGTCTACGGATTCGTCCTGTGGCTTCCGACCATTATCCAAAGCGGAGCTTCCCACGGGATCGAGATTGTCGGATTGCTGAGCGGTATACCTTATCTTTTTGCGATCATTCTGATGCTGATCGTCGCGCACTATTCAGACCGCAGCTTTCGCCGGCGACGTTTCGTGTGGCCGTTTCTTATTCTGTCGGGCATCGCTCTGTTCGGCTCGTATCTCACGGTCTCCACCAGCTTCTGGTCGGCCTATGGCTTTCTCATCCTTGCGGGCGCTTGTATGTACGCACCTTATGGTCCGTTCTTTGCGATCATGCCGGAGATGCTGCCGAAAAATGTCTCCGGCGAGGTCACTGCGCTCGTCAACAGCTGCGGCGCGCTGGGTTCTTTTATCGGAGCGTGGTTTGTTGGTCTGTTGCAGGCCCGAACGGGGAATTCGCGCGCCAGTTTTCTTTTGATGGCTATTTCGTTGATCGCTGCAGGAGCGATCATCCTCTGTCTGCGCGGTCCTTCGAATGACACGCTCGCTACGCTTCCTCCGGAAGATGACGGGGCTGTTTCCAGGGGACGGATTCATGAGTGATCGGATTTACTACGCTTATATTGTTGCCAGTAGAAGTTTGAATTTTTATGTCGGGATGACTGGCGACTTGTTCGTGCGTGTCGTTCAGCATCGCGAGGGAAGATTTGAAGGGTATTCGAAAGAGTACAAGTGCAATCGTCTTGTCTGGTTTGAACGCTTTCCGTATGTCGAAGACGCTATTGCTCGAGAAAACAGATCAAGGGATGGACCCGGGCAACGAAGATCGCTTTGATTCGGCGAGAGAATCCGACGTGGATTGATCTGAGTGAAGATTCGGGTAAGGTGATTGAACCTTATTCCGGGCCTTAGCGGTGAAATGCAGGTCCTTCGACTACGCTGCGCTTCGCTCAGGATGACACTTTCTTTCTTGTGTTTAGTAGCCTCTTAGATCAGGAGCACTATTATTCCGGAAATCTCCCTCAAATCCGTTCTTGAAACCGCGGGGTTCGAACTTGGCGCAGTTGCGACGCACGCTCCGGGCCCCGCCGGATTTCTTCCGATCACGCCCGAGATGCTTCTCAACCAACCCTCCGGCAATCTCTTCGGTCTTACGCAAAATGCGGGGATGGGGTGGGACCCTTCGCGCCTGCTTGGCCCAGAAGTTTTGATTCTGAGCACGCATGGCGGTGTTCGCGCGCCTGACGGGACTCCGATTGCGCTTGGATTCCACACCGGACACTGGGAAGTTGGCGCGCTTGTCGCTGAAGCTGCGCGCGAATTGAAGGCGCTGCAGCGCTGTGCCCTTCGCCGGAGCCGTCACCGATCCATGCGACGGCCGCACGCAGGGCACCGCGGGAATGCTTGATTCGCTGCCTTACCGCAACGACGCTGCGATTGTTCTTCGCCGACTGATGCGCTCGCTGCCTACGCGCGCGGGAGTGCTCGGTGTCGCTACCTGCGACAAGGGACTACCTGCGATGATGATGGCGCTCGCGGCTTCGGGGCCGCTGCCGAGTGTTCTGATTCCTGGTGGGGTTACGCTGCTTCCTGAGAACGGCGAGGATGCCGGAAAGATTCAGACCATCGGCGCGCGTTATGCCCAGCATCAGATTTCGCTCGAAGAGGCTGCCGAGCTTGGCTGCCGTGCGTGTGCCTCGCCGGGTGGGGGCTGCCAGTTCCTTGGCACCGCCGCGACCTCGCAGGTGATCGCCGAAGCGCTCGGGCTTGCGCTGCCGCATTCGGCGCTTGCTGCCGTCGGGTCAGCCCATCTGGCTCGACGCCGCAAGCCGCTCCGCTCGCGCCATTCTTCGCCTGCGCGAACTCCACGTTGGCACGCGCGATATTCTCACCGACGCCTCCATCCAAAATGCGATGGTCGTCCACGCGGCATTCGGTGGATCGACCAACCTGCTTCTGCACGTCCCCGCCATCGCGCATGCTGCGAAGCTTCGGCGCCCAACTGCAGCAGACTGGGCGCGCATCAATCGCCAGGTTTCGCGGATCGTCGACGCCCTACCGAACGGGCCGGAAAACTACGCCACGGTGCAGGTTTTTCTCGCGGGCGGAACACCCGAGGTGATGCTGCATTTGCGGCGCGCGGGCTTGCTCGACACAGGCGTAATGACTGTCACGGGCGAGACCCTGGGCGTGAATCTTGATTGGTGGGAGCAGAGCGAGCGCCGCCATGCTCTTCGCAAGAATCTCCAGGAGCAGGACGGCATCGATCCTGACAATGTCATCATGTCGCCGGATCGCGCACGTTCGCGCGGGCTCACTTCGACGGTTTGCTTTCCCAGCGGGAACCTTGCTCCGGAGGGATCTGTTATCAAGAGCACCGCTATCGATCCGAGCCTCATCGACTCGAACCAGCGCTATCGCCATCTCGGCCCTGCGAAGGTCTTCACCACGGAGGCCGCTGCGATCCATGCAATCAAGACCGGCGCGATCAAGGAGAATGACGTTATGGTTCTGACGTGCTGCGGGCCGCTCGGCGCGGGCATGCAGGAGATTTATCAGATTACTTCTGCTTTGAAGGCGCTGCCCTTCGGCAAACATGTCGCGGTTCTTACGGATGCGCGCTTCAGCGGCGTCTCTACTGGAGCTTGCATCGGGCATATCTCGCCGGAGGCGCTCGCGGGCGGTGCGCTCGGAAAGCTTCTTGACGGCGATCAGATTGAGATTGTCATCGACCGAAAGAATCTTACGGGCACGATCGACTTTGTCGGCACGTTGAATGGGACGATGAGTCCCGAGGTTGCGATCCAATTTCTTGATGAGAGAGGACCGCGTCAGGATCTTGCGCCACATCCCGACCTGCCCGACGACACGCGCCTGTGGGCTGCTCTGGTCCAGGCCAGCGGCGGCATCTGGGCAGGATGCGTCTATGATGTTGAATCCATCACAGCGCGGCTCGAATCCGCGACAGCTCCCGCAACATCCATTTCTTCAGGAAAGGTCTGAGCCTTGATCCTTTATCGAACCAAAGAAGCTCTCTTCGTCCATCACGAAGATCATGCGTATCCTATGCGCGAGAACTCGATCGATGCGCTGCTTGCGCATGCCGATCTTCATGCGCATCTTGTGCGCGCCATCCATCACCATGCGCCGGCGGATCATCTGTTGCATGAGCCCCTGCTTGCGCCTGTCGGCAACCAGGAGGTGTGGGCTGCTGGTGTTACTTATTACTGCAGCCGACGGGCGCGCATTGCTGAGTCAAAGGATGCAGGCGGTGGAGATTTTTACGATCGCGTGTACTCGGCTGAGCGGCCTGAGCTTTTTTTCAAAGCGCTTGGACACAAAGTTGCCGGGCCGGATAGTACGGTGAGGATTCGTAAGGATGCCGCGTGGTCTGTGCCTGAACCCGAACTGACGCTGGTGATTAATCCGCGCGGGCAGATCGTCGGGTACACCATCGGCAATGACATCAGCGCGCGCGACATTGAAGGCGCGAACCCGCTCTATCTGCCGCAGGCTAAGGTCTACGACAGAAGCTGCGCGATTGGCCCGGGTATTCTTGTTCGCAACACGCCCCTTGCTGCGAGCACACAGATCGAGCTGGAGATTCTAAGATCGGATAAGACGGTGTTTTCGGGGACTACTACCTTAACCGAATTGAAGCGCGATCCGGTGATGCTGGTCGAGTACCTGTTTCGCGATCAGACCTTTGCGCATGGATGTTTTCTGCTGACGGGAACCGGCGTCGTCCCACCGGATTCTTTCGCGCTACATAGCGAGGACGTCGTTCGAATCAGCATCGAAGGTATTGGGACGCTTGAAAACACGGTCGAGTAACGCAACAGAAAAATGGAGATGGCAATGGATGTGGCTCAGGTATTGATCGACGGCAGATGGCGCGATGCTGATGCAGAGGGAACTTTTCATGCGGAGAATCCTGCGAAGGGCGAGCCGCTGCCGCTGGCTTTCCCGATCAGCCGCTGGTCGGACTGCGATGCGGCTCTCAACGCTGCTTCGAAAGCCTCGGCGGAGCTTCGCATTGTCTCGCCGGAAAAGATTGCTACGTTTCTTGAGGCTTATGCGGCGAATATCGAGGCTGCGGCGGGGGGGATCGTCGCTGCAGCAGCGGAAGAGACTGGGCTGCCGGTTGCGCCGCGGCTGAAGGATGTCGAGCTTCCACGTACGACGAACCAGCTTCGTCAGGCGGCTGCGGCTGCGCGTGAGGAGTCATGGCGTAATGCGACGCTCGATCTTGAGAAGAATATTCGCTCCTGCTATTCGCCTATCGGACCCGTTGTTATTTTTGGGCCGAACAATTTTCCCTTCGCGTTCAATGGGATCAGCGGAGGAGATTTTGCTGCTGCGATTGCTGCCGGTAATCCGGTGATCGCCAAGGCTCATCCGCTTCATCCCAATACGACGAGGCTTCTTGCGGAACAGGCTTTTAAGGCGGTCGAATCGACGGGCCTTCCCCCGGCTACGGTTCAGCTTATTTACAACGTCAGCAATGAGAATGGTTTGAAGCTTGTTGGTGATCCGCGTGTCGGCGCTGTGGCTTTCACCGGAAGCCGCAATGCCGGGCTCAATCTAAAACGCGCCGCCGAAGAGGCCGGGAAGCCGATCTACCTTGAGATGTCGAGCATCAACCCGGTTATCTTTCTGCCGAACGCGCTGGCTGAACGGCCGGAGGCGATTGCACAGGAACTTGTTGACAGTGTCCTCGCGGGTTCGGGACAGTTCTGTACAAGCCCGAATCTGCTGCTTGTCTTCGAAACACCCGAGACTAAGGCCCAGGCGGAATCGTTTCTCGCTCAAATTGCGAAGTCCTTCAATGAGCGGCCCACGCAGCCACTGCTGTCATCGAGCGGGCGGGCGCAGCTCGCAGGCGGAGTTACTGCGCTGCGAAACGCGGGAGCACAACTCGTTACGGGCGGGGACAATGCTCCGGGGGAAGGCTATCGATACGCGAATACGCTGCTTCGGACTACTGCTCGACAATTCCTCGCCGCGCCCAAAGACCTCCAGCGCGAGGTCTTCGGGAATGCGACTCTCGTCGTCACCGTCGGTTCGGAGAAAGAGCTCGAGGCCATCCTGCGGCTTCTGGAAGGCAACCTCACGGGCACGATCTACTCTGCGAAATCCGGAGCGGACGATGAGCTTTACAACAAGATCGAGCCGTTGCTTCGAGAGAAGGTTGGGCGGTTGCTCAATGACAAGATGCCCACCGGCGTCGCTGTGAGTCCGGCGATGAATCATGGCGGTCCTTATCCTGCCACGTCGCACCCCGGCACGACTTCGGTCGGAATTCCCGCCTCCATTCATCGGTTCGCGAAACTCGACTGCTACGATGCCGTACGTCCGGAGCGACTTCCTGCCATCCTGAAAGACACCATCCAGAACTCCAAAACATGGCGCTTCATCAACGGTTCATGGATCAAGGGATAGCCAGCGGCTAGCGTACAAGAGACCATTCCCAAGCCACCCTTCTGCAACGAGTCTGGGGTACGGTGGTCATTCGTCCTTGCAAAGCTTTCGTTTCTTTTGGTTCTGAATAAAATGGTCTTCGTTGCGATTGGGCTTTCGAAGTCTAGCGCAACAGCCACCGCCAAGCCTCGAGGCTCTTCTGCTAAACCAAGGTAATGAAAATAAACGGAATAGCGGAAGCGCTTCTCTTGGCTGGCCCGGCATAATCCCGACCAAATCCGTGACACCGCGATTTTATTGGTGTAAAACTCCTAATGGCTCAACAGGAACCAGAAAAATGGTACGGAAGGCCATCGGCCCATGTTTAATCTTGCGGGGAAATGCGCCGTAGTTGTCGGTGGAACCTCCGGCATCGGAAAGGCCATCGCGCTGGGCCTTGCCTCACAAGGCGCCGACGTCGTGGCTTCCTCGCGTTCGAAGCAATCGGTCGAAGCGGTGGGCTCAGAGATCGAGGCGTTCGGCCGTAAGACCCTGCGCATCCCCTCCGACGTTGTCGACCGCGCCTCTCTCGAACACCTCCACGACGCCGTGCTCTCCTCCTTCGGTCACATCGACATCCTGGTTAACTCCGCCGGCATTACCAAGCGCGTTCCCACGCTCGAGTGCTCCGAGGAGTTGTGGCGGAACATCATGAACGTGAACCTCAACGGCACGCTGCGCGCCTGCCAGATCTTCGGCAAGACCATGCTCGACCAGGGCAAGGGCAGGATCATCAACATCGCCTCGCTCGCTACCTTCGTCGCCTTTCACGAGGTCGCAGCTTACGGAGCCAGCAAGGCGGCCGTCGGCGCTCTCACCCGTTCTCTCGCGGTCGAGTGGTCTGCCTCCGGCGTCTGCGTCAATGCCATCGCGCCCGGTATCTTCCCCACCGACCTTAACCGCGACCTTCTCGATTCGCCACGTGGGAAAGAACTTATCCTTAGAACTCCCGTGGGCCGCTTTGGTACTGTGGAGGAGGTTGTGGGCGCGGCCGTCTTCCTTGCCTCCGACGAGAGCGCCTTTACAACCGGACAGATCATCGCAGTCGACGGCGGTTTCCTCGCCAGTGGGGTGAACCAGTAGCCATGAAGTTCAATCGGCACGCGAAGAATGGCGCACGCGGCATCAAGCGAATCGACCTTGCTTACGTTGAACTGGCCTCGAGCGAGAACGCACGCGATATTAACCGCGATATCGTCCTCGAGATCATCCGCTCCAAACAGCCCGTAGCTCGGGCCGATCTCGCCCGCTCCTCCGGCCTGCAGCCCAGCACTATCTCGGCCATCGTCGAGCAGCTCATCAGTGAGAAGTGGGTCTCGGAGGGCGCCGTTGCCCGCAGGCCGCGAGGCCGTCCCTCCACCCTGCTCTCGCTCAACGACGCCATGGTCATTCTGGTCGCCGACCTGCGCCCGCACCAGGCTATCGTCGCGCTGGTCGACCTCAACGGCCGATTCCTCGCCCGCGAAGCCGTTCCACTCGTCTCCGACGCCGCTCGGTCGGTCGTCAAGATAGTGCAGTGCATGCAGGCCATGCGCACCGCACACAGCGACCGCTCCTTCGAAGGCATCGGCGTCAGTATGCCCGGCCGGGTCGACCCGGAGACCCAGCACCTCATCCTCGCCCCGAACCTCAAGTGGTCCGACTACGACATCAAGGGGGCGATTGAGCAGCAGATGCGCTTGCAGGTCGAGCTCGCCAACGCCGCCAATGCCTGCCTGCTCGCCGAGCTCTGGTCCGGCCGGCTCGACGGCATCCGGAACGCCGTCCTTATCACGGTCTCCGAAGGCATCGGGGGGGCGATCCTCGCCAACGGGCAGATCATCACCAGTCGCAGCGGCCTTGCCGGCGAGTTCGGTCACAGCCCCATCGATCCCACGGGCCCTATCTGTGGCTGCGGGCAACGCGGCTGCTGGGAGGTCTTCGCTTCCTCCACCGCCGCGCTGCGCTACTACAGCGAACTCAACCCCAAGAACCGGATCCACAACATCCACGATCTGCTCCGCCTCGCTGAAGAAGGCGATGCCAGCGCAGTGGCCGCCATCACCAAGCAGGCCACCTACCTTGGCCGAGGCCTCCGCCTTGTCACTGCGGCGCTGGCTCCCGAGATCGTCCTCATCACCGGCGACCTGACCACCTCATGGGCGCGCTTCGGCCCGATCATTCAGAAAGAGATGGCTGACACGATGCTGGCGGGAGACCCGCCTGAGCTTGGCATTACGAAGGACGGGGAGCTCTCCCGTCTTCGTGGCGCCGCCGCTGTCGTTCTGCAGCGTCACTCCGGCTACCATACCTCCACGCACCTCGCTCCATCGGGCAAGCGCAGCCGACGTAAAGCGCCTGCCCGCAAATAGCGTCACCGGACGAACCAAACGTCTTGACACTGCTGTTCTGAATCCGATAAAGTTCGCGTCGCGTACAAAATAGGGACTTTCTGCGCATCCAGCGCGACGCAACCTGTAAACATCGTATTTTCAGCCAAATTAGCCATTCCCGGAGGACTTCCCCACCATGCAGTTTCGACGATTTGCTGCTCTCCTGCTCGCCTCTGCTCTCGTCTCCTCCGCCGCCCTGGCGCAAACGGCCAAGCCTGCTCCGTACCTTGATTCCTCGCTCCCGACTCAGCAGAGGGTCGACGACCTTGTCTCCCGCATGACTCTCGACGAGAAGGTCGCGCAGCTCATCAACACCACTCCGGCTATCCCTCGTCTCGGCGTTCCCGCTTACGATTACTGGAGCGAGGGCCTTCATGGCATCGCCCGATCCGGTTACGCGACGATGTTCCCGCAGGCCATCGGCATGGCCGCTACCTGGGACGCGCCGCTGATCAATCAGATCTCCACCGTCATCTCGACTGAGGCCCGCGCCAAATACAACGAGGCGGTCCGGCACGATGTCCACTCCATCTATTACGGCCTGACCATCTGGTCGCCGAACATCAACATCTTCCGCGATCCGCGCTGGGGCCGCGGGCAGGAGACCTACGGAGAAGACCCGTTCCTCACAGCGCGGCTCGGCGTAGCGTTCGTAAAAGGCCTGCAGGGTGACGATCCCAATTACTTCCGCACTATCGCCACGCCAAAGCACTACGCCGTCCACAGCGGGCCCGAATCTACGCGGCACTCCGCGAACATCGACCCGACTTCACACGACCTCTGGGACACCTATCTGCCTGCTTTTCGCGCCACCATAACCGAAGCGAAGGCCTACTCCATCATGTGCGCCTACAACGCCGTGGATAACTACCCCGCCTGCGCGAACAAGATGCTTTTGCAGACCATCCTTCGGGGCGACTGGAACTTCCAGGGCTTCGTTACCTCCGACTGCGGCGCCGTCGATGACTTCTTCGAAGCGAAAGCTCATCACACCTCACCCGACAAAGACTCCGCCGCTGTCGCCGGCATCGAAGCCGGAACTGACACCAATTGCGGCAAGACTTATCTCGCCCTGACCGACGCCGTAAAGAAGGGCCTCATCACCGAAGCCCAGCTTGACGTCTCGCTGAAGCGCCTCTATCTGGCGCGCTTCAAGCTCGGCCTCTTCGATCCGCCCGAGAAGATGCTCTGGTCTAAGGTACCGTTCTCTGAAGTGAACTCGCCCGCACACGCGGCGCTCGCTTTGAAGACCGCGCGCGAGTCGATGGTGCTGCTCAAGAACAGCAACGACATCCTGCCGCTCTCTGCTGCGAAGTACAAAACCATCGCCGTCATTGGCCCGAACGCGGCCGAACTCTCTGCGCTTGAAGGCAACTACAACGCTGTCCCGAAGAATCCGATGCTCCCGATCGACGGTATCGTGAAGCAGTTCTCTTCCTCCAAAGTTCTCTACGCGCAAGGCTCGCCGTATGCTGAGAACGCGCCCATTGTCATCCCTCGCACGCAGTTTCGCGCAGCAGCCGGATCCAGCGAAGAAGGCTTGAAGGCCGAGTACTTCAACAACGACTCGCTCACCGGCCCACCCGCCTTCACCCGCGTCGATAAACAGATTGACTTCGATTGGAACTCCACCTCGCCTGATCCTGCCAAGCTGGACGCTAAAGCCTTCTCGGTTCGCTGGACTGGAACCCTTCAGGCGCCCGCGCCCGGAGATTATGAGGTCACCGGAATCCTCGCGCACTGTTACCCCTGCAATAACTCCGAGCATTACACGGTGCACTTCGACGGCAAGGACCTGCTCGCGTTTCAGATCAGCGAGGACAAGGCTCAGCATGGATCGACGACCACCGCGGTGAAGATTCACTTCGAAGACACGAACCCGCATGCCTTCGAAGTGACCTATGCGCACCGTGCGCGATTGTTCGGTGCGGGCCTCTCGCTCCAATGGACTGCGCCCGTTGAACCTTTGCGCGCGCAGGCCGTGGAGGCGGTCAAGAAGTCTGATGTCGTGGTGGCCTTTGTCGGGCTGTCACCGAATCTTGAGGGTGAGGAGATGCCTGTGCACATCCCTGGCTTCTCTGGTGGCGATCGTACCGACATCACGCTCCCCGCAGCACAGCAGCAGCTTCTTGAAGCAGCGAAGGCTACCGGCAAACCGCTGGTCGTCGTGCTTATGAATGGCTCGGCTCTTGCGGTCAACTGGGCGCAACAGAATGCCGACGCGATTCTTGAAGCCTGGTACCCCGGCGACGGTGGCGCTCAAGCCATCGCCGAGACTCTTAGCGGGGCCAATAATCCCGCAGGCCGGTTGCCCGTCACCTTCTACACCGGTCTCGATCAACTGCCGCCCTTCGAAGACTACTCGATGGCTCACCGAACTTATCGGTACTTCGATGGCAAGCCCCTCTACGGATTCGGCTACGGATTGAGTTACACGACGTTTGCGTACTCCAATGTGAAGCTCTCCACGTCGGCGTTACATGCAGGCGATAGCCTTACTGTTGAGGCCGATGTCAAAAATACGGGTAAGCGCGCCGGCGAAGAGGTGGCGGAGCTCTATCTCGTGCCGCCGAGCACCGACGTCTCGCCAAAACTAGCGCTCGATGGCTTCACCCGCGTCAGCCTGGCACCCGGCGAAACGAAGCATGTCACCTTTACGCTTGATCCGCGCACGCTCTCGCAGGTCGATGACAAAGGCGTTCGTGCCGTCACTCCGGGCAGCTACAAGATCGCCATCGGCAGCGCTCAACCTACTGAAACCACCAACGGCGTGACCTCTACCTTCACCATCGAAGGTTCGAAAGAGATGCCGCGCTGACCCTGTGAATAGTTTGTAACTTCGACGGATCACTAATGCCTAATTTGTAACTCAATGCGACCCTACCGCATCCTCGGCCTTCTCATCCTTGCTCCACTTCTCGCGCAAGCCGAAGATGGCTCCCAAGGCTGGCTTCGCTATGCCCCCGTCGCCGACACCGCTCGCTACGCCAATCTTCCCAGCCGAATCGTCGTTCTCGGCAACACCTCCACCGACCAGGCCGCGGCCAACGAGCTCCAACGCGGCTTGTCCTCCATGCTGCGCCGCACCTTCACCGTCTCGCACGAGACCGATCCCGACGTGAACGCAATTGTCATCACCAACCTCGCCACCCTGAGCAAAGCCTTCACCGTCACCGGAGACAAACTCCCACCCGAGTCCTACACTCTCGGCGAAAAAACTGAGGGCAAGAGCCGCCGGTACATCGTTCTTGGCGCAGATTCGCGTGGCGAACTCTACGGCGCATTTCATCTGCTCGAACTCGTCGCCTCCGGACAGCCCCTACCCACCAAACCCACCACCGAATCCCCCTCCTCCCCCATCCGCTGGGTCAACCAGTGGGACAATCTGGACGGCACCATCGAGCGCGGGTATGCAGGCCGCAGTATCTTCTATGAAAACGGCCACGTGCGCCCTGACCTCACCCGCGTCTCCGACTATGGCCGCTTGCTGGCGTCGGTCGGGATCAACGGCGTCACCGTCAATAACGTCAACTCCGACCTGCGCACCCTCGAGCCCGAGATGATCCGCGAGTTCGCCCGCATCGCCGATCAACTCCGTCCGTGGGGCGTTCGCATGTCACTCGCAGTCGATCTCTCGAGCCCGCAGGTCGTCGGCAAACTTCCCACCTTTGACCCGGTAAATCCCACCGTCATCGCCTGGTGGCAGACGAAAGTGGACGAGATTTATAAAGCCATTCCCGACTTCGGCGGCTTCGTCATCAAGGCCGACTCCGAAGGCCGCGTCGGCCCTTCACAATATCACCGCACTCCCGCTGAGGCTGCCAACGCCGTCGCCCGCGCGCTCAAACCGCATGGCGGCTTCGTTCTTTATCGCGGCTTCGTCTACAACAACCACCTCGATTACAACGACCTCAAGGCCGACCGAGCCCGCGCTGGCTACGATAACTTTCACGCGCTCGACGGCAAATTCGAACCCAACGTCGTCATCCAAATCAAGCACGGCCCCATCGACTTCCAGGTCCGCGAACCAGTCTCGCCTCTCTTCGCAGCCCTACAGCACACCAGCCAGGCCATCGAGTTGCAGATCACGCAGGAGTACACCGGCCAGCAGCGCCACATGGTCTTCCTCGTCCCCATGTGGAAGACCGCCCTCGACACTGACCTTCGCGCCCCCGGTCCGATGGAAAAGCCCGCAGCACGTCCGTGAAAGAAATCGTAGAAGGCAAATCCTTTCACCAACCCCTCGGCGGTTTCGTCGGCGTAGCCAACGTTGGCCTCGACGCCAACTGGCTCCATCACCCGATGGCGATGGCGAACCTCTACGGCTTCGGCAAACTCGCTTGGAACCCCAACCTCACCACGCAGCAAATCATCGACTCCTGGACCCGGCTCACCTGGGGCAACAACCCGAAGGTTGTCTCCACCATCGACGACCTCCAATCCAACTCCTGGCACACCTACGCGCAGTACACCGGCAACCTAGGCATCGGCACCCTCACCAACATCCTCAGCTATCACTTCGGCCCAGGCATCGAGTCCGCCGAGCGCAACGGCTGGGGCCAGTGGTTCCGCGCAGACGCGCAAGGCATCGGCATGGACCGCACCGTAGCCACCGGCACCGGATACATCGGCCAGTATCCGCCTGAGCTCGCCAAGGTCTACGAAGACGTCAACACCTGCCCCGATGATCTTCTCCTTTTCATGCATCATGTTCCGTACACGCACGTTCTCCACGACGGAAAAACTGTTGTCCAGTACATCTACGACGCCCACTATGAGGGCGCGGCCACCGCGCAAACCTACATCCCACGCTGGCAAACCCTCCACGGCCTCATCGACGACGAGCGTTACAACGAAACCCTGAAACTCTTCACTTATCAGGCCGGACACGCGATCGTCTGGCGCGACGCCGTCACCCGCTGGTTCCAGAAAGAGTCCGGCATCCCCGACAAACTTGGCCGCGTAGGCAACTACCCCAACCGCATCGAAGCCGAAAACATGACCGCCGCTGGGTACACCCCCATCGACGTCAAACCCTGGGAGACCGCCTCGAACAGCAAAGCCGCGGTCTGCAACCAATCCACCGGCTGCACCCTCACCACCACACTCAACAAACCCGCCGGCACCTACCACATCATCGTCCAGTACTTCGACTACTGGTCCGGCAAATCCCACTTCACCCTCGACCTCAACGGAAAACCCATCGGCAAATGGATCGCCGACGACACCCTCCCACCCGCACGCGCCGAAAACCAGCCCAACGGCGACACCAGCACCCGCATCACCTTCCCCAACATCACCCTAAAACCCGGCGACACCCTAACCCTCCACGGCACCCCCAACAACACCGAACCCGCGCCCGTCGACTACATCGAAATCACAAAACAAGACTGATTGCACTATTGCCCGTATGACCATCTTTTCCATTGCACCTCACCAAGTGACCTGAGAGCATCTAGGAATGAGACACAACCAAGATAAAGCACAAGAAGCATGGGTACGATTCTCGCCTTCTGCCTTTTCGTGTTCATCGCTGTTGACTGTATGTGGATATACGCTCGCGGTCGTCGAACGACTTCGAACTGCGCAAGATCATTGGAGGATCGCTCTTGTGTCTCTACGTGCACTTGGATAGGCTTCACAGCACTTGCGGCGACGGATGTCTAGCACCGCTCGTTGAATTCAACCTGCACCACCGCAAAACAAACCCATGAAAATCACCGCCGCCAAACTCATCATCTGCTCCCCCGACCGCAACTTCGTCACCCTCCGCATCGACACCGACGAAGGCATCTACGGCCTCGGCGACGCCACCCTCAACGGCCGCGAGCTCGCCGTAGCCTCTTACCTGCAAGACCATATCCTCCCCTGCCTCATCGGCCGCGACCCCTTCCAGACCGAAGACATCTGGCAGTACCTCTATCGCGGAGCCTACTGGCGACGCGGCCCCGTCACCATGTCCGCCATCGCCGCCGTCGACGTCGCCCTCTGGGACATCAAGGGCAAGGCCCTCAACACCCCCGTCTACAACCTCCTCGGCGGCCAGTCCCGCCAGGGCTGCCTCGTCTACACCCACGCCAACGGAGCCGACATCGCCGAAGCCCTCGACTCCGTCCGCAAGCACATGGACGAAGGCTACCTCGCCGTCCGCGCCCAGGCCGGAGTCCCCGGCATCGCCTCCAGCTACGGAGTCCCCAAAGCCGGCAAACCCTACGAACCCGCAGAGCGCGGCCTCCCCTCCGAATCCCTCTGGTCCTCCGAGCGCTACCTCAACTTCGCCCCCAAGCTCTTCGAAAAACTCCGCGTCGAACTCGGCCCCGACGTCCATCTCCTCCACGACGTCCATCACCGCCTCACTCCCATCGAAGCCGCGCGTCTCGGCAAAGCCCTCGAGCCCTATCACCTCTTCTGGCTCGAAGACCCCTGCCCCGCCGAACTGCAAGCAAGCTTCGAACTCATCCGCAAACACACCACAACACCCATCGCCGTAGGCGAAGTCTTCAACTCGATCTGGGACGCCCACGACCTCATCCGCCACCAATTGATCGACTACATCCGCATGACCATCGTCCACGGCGGCGGCATCACCCACGCCAAAAAGACCGCAGACTTCGCCGCGCTCTACAACGTCCGCACCGGATACCACGGCCCCACCGACGTCTCTCCCGTCACCATGGCCGCCGCTTTGCACCTCGGCCTCGCCATCCACAACTTCGGCATCCAGGAACACATGCATCACTCGAAGCTTACCGACGAAGTCTTCCCTCACCAGTACACCTTCAACGCCGGCTACATGCACCCCGGCAACGCCCCCGGCCTCGGCGTCGAAATCGACGAAAAGCTGGCCGCGAAATACCCCTACCAGCGCGCCTATCTCCCCATTGCTCGCAAACTCGACGGCACCCTCACCGATTGGTAACCCTAACAGGCACAAATTAGCACGGAGCCTCGCCTCATGACTGCTCGGCATATCCAACGTTCGACACACTCTGATCACTCTCGCGCTCTTGCGCCTGCTCCACTCGCTCTGCAAGCCCAGACCGGCTTCACCCCGCCGCCCCCGCACGTGAACGCTCCCCCCTCTGAGATCAAGCGCATGCCCGGCGACGGCAACGGCGCCTACAAAACCGGCAAGTACCCCGACCTCTTCGCCGAACAAGGCCATCCCGCCGCCGAGACAAAAGCTCGCCTCGAAAAAGCCTTCCAGCAGCTCTTCCACGGCGACGCCGTCTCCGAGCGCGTCTACTTCGAAGCCGGCAAAAACGAAAACGGCCCCCTCGGCTACATGACCGACTGGGCCAACAACGACGCCCGCACCGAAGGCATGTCCTACGGCATGATGATCGCCGTCCAGATGGACCACAAGCGCGAGTTCGACGCTCTCTGGAACTGGTCGAACACCTACATGCTCATCACCGACCCGCACAACCCCAACGTCGGTTACTTTGCGTGGTCCATGAACACCGACGGCACCCCACGCTCCACCGGCCCCGCACCCGACGGCGAAGAGTACTACGTCATGGCTCTCTACTTCGCCGCCAACCGCTGGGGCAACGGCCAGGGCATCTACAACTACAAAGAGCAGGCCGACAAGATCCTCCGCGGCATGCGCCACCACCCCGTCCTCACCGAGACTGGCCCCTTCAAAATCCACCCTGAAGATCAGCCCTTCCAGTACACTCCCGATCACCAGCCCCAACACCACCGAACGCGAGCAGGCTCAGCACAACCTCGCCATCGAGCTAAAAGGCGAAGGCAAAACGCCGCCACCCGATCCCTTCGCCCGCTTCCGTCAGGGCGGCCAGATGCCTCAGCGTCCCACGGCCGCCGGCCCCATGGTCGACGAGACCTACACCATGATCCGCTTCGTACCTGACGTCGCGCCGAACGGCAACACCGACGCGTCCTACCACTTGCCAGCCTTCTACGAGCTCTGGGCACGGTGGGGTCCTGAGGAAGACCGCGCCTTCTGGGCCAAGGCTGCCGACGTCAGCCGCGAACTTTTCGCAAAAGTCACCGGCCCCGATACCGGTCTCACCCCGGATCGCTCGAACTTCGACATGTCCCCCATCCTGGATCGCGACGGCCAACCCACGCCCTTCAGCTACGACTCCTGGCGCTCCGTCAGCAACTGGGCCGCCGACTATAACTGGTGGCGCAAAGATCCCCGCGAGGTCGTCCTCTCCGACCGCATCCAGAAGTTCCTGATAAGTCAAGGCATAACCATGTTTGCCGACCGCTACACCCTCGACGGCAAGCCGCTTTCCACCCGCCATTCCGTCGGAATGCTTGCCGCTGCCACCGTCGGGAGTCTCGCCGCCACCCCGGGCCCGAACGAAAAAGCCTTTGTCGAAGAGCTCTGGCGCACCCCTGTCCCAGTCGGCGACCAGCGCTATTTCGATAGCATGCTTTACATGTTCAGCATGCTCCACGTCAGCGGAAACTACAAAATCTGGGGTCCTAAATAGGCCTGCCAACGTCTCCCAAGCAGACCACTCTGGCGCATTTTGCAAAAAGCGAGTAAAAATTGGTCGTCCAATTTTTGTCCCGAACACGGTTCGCTAACGAGAATCTCAGTTCGCTAAAGGAAATAACGGAGAACCAGCCATGTCCCCAGAAAACACCCGCCGCGACTTCATCAAGCTGTCCACCGCCGCGCTCGCCTCCACCACCCTCACCGCCAAAAGCTACGCCAAGATCATCGGCGCCAACGATCGCGTCCGCGTCGGCGTCATCGGCTGCGGCGATCGCATGAAGGGCGCGCTGATTCCCGGCCTTCCTTGACCAGACCAAAGAGACATGAACTTCGAGTTCGTCGCCGTCTCCGACATCTGGAACCGCCGCCGCGAAGAAGGCGCCGCCTACATCGCAGAAGGTCTCCGGACGACACCGTCGACTGCCGTCCGCAACAACGACGAACTCTACGCCCGCAAAGACATCGACGCCGTCCTCATCGCCACCGCCGACTTCCAGCACGCTCTGCATGGCGTCGAAGCCGTCAACGCCGGCCGCGACGCCTACGTCGAAAAGCCCACCGCCCACACCATGGAGGACGCTCGCGACTTCCTCGACGCCGTCAAGAAGACCGGCAAGATCGTCGCAGGTCGGCACGCAGCGCCGCTCCACGCCCAGCTATCAGAAGGCCGCCGAGTACATCCAGTCCGGCAAGTTCGGCGACATCGTCATGGTCGAGATGAGCTGGAACGTCAACCAGCCCGGCCGCTGGCGCCGTCCCGACGTCGTGCCTCTGCTCAAAGAAGCAGGACACCGACTGGAAGCGCTATCTGCCTCGACCGTCCCGCACGAGCCCTTCGACGCGCGCAAGTATCTTGAGTTCCGCCTCTTCTGGCCTTACTCCTCCGGCATTCCCGACCAGTGGCTCGTCCACCAGATCGACACCGTCCACTGGTTCACCGGACTGCCGCATCCGCGCTCCGTCGTCGCCAACGGCGGCATCTATCTTTGGAAAGACGGCCGCAAGAACTGGGACACCATGACCGCCGTCTTCGACTACGGCCCGCTCGACGATCCTCACCAAAGGCTTCCAGGTGCAGTACACCTCGCGCTTCACCAACTCGGCCGGTGGCGTCAAGGAGCTCTACTACTCCAACGCCGGCATGATCGACATGGACAAGCAGACCGTCACGCCCACCGGCGGCCTCACCGCGAAATCGGCCGCCGAGATGGAGATGAAGCCCAACCTGCTGCCCAGCTTTCTCGCTCGCAGGCGAAAAATCGGAGCACGTCTCGACCGACGCCGATACCCATGGCGATCCGCAGACCTCGGCCAACATGCGCAACTGGATGGAATGCGTCCGCTCGCGCAAGACACCCAACGCCAGCATCGAGGCCGGCTACAGCCACTCCATCGCCCTCTGCATGAATGTCGCCGCCATCCAGACCGGCCAGAAGGTCACCTTCGACGAGAAGACCCAGCAGGTGATGGTCGGAGGCAAGGTCTATGCATAAGGTTCAGTCGAAGCACCCTGATCTTCATAACGACACGAAACACGTCTTGCTAAGGGCACCGCTTCGGCCGTGCCCTTAAGCTCAATCTTCAAGCGCGGCTTTAGCCGCTGAGGTACCCTGATGCTCGCACCAAGTTCTCGACCCTCCTCGCCGCCATTGCATCACACTCGCTGCCCACGCCAAAGACGGCAAGGGCGTCGACGTGACCGTCAACGAGGGCACCCATCGCGTCGACATCACCATCGACGGCAAGCCCTTCACCTCCTACCTCTGGGACACCAACCAGCGCAAGCCCGTCCTCTATCCGCTCATCGCCCCCGACGGCACCACCGTCACGCGCGGCTTCCCCTTCCAGACCATCCCCGGCGAACGCATCGACCATCCCCACCATGCCGGCCTCTGGTTCAACTACGGCAATGTCAACAACTTCGATTTCTGGAATAACTCCGACGCCATCAAGCCCGAAGATCGCGCCAAATACGGCTCCATCCACCACGATCGCATCGTCTCCGCCAAAAGCGGCGCAACCTCCGGCGAGCTCATCGTCGACTCCACCTGGACCGACCGAGCCGCCGGCGATGACCATTCTCAACCAAACCACCCGCTACGTCTTCTCCAACACAAGCCTCGGCGGCCAGCCCGTTCGCGCCATCGATATGACCGTCACGCTCAAGGCCCTCACCAAGGTCGTCTTCAACGACGACAAGGAAGGCGTCCTCGGCATCCGCGTCGCCCACTTCCTCGAGTCACCCACCGAGAAGGGTGGCACCTTCCTCGACGCCAACGGCAACCCCACCCAGGTCAAAGCGCGCCGACACCACCGGCGCCACCGGCGTCTACCTCACCAGCGAAGGCAAAGTCGGCGACGCCGTCTGGAGCACACGCGGCAGCTGGTGCTATCTCACCGGCACAGACCGACGGGCACACCGAAACCATCGCCATCATCGACCACCCGCAGAACCCCGGCTACCCAACCTACTGGCACGCCCGCGGCTATGGCCTCTTCGCCGCCAATCCGCTCGGCCGAAGCATCTTCGATCCTAAGCAACCTGCCTTCAACTACACCCTCGAAAAAGACCAGTCCGCGACCTTCCGCTACCGCATCCTGATAGCCTCCAGCGCCGTCACGCCCGACGAGATGAGCCAACAGGCCTCTGCGTTCTCGAAAGGCAAATAGTTCCGCCGCACTTTATTGCTTGTCACTCCGCAGCGGTACGCGAGGGATTCCAACGAATTGCTCTGCCCACGCTGGTGTGAACGCCTAAAGCACCACCCACCAGCCACTTACAAAATTCTTTTTCAAAAACAACCCAAAAATCACCTGTCAAGTCCGGAAACGACTCATCCTCAACAAAATAAACCACATCCCGAGTGAAATTTAGTTATAACCAACCGGCTATACTGAATATATAGATCGAAAAACGAAGCAGCCCCGGCGCCCACCGGGGCTAACTCATTTAGAAAGACGAATCTGCCGCTAAACCCTTTGTATGGAAGAATTTACAAACCGCGAAAATCGCAAACCAAACAATCCAAACCCTTTAACAAGGGTAATGGGGGAGGGGGTACCCCCTCAATTTATCGGCTTCCGCTCACCCGATCCAGATCCATATTCAGCAATAAAACGTTCACCCGCGGCTCACCCAGAAAGCCAAGCTGCCGCCGCTCCGTATGTTCGACGACCAGTCTCCGCACCGTGGCCTCCGACAGGTGCCGCTCACGCGCAACCCGGGCAACCTGGAACTCAGCCCCGGCAGGAGTGATATCTGGATCGAGTCCTGATCCGGAAGCCGTTACCAGGTCTACCGGGACATCCTCGCCTGGATGATCCGCCTGCAGCGCGGCAACGTCGCCCGCGACCCGATCAATCAACTTCTTGTTCGTCGGTGCATAGTTCGAACCACCGGAGTTCGCGGCATCATACCCATTCCCCGCCGCCGAGGGCCGCGAATGGAAGTACTGAGGAGCCGTGAAACTCTGACCGATAATTCGCGAGCCCACCAGCTCGCCGTTTTTATAGAGAAGCTGTCCGTTCGCCTTGTCGTGAAACAGCGCCTGCGCGAGGCCGGTGACAACCAGAGGATAGATCAACCCGAAGATAACGGTGGTGATCACGGTGAAGCGAGCAGCGGTAATCAGATGACGAAGCATACGAGGTTCCTTCAGGCCAGATGAACGGCCGTAATAATCATGTCGATAAGCTTGATGCCGAGAAACGGAGCGATAATGCCGCCAAATCCGTACAGAATCAGGTTGCGGCGCAGCAACGATTCCGCCGACATCGCCTTGTAACCGACTCCACGCAGCGCCAGTGGAATCAGAGCAATGATGATCAGAGCATTGAAGATCACCGCCGAAAGAATCGCTGACTGTGGAGTCTTCAGGTGCATGATGTTCAACGCATTCAACACTGGGAACGTAGCGGCAAACATCGCCGGAATGATCGCGAAGTACTTCGCAACATCATTCGCAATGGAGAATGTCGTCAATGCGCCGCGCGTCATCAGAAGCTGTTTGCCGATCTCAACGATCTCAATCAGCTTCGTGGGGTTCGAATCGAGGTCGACCATATTGCCGGCCTCTTTCGCCGCCTGCGTGCCGGTGTTCATCGCAACACCCACATCGGCCTGGGCCAGCGCGGGAGCGTCGTTCGTTCCGTCGCCGGTCATCGCGACCAGCTTGCCTTCACCCTGCTCGCGGCGGATGAGGTCCATCTTGTCCTTCGGCTTCGCCTCCGCCAGGAAGTCGTCAACGCCCGCCTCGCGCGCGATCGCCGCTGCCGTCAGAGGATTGTCGCCCGTAATCATGATCGTCCGGATCCCCATCGACCGGAGCTGCGCAAACCGCTCCCGCATCCCACCCTTCACGACATCCTTCAGGTGAATCACTCCCAGCGCCTGCCGGTTCTCCGCCACCACGAGAGGGGTGCCACCACTCCGCGCCACCGTCTCCACCGCCGCCCGCACTTCATCCGGCAAAACACCACCATTTTCCTTCAAAAAACCAGCAATCGCGTCCGTCGAACCCTTCCGGATCACGCGGCCATCCAGGTTTACGCCTGACATTCTCGTCACCGCGCTGAAGGGAACAAACTCCGCCTGCATCTCGCTCAACTCGCGTCCGCGAAGTCCGTACATCTCCTTCGCCAACACCACAATGCTCCGTCCTTCCGGCGTCTCATCCGGCAGCGAAGACAACTGCGCAGCGTCCGCAAGCTGATCCTTGCTCACTCCAGGAGCTGGAATGAACTCCGCAGCCTGGCGATTCCCGAGCGTAATCGTTCCCGTCTTATCGAGCAGCAGCGTATTCACATCACCAGCAGCTTCAACCGCGCGTCCCGACATCGCCAGCACATTATGCTGCACCAGACGATCCATTCCCGCAATCCCAATCGCGGAAAGCAAACCGCCAATCGTAGTCGGAATCAGGCAGACCAGCAGCGAGATCAGCACAAACACCGTCTGCGGCGCGCTCGAGTAAATCGCCATCGGCTGCAACGTCACAACTGCGAGCAGGAAGATGATCGTCAATCCCGCAAGGAGGATATTCAGAGCGATCTCATTTGGCGTCTTCTGCCGCTCAGCTCCTTCCACGAGGGCAATCATCCGATCCAGGAACGTCTCTCCCGGGTTCGACGTGATCTTCACCTTGATCTGATCCGACAACACTTTGGTTCCGCCCGTCACTGCTGACCGGTCTCCGCCAGCCTCCCGGATCACCGGGGCCGATTCCCCTGTAATCGCTGACTCATCGACCGAAGCAACACCTTCAATCACCTCGCCATCACCGGGAATCATGTGTCCCGCCACGACCATCACAACATCACCAGCCCGCAGGTCGGAGCTGGCAACCTGCTCCGTTCTTCCGTCCACGCGAAGGCGAACAGCGATGGTCTCCGACTTAGCGCGACGAAGTGCATCCGCCTGTGCTTTGCCGCGACCTTCCGCCATCGCTTCGGCGAAGTTGGCGAACAACACCGTAAACCACAGCCATAACGTAATCTGCAGGTCAAAGCGCAATCCGCCATGATGCGCCATCATATCGCGGAGCAAATAGATGCTTGTGATGACGCTGCCGATCTCAACCACGAACATGACCGGGTTCTTCATCATAGTGCGGGGATTCAGCTTGGCAAGCGCATCTACAGAAGCGCGTCTTACTATTTGTGCATCCCAAAGGGAACGTTTGCGTGTATTTGACATCGTGATTCTTTCCTTATCAGCTAGAAACTTTTACCGGCATGCATCAATAGGTGCTCGAGAATCGGACCTAGCGAGACTGCAGGGAAGAACGTCAGCGCGCCGACAATAAGAATCACGCCAACCAAAAGCACCGTGAATAACGGTATATGTACAGGGAAGGTGCCGGGAGACGGCGGGACCAGCTTTTTCCGCGCAAGGTTCCCCGCCATCGCCAACATCGGAACGATCATCAGGAACCGCCCAATCAACATGGCCGCTGCCAACGAGAGGTTATACCAGTGCGTGTTCGCGTTGATTCCTGCGAAGGCGGAGCCGTTATTGCCGGTGGCCGAGGTATAGGCGTAGAGAATCTGCGAGAGGCCATGTGGGCCGGAATTCGTAATGCCGGGGAGACCGAGGTTCGGGGTCATGAGCGAGACCGCGGTGAAGCCCAGAATGGAGAGCGGGAAGATGAGCACATAGAGCATTGCCATCTTCACGTCGTAGGATTCGATCTTCTTGCCGAGATACTCCGGGGTTCGTCCAACCATCAATCCCGCGATGAAGACGGTCAGGACGACAAAGATCAACATCCCGTAGAGGCCGGCGCCTACTCCGCCAAAGATCACCTCGCCCAGCATGATGTTGAGCATCGGCACCAACCCGCCCAACGGCATGAACGAATCGTGCATCGAATTTACCGCGCCGCAACTCGCGTCCGTCGTCACCGTGGCAAACAGAGCTGAGTTGGTAATACCGAACCGTACCTCTTTGCCTTCCATGTTGCCGCCGGCCTGTACGGCCGAAGCATGCTGGTTCACCTGGTGCAAAAGCGGATTCGATTGTGCCTCCGCATAGTAGGCCACACAGACGCCGACGAAGAACAGCGTTGCCATCGCAGCGAATACAGCCCAGCCATGCCTGGGTGATTTCGTCATTCGTCCCAGCGTCACCGTCAACGCTGCCGGAATCAAGAAGATCGAGAACATCTGCAGCAGGTTTGAAAACGGCGTGGGGTTCTCAAATGGATGGGCGCTGTTCGTATTGAAGAAGCCGCCGCCGTTCGTGCCAAGCATCTTGATGGCTTCTTGGGACGCTACTGGACCCTGTGCGATGCTCTGGGTCGTGACCTGCTGCGTCACAACCTTTCCATCTGCGCCAGTCGACGACACTGTTTGAGACTGCAACAGACGCGCCTGATCGTACGGTCGCAGATTCTGCACGACACCCTGTGAAACAAGCAGTAGCGCGTAGATGATGCAGGCGGGCAATAGCACCCACAACGACGCTCGGGTCGTATCCACCCAAAAGTTACCGAGTGTTTTGGACTCCCGGCGCGCGATACCCCGCACTAACGCGATGGCCAATGCGATCCCAACCGCAGCCGAAAAGAAATTGTGATAGGCCAACGTGAGCATCTGTGCGAGGTAGCTCATCGTGGTTTCCGGCACGTAAGACTGCCAATTGGTATTCGTCGTAAATGACGCTGCCGTATTAAGGGCAAGATCGGCGTTCACATTTGCAAGATGCTGGGGATTGAGCGGCAACCAATACTGAAGGCGTTCGATCGCATAAGTCGCGAGCATGGAGACAAGGCTGAAGAGGAGCATCAGGACTGCATACTCCTTCCACTCCATCTCGCGCGTTTCATCGATTCCTGTCAGCCGATAGATGAGCCGCTCCACCGGCCGCAGAATGCGATCGGCCCAGGTACGTTCGCGCTCAAACACGCGCACCATATACAACCCGAGTGGTTTGGCGCAGAGAAGAACGAGAGAAAAAAACACAAAAATCTGAAACCAGCCGTTCGCCGTCATGATCGAGACTTCCTATTCGCTAAAACTTTTCTGGGCGCAGCAATGCGTACACCAGGTAAACAAACAACGCCGTAATTACCACTCCCAGGGCCCACACTTCGATCATCGCGACCTCTCCTTTGCACCCAATCGCTCACACCCAGCGACGTATGCAATCGCAATCGCAAAGAACAGCACGCTTATACCAACGCATCCCAAATCCCACATCGTCTTGCCTTCCTCTTAGCCACGTTCGCGATCGCCTGTGACGGAAACCACCTCAGGACCTGTTTCATTCAAACAGGCGCTGCGTAAATAATATGTAGAAAGGGCATAAAGAAGTCGTATGTGCCCGAGAAGCGATTGAAAGAGGCGCAGTTAGCAGCGCCGCAAGTCCATCTAAGCGAAATGGCTAGCTTGTCTATTTCGATTCTGCGGTAACCCCAGAGGAAGGGAGGAGCGCTTTGATGTAGCCGGGATTAGGCGTGCACTCCTTGAAGCGGATATTCGTCAGAATTCCTGCAAGTGCACCGTCGATTACCGCTTGTTCCGGCCGCACCTTAAGACGAGGAGCCTCTTCGGAGGTCGCTCGCGGCAACTTGCTGAACTGGACGATCTGGTCCCAGCCCTCCGGTGCGGCAAAGTTCACCACCGAGGTCGTCGCCTGCATCTTTTTGTAGGGCCAGAACGCCCATCCAATATCGTTGGTCTCCAGCACCGATACAAACTTCCGTATCCACTCATCCGGATTCTCGCCAGACTCCCCGAGCCACACCGGTGCCCCGTACCGCTCACGAAAATCCACGTAGTTCTGCACTGTTCCCTGCTCGGCCGGCGCGTGATACCGATGAAACGTATAAATCACATTCTTGTCGAACGGCGTCCCGAACACCGCGAAGTCCCCATCCCAGTTCGCCCCGCCGAGAATCAGGATATGGTGAGAATCCACCTTCCGGATAGCCGCGGCAATCTGCTTGTATAGCGGCTCCAGCATCGGCTTGTACTTCTCCAGGCCCGTATAGTTCGGAATCGGCTCGTTCAGCAGATCGTAGCCCAGCACCGTCGAGTTATCGCGATAGCGCGTGGCAATCCGCTGCCAGATCGCGATCGTCTTCTCTTGAGCACTCGCATCACTGAACAACCACGGATAGCCATCGCTGTCGTCGATATTCTTTCCCGTCTGTCCGCCCGGCGCAGCGTGCATATCCACGATGATGTAGAGATGCTCCTGGCCGGCCCAACGAATGACACGGTCGAGGAGGGTAAAGCCTTCTGCGTCGTCCGACTCAAAGAACTTGTAGTGGATTGGGACTCGAATGGAGTTGAAACCGCACTGCTTGATGAAGTGGATATCTTCCTGAGTGATGTAGTTGTCGCGATAGGTGTGCCAGAACTCTCTTGCCTTTTGGGGGCCGACGAGTTCAGTGATGAGGGCTTCGATCTCGCGTGGGGACTCAGGACCGCCGTTGTTCAGGTGCCACATGTAGCCTTCAGGAACAAGCCAGTTGCCGAGATTGGTGCCTCGCAGCAGCAGCTTCTTTCCGTTGCCGTCGACGATCTCCTTTCCTTCGGTGTGAGCGAATTGCGTTTGCGCCGTCTTTGTGATGAACAGACAGGATAGGAGTGCGGTGACGACGAACTTACGAAGATGCATCCGGGATTTCCTCGTCTGACATCTTCGATCAAAGACAATCGTTTGTCCACACAACCTGTTACTGAGGCACGAGATACCTGCTTGGTATAAAGGCCGTCTCAGCTAGACTGGTTGCTGATTGACGCCCATGCCTAGAAAACCGTCGCCCATTCCGCCAGCGGCACGCCGAGTCAGCCTGAAGATGCTGGCTGAACATCTGGACCTGAGTCCTGCGACCGTCTCCTTTGTGCTGAACAATGCTCCGGGCCGTTCGATTCCTCCCGCGACGCGGGAGCGAGTCAAGGCGGCGGCGAAGAAGTTCGGCTATCAGCCAAGCCTGATCGCGCGGTCACTGCAAGGTCTGAGAACGCAGACGATTGGGATTCTGCTTCCCGAGCTTGGCGAAGGGTATCACTCGCAGGTGCTTAGCGGCGCGGCGGATGTTCTGATGCAGGAGGGTTACTTTTTCTTTACAGCGCACCACCGGCACCGGAAAGACCTGGTTGCGGAGTATCCTCGTCTTCTGCAGGCGCGGGGCGTGGACGGCATTCTGGCGATCGACACGCAACTGGAGGGAGTCCTGCCTGCGCCTACAGTCTCGGTCGCCGGCCACGCGGCGCTTCCCGGTGTGACCAATGTCATCCTCGACCATCACCGGGCGGCTGAACTTGCGCTTGGTCACCTCTATAGGTTGGGTCACCGAAGGATTGCTTATATGCATGGCCAACCCTTCAGTTCGGACTCGCAGAGCCGGTGGCAAGCGACTATGCAGGTGGCTCGTGCGCTCTCCCTCGAGGTGTCTCCGGATCTGATCATTCAGTTGGACCGTGATCTGAATACTCCAGAGCTTGGCTATCCGGGAATTCACCAGCTTCTGCTGCGTCGCAGAGACTTTACTGGGGTGCTCTGCTTCAATGACGTCTCGGCGATCGGCAGTATCAGGGCGCTACATGATGCAGGGCTCTCGGTTCCGACCGATGTTTCGGTACTAGGCTTTGACGATATTCAGGCGGCTTCCTACATTGTTCCCAGCCTTACGACCATCCGGCAACCGCTGCAGCATATGGGCTCGTTGGCAGCCAGTTCTCTGCTGAAGAAACTGGCTCACGAGAAACTTCCCGACACGATCAAGGTCGATCCTGAGTTGATTGTTCGGGAGTCTACTGCACAGGCTCGTTCGGTGGCACGGCGACCTGGATCCTAGAGCGCATCAGATCTGAATCGTCGGCGCTTTGGGATCGCTTCACTGGCAAACACTTGCATTCCAACGGCTTTGGGGGGTACCCCTCCCCCTATTACCCTTGTTAAAGGGTTTGGATTGTTAGGTTTGCAATTTTTACGGATCGTAAATTCGTCCATACAAAAGGTTTACAGGCAAATTCGTCTTTCTAAATGAGTTAGCCCCGGTGGGCGCCGGGGCTGCTTTGTTTTTCGATCTATATATTCAGTATAGCCGGTTGGTTATAACTAAATTTCACTCGGGATGTGGTTTATTTTGTTGAGGATAAGTCGTTTCTGGACTTGACAAGTATTTTTTGGGCTGTTTTTGAAGAAAAAAGTTGTAAGTGGTTGGTGGAATGTTGTTTATGGGGTGAGGTTTTTGGGGTTGGATGAGAGGGCACACCCCAAGGGTTAAAACCCCTTTTGCTGCAGTCTGGGAGAGAGGGCCAAGCCCGATGGCTTCGCTTTAGCTGGATGCAAAGGCAAAAGCGACTGCAAAAGCAGATCCCCTTCGGGGATGACAAGCAAGAACTGCAAGTGCAAAAGCAGCGGCAAAAGCAGGTTACTTTTGATTGCTTGCTAATATTGCAAATTGTGATATTGTTATCGCAATTTGTGATATGAGACTGAGCGACAAAATCCGTTATCTGCGTGAAGTGGAAGGAAACCTTCGCGGGCTGGGCCGCGCGATGACGCAGCAGGAGCTGGTGCGGGCGATCCAGGAGTCGAACCATGCCAAGGGAGGACGCGGCAAACGTGGAGCGACGATCAGCCAGTCTTATCTCTCGCAGATCGAAAGTGGCGCGCGGCCCCATCTGACCAATACAACGCGTCTGCTGCTGGCCAAGTTCTTTCAAGTTCATCCCGGTTACCTGGTGGACGATCCCGAGGGATATAACGCGCAATTGATGGCCGACATTCATACGGTCGAAGACAAGCTGGATCTGTGGCTGATCAGTGGCGCGGAGAGATTTCGGCGCGACCCGGAACTTGGCCAGGCGTTGCTGACACTGGCGCAGAACAAGGACTCGCGGCGCTGCCTTCTATTGCTGGAGTCGGTGCTGGAGACGCCTTCACTCGTGGAAAGACTGCTTCAGGTGCTGCGCCCGGAGAGCGCGGGTCCGCAGACGACTCCGGCAACAGTTACGAACCCTAACCCCGTCGGCGCGGGCGAGCATACGAAACGCCGCACCCAATGACCATGGACACCTTCTATCTTGTCTGCTTCGGCACCGGTCTTGTACTCAGCCTGGCCACTGCGCTGGGTGGCTTCGGACATCTGCATCTGGGACACGTTGGACGCCTCCATGTCGGCCATTCCGCGCAGGGGCATCACGGCTCTCATGGCCTGTCGGCCTTCAATGGCTTTACCATCACGGCGTTTCTCTGCTGGTTTGGCGGCGCGGGTTATCTACTGCACCGGTACAGCGCTCTGTTTGCGCCCCTGGTATTTCTTCTGGCGGTATTGAGCGGGACTGTTGGCGCTGCGCTGCTGTGGACGCTGCTTTTCAAGGTGCTGCTTCCGCGTGAGCGCGTGTTGAGTTCGGAGGACACGGAGATGACCGGAGTGCTAGCGCAGGTGAGTGACAGCATCCGCAGCGGCGACGGCATCGGCGAGATTCTCTTTGTGCAGACGGGAGCTCGGCGGAGTTCAGCCGCGCGGAGCGATGACGGCCGCAGCATCGAGCGGGGAACGGAGGTTGTTGTGATCCGGTATGAACGGGGTGTTGCTTATGTGCGTCCCTGGGCCGAACTTGAGGGCGATCCTTTCAAGGGCTTGACTGACAGGTAACGAAAGCCGGGACACACGAAATATTGGGGCGGCCTCACCTTGCCTGAGGATTTGCCAACCGCCATTCCCTACCTGCGGCAAGCAGACAACACGTTCTCCATCGGTCGAAAAAAGGAACGATATGCACGAGATGCAGAATTCGCTTGTTATTGTGATTGGCCTGGGCGCCGTGGCGATCCTTGCAGTGGCGATGTTTCTTGCCAACCTGTATCGCAAAGCCGGCCCTAACGAGGCCATCATCGTATACGGTTTTCGCGGCCCGCGTGTCATCAAGGGCGGCGGCGCCGTGATCTTTCCCGTTGTAGAAAACAGCCGTCAGCTCTCGCTGGAGCTGATGAGCTTCGACGTGGCTCCGCAGCAGGACCTTTACACGAAACAGGGTGTTGCTGTGACCGTCGAGGCGGTTGCGCAGATTAAGGTGCGCTCCGATAAGGAGTCGATCCTTACGGCTTCGGAGCAGTTTCTTACGAAGTCTCCTGATCAGCGTGAAGGACTGATTCGCCTGGTGATGGAAGGCCATCTGCGCGGCATCATTGGCCAACTTACGGTTGAGCAGATTGTGAAAGAGCCGGAGATGGTAGCCGAGCGTATGCGCTCGACGTGCATGGACGACATGAGCAAGATGGGATTGGAGGTGATCTCGTTCACGATTCGCGAGGTACGCGACAAGAACGAGTACATCACGAACATGGGCCGTCCGGATGTGGCGCGAATTCGGCGCGATGCGGAGATTGCGGCGGCCGAGGCAGAGCGGGATACGGCGATCCGCAGAGCGAATGCGTTGCGCGAGGCCGCGATTGCGAAGGCTGCGGCAGATCAGGAGCGCGTGATTGCTGAGACGTCATCGCTTGCCAAGCAGGCGGAGGCGCAGCGCGACCTCGACATCCAGAAGGCGCAGTTTACGGAGCAGAGCCGACGGCAAGAGGCGCAGGCCGATAAGGCCTATGAACTGCAGACGAACGTGATGCAGCAGAAGGTTGTTGCCGAGCAGGTTAAGGTGCAGCAGATCGAGAAAGAACAGCAGGTTAAGGTGCAGGAGGCTGAGATTCTGCGCCATGAGAAGGAACTGATCGCGACGGTGCTGAAGGGCGCGGAGATAGAACGGCAGCGCATCGAGAACATTGCGGCGGCCGAGAAGTCTCGGCTGATGATTGAGGCTGAAGGCCGTGCGGCTGCGATCGAAACTGCAGGGCGAGGCCGAGGCCAACATCATCTTCCAGAAAGGCGACGCCGAGGCGAAGGCCATGAATGTGAAGGCGGAGGCGTACCAGGAGTGGTCGCAGGCTGCGGTGGTCGACAAGCTGATCACCAATATGGCCGAGGTTGTGCGGGCGATGGCGGAGCCGTTGAGCAAGGTGGATAAGATCACGATCGTTTCAACGGGAAACGACGGCGTGACCGGTGCAAGCAAGATCACTGGCGAGATGACGAAGATCGCCGCGCAGGTTCCGGCGCTATTCGAGGCCCTTTCGGGGATGAATCTGCAGGAGCTGATGTCGAATGTGAAGGCGATGAAGCCGCGGGCCAACGGAGAAAACGGATCGGCTAACTAATGAATCTGTCCGGCGTGGAGAGGCTCTGCGCCGGACAGCAGCAACCGCTGTAAGGAGGGTGTCATGGCATTACTTGAGCGTGTAGGGACTTTGTTGCGAGCGAATGTGAACGACCTTATTTCGAGGGCCGAAGACCCGGAGAAGCTGGCGAGACAGTTGGTGCTCGATATGGAGAACCAGTTGCTTCAGGTGAAGACCCAGGTGGCGATTGCGATTGCCGATCAGCATCTGCTGCAGAAGAAAAAGAAGGAGCATGAAGACGCGGTGCAGGAGTGGCATCGCAAGGCTGAACTCGCCGTGGGGCGTCAGCAGGATGATCTGGCGCGTGCGGCGCTGGAGCGCAGTTTGAGCCATCAGAACCTCGCGAACAGCTTCGCGCAACAGCTTGACGATCAGACGGCTGAGGCAGAGACGCTGCGGAATGCCTTCTCGAAGCTGCAGCAGAAGCTCGCGGAGACGCAGTCGGCGTTCGAGATGCTGGTTGCGCAGCACCGACGCGCACGTGTTGCCGGTAAGGCGAATTCTGCGAGAGCAGTTGTCGGCTTGCAGCAAAAGGCCAGCACGTTGAACCGCCTGAAGTCGACGATTCTGCAACAAGAAGCGACCAATATGGCGGCTTACAGCCTTCTGGAGGACGATAGCCTTGAGGATAAGTTCGCGGCGATGGATCGGGAGGAAAAAGTGGAGCGGCTGCTGCTGGAGCTGAAGAACCGGCAGCCACGCCTGGCTTAGCGATTCGGCTGTTCCTTGAGGTTGAGATGTTGGCGCAACAGATCGTCGACGTCGCCGATTTTTTCGTTGAGCAGGTTGAGCTTGTTCGATAAGGTCTGGATCTCCGACTCGGCGCGAAGATTTACGTCGTAGTCCAGTTCGCCGCGGACGCGGTCTTTCGTGTCCTGACGATTCTGGCTCATCATAATGACCGGGGCCTGAATCGCGGCGAGCATTGAGAGGAAGAGGTTCAACAGGATAAAGGGATAGGGGTCCCATGCCTTAGATCTGAGGGCAGTGTTCGCGGTCGCGTAGATGAGCAGGACTACGCCGAAGAGGATGATGAAGGTCCAGGAGCCGCCGAACTTCGCGACGGCGTCAGCGATGCGATCGCCGAAGCTCATCTCTTCTTCGATCACCTCGTTGGAGTTGCGGCTGGCGCGAAGGCGAACCAGCTGCTGCGAGGCGTGGAATTGACGGCTGACTACGGTGAGCATGTCCATGCCAGCCATGGGCTTCTGTTGCAAGAGGGCTGCGATGTCGTCGCGGCTGACTTCAAGGCAGGCGGATTCTTCGATGGCTAGAGCGGTGGTCTGGTGGGGCGTGTCGTCAAGCATTGAGGCGAATCCGAAGAAGTCGCCGTGAGCTGGCTCATCGACAAGGACCTCCTGATGGCTCTGGTCCACGGTGGTCACCTGGACCTTACCGGACATCATGACGTAGGCGTGTTTGCCGGGTTCGCCAATCTTGTAGATGCGCTGACGCGGAGCGAATCTCTTGATGTCTACCTGCGCGGCGAGGACTGCCATTTCTTCGTCATCCAGCAGCGCAAAGAGTGGAATCTGTCTCAGGTCTTCCGCCTTGCAGGCCATCGTTCACCTCATTTGTGTCTTTGAGATATTCTGCACGGCGCGCGGCGGTTTTGGCACAGTTTGTTGCAAGCGGAATATTAAGAGGAAGAGAATGGGGAATCGCTGTTTGCACATTGATGACGGATCAGGTGAGGGGCAACCTGAGGTCAGCTTTGCAACCGGTGACGCCGTCAGTTCGGTTTGCCAGCTGTACCGATCCTCGGTGCGCCTGAGCTATTTGCTGCGCAAGCACAAGGCCGATTCCGGTGCCGCCGGGTTTGGTTGTGTAGAACGGCACAAACAGATTGTCGGCGTTTGTCAGACCGGGACCGTTGTCGAGGATAGAGATTACTACTTCGTTGCCGGAGGTATACCAGTTGATCTCGACCTGGGCAGCTCCGCCGGTTGCGGCATCCGGGCTTAGCTCGGCGTCGGCTGCGTTGCGGACAAGATTGATAAGAGCTTGTTCGATGTGGTCCGCGTCGACCTGCAAAACTACGTCAGCCTCGGTCGCTACGGTGACGGCGACTCGGCGCTCAAGCTGTGCGACCCTCTGGACAAGAGAGGCCAGCGAAACCTGAGCGAGCCTAGGGGCCGGGAGGCCCATCAGCTGTCGATAGGCCTGCAGAAATCTATTCAGGGACTCTGAGCGATTCTCTATTACTTCGAGCCCGCGTTCGAAGTCGGCCTTTTCACCCGATCCGTCGTTCCATGAAACGAGACGGCCACGCAGGCTTCCAGCGATCGACTTTATCGGCGTCAGCGAGTTGTTGATCTCGTGTCCGAGGACGCGAATCAATCTCTTCCATGCAATGCGCTCTTCTTCCCGAAGCGCCGCGCTGACGTCGGAGAGCACGAAGAGAGTGTGAGGAATACCGCGGAGACGGAAGCTGGTGCGCTTCACGACCCATCGCGCCGACTGCTGTTCATTGCCAAGCGAGATCACTCCATCTTCCTCGGCGTCGAATAGATCCTGCAGCTTAAGCTGGGCGGCGGAATGACCGAGCGCGGTCTGAGCACGCAGGCCAAACTCGCTTTCGGCGGCTGCGTTCAGCAATCTGCAACTTGCCCTCCGGGTCGAAGGCGAGCACGGGGGACTGCATGGAGCGCATGACGCGTTCTACGAGGGCCATGGCTTCGAGAGCGCCAGCTCGTTGCGCTTGCAGCATGCTTGCCAGACGGTTTACTTCAAGCGCCAGGTCGCCAATTGCGTCGTTTCGTTGGCCTCCACGAGCGCGGAAGGAGTAGTCGTCTTCACGGAGCGCAGCGACTACGTTTGCCAAGGTCTGCAGGGGCCGGATGATCTGCTCCATCAGGAGAGAGACGGCGAACACCCACCCGAGCACCAATGCGAGGATTACAAGAAACTGTTCGAGCCCTTCGACAGAGTACCGCCGCAGCAGCAGCCAGCACAGCAGGACCATCGGGAGGCCAAGCAGATAGAGCCAGAGGCGGAGGCGCCTTTCGAAGCTCAACCGGCGACCGGAGCCCCGCAAGGGTACACGAGTGCGACGCCTGCTATCGGGGGTCGATGCCGTTGGTTCTTCAAAGCCCATATTTTTCGATGCGGCGGTAAAGCGCTCCACGGCTCAATCCAAGAGCATCCGCGGCATGACTCACATTACCATTGGCGCGCGCCAGGGCTTTGCGAATCAGGACCGCTTCCACCGCTTCGAGGCTCATTTCATCCATGCTTTGCGATGCTGCACGCTGCGTATTCAGCCCAAGGTTGGCAGGCTCGATCCGTTCTCCACGCGCCATCAAAACGGCTCGTTCCATGGTGTGATCAAGCTCTCTTACGTTGCCGGGCCATCCATATTGCAGCAAAACTTGCAGTGTGGTTGGCTCAAGACCCTGAATCGGACGGCGGTATCGCTCGGCATAACGAGCGAGGAAGTGGGCTGCCAGCGCAGGAATGTCTTCGCGCCGGTCGCGCAGCGGAGGCAGACTGACCTCGACGGTGTTAAGGCGGAAGAGGAGATCTTCGCGGAAACGACCTGCTGCGCATTCGGCCCGAAGGTCTGCATTGGTTGCCGAAAGCATTCGTACATTTACCTTCTGGGTCTTCGACGAGCCGACGCGTTCGAGTTCGCCTGTCTCCAAGACACGCAGTAATTTTGACTGCTGACGTATTGGGATGTTCGCGATTTCGTCGAGAAAGAGTGTGCCGCCGCTTGCCAGCTCAAAGCGGCCGATGCGGTCTGCGTGTGCGTCGGTGAAGGCACCCTTGACGTGTCCGAAGAGCTCGCTCTCAAAGGTCCCCTCGGGAAGCGCACCGGTGTTAACGGCGACGAGCGATCGCCCTGCTCGCGAGGAGAGGCGATGCAGGGTTTGGGCTACTACTTCCTTACCGGTTCCATGCTCGCCGGTAATCAAAACGTTCGCGTCGGACGGACCGACCCGCGCCATTGTTTCGAGGACTGTGCGCATGGAGGGTGCCGTAGCGATAAAGTCAGGAGCACCTGCAGCTCTGAGGATGCGATTTTCCGCTTCAAGCCATTGCGTTCGCTTCTGGCTGCGATGGAGCTCCATCTGGGTTCGCAGAATACTGAGCAGGCGGGCGTTTTCCCATGGCTTCTGAATGAAATCCCCGGCGCCACGCCGCATGGCTTCCACCGCGAGGTCGATGTTGCCCCACGCCGTCATCACGATGATGGGCAGTTGGGTGTCCATCTCCCTGATTTGCGCTACCAGGTCCAGCCCCTCTTTGCCTGACGTGGTGTCGCGGGTGTAGTTGAGATCGATCAGGACGCCGTCGAAGCTTTCGTGGGACAGAGCTTCGAGCACGAGCGCGGGCATCCGGACCATCTCCAACTGATAGCCTTCGGGCTTGAGCAGAAGACGCAGCGCCTCCAGGATGTGCGACTGATCATCCGCAACGAGGAGTCTGTACGGCGCCTCTGCTTCACCGGCTGCCGATGCGTCCTTTTCTGTTCGTTCCACCAACATGATGACCTGCTCTCGCGCGCCTACTGTGCTGCCGGGGCAACTCCCGTCTTCGCTGATTCTATCGAAATCAAGTTTGCATCAAGGGTAGACCCAACCGAACGGTCCAGTTCGATCTTCGCTTTTTGATATGCCGTCATCGCGGCCACGAGGGCAGACTCGGCTACAGACAGATCGCGTTGCGCAGTGAGGGTTTGATAGTTGGAGCCTGCACCGAGTTCCTGCTCCTTTTTCATAATCTCAAAGGTTTTCTGCGCGAGGTCACGCGCCTTGCGGGCTGAGTCTACGCGCGCCACACTTTGTTCGAGGGCATACTGAGCGTTTCGTACTTCGATGCGAATCTGTTTCTTCAACTGCTGGATGCGGAGTTCAGACTGCCGCGTTTCGAGTTCGGCGCGGTACTGGTCCGATTTAGCGATGCGATTGCGAATAGGAATATTGACCGAGACACCGATGTAGTAGTCGGGTGCAGTGTTGTTGAAGGCGTTGTGGATGGCGCCTCCCCAGTCTGTCGGTTGGGTTGACGTGATGTCGGAGTTAGGATTCGGGAGCCCTGCGAGGCCGGTGCCGCCGTAGTAAGCGACTGCTGCAACTGAGGGCAGCACGGCGTTGCGAGCGGCCGATTGGCTGATGCGGCGGTTGTCGAGATCGAGGTCAGATTCGCTCAGTTCGATGCGATCGCGAAGGGCACGGGCGATCATATCTTCAGTGGGGCCTTGCGCGGCCGCGGCGTCGAGGTTGCCAGTTTGATCCGTGGGATGCACGGGCATCGCCTCGAGAATGGGATCATCGAGATTCTTGGTGAGGGCGTTTTTTATAAGGAGTTCCTGAAACTGCAGAGTGGTTTTGGCGATGGTGAGATCCTGCTCGCGCGTGGCCACTTCGCCTTCGGCCTTCATGACGTCCATTGCTGGAATAGCTTGCAAAGCGAGTTGTTTGCGATCGCTCTCAAGCGTCTGGTTGGCAAAGTCGAGCGAACGGCTCTTGACCTGTTCGTCGTCGTAGGC
This sequence comes from uncultured Acidobacteriaceae bacterium, assembly GCA_963802695.1. Taxonomy (GTDB): domain Bacteria; phylum Acidobacteriota; class Terriglobia; order Terriglobales; family Acidobacteriaceae; genus Edaphobacter. Next base: position 49,665 of record CAWDJN010000030.1, read on the forward strand.
GGCTACGAGGTCCCAGTACATGTTGGCGATCTGCGTGACGGTGGAGATGACCTGAAGCTTGAAGGCCTCGTCAGAGATCTTCTGGTCGTTTTTTGCGATGCGGAAATAGCGCAGGTTGGGGCCAAAGCCAAAGCCTGCAAGGAGTTGTTGCTGGAGAAGGATGTGGTAGTAGGAGTTGAGGGAGGGGTTGAGAAAGCTGTTGGGACTGTTTGTGGCGCCGCGTGAGTTATCGAAGATGGCGGAGAGCGAGGTGCCGGTCGGAAAGGCCTGCTGGTAGCTGAAGTTTCCGGTGGTGGTGTTCTCCTGCAGGGTGGGAACTCCGTAGATGGATAGGTTCGACAGGGGCTGGGTGTAGTGCTCGTTATTGATTTGAGCGGAGACCGCTGGATCGTACGAGGAGACATTGGTACCGGTACCGAGCGTGGACGATACGAGTCCGGAAGCGCCCGCGCCAGCGCCGCCAGCGCCGCCTGAGGTTCCACCAGCGCCGGCCCCGCTTGATGCTGAACCAAATCCGCCGACGCCGCCGCCGGGGGTGTTTTGCACGACGCCTGTGTTGACTCCGCGGAAAGAACCGCCAGCCCGGGTGCGAAGGACGTCGGCGGCTGCGATGGGAATGTTGTAGCGGGCGATGGCGATATCGAGATTGTTTTCGAGTGCGAGGGCGATGGCGTTTTTCAGACTGAGTTCGAGCACGCCGTTGACGATGAGAGTGTCGAGCCGCGGGGAATTGGCAAGGTTCGCCTGCGGTACGAGGGTTGGCATGTAGGCGTGGAATGGGTTGTTGGAATGAGGGATATCGAGACGCAGCGCGGGTTGGGGCGCGGCGGGAGGGGCGGAGGAGATGACAGCCTGCTGGGCTTGAGTGGTTGGTGGAATCGCGGGTTGTTGGGGCGTTGCTTGTTGGGTTTGCGCAAGAAGTGGCATCTGAAGCAACATGACGACGGCGAGGCTACGGACGGTGGAGGTGGAACAGTTCACGCCCTCACCTCCGGTACGATGAGACCTGAGGTGTCGCGCGAGAGCCAACCATCGCGAAGTTCGATGGTGCGATTGCCATAGGTAGCGTTTGCATCGGAGTGTGTTACCTGGATGATTGTTGTTCCTTCGTCGTTCAGTTTTCGAAACAATTGCATGATCTCCTTTGCCTGATCCGAGTGGAGGTTTCCGGTGGGTTCGTCGGCCAGCAACAGGTCAGGTTTGTGAATGACGGCACGGGCGATGCCGACGAGCTGCTGTTGGCCGCCGGAGAGTTGATTAGGGAATAGATCCTTCTTGCCGACGATGTTGAATCGGTCGAGCGTGTCAGCGACCAGGGCTTGCCGTTCGGACTTTGGAATGTCCTTATAGGAGAGGGGCAGATCGATATTTTCGGCCACTGTCAGATCGTCGAGCAGATGATAGCTCTGGAAGACCATTCCGATTCGACGCCGGGCCAATTCGGCACGCTGCTTGCGGTTCATTGTATGAACGGCGTGGTCGCTAAAGTAGAACTCCCCCTTCCATTGGTCATCAAGCATCGCGAGCACATTGAGGAGGGATGACTTTCCGGCACCGGACGGACCCATCACGGTTACAAATTCGCCTTCACGGATAGACAGATTGATCCTGCGCAAAACCCAGGTCTCCGTATGCCCTGTTTTGTAGCTTCGTTCCAGATTTTTCAATTCGATCATTGTGTTGCTCCCGTTTTCAGTGCCTGTCATTCCGAATTGTGCCGAAATAATGTTGTGAGTGCGCCGAACGCGCTCTTGGAATGGGTTGCCGATACTCGCGCCCTCGCGTTCTTACTCTGTCCTCAGGGCCTTCACTGGATCGATTGAGGCTGCTCGTCGCGCCGGGATTAATCCGGCGGCGAAGGCAGAGGCCGTCAGGGTCGCTATGGCCAGGGCGAGCACTCCAAGATCATGCCCTGCGACGCTGTATAGCTGCGACTGCACGTAGCGGACGCAAAGAAGCGCAACAGGCACTCCGATAGCGAGCCCGACTCCGGCCTGCAGCATCGTCTCGCGCAACACCATCCCAATAACACTGCTGCGACCCGCACCCATCGCCATCCGGATGCCAATCTCAGATGTGCGGCGTGCAACGGCGTAAGCCGCGACACCATATAACCCAATGGAGGAAAGAACGAGGGCCAGCACGCTGAACATTAGCGTCAGGCGTGCGATGAGGCGCTCCTGGTTGAATTGACCTCTGATTTGTTCTGAGAAGGTCTGGTAGCGGGAGATCGTCAGATTTGGATTGATGTTTGCGAGGGATTTTCGCACTTGTGATTCAAGTCCGTCGATCGGGCCTTTGGTCTGGAGCATGATCGCGCCGGCAAAGAGGTTGCCGATATCGCCGGTGGGATCGGTGTGCTGGACCTGGAGGAGGGGACGGAAGTACATGGCTCGCGTGGGATTGCGAACGTCGTTGTATTTCACGTCGGAGACGACGCCGACGATTTCGAAGTCGCCGGAGCTTTTTACGCCGGAGACGCCGAAGTGAACGCCGATGGGATCTTCGCCGTTGGTGAAGAATTTCTTGACGAAGGATTGATTGACGACGGCGACGGGGAGTGAGGTGGCGGTGTCGTGTTCGCTGATGCCGCGCCCGCGAAGGACGCGGTGACCGACGATGTCGAAGAACTCCGGACCGACGCGGACCCAGGAGGCGCCGATGTGGGCGTTGGCGCCGGGTTCCGGACGACCCTGGATGAAGACACCTTCGCCGTAGTTGTTTCCTTCGAGCGGCGTGTAGAGAGAGAGGGCGACCTTCTGGACTCCGGGGAGGGCACGTAGATTTTCGTCGATTTGCCGATAGAGGCCTTCGAGTTGATCGGCTTTGTAACCGGCGGTATCGGGATTGATATGGATGACGATTCGGTTTTCGGTTTCAACTCCGAAGTTCTGGTTCTCGAGGTTGTTGAGGCTCTTGGCCATCAGGCCGGCGCCGACGAGGAGTACGACGGAGAGTGCTGCCTGAAGGACGACGAGGGAGCGTTGGACCCAGCCGGATTTGTCGCTGGTGGAGCGGTTGGCGCCGCGCAGCGCTTCCGCGGGATCTGAGTGCGAGGTGATCCAGGCTGGAGCGATTCCGAAGATGAGACCGGTGAGGAGCGATAAGGCGAACGCGAAGGCGAGGACGACGGGCGATGGGCTGGCATGGATGGGGAGATTCGTCGCGTTCGGAAATGCCATCGTCAGAAGGATTCTGGTTCCTGCGTAAGCTACTGCGAGTCCGGCGAGACCGCCAAGGCAAGAAAGGACAACGCTTTCCGTCAGCATCTGGCGGATGAGTCTTTTTCTTTGGGCGCCTAATGCCATGCGGATGGAGGTTTCGGCGCGTCGTGCGATGCCTCTGACCAAGACGAGATTTGCGATGTTGGCGCACGCGATGAGTAGGACAAGCGCGGAGGTCCACATGAGGAACTTGAGGCTTTTGCCGTACCTCTGCTGCATGTTAGCGATGCCAATTCCGCCGGGGGTGAGGATGACATGAGATTGGGCGAGGTTTTTCTGCTCGTCCGCGCGCTTATAGAGGGCGAGTTGCGAGAGGAAGCCGCGCAGGGTGCCGCTCATCTTTGCCTGCAAGGGAGCGAGTTCAGTTCCGGGTTTGATTCTCCCGAGGAGGTAGACCCAGTTCAACTCCTGTCTGTGCAACAAACTTGATGGGGCCATCACTGGTTCCATGACCATCGGGATGTAGAAGTCAGGTGGAGTGCTGGTCATGCGGTCGCCGTAGAATGCCGGCGGCGTGATGCCGATGATGGTGACGGGATTGGTGTTGAGGGTGAAGGTACTGCCGACGACGTTCGGGTCGGCGGCGAAGTCGCGTTGCCATGTTTGGTAGCTCATGACGACGGCCCTGGGAGCGCCTTCGACGTCGTCAGTCGGCGCGAGCAGACGTCCTGCGTACGGTCGTATTCCGAGGGTCTGAAAGTAGTTGCCGGAGACGTATTCGCGGCTGAGGGCTTTGGGAAGGGCTCCTGGCTGGTTGCTGCGCGCGGTGACAGAGCCATAGCCTGTGCCGGCCTGCATTGCTGCAAGTTGTTCGAACTCGGAGGTGTTGTCACGAAGGTGGCGGTAGAGATCGTAGGAGAAGATCGAGTAGTCGTTTTCGTCCGGGGTTCCGCCGTTGACACAGCAATCGTCGGTGTCGCCTACACGAATGAGCGTTTTGGGATCGGAAATGGGGAGGTTCTGCAGGAGGACGGCGTGAACCAGGGTGAAAATGGCGGCGTTGGCTCCGATACCGAGAGCCAATGTTAAGACCGCGGTTACTGTGAATCCCGGAGTCTTGCGAAGTTGCCGCAGCGCGAAGCTAATATCCTGCATCAGTTGATTCATTTCCTGTTCCTCGCCCGATCCTTGCCGCGGCCGCGCTTGCCGCGAATAACAGCAAAAATTATCGATTCTTCGTGGGGGTAGAGATGTCTGTCCTGGCAACTTTTCAAAGCTGCGCCAGATTTGCGTCACGCCTCATCAAACGAAGCGCGTACGCCTTTTAGCACTGCACAACGGCAACCATCCTCTTCCGTGTCGCGTTTCCCAGAAACTTAATGTCACAGCCCTCATTGCCATCTGGGGGAGCCCAGATGATGCCAAGTTCGACCGGATCGCCGGTTATTTTCTTCTTCCCATCCCTCACCCATTGCTGAGTCTTGCACCATCTTTGCCGGCTATTGTTGATCTTCCTGATCGTCGAATGGACCACGATCCGCATCGCCTTGAGCTCTGTTCGGGTTGCATTCCGCAAGGCAGAGTTCCGATGTACGGCTCTTCCGCCATGGCGCACAAATTCTGTCGCGCTCAGCGCGGCAAGATTCAGGGCGAGTCCAAGTACGATCAGTGGAACCACCGTGGCCCCGGTTCCTTCGAGGCCAATCGTGCGGCAGATCTGCCGCAACGCGATTCTCAGGTCTTCTAACAGCGTCGTCATGCCTCTACCTCCGCTAACAGCTTGTTGAGTTCTCCCTCCGCTACAACCTTTCCATCGAAGAGATGGATCTGCCGCTCTGCGTGCGCTGCAAACCGCGGGTCGTGCGTCACCATGCAGATCGTTGCGCCTTCCTGATGGAGTTCCTGCAAGAGCTTCATCACTGCTTCTCCATTTTTAGAGTCCAGGTTTCCGGTGGGCTCGTCCGCCAGCAGGATCGACGGGGAGCCGGCCAGCGCGCGGGCTACGGCTACTCTCTGCTGCTGACCGCCCGAGAGCTGTGCCGGATAGTGCCGCATGCGATGCGCCATGTTGACGCGCTCGAGCGATTCCTGAACCCTTCGCTTGCGCTCCGCTGAAGGCATACCCGCGCGATACGTGAGCGGCAGCTCGACGTTTTCGGCGACGGTGAGGTCGCCAATCAGGTTGAAGCTCTGAAAGATGAAGCCGATCTCCTGATTGCGGATACGCGAGCGGTCGGCGAAATTGAGGTTAGCGACCTCCTTGCCGTTCAGCGTATAGCGCCCGCCTGTCGGCGTATCGAGCAGGCCGATGATCGACAGCAGCGTCGATTTTCCGCATCCCGAGGGGCCTGACATCGCAACATACTCGCCGCGGTTGATGCTCAGATGCACGCCGGACAGAGCATGCGTTTCAATCTCATCTGTGTAGAAAATCTTGGTCAGGTCCTCGATCTTAATGATCGTCTCGGTTGTCATCATCGTTGCTCTCCCTTTCGTCAATCGTGTTTAGTTCAGGCGAATCCGGTCGGCTGTGTCCCATCGGCTCATGTCCGAGAGGATGACGGTGTCGCCCTGCTGCAGTCCTTCAAGCACCTGGATGCTATTGACCGAGGCGCGTCCGACTTTGACTGGGACTCGCACGGCAGTCTGGCCATCAGGGCCCAGCTTGAACAGGCTGATGGTGCTGTTTTCGTTTCCGAAAGCTGGACGGCCTACGTAGAGCACGTCCGTCATCCGGTCCAGATCGATTGTTCCGTCAACGCTCAGGTCGGGACGCGCGCCCAGTGGCATGGCCCCAGAAAGCTCTACGTCAACCGTTACCGTTCCGTTCACTACGGCGAGATCAATTCGCATTACTTTGCCTTCGATCACGCCGTTGTGGGTATCGATCTCGGCCGGCTGCCCTATCTGGATGTCACGCGCCTGCGTCTCGGCAATCTTCAGGGCGGCCTTCAACTGATCCGGCTGGACGACCTTCGCCAGCATTGTGCCGGGATCCACATGCTGACCCACCTGCAACGGCACGTCGGGGGCCTCCAGCACTCCGTCGATACCCGCACGCACCGTCAATGCGTCCTTCTGCCTCTGTTTCAGCGCCAAGACGGCCTCGGCCTGCTGTACTTTGGCCTCCTGCACGCCGATCATGGTAGCGATTGCCCTCTGATTCATCTCCAGCTTCTGCTGCTCGATCTGCTGCCGTTTGCCCATCTCATCGGCCTTGCCCCCTGAGGCGCTCGAGGTTAGTCCGCTTACTACGCCCAGTTCGTATAGGCTCTTATCCGTCTTGGCCTGCAGAAGAGCCTGCCTGGTGTCGTCATCCAGGGTCGCGGACTCGGCGCGCAGAACCATCATGTTGCTATTCACCGTGGCACGAGTATTTTCCAAGTCAGCCTTCGCGCCCTTGAGGGCCAGCGTCGCATCCATCATCTGCTGGTCGACCGTTGGATCAACCATGTCCATAATGATGGTGTCGGCCTTCACCTGCGTACCTGGAAGCACACGAATACGCGAGATCGTCGCCTCCGTCTCCGCCGGGATAACCCGTATCTTGTCCTCGCGCGCCACCAGCGTCCCCGGCCCGCGCACCTGGCGCAGCAAGGGTCCGCGCTTGACAGTATCGGTCCAAACGGTTGCCCTGTCGACTTCAGGTGCGGCAGGCTTCAGCCGCGTCACGAAGAACGCCACAACCGCAAGCACAACAACTGCGCAGCCGGCGACGATCCATTGCCGGCGCATCTTCTTCTTCTTAATGTCTGGTCTTGAGATATCCATTGCGCAGATGCAATTGCAAGCGCGCAGCCAACTTGGGGAGCCCATTTTCAATTACTTAGATAATGCTTTGAGTGCCAAAGCGTCCGGTACTAGAAAAATATGTCCATTTTCGGACACCTTGGAAACGGCAATAGAGACGCAGAGAAGGTCCAATGCAAAACTCGCAATGGACCTTCTCTGGCAATGTCAGGCGGGACGAAGATTAGAACGTCAACTGAAGGGTCATCTGAATCTGCCGTCCACTGCCGATGGTGTGGGTGACTATGCCGAGGCCGGCTGGGCAGTTGTAGAAGCCTTCGTTGTTGGCATCGCAGGAGGTGGGAAGAACCGGCGTGCCCGCTTGCGGGAAGCCGTTGTAGTTCTGGTTCTGCGAAACCTCGTTGCCGGGTACGTCGAAGCTCGTGGTGTTGGTCAGGTTGAAGACGTCGAAGGAGTACTTGAGGGCGTAGCGCTCGGTGAGTCGGGTCAATTTCACGAGTGAGGCGTCCGAGCGCTTCTGGAAAGCCTGCCGGAAGATGTTGCGCTGGCCGGTGGTGAAGTCGGTTTCGTAGGGGTCAGAGGTGGGAACGGCGCCACTGAGGCCGCCAGCACCGATTAGAGGCACGGTAAAGCAGGACGCCTTCAGGGCCGGCGTTCCGAACGCTCCTGAGTGACCTGTCAAGGCGTTTTTCGCTGTGCAACCCTGGGCCAGCGGCACGATCGGGTTCGTGATGCCGTTGCTGACTCCGTAGTAGATGCTGGCGATGGCGCCACTGAAGTCGATGACGCTGTAGGGCTGGCCGCTTTGCAGGATGGTCAGGCCAACCAGGGACCAGCCATTCGTGAAGTAGCTTGCAATGCTGTGATCGTGGATGAAGTCCGGCAGCCGGTAGACGTAGTTGAAGTTGATGACGTGGGTGCGATCGAAGTCGGCAGAGGCGTATCCGTCGCGGAGGTTGAGCGGGTTGTTGCCGTTGTAGAACAGGCCGAGACCGCTCTGTTCGTCGAGCGCGTGGGAGTAGGTGTAAGAGGCGGCGATCTGCAGGCCGTGGCTCATGCGCTTTTCGACGTGTGCCGTGAGGGCGTTGTAGGCATCGACGCCAGCGGCCTTGTAGTCGATGGATTCGGCTGCGTAGCCGATGTAGGGTACGCGGTGATCGACGTTGCCGCCTTCGTAGTCTTCCAAATAGCCACTGCCGTCAGGCAGTGAGGCACCTAAAACGTTGTAACCGTATGAGTATTTTTCACCATGGATACTATGGCTGGGCGACGCAATTCCCGGCTGGTTGAAAGGAACGGGGATGACCTGATGGCGGCCGAGGTTGCCAACATAGCCCAGCTCGAAGACCAGGTCGTTGCGCGGCTGCCACTGGATGTCGAGGGTGTAGTTGTAGGTATAGGGCAGCTTGTTTGCGCGATCATAGACGCCGAGCGATATGGGCTGGCCCCCGTTTTCGATGCTTGCGAGATTGGGCAGATATTTGCTGAGGTCGGACGATTTGGGATTGGTCGGCGGGGCGCTCTTGACGTCAGTGTAGGGGTTGGCCAGATTGCCGGTCGCAGCGGTCGGTGCAATTGTCGGTGGTGCGAATGGGTCGCCACCCTCCTCAAGACCGCCGCAGGTTGGAATGTAGTAGGAGTAGAGCGTGGCGACGGGACAGGTCTGCGCAGTGACGAAGGGAAGCTGCTGATTGACGCCGAATGGGCCGCCGGTGACGGTGCCGATGGCATAGCCGGGCGAGAAGTAGCTGAAGAGCTCGCCGCGGTCGTAGTACATTCCGAAGCCGGTGCGAACGACGACTTTGTCATGGAACATTTGAGGCTGCCATGCCGCTCCCAGTCTGGGGCCGATACCCCACTGGCGGCCGGTAAGCGTCGTCGGGCTGACGCCGGAGGTGCCGTTGGTGTTGTTGCCTGCGATGATAAAGCCCGGATTGACGATGGTGTCGGACGCCTGGTTGTAGCTGTAGAGGCTGGTATCGAAGTTGAAGATGCGCCCCTCTTTTTCGGTGAGACCACCGTTCCAGTCGTAACGCAAGCCCGCGGTAAGCGAGAGGGTTGGAGTGATCTGAAACTTGTCCTGAATGTAGCTGCCGATTTGATTGGCGCGATAGTAACGGTTGGCGTTGCCCTGAAGGAAGGAGCTGACGTAGAAGGCGGTGGAGGAGCTGCCGGGAGTGACGTAGCCCTGAGCGTACGCGCTGAGGTCATCGGTCGCGACGGTGCCGGTGCCGGTGCGCTTGTCGATGGTGTTCAGCTGGGTGTAGCTGTAGCTCAAACCGAAGCTGACGGTGTGCTTGCCAAGCGTCCAGATGGCGTTGGCCGACGGCTGCCAGCGGTTTTGGAATGCGCCGGTATTGGGAGACTGGCCTTCAGCGTTAGGTCCGATGTTCAGGATGCCGGTGCTTTCGAGGCCTGCGTTGTACGCAGCGTCGCCGAGCACATTCACGATGGAAACACCGGGAAAATAGTTGGAGCCGAATTGGTTGATCGAAACCGTTCCGAGTGAGCCGCCAGGGATCGCGCTGGGGCCGAAGGGTTGCTCGTTGTCCATCCAGGTCTTCTCGCGGATGAAGCCCAGGGTCTGCGTGGTGCTGAGGTTTGGCTTGACGAGGAACGTGTTGATGATGGAGAAGACCTGCGCGCCGGAGTCCAGGTGCTCGGTGAAGCCGGGAACGCTGGAGTATGCGTACGGAGCGAGGGTGGGATCGTGCTGATAGTAGTACTTCAACGAGAGCGTGTCTCTCGATGTGGCGTTGTAGTCGATGTTGGCTACGGCCATGTCCGCCTTGAAACGGCCAGTGCCAGGAAGGAATGCGTTGAAGGGGTGACTGGGGGAGAGACCGGTGCCACTGTCGTTGGGTATGAGCCATTTGCCGGGTTCGCCGGGAAGTGAAGGTGAGTTGAACAATGCTAGTGCGGTGCGATCAATGTCGCCGGACCCCAACTCAGTGCCGAAGTTGTTGTTGATGATGTTTGCGAATGAGCCTGCGGTACGGTTGGTATCGGAGAGGCCCGAGGGAACGACGAGGAAGGAGTCGCCGATCTCCTGGTCGGAGACCTGCAGATGCTGATATGACACGAATCCGAAGAGCTTGTTCTTGATGATGGGACCGCCAAAGGTGCCACCAACCACGTAGCGGTGCAGTTCGGGGTTTACCAGGTTGGGATTGCTATTGATAACCGGGTCATTCTTGAAGAAGAACGGCGCCGCATTGATCCAGTTGGTCGCACGCATCCCATAGACCGCGCCGTGGTAGGCATTGGTGCCGGAAGACGTGCTCATGTCGATGTGCGCGCCGGAGGTCGAACCTTGCTGCGCGTCATACATCGAAGCGTTAACACGAACCTCCTGGATTGTCGGGGGGGGCGGAGTGGGGATGGCGTTGCCGATAGAGAGATAGACGGAAGCAGTGGTCTGAATGACTCCGCCGCCACCCGTGCTTGTCGATGCGCCCGTGCTGTTGATGACGCGCGCTGAGGCAACCTGGCTGGTGCTCTTGCCATTGAACAGGTTACTGGCGTCGACGCCATTCAGAGAGAAGCTGTTGCTGGTGTCGCGCTGACCGTTGGCCCAGATGGGAGCGTTTCCCAAACCGGAGAGCGCGCCGGTGCCGCCCTGCAACTCCGCATTGACACCAGGCGACAGAATTGCGAGGCCGGTGAAGCTGCCCGTCGGCAAGGGAATCGATTGGATCTGCTGTTTATCGAGCACGTAGCCGTTCGTGGTGTCCACGGCGTTCATCAGCGGGACGGCCTCGACGCTCACGACGGTGTTCACCGCGCCCACCTTCAACTGCACGTTAAGCGTGGCTGTGCGGTCGCTTTGAATGGGAATGGAGGTCATCTTCTGCGTCTCGAACCCATCTCTAGTGAACGACACCGTGTAGGTGCCAATCGGCAGGTTCGCAAAGTCGTAAAATCCGTTGGTGCCGGAGACCTGCGTGCGGGTCAATGCTGTCTGGTCGCCGACGAGCGTGACCGAGACACCCGGTAGAATCCCTCCCTGCGTATCCGTGACCACCCCGGTTAACCCACCGAGCGTCTGCTGTCCGAGAGCGGCGCTCACCAGCAGAGGACAAAACAACATGAAAATGAGGATGAGCAGAGGAAGACGCGGACGGGTAATCATATGGTCTGGCTCCAAAAAGTGATGCAATCCGGCGTTAAATGCGTTTTTTAAGTCGGAACTATCAAGCAGGAAGACACTGATACAACGATGCAGCGCTGCGACACCGCGGCAACCACCTCAGTAAACTACGGAGATACAAAAACCTGAAATCAGTCAGATTCAGTTTTTGATGCTGTACTTGGAATGGGAATTAGCATATCCGAAGTTGTCAAAATGCGAAAGCAAATTCTTCGCCTTTGGGACGGATGTCTTATTTCCCAATGAATTTCTGACACGGCGATCAGGAAACGCAGCGAGGCCCGCAACTCCCCAGGTTGCGGACCCCTCACTCATCGCAATTAGTCTTCTAGTTCGTCGCGATTCGGCTGCTTTGCTGTGGCCAAAATCTTCTCTGCAAGCGGCGGAGGCACCACATCGTAGTGGTCCATCTCCATCCGGAAACTACCGCGGCCCTGGGTGATCGACGTCAGGGTTGTTCCGTAACTCAGCATCTCGGCCATGGGCACCTCTGCCCGAAGTGTTGTCCCGGTCAATCCGCTCTCCATGCCCTGCACCCGGCCACGGCGCGAGTTCAGGTCGCCTAGCAGTGCCCCGGCAAAGTCGTCCGGCGTCTCGATCTCTACTTTCATCACTGGTTCCAGGAGCACCGGCCTCGCCTGCTCCATACATTTGCGGAAGGCGAGACGTGCTGCCATTTTGAACGACATCTCGCTTGAGTCCACTTCGTGATAGCTGCCGTCGAAGACCGTCACTTTAATGTCGACCACGGGATACCCGGCGAGAAATCCACGAGCAGCCGACTCGCGAATGCCCTTCTCAACCGCCGGGACGTACTGACGCGGGATTGAACCGCCGAAGATGTCGTTTTCAAACACGACGCCGCCCCCGCGGGGCAACGCTTCCATGCGAATCTTGCAGTCGCCGTACTGCCCATGGCCACCTGTCTGTTTCTTGTACCGGCCCTGGGACTCTGCCTTGCCGCGAACTGTCTCGAGATACGGAATCTTCGGCGCCTTCAGGGTGACGTCGGTGTGATATCGCCGCTTCAGTTTTGCGACGACCGTCTCGATATGCTGTTGTCCCGCGCCCGCGACGAGAAACTCATTCGTTTGAGGATCGCGGAAGAACCTCACCATCGCATCTTCTTCCATTACTTTGTGCAATGCTGGCGCCAACTTGTCCTCATCCGCTCGCGTCTTCGGCTCGATCGCATAGGTCATCGCCGGCTCCGGCATTCGTACTGGTTCGAGAAAGATCTCGTGAGATTTATCACCGAGTGTGTCGCCGGTAAGCGTGACACGCAGTTTGGCTACAGCTCCGAGATCACCGGCGTGAAGTTCCTGAACCTCGACTGCCTTGCGCCCTTGCATGATGGAGAGATGACACAGGCGTTCGGGCTCCTGACGTGTAAAGTTCAATACGGCCTTGTCCGTCTTCATCGTGCCGCTGACTACTTTGAAGAACGAGATCCTGCCGGCAAAGGGATCGCTCATCGTCTTGTACACATAGAGCGCAAGAGGTTCCCCATCGTCGACTTTGCGCATGACGATTTCATCCTGAGCCTCCAACGTTCCGCCACCGTTGGGCTGGCCGGCTACCGAGTGTAGAACCCCATGCGCCGCCACCGGCTCCCGCTCCGTCGGAGCAGGTGCGTAGACCTTAAGAAAATCAAGGAGATGATCTGTCCCAACATTTCTCAGACCGCTTACATAGAGCACAGGGAAGATGCGGTCTTCTCGAATCGCCTCATGCAGCGCTGGGATCAGGTGTGCTTCAGGAATCGTGCCTTCGCGGAAAAACTCTTCCATCAATTCATCTTTCCCTTCAGCAACCAGCTCAACCAGCGCCTCATGCGCCGCCTTGGCGTCCGCCTTTACGGCCTCGGGAATCGGCCCGATTTCGCCCCGGCCGTCGCCGTCGGGCTTGTACAGGTGGGCCTTCATCGTCACCAGGTCCACCACGCCGTGAAATCCATGCTGATCGACGATGGGCAACTGCACCGGCACAACCTGGCGTCCCCACTTCTCCTGCAAAACTTCGATCATCCGCTGACGGCCGGTTCTGCTATCGGCCTTGGGATGGTCTACCTGATTGATCGCCACGATTCGCGGCAGATTTACCTCAGCAGCGTACTTCCAAACGCGGTCCGTGACCGTCTCCGCGCCCGTCTGCGCGTTGACCACCACCACGGCCACTTCGACCGGCAACATTGCCGCACGCGTCTCGTGCACAAACATGTGAAAGCCGGGGGTGTCGATGAGGTTGATCTTGACGCCATTCCATTCAGCAAACGCGGTTGCATTCGACATCGTCGTTCTCCGCGCCACTTCTTCTTCGTCGTAGGCCGTTACGGCTGATCCGTCTTCCACGCGGCCTTGTGTAGCTGTCATCTTTGCGGCATGCAGCAGAGCGGCAATCAAAGTGGTCTTTCCGCAGTGTGCATGCCCTACTACAGCTACGTTGCGTATCTCGTTTCCCAGATAGACCTTCATATGAGCAGTCCTCCGTGATCTAAACTGTGATCTGAACTCACCATCCGTCACAAATGACGATTGAGCATCAACGGGTGCTTCAGGGCCCTGAAAACTCCTCCGGACTCCGCCTTCGAGAGGCCAGCCGGTGGTTGATGTGCCTTCGATTTCGGACCGTTCCGCAGCCCGTATCTGAAGGAACAGGGATGCTATCACAAACCCCGTGGGCATTTTGACCTGAAGATTTTCGTAAAAATCGCCCCTAACTCCGGAGGAAATCGTTCCGTTTCAATTCAGGTATTAGGAACAAACCATGCCTTTGGTTGAAGCCTGCCACATCCCTTGCTCGCCGGTTCAGCATAATAAGCCGCTTCAATGACATAGAAAAGTCCCGCTAGAGGTCCCGTCCCGCTTGTTTTTGACCTCGACTCGCCGGATGCTGGAAGCAGCCGCAGGCGGGGAAAATCGAGTTCCTCGCTTCGATGCCAGTTCGGAAGTGTTCTGAAATCACTCACCTCCGAATACAGGCTGCATCCGGAGGTGATTTTTTCTCATCACACTATACGGTTGAACTAATACCTACGCTCGGAGTGCGCGCATGCCAATTACCCTTCGCCGTCTCGTCTTCAGCACATCTCTGTTGTTTTGTGCTCTTCCGCCTGCGCTCCTCGGTCAACCCACTCCTGAGTCGCAAACCGTCACCATCAATACACGAGAGGCCGGCACACCATTCCCTCATTACTGGGAGCAGATATTCGGCTCCGGTCGCGCCATCCTGTCCATGCGACAGAGCTATCGCGACGACCTGCAGACCGTGAAGGCAGTCACCGACTTCGACGCCGTGCGCTTTCACGGCATCTTCATGGACGATGTGGGTCTCTATGATCCGAATGCCTATACGCAAAATCCCGGTCAGGCGGCAGTGGCCGCAGGACGCGAGCAATCACCGTATAACTTCTCCTACGTCGATCAGATCTACGACGGCCTGCTCGCGAACCACATTCGCCCCTTCGTCGAACTCAGCTTCATGCCGAGGAAGATGGCCTCTGACCCCGCCGCGCTGCATGCCTTCTGGTACAAACCGAACGTCTCGCCACCGAAGGACTATGCGCTCTGGGATGCGATGATCACAGTCTTCGCACACCACCTTATCGACAGATACGGGATCGATGAGGTTGCCAAGTGGCGCTTCGAAGTATGGAACGAACCCAACCTCGACTTCTGGGTCGGCCAGCCGAAGCAGCCTACTTACTTTGAACTCTACGACCACACAGCGCTCGCCATCAAGAAAGTGAGCTCCCTCCTTCGGATAGGTGGACCCTCCACTGCACAAGCCGCCTGGGTCGGGGCTTTTCTACAGCACTGCAAAGAGAAAAATATCCCCGTGGATTTTGTCACCACTCACGTCTACGCGAATGACACCGCCAAAGATGTCTTCGGCACGAATGAGCAGATTCCTCGCGACCGTATGGTCTGCCGCGCGGTCCGCAAAGTCCACGACGAGATTGCCGCATCGCCATTTCCCAATACGCCCCTCATCTTCAGCGAGTACAACGCCAGCTACTCCAACGAACCTGACGTCACCGATTCGATCTACATGGGCCCCTGGCTCGCCACGACGATCAGCCAGTGCGACGGGCTCACCGAAGCGATGAGTTACTGGTCGTTCTCCGATGTCTTTGAAGAGCAGGGCGTCATCAAGACTCCCTTCTACGGAGGCTTCGGTCTCGTCGCGGAAGATGGAATTCCTAAACCGGCGCTAAATGCATTCGATATGCTGCATCAACTCGGCGATCACCGTCTGAAGGTAGACTCCGATTCCGCTCTCGCGACACGAAAAGGCGACGGCTCCATCGCTGTCGCGCTTTGGAACTATGCTCCGCCCTACGGAACAGGTGCGACCTACACGCCCCCTCCGGCAAGCATGGGTCCAGCCAAAACCTTCACCGTCAAGTTGGAGGGAGTTTCTCCCACCGCTCCGATTCGGATGTGGCGCCTGGATGCAGATCACGGAAACGTCATCAAAACTTATGATGAAATGGGTCGACCCGCTTTTCCGACACGCGAACAAATCCTGCGACTCCGTGCAGCGGGCCAACCAGCTCCTCCTCAGAGCCTTTCCCTCAAAAATGGTTCAGTTACGATTAGTATTCCTCCACAAGGGCTCGTTCTCCTCACGCTACCCGGGCACTAAACTTTTTGCAGTCTTCGAAGTCAGATCCATTGGAAGCACAGAACCTTGCGATAGATAACGAATGAATGAAAGCTCCCTGACTCCGTCTCAACTCACGCGACGCGACGCGACGAAGTTGCTTGGGGGAGCCCTCCTTTCCAGCTTTCTTCCCTCTCCGTCCCTGGAAGCTGAACAGACCCAACCGGCCCCAACCGGCCTGACCCGGCTACTTAGCGACGAAGATCTTGCCTTCCTGGAGGATATGGAGCACTCGGCCTGCCTCTACTTTACCGAGCAGGCCGATCCCGCTACCGGACAGGTCCTCGACCGCGCGCTGAACAGGACCTCCACTGGTGAATTCGATACACACTTCGCGTCAAGCATTGCCGCAACGGGGTTCGGTCTGACCGCGCTCTGCATCTCCGACCGCAGAGGCTACTACCCGACCGATCGCATCAAGAAACAGGTCATCACCACACTCGACTTTCATCTCAACAAGATGCCGCATGAGCACGGTTTCTTCTACCACTTCAACGATGTGAAGACCGGCAAGCCTCTCATCAACATCGAGGTCTCCTCTATCGATACCGCAATTCTCCTCTGCGGCGTTCTCACTGCTCGCGCCTATTTCAAAGACCCAAAGATCACCAGTCTCGCCACACAGCTCTATAACCGCGTCGACTGGCCGTGGATGCTCAACGGCAGTAAGGCCTTCTCCATGGGATGGCGGCCCGAGTTCGGCTTCATTGCCACGCGATGGGACCACTACTCCGAACTGATGATGCTCTATCTCCTCGCCATCGGCTCCCCCACCCATCCCGTCTCCCCCGACTCGTGGAACGCCTTTACACGCCCGCCGATGACCTTTGGCCCGTACACCTATATCAGCGGCAGGGATCCTCTTTTCGTCCATCAGTACTCGCACGCGTGGTTCGACTTCGCCCGCCAGCGCGACGCCTATGCCAACTACTTCGCCAACTCCATTACTGCTACGCGCGCTCACAAAGCCTTCTGCCTCAGCCTCAATCGCGGCTACACCGACGACTATTGGGGAGTTACATCATCCGATTGGCAGCATGGCTACACCGCCTGGGGCGGCCCTCCGCTGCAGGGCCCCGTCGACGGTTCTGTTGTCCCCTGCGCCGCCGCTGGATCGCTGCCTTTTCTTCCGCGCGATTGCGTTCACGTTCTCCGCGCCCTGCGAGACAACTACGGTAAGGACGCCTGGGGTCGCTACGGATTCTGCGATGCCTTCCACCCCGATCTCCACTGGTACGATCCCGACGTTCTTGGCATCGATCTCGGAATCGGTCTGCTGATGGCGGAGAATCTTCGCACAGCCTTTGTCTGGGAGACCTTCATGCAGAATCCCGAACCCGTCGCCGCGATGAAAGCCTGCGGATTCCACAGCGAAATACGAAACAGTCCCGCTGAACCAAAGACGGCGTCGCCTAAGGCTTAGCCGGGCCCATCCTCCAGCAACTGCAACAGCCCGCCTTCATCGAGCACCTTGACGCCCAACGATGTCGCCTTATCGAGCTTCGAGCCCGCCTCCTCTCCTGCGACAATGTAGTCGGTTTTCTTGCTCACGCTGCCGGAGACTCGCCCGCCTGCCGCTTCAATCTTTTCTTTCGCCGCGTCACGAGTGAGATTCGGCAAAGTGCCCGTCAGCACGAAGGTGAGCCCTTCGAGCTTTGTGCCGCGCTCGCGCTTCATCGCGGTAAAGGTGAGGCCAGCCTTTCGCAGGCGTTCAACGAGATCGAGATTTCGCCTGTTGTCGAAGAACTCTAGAATTGCCTGCGCAACCTTGGGGCCGACGTCGTTGATACGGGTTAGTTCCTCCTCGGTCGCAGCAATCAGCGCCTCCATGCTGCCGAACTCGTCCGCAAGAGCCTGCGCAGTCCGCTCGCCGACATGACGAATACCAAGCCCCAGCAGGACACGATTGAGTGGAGCCTGCTTCGAACGCTCAATCTGCTCAAGCAGCGAGTCGGCAGTCTTCTCGCCTATTCGTTCCAGCTTGATGAGGTCTTCCTTTTTCAGGTGGTAGATGTCGGCCAACGAGTGGACAAGCGCCTTCCGCGTCGGAACCTCCGCAGAAGCACTGTCGTCCGTCTGCTGAATCGACTCCTCGGCCGCATGCTCGGCGATGGTGTGGCCAAGCAGCTGCGCCACCATCACCTCGCCAAGACCCTCGATATTCATTACGCCGCGTGAAGCGAAGTGCCGCAGCTCCTCCTCAAGACGAGCCGGGCAGCTGGCATTGATGCACCGCCAATCCACTTCGCCCTCTTCGCGAACCAGCTCAGTCTTGCATCGCGGACAATGCGTGGGAAACGTGATTGCATGGCGCGAAACCTGAGATTTCTTTTCCTCAATAACGCGAGTGATCTTGGGAATCACATCGCCGCCGCGTTCCACTTCGACAAGATCACCGATCCTCACGCCGAGCCGCTCAATCTCATCCGCGTTGTGGAGCGTCGCGCGGGTGACCGTCGTTCCGCCGATAAACACAGGCGCCAGCGCCGCCACTGGAGTCACCTTGCCCGTCCGCCCTACCTGGAACAACACATCCTCAAGCCGCGTAGTCCCCGCCCGCGCCGCAAACTTGTACGCAATCGCCCACCGTGGAGCCTTCCCCGTAAAACCCAGCCGACGCTGCTGGCCGGTAGCATCCACCTTCACCACAACGCCATCAATCTCGTACCCCAGCGTGTCTCGCAGGGGCTCGGCATCGGCGATGAATTTCAATACCTCATCAAGGCTATTCACCGTCCGCGCGTATTTGTTGACCCGAAAGCCCGCCTCCCGCAGCGCGTCCAACGCCTCCGACTGCAACGGCAGCAGCGCCTCGCCATCTCGAAGCAGAGAGTAAGCGTAAAAATCCAGTCGCCGCTGGGCCACAATATTCGGCTCCAGCGTTCGGATCGTCCCTGCAGCAGCATTACGGGGATTCACCGCCGGCGCCATCCCCGCGGCCACGCGATCCTCATTCATCTTCACAAACGCAGCCTGCGGCAACACAACCTCGCCGCGCACTTCGAAGCTCTGCGGCAGCCCTGCCGCCTTCAGCTTTGCAGCCGGGACGCTCAAGGGAAGGGAACGGATCGTCCGCACATTGCTCGTCACGTCTTCGCCGATGGAGCCGTCTCCACGCGTCAACCCTCGCTCGAGTTGTGCAGACCCATGCGTTCCCGGGCCCTTCGTCCCAGGACCATAGTGCAGCGCCATGGACAACCCATCCAGCTTCAACTCGCAGACATAACGCACAGCCTCTGAGCTCGGCAACGCATCTCGCACCCGCTGGTCCCAGGCTCGCAACTCTTCTTCGTTGTATGCGTTATCGAGCGAGAGCATCTGCCGCGAGTGCGCGACCTTCGAGAATCCCTCCTTCGGCTTGCCTCCAACCCGTTGCGTTGGGGAGTCCGGCGTTACGAGGTCTGGATGTTCCTCCTCGAGCTTCTTCAGCCGGTTCATCAGCGCGTCGTACTGCGCATCGGTCAACTCGGGCGAGTCCTCAACGTAATACAGATGCTCATGGTGGCGAAGCTGATCGCGCAGCTCCTGAATCTGCTGGTCCGGGGAATGAGAACGCGCCATAGGCTTGGATTATAAAGACGCCGCGGACGCGAACCCTTACCGCAGAAATTGGCACCCTCCGACCCTCCCTCATCATCTAAGAGACCGCAATAGAGATTGCAGGGTATCCATGTCTAACAGCGTAAAAATCGTTCGCTTCCACAAGATCGGGGGACCCGAAGTCCTCCAGTTCGATGAACTACCGTTACCGGAACCGGCCCGGGGCGAAGTCCGCCTCCGCGTCAAAGCCATCGGCCTCAACCGCGCCGAGATCATGTTTCGGAACGGCCAGTACCTCGAAACGCCGGTTCTTCCCGCAAAGAACGGCTATGAGGCCTCAGGTATTGTCGAAGCCGTGGGTGCAGGTGTCGACCCGAGTTGGATCGGCAAGAGAGCCAGCACAGTCCCCGGGTTTTTCCACCTCAACGACCACGGCGTCTATGGAGAAGTGGCCGTGGTCCCCGTCGCCGCCATCAACGAGTATCCCGCCAATCTCTCGTATGAAGAGGGCACATCAATCTGGATGCAGTACCTCACCGCTTACGGCGGCCTGATTATGCTCGGCCATCTCACCAAAGGAGATTTCGTCCTCATCACCGCCGCCAGCAGCAGCGTAGGCGTCGCTGCCATCGAGATCGCTAAAGCGGAGGGCGCAACCAGCATTGCGGTCACACGCACCGCGGCAAAGAAAGCTGATCTCCTCAAACTCGGCGCCGACCACGTTATCGTCACTGACGAAGAGGATCTGGTCGCACGCGTCAACGAAATCACGTCGGGCAAAGGCGCTCGGATTGTCTTCGATCCAATCGGAGGCAAGATACTCGAAGCGCTCGCGCAAGCCTCATCCAAAAACGGCATCATCATCGAGTACGGAGCTCTCGCCCCGGAGCCAACTCCGTACCCACTCTTCACGGCCCTCAGCAAGTTCCTCACCGTCAGGGGCTATACGCTCTTTGAGGTCGCCGCCAATCCCGAGGAGTACACAAAGGCAAGGAAGTATATCTACGACCATCTCGCCGCCGGGAAGTTCAAAGTCATCATCGACAAGGAGTTCCCGTTCGCCAAAATTGCCGATGCTCATCGCTACATGGAATCGAACACGCAGATCGGCAAGATCGTCGTGACCCTCTAGCCCAGATGAAAGCCAGCAAAGCAAGGAGGGGCAACGCATCTGCGTTGCCCCTCTTTGCATCAACCTGAGTCAGCTATCTTGTTCCACTCGCAACCACTGGCTGCTCTGGCTTCACATACTTATCCAGCCAGCGATCGATCTCCCACAGCACATGCTGCTTGGTCTCAAGCGCCCCATAAGCATGCGGCTCCAGCGGCAGAAACACCAGCCGGACCGTCGCTCCCTGACCCTTGAGCGCCGCATAAAAGCGCTCGCTCTGGATCGGATAGGTGCCCGTATTATCGTCCGCCTCGCCATGAATTAATAGGATTGGCGTCTTGATCTTGTCCGCATAGCTGAACGGCGACATGTCGAAGTACAGCTTGGGATCCTGCCAGTAAGTCCGCTCCTCATTCTGGAATCCATAAGGAGTCAGCGAGCGGTTATACGCGCCGCTCTCGGCAATGCCCGCGCGGAAGATGTCCGTATGCGCCAGCAGATTCGCCGTCATGAACGCGCCGTAGCTGTGTCCCATCACAGCAACGCGCTTCGCATCGACGACGCCCAGCGACGCGCCATAATCCACGGCAGCCTTCGCTCCGGCGACCAACTGCTCGACGTAGGTATCGTTCGGCTCCTGCTTGTCCTCACCGATGATCGGGATGGTGGCGCTGTCGAGAATCGCATACCCCGCCTGGACCAGATAAACATGCGACCCTCCGCCAAACACCGGATAACGATTCGGCGATCCGCTCACCTGGCTGGCTGAATCCCGGGTCTTGAACTCCGCCGGATACGCTTCCATCAGCGTCGGCAGCGGACCCTGGCTCTTGTCATACCCCGCCGGCAGCCACAGCGTCGCGGTCAGGTCGACCCCATCCGCGCGTTTGTACTTGAGGAACTGCCGCGTCGGCATCTTGATGTTGTCGTAACGCCCGGGGAAGTGCGTCAGCTGCACCGGCTCTCCACCAGTTAGCGGGGCTGAGAAGTAGTTCGGCGACATCGTCTGGCTCTCACGGCGAATCAGCGCTGTCGAATCCGACAGGAGTGCGATCGGGTCGTCGTAGTAGGGATCGCTCGAGCGATAGAGAATCTTCTCTTCTCCTCCGCCGACCGGCATCACCGCCACAAACGGCTGGTCCCCCTTTGGAGACGCACCCGGCGAGATGAAGTACACGCCCGTCCCGTCCGCCGTCAGCTTCAACACCATCTGCCCTGTCGCATTCATCGCCGTCATCGGCCGCCCGGGATTGTGATACCGATCCTGCGAAGAGCCCGAGTAGATCGTCTTCGTCTTCCCCGTCGACGGATCGAACGCGAGCATCATCGACTTGCGATCGGAGAACCGCGCCACCGACACAATCGCCAGGTGGTCGTTGCCCCACTCGATGCCACGCGGCGCATTCGGTCCAAAACCCCGCGCCAGACG
Source organism: uncultured Acidobacteriaceae bacterium (assembly GCA_963802695.1). Lineage (GTDB taxonomy): Bacteria > Acidobacteriota > Terriglobia > Terriglobales > Acidobacteriaceae > Edaphobacter. The sequence goes on from CAWDJN010000030.1 coordinate 71,474, forward strand.
CATCGGAAGCTCCAGGATCGTGGTCGCCGACCCGCTGAACGGAGCCGGCAGCGCCATCACCTTGTCGACGATCGCGGCATGCTTCGTCGGGTCGCCGCCATCGGCAGCCTCAACCCAAACCACCGTCGCCGGAACATCCGCGCGCCACTGGTAGTCTCTCGGCCCTGGTTCCACCGCATCCCGCGAGATCGGCAGATTATCCACTGCGCCGCGGTCGGACAGCAGCTTCACCGCGCCCGCGCCCTTCACCGGCACCACCTCCGTCTTCAACGGAAAGCGCTCATACGGAAACGTGTAGCTGAATGGCCGATGCACGATCGCCACCAGCGCGTACTGGCCATCGGGCGAGGGCGCTGCGCGCTCGATCAAACCCTTCGCCGGCAAAGGCTTCACCACCCCGCTCAGCGAAACCACGGCCAGCTCCGACGACGCGTAATACTCGAAGATGTTCTCGTCGGTCGTCGTCTTCAGCATGTCTTCATAGGTCGGCGCGGGACTCACCTTGCCCAGGCTCTCCTCTACGTCCGGCCCCGTCGGAATGTCGCTCACCTTCGGCGCAGCTCCGCGGTTCGCCGGCACCGTCTTGCACAGCAACGACGCGCTGTCCGGCATCCACTCGCACGGAGTACCCAGCACCGCATTCAGCTTCACCGTCCCCACCCGATGCGCATGCGAAGTCGCCACATCAATCACCCAAAGCTCCAGCCCTGTAGCCGGCGCGGTTGCGTGCGCCACAAACGCCGCATGCTTCGAATCCGGCGACCACATCGCGTCCACGGCCTTCAATTTCGCCGGCAGACCCGTGATCGTCCTGGGTGCACTCGCATCAACGGCCTGCAGTTGCAGCGCAACGTCGTACCGCTCCACGCTCGGACCATTCGAGGAAGGATTGAACCGGATCCCCGCCAGCCGGTACCGCGGCTGCGCCACATCGGCAATCGTCGGGAACGTCGCCGGCTGTTCCACCAGCATCATTTTGCGGTCCGGCGAGAGCCGCACGACCGGCGTCGGCGGCGCCTCCAGAAGCTGCTCGATCGGCGCGGGCGGTTTCTGATAGGTCAACGCCGCCTGAGCCATCGCCGCCTGAACGCCTGCACATCCAACTGTCGTCCCAAGACAAAACGCACCAACGATAAGCTTCCGCACTTCGCACCTCTTAATTTTTTATTGATGCTATTTGAGACGGAGCTCTTCCCCGCAAAGACGCACCAAGCCGTGGGCTTTAGCAGCCATCTTGATCGTATCGACGCCGGAAACCCTACCTACTTGCCGCTGCCTGTCTCCGCAGAATTGGATCGAGATTTGACTTATCCACCAACGCTACGCCCGTATCGATAAACGCCGGGAACGGAGAGTACGGGTCCAACCCATAGTCGCCTCCCAGCGGCTTGACCGGGTAATGATGGATATCGTCCAGCGCCTTCAACCCCAGAAATGCCATCGTGTACGGCTTTTGGGAGATCGTCGAATCGATCGTTCCGTCCCCCACAAGTGCGAGCGTATCGGAATCCACATCCATTGTGACCAGCAGCCGATCCGTGGCGTTCCGTCGTTTGAAAGCCTCCGCAACGTTTGAGCCTGACCTCGAATCAAGGCAGATGAAAGCATCAATTTTGGCAGCGCCTGTCCGCGCAAGGTAAACGCCTGCCTGATCCAGCGCCGAACCCGGATCCGCTTTGATATCGAACACTTCCACTACTTTGATCCCGGGAAAGCCTGCGAAGATATCGTTGTATCCCTTCAATCGCTCGTCCAGGTTCGGCTGTCCCGGGTTGGTGAAGAACACGACATTTCCTTTGCCATTCAGTTTGGCGGAAACACGCCTTCCGCCCAATTTTCCGGCCTCCAGGTTATTGGTCCCGATAAAGTACAGGCGCTTGCTCTCCGGTGCGTCCGAGTCGATCGTAATCACCGGAATGCCAGCTGCAATCGCCGCATCAATCTCGGGCGTCATTAGCTTGGAGTTCGCCACCGAAACCAGGATTCCTGCGGGTTTCCTCGCCACCATCGCCTTGAACTCATCCACCTCCGCTTGAGCATTCAATCCTGCGGGCCCGCGTGTGTCGACTGAAACGCCATACTCAAGCCCGGCGGCGGCAAATCCATCTGCAGCCGATTTCCAGTAAGGCACAGCGGTATTCGTGGCGATCAGGTAGTACTGTTCGCTCTTGCTGTGTCGAGTGCATCCCCCAAGCAGGGGCAATACTACTGTCAAAAGCGCAAAGAAAATCCGTTTGCTCATCATGCCTGTAGTCCTCCTCCAGCCAGATCGTCTGTCCGAAGTCGCAGGGTACCGCCTCATCGGGCAGTCACGCAGGGTTGTATTTCCTGCGGGGTCACAGATTACTCCACCTGATGAGATGCTGAAAACCGCAACTCAACTAAAATCAACTCAGCATGGTTCTACCCTTCGTCCGCGAGCTCCTGGCGGACCTGGAGCACTCCGAAGCCTTCGAGCGTGTACGCCGCCACCTGAGCGGGGGCACGGGGCGCCGACGTGTCTCTGGTCTGACCTTCACCGCACGCGCCCTCTACCTGCCCTTCTTTGTCCGAGCCGCAAACGCCCCCTGCATCATCATCGTTGCCGACAACAAAGCCGCCGAGGCCCTCCAGGCCGTCGTGCTCAGCGCCTGCGAGCTCACCGGGGCCCTTCCAGCCGAATCCGTACTCCGCCTGCCCGCGCACGACGTCCTTCCCTTTGAAAATCTCTCCCCGCACCCGGAGATCCAGGAGACTCGCGCCACCACACTCTGGAAGATAGCCACGGGACAGGCGCGGCTTGTCATCGCCCCTGTCGAAGCCGCCTGCATGAAGCTCTTTCCACGTGACTTCTACCGCGCCCTGACCCTCCACCTCAAGGTCGGCGAAGAGTATATGCCCGATATGCTCGTTGAGCACCTCCTCTCCGCGGGTTACACCAAAGTGGACGTAGTCGAAATGCCTGGCCAGGTTACCCTTCGCGGCGGCATCCTGGACGTCTACTCCCCCGAGATGGACCGCCCCGTCCGTATCGACTTCTTCGGCGATGAGATCGAATCCATCCGCAAGTTTGACCCGGAAACCCAACGCAGCAGCAGCACTCTGGATCACGCCCTGCTTCTGCCCCTCACCGAAACTCCCGTTACGGAAAAGATTCTCACCTCCATCAACGCCCGCTTGACCCGCGCAGGCAGCGCAGGCGCAGCCCTCGAAGGCGGCGAAGAACCCACCGAGCTTTTGACTCATGTCAGTACAAGAACCGGAGAAGCCACCGTTTTTCCCGGTTGGGAGTTCTTCGCCCCCGTAGCCGGCGCCAACCTGACCCTCCTCGACCTCCTCAGCACCTCCAACCTGGCAGCTCCACGTGTCTTCATCGAAGAGCCCGCCATGGTCAAAAACCAGGGCGAGCGCTGGTGGAACAAGATCGAGCAGCGCCACGATCGCTCCGGGATCGGCAATCTCATCCGCCCGGAAGACATCTATCTTTCGCCCTGGGACCTTGACGATCGTCTGCACAAATACTCCGGTATCGAGCTTGACCAGCTGGGCGCCGTTGATGTCCTTGACGCCGACCGCAGCGACCTCTCCGAAGTCGACTTCGCCACACGCCCCACGATGCGCTTCCACGGCTCCATTCCCGCGCTCATCGACGCCCTCAACACGCTCATGAAGCAGGAGGCCCGCATCCTCCTCACCGCTCCCAACCAGGGAGAAGTCGAGCGCCTCGCTGGGCTCCTGCAGGAGTACCAAATCCCCTATCGGCTGGGCTCCCGCAGCGAGCACCCCGGCAGCTCCACCGTCTATACCGAATCCAGCTATCTCGCCGGTGGCACCGTCGACCTGCGCACGCCAGTCATCGTCAAAACCCAGATCGCCACCGGTGTGCAGGTCCTCGATCTGGATAAGACAACTGCGCGCCAGCTCATCCTCTTCGGCGCGCAGGATCTCTCCGACGATGCCGACGTCTCTGCCCGCCCTGTCCGCCGCGGCAAATCCAAAGCCGCCGCCTTCATCTCCGACTTTCGTGACCTCGCTGTCGGCGACTACGTCGTTCATGTCGAGCACGGCATTTCCCGATACTGCGGCCTCCGCGTCATCGAGGAAGACTCCGGGATCCCACTCGAGCTCATGATCCTCGAGTTCGCCGACGAAGCGAAGCTCTACGTACCCCTCACGCGCCTCGACCTCATCCAGAAATACCGCTCGTCAGAGACCGGCCCACCACCCGAGCTCAATAAACTAGGCACGCAAGGCTGGCAAAAGACCAAGGCCCGCGTAAAAAAAGCGATGGCCGACATGACGGCCGAGCTGCTCAAGCTCTACGCCCAGCGTCAGGCCGCCGTTGGCACGCCCTTCTCGCCCGACACCAACATGCAGCACGAATTCGAGGATGCCTTCGACTTCAACGAGACTGACGACCAGCTCACCGCCATCGCGGATATCAAACGCGACATGGAATCAACCCAACCGATGGATCGCCTCCTCTGCGGCGACGTTGGCTACGGCAAAACCGAGGTCGCCATGCGCGCTGCCTTCAAGGCCGTGCAGGACGGCAAGCAAGTCGCCGTGCTCACGCCAACGACCGTACTCAGCTTTCAGCATTACGAGTCTTTCAAACGCCGCTTCGCCAACTTCCCGGTCAACATCGAGATGATCTCCCGCTTCCGCACTGCGAAGGAACAAAAGCTCATCCTCGAAAAGGCCGAGCAGGGGAAGATCGACATCCTCATCGGCACTCACCGCATCCTCTCCAAAGACCTGAAGTTCCAGGACCTGGGCCTCCTCGTTGTCGACGAAGAACAGCGTTTCGGGGTCCGCCACAAAGAGCGCCTCAAGCAGATGCGCGCGCACATCGACGTGCTCAGCATGTCCGCCACGCCCATTCCGCGCACGCTCCACATGTCGCTCATCGGTCTTCGCGACATGTCCGTCATCGAGACCCCACCCAAAGACCGTATGGCCATCCAGACTATCGTCGCCAAGTTCGATGAAAAGCTCATCCGCACAGCCGTCGAGATGGAGCTCGAACGCGGCGGTCAGGTCTATTTCGTCCACAACCGCGTCGAGACCATCTACGACCTCGCCAGCAAGATTCGCGAACTCGTCCCACAGGCAAGAATCGTCATCGGCCACGGCCAGCTCCCCGAAGCCGAACTCGAACGCGTCATGCTCGCCTTCATGAACCACGAGTACGACGTCCTTGTCGCTACCTCTATCATCGAAAACGGGCTCGACATCCCTCTCGCCAACACCATCATCATCAATCGCGCCGACCGCCACGGTCTCTCCGAGCTCTACCAGCTCCGCGGCCGCGTGGGCCGCAGCAACCGCCGCGCGTATTCCTACCTCTTAATTCCGCCCGAAACCGAGCTAACCGAAATCGCTCGCCGCCGGCTTGCTGCACTCAAAGAATTCTCCGATCTCGGCGCCGGCTTCAAGATTGCCGCCCTCGATCTCGAGCTTCGCGGCGCCGGCAATATGTTAGGCGGTGAACAATCAGGCCACATCGAGGCCATTGGCTTCGAACTCTACACCTCAATGCTTGAAGAAGCCGTCCGCAAGATGAAGGGCGAAGAAGAAAAGCCCGCTCATGCTGCCACTGTCATCAACCTCGGCATCTCGGTCCGTATTGACTCAGACTATATCCCCGAAGAAAACCAGCGTCTCCGCATGTACAAACGCATCGCCGGAGCGCAGAACTACACCGATCTCGCCGATGTCCGCGCTGAACTGCAGGACCGCTACGGCACGCCACCCGAGGCTGTCCTCAACCTCCTCGCCGCCGCCGAAATTCGACTCTATTGCGAACAATTAGGCATTTCGCAGCTAGACCGCAAGCGCACACAAATTGAACTGCCTAACCCCAACGGCAACAAAAAGCAGCCCATCAAGTCTTTCGTCGAGATGCTCCACGTCAAGTTTGCCGCCGTCAACGCCAGCCCCGACGAACTCGCTCACGCCGCCATCAATCCGGCTATGTTGATGAAACTAGTCAGCCGCAACGCCAAACGTGGAGCCCAGTTCACCCCTCAGGGCACACTACGCTGGCCCCTGCCCTCAGCCAAAGCCGAAGACGTCCTGGCCGAAACCCGCGCGTTACTCGATTCCCTCGACCCAGCCAAAGCCGCTTGAAATTTATTTCCTGCTCGCGAAATTATCTCCGTTATTATTCCTTCAACAGGAGACAAGCGAAATGCACCCAACCATTCGCGTCGGAGAGATGAGTGTGACCTTCATCAAGACGCGCCATGAAACCGCTGGAGCCTTCGATCTCTTCGAACTTACCATCCCGCCCTTCGGTCGAAACACCATACCCCACATCCACCGCAAGTATGACGAAACCATCTTTGGCGTCGACGGCACCATGGTTTGGACTCTCAACGACAAACCCAGTGAGATCCGCCGTGGCGTCACCCTCTTCATTCCGCGCGGAACACCCCATTTCTACGCGAACTGCAGCGACAAGCCCGCCCGCATACTCTGTCTGCAGACTCCGGGAATTATGGGGCCGGAGTACTACTTCGAAATCGCCGCTCACTTTCACTCCGATGGTCCGAACGTGGCCGGCATCGCAGCCGTAATGAGCCGCTACGGCGTAGTTCCGGTCGCACAAGACGAATAGCCTGGACGCCTGTCCGGAAACGCCGCGAAGCCGCCCATTTTCATGCTACCCTCGCCGCGTCTTACACTAGCTCTAGACTCATGCGCCACTATATCCTCGCCGTCGTTGCCCTCCTCGCCCTTATGTCATCCAAAACACCAGCCCAACATCTCTCCGCCGACGGCGGCGTTCAGACCTTCAACTTCATAGCCGATCAATACTTCTCTGACGTCTACTTCCACTTTGCCCCAACTGCCGGAACCGCCGCAGGCCTGCATCAGTACGACACCCAGCTAGAGGACTACTCCGCGGCCGCAGTTCAGAAGGAAATCGCCGCGCTCCACACCTACGAGAAGAAGGTCGAGGCTATCGACCCTTCCGCGCTTGACGCCTCTGTCGCCGCCGACCGCACCATTCTCCTCAACAACATCCGCAGCAGGCTCCTCACCCTCGAAATCATCCGCCCGTGGGAGAAGAACCCCGACATCTACTCCTCAGGCATCACCAGCTCTGCTTTCGTCATCATGGAGCGGCCCTACGCCTCCACGAATATTCGCTTGCGGTCCCTGGTGGAGCGCGAAAAGCTTATGCCCCAGGTTCTGCTCGAAGCCCGCAAGAACCTCAAGAACCCGCCGAAGATCTACACCGAAATCGCCCTCGAACAAATCGACGGCCTCGTCAGCTTCTTCCAGACCGACGTCCCCTCCGCCTTCCTCTCCGGCGCAGACGCCGCCACAGACGCGGAGGCCAAAGCGGCCTTCGCGAAATCCAACGCCCTCGTCATCGACGCCCTGAAATCCTATGGCGCCTGGATGAAGTCCGATCTCCTGCCGCGCTCCAACGGCGACTACAAGTTTGGCGCCGCCACCTTCGCAAAAAAACTAAGCTACGACGAGATGGTCGACATACCTCTCGATCGGCTTCTCGAAATCGCCTTTGCCGACCTTCACAAGAATCAGGCCGAGTTCGCCCGCATCGCCAAAGAGATCGATCCCACGAAGACCCCGCAGGAAGTCCTCGCCGAACTAGCTACCACCCACCCAGCCCCAGACAAACTCCTCAGCGCGTTTCAGGACACCTTCGCCAGTCTCATCTCCTTCATCGACAGCCATCACATCATTACCATTCCTTCTAAGGTCGAACCTACCCTCGAAGAGACTCCGCCCTTCATGCGCGCCACCACGCAAGCCTCGATGGACCCCCCTGGCCCATTTGAAACCCACTCCACCAAGGCCTACTTCAACGTCACTCTGCCTGAAAAAGACTGGACTGCCCAGCACATCGCAGAGCACATGGCCGCTTTCAATGTCGGGACCGTCATCAGCACCAGCGTCCACGAGGCCTACCCCGGCCACTATGTCCAGTTCCTCTGGATGCCGCAGTTCCCCTCAACCATCCGCAAAGTCCTCGGCGCCAACACCAACATCGAAGGTTGGGCCCACTATACCGAGCAGATGATGCTCGATCAGGGATACGGTCAACCCGGCATAGGTGCCAAAGACGAGCATGAAGCCAAACTCATCCGCCTCGGCCAGCTTCAGGATGCCCTTCTCCGCGACGCTCGTTTCGTGAACTCCATCAAGCTCCACACCGGCCAATTCACCTTCGATCAGGCCGTCAATTTCTTCGTCACCGACGGCTACCAATCTCCCTCCGTCGCTCTCGTCGAAACGAAACGCGGCACCGCCGACGCGACTTACCTCTACTACACCCTTGGCAAGCTCGAAATCATGAAGCTGCGCGCCGACCTGATGAAAAAACAAGGCACAGCCTTCAACCTCCAGCAGTTCCACGACAACTTCATGCGCCAGGGCTTCGCTCCTATCAAAATCATCCGCAAAGCCATGCTCCACGACGATTCGCCAGTCCTCTGATGGTTCTCTGCTGTTCGAGAAAAAAAGTCGTACAAAAGTATTACGCTGCGGGACTCTATTCGCCCAACTCTGCGACTTCTCGTGAAATCACTTTGCTACGATTGACCGTGACGCATCAAACGAGAGAATCCTCCACATTATGACTCCCCAAAAAATTCGCAAAGCCGTCTTCCCTGCCGCAGGACTGGGCACTCGCTTCCTTCCCGCCACCAAGGCCATGCCCAAGGAGATGCTCTGCCTCGTCGACAAGCCGCTCATTCAATACGGAGTAGAAGAGGCCGTCGCCGCAGGCTGCAACGAGATCATCATTATCACCGGCCGCGGCAAGTCCACCATGGAAGACCACTTCGACGGCAGCCCTGAACTTGAAGCCAATCTCGCCGCAAAAAACAAGACAGCTCTCCTCGAAATCACGCGAGCCGTCTCAAAACTCGCCCGAGTCACCTACACCCGCCAGGCCGAACCCCTCGGCCTCGGCCACGCCGTTCTCCAGGCCAAAGAACTTATCGGCGACGAGCCCTTCGCCGTCCTCCTCCCCGACGACATCGTTGACGCCTCTGTTCCCTGCATGAAGCAGATGGTCGAAGCCTTCAACGAGACTCAGTCCACCATCCTCGCCTCCGAGACCATCGAAGGCCCCTCTATCTCCGCCTATGGCGTTCTCGACTGCATACCCGATGCAAAGAATCCGCGCCTTCTTGACGTCAAGAACATGGTCGAGAAGCCGAAGTTCGAGGATGCCCCCTCAAAGAATGCGATCATCGGCCGTTACATCCTTACCCCGCGCATCTTCGAGATGCTCGAGACCATCACTCCAGGCGCCGGCGGCGAACTTCAACTCACTGACGGCATCAAAGCTCTCCTCAAACACGAAAAAGTCTACGGCTTCCACTACGAAGGCAAACGCCACGACGCCGGTGACAAGCAGGGCTTCCTCCGCGCCACCGTCGAGTTTGCCCTTAAACGCGACGACCTTGGGCCGGCCTTCCGCGACTGGCTGAAGAACCTTCCGCTATAAAATTTTTCGGGTAGAAACTCGATGGCCTGCTAACTCGTCTAGAAAGACAGCGCCACATCCTACCTCTGGAAATGGAATCAGCCAGAATGAATGGTTTTCTTCGCCACTCACTCCTCGTTGTGTGTGCAGCATCTCTCTCGGCTCAATTCCTCTTGGCGCAAGACGCTCCATCCCCGACTCCACAAACACAACCGAGCGGGTCTGCGCAGAGGCCCTCGCCCGAATCCGACCAATATCAAGGTGCTCCCCAAAGAGATCACTGGCGACGATGTCATCAAACTCATGCGCCAATATGAGGGAGAGCTTGGTGTCGAGTGTGAGTTCTGCCACGCGCGCAACCCGGAGACAAAACGCAACGACTTCGCCTCCGACGCAAACCCGGTCAAAGAGAAAGCCCGAATGATGATCAAAATGACCGATGATCTCAATGAGAAATACCTCGCCGAGCTCGTCGATCATAAGTCCACCGGCAGCGTCACGTGCGGCACATGTCATCGCGGAATGTCACATCCCGAGACATTCATCCCCAAAACTCGCGAAAATCGTCCCCCAGGAGCTCAATCGCAGTCTCCTACGCCACCTGCAACTCCTCAGTAGGCTCAATGCGCTGAATCACATCTCGCATCACCGTCATCGAATGCCTTATGACAAATAAGCCGAGCCTCTTCGATCCGATACAGATCGGCGACCTTCAGCTCCCTAACCGCATCTTCATGGCGCCGCTTACGCGCCTGCGCGGCACCGCCGACCATATCCCCACCCCGATCATCGCGGAATACTACGCGCAGCGCGCCTCAGCTGGTCTCATCCTTAGCGAAGGCATCCCCATCGATCCCCTCGGCGTCGGCTATGCCAACGTTCCCGGCCTCTGGTCGCGCGAACAAACCGAGGCCTGGAAGCCGGTCACCGCTGCCGTCCATGCTGCCGGAGGACATATCTTCGCCCAGATCTGGCATGTCGGACGCATCTCCGACCCCGAACTCCTCAACGGACAGCTTCCCGTCGCCCCCAGCGCCATCGCGGCCTCTGGCACCGTCAGCCTCCTTCGCCCGCAGCGTCCTTTCGTTACTCCCCGAGCCCTTGAAACCAGCGAGATTCCTGGCGTCATCGAAGCCTTCCGCCGCGGCGCCCAGAACGCCCAACTAGCGGGGTTCGACGGAGTCGAGCTCCATGGAGCCAACGGCTACCTCCTGGATCAGTTCCTACAGGACGGCACGAATCACCGCACCGACGAGTACGGCGGCTCGATTGAAAACCGAGCCCGCCTCCACATCGAGTGCACAGAAGCCGCCATCTCCGTCTTCGGCCCCGGCCGGGTGGGCATGCATCTCGCCCCGCGAGGCGACGCCCACGGCATCTCTGACTCCAATCCCCACGCCACGTTCACCTACCTCGCCCGCGAGCTCGGCAAACGCCACATCGCCTTCATCGCCGCCCGTGAGCACGTTGGCCCGGACAGCATCGGCCCCACGCTCAAACAGGCCTTTGGCGGTGTCTTTGTCGCTAACGAGGCTATCGATCAGTTCGTCGGCCAGCAGCTCCTGGACGAAGGCAAGGCCGATGCCGTGGCCTTCGGCAAGCTCTTCATCGCAAATCCCGACCTGCCTGCCCGCTTCCGGAATCACGCCCCACTCAATCGTCCCATCCCAGCTACCTTCTACGCTTCAGGCCCCGAAGGCTACACCGACTACCCTCCCTTGGGGAGCTAGTCGGCGGCCAGGCGAACACAGAATTCTCTCCGTGACGTAACTGTCGCAAACTCCAGCCAATCTTCTGGCATCTGAACCTCTGAGATTCCCCATCCAAGGAAGAACTGGAGAAGACATGGCAACTAAGAAAACAAGCCCCGCAGGTTCCTCGCTTACCCGTGAAAAACTGACTGCGCTCCTCAACGAGGACCTCTCACGCGAGTATCAGGCCATCATCGCCTACGTGAACTACTCCCAGGTGCTCAAGGGTGCCGCTTACATGAATATCGCCGGCGAACTCGAGGTCCACGCCAAAGAAGAACTCGCTCACGCGCTGGCCGTAGCCAATCACATTGACTATCTCGGAGGCATGCCTTCGGTCACACCCAAACCCGTCAAGACCTCAGAAAAAGCCGAGGACATGCTCCGCTTCGATCTGGAGAACGAAAAAGAGACCATCCGCCAGTACAGACGCCGCATCAAGCAATGCGACGAACTGAACGAGTTTGCCATCGGCGAATCCATCCGGGAGATTCTCATGCAGGAGCAGGACCACCTCATCGCACTCGCCACTGCACTCGGCATTGACCCGCCCAACCCCGGCATCGCCGACTAGCGCATACGCAAAGAGGGGCGCCCGATCACTGGATCGGACGCCCCTCACATCTCAAATCGCAAACCTACTTATCAATCTTCAGATTTATGACGAACTGACTCTTACTGTCGAATGAGCTGACCGTCTTCACTGCGCTCTTCTTGCCATTATTCTCTGCCCAGACCTCATAATCCGTGGTCTGTGAGAGCTGACCGAACCGGTAGTTTCCCTCATCATCGGAAAAGTAGCTCTTCACCGCGAGGCTGCGAGTGTCCTTCAAATAGACGACTGCACCCTTAATCGCCACGTTTGCCCCATCGGTCACCTTACCCTGAACAACTCGCTGCGCTGGGGCACGCTGCTGTGCAAACACGACTGTGCTTCGCACCGCGACCGAGAAAGCGGTAACGCAACAGGCTGCAAAGATGACTCGGCTGACGAAAGAACGGAACGAACCAGAAATAAGCTTCATCGTTTCAGTATAAGAGTACCTTCTTGAAGAACCGTTGCCTACTCCTCATCCTCGTCATCTGCGTGCATCGGATCTTCATCGTCGTAGCCAGCGGCATCAATCACCGCAACCTCCACCGGATCAACCGAGACGACCTCCAGATCGATCCCGCACTCATCGCACTGGACCGTTTCGCCCTCTTCTACCTCGTCGGCATCCACGTCAATCGGGTTATCGCATTCGGGACATACAACAGCCATTTTCGAACCTCCAGCATGATTCGTGTTCGCCCACCCACCTATAGCCATTTATTTCCTTATAGGATGATGAATACAGCACTCGCGGACACCCTGCTAATTATTTAGCGGTCTTCCCGTCCATTCGTCAAGCATGCGAATGCTGGCATTTTTTGTGTTTCCCACAAGGAGAACGATTGTGATCGCCGGACCCCGCTTCCTCTCTCATTTCAGCCGCCTTATCGTCGTCTCAACTCTACTCGGCTCCGGCCTTCTCTACGCTCAACAATCCGCTCCCACCGGACAACCCATCGTGCCTGCACCTGCCGATCCCGCCATCGCCGGAGCGCTCCAGCAGGTCTCCCCCGACAACATCAAAGCCATCATCACAAAGCTCGTCACTTTCAAAAATCGCAGCACCCTCTCCAGCATGGACACTGATCTACCTCCGGGCACAGGCATCAATGCCGCCGCCGACTGGATCGAGTCCGAATTCAAGCGTTACTCGGAAGCCTGCGGCGGATGTCTCGAGGTCAAGCGCGACGAATTCATCGAGCCAGCCGGAACCGGCCCTGCAGCACGCATCACTAAGCCGACCAAGCTCACCAACGTCTACGCCATCCTCCGCGGCACCGATCCCGCCCAGGCTAACCGCGTGGTTCTGGTCACCGGCCACTACGACTCGCGCAACTCCGACAACTTCAACACCCACGACCCCGCCCCCGGAGCCAACGACGACGCCAGCGGCACCGCCGTCTCCATTGAATCCGCACGCGTCCTCTCTAAACTCAAATTCCCCAGCACCATCATCTTCCTTACCGTTGCCGGAGAAGAACAGGGCCTCGACGGCAGCCGCCACTTCGCCAAGCTAGCCAAATCCGAAGGCTGGGACCTCGAAGCCGTGCTCAACAATGACATTGTCGGGGGCGACACGACGCCCGGCGCAGTCGGCGCAGACAAATCCGCCGTTCGCGTCTTCTCCGAGGGCGTCCCCGGCCCGGCCACGCTCGAGCAACTCCGCGAGATCCAAACCATCGGCGCCGAGAACGACTCGCCCTCCCGTGAGCTCGCGCGCGCCATCGTCGACATCGACCACACTTACTTCCACCCGACCTCGCGAGCGTCTCTCTGCCGGAACACCTCCGGCCAGCCCCACAACATGGCTATGCGCATGGTTCCAGCCTTCCATCCCGTCATGATCTTCCGGCGTGATCGCTTCGGCCGCGGCGGAGACCACACCAGCTTCAATCAGGAGGGGTTCGCCGCCGTCCGTTTCACCGAGTGGCTCGAGAACTTCAACCACCAGCACCAGACCCCGCGTGTCGAGAACGGCATTGAATACGTTGACGACATCAAGTTCGACGATTTCAACTACATCGCCAATGTCGCCCGCCTCAACTCCGCTACTCTCGCCACGCTTGCCTCTGCACCTGGCCAGCCCCAGAAGGTCGCCGTGCTCAATCCGCCCTATGACACGCGCACCGTCCTCCGCTGGGAGAAGCCTGCGGGCTTCCCTGCCGGGGCCACCTTCGAGGTCGTCTATCGTGACACCATTCAACCCGACTGGACAACCTTCGTCTCCGCCGGCACCGACACCACCATCGCGCTGCCCATCTCCAAGGACAACGTTATCTTTGGGGTGCGCTCCGTCGACGCCGCCGGACACCGCAGCGCCGCCGTCTATCCCGTGCCGCCACCTCGCCAACCGCGGACCACAGCACCCGCCTCGCCTTCAAGTAATTAGCCGCTTTGGAGCGGCGAGTGCTCTCCACCCGCCGCTTCCCTACGTGCAAGAAATTGCAATCCGCTTGTCGCCCCGCCATCTGCGATTCCGTTGTTCCGCCTATGATGAAATAAGACAAGGCAACTATGCCCCGCTCCGGTCCCATCACGCTCAGCCTGCCCGCCTTCTCCGGCGTCACCCGTAAGCTAATCCTCGCCAACGTCGCCGTCTTCTTCGCTCTTGGCTTGCTGCACTGGCTCGCGCCTCAGATTGAGTTCTTCCTCGAAGCCCATCTCCTCCTCGAACCTCGCGCCGTGGTCCACGGGGAGATCTGGCAGCTTGTGACCTACTCCTTCATCAACCCGGGCATTCTGGGCATCCTCTTCGGCATGCTCACCCTGTGGTTCACCGGAGCCCTGCTCGAACCTTCCTTCGGCGCCAGCTGGCTCAGCGAGCTTTACTTCACCTCCGTCATTGGCGGTGCTCTCCTTGCTTCGGCTATCTCTTTCACTCACGTCTTCGGCCTCCGTCCCGACGTCGTCGCAGTTGGGGCCTGGACCGGCATCTTCGGTCTGCTCGTTGCGATTGGCATGCTCTTTGGCGATCAGGAGTTTCTCTTCTGGTTTCTCATTCGCATCAAGGCCAAGTACATGGTGGCGATCTATATCCTCATCGCTGTTGCGCTTCTGCTCAAGCAGGCAGACAGCTTTGGTGCGCTTCTTCAGCTCTCTGGGGCGCTATGCGGTTATCTGTTTGTTAGATTTGCTCCTCGGCGTGGGCTGGCGTTTGGTCTCAGCGAGAGGTACTTTGGAGTGCGCAATACCTACTACCGCTGGAAGCGGCGGCGGGCGGCCCGTAAGTTCGAGGTTTATATGAAGAAACAGAACCGGGAGGTTCACTTCGACAAGGACGGGCGGTATGTTGACCCCGACGAACTCCGCAAGAACCCCAATGACAAACGCTGGATGAACTGAGATTTTTTTCGGGTGGTTTTTGAGGGGGTTTCTGCGATTTATGGGCACAAGTTGATGGTTTTTTGTGGTGAAGTTGTGGTTTTTGGGTGGTAAAACGTGGTGATTTGCATGGTGATTTTGTGGCGGGAAAATCATGCCACTTTTTTGAAATAAATCTGTGGAAAAACCTAGGCTAATTGCTGCTCTCAAGGGGTGAGAGATCTTCCCACAACAAAAGTTAGTTTCGCCAATTTCGATATACTCGGCGCACCAGTGAGATCCACGGGCGGGCAAATGGTCGCGTTGAGCAAGAAGTTTGTAGGGTCGATGGTAGTTGCGAGTCTAGTTCTAATCGGGGCCTGTAGTCAGAAGAGGAACCGTCAGCCCACGACGCCGCAGTTCGGGGGTGGCGGCAGTGAATGGTTATCGTGGACTCCTGCCGAGCGGAACAGGTACGTATATGGGTATCTGAGCGGCTACGGAGTAGGCTTTCACAGAGCCTGCGAGTCCGCAGAGAACCTTGATCTGCTCAAAGAGAATTTGCCTCCTCGCCAAGGAGAAGAGAATGTCATCGACATTTCGCAACACCGTTGCCTCGACGGTCGGAAGGAGTACTCCAAGGTGCGGATGGATCCCACCATCCATCCTGATGTCAGCTTCTACTCGGAGATGATAACCAAGCTATACCAGGAGCATCCCGATTCCCGCTCCGCACTTTATGAAATGCTGATGGAATTGATGAGCGACGGGCAAGTCACAAATTCTGAAGCCTTGTATCACGCTCAGGCGGGCAAGTGGCCGAATGCCCGTGTTCCATAAAAAAGGCAAATGTCTAGGCGGTTTGCTGCTCTTCGAGGGTGAGGGAGAGTTCTTCCCACTCGGCCAGGAGCGTGGTTCGCTTCGTGCGCAGGGATTCCAGTTCGGCGGCGTCCTTTTGGGACTGATCGGCGGAGGTGAAGTTGCCTAAGCGGGCTTCGACGGCGGCTATGGCGTCTTCGAGGCGGGGGATCTCCTGTTCGGCGTGTTGGAGGCGGTCTTCGAGTTGTTTTAGTTTGATGGGGTTGAGGCGTTTGATCGGGACGGCGGGTTCGGGAGAGAGCGGTCGAGTTTCGCTCGATGCCCACACGTCAGGGTCGATGTGTGGGACACCCGCGCCTGAAGATTCTGCTCTCCCACCCTTCGCAGAAGACGCGAAGGATGGGGCACCCGGAGGGTTGTTGGTTGTGAGGGAGTTTGTAATCTGTTCGGTTACTTTTTCGGGGCCGCCCTGTTTGCGCCAGAGGTAGTCCTCGTAGTTGCCGGGGTAGATGTGGACGCGGCGGTCTTCGACCTCGAAGACGCGGGTGGCGAGGCCGTCGATGAAGTAGCGGTCGTGGGAGACGAAGAGGACCGTGCCGGTGAAGTTGCGGATCGCGTCGAGCAGGACGTCTTTGGCGCGCAGGTCGAGGTGGTTGGTCGGCTCGTCGAGCAGCAGGAAGTTCGAGCGGGCGAGACGAGCATCTTGGCCATGGCGTAGCGGTTGCGCTCGCCGCCGGAGAGCACGCCGAGCTTCTTGAAGACGTCGTCGCCGGAGAACATGAAGCAGCCGAGCAGCGAGCGGAGTTCGACTACGGGGACCTTGGGCGCGGCGCCGGTGATGTCGTCGAGCATGCGGCGTCGGGGTCGAGCACCTTGTACTGGTCCTGCGCGAAGTAGTCGGCGAGGACGTTGTGGCCGTCGCGGATGTCGCCGGAGGTGGGCGTCTCCATGCCGGCTGAGCAGGCGGATCAGCGTGGATTTGCCGGCGCCGTTCGCGCCGACCAGCGCGATGCGGTCGCCGCGCTCGATGGGGAAGTTGACGTCTTCGAGGACGTGCTTTGTCGCCTGTCCGTCGGGCATCGGGTAGATCTTTGGTGAGGTCGTAGACCTCGATCACGGTGCGGCCGGAGGCGGGTGGCTGCGGGATGGTGAAGTGGATGGTCGCTTCTTCTTCGGGGACCTCGATGCGCTCGATCTTTTCGAGTTCCTTGATGCGCGACTGCACCTGCTTGGCCTTGGTGGCCTGGTAGCGGAAGCGGTTGATGAAGGCCTCGAGCGCCTCGATGCGGTCGCGCTGGTTCTTGTACGCGTTCATCAGCTGCGTGCGGCGCTCTTCCTTCTGCAGCGACGTACTTCTCGTAGTTGCCGTGGTAGACGTGCATGCGCTTGTTCCAGATCTCGACGGTCTTGTTGACGGTGACGTCGAGGAAGTAGCGGTCGTGCGAGATCAGGATGAAGGCGTTGCGGGTAGTCGTGCAGGTAGTTTTCGAGCCAGTTGCGCGATTCGAGGTCGAGGTGGTTCGTCGGCTCGTCGAGCAGCAGCAGCGACGGCTTCTGCAGCAGCAGCTTGGCGAGCGCGATGCGCATCTGCCAGCCGCCGGAGAACTCTTCGGTCTTGCGCTCCCAGTCTTCCTTGCTGAAGCCGAGGCCGCCGAGCACGGCGCCGACCTGCGAGTCGAGCGTGTAGATGTCGTGCGACGTGGAGCTGGTCGGCGATATCGGAGTAGCGGTCGGCGGCGGCGTGGTACTCGCGCGACTTCGGGTCGGCGCGTCGGAGAGCGTGTGCGTGAGCTCCTCGGCCTCGCGCTTCCAGGGCGTGCAGGTGGTCGAAGACGGACAGGCACTCGTCGAAGACGGTCTTGCCGCGCAGCGCGAGGCCATCCTGCGGGAGGTAGCCGAGGGTCATGCCCTTGACGCGGGTGAGCTGGCCGTAGTCGAGGGACTCAAGGCCGGCGAGGATCTTGAGCAGGGTGGATTTGCCGGTGCCGTTGCCGCCGACAAGGCCGGTGCGCTCGTCCGGCGTGATCAGCCAGTTGACGTCTTCAAAGAGGAGTTTTTGGCCGAAGCGCTTGCCGGCGGCGGAGAGTTGGAGCATCTACTTCTATTTTCTCATCTGAAGGACGACCGCGGATTTTGGGATTGGGGCGGATTAGAGAGGCTAAGGCTTAACACCGATTACACCGATCGACACCGATTGGAAAGTGCTCGACCGCGGATTGCGCGGAAAAGGCGGAACAATGATAAGGGGGATAAAGGCTGATAAGAGTGGTGCGATGATGCGGTCTATGGCTGCTGGCTGCGGATTGCCTGGGTGTTGGTTAGCGGTCCAGTTGTTGGGCGGCCAGTTTGTCTGTTTCCTTCGACTCTTGCGCGGATTTTTTGGAATGCGGTGTAGGCGGCGGTGGAAGTGTCGTCGGCGGAGCGGGACGAGCCGCAGTCGTCGGTGGTGCCTAGTTGCTGGGGTAGGGGAATTTTGCTGCTTCGAGGACTCGGTCGCGGACCTGCTGCGCGGTTTCGATGGTTGGGTTGATGGGATCGATGACGCCGATGAAGATTAGGTGCTGCGGTTTCGCTAGTTTGCGGATGATTTCGAGGACTCGCTTGCGGTCGGGTTCGCTGGCCATCTGGAGGTAGAAGCGGCCGACGTTCATTTGGAACAGGTCGGGGAGTAGGCCGGCGTAGTCGATGTCTGCGCTGTGGGTGGAGTCGTGGTCGCCGCCGGGGCAGACGTGACGCCGATTTTGCGGCGTTCGTCGGGGGTGAAGCGGTCGAGGACCTGGTTGTTGAGGGCGATGAAGCTGCGCAGGAGGTTCGCTGAGGGATCGAGCTTGAGGGAGAGACGGGCTTCGGTGAAGTCGATCTGGACGTTGGCTGCGCCTGCGTCGAGCGCGCCGCGGATGTCGGCTTCGGCTTCGTTGATGAGATCGGCGAGGAAGGCTTCGCGGG
>CAWDJN010000031.1:0-19134 GCA_963802695.1 uncultured Acidobacteriaceae bacterium
AAAAGTCGGCTTGTCGTACAAGTGATTCCCTGTAGTTCCCGTGAAACGGGATTGTCGGAAACCGAACCTGTCGAGAACCCGACTTTGCGGGCACATGGGGAATCACCTAAGAGCGCCACCAGTAATCGCGAAGCTCGGCCAAAGTTCGGGAAGGCTTCATGCTTCTGTTCCATTCGGATTTCGTCTACCCACAATAGGAAACGGGCTAGCCAGAAGACGAAGACCAGCGGTAGGAAACTCAAGAAATACAGTGCGCCCGTCTTGCGCAATACGGCGGGGAACAGGTGTGGGCGTGCCAAGAATATGGACGCTGAAGCGATAAACCAAGCAAAACATATACGCCCGAGATGCCGCGCGATTCGTTTGGCGCCGGCGGATCGGACAGTGATTGAACTACGATGAGATTGATATGACGCGGATCAGGATTTCGGGGCTCTCGTTCTTTTTTATTGCCTTGGTCTTCGGAGTTCGACCCGAGGCTCAAACCCTGACCGTCACATCGCCGCTCGATTATCAGGTCTTCCAGAGGCAGACTCGTCAGGCGGGCACGATTGTGGTTCGTGGCCATGTCGAGGCAGGCGTAAACAGCGTGCGTGTTTCTGTGAGGGGGCAATCGATCTCAGGTCCGTTCTCCCGCAGTTGGATCGATATCCGGCCCAGCCCAAGCGGCGACTTCGATGCGAGCCTGGGCGTTGCGGCGGGAGGGTTTTATTCGGTCGAGGTGCAGGCGCGACGCGGTCATCGGGTGGCCGGCAGTGTCGCGATTCCTCATGTAGGCGTTGGGGAGGTGTTTCTGATCTCTGGTCAGTCCAATTCCACCAACTACGGCGAGGTGTTGCAGACGACGCGAACGAGGATGGTGACGACGTTCAGTGGGGAGTCGTGGCGAATTGCCGATGATCCCCAACCGGGTACGCAGGACGACAGCAAGAAGGGCAGCTTTGTTCCTTCGTTCGGGGATGCTCTCTACCGTAAATACCGGGTGCCTGTTGGCGTCGCCTCGGTAGGTCATGGCTCGACCAGTGTCCGCCAATGGTTGCCCGCGGGCGAATCAATTAAGGTGATGCCCACGATGACGAAATATGTCACCCGCGATGCTAATGGCGTGTTGGTGAGCGACGGCACCCTCTTCGATGGCATGATGCGACGGATGCAGCAGTTGGGGCCTCATGGTTTTCGCGCAGTTCTTTGGCATCAGGGGGAGTCGGATTCTCATCAGCCGGCTGAGCATGAGATTTCGGCTACGGAGTATCGGTCTATGCTTGGGCACATAATAGAATCCACCCGGAAGCAGACGGGTTGGGAGATGCCTTGGTTTGTGGCCCAGGCCAGCTACCATAATCCCGAAGACCCATCGAATCCGGCGATTCGCGACGCACAGGCAAGTCTTTGGGCTGGCAAGGTTGCGCTGCAAGGGCCTGACACTGATACGCTTACCGCCGCCTATCGCCAGAACAACGGCAGGGGCACACACTTCAACGACGCGGGCTTGAAGGCTCATGGGCTTCTGTGGGCGGAAGTTGTTGAAATGTGGTTGGATGGCGTGCTTCGCTAGCTCGCGATTTAGGCGTTTCCGCCGGTGTCCTGGTTCAAACGATTACGCATTCGATATCTCCTAGTCGGCGTCTCCGGTGATTGCTAGTTCTCAGGTGCTGCGCCCCAACGTTAAGCGCTGCGGGGAAGAGTTGTTGGATGCGAATTTGGCTGGCATGCCAAGTCCGGTCACTTTTTAGCAAGCAAAAAAAACGAACCATTAGTAAAAGTTTTCTTGACAGGTGTTTTTCCCGGCAGCTACGATTCGCGGGTCAACTACCGCTCCCTCAAAGCGACCCTCAGGAGACCTGTCATGCAAGCTATTCGAATATTTCAAAAGAAAACCGCCATCAGAGCGGCGATGCTCGTTGGCCTACTATTAGTAGGCATCGTCGGCTTAACTCCCTCAGCGATCGCTCAGAGTTCTTCTTCTTCGGTGAATGGCATCATTACTGATCCCGTTGGAGCAGTTGTGCCCGGCGCGAAGGTCATCCTCAAAAATGTGGATACCAACGTTGAGCGCACAACGGTGTCCAATCGCGGTGGAGACTACTTCTTCAGTAGTGTGCCGCCGGCGCGGTACATCCTGACCTTTAACGCACCGAGCTTTCAAAGAGAGACGATCAACGTCTTTGAGGTTGCGGTAGCGCAGGCGGTAACCATCAATGCTTCTCTTAAGGTCGGCGATGTGTCTCAGTCTGTCACGGTGGAAGCGGTCGGAACTCAGGTTGAGAGTTCCACCGCGCAGCTCGGTACCGTGATCGGGGAAAAGGAAGTGAACAATCTTCCGTTGAATGGACGCAACTTCACGCAATTGCTGACGCTAACTCCGGGGGTGACACCCATCAGCACAGGCCAGAACAGCAGCGCCAGCAATACTGCCGTCATCGCCGCCAGTACAACAAACTACGCTTTCCCCTCGATCAATGGCGCCGGCAACAGGTCGACGATCTACCTGGTGGACGGCATGAACGATAATCAGGCTTGGTACAACACCTATGCTGTTCCGCCGATCATTGACACCGTCCAGGAGTTCAAGATCAACTCCCACAATGACTCCGAGTATGGCGGGTCTCTGGGTGGCGTGGTCAACATCGTGACCAAGTCAGGCACTAACTCCTACCATGGCTCTGCATGGGATTACATACGCAGCAACACCTTTGACGCGAAGCCGTACATTGCGGCACCACCCTCCTATCACCTGAACACGTTCGGCGGTCAAATGGGTGGACCGATAAGGATCCCCCACCTGTACGACGGCCGAAACAAGACGTTCTTTGAGATTGGCGCCGAAGGAGCACATTACTCCAAGGCAGGTTCGACGAATATTCTTATCCCAACGCAGGCACAACTAAATGGAGACTTTAGCAGCGCAACGACAGGAGTAACAAAAGGCGGTACCTGCGCCCCCGGCTCTTATTCTAAGGGAAGTTGCCAGTTGTATGATCCCACGGTTGGAGGCAATTCTTACGCAACAACCAACAACTATGGTCCCTACCGACCGGCCTATCTCGGCAACCAGATACCAGTCTCAGAGTTCAATCCGTATTCACTCGCCTTCATCAAGGCTGTATTCGGGAACGCCACCCCGATCGTAATTCCTGGGATCGCCACGACGACCGACAACTATCAGATCACCGATCCCACCCGCCAACCGGTATATAACTACACTGGCCGTATCGACCAGCATATCGGCTCCAAGGACTTCATCTTCTTCCGCTATTCCGGAATTCAGTGGTCTCAGACTGCTCCCAGCACCGTCCCGACTCTGTTCACTTCTACTCAGATACCCGCGCAGCAATATGGCGTGAGCTGGGTGCATGTCTTTAGTCCGACCACCAGCATGCAGGTGCAATATGGCAGGACACATGTCGAGGACGACACGCTTACCCAGTTCAATAACCATAACTTGTGGCAGGTTTACGGATGCTCTGTTGACATGTGCAATTCCTTCGTCGGAGGGGCTGCTGTACTGGTCACGCAGACCCTAACAAATGGCTTCTCCGGAGGCGAGGTCAACAGTCCATCGTCGAACCTGTCGAGTATCCATGAGTGGTCGGGCAGTGTAACAAAGGCGATCGGCAAACACCAAATCCAGGCCGGGGGTGCCTGGGACGAAGTGAACTATACGGCCGAACTGCGCCAGGGAACCGTTACATTCTCCGGGGCGTCGACGGCAAATTTCAATTACAACACGCAAAGTCCAACCCCGACTGCCGCGTCGCCGGGGTGTCCAGCGGGTGTGCAGTGCTCAACGGTTCCTTCCGTGGGATCTAGTTCCACCGCAACTACGCAGTCGGGTTTCGGCCTGGCCGATTTCCTGCTCGACTATCCCAACTCAGAGAACAAACGCAACGTTCTACTTTCGGAGCGGCCTGGTGGTATTGGTAGTGCATTTTTGCAGGACAGTTGGAAGATGACTCGCAATTTGACGGTCAACTACGGCGTTCGCTATGACCGCAGCGTCATTCCAGCCTATGGCACGGAGGCCTCAGTAGGTCTGCAGGGCAGCATCGAAACTGGCGATTTCGATTTCAACAATGGTACATACATAGTGCAGCAGTTGCCTCCGCTCTGCAGCGTTCGCGGCCACGCTCCTTGCCTGCCGAGCGCAACTTTGCCAGCAAACGTTCTGGTTGCTTCCGGAAGCAAAATCCTTCATGGCAGTAAGGACAACATCGGTCCCCGTTTGGGTTTCGCTTATCGGGTCAACGATAAGATGTCAGTTCGTGGGGGCTATGGCATTACGCTACGATAACTGGGCGGCCATCATTCAGATGACGCAGAACTACCAGGGCTCCTGGCCCGACACCGGCACCTTGCAGATCAGCAACACGAATACGCCGGGACGGTCTATACCTCGGCGCAGAATCCCTTCGCCCAGAATGGCGGCAACCTTCCGGCCGCAACCCCCTTTGGGTCGTCCAACGTGAACTATATGGTGGATCCTCGATGGAAGAACCCCTACTCTGAACAGTACAACCTGGGAATCGAACAGCAGTTTGGTAGCCGTACCGTCCTCTCTTTGAATTATGTGGGGTCCGCGTCGCACCGCCTGGACGTCGGCGGCTGGTACAACACCGGTACTCCGTGCACGACCTGTCTGTCGTTCGCCTCCCGCGGAACCAACACGGGGCAACCGTATCCTTACACCGTCCCGCAAAAATCCTGGGACCACAGTGGCGCGAGTGCATCCTACAACGCGCTACAGGCCTCCCTGGTGCGGCAGTTCAGTACCGGCTTTGGCTACACGCTCGCCTATACCTGGAGT
Source organism: uncultured Acidobacteriaceae bacterium (assembly GCA_963802695.1). Lineage (GTDB taxonomy): Bacteria > Acidobacteriota > Terriglobia > Terriglobales > Acidobacteriaceae > Edaphobacter. The sequence continues at coordinate 4,805 of CAWDJN010000031.1, forward strand.
AAGACGCTGAATGAAGGGGGAGACGGCTATTTCGGCGTCGAAGGCGGCGTTCCGGAAGATCCTTACAATCCGAAGGGTAGCCGCGGGCCGGCGAGCTTCAATATCCCTCAAATATTCACCGCCAATACGATCTACGAACTTCCTTTCGGAACCGGCAAAAGGTTCGCAACCGGCAACCGGTTCGCCGATTACATCATCGGTAACTGGCAGGTGAATGCAATCTTCTCAGCACGTTCCGGGCAAAACATCAATATCACCGCCTCGGGAGATATTGCCAACACGGGAAACGGGGCCACTTACGAGAGGGCGAACCTGGTCGGCAATCCCTACCAAAGCGGGCCCATTGCGGGCAATCCGTCCTGTACGCCACCGTCCGGTCCAACGCGAACTCGCTCTCAGTGGTTTAACCCCTGCGCCTTTGAGACCCCGGCTAATGGCACTCTAGGCAACGCGCCACGCAACTTCCTGCAAGATCAAAACTTCTGGGACTTGGACACTTCAATCCACAGGTCGTTCCCGATCAAAGAGAGTTTTGCGCTGAAGATCGATGTTGAGGCGTTCAATGTGCTGAACCACCCTGTCCTTGGCAGCCCCGCGACAGCCGTCACCACGCCATCGAGCTTCGGTCAGATCACCTCGGTTGCGTTCGGAAACGCACAACGTATCCTGCAGTTTGCTGGCAAGATTCAGTTCTAAATGCTATTTAGTGAGCCTCTGTTGCTTCGAGCGACAGGGGCGCGCTAAAGGTTTTCTAGAGGCCAAGTTGGTTCTCCGGGCAGGTACTTTTAATATCTGATGTTCTTTAGAACCTGGGGACCAAGGGCTCTTTCAACTGCTCGAGATAGAGGCTTGAAAGAGCGACGGTCTATCGGGAATAGTTACGAAGGACGAACCGCCGGGACAATTGGGCGTGGGTATTCCGTTACGACGGAATTTAGGTCCGCCGCCTTAGAGTGCCAAATTATGAGATGAGAATGGAACATCCACATCAGTCGGTGCCAAATCGCCAATGCGATGACCGACGTGGAAAGCGGCCAGATGGCTGAATAGTCGGCATTTCGGACAAGTGACTCTCGGGAGAGACTGCGGAAAGGATGCCACATGTACAATTCGTAACTGCATATGTACACAAAGGGTGAGGGATGTGAGAAATGGCTGAGAACACGATGTTGGAAAAGGCTGCTAAGGCGGTTGGCTTCGGAATGGCGATGGCAGAAGATATGGCAGCCACTGTTAAAGACACAGTAGGCGCAGCGGTGACCACGGTCACAGAGGTTCTGACGAAGTCATCGGCGGAGAAAGCCTCGGTCAAAAAGGCTGTCCAAAAGGCACCTGCGAAGAAGGTTGCGGCAAGGAAGACTGTCAAGAAAGCATCTGCCAAGAAGGCCGCGAAGAGATCCGCGACCAAGAAGGCGGCAAAGAAGAGCTCTGCGAAGAAAGTTGCCAAAAAAGTTGCGGCCAAGAAGACGCCGGCTAAGAAAGCCGTGAAGAAATCCGTAAAGAAGACGGCGAAAAAGGGAGTCCGAAGACGGTAATGACTGTGAGGAATTATGGCGAATGATAAGGCAAAGAAGAAAGCCGCAAAAAGAGTCGAAAAAGCGGTCAGGAAAGCAGTGAAGAAGGGTCTGACGGAGGGTGCGGTCGAGAGAGCCGTTTCGCTCGGTATGACGAAGGGCGCTCTGAAGAAGCCTGCCGGTCGGGCTGTTGCAAAAGAAGACGAACGCGAAGCCAAGACCGCCTGATTCACTTCCGCCTTTTTATTTCAGGTCGCTTCCTAGCCACGTTCGAAGCCCGGCTCTCGAAGCGTCGAATGCAGCTTGGGTGTCACGGCCGGCATAGGTGCGGGTAGGAACAGCGGTGCTCCCGCGAAGGGGTTCGACTACTGGCACTCCGATCTCCACCTCCTTCAGAATCCAATTGAGGATCAGACCCCGGAGCTGGCGATCTAGTGATTCATAGTTGCAGCGTCGGCGCCGCACTTGACGTCCGGGTTCCAAACTGAAAAAAGACCGCTCGGACTGCGCTTCCACACCCAGACGTGCAGAAACCAGAAGCCTAGGCCAGGCGCCGTCTGGAGGTCTTGTCCCATGAATGCGCGGGGGCTGAGCGGACGTCCACGCGGATGCTGGCACGTAGAATTCAACCCCATTCAGCTGGAAGGTGCCGTCCGGCCTCTTCTCGTAAACCAGCACTTCCGGATGTTCGACGTCGAGTGTCGCGTCGAATAGTGCCTCGTTGTTAAAGTGGTAGCCCATCGCGCCCGCCGGTTGATGTTGGACGCAACCGGTCGCAAGCTTATACCCGGCGGCTTCGGCTGCCTTGCTCGTCTGAAACTTAGCCGTCGCCTCACGAATTTTCGCGACGTCGCGATCTATGGCGTCACCACGCCCGCTTGGAAGGATACCTGGCGCCTGACTCATGACTGTGGCACCTGTTTGCGCCACAGCCGCACACGCAAACACAAATATCGCTGGCAACACTCCAGCGATCCACCTGCTTGATCGAATCATCCTTGTCGTCCTTTCGAAATCGGTTCTTGTCTGCTCATGCGCTAAATCTACCGAGGGGGCGGAATAGAGCGACACGGGTTTTTGACGAACTGTCTCGCCGACATGCCTAACTGGACTGAGGGTCCGGCGAACGCGGTTGATCGTCACGACAAGCGCGACATGCCGCTTCGTCAACGCTGGCCCGTCCAGAGCTGCGCGTGGCAGAATGAAGCGGTGATACCACTCCAAGTGCGAAAGCAGATCCGGCTGATCGCTGGCCTTTGGCTGGCCTGGACTATCGTCGGGCTTTTCTACATCACCCAGGACTCGGTGCCACGGCTCTACCGGGGCCAAGCGGTGGCCTGGAAGTACGTGTTCGTCGGCTGGATGGTGGGTGTGTACGTCTGTGCCGTGCTCACACCGGCTGTCCTTTGGCTCGGGAACCGGTGGCCTGTTGAGCGCCGAGTCGCCAATGCTGGATACCATCTCGGTTTCAGCGTGGTCTTCTCGATCCTGGCGTCGACGCTCGAAGCCCCTGTGCTGCTGCTGCTCGGCGTTTTCCCGGCCGCTGTCCAGCCTCCCTTTGTCGCGGGCATCAAGCTGTTTCTGTCATTCGGCATTCAGGGAGGCGTCATTCGGTATTGGGCCGTGATCGCACTTCAAGCTGTGTACCGTTCGCAGAAGAATGCGAAGATTCGCGAACGGGAGACATTTGAGCTGAGGGTGCAAACTTCTGAACTCGCGAAGCAACTCGCCACGGCGCAGCTCGGCGCTCTCAAGATGCAGTTGCAGCCACACTTTCTCTTCAATACTCTCGGTGCAATCATCGTCTTGATCCAACAGCAGAAAATCGCGCAAGCCGAAGCCATGGTCGCGGGGCTCGGTGATCTCCTTCGTCTAACGCTCGAAGACGTGGAGGCGCAGGAAATACCGTTGTGGCGTGAACTGGAATTCCTGCGGCTGTATCTCTCGATTGAGCAGGTCAGGTTCGAAGACCGGCTGCGGGTGCGCATTGCCTCTCCACCCGCTCTGTCGGAAGTTCTTGTACCGCATATGGTGCTTCAGCCGATCGTCGAGAACGCCGTTCGCCATGGCCTCTGTCAGAGTGAAGAAAAGGTGACGATCGAAGTGGGCGCCACCAGCGCGGACGACTCACTCGCGCTCATCGTGTCGGACGATGGGCCAGGACTGGTGTCACCCAGGCCGGGTCACTCTGGTATTGGGCTGACGAATACCAGAGCCCGCTTGGCGCGATTGTATGGCGATCGTGCGCGTCTCGATGTGGAGCAAGCGGGAGCCCGAGGCGTACGCGTCACGATCACATTGCCCATTCGGGCGGTCCAATCCGAGGAGGGACCATGCGATTGAGAGTTCTCGTTGTGGATGACGAGCCACTCGCTCGCGAAGGGTTGAAACGACTGCTCGGCCGTGAGTCGCAGGTCGAAACCGTCTTGGAGGCGCGAAACGGAAGAGAAGCAATCGCCTGTATTCGCGAGCAAAAGCCGGACCTGGCGCTCCTCGACGTGCAGATGCCGCGCACTGATGGCTTTGCAGTCGTCAACACCATCGGGGCAGAACTCATGCCGCCAGTAATCTTCGTAACTGCCCATGATCATTACGCAATCCGGGCGTTCGAGATCGCGGCGATCGACTATCTACTCAAGCCGATCACAGAGGAACGCTTTGCGCTGGCGTTCAACCGAGCCATCCGCAGGCTGCGAGATGTGCCGCAAGAGGAGGGCACACGACAAGTGCTGGCGATGCTGGATACCGTCGCCAAGCCGCCACGCAAGCTCGAGCGGTTTGCTATTAGGTCCGGAGAGCGCACCATCTTCGTTCCAGTGGCTGAGGTGGAATGGATCGAAGCGTTCGAGAATTACGTACGGCTGCATACGGGACCGGCAACCCACCTTCTGCATGTGCCGATGAATAAGATCGACGCCGTACTCGATTCTGGCCGTTTCCTACGCATTCATCGGTCGCACATCGTAAACGTGCAACGCATTGCGCAACTGTGGTCGACCGGGCACGGTCAGTATGTGATAGAACTCAGGTCGGGACAGCGCCTGCAATCGGGGCGTACCTACAGTGAGCAAATCCGCCAGGCGCTTACGAACCCATTCTGACCGTTCCAATGGAGGGTGGAATCTCAATGAGCGATAAATCGCCAATTCACTTATCGACAAATGATCTCAAGTGTACGCGGGTTGGCGCCAAATCTCGACCTTGAAGACCAGGACAAAGTGGTCGCCGTCGTCATCCCCCCGAAGAAGCGAAACCTGCTCGAAAAGGGGCGCTTCTGTGGTAATTTGTTGGGGGTGGTGGGACCTTGTTTTTGCTGGGGTTTTGGCAAAAACGAGTGGTTGGATGTGGTTTTTTTGTGGTGAAGTTGTGGTGAATTGCTGGTGAAAGCTGGGAAGTTGATGGTCAGTGTTCGGGCTCGAAAAACATGTCACTTTCCGGATTTTATTTTTAGGGGATTCCCGTTTTGGGAATTCGGTTCAGCCTCATCCTCTCTGTCTTGGAGAACGGCTACGGCAAGCGCAGCGACGTCGGCCAGTGCCGCCTCCAGTCCCGCGGCGGCAAGGGCGTCATCAACATGAAGGCCACCCCGAGGTTGGCAAGGTCTCCGGCATCCAACCTCGTCGACGTGACCAGCGAGTTCATGGTCATCAGCCCAGTTCGGCAATATCATCCGCATCGATACCAAATCCATGTTTGGTGCCGAGCAAGCGATTCGCATAGGATTAGATGGACGAGTCAAAGCTTACAGGAAGACCTAGTTGGCCCACTGCTACGGAGATGATCACGCAGAGAGCCATTTGACGATAAATATGGATTGTTTGAAATAGGAGCCACGAGGTGGTGGAACAGGAAGTTCAGGGTGCCGCTTCAAACACGACGGCCAAGAGAGCGTCTTCTTGGGCTATCGGAGCCAGCAGCCTTTTTTTTATCTTGCTTCAGAGTGCCTGCACAGCGGTTATGGCGATCAGCGGATTGCGCCTTGTGATCGGCATTGGCTCGCTTGCCGCCGCCACTTCAGTTCTGCATTTCTTGGATACCCTTCATAGAAGTACGATCCGCATCCCGATGGAGATTCTGGCGGTTTTGGGATCCATAGTCAATCTCTACGTCGTATGGCGGATACGATCTCTTCGTTCGCGACCTTCCTCACGGTGGAGAACCAGCTCAGCCACGCCAATCAACACGCGTTCCGAGATTGTCCAGATCGTCCTGGCATTTCTTACGCTTTTGCTGGTCGCGGTGGAATGGTACGGGCATCTCCGTTTTTTTGGTAATGTTTAGCCTGCCGGATCGGCACCACCACGGAACTCCTTGCTAAGCCGAGCGTGAAGACGCTCGCTAAAGCCGATGGGGAGCTCGAAAACCCGGTCGTCAGCGGTGAGAATGAGGATATTCCGCGTCGAATCCAGAATTGCGGAGCATATTTCGCAGTGTTCCAGATGCGCTTGCACCAACTTTTGTGTCTCAGGCAGTAGCGAGCTATCCAGGTAGTCGGAGATGTAGCTCCAAACGTGTTTGCACTCTATCACCAACGAAACCACCTCCTCTTTGGCACTGTGTTCTTCAATTGCGGTGCGAGCACCTTCTGGAGCATGATTCGCGCACGATGCAGCCGGACCTTGACAGACGCGATGCTGATGGTGAGTGTCGCGGCCGTCTCCTCGATGCTAAGTTCCTCAATGTCGCGCAAGAGCACCACCTCACGGTAGATAGGCGAGAGCTCCTCAATCGCGGTTCGTACCATCTCGCGCACCTCTTTTCGCTCCAGCGCATCGGATGGAATCTCACGCCAATCGCGCAGAAGCGCGGGTGAGAAGTGACTCTCCTCGCCGGAAGTCTCATCGAGCGATTCCATCCGTGCCGAACTGCGGAGCCGCAGCCTTCCGCGAGCCTCATTGAGAGTAATGCTAATGAGCCATGTACTGAACTTCGCCTGCCCACGAAAGCTTGCCAGATTGCGGAAGGCCTTCAAGAACGCCTCCTGCGCAACGTCTTCGGCGTCCGCTTCATTTTTCATGAAAGACAGCGCCATTCTATATACACTGCGCTCGTACGGCCGGACGAGCTCGTGAAACAGCTCCAAGTTCCCGTCCAGGATAGACGCGATCATCTGTGCCTCGTTACGACTTGAGACCTCACCGTCCATAACGATCAGGGTTGCACCTTTATTCGATCTGGGTTGGCAGCACCGGCCCAAACGCCGATCTCCTTGCCAATCTGAACTAATCTTTTCATTTTCCCTCGGATAACTGCGTGATGGAGACGCATGCCTGCACAGGTGTGCGAGACCACAAATTGGTGGAAACAGTCGTTCATGGCGTTAGAGAGGTTGCGCAGCTAGTAGTTACAGTAAGCAATTTGAGGTCCAATCGAATCTGCGGCGGTCTGGCGGGTCTTGCTCAACGATGCCTCGAGATTGGGTCAAAAGTTTTCCTGTAACCTTCGATCCCTGGGGTATCTCTAAGGTATGCGCAGTGACCTAACTCGAAGATTGCGGAACATAATCCACGGCGTCTATGCCAAAGACCCCCTCCAATACGTCGATCCGTATCGAACTCAAGCATCCCCTTGCCATCCGCTGGATGCATTGGGTTAACTTCCCGGTGCTGTTCACGATGATCTGGAGCGGTCTCCTCATTTACTGGAACGATTCTGATAATGCCTATCAACACCCTCACGCCGTATACCGCATAGGAATAGGCAAGTTCACCCTTATTCGGTTCTTCCCGGATTGGTTTTACCAGCGACTTCATGTGCCGTACCACGTGACGGAAGGTCTTGGCTACCACTTCTTCTTCATGTGGATATTTGCTTTGAATGGCATCGCCTACGTGCTTTATACCGTCCTTTCTGGCGAATGGCGCTTCCTTTTGCCAGAGCGGCGCAGCCTCCGCGACGCAATTCAAGTCACCCTTGTGGATCTTCACTTGCGAAAAGGGTTACCCGAACAAACGAAGTACAACGGCGCACAGCGCATCGCCTATACCTCAGTGATCTTGATGGGAGCGGGCATGCTTCTAACGGGTCTCGCGATCTACAAGCCGACGCAGGCACATTGGCTAACGACTCTGCTTGGCGGCTACGAGATGGCCCGGTGGCTGCATTTCTGGATCACAATGAGCTTTATAGCTTTTTTGTAGTTCACATCGTGCAGGTGGTACTTGCCGGATGGAATAACTTTCGGGCCATGGTGAGCGGACAAGAGATTCAGCAAACGGATTCTCCCTCAATCGAAGAGGCACGCCGGAGTCGCCGATGAGTGAACATGAAGAGTTGCCCATTGATTCTCCGAAGCCTGAATCGTCGGTCGAGCGGAAGCCTGGCACGGGCGCTGTCCCGACCGCGCCGGCACCGCCGCAGCACACCTTTGAAGGTACGTCGTCAGCCGTACCAGAGGAACGGGTGATTGACGAGGCGGTAATGACGCCTGGGCAAAGTGTGGCACCTGAGACCGAGCGCGCTACACGATTGCAGGACGAGGTGCCCAAAGCTGACCCCGAAGCCGCGGAGGATCCGGATGAGGCTGAGGCTCGCAGAGAAGCGGCGGACGCGGCCGTTCGGGCGGAGTCACGCAAGCATACCCGCCGCGCTTTCGTTGGCGCGACCGCAGCTGCAGTAGCGGGCTACGGGTTCTATCGCTGGATCGATCGCAGCCCCGGTGTCGAGATGCAACCCGTTCCTCTGCGCCGTGCTTTTCAAGCCAACGCAGCCATCGCGCAAGCAGTAACCCACGACCATGCCCTTGCACCGACATACCCGCTCAAAGAGGCCAGAGACCTTCGCGTAAACGGGGTGTACGGACTGAAGAAGATGCTCGCGCCGGGGAGTTGGCGCTTACAGTTGGTCGGAATACGGGAAGCCGCGAGGCATCCGCGTTTCGCTAAGGATGTGACCGCCTGGGAGTACCAGTATGTGGACGCAAACAGCCATGAGGACCAGGGCCACGACACTAAGGTCGATCCAAACGCAAAGACAGCCGAGAAGATGGCTCCCGAGTCGATGTTGAATCAAGCAAGGGAGGCCGAAGAGAGCACAGGCCGCAGGCTGCCACGTGGCCAGGAGGAGGCAGGTGAGAGCGCGAGCACGCTCATGCCCGGTACTCCGGGGCTATTGCTCACCATGGAAGACATAGTCGCGCTTCCTCGCCACGAATTGGTGACACAGTTCAAGTGCATCGAGGGATGGAGCGAGATCGTGCACTGGGCGGGGGTGCGCATGGCTGATTTCCTTGAAGCGTATCCGCCAGATCTTATCGAGGGTCGCGAGCCAAAGTATGTGTACATGGAGACACCGGATGGGGATTACTACACCGGTTATGACTTAAGCGTTTGCCGCCATCCACAAACACTGCTTGTCACTGAGATGATGGGCGCACCACTGACTCAATTTCATGGAGCGCCACTGCGCCTGCATATGCCGACGAAGTATGGATACAAACAAATCAAACGCATTGGACTCATCTGTTATACGAACACGAAGCCAGACGATTACTGGACCAAGCTTGGCTACGACTGGTACGCAGGGCTATGACCGACCTAGGGACGGCGACTCAATTTCGTCATATGGACAGCAGCATTCGAAATCCCCCTTGATTGGGACGCCTAACTTCGTCCGGGGCTATCTCCAAGCCAGACCGTGAGGAGCGCTCCGATGGTTTAGGGCCCGTATTCTGCGATTCAGTCGCGCACACTTCAAGATCTGTCAATGATTTCTATTGGATTGCAAGCATGGATCTAAGACAATACGATCTCTCCGGCCAAAGCCTCTCTTCTTCGCCAGAGAGTTTGTTCGAACGGTGTCACTGGCTATACTCTTTCTGTCGAGAGCATCTATTTCGTGACCATACGCCTGAAATCACAAGCGCGCTGTTTCCTTCGGGCGCTCCCTCCAGCGGAATGAGAATCCTGGAACTAGGCTGCGGCCCTGGTCTCTATGCGTGTCGTTTCGCGAAAGAATTCCCGCAAGCCACGACGACCGGGATCGATCTATCCAAGCGCCTCATTCGCAGGGCTCGCGCTCGTGCTAAGAGTCTCCAGCTAGCAAATTGCAGCTTCTTCGAGGGCGACGCTCAGGCCTTGTCGGAGGTTACCGAAACGATTGACGCTGTCATTGTTTCCCGGCTCTTCCTTATTGTTCCGGATAAAGGGGCGGTACTCGCGGAGATCTTCCGGGTGCTGCGTCCTGGGGGGCGATGTTTCATCGCCGAACCCATCTCCGGATTTAGGACTCGACTGCCATTGAGTGCCATGTGGCTGTTGGCCCGTCTCACGACCAGCCCCGCCGGAAAGTATCGCGAACCGCAACATGTTGAGGTAATGCCGCGCGCCGATTTCATCGATCTCGTGCAAGCGCCGTGCTGGGCTTCAGTGGACGTACGCTACGACGGCTGGTATCAATATGCCATCTGTCAAAAGGGCGAATCGCAGATCAACGAATCGGGCAGGAGTGCCGCCTGAATGCCTTATCCTATCCTTGATCCGTCGCATCCTGACCTATCGCTTAAGTCGAAGTGCGCCCTTGCGGTCATGGCGAAGGCTCCCCGCCCCGGAAAGGTGAAGACCCGGCTGTCACCACCGCTCTCACTCGAGCAATCGGCTGCCTTGAATGCCTGCTTTCTGCGGGACACAGCGCAGAATATTGCCGAAGTCTCGGCGACGACCAACGCCTCCGGGCTTATCTCTTATACCCCTGTCGGGGACGAATGCTTCTTCGAGGGTCTCCTGCCCGAAGGCTTCGCACTTATCCCACAACGCGGAGTGAGCTTTGGAGAAAGACTACTGGCTGCCGCGGAAGACATTCTCGCGTACGGCTTCGGGGCGGTATGCCTCATCGATTCCGACTCACCGACGGTACCATCCAGTGCTTTATGCCTGGCAGTCGAAACATTGAATCGGCCCGGCGATCGTATTGCAATCGGCGGCTCAAGCGACGGCGGGTATTACCTCATTGGCCTTAAGCGGCCACACGCTGAACCTTTCGCAAATATCTCATGGAGTACATCAACGGTTTACGCCGAGACTACTTCCGCGATCGGCGCCACCGGGATTGAACTTGTAGAACTCCCGCTTTGGTATGACGTCGATGATGGCGAGACCCTCGATCTGCTCCGTCAGGAGCTTCTTGAGGAGAAACCGCCTCCTTTTGCGGAATCGTGCGGATACTCTGCACAGCACAGTCGTAAATTCCTCGTGATCTTCTAGAGGGGCACCAGTGAATCTGACTCCGCCGAGACATTGGACCGAGGCCCGCCAATGGCTGACGAACGCCGTTTTGATCCTTCTCGGATCAGGTCTGCTTTTGCTTACACGTCAGCTCATCAGCGAGTTCGACCATTTCGCTATTGGCTTTTCTGGAGTTTCCGGATGGTCCGTAATCCTCTATGCGCTCGCGGTGCTCGTCATTCTCACCCAACCTGTCAATCGATACACTTTTGGCATCATCCTCACTTTCGCGATTGCATTCCGGTTGGTCACCCTGTTTCCTCACCCGTATCTGTCCTCGGATATCTATCGTTATGCATGGGACGGCGTGGTTCAGCACGCCCACATCTCTCCCTATCGTTATGTGCCTGGCGACCCCGCACTCGAGTTCCTCCGCAAACCAAACCAGGACCTCTTCAACAACATCAACCGCCGCGATTACGCGCTAACCATCTACCCGCCAGTCGCGCAATTCCTTTTCTACATCATCACCTTTATCAACCCCACGATGACGTTCATGAAGATGGCGATGGTCCTGTTCGAAGGTCTCACGCTCTTCGCGCTCTTGAAACTCCTGCGCGAATTAGGCGTCCGCCGCGAGCAGTCCTTGCTCTATGCCTGGTGTCCATTGCTCGTTTGGGAGATCGGCAGTTCCGGCCACCTCGACTCGGCGGCGATGGCTTTCATCGCACTCGCTCTGCTCGCGCGATACCGTAGGCAGCCCATCCTCACTGGGTTCTTCTTGGGCTTGGCTGTCATGACCAAGTTTTACCCGCTCGTCCTATTTCCAGCGCTGTTCCGCCGAAACGACTACAAGATGCCCACGGCTCTCGCGGCTGTTATCGCGCTGGGCTATGCTTGCTACTCGAGCGTGGGTATACGCGTCTTCGGCTTTCTCGGCAACTATGTACAGGAAGAGGGTATGGACACCGGCACTCGTTACTTCCTGCTCGAATTGGCGCAACGTGTACCTGGCTTGCACAGACTCTCGACGACGTCCTACCTTGTCTTTGTTATGCTCATTTTCGCGGCATTGATCGTTTGGTGCTGGCAAACGTGCTGCAGCCCTGAATCTCCCCGAGCTAAGAGTGCACAGACTCGTCTTTTCGGTCTTCCGGCCGAGGCAGACTTCCTCCCTCCCGCATTTGCTTTGGCATTGGCCTTGATGCTTTTGTTTTCCCCGCACTATCCCTGGTATGTCGCGTGGCTTGTTCCTTTCTTCGCGCTCGTTCCGGACCTCACGGTCTTCGCTTACATTTGCGGGATCTTCTACATGTGCACCACCGCTCTGGCTGTAGGCTCAGGGCCTTCGCAATTTCTGCTCAATCAGATTCTCTACGGTGGTGTTTTTGTCGCCTTCCTGCTGGACGTTACTCTGCGCCGCTGGCCAATCCACCGGCCATATTTCTCCCTCGTGCCAAAGGATGGGCGATGAGCACGTACCGTCTCTCTTCTCTGAACAGGCCGAAGCTGGAGAACCTAGATTCGTGAGCCAGCAGAACATCTCCGTCATCATCCCCGCGCTCAACGAAGAGGAATCGATTGGGTATGTTGTCGCGTCGATGCCGTGGTCCAGTATCGCCGAGTGTATCGTCGTCGACAACGGCTCGAGCGACGGAACCGCTGAGATCGCCGCCGCCGCCGGGGCGCGCGTCATCACCTCCCGCAGAGGTTACGGCGCTGCCTGCAAGGCCGGCGCAGAGGCCTCCGTCGCAAGCAGTAACATCCTCGTTTTCATGGATGGCGATGGCAGCGATGTCGTTGCCGATCTCCCACATCTCGTCGCTCCCATCGAGGCTGGCGATGCTGACTTCGTCATCGGCTCCCGCCTCCGGGGCCATCGCGAGCCCGGTTCGATGCTCCCTAGCCAGATCTTCGCAGGTCACCTGGTGGCGGCGCTGCTTCGCCTCCTGCACGGCGTTCGTTACACAGACATGGGCCCGTTTCGCGCGATTCGCCGGTCGTCGTTGGCGCAGCTGGGAATGTCGGAAATGACGTATGGCTGGAATTTGGAGATGCAGGTCAGGGCGGCGAAGAAGCATCTCCGCATTCAGGAGATCGCGGTTGACTACCAGCGCAGAAGGGGCGGAGTAAGTAAAGTATCAGGAAATTTCATCGCCTCTTTGAAGACTGGAATACGAATCCTGGCGGTGCTCCTCCGTACTTCATATTCTGGCCGCACCTAAGCTTCGCGATAGCGCTCGGCACTGTTTTGGGAGATGGACTATGGCTATGCATCAAAAGCGTGCACTCGTTACCGGAGGCGCCGGCCTCATTGGCTCTCACATCGTGGATTTGCTCGTGAGCGAGGGCTGGATCGTTCGAATCCTTGATAACCTCGAACCGCAGACTCACAAGAATGGCAAGCCCGAATGGGTGAATCCGGCCGCAGAGTTTCGTCTCGGAAACGTGCAGGACTACGAGACGATGCATTCGGCGCTGATGAATATCGATGTCGTTTTCCACGAAGCCGCGTATGGCGGCTACATGCCCGAAATGGCGAAGTATGTCCTGGTTAACAGCTTCGGCACAGCGCAGATGCTGGAGATCATTCGTGACCATCAACTACCAATCCAAAAGGTGATCGTAGCCAGTTCGCAGGCGGTGTATAGCGAAGGCGCAGCCAGTTGTCCGGACCATGGTCACGTCGTTCCCCGGTTGCGTCCGGTCGAGCAACTCCGAGCGGGTGACTTCAGCGTGCACTGCCCGCTTTGCGGCAAACCTACGACTTCACTGCCGACGCCAGAGGCCACACCAGGCGGCGGCGAAACGGTTTATGCCTTGACAAAAGTCGATCAGGAACGCCTTGTGCTGCTTTGGGGTAAGCAGACTGGCATTCCCACCGTTGCGCTGCGTTACTCATGTACATACGGTCCGCGCCAATCTCTCTTCAATCCCTACACCGGCGTCATCGCCATCTTCTGCACACGCCTTCTGAACGGGCAACCCCCAGTCATGTACGAGGATGGTAGCCAAACGCGCGATCTCTGCTTCGTCGAAGACATCGCTGATGCCAACCTGCTTGTGGCCTCAACCGACGAATTGGACGGGTTGCCCGTCAACGTCGGCAGCGGCAGGGCCACCAGCGTGCGTGAGTTAGCCAGCATCATTGCAGAGCAACTTGGCGTCAAGCTCGCGCCGCTTGCCAGGGGCGAGTTTCGTCCTGGAGAGATTCGGTCGCTCATATCGGATATAAGCCGCATTCGGACCATCGGATACGAACCTCAAATCACCATCGAGCAAGGCATCGCACGTTATGTGGACTGGATCAGGACGCAAGGCCCCGTCGAGGATTACTTCTCCCAAGCTGAGGCAGGCCTGCGCGCCAAAGGTATCGTCCAAAGCGTGAGACCCTGACAAGGCAGGGATTCGTTCTCAAAAAGCGGCAGGCTGCAACTGTTAGTTCCTTTTTCTGCGTCGCCGAACAACTTCTGTGAGCACGGATGAGGATTAATGTTTGAGCCACCATGGTACGGCAATTCGCCCTGTCACCATCCATTAGCGATAAGAGAGCAAATGCACTCCATGAATTCGGTTTGAGCCCAATTCATAACTCAGGAGTTGAGTGTAATGTGTCCGCCTGCGAATGTCCGAATAGCCGGTTATACAGACAAGT
>CAWDJN010000032.1:0-45379 GCA_963802695.1 uncultured Acidobacteriaceae bacterium
CGCTTCCACTCGCTCTCCAATTTCATTTATTCCGCAAAGCTGTTCGCACGTTATCTCGTCGACCGTCTGAGATATCCGCGCGGCACACGGATTATGATGGGCAACGCACTCGTCGGCCGGCTATTACTAAGTTTACGCAAACGCCAAGTACCAATCCTCTTCAGATACGTCGATTGTCGATGTGGTCGGCGACCGGCGCGGCATCACCGGCGCGCATCTCAATGTCGGCGGCAAAGAAATCCTGGTGAAGACTTGCGGAAGGCGTCGTGCTGGCGACGGGTGGCTACGACAAGATGAGCGCTTCCGCGAGGCGTTTATGCCTCAGCCAGTTCCCGCTCATTCGATGAGTTTCGGGGCAATCGTGGCGACGGGATCGAGATCGGTCAGCGTCTGGGCGCCGCGATCACGCCCGACCAATGCACCAGCGGGCTTTGGTCGCCCGTATTGATCGTGCCACGAGCCAAGGGAGGCAGCGGCCTGTTCCCGCATCGTGCTCGACCGAGCTAAGCCCGGGTTGATCGCCGTGAATTCGGCCGGCCTTCGTTTTGTCAACGAAGCGGCGTCTTATCATGATTTTGTACTCGCGATGTTCGAGAGTCTATAAGACCACCCCGTCGATCCCGGCTTGGCTGGTTTGTGATGCTGCCTTTCTTCGAAAATATGGTCTCGGCATCGTCTACCCCGGCCACCGCAATCCGGGAAAATTCGTCGACAGCGGCTATCTTGTGAGCGCGCCAACGCTCAACGAACTCGCCGGCAGGATCGGCGCCGACCCTGTTCAATTGTGCAAGACGGTGGAGCGCTACAATGGCTTTGCCGGGACGGGGATCGATGTTGATTTCGGTAAGGGTGAAACCGAACTCAACCGCTTCAACGGCGACGCCGCCCACAAACCCAATCCCTGCATCGGCGCCATGGCTTCGCCGCCGGTTGATGCGGTCGCGGTCTGGCCCGCAGACATTGCGGTCAGCACCGGAGTTGCGACCGATGCCGATGCACGCGTCCTCAGCAGTGATGGACAGCCAATTCCGGGTCTTTACGCGTGCGGCAATGACATGGCGTCCGTCATGGCAGGAAGTTATCCTGGGCCCGGCACGACGCTCGGCCCGGCCATCGTGTTTGCTTATCGTGCCGCTATGCACGCCAAGGTCAATGGACGCGCGAAAAATGACTTCTTCAACGAAAAAGCCTTGACCGCGTAATGTCCACTTGACGGTTTTAGTTATCTTTCTTTTCGGGAGGCTTCATGGCGCGACTGGCAGGGAAAGTTGCATTTATCACTGGCGGCGGCGGTGGTATCGGCCGCGCGACTGCCGAACGCTTTGCGGAGGAGGGCGCCAAAGTCATTATCGCGGAGATCGATGTCGAGCGAGGCAAGGCCGCTGCGGAATCCGCGCGTTCGCGAGCTAATAATTCCGGCGGGGACGCTCGACTTCATTCATTGCGACATTCGCGACAAGGCAAACGTCGATGCCGCCTTCGCTGAAACGATTGCGCGTTTCGGAAAGTTGACGATCCTACACAACAATGCGGGCGGGTCGACGCCGGAGGACCGTGCGGTAACCGAAGCGCCGGAAGAAGAATTCTGGCGCGTGATTAAACTTGATCTCTACGGCACGTTTCTCTGTTCGAAGTTGGCGCATTCCTCACATCATCCGGTCGGGCGGTGGTGCGATTATCAATATGACATCGTCTCTTGCGTTGAGCGCGGTCCCGGGCCGCGATTGCTACACGGCCGCGAAGGGCGCAATCGCCGCTCTGACACGATCGATGGCAGTTGAATATGCGAAGCACAAGATCCGTGTAAACGCGATCGCGCCGTCGGTCACATTGTCAGACCGCGTCAAGAAGCTGCTGGAGGGTTCCAAAGACATCGAGAAGCTGGCCAACATGCATCTGCTCGGTCTGGGCCTGCCAATCCATATGGCGGATATGGCCGTCTACCTCGCGTCGGACGAAGCGGCAATTACTACGGGACAGATCATGGTTGTCGATAGTGGTGCAACGATTTGGTAGAGCCTATGCGCATCGAGCTGTGCGCCGTTCGCTTCTGGTTTACCGGCGAATTTTTGACTTTACCCGCCGAATTGCGTTAGCGGCAGCGCGACAATGACCCCTTCGACAAAGCCCCAACATCTTTTTGCCGACATGGGCGCGCGTATGCGCGGCGACCGCCGTTGTGGCCGGTCCGGGGAGCAACATCACGCATCGTCGGTTGAGCCGCCGCGCGACCCGACGCATGGCGATATGGCAACAAATGCCGCGATGGTGTTGGCGAAGAACGCCGGAAAGAAGCCGCGGGAACTGGCCGAAGCCATCGCGACAAAATTAAGGGCCGACGACAAAGTTAAATCGGTCGACGTCGCCGGCGCTGGATTCATTAATTTTACTCTCAAGCATAGTGTTTGGGCTGAAGAGTTGCGGCTGGTGCTAAAGCAGGGCCGTGACTACGGCCGCAGTGGTATGGGCAAGGGCGAAAAGGTCAACGTCGAATACGTGTCTGCCAATCCAACTGGCCCGATGCATGTCGGCCATGGCCGTGGTGCAGTGTTCGGCGACGCGTTGGCGAACTTGCTCGCGTTCGCCGGTTTCGATGTCACGCGCGAGTATTACATCAATGATGCGGGCGCACAGGTCGACGTGCTCGCGCGCTCGGCCTATCTGCGGTACCGCGAGGCGCTGGGCGAAGACATCGGCCCGATCCCTGAGGGGCTCTACCCTGGTGACTATCTCAAACCAGTTGGCCAACAACTAGCATCTTCGCACGGCGACGCGCTTCGAGAGCAATCCGAACAGGAATGGCTGCCTCTAGTTCGGCAAACGGCTGTCGAAATGATGCTCGTAATGATTATCAAAGATTTGGAGGCATTAGATATCAGTTTCAAGCATTCTTTTCGGAAAAAGCAATGACTGAAAGGGTTAGGAAATTTCGGCCGGAGAGCAAAGTTCCTGAATTTTATTGTGCCGAAACTTCTTATGATTTGATTGAGGGGCCTACGGGCGGCATCCGAAGCTATTTGGCTACACAGGAAATAAGGGATGCTAAGGCCGCGCATCAGGTGCCTCTATCGGGTATTTTTTCTTCGGCGCCTATCGATGGTGAACTCGGACAGCCAAATTATTTGGAGGCAACACTTCGAAAGCTCAGAGCAGATGGCTTGATTTACGAAGGCCGGCTGCCGCCGCCCAAAGGCGGCAACCTTGAGGATTGGGAAGACCGCGAGCAGACACTTTTCCGCTCAACCGATTTTGGCGACGATGTCGATCGACCGCTCAAGAAGTCGGACGGCAGCTATACTTATTTTGCGTCAGACATCGCCTATCACCGGTCGAAGGTCGATCGCGGATTCTCGAATTTGATCGATGTGTGGGGAGCCGATCACGGCGGCTACATCAAGCGCATGCAAGCTGCGGTGAAGGCCGTCAGCAGTGGAAAGGCTGTGCTCGATGTGAAATTGGTCCAGCTTGTTCGCCTTCTTCGGGCCGGAGAGCCGGTGAAGATGTCGAAACGCGCAGGCGAATTCGTCACTTTGCGTGAGGTCGTGGATGAGGTGGGACGCGACGCCGTCCGCTTTGACATGCTCTATCGCAAAAATGACGCTGCGCTTGATTTCGACCTTGCAAAGGTGATCGAACACTCGCGGGACAATCCGGTATTTTACGTCCAATACGGCCACGCACGCGGTCAGTCGGTCTTCCGTAATGCGCGGGAGGAAATGCCAAATCTTCCCGAAGATGCGGCGGCGCGCGCTGCGCTCCTCAAGGACGCTCCGCTCGATCGGCTCAGCGATCCGGGTGAACTTTCCTTGCTGCGGCGGATCGGGCTCTATCCGCGCACGGTCGAGGCTGCCGCGTCCGCCCACGAGCCCCACCGAATTGCCTTCTATCTCTATGAATTGGCAAGTGAATTCCACGCGCTATGGACGCGAGGAAAAGACTTGCCTCATTTACGCTTCATTATCCAGAATGATCGAGAAACGACGGCAGCGCGGCTCGCTTTGGTGCAGGGGATCATCACAGTTCTCGCCTCGGGTCTCGCATTGCTCGGGGTCAGCGCGCCGGAAGAAATGCGATAGTCTCGTCCGTGAAGATTTGCGTTTTGGTATAGGTCGAAGGCGACCGTTAAACCAAGGCAGGGGCGAGTTTAGTAACCGGGGACCGAATGGCGGACGACCAAAGCCAAAGACCTTATCGTGCCAGTGAGCCGCCAGTACGCGGCCCCGCTAAGGCACAGGGCAGCGATCCACTTGCCGAACTTGCACAACTCATCGGGCAGACGGATCCGTTTGGTGAGTTTGGTCGCGAGAGTGCGCGTCGTACTCCCGCGCCACAACCCGAGGAACCTACCGATTGGAACGCGCCGCCGGCCAGCACTGCGTATGCCGGTCAGACAGGCGCCGATATTCGTTCGCCGGCGGCGACCCAGAGGCTTGGTGGAAACGGCTACTATCCCACGCGGTCGATACCCGATGACGAGCCGGTGGCTCCGACGCAGGATTATGGACGCCAGCCTTATAGTTCCACCCCGACGGAAACCTTCGACGACCTTTATCAGGCCGAGCAGGAGGCTCGCGGATATCCGCCGAACCAGGCCGGTTACGCGCAGGATGCGTACGACCACGATACGCTCCAGCAGCCCGAAGACGAATATTATGATGACGTCCCGCCTTCGCGGCGTCGGCTGGCCGTCATGGCGATCGCCGGAGTCTTCGCGCTTGCGGTGATCGGCACAGCTGGGGCCTTCGGTTATCGGGCGCTGTTTGGGTCCTCAAGCTCGAACCAGCCACCGCCGGTTATCAAAGCGGATGCGGGGCCGAGCAAGATCGTGCCCGCTGCGGCCGGCAAAGATGCGCAGTCCAACAAACTCATTACCGATCGCGTGAACGAACGGGGGCAAAGCGAGAAGCTGGTTTCTCGCGAGGAGCAACCGGTCGACAAGCCGACAACCGTTGTGATGTCGCAGGTCGCTCCACAATCAGCGTCTGGCAGCGGTGTGATTGCAAGCGAGCCGAAGAAGGTTCGCACCATTGCGATTCGTCCCGATCAGCCCTTCACAGCCGACGCGCAGCCGCCGTCAGCGCCGCCGCTCGCACTCCCGCCGGCCGCTCGGGCCGCGTTCAGGCGCCACCGCCAGTACAGCCGCGCGCCCCCCGCGCAGCCTGTGAAACCCTCGCCAGCGCCGGCTCGCGCTGCCGCCGACACCACGACCGCTGATGCGGAAGTGGATACGCCGCCGCCTGCGCCGCGTTCCGTGTCGCCATCGCGTCCGGCACCAGCACCGAGCAATGCACCTTTATCTCTCAACCCGGATGCGGCGCCTTCGCGTGCGCCAGCGCGCGCTGCGCCACCGCCAGCGGCAACGCGGACTGCCGCGGTCGTACCTCCTGCTCAGGCCGCGCCGGTTGCGTCGGCTGCGGCGAGTGCCGGTGGGGCTGGCAGCTATTGTCCAGATTTCTTCTCAGCGGAGCGAAGCCGAAGCTCAAGCTGCCTTCCGCGGTTTGCAAGCCAAGTTCCCGACCCAGCTCGGCGGACGCCAGGCGTCAGTCCATAAAGCCGACCTCGGGGCCAAGGGTACCTACTACCGGGCCATGGTTGGCCCCTTCGCGAATGCCAACGAGGCTGCGGAGCTGTGCTCGAGCCTGAAAGCGGCGGGCGGGCAGTGCCTCGTCCAGAGGAATTAACAGGCCAAAACTTGACCGTCGTTGCGGTGGTGGCGCCACCCAATGGAGGACATGTGCGAGTTGTTGTCTTGAAAGAGGCATTTTTTCAACAAACCCACTTCACGCCCGCTTGTCCTCAGCATGCCCTCTTGCCTCAGTTGCCCGCCGGCGCGACGCTCGTTTCCCCCAGTAATCTCCCGGACGATCCCCACGCAAACCCACCACCACCTTCGCCGTCGTCACCAACTGCCCCACATGCCGCTGCGCATGCTCCGCGCAGTGCACCAGCAACCCGCCCACACTGCTTGGCAATCCTCCGCGACCCACCCACCGCGCCCTGTCATAAGTCTCGGGCAAGATAGCCTTAATCCTCTGCATCGCCGACTCTATCCCACCCTCGAACTCAGCAAAAAGCTTCTCCCGCGAACCCGAAGGTTCCATCTCGCTGTCCAGTGCCGCCAACTGCGCCTCAGTCAGCTGCCGCTCCTCGGCATAAGTCAGCAGCCGGTCCAGACTCCGGGCAATATGCCGCATCTGAAACCCGACCGAAGGCAAACCAAACGGCCTGGCCTCCAACTGCTCCTCCGTGAACTCGGCGCACCACCGCGCAGCATCCTCCCTCGCCAGTTCCAGAGCATGCAGCACACCCCGCTGCACCGCATCGTTCTCCGTCAACGTCCCACGCAACCAGGGTTCAACCATCACTCAAATCCTCGGCCTGCAAAAAGTTCCTTGCCATTCATCAGCCCTTATCAGTTTTTATCCTTTTTATCACCGTTACGCCTTCAATCCGTGCTCATCCGCGACAATCCGCGGTCGCGCTTCACAGTCCCTTCAACTTACGAAACTCCCGAACCACATCCCCCACCGGCCGGTGCTGCCCGTCCACCGCATCGTTCATCCCCCGAACCTCATCCGCCGTCACCCTCCCCGCCAGCCGATCCATCGCCACCTGAATCCCCGGATGCCGCCGCAACGAATCCTCCCGAAACAGCGGCACCGCCTCATACGGAGGAAAGTAGTGCCGGTCATCCTCTAGCGCCACCAACCCCAGCGCCCGTATCGGCCCATCCGTCGAGTTCCCCGCCACCATATCCACCTGCCCGCTCACGAGCGCCCGGTAAAGCAATCCCAGATCCATCGTCCGCGGCGACCCCTCCAGCCTCAACCCATAAGTCTTCTGCAACCCCGGCAACCCATCCGGCCGCGACTCAAACTCATACCCCACCCCCAACCGCCAACCCTCCGGCTGAGGCAAGACCCGCACCGCATCCGAAATCGTCCTCAACCCCCAAACCGCCGCGAATCATCCCCCCGAATCACCATCGCAAACGTATTCTGAAACCCCAACCCCGGCCCCACCCTCACCCCATACCGCGACTCATACAACTCCTTCACCCGCGCAAACACCGCCGCCTCAGTCACGCTGCCCAACCGGAGGCAGAGGCTGCTTCAAAATCGCCGTCAACGCCGTCCCCGTGTACTCCACATACCCATCGATCCGCCCACTCACCAACGCCTGCTGACACAAATAACTCCCCGCCAGATAAAACCGCCGCTCCACCCGCTCCCCCGTCACCGCCTCAATCTCCTGAGCCAGCAACTCCCCCAACACCACCTGCTCCGTAAAATTCTTGGCCCCAATCACCACCCTGATAGACCGAGGAGGCGCACACCACCCGTCAGCAGCCAGCCAAATCACCATCAGCTCCAAAAGGGTGCATCAGCAGCAAAAATCAGTCGTTGTCGAAGCACCCGCCTTTGAAGTCCAGCAGCAGAATCCACTGTCGTAGTTGCAGCAGAAATATCCGCCTTCGCAGTTGCCTTTGCTTCTAGGTACCCCAAGGGCCTCTCAAGCCGGCCGAAAGATTTGGGGCTGTTAGCCCAATGCTTGGGCTTTAGCCTGCCTTGGGGAGCGCCTTCGTCTGGCCACCACAAATCTCGCCGGCGGATTTGACAAATCTCCCTCCTCGAAACACTCCCTGCCACACAGTCCCACACACCCTCCAAGGAACCAGAATGAAGTCCAGACCTAAAGTCTCTCACTTCGAAGACTTTGCACACAAATGCCGGGGTGGGCCACCATGCCTTACTGGACCCTGGGCCCTGACACCCTGACCCCTCTCACCGCCGCACCGCCAACCGCTTCTCCAGCCACCCCAAACCCGCATCCGCCGCCCAGCGCCAGCAGCGCCGCCGGAATCGCCCCCGCCAGCACCAGCCCGTTATCCACAGACGCCACCCCTCGAAAGATCAGCTCCCCCAAGTCCACCCGCCCCAATCGCCGCCGCAATCGTAGCCACCCCCACGCAAGTCACCGTAGCCGTCCGCAAACCCGCCAGAATCACACTAGCCGCAGAGCGGAAGCTCCACCTTAAATAACCTCTGCATACTCACTCATTCCAAGAGCATTCGCCACATCAATCAAAGCCGGATCCACACTCCCAATCCCAGCATACGTATTCCGCAGAATCGGCAGCAGCGCATACCCCGTCAGAGCCAGAATCGCCAGCCGAGCCGCATTCTCCCCCAGCCACGGCACCGGCAGCAGCAACCCAAACAGCGCCAGGCTAGGCACCGTCTGCACCACATTCGCAAACCCAATCACCGGCTTCGCCAACCTAGCGCTTCCGCGTCAGCAAAACCCCCAGCGGCAGTCCAATCGCCGCCGCCAGCAACATCGCCGAAAGCGTCAGCCACAGATGCTCAAACGTCAGCCGCCCAATCTCCCATCCATGAGCCCGCAGAAAATCCATCATGCCGACACCGCACGATGTACAGCCCGAACATAATCTCTTACATGAGGGTTTTCCGACCCCAAAACTTCGCCCGCAGCCAGGTCCGCAACGACCTCTCCACAGTCTAGAAACACCACCCGTCTCGCCAGATAGAGCGCCTCATCCAGATCATGCGTCACGAGCAGAACCGTCTTCCGCACACGCTCCAGAAGCTCCTTCAGCATCGTCTGCATCTCGCCCGCGTCAGCGGATCGAGCGCCCCAAACGGCTCATCCATCAGCAACACCATCGGATCCATAGCCAGCGCCCGAGCCAGGCCCACCCGCTGCCTCTGCCCTCCCGAAAGCTGCCACGGATACCGCCCCCGAAACTCCCCATACTCCATCCCCACCAGCCCCAGCACCTCCCGCACCCGCCCCGCAATCTCCCCCTTCGACCGCCCTGCCAGTTCCAGCGCCATCCCTGCATTCCGCTCCACCGTCATATGCGGAAACAGCCCCGTCTCCTGGATCACATACCCAATCCCCCGCCGCAACTCCACCAGGTCGCACTCCACCACCCGCCGTACCCGCAACCCGCACCTCACCCGAGGTGGGGGCCACCAACCCATTCACCATCCGCAGCAGTGTAGTTTTACCCGACCCACTCCGCCCCAGCAACGCAGTAGTCGTCCCCGCCTCCAACTCAAGCGAGATGTCGCGCAGCAAAAAGCGCCCTGCCTGGCCGTCAGCACCCCGCGGCAACGCATAGCTCACCTTCGCGAACTCAACGCCGACCGTAGGCATGTCTCCTACTCTAACTTGTCTTGTCCTGCCGGAAGCTACTCCGCGGTCTCAGACACGGCAACAGGCTCACCTGTCGTACCAGGCTGCCCCTTCACCCGCACCACCGTAATCTTCTCAAAGCCTTCCTTGAAAGTCGGCGGCTTCAGCCGCTCAGCCATCTTCTGCATCACCTCGTCGGTCACCTGGCGATCGCGCTTCGAGTTCCGCTCCATGCACACCGCCAGCGGCACATCAAAGAACACCGCCTGCACCTCATACCCGAAGCTCTTCGCCATCTTGATCCACTGCCGCCGCTCATGCGGCGACAGGTTCGTCGCATCCACATAGTTCCACGGCATCTTCGCAATCAGCCTCGCCCGCAGCAGGCTCCGCAGCGTCGAGAACACCAGCCCCTGGTACCGCTGCTCCGTAATGTCGTCGAACAGCAGCGTCCGCAGCAGATCGCTCGACAGCGGAGTAACGCCCCGCCGCTTATACCAGGTCGTCTTACCCGACCCCGGCAGCCCGATCGTCAACACCACATACCCCTTCGGCGACTTCGGCGCCGTCAGCTCCACCGGCGGAGTCGCCAGCGACTCAGGCTGCGTCTCCACGACGATCTGCGGTTCGGGCTTGGGCGTCTCGGCGCGCGCTGACCACAGGCGCCGTAGCTTCGGCAGCAAGCGGCCGGTGCTGTCTCGGCTTTCGCGGCCGGCACGGCCTCCGGATACGATGGTCTCAGGGGAGCCAGCTGGTTCGAGGGCAGTTCCTGCCCGCTTTTCCCGGTGGACTCCGAATCATTCGGTCCACGTCTAGGGCGTCGTCTCATCTTTTCGCTTATCCATTCGCGCAACTCGCGCATATCACGCTTGTAACACAGCCCTAAAGCCCCCCGCAAATCGCCCGCACCTCGTAGGCCACTACTGCATAGAAATCTCCCATTCATCTTCGCTGCTCTATCGTTTCGAATCAACGAGGTGAACGATGGCCGTTGAACTCACTGATCTCGACCAATTCCAGACCGCTTACAAGACAGCAGTAGACCAATGGATCACCGCCATCCGCGAAGAAGAGGCTCTCGCATCCGGCGACCACTCAGAGGCCGAGATCGACGCATGGGAAGCCGCCGGTTTCCGCGAAGAAGACGCGAGAACTAAAGCAAAAGAGGCCAAAAAGGAGTATGAAGACGCGCTTCGCGAGAAGTTCTTCAACTTCTAACCGCACAGCCTCCGGTCTCACTAAGTCGCGATCATTGCCTTTCACTTTGAAGTCGGCGGCGCCATGCCCGCATTTGCGCCACCCCTGCGCGAGTGTTAACATCCGAAATGGTGGGCGCAAGCGATTCGGCCGCGCTCTTCAAGCACCAAGTCGATGAATCTCTCTCGCAGAAACGACAGGAGCAACCGAAATCATGGCAGCAGTAAAGGTAGGCATCAACGGCTTCGGCCGCATCGGACGCAACGTCTTCCGCACCGCCCTCGGAAACCCAGACATCGAATTCGTAGCCGTCAACGACCTCACCACCCCCGCCACCCTGGCCCACCTGCTCAAGTACGACTCCATCCTCGGCAATCTGAAGAACGAGATCACCCACGGAGCCGACTTCATCTCCGTCGACGGCAAGAAGATCAAGGTCTTCGCCGAGCGCGACCCCGCCAAGCTCGACTGGGCCTCCGTAGGCGCCCAGATCGTCGTCGAATCGACCGGCTTCTTCACCGACGCCGAAAAGGCCAAGGCCCACCTCGGCACCACCGTCAAGAAGGTCATCATCTCCGCCCCCGCCACCAACGAGGACATCACCGTCGTCCTCGGCGTCAACGAAGACAAGTACGACGCGGCCAAGCACAACATCATCTCCAACGCGAGCTGCACCACCAACTGCCTCGCCCCCGTCGTCAAGGTCCTCCACGACACCTTCGGCATCGCCAGTCGGGCATCATGACCACCATCCACAGCTACACCAACGACCAGGTCATCCTCGACACCCCGCACAAGGACCTCCGCCGCGCCCGCGCCGCCGCCCTCTCCATGATCCCGTCGAGCACCGGCGCCGCCAAGGCCCTCAAGCTGGTCATCCCCGAGATGGACGGCAAGCTCGACGGCTTCGCCATCCGCGTCCCGACCCCCAACGTCTCGGTCGTCGACCTCACCTTCGTCTCCGAGAAGCCCATCGACGTCAAGAGCGTCAACGCAGCCCTCAAGGCCGCCGCCGAAGGCCCCCTGAAGCCCTACCTCGGCTACACCGACGAAGAGCTCGTCAGCTCCGACTTCAAGGGCAACCCGCTCTCCTCCATCGTCGACTCCAAGCTGACCAAGGTCATCGGCAACACCGGCAAGGTCATCAGCTGGTACGACAACGAGTGGGGCTACTCCAACCGCGTCAAGGACCTCATCCTCTTCCTCGTGAAGAAGGGCCTGTAAACCTAATACATCAGCACGAAAAAGAGCGCGCAGCCCAAGGCTGCGCGCTTTTCACTTCCACCTAGCCGACAGTTAAACGCCGAAGAGCGTTTACCCGCGAACCATTTTTCTACGAGCAAACCCAGCCAAGGCCGTAAGCCCTGTACCCAGCATCACCAGAGTCGACGGCTCCGGAGTAGGTGTTGGATCCGCATTCGTCCCGATAAAGTTCTGCGGGTCCCGGGTGTCGCCATCCTTGAAATCGGTAATCGATCCCCCAGAGTAAACATAGAACACATAGTTCCCGAGATTCACCGACCCATAATCCAGCCCCGCGTTAGTGACAAGGGTCTGCGCGGCAGAGTCTCCGCTGATATCCCTCGACGGATCAAATATCTTCCACAGCGCATCCTGCACGGCCGAGTTGTTGCTACCGTTGAATTGGCTGTAGATATAAGCCTCTTCCTCATATTGGGTCAGCGACCCCGAGGTCAGAGGATTTCGTGCTCAAAGAAGTACCAACAATCGCGTCAACATTCCATTTTTCGCCCGAACTGATCTTTAGAAAGTCATCCAGGCAAAACAAATTGAGACTCGTTGTGCCGTTATACGTCATGTTGTAAGGCCCCGTCGGTCCGCCGCTGTTGTACTCCAATGTATCCGCCTTCGCAGCACACGGGATAAGCGCCAGACAAATAGCTGGGAGCAGTAAGCTGATTCTTCTCATTGTTTTCTCCTAAAGCGGGAATCAAGGCATTTACGTTCAATTTGCTCGGTTTGCTGAGCATGCAGTTTGGACTACTCCAATTTGCTCCACGGTGAAGAAGTCGCAACCCAAGTTAATTTGAGGGGCACACTCAAGCGACTGCAATCTTGTTGCCATCTCTTTGCCATCAATTATTCCCATAATTGACACACTCAACAAATCGCTCCCGGTTCTATATGCAACCGCGTGCGCACAAATGTTCCAAAACTCTGCCACTCCGCAATTGCTCTCTTCTCCTGAAATGCTTGCAAGGCGAATGGAGAGGAACATGGCAGCCAGTCCCCTCCTCCGGCCGATCCCTGAAAGTAAAGGTCCCATCCAGCAGCGCCATTCTTCTCAAAATCGAAAAGTAGCCCTCACCCAAAAATCGCACCCGCATACTTGAACGGCCGCGCCAGCTTACTCTTCCAGAAGTAAGCCAGAATAATCACGCTTGCCACCGCAGCATAAGCACACCACAACGAAGTGAACGCATACCGCTTCACCGCCATCACTGTCAGCAAAATCACCAGATTCGCCGCCCCAAAGATCACCATATCCCGCTCCTTAGAGAAAAACAGCGATCCGCAAGTCGCAATCACATACAACACGGCAAGTGCGGTATTGTTCGTCCCGTCATTGATGTAAACGATGCTGTTGTCCTTCACAAAAATGTGCAGCGGATACGCGATCAGCGCCCAAAGCATGTAAAGCGTCGTCAAAGTTCCAATCGCCAGAAACGGAAACATCCTCCTCCGGCTCTTCATATCTGGCTCAAACAGCAGCACGCTAAGCGGAATCACAAATGGCAGCAGTCCCTGTGCATACAGAACAAACGCCGCACCCATATTGTGAGTCACCGTGGGCGACATCACGCCATCAAGCCCCAGCCATACGAATCCCTCTATAAACTGATGCACTGCAAAAAATGTCGGCAACGCCGCAAACAGCAGCTCACGCTTATGCTTCACCTGGGTCAGGGTCGCAACCCCAATCGTCGCCAGCACACCGCTTCCTACAAAATTAGCTGCTGCCGAAAAGCACACTTTCGCAGTCCTCCTCGCACTTTGCCTTCGCTGATTCCGCTGATGATACCCCACTCGGGCCCGTTCGCCGGAGTAAGCTAAAAGAGAGCCCCGCATCTTCCCGAAATTCTGAGAATCTAATCCCAGGGCAGCGAGTCCACCTGCCCGGATCGAGAAACCCAATGGGTCGACGCTTTCAGGAACTGGCTTTCACCTCTCTGGTCAAAGAACATCAGGAAGAACACGGCAGCCGTCGTCAATACGACCGCGTGGAGAAGTCCGCCCCGCAGGGGAACGACACTCTAGGCCCCGCCGAACAGGACTTCCTCAAACGTCGCGACAGCTTTTACATGGCCTCCGTCAGCGAGACCGGCTGGCCTTACATCCAGCACCGTGGAGGCCCCAAGGGCTTCATCCACGTCCTCAACCCCTCGCTCATCGGATTCGCCGACTACCGCGGCAACAAGCAATACATCAGCCTCGGCAACTTCGACCACGACAACCGTGTAGCCCTCTTCTTCATGGACTACCCCTACCAGACCCGCCTCAAGATCCTCGGCCGCGTCGAGATCCACGAGCACGACTCCAAAGCCGCCGAACTCATCAAATCCTTCCGCTCCAAAGATGACTCCGGCGTCATCGAGCGCGTCATCCTCATCCACGTCGAAGGCTTCGACTGGAACTGCCCGCAGCACATCACTCCGCGCTACACCGCAGAAGAGCTCGAACAATCCCTCGCCCCCGTCCGCGAAAGACTCGCTAATCTCGAAACCGAAAACGCCACCCTCAAAGCCCAGCTCGAATCTCTCAAGAAAGACTCTCCCAAGATCAAAGCCTGATTCCCCTAAGCCTGATTCCGGTAGTTTGGAGTGAATGACTGAAGGTTCCGAAAACGTGACTTTTCGGGAAATGCGGGTGGGTGCGGAGAGGTTATTTGGATTGGTAAACGGAAGCGGGTTTCCGAGGACTGATCGCAGTACACACTTGGCGGTTGATAAGCAGGGTGAGATAGAAAATATTTCAGAGTTTTCCTTGCACTTTTGCCAGTATCTGCAAATACGCAGACTTCCTAGACTCTTTCCGAAGTACTTGATTAGGAGAGAACCACATACTCCCCGACGACTGACCCTTCTCCGAGATGAAGCCCCCTTCATGATCACCTGAGTCCTTATGGGCCGATCTTGATGGGGGCATTGCACCCCTGAACAGCAACGTTCGGTCACACGGGCCGACGTCGCACAAATTGGATTAAGGAGAAGAACAGATGTATTTCACCGATGACTCGCTGCTACCCGAAAATCAAGCCCCTCTGATGATCACCGCCGCGCCTTATGGGCCGATGTGGATGCCGGAGGATTGCACTCCCGAACAGAAACTTCCTGTCACCTGGGAGGAGCAGATCGCAGGCGGCGGTGGATTGCTACAACGCCGGCGCCACTCTCCTGCACATCCATGTGCGCGATCCCAAGACCGGCCACATCTCCAAGAACCTTAAGGAATACGGCGAGCAGGTTGCTCGTCTGCGCAAGGCCGTGCCCAAGATGATCCTGCAGATGGGCGGCTCCATTTCGTTCGCGCCGGAGCCAGGTGAAGAGGCGAAGTTCCAGAGCTACGACTCGCGCCATAAGCTGGCCGAGATCGATCCGAAACCGGATCAGGTCACGATTACCTGCGGCACGTCCCTCTATGACCTGACGGCACTTCATCCTGTCGATGATGGCTTTCAGGGAACGCGTTTCACCAATCCGGCGATGCTCCATGCCATGGCCAACCTGGTTGCTGACTCGACACCGGATTTCTATCTGGAAAACATCAAGCAGATGGTTCAGCACGGTATCCAGCCTTACTTCGCGCTCGGCCACGTCCACAGCCTCGAACTCGTCGAGCGTCTGATCCGCAAGGGGTACTACATGGGACCGGTGAACGGCTTCTTCAGCATCGGCGGCGGCGGCATATGCGGCGCTAATCCGTTCGACCTGATGGAGCTGATCCGTCGCACACCGCATGGCTCCTTCTTCACCTACCAGACGACGTTCCGTCTGAGCCACCCACTTGCTGCGATCTGCATCGCGCTGGGACAACACACACGCGCAGGCATCGAGGACAACCTCTGGAACACAACGAAGGGCGTGCGCATGTCGACGATCGAAATGATCGAGCGCCATGTCCGCATGGCCAATGAGCTGGGCAGGCCGATCGCTACGCCCGAACAGGCGCGTGAGATGCTGAAGATCGGCGTCACGTACAAATCTACCGCGGAAACACTCGCCAACCTGGGCCTGCCGCCAAACCGCCGCCCGGGCAACATGGGCTTCATGGTCCATGAGACCGACGGACGGTTCCACCCGGCCGCGCAGGGAGGCTGTGGGCATATCCACGCGGGCGAGTGGGAGGAGATGGCGATGACCATACAGGTCGTGTCTCAGACTAGCTAGTCGGAGAGTAGCCAAAGGGAGTTGCTCAACGCGGGGTCGCCCTGGAGGGAAGATCATGGCCGATTTTGATGAGGTGGCGCGGGTCGACCAGATCCGGCCTGGCTCGGGCTCGCGCTTCACCGTCGCTGACAAGGACGTCGCGGTCTTCAACGTGGATGGAACTATCTGCGCGATTGCTGATACCTGCCCGCACGCGGGCGGCTCACTGGGGATGGGAAAGCTAAACGGCAGCACCGTGACCTGTCCCGTACATGGAATGAAGTTTGATGTAACCACCGGATGTTTTGCGGGGACTTCGAGTTTTGGAGTCGCCTCTTATCCCGCGAAGGTCGTGGACGGGAAAATTATGGTTTCGCTTAGCCCGATTGAGAGAGCAAGTTGACATCAAGCGGCAGCTAAAGGAGGAGAGAAATGGCGATAAAGAGTGAAATAGCGGAAACATTGGCGACCGTGCAACCGGTAAATCCTTGGGGATCGTCCTTGGACAAGCTCAAGGAATGGGACCCTAAAGGAGCTGAACTGCTATTGCGCGTGGGCACGAATCCATGGACAAGCGGCATCCTGCCGCGCAAGGAAGTGGAACTGATCTACCTCGCGCTGAATTGCTCTTGCACGAACCTCGACGAGGCAGGCACGCGCCGTCAGATTCGCGCGTCTCTGGATGCAGGCGCGACGCGGGATGAGATTCTTCTCGTCCTCAAATGTGGTGTCGGAGTGGCTGTTCATTCCTGCAGCCTGGGTGCTCCTATCCTTCTCGATGAGATGAAGGCGGCGGACGTGAAACCGGCGGGAGGTCCGAAGCCGGAGACTCCTGCCTGCGATGCGATGCGTGCAATCGGTCAGTGGAATACGGCCTGGGATCCGTTTTACGACCTTTCTCCTGCCTGGACAGATCAGTTCTTCGCCTTCGGAGCCAGCGTCTACAAGAGCGGCCTCTTCACCCCGAGATTCCTGGAGTTAATCAGCATTGCATTCGACGCCTCCATCACTCACATGTACGCGCCCGGCACGCGCCGACATATTCAAGCAGCGCTCAAGGCAGGAGCGACGCCTGAAGAGATTATGACGGTACTACAGATTTGCGTTTCGATGGGCGTTCAAGCCTGTGCCAAGGGCGTGCCGATTCTGGCCGAGGAACTTGAGCGCAGTTCGAAGAACTAAAAGCGAATCCCAATCGATGAATAGCCAATGACGTCCGGAACGTTCAGGTACAACCCTGCTGATGGACAAATTCCCGCAAAACTGGGTTATCGGTAACTTTGGTTGCCCGGAGTTCAAATTGGCCCCACCACCCAGATCCCAGACAAAAGCATCGGCCCCAACGTCCCATTTATACTGAGCCGAATGTCGACTCAGGAACTGCTTGACGAAGGTCTCGTCCCAACCCCAGGCAAACGCATTCGTCGCGCCGGTCTCCACGCACTCACCGGGATCCGTTTCTTCGCCGCCATCTGGGTTTTGGCCTTCCACTTCGGCGCTGCCTTCACAGAGCGCGCCCACATGCCCCACATCGTCACCGGCTTTCTCGAACACGGCGAACTAGGCGTCGCCCTCTTCTTCATGCTCTCCGGCTTCATCCTCTATTACACCTATCAGGACAACCTCCAAACGCCGCGCGACATCTACAAGTTCTTCGTTGCCCGCTTCGCCCGCCTCTACCCGGTCTACCTTCTCGCCATCGTCATCGGAATCCCGCTCCACGCACGTCTGCCCAACCACTACGAATGGCTCATCTTCCCGATGCTGCAATCTTGGGCCCCACCCGTCAGCGAAGTCGGCTACGCCTGGATTATCCAGGCCTGGACCCTCTCCGTAGAAGCCTTCTTCTACCTCTGCTTCCCGATTCTCCTGCTTGCCTTCCGCCGCACGTGGAGCCAGACCGCTCTCTGGATACTCGCCGCAGTCTTCTTCGCCCTTAACGTCGTCCTCCGAACACCGTCCTATCACCCGCTCGTCCCAGCCACATGGTTGACGTCGTACATCATCCTCCCGGTCCTATGCCTGCCGGAGTTCGTCCTCGGCATGACCCTCGGCGCGCTCTTCATGCACAAGCGCCACATCAACCCCGACGCCCCCACCAACGACTGGATCACCTTCGCCGGAATTCTTCCGTGTCTCTTCCTGATCGGCAAAGGTGTCGGCCCATACCTGCTCGCATTCGCCGCAGTCTTCTGTTTCGGCTGGTCCATCTACCGTCTCGCCGACGGCCGCGGATGGCTCACCGCAGCGCTCTCCAGCAAAATCATGCTCCTCCTTGGCGGAGCCAGTTACTCCATCTATCTCCTCCAGAGCCTCATTCGCGAGAGCGCACGCCGCCTCTTCGCCCACATCCACCCCGGTCTCGACGCCGCCGTCGCACCCATCATCCTCATCCTTCTCTCCTGCCTCATCTTTCTCTTCTATGAAGAACCCATGCGCGACCTCGTCCGCAAACTTCTCGTCCGCAAGCAATCCCCCAAAGTTCTAACCTAAGCAGGCAATCATGAATCGCACCAACATCCCCGGCACATCTCCCTTCGAGCCCATCATCGGCTTCTCCCGAGCCGTCCGTATCGGCAACCAGGTCCACGTCTCCGGCACCGGCCCAGTCGGCGCCGACGACGGCGACGTAGCTGAACAAACCGACCAGTGCCTCACCCTTATCGCCACCGCCCTCAAAAACGCCGGTACCTCCCTCGATCACGTCTACCGCACCCGCATCTATCTCACCCGCGTCGAAGACTGGGAAGCAGCCGGCCGCATCCACGGGAAATTCTTCGGCCTCGTCCGTCCTGCCGCCACCATGGTTGTCGTCGCCGCTCTCCTCAACCCAAAATGGCGCATCGAAATCGAAGCCGACGCCCTCATTCCCGACTAAAACCACCCAAATAAGTCTCCCCGTCAGACCAGCCGCGTCTACAATCGAGTCCTCATGACAATCCAGCCGTCCACCCCGCAGTTCTTCAAGGCCATCGCCCTGTCCTGCCTCATTGCCGGCACGCTCGACCTCTCCGACGCCCTCATCTTCTATTACTTCCGCGGAGTCTCACCCACCCGAATCCTTCAGGGCATCGCCTCAGGAATCCTCGGCCGCACCGCCTTCACCCAGGGCACGCGCTCTGCCCTCCTCGGCCTGCTCCTCCACTACTTCATCGCAACCACCGTCGCCACCATCTACATCCTCGCAAGCCGCCGGCTCCCGCTCTCTCGTCACCCGTTCCGCTGGGGCGGACTCTACGGCCTCATCGTCTACATCGTAATGAATTACGTCGTCCTCCCCCTCTCCAAAATCGGTTTGCGCCCCACTCCCCCGCTCGTTCCTCTCATTAACGGAGTCGCCGCAATCGTCTTCTGCATCGGCATCCCCGTCGCGCTCATCGCCCGCCGATACATTCCCTTCAAAACCCACTAACAACTTTTCTCCACCCCCGATTTTGGCCTGAGCCCCCAAACCGCTATCATTGCCTTGCACACACAGGCCAACGGTAAAACTCACCAAACTAAGGAATCTGAATGCCCAAGCTGTCCATCCGCGATCTCGAACTCACCGACAAGCGCGTTCTCATCCGCGTCGACTTCAACGTCCCCCTTAAGGACGGCATCATCACCGACGACACCCGCATCCGCGAGACCCTCCCCACCATCGAGTACGCGCTCCGCCACAAAGCCAAGGTCATCCTCTGCTCCCACCTTGGCCGCCCCAAAGGCAAGCCCGTAGCCTCCATGAGCCTGCGCCCCATCGTCGATCACCTTCGCGGCCTTCTCGACCACATCCTCGGCGACGACGAAAACGTAGCCTTCTCCCCAGACTGCGTAGGCCCCATCGCCAGCGAGATGTCCGCCAACCTCGAGTCCGGCCAGCCCCTCCTCCTGGAAAACCTCCGCTTCCACCCTGAAGAAGAGGCCAATGATCCCGCCTTCGCCAAACAGCTCGCCAGCCTCTGCGACATCTACGTCAACGACGCCTTCGGCAGCGCCCACCGCGCCCACGCCTCCACCGAAGGCATCACCCACTTCGTCAAAGTCTCAGCCGCCGGCCTGCTCATGCAAAAGGAGCTCACCTATCTCGGCAAAGCCCTCACCGAACCCGACAAGCCCTTCGTCGCCATCATCGGCGGAGCCAAGGTCTCCGACAAGATCGAAGTTATCGACAACCTCATCGACAAAGCCGACGCCATCATCATCGGCGGAGGCATGGCCTACACCTTCCTCAACGCCCAGGGCCAATCGACAGGAAAATCCCTCGTAGAAAGCGACAAGATCGACGTCGCCAAGGCCGCTCTCGAAAAGGCAAAGGCCAAAGGCGTCCGCTTCCTGCTCCCCGTCGATCACATCCTGGCCGACAAGTTCGCCCCCGACGCAAAAACACAGCTCTTCAGCAAGGACGGTCCATTCCCGGCAGAGTGGATGGCGCTCGACATCGGCCCCAAATCAATCGGCTTATTTGAAGATGAGATATCCGAGGCCCGCACCATCGTCTGGAACGGTCCCATGGGCGTCTTCGAGATGCCTGCCTTCGCCGAAGGCACTAACGCCATAGCCCGCGCCGTTGCCCGCAACCACGACGCCACCACCATCGTCGGCGGCGGAGACTCTGTCGCTGCAGTCCAGCAGGCCGGCGTCGCCGACCGCATCACCCACATCTCCACCGGCGGAGGAGCCAGCCTCGAATTCCTCGAAGGCAAAACACTCCCCGGCGTCGCCGCACTAACCGACAATCAGCGATTCCGCTAAAGTCGGCCGCAAGGCCGACCAACTATCACTCACCACAACAAGCCGCTACTTCTTCACTTCGGTGAACGTGAATACCGGGTAGTTCGGGCACTGAAAGGAAAAGACCCGCTGGCCCTTGGCATTGGTGGTTGTCGGCAGTTGGGTGCACTGCAACTTCTGTGACGTCTTAAGAGCCGGCTGGCTGTCAGCGGCTGCTTCCACAACCGGCACTGCCGAGGTTGAGCCGCATCCCGCCAGCGCAAAACAAACAACGGTCATAACGAGAGCATTAATCAGTAACTTCAATTCGAATTCTTCCTTGCATAATTTACAGGTACAGGGGAATTGGGCACGCACACTTGCCCTGCGCCTTCGGTCAGGTCGTGAAAATTGTTCTGGCAGAAATCGCGGCGAGCGTGTCGATCTGGCGATGAATGAAAGCAAACGCAGTAATCCGGGTCTGGTAAAGCGAGACTAGGCTTGCGTAAAAATTTATTGAGCTAGTCCAGGCAGGAAATTACTAAAAACGGCAGGATGAAACGTAAATACGACTATCGATTCGTTAATGGATAGTGTACTTCATTTTGATGATGATTTCACCTCTCCGCCCTGTGGGTTCTAATTCTTCGAGATCTCGCACCACCAAAAACGGTAACCATACCCGATACCTGATAGCCTAATCTCATCCCTGAATCCCAAAACAATCGCGAGTGTCAGAGGAAAATCCCGGACCGCTGCAGTCCGTCTCTTTCCACAAGGCATACTCCGATGGAATACTGAAACAAATGCGCAAACTCCTGATCGCCGCCAACTGGAAGATGTACAAGACCCCCGCCGAATCCACCGCCTTCCTCACCACCTTCTTCCCCCTCATCAAAAAAGACACCGCCGCCGAGGTCGTCCTCTGCCCCGCCATGACCTCGCTTCCCGCGCTCGTCGACGCAGCCCGCGGCAAATCCGTCTCCATCGGAGCTCAGAACATGCACTGGAAGAACGACGGCGCCTACACCGGCGAGACCTCGCCCGTCATGATCAACGCCATCGGCGCCACCCACGTTCTCATCGGCCACTCCGAACGCCGTCAGTACTTCGCCGAAACCGACACCACCGTCAACCTCAAGCTCAAATCGGCCCTCCATCACTCGCTCATCCCCATCGTCTGCGTCGGCGAGAAACTCGAAGAGCGCGAAGCCAACCTTACCCGTAACGTCCTCGAGCTACAGACCTCCATCGCCCTCGAAGGGATCGACCCCGCCCACGCCGCGCCCATCGTCTTCGCCTACGAGCCCGTCTGGGCCATCGGCACCGGCCGCACCGCCACCCCCGAAATCGCCGACGAAGCCCACAAAATCATCCGCGACCAGATCGCAAAGTCCCTCACCCCCGAGCTCGCCTCTTCCATCCGCATCCTCTACGGCGGCTCCGTCAAACCCGACAACGCGAAGTCCCTCTGCGCCCTTCACGACATCGACGGAGCACTTGTCGGCGGAGCCAGCCTCGACCCGAAATCCTTCGCCGAAATCGTCCACAACGCCACCAGCAAATAGCTCCTCTCGTTCCGCAAATGAAATGGCCCTCGCGATCTTCGCGAGGGCCATTCTCAATTGCGATTCTAAAAAACTTTATCGATAGGAGTACCGGTAATACCGATGTCCGTGACGATAATAAACCTGACGATATCGGTGATGGTAATAGTGACGATGCGTCGGTCCGACCTTCACAACAACCTGCGCATCCGCTGGTTTTGATGCCGCTCCAAGCGTAAAAAGCATACCCAGTCCCAGGATCCAGCGAGTCAGATAACTTTTCATTGTCGGTTCTCCTTTGTACAGATTGACCAACTTCTTTTCTGTCCTGTTCAGTCTGATTCGCACAACTGTCGCTCTCGTTGCACCAAAGATAAATTTCTCTCAGGCAACCTACGGCCAGTTGCTGTTGCTGTTGCTGTTGCTGTTGCTGTTGCTGTTGCTGTGCGCTCTTTCCCACCAATCCACAAGGAAAGTGTCATCCTGAGCGAAGTAACTTGCGCATTTTGCAAGTTACGAAGTCGAAGGACCTGCGGTTGCGTTGCAGTTGCGGTTGCGGTTGCAGTTGCAGTTGCAGTTGCGGTTGCTGTTTGCTGTTTGCTGTTGCTTGTTGCTGTTGCTCTTTCCCACCACTCCACAAGGAAAGTGTCATCCTGAGCGAAGTAACTTG
Organism: uncultured Acidobacteriaceae bacterium; assembly: GCA_963802695.1. Taxonomy (GTDB): domain Bacteria; phylum Acidobacteriota; class Terriglobia; order Terriglobales; family Acidobacteriaceae; genus Edaphobacter. The sequence goes on from CAWDJN010000032.1 coordinate 22,656, forward strand.
CGCATTTTGCAAGTTACGAAGTCGAAGGACCTGCAGTTGCTTTTTGCAGTTGCGGTTGCTGTTTGCTGTTGCTGTTGCTGTTGCTTGTCGCTGTTGTTCTTTCCCACCAATCCACAAGGAAAGTGTCATCCTGAGCGAAGTAACTTGCGCATTTTGCAAGTTACGAAGTCGAAGGACCTGCGGTTGCTTTTTGCAGTTGCGGTTGCGGTTGCTGTTGCTGTTGTTGTTGCTGTTGCTGTTGCTTGTCGCTGTTGTTCTTTCCCACCAATCCACAAGGAAAGTGTCATCCTGAGCGAAGTAACTTGCGCATTTTGCAAGTTACGAAGTCGAAGGACCTGCGGTTGCGGTTGCGGTTGCAGTTGCGGTTGCGGTTGCAATTGTTCTTCCCTGGCGTAACGCTATGATGGGCGTCATGGAAATCCTCAATGCGCAAAAGATGTTCCCGAAACGTTCATGGGGGGCTTTGCCGGACAGCTCGTATCGGGCGCGTTGTGGTGCGCGTCCGCAGCGGCCTGCACATGGCACTCACTCCGACTCGGAGACTTGATCCTGATCCTCGGCGGGTTCTTTATCTTTCCTCTGACCCAGCTCGTGCTCCGCAGCATGGGCCACGCTTACGCTCTACCTAAGGGAACGCACTTGGTATGCAGATCGCGTTCACTCTGCCACCGACGCTGCCGCTGGTGATCGTTATCGCAACATTTCACCCTGCATGGTTCTATCCAGCGTTGATGATTCCCTTGGGCGCCCACTATCTTCCATTTATCTTCATGTACGGCATGTGGCAATTTGGTGTCCTCGCCGCAACGCTGATAGGGGCGGCGTTGCCATCGCGATGTACCTGCCTACGCCTGTCAGCCTCGGCGCCTGGCTCACCGCAGCTCTACTCTTTGTATTCGCATTTGTCGGCCGCCACGTAGCGCTCTCAAATAGCTCAAATACCCAAGTTGCTAGTTGCAGGTTGTCAGTGATCACTCAAGACTTCGCCACAGACATTCACGAACTTCAACAACCCGCAACCGACAACCTGCAACCTGCAACTCCCTCAAACCCTCCACCGGTTGAGTGGACCGGCGAGCACATCAACAACTCACTGTCACTTGTCACCCAAGCCGTTGCCTCTGCTCTTGCTCTTGCTTTTGCTTTTCTTGCTTGTCATCCCCGAAGAGCCTGCCCTGAGCGAAGTCGAATGGGGGACCTGCTTTTGCCTTTATCACCGCCACCACCTACCGCGCGTAATACCCCGTCCGAGCCCGAACCACCAGCCCCGGCTTCGTAGTCTGAATAACAACCTTCCGATAAGTCCCGTCACGCGTCGGATTCGTCGACTGATACGCAATCTGATACAGCGACCTCAGATCACCCGCGATCTCTCCAAACGCCTGCTTCAAATTCGTAGCGTGATAGTCAAACGTCTTCCCGCCAGTCTGACCCGCAAGATGATCCAACACCCGAACCCCATAACGGTCGCGAGCATCCATCTTGCCGTGCTTCATATCGGTATAACGAATCGCATAGACGAGCACATCGGAGTTCTGCGCCATCTCGATAGCATCAAGAAGATCATGCTCGCTCGAATTCTCTTCCCCGTCGCTGAAAACCACCAGTGCCTTGCGCCGCTGATGGATGCTCGCTAACTTCTCCGTGATCCCGAAATAGATCGCGTCATAAAGAGCAGTCCCTAACTCGCGCTCTTCCTTCGGACCAAGCTCAGGAAAATTACTACTCCCCTTGTCGAAACCACGGATGCCGTCCATGATCGTCGAAGTCGAGGAGGTCAGGTCGCTGACCAGTCGCAGATGGTTGCCGAAGCAAACCGCGAACGCCTGGTCGCTCGGCTCCAGCACTTGGTGCAGGAAGGCTTCGATGTCCTTTTCATGCTCTTTGACAAACTTGTCCTGGCTCCCGCTCTCATCGATGATCAGCCCGATACTCAGCGGAAGCTGGTTGTCGTGGTTAAAGAAGCGGATCTTCTGCGGCACCCCGTCTTCAACCACCGTGAAATCGTTCTGAGTCAACCCGGTGACAATGCGCCCCTCAGCATCATGCACGCTGAGCGCCGTGTCGATCAGATGGGTCTCCACCTGAATCGTTGGTAGTCCCTGGGCGGAAAGATGGACGGGAAAAAGCGCTGCAACGGAGAGGATGACGAGAAGGCTTACAGGGCGCACCTGGACTCCATTCGAGCGGAAGATAGGGGTTGGTACGCGGAGTCGGACCTGTTGGTTCCTCCCTCAAGGAGAGAGTCCCAGTACCAAAACAGATTTCCCACAGAATTATTTACAAAAAAGTGACATTTTTTGGGCGCACAGAAAGCACCATCCAAAACACCACAATTTACCAGCAACCCACCACAAATTCACCACAAAAAACCATCACAAAACCACCCGTTTTCTCAAAAACCCCCTGAAAAAACGCCCTTCCACCACACCCGGAAAAAAGTGCAAACAAAACTACCGCACCACCCCAGCCTGATCCATCGGCCAGTACACAAATGCCGCCTTGCCATAGATCAAATCCCGATCCACCGGCCCAAACTCCCGGCTATCGCTCGAGATGGACCGATGATCCCCCATCACAAAGTACTCATGCGCTGGCACAGTCATCTCCGGCTGCGACCGGTCATCCTCAAACTGCCTCGGCACATACGGCTCACGAATCTCTTTCCCGTTCACATATACCAATCCATGATCAATCTTCAGCGTATCTCCCGGAAGTGCAATCACACGTTTGATATAGCTCTTTTCGTGATCGTGCGGATACAGGAAAACCACCACGTCCCCCCGCTGAATCTCACCCACCCGGTACGCCAGCTTATTGATAAACAACCGGTCCTGGTCCTCCAGCATCGGCAACATGCTGGTCCCCTCCACCCTCACCGGCTGGTAAAGAAAAATGATAATGAACGTAGACACAACCACCGACACGACCAAGTCGCGCAGCCACGACTGCATCACCCCAGCCTGCTTCGACGGCGCCTTGTTTTCCGTCTCTGGCCTTACCTGTTCGTCGTTCTCCACCCTGTCTCCTTACCCGCTTTATTAGACTCACAAAGCCGGCAAGAGGCAACCAACATTGGCTCCTCCGCTCTCAAAAAGCCGCAGACTCGCCCCATCCGGCACAGCTAACCAATTGAAGTGAGCTGCCATCTCATATACCACAGGCTGCCGCATCATCTCCAGCGCGGAAGGGGTTCGCAAGCGTTTTCGCCTCCAAATACGGCCTCTCCTACCGGTCGAAATTCACCCGGTCCCATTTCCTTTGGAGGTTTCTTAACGCTTTTCCCAGCCTATAGGACTAGAATCGATAGAGCAGCAAAGTAGGAAACTTATGGCTACCCTTACCATGCTAGAGCAGGCCCCGACACCTAGATCCGTCAACCGAGGCACAGAAAACTTCAACGATCTCACGACGGAGACTATCAATACCGCATCCGAAGGCCTCGACACCAAGTCCGCCCTCGAGATCGCACGGATCATTAATCACGAAGACGCCAAGATTGCCGCAGCCGTTAAGAAGGCGCTGCCCGAGATTGCCATAGTCATCGACACCGTCGCCCGATCACTGCGCGATGGAGGCCGTCTCATCTACGTAGGCGCCGGCTCAAGCGGACGCATCGCGTCGCTCGATGCCTCCGAATGCCCACCAACCTACTCCACAGCGCCGCAGCAAGTGCAGTACATTATGGCCGGCGGTCCCAAGGCGCTCGCCTCCGCCTCCGACGTCAACGAAGATTCCCCGGAGATTGGCCAGCGCGACATCGCCCGCCGCCGCCCCACGCGTAAAGACATCGTCATCGGCGTCTCCGCCAGCGGACGGACGCCTTATGTAGTCGGCGCCGTCGAATACGCACGTGCCCGCGGAGCGAAGACTGCCGCCATCACCTGCAACCACAACACTCCTCTTGCCGATGTGGCCGACACCACGATTGTGACCGAAGTCGGCCCCGAGGTCATCTCCGGCTCCACACGCATGAAGTCCGCGACTGCCCAAAAGATGACCCTCAACATGATCACGACCGGCGCCATGACCCGTCTTGGTTACGTCTATGACAACCTGATGGTCAACGTGCATATGAAGAATGCGAAGCTGGTTGAACGCGGCATTCGCGTGTTGATGAAGGTCTGCGACATCGACCGTGACACTGCCATCCGCACCATAAAATCGGCTGGCAAGTCCATACCAATCGCTGTGGTCATGCTCAAGGCGAACGTTGACAAGATGGAAGCAGTCCGCCGGCTTACTAAATCGGACGGAAACGTGCGCCTCGCCATCGACGACTCAAGGCTCGAACTCTAAAGGGCTTCTCCTTCGCTCATACGAACCCGTAAAGCCATTGGTGTTAGGAATCCTGAACCACCGCGCCATTCGACTGGCTCAATAAGTTTTGCACTGCCAAATTTTCTGACCAGCGGATCGCTGATCGTCACAGCAGCCATCCGGATGAGGCTCGCTCCTGCACAGGAGTGTGACCCGGCGCCCAAGGTAAAATGCCTACCGCCGCGCCTCATTACATCGAGCTGATTGGCCCCCTCAAAGTGATTCGGGTCGCGATTTCCGGCGATGACCCGCAGAACCACGAGTTCTCCCCGGCGAATAACCACATCTCCAAGGACGAAGTCCGTCATTGCCGTCCTGAAGAGTGTTCGGGCCAGACCGGAATAACGAAGCAGTTCCTCAATTCCCTGCTCCATCAGTTCTGGAAATCGATGCAAAAGTCCCCACTCTTTCGGGTGATTCAATAACGCGAACCACACATTCGCCAACAGACTGGGCATAGTCTCCACAAGGGCGACGAAACCCGAATCACGCAATCCATCTGGCCCATTTGGAAAGTGGCTCTCAAGATCGCTCTGGGCTTGCTTCGCTGCCCTCTTGAGATCTTTGTCATAAGGTTCGGCCGCAGAAACAGAGACATTGCGCGCACTCTCTTTCAGTTTTTCCGCTTCAGCTCGCGCGATGCCAGTCACCATCAGTGCCAACGAGAAACAAAGTGGCCGGGCATAGTCGGCCAATAGATCCACCTCGCGCTCGACTGACAGCAGTCCTGCCAAGACAGAGGCCTCCGCGGCTAGTCCCTCCCGCCACGCGCGCAACCGCACCGGAGAAAGAGCCGCCAGCGTCTCCTCCCGCATCTTCTGCCTAAGCCCTTCTTCCGGGACATCTGTAACGCCCCGTTTCCGCCCTTGGGGAAGAAGCTGTGATGACCGAAAGGCCGCCAGAAGATCCCTATGCCTGCTCAGCACCCAGGCTCCCAGTGCCTCATCGAAGTAGGGAGCTTCGATCTCCGGGCCATCTGGAAAATCAAGCTCATCGCTTGCCCATGCGGGGATTGATGGTACCTTTCGTGTGGTCAGATGAATCTCCAGTTATCTACTTGACGCACAGCGTATCTCACCGCACCTCTTGAGTTGTCAGTAGCTTGTAAAAGCCTGCAGGGTCGTCTTCGTCTGCCACCGAAACATTCTCCGGGAAATCCCGTCTACTTCCTCAGAAAGCGCGCTCTTACCGGCCGCGACAAGGAGCAAGACCCATGAAGCATTTTTTCCTCTCCGCCTCTCTCGCCCTGGCCCTGACAGGCACTTTGGCGCAGGCTCAATCGGCCCCAGCGTCTCCGGACACAACGCCGCAGAAGGGTTACCACCGGCACAACCACCCACCCGATCCTCATCTCGCAGCGCAGCGAATTGGCCAACGTCTGGGTCTCTCTGCCGACCAGACCGCGAAACTCGAGCCCATCTTCGCCGATAGCCAGCAGAAGATCGCCGCTCTACGCTCCGATACCACGTTGTCGCAGGATCAACGCCGCCAACAGTTCCGCACAATTCATCAAAGCGTGAAGAGCCAACTTGCTGGGATACTGACTCCCGAGCAGATGCAACAGCTCAGCCAAATGCGTCATCACCGCGGTCGTGGCCAACAGCAACAGTCCGCTCCATCCACTCCCCAGCCTGGAAACTAAGGCGCGCTGCTAATAAGCCCCTGCGTTCGCGGGGGCTTTGTTTGCCAGTTCCCGAACCATCTCCGCCACTCATTTCCACGGCAAATCTCCGTAAACTGATTCAATGGACAAGTTTGTAGTACGCGGCGGAAACCCTCTTCTCGGCACAATAAAAGTCTCCGGAGCGAAGAACTCCGCCCTGCCCTGCATGGCCGCCGCCATCCTGACTGAAGATGAGGTCATTCTCGAAAACATTCCCCAGGTCCGCGACATCGAGACCGAGCGTAAGCTGCTCACCAGCATGGGAGCCGAGGTCGAGTTAGGGTACGGCCGCGCGCAGCATCGCACTCGAATCAAGTGCGGCATCCTGTCTGATCCGGTTGCGAAATATGAGATCGTCAAGACGATGCGCGCCAGCTCACTGGTCCTGGGACCGCTCATCGCGCGCACCGGGATCGCCCGCGTGGCAATGCCTGGGGGCTGCGCCATTGGCGGTCGCCCCATCGACCTCCACATCAAAGGCCTCGAGGCCATGGGTGCCACCATTGTCTATGACCATGGCTACCTTGAAGCCCGTAGCCCCAACGATGGGAAGGGGCAGCTCAAAGGCGCGCACATTGTCTTCGACAAAATTACGGTCACTGGCACAGAAGACCTCCTGATGGCGGCGGCGCTGGCTGACGGCGAGTCTGTCTTTGAGAATTGCGCCCGCGAGCCGGAGGTCACGGACCTTGCTGCGCTCCTGATTGCGATGGGCGCCCGGATCGAAGGCGCGGGTACCGGCACCATTCGTATTCAGGGGGTTCCCAAATTGCACGGTGCGCGCCATCGCATCAACCCCGACCGCATTGAGGCCGGTACGTTTCTCGTCGCAGGCGCCATCACAGGGGGCGACCTCAATGTCGACAACTGCGAACCCAGGCATCTCGGCGCTCTCATTTCCAAGCTTGAACAATGCGGAGTGCGGATCGACGTGGGTGAAGACAAAGTACGAGTCCGCTCCGGCGGGGAGCTCAAGGCGGCCGATATTTCGACTGAAGAGTATCCCGGCTTCCCTACCGACATGCAGGCGCAGTACATGGCGCTGGCTACCCAGGCGGATGGAACCAGCACCATCACGGAAAACATCTTTGAGAACCGCTTTATGCATGTGCAGGAACTCATCCGCATGGGTGCGAACATCACCATCTCGGGACGCACTGCGACAGTGCGCGGAAAAGCGCCTCTTCAGTCCGCCGCCGTAATGTGCTCGGATCTCCGCGCCTCGGCTTCGCTCGTTCTTGCGGCCCTTGTAGCGGACGGCGAGACGATTCTCGACCGCGTCTACCATCTTGACCGTGGCTACGAGAACTTTGAAGAGAAACTTCGCGGAGTGGGCGCTCAGATCCGCCGCATGGGAGACGTCTTCGGCAAAAAATAAATCAAACCGTTACAGATCGTGCAGGTCTTTTCCGTACACAATCGCATCCAATCCAGCGCCGTAGTATCTGCGGACGATCCGGGCCCGTTCATACCCGAGCCGCTCATAAAAACGAATCGCCGCGTCGTTGCCTGCAAAAACATGCAACCGTATCAGCCGAGCGCCTTCTGAAAACGCACGCTCCTCTACCTCTGCCATCAATTCTCCGGCTACGCCCTTCCGCCGCCACTCCGGCGCCACATCAAGCGTGATGATGTAGGCCCGGCACGCTGTGTCAACACGCTTCAAATGGGCAATGACAAACCCGATCACCTCACCTCGATCCTCCGCAATCAGGGTGATTGCGTCTTTGTCTGAAGCAAAGGCGCTCATAGATCTTCGATCGAATCGAAACTCTTTCGCAAAACAAACCTCATCCAAACGAAAGATTGCCTCCAGATCGTCATGACGATATTGTCGAAAGCGATTCATTGCACCATCCCATCCTAATTTTCACGGTTGAAATGGGGCACAAAAAATATGCTCTGCCGAAGCGTTCGACAGAGCATATCGAGAAAAAAGCAATTTAGAAGTTAACCTTTGCAGCGAACTGAAGCTGACGAGACGATCCCGCATCGCCGATCGCGCCACGTGTTGCCGTAATCGTGCCGAAGGTGGTGCTGGTGGGGGATGCCGTCAGGACAGGGTTGCCGAAGTTAGCCTGGTTGAATACGTCAAACGCATCCATACGAAGGATAAAGCTCACGTTTTCCGCAATCCTGGTAGTCTTCTGCAACGAGACATCGGTGTCGGAGAAGCCAGGTCCAGTCAAACCATTGCGCTGCATGGAGCCGTAACCGATCGTCGGCGTCAGGAAGTTGCAACCCGGCGTCGCGGCTAAGCAGGATGTGCCAACAATGTATGGAATGCTGAAGTTGGCCAGCGCTTTATGAATGCCGACTGAGGGTTGAGCAAGCAACGTTGGCCGAATATTTCCCGAGGCTCCGCTATAAGCCGAGCCTGTGACGACATTCAAGGGGTTTCCACCTTGGATTTGAGTGACGTCTGCGAGCAGCCAACCATCCTTCAAACGATTGCCATGGAACGGAAGCGTCCAGGTACCGCTGAAGACGAAATGATGACGAACGTCGAAGTCTGAAAGGCCATAGCTTCCAGCAGGATTAGTGTTGTCCTGGATGCCGTTACCCGACTGCGAGTTCTCGTCCATCGATTTCGAATAGGTATAGGTCGTGTTGAACGCCAAACCGCCACGTAGCGACCTTCGGTAAGTCACCCAAAGTGCGTTGTAATTCGACATACCAATGGAGTCGTTATAGGTGATATTGCCCAGCGGCCTCGTGGTGCCATCCAGCATCTTTGCTGTCGGGTATGGACGCGTACCAGTTGTCGCCGTAGGAGATGCGTACAAAAACTGATTGATGTTATGGTTTAGGCGAAGATGACGCCCCTGCGAACCTATGTAGCCGACCTGCAACGCGGACGCAGGTCCAAGTTCCTGTTGCACGTTCAAATTGTAGGATTCGATATACCCGTTCTTAAAATTCGGATTGACCGAACTGGGGGCAAGACCGGACGCGCCTGCACTGACGAAAGCAGTACCGATAGGAATGGTCGGTTGTGCTGTGGAAGATGCAATCTGTAGAGGGTTGGACAACGGGGGGTTCGTCGTAAGTCCCGTCACCGCGCTGATGATCGGTTGGTCTACCAGGTATCCGAAGCCGCCGCGAACAGTCGTTTTACCCTTGCCGGAAACGTCATAGATAAAACCAACCCGCGGTTCGTAATTGTTGTTCTGCTTGTAGGGTTGATTTACCTGTTGAAAAGCGCTCGTTGTAGGGTTGAAAGTAATGAACCGGTGACCACCCTCGGCAGGTGTTCCATTCCATTCGTACCGGAGCCCGTACTCCAGGGTAAGAGTAGGCGTCATCTTAAAGGTGTCCTCCGCAAATGCGGCGACCGCACTGATAAAGATCCGGCTGTTCACAGGATTGATTGAATTGGCGGTATAGGTATTGGCACCGCCATTGATAAAGTTGGTGGTCGTGGTGAAGTTAACCGTGCCGGCCGTATTCTGGTAGTTGTTGCCTTCAAACCGCCGGAACTCGCCGCCGGTCTTGATCGCATGCTTGCCCTTCAAATAAGTCAGCGTGTCGGAAAACACACCTGTGGTCACAAAGCGCCCCTGGGGAAACCCGGAAGGTCCGCCGAAATTAAGCCCAAGATCAGTAACCGTTATTTGCGGCAGTCCAATAGGTTGAGTTACCCCGTTCGGAATACCGTAATCGCTTGAAACCGCGTTGAACGAATCCACAAAGCTGATCGCGATGCGATTGAACCCGAATCGCCCCTCGTTCACAACATTTGGCGAAAAGATGTGAGTTTCGTTGACTGTCCCGATCTGACGATGAGCGGTGCGATGGTCCCCAAAACCGGCAATCGTGTTGCCCTGCAGGTTCGGCTCCGTGCGCGCATCCTGTTGCCACGCATAGTACATGTGCAGACTATCCGCGGTGGAAATATTGAAGAGTAAGTCGCCGCTATACTGGTCCGTCTTTACGGGTCCTGGAGAAGACCCAGTAGCTACGGCGGTGGTCACACCGGAGGCCGAAGTCGTTTGAACACCAGTCGGGATCAAAGTGATAAGCTTCGCATAGGATGGCCCGGCAGGACTGTTAGTGAATAGCGCGCGCTGTGCCAGCGTAGGCACATTGCTCGTGAGTAGAAGTGCCTGCGTCTGCCGAAGTCCTTCGTAGCTCAGGAAGAGAAAGGCCTTGTCCTTCAGAACGAACGGAACTGGGCCACTGAACGCGCCGCCGAAATTATTCCGTATAAATTGATTCTGGCGAGTTCCCTTCCGGTTGAAGTAGTTGCGCGCGTCAAAGTAGTTATTCCTTAGATAATCGAACGCCTCACCGTGATAACTGCTCGCACCCGAGCGCGTAGCGACGTTCACCACAGAACCCGAGCTACGGCCATACTCCGCGCCAAAGGTCGAATTGATGATCTTGAACTCCGCCGTCGTGTTGATCGATGGCTGGAACGTGATCTGGTTCTGCGTCATGTCGTTCAGATTGATGCCGTTGATTTGGAAGTTGTTTGCATCCTCGCGAGCACCACCCGTGATGAAGGAGTTTGCCCCGAGACCACGGCTGGTGCCGGTCAAAAACCCATTCGCCGGAGGCACCACCGCCCCGGGTGTCAGGTTAGTTAGGTCGAGAAAGTGACGGCCGTTCAGCGGAATATTCTGCACTGTCTCTTTATCGATCACCTGTCCCATCGTGATCGTCTGAGAATCGATGATCGGCGCAGCACTGGCCTCCACTTGAACAGTCTCACCGGTTGACTGCACATTCAATTTCACATTTGCGGTCACAGACTGGTCTACTAACAGGGTGACGCTCTTGATCACGCTGGTGCCGAATCCCGCAGCCGTAGTCCGAACCTCATAGTCGCCCGGCTGCAGCGATGGAACCACGTAGGCACCGGCGCTATCGCTTACCGTTTCTCGAACAAGGTTCGTGGCCAACGATCGCACCTTGATGCTCGCCCCCGGAACTACGGCTCCGGTTGGGTCGGTAACAGTTCCGCTCAACGATGCTGTCGATTGCGCGAAAGACGTGCTGACACCCATTAACAGCCACAGCCAAACAACAAGCAAATATTTGGATAATTTCAATGAAGCGTTCATTGGAAGCCTCCTCCGGAAAAGTTAAATTGGTGCTCCTTTCCGAATCGGGAAGGAGCTTGTCTGAATTTAGGACTCGAAAATCGCGGGTCATGTGAAGCGCGCAACCCAGCGGTCCTGAGTAATGCTGAAGATCTGGTCATAGCCGCCCCGACTACATTTTCCAAGGGGCGACCAATTTCAAGGTAGAAATCAAATGGTGATATCTAAGATTCCATGAAATTAACACCATGTCAACGCACGATTGTCATTACAGTAATGTTCTTTCCGTGAATTTCTTCGCCACAAAGCTTTGACGTCTGTTCGGAACTATTCGTTCCTTTTTTCTATCCTTTAACGGCGGACGGCAGCTCTTCGCCCCTGACCGCCCATACAAACGTCGCACAAAAACTCAAGTAGGACACCTTAGAGTTGTTCCGCAATCACTTACAATCAACAGCGAGTGGAATGGGTGCACCAGTACACAGCGCTCTCGATAGCCGCTCAGCTAAGAGAAAGAAATAATACCGTTGTAGACGAGTGCGTTCAAAAAACGTCACAAAATGCAGTGGAGATATATCGCCACTCGTCACATCATTCGGCACTTCGTCCCAGCCGCGAGCCACTTGTCTTCTGCCATCGCTGTCTCCCGCCAGACGACAAAACCGATGCGTCTATCTCTCCGAGGGTGTACAACTGATTCCATATGTTGTACATCCACGCCGGCGGCTCGAAATGACAGCTAACCCCAAAGCCGGGTTCAGCACGCGCAACCCCGAAAAACCTGTCACCCTCAAGTTTCTCGCCGAGCATCTCAACCTCTCTCCCGCGACTGTCTCAATCGTTTTGAACAACTCGCCTGTCGCTACATCTATCCCGTCGGCAACCAAGCAACGTATTCAAGCTGCCGCCAAACAATTCGCCTACCGCCCCAACCTGCATGCCCGCATGCTCCGCTCCCGCATTACGAATACCATCGGAGTCATCGTTCCCGAACTAAGCGAAGGTTATGTAACGGGAGTCATGCTTGGGGTTGAGCAGTACCTCCTTCAGGAGGGTTTCCTCTCCTTCACCGTCAGTCACCTTGGGCAACCAGATTTGCGCGAAGAGTATCAGGAGCTCCTCATGCGCCGGCGTGTCGACGGACTTCTCCTGATCAATACTGACCTTTCGGCCAAGATCCACCTACCCGTGGTCGGCATATCGACGCACACCAAATCCGCTGGCGTCACTAACATCGTGCTCGACCATCAAGCTGCCGTCGGCATGGCGCTCCGCCATCTCTATGACCTAGGTCATCGCCGCATCGCCTTCATGAAGGGGCAACGCTATTCCCTCGACTCCGAGGTTCGGTGGCGGGCCATCGTCGGGATCGCAAACGAGATCGGCATCGAAGTCCATCCCGAACTCTGCATCTTCCTCGAAGAGAATATCTGGACACCGCAGTTGGGCTATCCTCCCGTCTGCAATCTACTGGCCCGCACTCACGACTTCACCGCGCTCTTCTGTTTCAACGATACCTCCGCCATAGGTGCCATTCGTGCGATTCAGGACGCAGGTCTCTCTTGCCCCCACGACATCTCCGTCATCGGTTTTGACGACATCATCGTGGCCGACTACCTCAACCCTCGCCTCACCACTGTGCGCCAGCCCCTTCGTAAAATGGGTTGGGCAGCCGCGCAACTTCTCGTGCGTCGGATCAATGCACCCGACGAAGCTTATCCCCAGGACCTCTCCTTCGACCCTGAACTGATCGTGAGAGAATCCACTAAGCGGATTGCCCGAACCTCCCCACCGCGGTCGACGCGCAGCAAAAACTAACAGGATTGCTTTGCGGACCAGCTCTTCATCAGCAAACGAGCCTCTCGCCACAAACGCGCACCCTAGCCGCGCGCTAATGCCTGTCTTTTTTTACTTTCTCGCAGCCGGCATTCCCACCGTCATGCTCGGCCCCCTTCTGCCAACACTCATGCAACATTGGCACATTCAGGACGCCCAGGCCGGTACGCTCTTCACCGCAAGTTTCATGGGCCAATTTTGCGGAGCGTGGGTTGCCACGCGCAATCTCCGAGGGAGCATCCTGTACGGGTCCGCCGTCACGGCGGCAGGATGTGCTGCGATGGCCTGGGCAAGTTTTGGTTGGGCCCACATCGCCCTGTTCGTGATCGGTGTCGGCCTGGGCGCCGGTCTCACAGCCGGCAACGTGATCGGTGGAACCGCAATCCCGGCCTCCCGGGCACGTTTGATCGCCGCATTGAATGTAGCATGGGGTCTCGGAGCCATCGCCTGTCCGCTGGTTGTTCGCCTTTCATCCGGCGGCATCCAGAATTTCTTTTTCGCCACAGCCGCTCTTGTAGCGGCTGCATCACTCCTTTCATTAAACATTCCCCGCGCACACCAACGAGCGGATGAGGATGTGCTCGCCGAGTTTCCGATCCCACCAGCCAAACTGATCGCTGCAGATATACGCTCGTCGATGCCTATGCCTTCGATTTCGCTCCTTATTTTCGGCGTTGCTGTTTTCGTTTACGTGGGTGTAGAGAACGCCCTCGGAGGCTGGCTACCTAGTTATGCGATCCGCACCAACCCAACGCTCCACCCTTCCTCTATCTCCCTCTGCTTCTGGATCGCAGAGCTCGCGGGTCGAATTCTGGTCACCGCGCTGTTGTCTCTGCTCGGCGAAGCAGTCCTCTATCGCATCTGCCTCGCCCTTCTTATCCTTACTCAAATTGTCCTGTGCGCTGTCGCACCGATCACTCCCGCCGGCGTAATAACCCTCACCATTTTTGCCGCTCTGAGCTTAGCACCTCTCTATCCGCTCATCACTTCCTTCCTGCTAGCCCGAAGCGGCAATCACGCAAAGCTCGGCCCCCTCTTCGCCTGCGCCTCCATCGGCGGGGCCACGCTCCCCTGGCTGACCGGCGTCGTCTCTACCCACTTCCATGGCCTCCGGGCGGGATTGCTCATTCCAGCAACAGGAGCAGTTCTTCTTCTCGTCTTTTCCGCCACAATAACCTCACCCGCCCACACACGGAATTTAGCGACGAGGAATCCAGCAGTATAAGATAGCGCCATAGCCCGGGAGGTTTCATGTCGACTTCACCCCTCTCTATGAACCGCGTGGACGCCATTGAAGTCACGCGGACCGCTGAAGAAACAGCCTCCGTCCCCTGGTACACCTGGTTCGGCGCCCTTGCTGTCACGTCTGCCTCGATCGGTGGCGCCTGGGACGTGGCTTGGCATCGCTCCATCGGTCGCGATACGTTTTGGACTCCGGCACACCTGGCCATTCAGGCCTGTGGAGTGATGGCTGCGATCATCTGCGGCTACCTCATTCTCGTTGACACGTTCGGTCACTACGAAAGGCTGAAGACCGCCTCGGTCAATGTGCTCGGCTTCCGCGCTCCATTGGGTGCTTTCATCGCCGCTTGGGGCGGCATCGCGATGATTACCTCGGCACCGTTCGACAACTGGTGGCACGCCGCTTACGGCCTGGACGTCAAAATCATCAGCCCACCACATACGCTGCTGATCCTCGGAATACGCTGCGTAGCCGTCGGCGTTCTATTCCTCATCCTTGCGGCAATGAACCGCGCCTCGACTGATCAGACTGTCTCTGGAGAGCGCACCTTCACAACACTTCAACGACTCTTCCTGTATGTCGGAGGACTCATCGTCTCCGGTCAGATGTTCTTCCTGATTGAGAAAACCTGGGACGTCGAGCTCCATTCAGTCTCTGCCTATGTAGCAATGGGTATAGCTCTGCCGGTAGCGTTCGCGGTGCTGTCGCAGGCCTCGCGCTACAAGTGGGCCGCGACCTCCACCGCCGCGGTTTACATGATCTTTGCCATCGGCGAGATTCTTATCCTGCCACTCGTTCCGGCGCAGCCGAAGTTGGGCCCCGTTTTCAACCCTGTAACTCACCTCATCCCTGCCAAGTTTCCCATCCTCATCATCTTTCCGGCGCTCGCGCTTGATCTTCTCTGGCAGAAGACTCGCGCGTGGAAGTCTTGGCAGATCGCGCTCGTCTCGGGCTTTCTCTTCGTAGCTGTCCTGACCATCGTCGAGTGGCCATTCGCCAACTTCCTGCTTTCCAAAGCGTCGGAGAACCGGTTCTTCGGCACCATCTACTTCGACTACAACTCGCGTCCTGATGGTTATGACCGTCTGCGCCAGTTCTTCCACCCCGATCACGGCATCGCTCTCTATTGGGGACTTCTACGTGCCGCAATCTACGGCTCAATCAGCACGTGGATCGGCCTGAGCTTTGGGCGCTGGATGCGGAGCGTGCAGCGGTGAAGCTTGTTCGCATTATTCTCATCCTCCTTCTCTGTTCTTTCGTTGCTCCCAGGACGGCACATGCTCACCTGGGCAGCAAGGACGTTTTTGAAACGGTCGACGCGGGCCCGTACAAACTCTACGTAACGGTCCGCATGCCAACGGTAATTCCTGGTGTCGCCACCGTCGAGGCGCGATCGAGTGGTGCACCCATCCGCGGGATCCGCATCACTCCGCTTCCGATCACCGGCGAGGCCTCGAAGCATCCTCCAACTTCGGACCCGATGACGGGATCGACGATGGACCCGGCCTTTTTCACCGGAAGCCTCTGGATGATGGCTTCAGGTTCGTGGCAGGTCCGCTTTGAGATCAGCGGCGATGCTGGAGAGCAGACTGCCTCAGTTCCGGTGCCTGCCGTCGCACTCTCTACGCTGAAGATGCAGCGCGGCCTCGGCATTACGCTGGGCGTCCTCGGCGTCTTCCTCGTCATCAGCATGGCAGGAATCATCGGGGCGGCCGTGCGTGAAGCGCGACTCACGCCGGGTGAGACGCCTACCCCCGCCCGTAAACGGCGGGCTGTTCTCGCGACCGTGGGCGGTTTGGTTTTCATGGGGATCATTGTGTGGCTGGGGGGAGTCTGGTGGAATGCTGAGGCTGCGGGCTATGCGACCGATGTGTATCGGCCCCTGAAGGTCACCGCTTCCCTCTCGGGCAATGTTCTGACTCTCGACGTGCAAGCCTTCCATCCAGATAGCGAACGCCGAAGCCGCTCCAATAATGACTTCCTGCCCGATCACGGTCACCTGATGCATCTTTACGCGATTCGACAGCCGGGGATGGATGCTGTTTACCATTTGCATCCATCCCTGACAGGGCCGGGTGAATTCCGCATGTCACTTCCTGCCATGCCTGCCGGGGACTACACGCTTTATGGTGATGTTGTCCACGCCTCAGGCTTTCCGGAGACGCTTGTGTCAACCGTCACTGTTCCCGCCAACATGGCTGGAGGGACTCCCGGGCCGGACGATGCGGCGGCGACTCCTCCGGCTCTGAGTGCTGGACCGCTGAGCGACCGTTACAAGCTGCCAGATGGATATGTGATGGTTTGGGATCGGCCTTCCACCGTTACGGCGAATACGGCATACAGCTTTAAGTTCCATCTACTGGATGCCAACGGCAAGCCAGCAGCGGATATGCAGCTTTATATGGGCATGGCTGGGCATGCAGCATTCGTCAAGACGGATGGGACGGTCTTCGCGCATACTCATCCGGATGGTTCTGCTGCGATGGCTGCTTTGACGCTGGCCAACGGCAGCCGCCATACGGGGATGAATATGGATATGCCGATGGATATGGATATGAGTGAGCATACCGAGCCCATGTCCAATACTGTCGAATTTCCGTATGGTTTTCCGTCGGCGGGACGTTATCGGATTTTTGTGCAGATGAAACATGGCTCGACGGTGGAGACAGGCGCGTTTGACGTGACTGTGGAGTGATTTCCGGGGGGTACCCCCCTCCCCCATTGAATGGTGCAAAGTATTCATTCGAGGCAGCTTAGCCTGCCACCTGGCGGCCAAAATCGTCATTCCAAAGGGCTTACAGCTAAATTCGTCCAATGACAGGGTTTATGGGAGAAATTAATGCCCCGATTGGGCTTCCGGCGGGGCGGGGGTAAGTTCTGGAGGGTGATTAAGTCAAGTGAGGGCGTACCGAAGACGGCCGCTTCCGAAGAAAGATTGTTGGGCTTAGGAGGCAGGCAGATACGAGAAGGCCCTTCACCTGGATCGATGAAGGGTCTTTCCTATTGCGCGAGAGTTAGAAGTTGAAGCGACCGCTGAACTGAACGGTGCGCGTGGGACTGGCGTTGTTGCCGAGGGCAAAGCTGGTGATGTATCCGAATGTTCCGCCGGCCAGTACGGTTACGTTGGGATTGCTGACGAGCTCCGGCGTGGTTGAGCAGATTGAACGCTTCGACCCGAACCTGGAACTCGCTTTCACGCCACACCTTGAAGTTCCGGGTGATGCTCGAGTTTATGTTGGTGACGCCCGGTCCGCGGAATTCGTTGCGGCGAGTGTTGCCAAAGTTTGGCGAGACCATGCAAGAGGGCACCGAGCAATTTACGTAACCAGGCGCGCTGGGGTTGGTGTATTGGGGCTCGACGGGGTTGGCGAATGATGTGGGATCGAACCAGGGGTTACCATTGGAGATCGCGTTGTTGCCGGGGGTGCGGTTATGGCCGCCAAGCTGGTGATAGGGAGCGACGAGCTGCGCATACTCCGTTGCGCCAGGCGCGTTGATAGCCTGAGGACGACGGGCTCACTGTGAAGGGCGCACCGCTGATGTGGCTAATCTGTCCTGTCAACTGGAAGCCGCCAAAGATCGCGCCGGCGACGCCGTGGGTTAGCCACATCTGGCCGTGGCCGAATGGCAGTTGGTAGATTCCCCAGAACTGGAGATTGTTGGTGCGGTCGTAGCCGGACTGGGACCGGTTCAATTTGAAGTAGCCGGGATACGCGTAGGCAGGGCCGGTGGAACCCGAACCAGCCCCGTTATCTGCGTTGTCAAATGCATGCGACCAGGTGTAGCTCAGGCCCCACTGATACCCATGACCTTCATTGCGCGTCAGCTGCGCCTGCAGGGCGTTGTAGTTGGCGCTGAAGATTGGCTCGTTCATGGTGATGCCACCGGTGTTGTAGCAGACATATCCGGTGGTGGCGTTGCAATGCTGTTGGTTGATGATCTGGTTGGCGTTGAACGAGCATGCTCCGGTGAGGCCGGTGGACGGATTGTACTGGCCATTGGGCATGCAAGTGGTGGCGCCGCTGGGCAAGGGAGCCGCATTCAGCGTGATATCGGAGAACTGGCGAACCGCGTGAGTCCCGACGTAACCGAGGTTGGCCACGTAGTTGCGGCCGAAATCGTGCTGAAGAAACACGTTCCAGCTTTCAATGTAGCCGCGATGGATGTTTCCGGGGGTGGTGTTGGTTCCAATGGTTACAGGAAGCGAGGTAAAGCCGTTGGTAATGGCTGGAGGGACCGCCAGGGGGATGCCCGTCGTCAGGGTAATGGGATTCCCGTTGGGGTCTACTGACAACGTTCCCGATCCGGGCCCGACATAGGCCTGAGCGATTTCGCTGGGGTACTGATCGCGCAGGAAGCGATAACTCTCGGGATCTGTGGTGATTCCGCCGCCGGCGCGGAGGACCGTCATTGGATCCACGCGATAGGCCAGACCTAACCGCGGAGTGATCTGCCCCCATCCAACATTGATCCCTGCGTTTTGGGGGTTGCCGCCGACACCTCCGACTTCGATGTTGGACGTCTGGGGCCGGGTGGGATCGAGGCGGAAGACGCCGTGCTTATCAGTGTAGGGCGCCGGATAGTACTCGTACCGGATACCGTAGTTAATTGTGAGCTTGGGAGTCGCGGACCATGTGTCCTGCGCATAACCGGCGAGCTCGGTCCAGCGCAAGGAGTTCGGGTTGTACAACTGTTCGTTCTTGGCTACGGCGATGCCGGTGCCGAAGTTCGGGAGCCCCAGGAGCATGTCAGCGAGCGCGTTGTAGGCGGTTACGGTACTGGTGTTGCTCGTCATGCTTCCCTGGAACATGAAGCCTCCGCGCGGGTTACTGACGCCAGAACCGACGGATGGCTGAAAGTGGTTGAGGTCGAAGTGGTACCAGGTGGCACCATACTTCATGGCGTGCCTGCCCTTGGTCCAGCTGAAGTTGATGTCGGAGGTGAACTGGTTGTCGCGGAACAGGAACGGATTTGCACCGGAGGCATTGCCAAGTGTCGAAAAGCCGGGTGGAGAAGGCAAAGATCGGCTGGCCATCATAGAGGGACCCGACTCCGTTGGTGCCTGGGATGCCGAGCTGGTTCAGACCAAAGTCACCGTAAGCAAGATCGATGAGAGATTGCGCGCCGGTGACCTGGCGGGTGTAACCAAAGTCCCAGTCGATAACCATACTGGAGGTGATGACATGGCTGACGCCAAGTCCAACATTCTGGATGCGGCCGGAGGCCTGACCGGGCTGTCCACCGTCGACGGCGGCGCCCCCAGCACCTCCATTGCCCGCGGCGTTCCCAAATATTTGTGGATCGGTAAGGGTGTACGGCTCAATGCTGTATCGTCCGAAGATGTTCGTCCTGTCGGTCGGATTATAGGTAATCTTCGCGTCGTTTGTGATCCGCGTATAGGCGATGGTGCCGACACCCGTGTAGTCGTTGGCCAACTGATTCGCAATCTGCGAGGCGCTCGGTGTTCCGACCATCGGCCGCGAAAGGCTGAAGATAAGACAGCATCTTCACGGCAGGAGCCGACTGACGTGAGGCAGGTATGCAGTTGCATCCGTACTCCGAAAGGAAGGTGGGACGCGCGCCGATGGCACGGATTGGGCCTACACCTCCTGGCTGGGGATCGTAGAGAGTAGCGACAGAAGTTGCCGCCGAAAAGTCGCCACCGATCATTGCGGTCGTCGGCACGGTCGCCAACGGAGTGGCCAAACTGCGGCGGGATGTGCGCTCAAAGCCATCAAAGAAGAACAACTTGTTCCCGCCACGATAGATCTTTGGGATATAGACGGGGCCGCCGAAGTTGGCTCCGAACTCATTGAAGACGTTCTTGGGAACCGACCCGGTGGGATTCGCGGCGGAGATCAGGGATGCCTGGGTTGCGGTGTAAGCGCGGGCGTTGAAGAGCGCGTCCTGGTAGTACCACCACCCACTACCGTGGTACTGGCTTGTGCCACCCTTCATGGTGATGGCGATTGAGGCGCCGCCGGCTATGCCCTGATCTGCATTGAAAGAGTTGGTAACGACGTTGACGCTCTGGATCGAGTCCGCCGGCGGCAGATAGGCGAGCAGATAGGGCAGCCAGCCGTAGTCATTCACTGCTCCATCGATGCGTGTGGTATTGGTGTTGTAGCTAACGCCGTTCAAATTGACCGAGAAGGCGCGGGCCGGGTTGCCGCCGATGGAGTTCTGCTCCTGAACGGCCGCTGCGCCGGGGATCAGGGTGTAGAGAGTCTGGAAGTTACGGCCCTGCGACGAGGTGATTGGAAGTTGGGAGATCTGCGTCTTCGAAATCTGGGCGTCTACCTGGGCAGAGTCCGTCTCGAGCATGGGTGCAGCTGTGTCTACCGTCACCTCGGTCGTAACAGTCGACGCTGGGAGCGTAGCATCAACGCGAGACTCGCGGGTGACCTCAATCGGGACGTTCTTTTCCAAGAAAGCCGCGAACGAGCTAGATGCCTTGATCGACACTGTATAAGACCCAGGCGCAAGGTCTACGACGTGGTACTCGCCAGAAGCGTTCGTCGTGGTAGTGCGGGTTTCCTGGGTGGCCTGATTCGTTACCACGACCGTGGCATTAGGGATCATTGCGCCGGCCTTGTCCTGGACGTTTCCAGTCAGGGACCCATAGACCACTTGCGCGCTGGCGTTAGGCGACAAGATAAGACTCAAGCACAATGCGATTCCAAAAACAACCTTCAGAGCCGCTGTACTTACCTTGGGGCGAACTAAGTTGCCGAGCTGCGTCATACACTCCTCCAGGCTTCCAAATTGCGGCTAATTGAATTGCGTCTCCGCCATCGCGCAGCCAGGCCGATGGCTATTCGCTGTCCCTGCGGATTTTCTATGCGTCGCGAACTTTATACGCTCGAAACGATACTGTCAAGATAGGATCTTGCCCGCGAGTGTGCGGAGGCAACCCCAGGGATGAATGGCACCAAAATGTACAAAAAGTCACATATTCAGGGCGATAATCTATGAAAAAACACCATACATTGATTTCCCCGAAAGGCTAATTGGTGCGGAATCCTTATTGATGAATCCACGATATTAAATCGCTCGAATTGCGGTTTTAGAATTCTTTGCCAAGCAAATTAAGCTCACTCGGCAATGTGTCGACCCGTGGCTAAGGGCGGGGAGTGATTTCGATTCATTCTGGCGAAATCATGTTTGGATCAGCAGTATCTCATCGTTGGGGAAAAAGTGAAGTGAGCGCAAGGCACGATCGGACGGTGCATCCAGTGACTTATCGTGAAGTCAGCCTGTGAGGAGATAACTCGGCCGCTGCGCTCGACGACTTTTTGTGCGAGAGTGCGTAACTGTCGAGATGCGGAATGAGCGATTCCTGACATCAACGGCGACCTGAGGTGTCGCGTTTTTTATTTTCCGTGTGATGCAATGTCGTCGGTGACAAAACTGAAAGAAGATGACGAATCGCCGGCAAATCCCTGACAATTCGCGGTTCCCTTGGTCGCTATACTCCATGAAGTTACGGGGGACACGAAGTGCGGGCATCACGAAAGATCGTCTTTTTCTTTCCATCGTTTGCCAGTTCTGAAGCTACAGCCCCGCTCGGCATTCTTGCGATCGCAACCCCACTTATACGAGCAGGCTTTCAGATTGTCCTGATCGATTCGACGATCACGCCGAACTTTACAGTGATTTCTTAACGAGGTCAAGGATGCATTATGTCTCGCGGTATCGCTGGTTACCGGCCCGATGATCCGGGGAAACGGTGGAGATTGCGAAAGCCGTGAAGGCATGGGACCTGGAGTTTCCCATTGTCCTGGGCGGATGGCATCCCTCGCTGCTGCCGAAGCAAACGCTCCAGCGCTCTTATCTCGACTACATCGTACGGGGACAAGGTGAAGACAGCTTTTTGGAGTTGGTGCAGCATCTGCGAGCGGGGTCGGCTCCGGATTTTGTGGCTGGCATTGGTTTTAAGCGGGATGGAAAACTTGTCATGACGCCGGAACGTCCGCTGCGTCCTCTCGCAGAGATGCCTCCGAAGGCTTATCACATCGCTGATTTCGATGCCTATGAGCGAAAGTGCGGGCGACGCTGGGCAATGTACACGTCCAGCCTTGGATGCCCGTTCAACTGTGCGTATTGCACGAACTCTGGTGTCTACGGGCGAAAGTGGAACGCGCTGTCGCCGGAACAGTTTGTGGAGGAGACGGTCGATCTGAGCCGAAGGTATGCGCTAGAGATGATCTGGGTCGTTGATGACAACTTCCTTGTCGACATGGATCGCGCACGCGGTATCGCCGACGGACTGGTGCGCGAGGACTCGCACTTTCAGTGGAGCATTCAGGCGACGACGAACGTAGTGGCTCGACTTACACCAGAGGATCTGCGCATGCTGCGGCGTGCTGGGCTGCAGCAGATTTGCCAGGGCGTGGATTCCGGCTCGACTACGACACGAAGGCGATGCATAAGGATTGGCAGGATTTCGAGTCCATTTATGAAAGCGCGGCACGCTGCCTGCAGGCTGGGATACGACCTTCGTTCAACATCATCTTCGCTTTTCCTGGTGAGGGAAACAAAGAGCGACGAGAGACGATCGAATTCATGATGAGCGTGTGCCGCAATATTCGGGGCAGAGTTCTGGACGAATATCTTC